>CAVOTZ010000010.1:0-249237 GCA_963699465.1 uncultured Alphaproteobacteria bacterium
AGCCAGCCATTCGTCGTTCCTGCCCGGCACGCAATGGATGCCGGACCCCTGGTCTTGCGCTAGAGTTCGGTGGATCGCGACCAACACGGGTCCAGCATGCGGAAGCCTGGCGACGAAGATTTGCTGCTCATCATCGACGTGCAGAACGATTTCTGTCCCGGTGGAGCGCTTGCGGTCGCCGATGGCGACGCGGTGGTGCCGGTCGTCAATCGTCTCGCCGGACATTTCGTTCACGTCGCGTTGACTCAGGATTGGCATCCCTTGGGCCACAGCTCTTTCGCGACGTCGCATCCGGGCGCGAAGCCGTTCGAGAGCGTCGGCATGCCCTATGGCCAGCAAACGCTCTGGCCCGATCACTGCATCCAGGGCACGCAAGGCGCGGCGTTTCACCCCAAACTTGAGATCGACCGGGCCGAGCTGATCATCCGCAAGGGCTTCCGCTCCGAAATCAATTCCTATTCGGCGTTCTTCGAAAACGACCGGCGCACGCCAACCGGTCTCGCGGGCTACCTGCGCGACCGCGGCTTGCGCCGGATTTTCATGGCCGGACTGGCGACCGATTTTTGCGTGCATTACTCGGCCGTCGACGCGCGCCGGCTCGGCTTCGATACCGTGCTGGTCGAGGCCGGATGCCGGGCCATCGATCTGGCGGGCTCGCTCGATGCGGCCTGGGCCGCGATGGATGCCGCCGGCGTCCGGCGCATCGGCGATCTCTAGCGCTGCAACCAGGCCATCCGGTCTTGCTTCGCGCGTGGCGCTGGATTGCATCGCGGAGCCTGTCATCGGGCGGACATTCGCCAGACCCTTTGGCTCGCAATGACGGTGACATGCTTCCGCATTCTCGCGACAGACCCCGCCCGAGGTTTGCAATAACGTCCGCCCCCCAAAACGCAGAGGGCGCAGGGAAGACCGGGTGCGCGCCGCACCCGCGGTCTCGTGTGCATTGATGCACAAAGAAATGCGCACACGAGCATACAGGTGAAGCGGGAGCATTCCGGCCTTCCCTGCGCAATGGCTCGACGACTTATACGTGCTCTCCCTGGTGAATCGGAGCCTTTTGACACCATCGCCCCCTAAAGGCGCTAACCTCTCGAGGACTTGACGCCGGCATTCCGGGCGTCGGGACCACACGATTTCGCCGTACGCAACAATGCCGTTCGTCACGCGCCAAAGGCGCGCGCGACATCATCGCGTCCACCGCATCCTGATCCCAACGTTCGTGACGATTTGCGAGACGCCCCTCTGACGGGACAGGACGGGGGCATTATGCAGGTGATTTGGGGTGGAGTCAAGAAAAATTCTGTAAATCGGAATATATTCGGCGTCTGTGAAAGGGTTGATGGAATTGGGGAAACCGGAAGAATTCGCAATCATTTTTCAACTTGGTTGAAATTAGTCAGTTTCTCTATCAAGCCGAGTATGTAAGGATTGTGGCCAGCTTGCGGGCTGACCGCATTGACCGGTGTATTTTATGTCTATGGATGTGGCGCTCGAATCGAGCGACGAGAGAGATTTTGCTATATTTCAAAATTGCGGGCGAAGGGCTCGACGCACAAACATTTGCCAATTCGCTCCTAGCCTTTGACGAGCTGTATCGCGCGATCAACGCCATTGTGAATCCTGGACGCGAGATTGAGCTTGATTTCATTCGCTCGGACGTGGGAAGCATTCGGGCAGTAATCAGAATATTTAAAAAAGACACTCAAAATTTTATTGCACTCTCCAATAAGTCTGCTGATCCTTCCGATTCTTGATCGCCATTGTTGTTACAAAGGTGATGTCTGATCCGATCAGCATAACTGTCAACGACGAATTCTTATGTGGTTCAGCAGGGTGCGGAGAAAATTGTTCTGCCCAGGAGTTCAGCGCACGTAGTTCAACGTGTCGATAATGACCCAGTGGTGCGACACACGGTTAGAAAATTTTTCGGTGTCGTCGAAAGCGATCCCAATGTGAGGGCCGTTGACTTCAGGTTACCGCAGATGCCGGATACGCCAATAATCCCCGTTGCGAAGGGTCAATTCGCGACGTTACGGACGCTTCCTGAACCGGAGATATCTACGCTTCCTAAAACAAGGGATAAGTCACACCACCACGTCGTCGTCGTCGTTTTGACCGCCGTCTTGGAGAAGTCCAAGCGTAAGTGGCAATTCCTTTGGGGCGGCCATAAAATAGCGGCGGACATTCGCGACGATTTCTTTTTTGCGAAGCTGGCGAACCACGAATACGAATCGGACAAGGCGACTTGCTAACGGTCGATTTGATAGCTCAACAGGAGTTGAACGAGCTTGTCGGTGCCTACGAAAACAAGTCCTTCTACATCGCGAAAGTATACAAGCATTCGAAAGGGCCAAAACAAGAACCGATGCGGTTCTAGCGGACGAAGATCAGCCCTTCGAGCAGTATCGCGGAACGAAGTAACCGGAGAAATTCATAAGTCCTCGGCGATGGCTTGCAGGCGCGAAGCCACGTCATCGATCTCTGCCGACACGACGGGATAGCTTTGTAAACCAATCGCATGGCGAACAATTATGCTGTCCACGATCCGGTCCCCCGGCTCAAAATGCCAGTCCAGCGTGAGGCTACCGATTGACATCGACAGAGGAGCATCGGGGAATTTATCAACTTGACGGTCGATGGCCTCCGCAATTGGCTCCGTCAAATAATGCGACGTAATCGCATTTCGCATTCGCCTCATTGTCTTGTACTCGTCGGTTCCGATGAAGGTAATGAGCCGCTCGAACGCGGCCAGTGTTTGCGCGTCGCATTTCTCCACCAGTTTCATGAAGTCGGGCGTTCGCGCGATCTTGCCTATGACCTTCAGCCCCTCAAAAGCATCGGCCATTTGCAGTACGGCACAAAAATACGACCTCGCTCGCGGCGCCCGATCCTCACGCTCGCGCGGCTGTGGTCCCTCCAATGCCGCAAGCCATCATCGGCTATGCCCATGTCGTTTACGGCCATCATCAATTGAAGCAGCAGCGGCGCGAGGTCTCCCGCAGCGGCATATTCGCCTGAATGTCGTGACCCGGATTTTGCTGCTCACGGTTTGTGGGCCGTGACCAATTCTAGTTTCATCGACATGAACGGCCCAGCCATGCCATTGCGCTCCCCTTTTTATCCCCAACGGGCATATTGCATGAGGTTCAACCTTTGAGGCAATAGCGCTATGTATTGCGCTGGGGACAGATGAACGCGGTGTGCCTCGCGCCGACCGAAAGCCCCCATCTAGGAACATTCCATGGTTGGGAAAATACTTTCATTCGGCAGAGATTTAGTCCGCGACGGATATACGCTCGTTAGCGTCATTGCCCCGTTGCTCTCTATCGCCTTCACACTTGCGAAGGCCGTCGATATGCCGGAGCTAAGCCATCTGCGAGAGATTTCCTACGCTTGGGCTTTCGCTCCAATTATTGTTTGGCTCTTGATCGCGTATGTCCGACGCCACTCCCAAGCTCAGACACTACAAGCCACGTTAGTTCCCAAACTGAAATGTTCATTCGACATGAACGAGCCTGGATGTGTCAGGCCAAACACCAAGATAGTTGCCGCCCCAAATCAGCATGTCATTGCAACGTGGTATCGGGTGAAGGTGGAAGCAATAAACGCTGTCAATCTAAATGAATGTCGCGGCAGACTGGTTGAGGTCCGGCGCGCCGGATCAAACCTTTTACTTGGTGAAACTCCGTCCCTGCACTTTGCACAAGGCGATGCTCTATCAAAGACAATCTCGCCCGGAGTACCTGAGTATCTAGATTTCTTAATGGCAAATGATACGAACGGCGCTTTCGTTACTGCTCATCCCGCGCATCTATCTCAAGCAGTGCAGTGGAACGAAATTTTCAGAATGGCCGGCGACTATAATCTTCGTATCGTCATCACTAGCAGCAACTCCAGCCCGGTCGGTCTAGAGTTGCTGTTTAGATGGACTTTGATCCGCGCACCTCACAAATTTTAACGGTAGGCCGATAGCTAGCGAGGTTAGCCCTAGAGGGCAGCGGGAGACGTGGGCATGGAGGAAAAAACCAAGGCTTGGGCGGCAGCTATCGGTGCCGTTGCATCTGGCTTTGTTGACAAGGGGCTGCAGTTGAGCGGCCTTCAAAACATTTGGACGGCGTTCCTTTGCTGGGGGATTGCGGCGGCACTCGGAATTTATTGGCTAGGGCTGATTACGGCCCACAGCCGGCACTGGAGGATGACTGCGACGTTCTGCACTATGCTTTGCTTCTATAGTGCTGGAGCGGTTTGGGTTTCGATTATCGCCAGCGGCGGTAGTGTCTGGCAATCAACGGACAATGACTATCTTTTCAATTTCGTTGATATTCGCGACCCCAAAAACTTAACTGCACCACTTCCGGTTTGGTTTTCCAGTAAGTCCGCTAGCCCATTCGAAAATGTAGACCCCTGGTGGGCTCCATGGGAATTCGCGAGCAGACCCGTATCCGACTAACGGTCCTTATTGGTCCATCGGACACCAGTTGAAGGTCTTTATGCCCGTCGTCCGCAGCACGGGAATGTATGGCAGATTTATTCCCGCGTCTGATTATGTGATTCAGTACAATACAACATTTAAAGGTCTCAATTATTATTTCACTGAACGGCTGAACATTCAGGCGCACGATGGCTTTCTAACTCAGAAGATTGATGTCTGGTGAGGAATTGGCGAAGATAAGGCGGCACTAGTCTATTCTGGAGGTCGGCCATGACGAGGATTGTGCTCAGTTAGCCAGCCCTGCGACTTCTCCTCAATCTACGTTAGCGCATCGGCCTCCTTTTCAAATCCAAAGATTGTATCGACGTTACCGCCGATCATCCTCATCCGGATGCACCCACCGATACAGGTTGGTCTGGCGCGTCTCCGTCAGCTTGATCATGTGGACAGGTGGCGCGAACCAGTGTTCCGGCACGACCGGCATTTAAGCGCAGCCTCAAGTTTCCAGGCCGATCGCAGGGCGATGTCGACATATTCGCCGTCGTCGCGTGCGATCCAGTCGGTCATGTCGATCGCCGACATGATCGCGTCGCCGATCCGGGTGGACAGGCTGCTGCCCAGTTTGGTCACCACCGGCACGCCCATGGTGAGGGATTCCCAGGTCGAGACGCCGCCGCGAATTGCGGAAAGGGATCGAGCCCGATGTCGACCAGCCAATAAGGGGCAAGATGCTCGTCGCGGGAGGTCGATCCCATCAGGCGGACCAGGTCCGGCAAGCGCTACGCGGGCGGTTTGCCCGACTTTCCTTAGGCGCCGTTCCCGATTCCGCTTGTCAAATTTGCCCGATGAGGCCAGATTTGCCGCGAACCGGACGGTTAATGCGCCGGTTGCATCAACGATAACAAAGCTGGGGCGGAAATCATGAATAGATATTCTATTATATGCGCCGCAATATTCGGCATGGCCGGCCTGCTCACGGGGCCCGTCAACGCGCAACAGGAAACCAAACAGGAAGCCAAGACGATGGCCGGGCCAGGCGATGGTGTCGCCGGTGACACAGCAGCAGCTCAATTCCGCCGACAAGAACAGCAACAATTTTCTGCTGACCAACGGCAATTACGCGCAAACGCGGTTTTATCCCGCCAAGCAGATCGGGCGCGACAATGTCAAGAACCTGCATGTCGCCTGGATCTTCCAGACCGACGTCAAGGAATCGCTGGAGACGTCGCCGATCGTGGTCGATGGCGTGATGTATGTGACGACCTCGTTCAGCCACGTCTACGCGCTCAACGCCAAGACCGGCGAGCAGATCTGGCACTATAACCACAAGATGGGTCCGATCACGACCTACTGCTGCGGCCCGAACAATCGCGGCGTGCAGGTGCTCGGCGACCTCGTCTACGTCGCCACCCTCGATGCCAAGCTGGTGGCGCTGAAGGCCAAGACCGGCGAGGTGGTGTGGACCACCGATATCGCCGATCCCGAACTCGGCTACAGCGAGACGATGGCGCCGACCGTGGTCAAGGACAAGATCCTGATCGGAACCAATGGCGGCGAATACGGCATCCGTGGCTTCCTGAAAGCCTACGACGCCAAGACCGGCAAGCTGATCTGGACTTTCAATACCGATTCCGGAAAATTCGGTCGGCGTCTGGGCCACCAAGGACGCCACCGGCCGCGACATGCACCGCGACATCCAGGCCGAGAAGGATCAACTGGCAAAAACCGGCGATCCCTTCGCCAAACTCGGCGGCGGCGTCTGGCAGAATCCGTCGGTCGACCTCGCCACCAACCGGATCTATTTCGTGGTCGGCAACCCGTCGCCCGATCTCGACGGCGCCAGCCGCCCCGGCGACAACCTCTATACCGACTCGCTGGTCTCGCTCGACCTCGACACCGGAAAATACGTCTGCCACTTCCAGTACATCGCCCACGACGTCTGGGACCTCGACGCGGTCAGCCCGACCGTGCTGGTCGACGTCAAGGGCAAGGACGGCAAGACCATTCCCGGCGTCATCCACGCCGGCAAGACCGGGCACATCTACGTGCACGACCGCAAGGATTGCAGCCTGATCCGCTTCTCCGAGGCCATGGTGGCGCAGGAGAACATGTGGACGCTTCCCACCAAGGACGGCGCGCGCATGCTGCCGGGCGCCAATGGCGGCGTCGAATGGTCGCCGATCGCGACCGATCCGGGGCAGGGGCTGGCCTATGCCATCAACCTGCATCAGCCGATGAACTACTTCGTCGACAGCTCGCCCTATCCGAACGGCAAGCTGTGGCTCGGCGGCGCCTTCAAGGTGATTCCGAGCGAGAAGCAGGCCGGCAACATCACCGCGGTCGATTACAACAGCGGCAAGATCAAGTGGCAGGTCAAGACGCCGGAGCCGATGATCGGCGGCATTTTGGCGACCGCGGGCGGGCTGGTGTTCACCGGTGAGGGCAACGGCAAGTTCGCGGCCTACAACTCCTCCACCGGCAAGGAACTGTGGAGCTTCCACGCCGGCGCCGGCGTCAATGCGCCGCCTTCCAGCTATACGCTGGGCGGCAAGCAATATATCGTGGTCGGCGCGGGCGGAAACACCCAGGTCGATTTTCACCGCGGCAACAACATCATCGCCTTCTCGCTCGATTGACGAAGCGTTTCGAGCGAAGTGGCAATTATAAGACTATGAAGGGTGCGAAGCGGGACCGGTTGAGGTCCCGCTTCTTTTAATGGACTGCACTGGATCAGATTGATGAACGTCAGGTTGGGTTGTTGCGTTTCCGGGCTCGCGCTGGTGGCGATCCTGTTTGGGGCGACCCCTTCGAGAGCTGACGGTATCGAGGAAAAAGTCCAGATTTGCGCCGGCTGTCACGGCGCGGACGGAAAACCGATCGACAAGACCATTCCGGTGCTGTGGGGCCAGCAGAACGGTTACATCTATATCCAGCTGCGCGACTTCAAGCGCGGCGACCGCAAGAGCGAGATCATGCAGCCGATCGCATCCGCCTTCGAGCGCGACGAGATGCTGGCGATCGCCGACTATTTTTCCAAAAAGCCGTGGCCCGATCTCGGCCAGCCGCGCGCGCCCAAGGACGTCTCGGACCGCGCCGTCAAGGCCAACGCCTCCGTCGGCTGCACCGGCTGCCATCTCGATCATTTTCAGGGCGACGGCACCGTGCCGCGGCTGGCCGGCCAGGGCCGCGACTATCTGACCAAAACCATCGCCGATTTCCGCAGCCACGCCCGCGGCAACAATCCCGGCATGTCCGATTTGATGAACGCGACTTCGCCCGACGATCTCGCCGCGCTGGAGGAATATCTCGCGGGTCTTTAATGCGGCGTCAGGCGCTCGCGCAGCGACGTCAGCACCGTGAGATCGGCGGCGCGCTTTCCGGCCTTGTCCTTTAGCGCGGGATCGGCGCCGCGCTTGAGCAGCAGATCGGCGATCTCGGCATGGCCGCCTTCCGCCGCGATCATCAGCGCGGTGCGGCCGCGATCGTCGCGGTCGTCGATATGGGCGCCGGCCTCCAATAGATACGCCACCACCTCGATCGCCTGCGCTTCCGGCACCTTCTCATCCGGGCCCGACGCCCACATCAGCAAGGTGAGGTCGTTGGCATAGCGGGCGTTGAGGTCGCCGTCGCCGAGCAATTGCTTGACGATGTCGAGCCGGCCGCTGGCCGCGGCGTAGATCACCGGCGGCTTGCTGGTATCGTCGGGCGCGCGGCCGTCGGCGCCGTGCGCCAGCAATAATGCGACGATCGAGTTCGCGGCCGGCATAGGCCGCGGCGGCCACGGCCGAAACCCCGCTTTTGCCGGTCAGCTTGACGTCGGCGCCGCGCTCGATCAGCCGCTGCACGACCGAATGATGGCCGCGCTCGGCGGCGTAATACAGCGCGGTCGCGCCGTTGAGGTCACGCGCGTCGATTGGCGCGCCGCGCGCCAGCAGGAGATCGAGCATTTCGAGATGGCCGGAGCGCGCGGCATGGCTGAGCGGCCGGGCGCCGATCCGGTCGCGGGCGTCGACCGATGCGCCCTGATCGAGCAATTGGGTCGCGAGGTCAGTGCAATTGCCGTCGGCCGAGGAGAACAGCGTCAACGACACTTCAATCGCCGTGATCTGGGCCTTGCTGATTTCGAACCTGCGGCTCAATTCCCGGCAGCGTTCCGTCTCCGCGGCATTGGCCGCCGAGATGGCGCCGAACGCGACAAGGAGCGCCGAACACAGGAACACGGCATGGCGATGCAAGGCGGTCTCTCCCGATGGGCCGCTTTCATTGAAGCTGCCGATGCCGTCAGGATGACATGGCGGGGCAGCTTTGCCAAGAAAGCGGTGTGTAGCCGGGCCATCCGCCCGTTCAACGTCTCCTATCGGCAAGCGCGGTTCGCAGCCCGCGGCATGGCCAGGAAAGTGATGGTGGCCGGCGCGAACGTGCTGACGCCGGCTTCTGCCGGATCGCCCTGCATCGAGGGCAGCCGATCGCCCGTGCCGAGTTTTAGCGCGCGGCCGTTCAACCTGACTTCGGTCGCGCTCAATTCCGCGGCATCGAGCGTGTAGCGTATCGATGCCAGGGGCAGCCTCAGCGCGCGCGGCGCGCTACGGTCGTTGTTGATCACCAGCAGCGACACGCCGCCCGGCATGCCGCGCAGGCAGTGCGCATAGACATGAAGGCCGATCGCGACCGGCACGCCGGCGTCGAGCACGGTGGTTCCCATCAGCCGCCGCCAGAGCATGGCGCCCCAATATTTTGGACGCGGCTCCAGTGTCTTTTCGTCGAGCATGCCGTAGTCGCTGGCCGCCAGCGTGTTGTGCATCACCACCTGAACGCCGGCCCTCGCCAACCGCCCGAGCTGGTCGAGATAGCGGAACGTGTCGACAAAGGACACCGCCCAGGGATTGCCGCCGCAGGCCGCATCGGCGGTTTCGGTAAGCCAGACCGGCTTGCCCGGCATAAAACGGTCGCGCAGGGTTTTATGAAAGGCCAGCGCGCGGTCCGTTCCCGCCAGCCATTGTTCCGAAAGCGCGGTTTCGAGCGTGCCGGCGCCGCGGCATCGCGCCGATAGCGCGCCATAATAATGATAGGAATAGGCATCGAGGCCTGAGGCCGATGCGGTGAGCAGATCTGCCGCCTTGGCGTCCTCGCCGGCGGCGCCGGGACCGAGGATGATCGTCTCCGGCGACGCGCGTTTCATCAGCCCGTGGAATAGTTCGAAATCGCGCCCATAGGCCTTCGCATCATACTCTATGGGCGCGCCGCCGATGGCCGTGAGATTGGGCTCGTTCATGAATTCCGCGGCGGCAACCTTGCCGCCGATCGCGTGCGTGTAGTCGAGCAGACTTCGCGCCTGATCGGGTCGCCATACCCCATGAGCATCGCGCGTGCCGGCGCCGATCGCGAACGATGTCACGATTTTCGCGTCGACCGATTTTGCGAATTCGACAACGCCACGCCATTGCCGGCGCGTCAAAATGCCCTTGAAGCCGGACGGGGGCAGCGAGGGTGGTTGATCTGAGTCGGCAAAAAAATTGGTGTTGGCCCAGGTCCCGCTGATCCGGACATAGGCCGGACCCAGGGCTTTGGCGAGCATCCGCAACCGCGCCTTGGCGAGATCGATCGGCGGCCGATACTGGAACAGTTGCGCATCGATGCCGTCAGGGGTGTTCGATCCCGCGGGCGATGGCGGCTTGTCATCGGACGCCGATCGATAGGGTTTCCAAAAATGTCCGCCGGTGATTTCGACCATTTCAATGTTGTAGGACTGGAAGCGTTGGTCGACCGTGCCGAGCGACGGCATGCGGGACGGGGCCAGCACCGGCGCGTCGGCGGCGGTCGCGCAAGACGCGGTGGCGAGCAGCGCGACCGCGATCGAACCGCAAAATCCGGCGGTGCATGAATTGTGTCGCCTCCGGCTCGGGAACGACCGCGGATTGTCGAACAGCGACGTCATTCCATGGTCCAATCCAGCGCAGGGCGCGCCGAGTTCGGATTTGATTTGCGGCGGGGCGACAATATCAAATATATTTGCTGGACATACCAATACCCGGATCGATCAACCTGTCGCGCCGGTTATTACGGTGGGCAAAATGACAAGGGAGGCGCGGCGTGATGCTGTCGACGCGCGAATTGGCGTTCTGCGCTTTGGTTGCGGCGGCCGGGTGCTGGACGCAACCTTCATTCGCTTTGGACCCACGTTACCCGGACTGGCCGTGCCAGCAACTAAAAGTGCCGGGGATTGCGGTCGCCAGCGTCTGGACCGGTCCGTCGATCGACGGCGTCGATGCCAAACCCGCGGATGCCAAGCAAGCCGATCTGGTGGCGCGGCTCGCCGCCCGGCGCACCCCGATCGAGGATGCGAAGAAATTGATCGCGGATTATCTGGCCGGAACCGACGCCGAAAAGCAGCAAAAAGCCAAGACCTTGTTCGCATCGCTTTATTCGACGCTCAATGCGCAGCGCGACGAGGTGATGAGCGGGATCGAGCGCTTTTCACGCAAGCAGAAATCCGCCGCCGAGGACATCCGCGCCGAAGCCCAGAAGCTGCGCGACATGCAGGACAAGGCCGGCGCCGATCAGGCGCAGACCGAGAACCTCGCAAGCCAGCTGGCGTGGCAGACCCGCATCTTCGAGGACCGCCGCAAATCGACGTCCTATGTCTGCGAGGTGCCGGTCCAGATCGAGAAGCGGCTGTTCGATCTCGGCAGCGCGATTGCGAATGACCTAAGCGCGGACACCGCGAAAAAGTGAGCGGGCAAGGACACCGCTTTCCCTGACATTCGCTTTACTGCTCCGGTCGGGGCTCCGGCGTGGCCTCTTGCAGCGGCAGTCCGGCGGCGAGCCAGCCGTCGGTTCCGTCGCGATACCAGGCGACATTCGAATAGCCGATCTGTAGCGCGCGCTTGGCCGCGTTCCACGACATCCAGCAATCCGCCAGACAATAAAGCACCACCAGCCGCGCGCGATCGCCGGCGGTCGCTTTCAGGAGTTCCCGGGCGAAATAGTCGGCCATGTCGGGCGCGAGCTCGCCATAGCCGGTATCGGGCAGCCAGACGCTGCCGGGAATGTCCGGCCGCGGCTTGTCATGCCACAGCGTTCCCTCCGGCAGATTGCGCGGCCGCGGCGGCCGCGGCAGCACGTCGACAAAGGACGCCGCGCCGCCACGCCAGAGTTTTTCGGCCTCTTCCGTGGCAATGGTTTTCGCGCCGCGCAGCGTGGCCGGCGTCGGCCTGCGATAGTCCTCCATCCGGTAATTGTCCGGCTCGGGCACGTCGGCCGCCCGCACTTCGCGCATCGCGAAGATCATCGCCAGCAGGGTGAAGCAGATGGCGGATCGGCTCATGGCCGCTTGGACAGCGTCTCGGCGGTAATCGGCGCGTTGCTCTCGTCGAGGATCGGGATGTTGTAGCTGATCAAGAGCTTGTTGATCTCGTCCTGGTTTTCCGCGATCAGTTTGTTGAGCGTGCGCTTCCACTCCTGGTCCGCCGGACGCACCGCCATGCCGATACGATAGGTCATCTGCGGCCCCATCGTCTCCTTGACCAGCGGCACCACTACCAGCGGCGGATCGTTCTTGGCGGCGAAGTAGCCCGCCATCGGGCCCCACAGGATGCCGCAATCGATGTTGCCCTGGTTGAGATCGTCGATCATGGCCTGCGCCGAGGAGTCCGCGCGGGTATCGATGAACAGCGGGTAGGACTTGGCTTTGCCGAGCAGGCCGTTGATCGCCATGCCGGTGCTGGGCGGCGTCTTGGCGACGATGCCGATCCGCTTGTCCTTAAGTCGCGGGTCGTTGATCGCCGTGACATCTTCAATACCGCTGCCGCGCTTGGCGATCAGCGCGTAGGTCGTGCGATAATAGGGCACAGTCGACTGCGCCTGATCGTCGCCTTGCGGAAATCCCATGATCACATCGCAGCGATAGGAGCCTAGCGTCATCCGCACAAACCCGGTGGCTTGCGGGAAGTAGGTGTAGCTGAGCTTCTTGCCGAGCTTTGCCGCGAACAATTCGGCCAGCTTGTTCTCAAACCCTTCGCTCTTGTCGTTGGAGAACGGCAGGTTGCGCGGGTCGCCGCAGGCGCGAAACACGTTGGGATCGACCAGTTCGAGCGAGCCGGATTCGCCACCTGGCGCGGGGCCTAGGCCTTGCGCGGGCGTTTGCGCTGCCGCCTCGAACGGTCGCAACACGGCGAGCCCGCAGATCAGCAGGCTGAGCAGCGACGTGATCCGAACAGCCCAAAAGATTGCTGGATCGCGCCAACGCCGGGCCGGGTTTTCGATACGCTGTGGGCTCATGTGATTACCTGTGCGATTGTTATCGAGTCCGGCGATCGAACGCTTGTCCGGGAGAGAAGCCCGTTTGCGCCAGAGCGAAACACAGCGAATCCTTCGCTGACAACACTCCCGCCACAGGCGAGCTATGATCGGGATGTCGACGATTGATCGGCCGCCATGCCGGAGGGAACCCGAGATCGATGACCAGGCAACGGACCACCACACTAACAAAACTCGATCGCTGCGCAAGATCGCGTGCGAAGACGCTGCACGATGTAAGCCTCGCGCTTGCGGTGATCTCGGTTTTTGTCCTGGGTTGCCGCGATTGTTCCGCACAACAACGAGATCCTCCGGTGCCGCTGCCGGTCTCGGAGATCTCGCCGGGCGTTTACGTCCATATCGGCAATATCGCCATGATGACCGAGGGCAACCAGGGCGATGCCGCCAATGTCGGCTTCATCGTCGGTGACGATGCGGTGGCCGTCATTGACACCGGCGGCAGCGCCTTTGAGGGCGAACGCCTGCTTGCCGCCATTCACGATGTAACTCCGAAGCCTGTCCGCTATGTGATCAATACCCATGTTCATCCCGATCACATCTTTGGCAACGCGCCGTTTGCACAAGAGGGAAATTCGCTTGCACCAGAGCGAACTATTTTCGTCGGGCACAAGAACCTGCCGCGCGCGCTGGTGGCGCGCGGCGATTATTATCTCGGGGCCTTTCGCAGCGTGCTGGGCGATGCGCTGATGGACCAGGTGAAGATCGTGCCGCCGACGCTGCTGGTCGACGGTGAAATGAAGCTCGATCTCGGCAAGCGGGTTGTGACGCTGAAGGCATGGCCCCCGGGGCATACCGACAATGACCTGACCGTGTTCGACGAGGCGAGTTCTACCCTGTTCGCGGGCGATCTGCTGTTCATTGAGCATGTCCCTGTCATCGACGGCAGCATCCGTGGCTTCCTCGCTGATATCGCCGAGCTATCGCGCATTGCCGCCGTCCGCGTCGTTCCCGGTCATGGTCCGATCGTCGCCGATTGGCACCACGCGGTCGCCGACGAGCAGCGCTATTTCGAGAATCTTGCCGGCGAGGTGCGTGGCCTGATCAAGCAGGGAGTACCGCTTACCACGGCGGCAAAGCAAGCCGGGCGCAGCGAGCAGTCGCAATGGAAGCTGTTCGACGAATATGGTTCGCGCAACGTGATCGCGGCATTTGGCGAGCTTGAATGGGAATGAGACGACCGCAGTGCAACTTGCCGCCTGCCGCGGATTCGGATAGTTTTGGCATTCTTTCATGGTGGAAATGGAATTCGACCATGCCGAGTTTTCTCCGAACGATTGTTCCACTCCTGCTGGCGGGGCTGTGCTTTGCGGCACCCGTAACGGCGCGCGCCCAGGGCGCGGCGCCGGACCAGCCTTCGGAAGCAACCTGGAACAACATCAAGGGCGATATTTTCAAGGATCGTCCAATTCTCGACGGCACGGGCCTTGTGATGCTCGACGCGCCGCGCCGCGCCGAAGACGCCGCGATCGTGCCGATCGGCATGCGGGTGAATTTTGGCGGCGACGACAAGCGCACGCTGAAGTCGCTGACTTTGGTGATTGACGAAAACCCGGCGCCGGTCGCCGGCGTTTTCACGGTCGGGCCTCATTCCGGCGTGACCTCGATCTCGACACGGGTCCGGGTCAATTCCTATTCCTATGTGCGGCTGGTCGCCGAACTCAGCGACGGCAAGCTCTATGGCGTCAAGACCTTCGTGAAGGCATCCGGCGGCTGCTCGGCGCCGGCGGCGGCGAATGCCGATGCGACCAGATCGATGCTTGGGCAGATGAAATTCCGCACCTTCCGACAAGAAGCCAGCGCCACGCCGGAGGCCCAGATCATGCTGCGTCATCCGCAGAATTCCGGGCTGCAGATGGACCAGTTGACGCGGCTCTACGTTCCACCGTTCTTTATCGAAGACCTGAAGATCTGGCAGGGGGACGAGTTGGTGGTGGAGATGGACGGCGGGATCGCCATCTCGGAAGACCCCAATATCCGTTTCAACTTCGCGCCCAACGGCGTCGGCAATTTCCGTGTCGAGGCGACCGATACCAGCAAGCACATCTTCAGGGATGAATGGAGTGTCGAGAAATCGATGCTCTAGACCTTCGGTTCTGATAGTATCAGAACCGAAGGTCTAGATTCTTGTTTTGACGCGTTTTCTCCACGCGAACCGGTATCCACTTCGCTCGAAAACGCTCTGGCGGCTTCGCAGCCGGGCAACCCGTTAGAAGCAACGGATTTCGGCTTCCGCCTGCGCCCGCCGAAACTCCTGCAGCGCAAGCCGGGCCGTTTCGGTCGACCGAAATTCGGAACCAACCGGCCCGGTTACCTGGGACATCGAAAGGATGGTTTCGGCGGTCACGTAGTGATCGTACGGGATGATCGATGCGATCACGTCGATCGAGCAGGAGCATTTCTGCAAAAGCTCCTGCGTCTCGCCGTTGGCCTTCATGCAGCCGAACACATAATCCGCGCGCGCCGACGTCGGGTAGTCGTTGAGGTCTTCGGCCTTTGCAAGTGTTGCCGCGGCGATAGCGGGAATTGCCACCAGCAAACCCAATCGCAACAAGGCGTGCATTCCAGCCATCGTCAGCGCCTTTCGTCGCCGGTCTTCGAACGCAGCGAAATATCGCGCTCGCCGGCCAGGGAGCGATCACGACTTCTTGCCGTCGGCTCCGAATTGCTTGAGATAGGCGATGACATTGTCAATGTCGTCATCCTTGGTCAAACCCGGGAAGATCATCTTGGTGCCGGGAACCTTGGCGCGCGGATTTTTCAGATATTCCTTCAAGGTCGCTTCATCCCAGGTGATGCCCGAATTCTTGTTGGCGTCGCTGTAGGAGTAATCGGGAGCGGTGCCGGCCTTGCGGCCCACGACACCGTTCAGCACCGGTCCGACCGCGTTCTTCGCGCCTTCGCCGATCTGGTGACAGGCCTTGCACTTGAGGAACACTTTTTCGCCGAGTGCTGCGTCCTGCGCACTTGCAGCACCAACCGAGCCTGCCAATACCAAGGCGGCAAAAGCGTAAATCCGAAACTGTGTCACTGGCCCATCCGTCTTGCTGTTGAGGTTCTGTTTCCTGCCTATGGAATGGCGAAGGTGTGCTGCGCCAGTTGCAAGAATTTTGTCAGGATCAACTATCGAGGTCAAGCTTGGGTCCGGTGACGCGGCGGGCCCAAAGTCGGCTTTTGGTCGTAGCGCTGCACGCTCTGGGCATTTTGGCCAGCTTGCCGCAGCGAACCCAGTGGGCTAAACGGCCCCTATCGAACCTCACGAGGCCGTGGGTCTGGAATGACCGGCATGACGCCATTGATTCTGCCCAACTCCGGCCCTGCCGTCGATCCCGTCGCGGCTCTTGCCGTCGATCCCGTCGCGGCTCTTGCCGTCGATCCCGTCGCGGCCCTTGCCGTCGACCACGTCGCGGCTCTCGCCGTCGATCACGTCAGCCATCGTTACGGCCCGCGGGTCGCGTTGAACGACGTCAGCCTGACGGTCCGGCAGTCGTCGTTTACGGTGCTGCTGGGATTGAACGGCGCCGGCAAATCGACCTTGTTTTCGCTGATCACGCGGCTCTATGCGATCCGGTCGGGCCAGATCCGCATCTTCGGCCACGATGTCGGGCGCGAGGCGGGTGCGGCGTTGAGCCAGCTCGGCGTCGTGTTCCAGTCGCGCGCGCTCGACGTCGACATTTCGGTGCGGCAAAACCTGATGTATCACGCGGCCCTGCATGGCATTGCCAGCAAGCGCGCCGACCAACTGATCGCCGAGGTGCTCGACCGCGTCGCGATGGCCGATCGTAGCCGCGATCGCGTCGGCAATCTTTCGATCGGACAGATGCGGCGCATCGAGATCGCCCGTTCGCTGCTGCACCAGCCGCGGCTGTTGCTGCTGGACGAGCCGACCGTCGGCCTCGACATCAAGGCGCGCGCCGACATCCTCGATCACGTCCGGCGGCTGTCGGTGGAGCAGGGCCTCGGCGTGCTCTGGGCCACCCATCTGATCGACGAGGCCGCCAGCGGCGACGACGTCGTGGTGCTGCACAAGGGCAGCGTGCTCGCGCATGGTACGGTGGCCGACGTGATCGGCCGCTCCGGCGCTGCCGATTTGGGCGGGGCATTCAATCGGCTGACCGGGACCGCCGAGCAGGGCGAGCTGGAAACAGCGCAATGACGGTGCTCGCCGCAACGGCCGACAAGCACCGCTTTACGCTCGCGCAGTATTTCATTTGTCTGAAGGGCATTGTCTGGCGCGAGGCGCTTCGCTTCATTCACCAGCGCGAACGTTTCGTCTCGGCGCTGGTCCGTCCGCTGGTGTGGCTGTTTATTTTCGCCGCCGGATTTCGCCAGGTGCTCGGCGTCTCGATCATTCCGCCCTACGAGACCTATGTGTTGTACGAGGTCTATATCGCGCCCGGCCTGATCGCGATGATCCAGCTCTTCAATGGCATGCAGTCGTCGCTGACCATGGTCTATGACCGCGAGACCGGCGGCATGCGCACGCTGCTGGTCAGCCCGTTCCCGCGCTGGTGGCTGCTGACCTCGAAGCTGCTGGCCGGCACGCTGGTGTCGGTGCTGCAGGTCTATGCCTTCCTGGTGATTGCCTGGTTCTGGGAGATCGAGCCGCCGCCGATCGGCTATCTGACCCTGCTGCCGGCGCTGCTGCTCAGCGGCTTCATGCTCGGCGCGCTCGGCATGCTGATCTCGTCGCTGATCAAGCAACTGGAGAACTTTGCCGGCGTGATGAATTTCGTCATTTTCCCGATGTTCTTTGCGTCGTCGGCGCTGTACCCGCTGTGGCGGGTCAAGGAATTGAGCCCGCTGTTGTATTATTTCTGCGAGCTCAATCCATTCACCCACGCGACCGAACTGATTCGTTTCGCGCTGTATGCTCAGGTGGCGTGGGTTTCGCTTGGCGTGGTGTTCGGCTGCACAATTGTGTTTCTGTTCGGTGCGATCCTGGCCTACGACCCGGCCCGCGGCTTTCTGGCGCGCCGCGGCGGCCCGCCGGCCTGAGCGGCCTTCGTCGCTCGGCTTCGGCGTAAAGCTTCAGAACGTGACCTTCATGCCGGCATAGATCGCGCGCGGCTGCGCCGGGCTGAGCGAACGCGGGTCGGTGAACGGCGCGCCGCCATTGGCGAAATTGGGCAGCGCGGTGGTGTCGAAGAAGGTTCCGTAGCTCGCGTAGCGGTTGTCGAAAATGTTGTTGGCCCGGGCGTAAAGCTGGATCTGTTTTGTCACTTGATACGAGGCGTGCAGGTTGAAGACGGCGTAGGACGGCAGCTTCATGAACTGGTTGGAGTCGTCGCCGGCGAAATACTGGCTGGTCACGAACAGCGCGTCGCCGCCGACCTTGAAGGCGTCGGTGACGGCATAGTCGATGCCGGCCTTGAGCCGGTTGCGCGGCACCGCCGGAATCTGGTTGCCGGGCATGACCTGGATATTGCCATTGGCGTCGGCGAACGGGCTGTTCGGCGAGCCGAGCGTCAACGCGTTGAGGAAACGCGCGTCGATGAAGGTGTAGCTGGCGTTGATCTGCCACTTGTCGGACTTGACGCTGACCTCGGCCTCGACGCCCTGGCGGCGGGTCGAGCCGACATTCTGGAAATAGCCGAAGCCGGTGATATTGCTGGGAATGCTGAGGATGTCGTCGGT
This sequence comes from uncultured Alphaproteobacteria bacterium, assembly GCA_963699465.1. Classification (GTDB taxonomy): domain Bacteria; phylum Pseudomonadota; class Alphaproteobacteria; order Rhizobiales; family Xanthobacteraceae; genus Bradyrhizobium. Next base: position 18,383 of record CAVOTZ010000010.1, read on the forward strand.
GTTGTCGGCACGGAACGCGCCGAGCTTCCAGTTCAGCGTGCCGATACTGAGATCGCCGGTGCCGCGCAGGCCCGCTTCCAGGGTGTGCGACACCACCTGCTTGAGCGGCGGATCGGACACCAGGAACGTGGCGATGATGCAGGGATTGTTCGGATCGGCGCAACCGAGTTCAAGCGGCGTCGGCGCGCGGTTGGCTTCGGAATAGCCGGCATAGGCGGTCAATCCCGGCGTGATCTTGTAGGTGCCGCCGACAATCGGGTTGAAGCGGGTATAGGTGTCGCTGCCGTTCAGCGCCGTGCCGAGCTGGTCCTGCAGGTTGATGTTGGCGACGTTGAAGCGGCCGCCGCCGGTGATCGGAAAAGGCGTTGGTGACGTCGAACGTATCGAGCGCATAGAGCCCGGTATATTGATTGGTGGTGCGCAGCGAGACCGGGCCCGTCCGAAGTCGGATCGCCGGACTGGCCGAGGAAAACCCCGGAGCCGCTGACGACGTAATTGGGGCCGATGGTGCCGAGTTCGGCGTTGGCGTTGAAATGGGTGACGCCGTAATCGAAGCTGGTGCCGACCACGAAGTGGTTGTTGTGGCCGAACAACTGGTCGGTATTGGTCGCCTGCAGCGAAAAACCCGTCGAAGTCGATCGCGTCGTTGTGCGGTCGTTCTCGCCCAGCACGGCGCTGGGGTCGAAGGGGTTGGCGAGTTGATTGCCGTCAAGGCCATTGGCCGGCGTGGTGCCATTGCCGAAACAAAGCGTTGTCGGATCGGCATCGCAAGGCTGAGTGTCGGTCGGATTGCCGTCCTGGGTTTTCTGATCGAAAATCCTGACATGCGCGATGCCGTCGATGGTCCATGTCGGGGAGACCTCGACCTTTCCGGTCAAATTGAGATAGCCGACCTTGTTGGACGACGTCTGCGGCGTGGTGTAAGTAGCGCCCCAATACTGCTGCAACAGTTCGACCGGCACGGTCGCCGAGGCGCCGAAGTCGTTGGCGGCGGCGCCCATGTTGACGTGGAATTCGGACTGGTCGTTCTTGAAGCCGATGTCGCCATAGAAGCGGCGGATGTTGGAGGCCGAGAAATTTCGAAACCCGTCGTCATGCACGCCTTCAAGCGCGCCGTAGACCGCGACATTGTCGTACTGGTTGCCCCACTGCAATGAGCTTTGGACGCGGCCGAACGAGCCGCCCATCACGTCGATTTCGGCGCCGTGATAATTAAAACCGTCCTTCATCTGGATATCGATCGCGCCGCCGAGCGCATTGAGGCCGAACGCGGGATTGTTGGTGACGAGGTTGACCGACTTGATCGCGGCGGTCGGAATCAGGTCCCAGTTGACGGTGTCGCCGAACGCCTCGTTGATGCGTACGCCGTTCTGATACACCGCGAGCCCCTGCGGCGTGCCGGATACCGGCGAGGCCGTAAAGCCGCGGAATTGCACGTCGGGCTGGAACGGGTTGCCCGAGACTTCGTTAATGGAAATTCCCGGCACATATTTCACCAAGGCATCGCTGATGTTGAGCGATCCCGTCGTCTTGATCTGGTTGGCGTCGACGACCGTGACGGCGGCCGGCACCTTGTCGGCTTCGACGTCGCCACCGGACAAAGGCGACGTCGGATAGACCATCACGGTCGGTATCGCGCGCACCCTGCGTTTTGCATTCTGGTCACGCCCGGGTTTGGCGCTCGGCTTGCTCGCGGTGACGGTGATCGGCGGCAAATTCTGCACTGCGCCGGGACTGTCCTGGGCAAGCGCGCATTCGCTTACCGGCAACAGGGACATCGAAAGCGAGGCGACAACCAGAGACCGAGTACGCACCGTCTCCTCCCAAACCACCTCCGGCTGTTTTTGTGCCGGTAGAGGAGGGGGAGACTAGTAACGTGCCGGTCGAGCCGCTAGCCGCAAAAGGTCCGCGGACTATTCGGGAATAATTCCCGAAGAATTCGGGATTAATTCCCGACGCAGTCGAGTTCCAGGGCGTGTTGACGCCATGGATCAGGCCCGCAAGCGGTGTCGTTGCAACTACTTCAGCAGTCGCAGCAGGGCGCGGCCCGCCGGGCTTTCCAATTCCTTCGCGTCGAGCGTTCCGTCGTGATCGGGATCGGCGGCGCCGAAGCGCTGCGCGACGACGGCGAGATATTCGTCTTTTGTCAGCGTGCCGTCATGGTCGGGATCGGCCGCCGCCAGTTCCTTGGCCGATAATCGGCGGGCCAGTTCATGCTTGTCCAGCGTGCCATCCTTGTCGCGCTCGAGTTTGTCGAACAGCGCTGACGCCGCGGCCTTGGCTTCCGCCAGATCGACCGTGCCGTCATGGTCGGTGTCGAGCATGCCGATCAGGCCCATGCGGCGGGATTTTGCCAGGGCCGGCAAGCCGGCGGCAAACAACACCCCGGTCGCCAAGGAAACAACGAGCGCGCGTCGCGATATCATGGTTGAGACCTTTCCGGTTGCGATCGGGCTCGAAATCCTGCCGGCGATCGACCCTCGTTTGCCCCGTGCGATCAGGGTAATGATCCCTAATCTTCCGGTCAACGCGGAGCGATCACGGGGTTTCAGCGGTCTGGAGCTGGCGGATCCCGTTGGGAACGAGCGCCTCCACGGTGACCCCCTGGCTGGTGGATGCGACCGTCATGGCGCCGCCCAGTGCCAGCACCCGTTCGCGCATCCCGATCAAGCCAAGGCCTTGTTTATGGTCGCTCGGCAGGCCGGCGCCATTGTCGCGCACGCTCACCTTGGTTGCTGGGATCCCGGCGAATCCGGTTACGCTCTGGCGTCCGGATGCCGGTTCGACCGTGATGCTGACTTCTGTCGCACCGGCGTGCCGGAATACGTTGGTCAGGGCTTCCTGAATGATGCGGTAGATGGTCAGTTCCGCGGTTTCGCCGGTTTCGCCGAGCGCGGGCGAAATCGCGGTCTCGATCGCGACGCCGGGATGGGCCTCGCGCCACAGCCGCTGCAGCGCGCCGATGGCCTCGCGCAGGCCGAGTTCGGCAAGGCCGACCGGCCGCAGTTTTTCCAGTACCCGGCGGTTGAATTGCTGCAAGGCATTGACCTGTTCCAGGATGGCGCCGCCGTGCTTGCGCAACGCCGCGGTGTCCGGTTCGGAGGCCTCGATGGTCCGCATCAGCGAACTGGCGTGCGCCCGCAGCGCGAACAGATACGGCCCGAATTCATCGTGCAACTCGCGGGCAATCTCCTTGCGCTCGGCATCCTGCAGCGAGACGGCGCGCTCAGCGAGATGGCGCTTTTCCTCGACGGCCTCGCCCAGCGTCGCCGCCAGATGGTTCAGCTTGCCGCAGATCGCGGCCAGTTCCGGCGAACCGCCCGCTTTTACCCGCGTGTCGTAGCCGCCGGCCTCGATATCGGTCATGGCCTGCGACAGCGACTGAAGCGGCGCCAGCGCCCGGCTCACCACCAGCATGGTGATCAGGAACAGCGTCACCGCGATCGCGGAGCCGACCAGTAGCTGGGTCACGATGCCGTCCCAGATCTCGTTCATCTCGTCGTCGGGATGCGACGTGATCACCAGATAACCGGTCCGGCCGTGGATCGAAATCGGGACATTGACCGCGGTTTTTTCCGGATGGACGAGGGCGGCAAACCAGGCGGGGACCGAAGACGGCTCGTCGTCGCTGCCGGCGTCCTCGGCCGCGGCAGGCTTGGCCGCCGCGTCATCCTGCCGCGTAATGCTGACATGGCGCAGCCGGTTGAGATCGCGGATGATCTGATCGAGCCGCGCGTCCGGGTCGCGCGTTTCGTTGAGGCCGACCACCAGCGTCTCCATGAACTCGCGGGCCAGCCGGATCACGCTCTGATCCTCGGCCTGGACGCGCGGGCCGGCCTCCAGCACCAGCCGCGTGATGTTGATGGCGAGACCGAGCGTAAGAACCAGCGCCAGCAGCAGATTGAGGCGGGCGCGCAAGGATAATTTCTGCCACATCGACTTGGTCCACCATCGCGGCCCGTTGACAGATAAAAAGGGCGGCTATCTAATTGAACCGTACAGCAATTGTGGCCGGGATGCATGATCCGGCCGAGGCGGATGAAGCGTTCGCCAATCCGTCTGATGCGATGCAGCAACGAAGGCTGATGCGGGATTTGGGCCAACGCCGATGCGTGTTCTGATCGTCGACGATCATCCGATCGTGGCTTCGGGTTGCCGCGCATTGCTCGCGGGCGACGCCGGCATATCGATCCTGGAAGCGGCCGACGCCGAGAGCGGCGAGCGGGTGTTCGTCGCCGAAAAGCCCGATGTCAGCGTGCTCGACATCAATCTGCCGACGGTGTCGGGATTCGAACTGGCGCGGCGTATCCTGGCGCATACCGCCGCGGCGCGTCTCATCATGTTCAGCATGAACGACGACCCGGTTTTCGCCGCGCGCGCGATCGAGGTCGGCGCCAAGGGCTATGTCTCGAAATCCGGCGATCCCAACGACCTCGTCGAGGCGATTCACGAAGTCGGCAAGGGCGGGGTCTACTTGCCGGCGGCGATCGCACGCAGCGTCGCCTTCGCGGGGCCGGCCTTTGCGCAAAGCCCGCTGTCGAAACTGACCTCGCGCGAGATCGAGATATTGCGCCTGCTCAGCGCCGGCAAAAGCCTGTCCGAGATCGCCTGGCTGGTGCATTCCTCCTACAAGACGATCGCCAATACCTCGTCGATCATTCGCCAGAAGCTTGGCCTGCGATCGTCCTCGGAACTGGTGCGCTTCGCGATCGAGAGCCGGCTGCTGTGATCCTTTAGCTGTCCTGAGTGCCGGCCGTTGCCTGCGCCAGCAGCGCGCGCATTTCGTCGCTGATCGAGGCCACCGCTTCCTTGCCGCGCGTGCCGCGCGGCGGGGGCAGCTCTTTCTCGAGGATGATCCGCGTCGGCCGCTCCGCCAGAAAAAACAGCCGGTCCGCCAGTTGCACGGCTTCGGCAAGATCATGGGTCACGAACAGCGTCGTCACCTCGGTCCGTGTCGTCAGCGCCATCAGTTCGTTGCGCAGCCGGTCGGCGGTCGCCTCATCGAGCGACACGAAGGGCTCGTCGAGCAGCAGAAAATCCGGATCGACCGCGAACGCGCGCGCGACCGCCACGCGGCGCGCCAGCCCGAGCGACAATTCGCCGGGGTAGCGGGCGAGGTGCGCGCCAAGGCCGAGAATCTCGACCAGTTCGGTCAGGTCGATGCCGGCACGGTCAGGGGCAAGCGCGAGCCGGATGTTCTGCTCGACGGTGCGCCAGGCCAGCAGGCGCGGCTCCTGAAACACCATGCCGAGGCGGCCGGATCCCGGGGTGCGACGCTCCCCGTGAAAATCGGCGTCGAGCCCGGCTGCGATCTTCAGGATGGTGGTCTTGCCGCAGCCGGACGGGCCGATCAGCGCGCCGAACGATCCGGCCTCGAGCCGAAGGTCGAGGCCGCGAACGACCTCGACCGGCGGTGCCGTCGGCCGAAAGGTAGCTCTTGGCGTCGATGCGAAGCTCAAGCAAGGCGGCGCCGCCAGCGGTTTGCGCGTCGTTCAAGCGGTTGCACGACAAGACCTTCGATGACCAGCATCAGCACGATGAAGCAGATCGCATAGCTCAGGATCCTGGCCATGTCGAACAGCGAAAAGGCCGATCCCAGCACGAATCCGACGCCGTTGGGGCGCCCCAGCAATTCGACCACCAGCACGATCTTCCAGACGATGGAAAGGCCGGAGCGTGAGCTCGCCGCCAGATAGGGCGCCAGCTGCGGGATCACGACATGGCGGATTTTCTTCAACGCGGTGAATTGAAAGGCGGTTGCCATTTCGTCGATCTCGGGATCGAGCGTGCGGGTGCCTTCGCGCATCACCACGATCACGTTCGGCAGCTTGTTGATGGCGACCGCGAGGATGGCGGCGGTTTCGTTCAGGCCGATCCAGATATAGGCGAAGATGATCACCACCAGCGCCGGCATGTTGATCAACACCACCAGCCATGAATCGGCGAACCGGTCCAGCACCTTCGAGCGGCCCATCGCGTAGCCCGCGATGCTGCCGAGAATCATCGCGATCGCAAACGAGCCGATCACGCGGCCAAGCGTGCAGGCCATCTGGAACGGCAGCTCGCCGGAACGCAGCTCGGCGAGCGTGGTCGCGCCGACCGCGAGCGGGCCGGGCAGCAGCCGCGACTGCGCCAGCGCGGCGGTGATGGCCCAGGCCGCCACCAGCACGGCCAGCGAAAGAAATCTCGACAACGCTTACTCTCCGCCGCAAGCCTGGTTGATGCAAGCCCGGTTGATAATAGAGGCCTTGGTCAAGTTCCTGCGATGGCCCCACCAGGTCCGCCCCGCCGATCCCGGCAAGGGTGCGGAACAGCGCGCTGGCGTCGCTGGCTTCGGATGCCACCGTCCGCCGCGGCATGCCTTCCCGGGTCCGGTCGCGATAGGCCTTGAAGGTGCGGTCGTCCTCGGCGTTCATCAGCGGGCGCAGCGCGTCCCACTCTTGGTCGGATCGCAGCATGATGTCGTTGGCCTCGCGCGCGACCGCGATGAAGCGATCGATCGCGCTTTTATGCGTCGCGGCAAAGGATTCGGAGAACACGTAGCCGATCACGGCGACCGGCTCTTTCAGGCCAAGCGCCGCCTCGGCCTCGCGCACCTCGTAGATGCGCCGATAGCCCTTGGTTTCGAGGCTCGCACAAAAGTTCCAGAAATTCAGGCTTGCCTCGGCCTCGCCCTGCAGCAGTTTCTGGGCGATCAGCGGCGGCGCGCCGTATTGCAGGGTCGCCGTATGCTTGAGGTCGATGCCGCTGCGCAAGGCGGCGGCCTGGACGATCAGCCAGCTTTTATCGAGCGGGCCGCCGGCGATGCCGAGAACGTGGCCCTTGAGATCTTCGAGCGTGTGCAGCGGTGAGTCGTTTTTCACCATGATCGCGCCGGCGGCGCTGGAGTAGGGATAGAACAGCAATTTGGCGCCGAGCGCGCGGGCGCGCGCGACCCACAGCCAATCGACCACGGCGATGTCGACCGCGCCGCTGTTGATGGCGAGCTTGCCGGCGTCGGTGGAGGCGAACTCGCTGATTTTCAGATCGAGGCCGGCGCGTTCGGCAAGGCCATGGCGGCGGATCACGTCCAGCTGCCAGGCGAACGTGCCGGTGGTCTGCAGGCCGATGCGCAAGGTGTCTGCGGCCAGCGCCGGAGCTGCCCCGAAGAAGAGACAAAGCGCCAAGAGAATGCCGGATCTGGATAAGCTTTTCACTCAGGCATTCATGCGGGAAATTGTCCGACCTGTCCATTCACCAAACGAACGGCCCGTCACCGTTAAATCCCGCCGATGTTCGGGACGAGATGGCAATGAACGCCGGGCGGCGTTAAGGTCGACGGGACGGATTTTGGATGCAGTGCGGCAAAGGCCCGCGAAGTGATGGAGCCGGCGGATTGAATGCGCGCCTCACAACAGCGGGTCGATATCTCGGCGCGGCATTGTTCGCGCTGGCGCTTGTCCCGGTCGCGGCTCGCGGCCAGGCGATCGAGACCGAGCATCTGTTCGGCTACACGATCGGAAGCGACGTCGGCGAAGTCGGCGAAAAGGAACTGGAAGGATCCGTCACCGGGCGCTTTTCGAAGCGGACCGGAACCTATGATGCAGGCTCAGGGCACCATGTCGATGGAATTCGTGCCGCTGCAAAACCTGCGGACCGAATTCACCGCCGTGATGAACTCCTATGATATATCGGGCGTGAGCGGCTTCGCCGATCAGCACTACTTTGCGCCGGGCGGCCTCTCCGCGGATATCCGCTATCGTTTGCTCGATCGCGCCACCGCTCCGTTCGGCTTTGCGATCGGCGCCGAGCCGCATTGGGGCCGCGCGGACGATATATCCGGCGAACCCGTCAACCAGTATGGCGTCGATTTCGTCGCGGCGGCCGATTGGGAAATCGTCCACGACCGCATCGTCGCGGCGTTCAACCTGATCTATCAGCCCGACACCCAGCGCTCCAACCTGACCGGGCTGTGGTCGCAGGAATCCACCGCTGGCGTCGCGCTCGGCGTGATGGCGCAGATCCGTCCGGGGATTTTTGTCGGTGGCGAAGCGCGCTATCTGCGCCAGTATGACGGGATCGGGCTGGACAGCCTGGCGGGGCAGGGGTTTTTCGCCGGGCCTACGCTCTACGTCAAATTCTCCGAACGTACCTGGATGACGCTGGCCTGGAGCGCGCAGGTCGCGGGCCACGCCACCGCGATCCCCGGTTCGCTCGATCTCGTCAATTTCGAGCGCCAGCAGGCGCGGCTGCTGTTCGGCATCGATTTTTAGCGTTACTTCTTGCAGTCCTTCAGCGCCTTCTCCTCGATCGAGAAGATCGCGCTGGCCTTGACCTCGACATTCGGAACCACGCAGGTCCGCCCGCTCTTGTCGGTGAACTTAACGTCGTAAGTGCCGGTCGCGATATCGGTGATCTTGAGGCGCTCGTCATGATCGACGGTACGGTCGTTGTCGTTGTCGGTCTGGTTGCGGCCCCATTCGTTCTTCCCCGCGGGCGAAAGCTGCAGCGAGGTGATGGTGTTGGCGGTCAGGTTCCAGAACCTTGTGTCCTTGGCGGACGCGGCCATCGGCGTCAGCGCCACAATGAAAGCCGCCGAAAAGATCGCTCGCGTCATTGTCAGTGCTCCCACGCAAATAGCTCAAGCGTTCAATCGCGCGGCATGCCAGCGCAGATGATCTTCCATCAAGGTCGAGATGAAATAATAGCTGTGGTCGTAACCGGAATGGCTGCGAAGCTTCAGCTTGATGCCGGCCTGCGCGCAGGCGCTCTGCAACAATTCGGGGCGGAGCTGTTCGGCCAGGAACGGGTCGGCATCGCCATAATCGACCAGCAGATCGGAAAACCGCGCGCCGTCCTCGATCAGGGCGACGGCATCGTGTTGGCGCCAGGCCGCGCGATCGTCGCCGAGATATCCGCCGAGCGCCTTGATGCCCCATGGCACCTGCGAGGGCGCCACGATCGGCGAAAACGCGCTGGCCGCGCGATAGCGGCCGGGAAGCCGCAGCGCGGCTGTCAGCGCGCCATGGCCACCCATCGAATGTCCGAGGATCGATTGTCTGGTCGCGTCGACCGGAAATTGCGCGGCGACCAATTCGGGCAGCTCTGCTGTCACATAGCTCCACATGCGGTAATTGGCGGCAAAAGGTTCGCGCGTGGCATCGACATAGAAGCCGGCGCCAAGTCCGAAATCATAGGCGCTGGCGGGATCGCCCGGCACGCCTTCGCCGCGCGGGCTGGTATCCGGCGCGACAAAGATCAGACCCAGCTCGGCGCAGGCGCGGCGAAATTCGCCTTTTTCGGTGACGTTGGCGTGGGTACAGGTCAGGCCCGACAGATACCACACCACCGGCAGTTTCGCAGCCGTCTGATGCGGCGGCACATAGACCGAAAAGGTCATGGCCGTCTTTGTCTCGCGGCTTGCGTGCCGATAGACGCCCTGTATGCCTTCATGCGATTTGTTCAGTGAGACCGTTTCCATCGTCATGATTTTTGCTTCCGGCGGTTGCGGGTTGCCAGCATGGCGGGTCAAAATGCAAGTTGCAATGCGGCAGAAATGCCACGCAGCAAAATCGCGGGGGACGACAAGCGGTATTGTAGCGAAATTTGAAACGCCGGGGAGCAATTCGGCGTATGAGTTGGGAGGCCCGTTTCACTGGAGGCTTTGGGAATGATCGAAATCATCCTGACGGTCTGTGCCATCGCCAATCCGTCTTATTGCGAGGAAAAATATCTTCAGTTCACCTTCGATGGCTCGATCCAGCAGTGCATGATGGCGGCGCAGCCTTACATCGCGGAGTGGATCGGCAAGCACCCGGAATGGCAGGCGACCAAATGGAGTTGCGACTACCCCGGCCATGAGAAGCGGCGGATTTGATCGTTGTCCGTAGCGGCAGGTATGGCCGCTTGCTCAGTTCGGACCGAACGCGACGCCCCAGGGTAGCTCGCCGACCTGGATCGATTTGATCACCTTTTAGGGTCGCCACATCGATCACCGACACGTCGTTGGAAACGCCGTTGGCGACCAGCAGGTATTTTTCGTCCGGCGTGAAGGCGCCGTGCCACACCCGCTGGCCCACCAGCAGATATTTCAAAACCGCATGAGTGGTGCCGTCGACCACCGCGACCCGGTTGGCCGGCCCGAGATCGATGAAGCCGAACTTGCCGTCTTTGGTGATGTTGATGCCGACCGGCTGGATCGCCTCGGAGCGCAGGCCCGGAACCTCGAATTTGACGATTTTCTTGATCTGCCGCGTCGCCGGATCGATGATCGTGAGGTCGCCGCCGATTTCCGACGTCACCCACAATTCGGACCCGTCGGTCTTGTAGGCCGAGAAGCGGGGACGGGAACCGACCAGCAGGTTGCTGGTGATCTGGCGCGTCGAGGTATCGATGAAGTGCACCATGCTCGAAGTCTCGGAGGTGCATACCAGCACCTTGGAGTCCGGGCTGACCGTCATGCCTTCCGGCTCGGTGCCGACCGTCACCTCGCCGATCGCGGCGCGCTTCTCCATGTCGATGATGGTCACCATCGCGTCGTTTTCATTGGCCACGTAAAGCGTCTTGCCCGGATGGATCGAGCGTGAACTGCTCGGGGTCGGGTCCCGACGGCAATTGGCCGGCATCGGCCCGGGTCCTGGTGTCGAACACCTGGATCGAATCATCGTCACCGAGCGCGACAAAAACCAACTTGCCGTCGCGGGTCACCTCGATGCCGCGCGGCCGTTGTCCGGTCTTGATGGTCGCGACGGTCTCCATTTTGTCGGTGTCGATGACCGAGATCGAATTGCCTTTTTCGTTGGAGACATAGGCCAGGTAGGCGGCAGCGGAATCGACCCGGACAAGGAACCCGAGCAGGGCAACGCCTGTTATCGCGGCCGGGCGCAAGGCGAACATGGGCGGTCTCCAACGTGTCAGGTCCACAACGCGTCACGACGATCGCGTCAGGACAACTTCATGGTCTATTTGACGGCCGCGCGCAGAATAGACAATCGTCGTAGGTCGAGCTACGCCGCGCGGGGGCTCGGGCTTGTTTGCGCGCCACGATAAAGAGAGTAACTTGAAAGCTCAAACGGGACGAAATGCCGTCATCTGCTCTGATGGCTGGACAGGGTTCGACAACGCTGTCCGGCCAATGGTGCGGTGCAAATCGAGCCTGAACAACGCGTGGGAGGCTGGTTTGGGAGGCTTGACGTGCTCCGGCTTCTGATCGGCTGCTGCATCCTCATGGCGCTCGGCGGAACCGGCTGGGCCGATCAGCCGCTGGAAATCAAGATCGGCTACCTGCATCAGCCGCCGTCGCGGATCCGGATCTCGTTGATCGACGTGCCGGCGGCCAATGACGGCCTTGCCGGCGCGCAACTCGGGCTCGAGGACGACAACGCCACCGGACGCTTCCTCAATCAGCATTATACGCTGCTCGACAAGGCGGTAGGCGAGAACGACGATCCGGTCGCGGCCATGAATGCGCTGGCCGATCAGGGCGTATCGTTCATGGTCGCCAGCCTCGATGCCGACAGGCTGTTGAAGACCGCGGATGCCGCCAAGGCGCGCGGCGTGACCCTGATCAACGCATTCGCGATCGACGAGCGGCTGCGCGAACAGGATTGCCGCGCCAATGTCATTCATGTCGCGCCGACCCGCTCCATGCTCGCCGACGGGCTGGCGCAATATCTGATCTGGAAGAAGTGGCGCAAATGGCTGCTGATCACGGGATCGCACGATAACGACAAATTGTTTGCGGACGCGCTGCGTCACGCCGCGACCCGCTTCGGCGCCAAGATCGTCGAGGAACGGGTGTTCAAGGACAATGGCGGGGCGCGGCGAACCGACAGCGGGGTCGCCGAGATTCAGACGCAGATGCCGGTGGTGACGCAAGGCGCAGCCGATCACGACGTGCTGGTCGCGGCCGACGAAAGCGAAGTCTTTGCCGGCTATTTGCCGTACCGGACCTGGGATCCGCGCCCGGTCGCGGGCTCCGCCGGGCTCGTGCCCACCACCTGGGATGCCGCATTCGATCAATGGGGCGCGGTGCAGTTGCAGAACCGATTCACCAAAACATTCCAGCGCGCGATGACGGCGCACGACATGCAGGTGTGGACTTCCGTGCGCATGGTCGGCGAGGCGGCCGCGCGCAGCAACTCCGCCGATGCGGCCAAGATGCTGGCTTACATCAAGAGCCCGGATTTCTCGGTCGCGGCCTTCAAGGGCCAGAAGCTGACGCTGCGCGACTGGAATTTGCAGTTGCGGCAGCCGATCCTGCTGTTCGACGGCCGAAATACCGTGTCGGTGTCGCCGCAGGATGGCTTTTTGCATCAGGTCTCGACGTTGGATACGCTCGGTCTCGACCGTCCGGAAACCAAGTGCACGCTGAAATGACCCGCTCGGGCGCGCGCGCTGTGCGCTGCGACCGGGTTATTCCTTGCGGCTTTTGTCTCGACGAGGCCGGCACATGTTCGAGCGCATCAGGAGCTGGGCGCAAGCGCTGAGACGCGACGCCTACGCCCTCTATCTGGCTGCCCGCAGCCCCGACACGCCCTGGTACGTGAAAGTTCTCGCGGGCGTCGTCGCGGCCTATGCGTTGTCACCGATCGACCTGATTCCGGATTTCATTCCGGTTCTCGGCTATCTCGATGATTTGATCCTGGTGCCGCTCGGCATCTGGCTCGTTGTGGCGCTGATTCCCGAACCGGCCATGGCCCTCTATCGCGCCAAGGCCGATGAGGTCATGCAGCGCCCGCATGATGGAAAGATCGCAGCGATCGCGATCATTGCGATCTGGGTGTTGAGCGCGGTCGCGCTGGGCTGGTTCGCTCTGTCGCATTGGAGCGTTTTCGAGTGAAGTGGATCCCGGCTCGCCCGAGAAACCGCGCCAAAGGAAATCCGCGTCGAACGCGCAACGCCTGGCCCGGGAAGGAAATCGTCTTGTCCAAGAGAGAAATATCGCTGCCCTGTCGACGATCTTGCGTACTTGCGTGATGAGGGAGGTGATCCTAGGTTCGGCTCCGGCGTGAAGTCCGCGCCAAACTGGTTGGGAGAAACGCAATGACCTGGAAGACACCTAAAATCGTCGAAGTGCCCGTGGGCATGGAAATCAACATGTACGCCTGCGCAGCGCGCAAATAGACCGCGTCGAAACGATCTGCCCGGCTCGATTGGCAACGTCTTGCCTTGAGCCGTGGCAGACGTCGGTCGACGATCTCAAGACGATGACGTCAAGGCGACGACGTCAAGAACAAGATTCGATGCGGAAGGGGATGGGTCCGCAAGCCCGCCAGGCGAACATCCGCCGTGACGCCGGGGCATAACGCTTAATCGCAATCACCCGGAGAGAAGTTGCCGAACTGCGGTTTGTGAATCGCGGACGGGACAATTCCGAAATGCTCCCGGAACACGCGGCTGAAATGCGACGAGCTCGAGAAGCCCCACGAGAACGCCACATCGGTGACCGATTTTCCGGCCTGGGTTTCCAGTTCCTGGCGGCAGTTCTGCAAGCGGGCGTGCCGGATGTAATCGCTGATGGTGGTGCCCCTGTCGCTGAACAGCATGTGCAGATAGCGCTTGGTGCAGCCCAGCGCTGCCGAGATCTGGTCGATCGAAAGATTGGGGTCGCGCAAATGTTCGCGAATGAAGAACTGGGCCCGGATATACATCGCCTCGGGTCCGATACGATCGGACATCGCATCCGCGTCGCGCAGCGGCAACAGCAGCAGGTCGATCAGCGAATCGGCCACGCCGATCGCGTTATTGGGTGACAGCTTGGTGGCTTCGTCGAAAGCGGCATGGACGAAATTGTAGGCGATCCGGCCGGTGCCGGTGCGTGCCGAGAGTTTGCAGGCCGTCATCTTCGCCAGCCGGAAGCCGCGTTCCTTCAGCAATTCCTTCGGCACGATGACGACCTCATGTCGCGTCAGTGCCGGGCTGACGATCGTGTGCGGGCAGGAGACGTCGTAGGCGAGGCAGTCGCCGGGCGCAGATCGATGTGACGGCCGCCCTGTTCGAAATGCGAAACCCCGTAAGTCTGGAACAGTATTTTGATGAACGGATGGCCACCCGGTTCGGCGCTCGCGGCCGTATGCGCCAGCCGATGCTGGCTCGCCTCGATTTGGCACAACTTCAGCTTCGAGACCGTTGTGTAGTTGATCCGGCCCTCGAATGACGACGCTTCGAGCGGGTCAATATCGAAATGGCCGCATAGGTCGGTCAGTGTGTCTGACCAAACCTGGATCTGGTTCTTCGGCGTAAATCCCGAGGTGCTACTTGAGCGAACTGTGTCGGACATTTTCCAGCCACCAATTCGAGACGAAAAGACATGACCGTATTGCCCCTGGAGGCACCTGGTCACGGTCGAGCCATTGTTAGCTCGATTTAAGGCGGTCGTTGGGCCTTGAGCAGCACGCCTGCTGACATCCCTTTGATAATCCTCCGACTTAGTTTCAGCGCCGTCAAGTGGAACCTCAACCTATGATGCTACGCAGCATGAACGCTCGCGACCAGCGAAGGCCTTAAGGTGCGTGGGAGCAGATGATCGTGGGCAGTTAAAAAGTTCGCCGTGTTTCGCTGGCGCGCAAACCGGCTTCTCTCGTGGGCAAGTTTTCCATTTTCAAAGCGGGTAATAATCCCGTCGAGAATGCGAAAAAACGGGACCGTTTAACGGAAACCCTTCGTTCACACATGGGAGGAATCACTATGCGCAAGGTGCTACTCACGACAGGTTTTGGCGTTGTGGCGGCGCTCGCCGCAGGCGCGGCTGCGAAGGCCGACGAAGCGTTGGACAAGATCGCCAAGGATCCCAAGCAATGGGTCATGCAGCAGGGCGATGACGCCAACACGCGTTTTTCGAAGCTCAACCAGATCACCGCAGCCAACGTCAAGAAGCTGCAGGTGGCCTGGACATTCTCGACCGGCGTGCTGCGCGGCCATGAGGGCGGTCCGCTGGTGATCGGCGACACGATGTATGTGCACACGCCGTTCCCGAACACGGTCTATGCGCTCGATCTCAATCACGACGGCAAGATCATCTGGAAATACGAGCCTCGGCAGGACCCGAACGTGATTCCGATCATGTGCTGCGATACGGTCAACCGCGGCGTCGCCTATGCCGACGGCAAGATTTTCCTGCACCAGGCCGACACCACGCTGATCGCGCTCGACGCCAAGACCGGTGAAAAGGTCTGGTCGGTGATGGACGGCGAAGCCGGCAAGGGCCAATCCGGCACCGACGCGCCGTTCGTCTACAAGGACAAGGTGCTGATCGGCGTTTCCGGCGGCGAGTTCGGCGTTCGCGGCTGGGTCAGTGCCTACAACATCAAGGACGGCAAGCTGGCCTGGCGCGGCTATTCGGAAGGGCCGGACGCCGACACGCTGATCGACCCCGACAAGACCACCTCGCTCGGCAAGCCGGTTGGACCTAATTCGTCGACCTCGACCTGGCAGGGCGATCAATGGAAGATCGGCGGCGGTGCGACATGGGGTTGGTATTCCTACGATCCCAAGCTGAACCTGGTCTATTACGGCTCGGGCAATCCCTCGACCTGGAACCCGGTGCAACGCCCTGGTGACAACAGGTGGTCGATGTCGATCTGGGCACGCGACCTCGATACCGGCAAGGTCAAGTGGATCTACCAGATGACGCCGCACGACGAATGGGACTTCGACGGCGTCAACGAGATGATCCTGACCGACCAGGAGATCGGCGGCAAAATGCGCAATGTGCTGACGCATTTCGACCGCAACGGTTTTGGCTACACGCTCGATCGCGCCACCGGCGAGTTGCTGGTCGCCGAGAAGTACGATCCGGTGGTGAACTGGGCCAGCAAGGTCGACATGGACAAGTCGTCCAAGACCTATGGCCGCCCGCTGGTGGTCGACGCCTATTCGACCCAGCACCAGGGTGAAGACACCAACTCGAAGGGCATCTGCCCGGCGGCGCTCGGCACCAAGGACGAGCAGCCGGCGGCCTACAGCCCGGAGACGCAGCTGTTCTACGTGCCGACCAACCACGTCTGCATGGACTATGAGCCTTACAAGGTCGCCTATACCGCCGGTCAGGCTTACGTCGGTGCGGCGGTCGCGATGTATCCGCCGAAGGGCGATTCCAACATGGGCAACTTCATCGCGTGGGACGGCAAGACCGGCAAGATCGTCTGGTCCAACAAGGAGCAGTTCTCCGCGTGGGGCGGCGCTCTCGCAACGGCCGGCGGCGTGGTGTTCTACGGCACGCTCGAAGGCTATATGAAGGCGGTCGACGCCAAGACGGGCAAGGAACTCTACAAGTTCAAGACCCCGTCCGGCATCATCGGCAACGTCATGACCTATGAGCACGGTGGCAAGCAATATGTTGCCGTTCTCTCCGGCGTCGGCGGTTGGGCGGGTATCGGCCTCGCGGCTGGCCTGCTGCAGCCCGAAAACGCCGCGGCGTGGCATGGCGCGGTCGACCAGGGCAAGCTGCCGTCGAAGGAGAAGACCGTCGATACCGCGGGCCTCGGCGCCGTCGGTGGTTATGCGGGTCTGGCTTCCTACACCTCGCTTGGCGGAACGTTGACCGTGTTCGCTCTGCCGTCCGAGTAACGGCACGGCGCAGGCACAATCAATCGGCGCGCCGCCCTCCTGCTGCGCGCCGATTGCGTCTCAATGTTCCCACAAGGAAGCTTTGCGTGAATCTCAAGTACTGGAAATTTGTGCTCGCCGTCGTGGCGAGTGTGTTCGCGAGCGGCGTTGCCTGCGCGGACGGATCCGGCGATCCGGCTGTCGCTTCATCCGATAACGGCAAGTACATGGATAAGGACGGCAACCCGACCTACAAGATCAGCCCGGACGGCATGGTCGACTGGTACACATTCTCCGGCTTCCGCCGCTATCACTCGGATTGCCACGTCTGCCACGGCCCCAACGGGGAGGGATCGACTTACGCGCCGGCGCTGGCCAATTCGCTGAAGACGTTGAGCTACAGCGACTTCGTCAATGTCGTCACCAACGGCCGCAAGAACGTCGACGCCGCCAATGACAAGGTGATGCCGTCGTTTGCGACCAATGTGAACGTGATGTGCTACATCGACGATATCTATGTGTATCTGCGCGCGCGCGCCAACGGTGCCATTCCGGGCGGACGTCCGCCGACACACGAAGACAAGCCCGAGGCCGCCAAACAGGCGGAGACGAGTTGTACGGGGATCAAGTGAACGCAGTTACGATGCGTAGCAGCGCAACAGGAGTACAGGGATGAAAACGCGCGCCGCGGTCGCCTTTGAGGCCAAGAAGCCGCTCGAGATCGTCGAACTGGATCTCGAAGGCCCCAAGGCCGGTGAGGTCCTGGTCGAGATCAAGGCGACCGGCATCTGTCACACCGACGCCTACACGCTGGACGGTTTGGATAGCGAGGGAATTTTCCCCTCGATCCTCGGTCATGAGGGCGCCGGCATCGTCCGCGAGGTCGGCCCCGGCGTCATCTCGGTAAAACCGGGCGACCATGTGATCCCGCTCTACACGCCGGAATGCCGGCAGTGCAAAAGCTGCCTGAGCCAGAAGACCAACCTGTGCACCGCGATCCGCGCGACGCAAGGCAAGGGCCTGATGCCCGACGGCACTTCGCGCTTCAGCCACAAGGGCAAGACCATCTTCCATTATATGGGCTGCTCGACGTTTTCGAATTTCACCGTGCTGCCGGAGATCGCGGTGGCGAAAATCCGCGAGGACGCGCCGTTCGACAAGAGCTGCTATATCGGCTGCGGCGTCACCACGGGCGTCGGCGCGGTGGTCAACACGGCGAAAGTGACGCCGGGCTCCAACGTCGTGGTGTTCGGTCTCGGCGGCATCGGCCTCAACGTGATCCAGGGCGCGCGGATGGTCGGCGCCGACAAGATCATCGGCGTCGACCTCAACGACTCCAAGGACGAATGGGGCCGCAAGTTCGGCATGACCCATTTCGTCAACCCGAAGAAGATCGACGGCGATATCGTGCAGCATCTGGTTGGCCTGACCGACGGCGGCGCCGATTACACCTTCGACTGCACCGGCAACACCACCGTGATGCGGCAGGCGCTGGAAGCCTGTCATCGCGGCTGGGGCGTCTCTGTCGTGATCGGGGTGGCGGAAGCCGGCAAGGAAATCGCCACGCGTCCGTTCCAGCTGGTGACCGGCCGGGTCTGGAAGGGCACCGCGTTCGGCGGCGCGCGCGGCCGCACCGACGTGCCGAAAATCGTCGACTGGTACATGAACGGCAAGATCGAGATCGACCCGATGATCACCCATGTCCTCAAGCTTGAGGACATCAACAAGGGTTTCGAATTGATGCACGAGGGCAAGTCGATCCGTTCGGTTGTCGTGTTCTGAAATTAGCCTAGCGTTCCAAATCAAAAGCGTCACACAAGGAGGATAGACCAATGACCGTTCATATCCACCCATCGGTTGATAATGGCGTAAAGAAGGGCACCGGCAGCTTTGCTGGCGGCACACTCGTTTGCAAATGCAAGGACAAGCCGGTGAAGGTCGGCGTCAAGGGCGATGTCGCGCACAATCATGCCTGCGGCTGTACCCAGTGCTGGAAGCCGGATGGCGCGACTTTCTCCGTGGTGGCGGTGGTGCCGCGCGATAACGTGACCGTGCTCGAGAATGGCGACAAGCTTCACATCGTCGATCCCTCGAAGACGATCCAGCGGCACGCCTGCAAGGTCTGCGGCACCCATATGTTTGGCCGCATCGAAAACAAGGGCCACCCGTTCTACGGCCTGGACTTCATTCATCCCGAACTCTTCACCGAAGGCGGCTCGGCGGCCCCGGGATTTGCGGCGTTCGTGTCGTCGGTGATCGAAGCCGGCGTTGACCCCGGCGCGATGGGCGGCATCAGGTCGCGGCTCAAGGAACTCGGGCTGGAGCCTTATGACTGCCTGTCACCGGCCCTGATGGATGCGATCGCCACCCATGTGGCGAAATCGAAAAAAGCCGCCTGACTGCGGCGTTCGAGGATGCGATCTCTCCCGGCAGGGTGACGGATCTTTTCGTCATCCTGGACTTCCACCCCCCGCGGCACCTGCCGCGGGGACTTTTCAGCGTGATCTGCGGCTGGTTCAAACCGGGAGTAATTCGATGCACAGGCTGCTGGTACTTTACAACGAGCCAAAGGATCCCGCGCACTTCAGGAAATACTACGTCGAGACGCACGTGCCGCTGGCGAGCAAGCTGCCGGGGGTGAAGTCAGCGAACTACTCGTTCGACGCAAAGCCGCTGGGACCCGGCAAGGCGCCTTATTTCTGCGTCTTCGAAGCGGACTTCGAAAGCGAGGCCGCATTGATGGGCGCGCTTGGCTCGAAGGAAGGCCAGGCGGTCGCGGGCGACGTGCCGAATTACGCTTCCGGTGGCGTCACCATGGTGCATTTCCCGGTCGGGTGATGACCGGGATCAACGGATGACTGCTGGCTACCGGTTAGCCATCGCGAGCTTGCGCGGCTTCGCGGCCGACGCCTGCCGGGCGGCTCTGCCCGGATGGTGCTTGGCATATTCCTCGCCGTCGATCGGCGCTACATGCGGCGGATCGCGGCCCAGATAAGGCCGGCCGATCCCGAAATTCTTTCCGTTCGCATCGATCCAGTTCCACAGGATGTTGGTGGAAGCAAGCCGATCCGCCCGTGTGGCGCCTTTGATGCTGACGATGTCGGCGGCAAGGCCATGCCCGTAACCGCCACGCAGGCTGCCGCCATGATAGGAGCGGTTGTCCGCCGCCTTCAACCCGCTGGCGATCGATTGCCGATAGTCATCGCGGAAGGCGCTGGTGATGCCGGGCGCCAGGCCGGCCTGCTCGGCGGCGTGAAGCATCTGAAACAGCCTGCAGCTTGAAATCGCGGTCCATGCCGCCGATCACGTAGTCGACCACCGGCATGTTGACCCTGTTGGCGGCCTTGGGATCCTTCCAGCCGAAATCCTCGTCGGCAACGTGCGAGACGGTCCTGGTGACGGTGACCTGCTTGCCTTTCCGCTTGACGGTGACCTGACGCCGTTCTTCCACCCTGACCGCGTCTTCCTTTGGCGCGCGCTGGTAAAGCGCCCACAGATAACGGTCGACACAAGTTTCCAGCACGATGCAATCGTCGACGACTTCGATACCCGCATCGTCCGGCTGCGCGGTTGCGACGCTTTGGCTAGCGGCCTGCTCCGGTGTCGGTTCGGCCGACAGCGTTTCGGCGGGAGCAGTCAATGCCGCGGTAACAATCGGATCCGATGCGGCCGTCGCCGCCGCGGCTGGAGCCTGCGGCGTATCGGGCGCGGCCGTGGTTAGGTTCGGCTGGGCAATTTCCAGCGTCGTTGTGTCGGCGGACGCGAGCGCCATTTTGCCGGGTTCGGCGGCTTGTTGTGGGCTTGTGACGGTTGCGGCGTCGACGTTTAAATCGTCGCGCTTCGACGCGTCGACTTTTGCGTCGTCGAGTTTTGCATCGTTGAACTTTGCATCATTGAACTTTGTGTCGGCAGGGCAACGCCTGGGCGAGGCGGTCAACCGTCGGCTTGGCGGCCGTAACGATCGGCGTCGAGCCGGACATGGCGATGCACGCCAGCACCAATGCGAGTACGGCGGCCTCGCGGAACCAAGGCACTATCGTTGCAAACCGGAGGTTCATCGTCCCCGTTTCCAAATCGGCGAGTCCAAAGCCGCTAGTCCAAGGCTGCGACTCCAAGGCTGCGACGTTAATGATTTCGCCGCTCCCGCAACGCGGAAACTGCCATTTTCCGCTGCGCCGGGCAACCATCCGGAAACGGGTTTTCCTGCATCTTTACCGGCGTTTTGCCGCCTTTTCGGCCCTTAACCGGGTCTGCAGACGGAGGCGCGGATCACTTTAAATGGCAGGCCACAAAATGTCCGCTGGTTCCCTCCTTCAGCACGGGCGCGGTTTGCGAACAGCGCGGTTCCGCGATCGGGCAGCGGGTATGAAAATGGCAGCCGGTCGGAGGCCGTATCGGGTTCGGAACGTCGCCTTGCAGGCGGATGCGTTGTCGTTTCGCCTGTCGGGTCCGGCACCGGCACCGCCGACAGCAACGCCTCGGTGTAGGGATGCATGGGGATTGCGGTAGAGTTCGTTGGCGGTGGCGATCTCGACGATGCGGCCGAGATACATCACCGCGACGCGGTTGGTGATATGCTCGACGACCGACAAATCATGCGCGATGAACAAATAGGTCAGGTCCGAATTCGCTCCTGCAAATCCTCCAGCAGATTGATCACCTGCGCCTGGATCGACACATCGAGCGCCGAAACCGGCTCATCGCAGACGATCAGCTTCGGTCGACACCGCCAGCGCCCGCGCGATGCCGATGCGCTGGCGCTGGCCGCCGGAGAACTCGTGCGGATAGCGCCGCATTTGGTCCGGCTTCAGCCCGACCGTTCCAGCAGTTGCGCGACGCGGTCTTCCTGGTCGCTGGCCGAGGACTGCGAGCTTGATGGATGGTCAGCGCCTCGCCGATGATCGCGCCGACGGTCATGCGCGGATTGAGCGACGCGTACGGGTCCTGAAACATGATCTGCATATCGCGCCGCAGGCGCGTCAGCGTGTCGCTGATCGAAGGGCGAGACATCCTGTCCTTCAAACCAAATCTCGCCGGCGTCGGTTCGATCAGCCGCAGCATGCAGCGACCGGTGGTGGATTTGCCGCAGCCGGATTCGCCCACCAGCCCCAGTGTTTCGCCGGCTGACAGCTCGAAGGACACGTCGTCGACGGCGTGAACCCGATCGACCTCGCGCGACAGCAGGCCGCCCTTGACCGGGAAGTTCTTCACGAGATGGCTGACGCGCAGCAGCGGCTCGGTCATCGCGCAGGTTGTCCCCAGCTCAATACAGATGCAGGCGATCTCGATGTCCCGGCGCGACTCGCGCGAAGCATCCGGCACTCGCTTCGGTGCAGACGGCGTCAGGCCTAGTTGCAGCGCGGCGCGAAGCGGCATCCCGGCGGCGGATCGATCAGGACTCGGCACCATGCCGGCGATCGCCTCCAGCCGTGTCTTCTTGCGCGACGCTCGTGTCGATGCGCGGGATCGAGCGGATCAGGCCTTGCGTGTAGGGATGCAGCGGTTGCGCGAACAGGCTGTTCGACCGACGGCCTCTTCGACCACGCGGCCGGCATACATGACCACGACGCGCTGCGCGGTTTCGGCGACCACGCCCATGGCGTGGGTGATCAGCATGATCGCCATGCCGAACCGCGACTTCATCTCCCGCAGCAGATCGAGGATCTGCGCCTGGATGGTGACGTCGAGCGCCGTGGTCGGCTCGTCGGCGATCAGCAGCTTGGGATTGCAGGACAGCGCCATCGCGATCATCACGCGCTGGCGCATGCCGCCGGAGAATTGGTGCGGATAATCGTGCACGCGGCGCTCCGGCTGTCGGAATGTTCACCAGGCGCAGCATCTCGACGGTGCGGTCCAGCGCGTCGCGGCGGTTCAGGCCTTCATGCAGCCGGATGACCTCGGCGATCTGTTCGCCCACGGTGTAGAACCGGATTCAGCGAGGTCATCGGCTCCTGAAAGATGATGGCGATTTCCTTGCTGCGGATCCGGCGCATTTCGTTCGCGCCGAGCGGGACCAGATCGCGGCCCTGCCACAGAGATGCTGCCGGCGGCGATCCGGCCCGGCGGCATCTGGATCAGTTTCAGCACGGTCATCGCGGTGACGGTCTTGCCGCAGCCGGATTCGCCGACCACGCCCAGCGTCTCGCCGCGGTCGATGGTGAGGTCGACGCCGTCGACGGCGCTGCACGATGCCGTCGTCGGTGTCGAAATGCGTCTTCAGCCCGCTGATTTCGAGCAGCCGCTCAGGCCGTCATCACGATCATCCGGCGCGGGTCGAGCGCGTCGCGCAGCCCGTCGCCGATGAAGTTGATGGTGAGCACGGCGAGGAAGATCGCGCCGCCGGCGAACAAAGCCCAATGCGGGGCGATGTCGAGATTGTCTTTGGCGTCGTAGAGGATGCGGCCCCAGGTCGGGATGTCCGGCCGGAAAGCCGAGACCGAGGAACGACAGCGTCGACTCCGCGATGATGGCGGCCGCCACGTCGATCGTGCCGGCGACGATCACCGGCCCGAGCGCGTTCGGCAGGATGTGGCGCACCACCACGCGAAATCGTCGAGGCGCCAAGCGCGCGCGCCGCCTCGACGAACTCTTTCTCGCGCAGCGCGAAGAACTGCGCGCGCACCAGGCGGGCGACCGTCATCCAGCGGAACGCGCCGATCCCGACGACGATGAGGATGAAGATGCCGACCTCGCGGCCCGACGAGGTTCTTCAGCGAGTCGCGGAACAGGTAGATCAGCAGCAGCAGCACCGGCAGTTGCGGCAGCGACAGGAACAGGTCGATCAGCCACACCAGCGCGATGTCCGACGAAGCCGCGCGACATGCCGGCGAGCGAGCCGACGATGGTGCCGACAACGACCGAAACCAACATCGCGGCAAGACCGACAGCGAGCGAGATCCGGCCGCCATACAGCATGCGCGCCAGCAGGTCCTGACCGAGATCGTCGGTGCCCAACGGATGCGTCCAACTGGGGCCCTGCAATTGCGCGGCGAAATCGATGTCGTTGATCTGAACGCGCCACAGCAACGGGCCGAGCAATCACGGCCAAGATCATGATGCCAGCAGGATCACCGCGCTGACCACCGCGAGCCGGTGACGGCGGAACCGCCGCCATGCCTCGCGTCCACGGCGTGACATGCGCGCCCGCGCCGACGGCTCGCGAGCCGGAGCGTCAACGGTAGGAGATGCGTGGGTCGAGCCAGCCATACAGCAGATCCGCGATCAGGTTGAACAGGATGACCAGACAGGCGAACACGAACGTCACCGCCATGATCACCGGCGTGTCGTTGGCCAGGATCGCGCTGATCAGCAGCGAGCCGATGCCCGGAATGCGAAAGATCTGCTCGGTGATGATGGCGCCGCCGAACACGATCGGCATCTGCAACGCGATCAGGGTCACGACCGGGATCATCGCATTGCGCACGATATGTTTCAGCACCACACCGCTTTCCGGCAGTCCCTTGGCGCGCGCGGTGGTGACGTAATCGAGGCGAATCACGTCGAGCACGGCGGAACGCACGAAGCGCGTCCAGGTGGCGCCCTGGAACAGGCCCAGTACCGCGACCGGCATGATCGATTGCCTGGAACTCCTCCCACCACCAGCGCAAGCCGGTCGCCGCCAGGTCGGAGCGGAACACGAATGGCAGCCAGTCGAGTTTGATGCTGAAGACCAGAATGAACACGATGCCGGTGAAGAAGGTCGGCAGTGAGAAGCCGATCAGAGCGAACGTGCTGGCGATCTGATCGAACAGCGAATAAGGCCGGGTCGCGGCGTAAATGCCGACCGGCAACGCGATCAGCAGCGCCAGCACCTGCGACGCGCCGATCACGCAGAGCGTGGTCGGCAGGCGCTGCAGGATCAGCGCATCGACATCGATCCGGCTGGCGAATGAGAAGCCCCAGTCGCCGTGCAGCATGGCGGCGAGCCAGTGCATATAGCGCACCGGAGATGGGATCATCGAGGCCGAACTTCAGCCGCAGCGCGGCCTGCACCTCCGGCGGAATGGCGGGATTGGTGGCGAGTTCCCCGAACGGGTCGCCGGGCGCCAGCGCCAGCACGGTGAACAGACACGACGCTGATCCCGAGCAGACTCGGGATCGCGATGAGCAATCGACGGATCAGGTAGCGGCTCACGAGCGGGCGATTTCCTTCGGAAGACTATCGCGCGTCTGACGTCAGGCATCGCGATACCAGTCCTGCAAGGCCCAGACGTTGCTGTCCCAGCCGCTCACCAGCGGCGTGCAGCTTGTTCGAGACCGCGCCGACCTCGGTGCGATAGACGACCGGGATGACCACCACGTTCTTGATCACCAGGTCGTTCATGGCGATGAACAGCGCCGCCCGCTTGACCGGATCGAGTTCGATTTCGGCGTCATGGAACAGCTTGTCGTATTCAGGGTTCTGCCAGCGGTAATGTTGCGGCCCTGCAATTTGTTCGCCTTGGTGGCGGCTTCTTCGCGACAGGAACTGCCGCATGAACAGCGCCGGGTCCGGCTGCGTCATCGTCGTCGTGAACATCTGCAGAGTCGGCATAGAAATGCGTATAGGTGTCGGGGTTCGCGACGTCGGAGGAGAAGAACACCGAGGCGGTGACGGTCTTGATCTCGACCGATACCCGCCTTCTGACAGGCCTGCTTGACGATCTCCTGGGTTTTCTGGCGCGGCGCGTTGATCGAGGTCTGGTAAAACATGTGCAGTTTCACGCCGTCCTTTTCCCGCATGCCGTCGGAGCCCGGCTTCCAGCCGGCGTCGTCCAGCAGCTTCGCTCGCCTTTTCGACGTTGAACTCGTAGTGCGGTGTTCGGGGAAACGAAGCGCTTCGGGTTGTTGACGAAATTGGCGGTGTCGAAGCCGGTGCGGCCATAGATGAATTTGTGCACGGAGGCGCGGTCGACCAGCATGTTGAGCGCCTGGCGAACCGCCGGATCGGTGAGGAACGGATGCTTTGTCTTCAGCTGACCGCTCGCCGTCGACCTCGTTCCAGGGATCGGTGTTGTTGAGCTGCGATGTGCTCGATGTTGCCGCCGACGGCGATATCGGTCGTGGCCCTTGCCGCCCGCTTCCAGCCGCTTCAGGATCTCGTCCTCGACCTGCATGTTCCAGGCGAAATCGTATTCGCCGGTTTGCATCACGGCGCGCGCGGCCGAGACCGCATCGCCGCCGCCCTTCATCTCGATGGTGTCGAAGTACGGCCGGTTGTCCATGTGGTAGTTCGGGGTTGATCTTGCCCTGCACGAGGTCGCCCGGATTGAAGCCGACGAACAGGTAGGGGCCGGTGCCGACCGGCTGCCAGGTTCGCCGGGGCACTCACGCGATTTGGCGCCCTTGTAGGGCTGCGAAGAGATGTTTCGGGATGATCATGCCGTTGACGCCGACGAAGGCGTCCGCCCAGAACGGCGTCGGCTTCTCGAACTCGACGCGGACCGTGAGGTCATCGACCTTGACGACGTTGATATCCTTATAGATGCCGATCGCTGGTCGCCGCGGTGGCGGGATCCGCGGCGTATTGCCAGTTGAACGATGCAATCGTCGGCGCTGAACGGCTGGCCGTCGTGCCATTTGACGCCCTGCTTCAGTTTCCAGGTCACCGACAGGCCGTCCTTGGCCAGGCCGCCGTTCTCGATCGGTGGGGATCTCGGCGGCGAGCACCGGCGACCAGATTGCCGTCGGGGTCCCAACTCGGCCAGCGGCTCATAAAAAATGCGCGAGCCGTCCTGGTCCTTGGTGCCGACCGCGAAATGCGGGTTGAGCAGCGTCGGCCCCTGCCACCACAGCACCTTGAGCGCCCCGCCGCCGCCACGCTTCGTCGGCTTGTACGGCGTCGGGCTCTGGGCCATGGCGACGCCGCCAATGGCAAGAATTTGCGTGGCCATCGGCGCGGTGAGGCCGACGGCGATCATGCGCTGAATGAAGGCGCGCCGGTCGACGCGGCCGTCCTTGACGTCGTCGATCATGGTTCGCAGGTCGGTGTCCAGCATGGTCGGCCTCGTGTGTTCGCACATGGTTACGCTGCGCCGCAGAGCGGCTCTCGTCCGCCAACTAAGAAGACACACCAAATGCCCCCGAGGTCAACGCCTCGCCGATTGACAATCCGTATGAACCGAACGGGTTCTGACGTTGGCTTGGGCAGTGGCGCACATCGCTTCGGCAAATGACGGCATCTGCAGGCCAAAGCGCGGTTTTACGCGCCGCGGCCTGCCAATAATTTGTTCGCTCGCTCAGGCGACCGACATGTCCAGCGGCGGTTCGACGCTGTCCGGCAGCGGGCAGACATAAGGTGTGCGGGCGGTTCGTTTCTCCAGATCGGCCTTTGCGGCGGCGATCAGGTCCGGCTCGGTGAGCGCCCTGATGCCGAGACCGGCCATCGCCTTGGCGGCCTGCACCATGGCCTTGTGGGCGGCCGGGGTCTTGCCTTGCGCCACCACCTGCCAGGTATGGAACGGGGTGCCGATCGCCACCGTCGGGGCGTGGACCTGAACGGTGGGAACCACCCAGCTGACGTCGCCGACGTCGGTCGAACCGATTTGAGGATTGCGTTTGGTGTTCATCGGAACGAGGAAATCGGCCAGCGGCCGGTCGGTCGGGTCCATGCCGATCGCGTGATAGACGGTCTCGATATCCTTTTCGGTGAGGGTGGAGCGGATCTTCTCGGCGAAATTCTTGTCGGTGTCGTCGAAATGCGGCGGCCCGAGCTCTTCCATGACGCTGTGGAGCGCTTGCTCGAGCGGCGTGTTGGGCAACAGGTTGGAGACCGCGGAAATGATCCGCATCTCCATTTTGGTTTCGGTCATCAGCGCCGCGCCCTGTGCGACCTTGTTGACGCGGTTTACCAGTTCGTTCATGCCGGGCAGGTCGCGGGCACGGATCGAGTAGCGGACGCGGGCATGGGCTTGCACCACGTTGGGCGCAATGCCGCCGGTATCGAGCACGGCATAATGGATGCGCGCATCGCTCGGCATATGCTCGCGCATGTAGTTGACGCCGACATTCATCAATTCCACCGCGTCGAGCGCACTGCGGCCGAGATGCGGCGAGGCGGCGGCATGCGAGGTACGGCCGGTAAAGATGAAATCGGCGCGGGTGTTGGCCAGCGACGGCGTCACCGCGACTTCCCAGAAGCTGGAAGGATGCCAGGTCAGCGCGATGTCGGTGCCGTCGAAATCTCCTGACCGCACCATGAAGGCTTTTGCGGCGCCGCCTTCTTCGGCGGGGCAGCCGTAATAGCGCACCCGCCCGGGCACCTTGTTGGCGGCCAGCCAATCCTTCACGGCGGTAGCGGCCAGCAACGCGGCCGAGCCCAAGAGATTGTGACCGCAGCCATGGCCGTGGCCGCCGGTCTCGATCGGCTTCGGTTCGGCGACGCCGGCCTCCTGGCTGAGGCCGGGCAGCGCGTCGTATTCACCGAGGAAGGCGATGACAGGACCTCCCGCGCCCCATTCGCCCATCAGGGCGGTCGGAATATCCGCGACATTCTCCGTGACCCGAAAACCCTGGTGGCGCAGTTCGGTCAGATGTTCGGCGGCGGAGCGCGCCTCGGTGTAGCAAACCTCGGGCGTCGCCCAGACCTTGTCGCTCAATGCGATGAAACGCGGCTTGATCGCGTCAATGCCGCGCCAAATGTCACTACGATTGTCCATCTTGCTTAAACCTTGATCTGAAGCCTGTCCCAGGATGAAAAAGCTATCAGCTTCGTCCAAGGCCGCCTAGTGGCTGGTGTTGCAGGAAACAGGCCAGTCCGTGCCAGCCTTGCCCTTGTTTGCATTCACATTTGCGGGACCTATAGTCCCTTCAGGGCCCTCAAAGAAAAGCTGTCCATGCGGGTTTCAATCATCACTGGAGGCGCCGCCGGCATCGGCGCCGCGGTCGCGCGCCGGCTGGCCGGCAGCGACCAGTGCCTGATGTTGCACGGACAGGGGGCGGACGCGGCAGGCCTCGAGCGTCTGCAAGCGGTGGGCGCGGAGTGCCGGCGCGCCGGCGCCAAGGTCGCGTGCTGTACCAGCGACCTCGCCAGCGCCGGAACGGCGGCCGAGCTTGTCCGCGCCACGCGCGCCGCGTTCGGCGCGGTCGATGCCATCGTTCATGCCGCGGGTTTTGCCGATCGGCGCGGTTTCCTGCAATTGTCGCGGGCCGACCTGGAGCGGTCGTTCGGCGTCATGGCGGCCGCCTTTCACGAGCTGGTCAGTTCGGCATTGCCGGACCTGACGCGCGGCGCGGGGGGACGCGTGGTCGCGATCAGCAGTTTTGTCGCCCATCGTTTCACGCCCACGTCGACCTATCCGGCGTCGGCCGCGGCGAAGGCCGCGCTCGAGGCACTGGTAAAATGCCTCGCGATCGAGCTCGCCAAATCCGGAGCAACCGCCAATGCCGTGGTGCCGGGTTTTACGCGCAAGGACGCCGGGCGTTTTGGCGCGCTGGATGCGCAGGCCTGGCAAATGGCGGCCAAGGCCAATCCGCTGGAGCGATTGGCCGAGCCCGATGAAGTGGCGGCCGTGGTCGCCTTCCTGTTGTCGCCGGAAGCCGGACACGTGACGGGCGCGTTGCTGCCGGTCGATGGCGGCCTGACGTTGATGTGAACTGAGGTGGGGCAGGGATGATGTCTGATGTGACGGACAGGCGAGCGGATGTCATCGTTCTCGGCGCGGGCATCGTCGGTGTGTCGGCGGCCTTTGCCGCGCGGCAACGCGGGATGTCGGTCATCCTGGTCGATCGCAAGGAGCCCGGCAGCGAAACCTCTTACGGCAATGCCGGCATTCTCTCGAGCGGCTCGATATCGCCGCTGAACAATCCGTCGCTGTGGAAGGCATTGCCGAAATATCTGACCAACCGGCACGCGGCGTTGCGCTGGAATCCCGCCTGGGCCGTCCGCAACGCCGGATGGGTCCTGCGCTTTCTCGCCAACGCGACGGCGGCAAACACCAGACCGCGCGCCGCGGCCCTGCATGGCCTGATCGGCGCGTCGCTAAAACTGCATCGCGAATGGATCGTCAAGGCCAATGCCGGCCATCGCATCCGCGAGACCGGCTGGCTGAAAGCGTGGCGCAGCGATGCGATCGCGTCGGCGAAGGCCGAACAGGCGCTGTTGACCGAATTCGGCATCCACAGCGAACTGCTCGACCGCCAGGCCATTTCCGCGCTCGAGCCTGACATCGTGCCGGTCTACAAGGTCGGCCTGCTGCACACCCAGACCGCCTCGGTCGACTCGCCGGGCAACGTGGTCAAGGCCTATGCGCAGATGTTTTCCGGCTCCGGCGGCGAGATCCGGCAGTCGGCGATCAAGTCCATCGCGCCGCAAGGCGACGGCTGGCGCGTCGTGCTGGCCGACGGCGAGATCGGCGCGCGCCATGTCGTGGTGGCGCTCGGCCCCTGGTCGGCCGAACTCTTAAAGCCGCTCGGTTATCGCGTGCCGCTGGCCTTCGAACGCGGCTACCACCGCGAATTCAAGCCGAACGCGACGCGTCAGTTGCGGCGTCCGATCCACGATGCCGACGGCTCCTTCCTGATGACGTCGATGGAAAACGGCATCCGTGTCACCAGCGGCGTTGAACTGACGGCGCTTGATGCGCCCTCGTCATACGCGCAGCTCGATGCGGTGGTTCCGATGGCGCGAAGTGTGGTCGAATTCGGCGACCCGGTCGGCGACCCCTGGCGCGGCGCCCGGCCGACGCTGCCCGATAGTCTGCCGATGATCGGCCCTGCGCCGCGGCATTCCGGTCTCTGGCTGGCGTTCGGCAACCAGCACATCGGCTTTACGACCGGTCCCGCCACGGGCGCGGCGATCGCCGCGATGATTGGTGGAGCGCCGCCGCCGTTTGACGCCGCGCCCTTCTCGCCGAGCCGCTACCTATGAACTACACCTGGGATTTTGCGGTCCTCGGCAAATACAGCCATCTGTTCTGGCTCGGGCTCGGCTGGACCATTGCGTACACGATCGGCACCATCTTTCTCGGCAGCCTGATCGGTTTGACCGTCGGCATATTGCGGCTCAAGCGCTTGCCGGTGATCGATTGGCTGCTGGTCGCCTATATCGAAGCGTTTCGCTGCACGCCGCTCCTGGTTCAGATCATCTGGTTCTACTACGCGTTTCCGGTCATTATCGGGATCAACATCCCGGCCCATATCGCCGCCGTCAGCGTGCTCTCACTCTATGGCGGGGCGTTCTACGCCGAGATCGTGCGCGGCAGCATCGAGAGCATCCATCGCGGACAATGGGACGCCGCGCGGGCTTTGGGGTTAAAGCCGTGGCGGGTGCTGCGGCTGGTGATTTTGCCACAGGCGATGAAGCCGATGCTGGCGCCCTACGTCAACCAGTCGGTGACGCAATTGAAGAACACCTCGCTGGTATCCGTGATCGCGGTCCCGGACCTTGTGTACAACGCCACCCTGATCAACGCCGAAACCTATCGGCCGCTGGAAGTCTATACCGTCGTTGCCCTGATCTATTTTGCCATTTTGTTCCCGGCAACGCTGGTCGCGCGGCGGTTCGAGCGCGGCATGACCTACGACAAGTCGTGAGGTTGATTTTGCCAATGATTAAGCGTGGTCTGTCGGTCTTCGATCCGCCAAATGACTTGGTTGATGCGTTAGGAGTGAAGCACAAGCTGAATGAAGGCGAGCGCGTTCTCTGGATAGGTACGCCGGGATGGTTCAGCAGCTTTTTCTGTTCAAGTAGCTTTGTTACCGCGAGCGCACTTATTTTAGCGCTCGTGGCGTATCACGGGATCTATACGTTAACGCCCGAGCAATTCGCGATTGAGGATCTGGTAAGGAAGCGATGGAGCGTTGTCTGCGGGTTGGTTATATTTGCTTTCGTGCCGCAATTGATTGGGCTGCATCTTGGCAATGCCTTTGCTTACATTCTCACAAGCAAGCGAATGATGGTCAAAGTAGCGCGAGCCGGTTGGCTCGTCAGACTGTGCGGGATGTTCAAGGGAATGGCCGATGCGGATGGCTTTGTCGCCTATGATCTAAGTTATCTCAATGGCGCTCGTGTCTATGCCGGTTTGGGGGGCTACGGAAATGTAAGCGTCTGCAACAATGTGGGGAAGCGTGGAAACCTCCGCGGCGACTTAAGTACGGATGGATCTGATCCAGTCTTTGTTCGTGACCACAGATACGTAAAAGTGTTCCATCGCAAGCTGGTTTGCTTTCATGTGGCCGAGACATTTTGCAACGTTTACTTCGGTATCAATGCTGTAGGCAGGCTTGGTGATGTCCTAAATGATCTATGCGCGGCTCGTCTCAGCAAGCGGTAGCACAACGCTTCGCGCCCGCGCGGCGGTTCGAGCGCGGCATGACTTACGACAGCGTGATGAAACATTAAGAAGGTGCGGCCTGGCGGTGCCCTTGGACGGACTCTCTACCCTTCATCATGGCTTTCTTTGTTATGCCTCACCGTGAACCAGATGAATCCGATGAGAGCGGCTATGCAGAGGGGTGCTAAATCCAATTGGGAAAGCGAACAGGCGGTCCAGGAAAACGAGGGCTATAAAGAGCTGTAAAAATAAAACAGGAGTCCGGTCGTGGTGAACAAGACAGGAAATCTTGTCACAAAGGCGTTTGCGTATCTGCAAAGCAGCCAGAAAAATCCGAATGAAAAAGGGACAATATCCCAAACGAGTATTTTCGAATTATGACAAATGCCCGGGAAGGCGCGGCGATTCACCCCATATCGAAAACCGCAAGACGTCGCCAATCATGACCGCAATAAACGCAAGGGAAACTACATCGACACACCTTTTTATTATCTCTTTCGTCTCCGCAGAGTATTCGGCGATTTGGACTATCCACCACAGCGCCAAGATGCGGTGAAGGCAGATGCAGTCAGGAATGCGATTGCTGGCCCGTTTTTCCCGTGAGTAGCTAGATCAATTCCTGAAAGCCCGACTACTGCGCAGACATGGAGGGCAGCCAATAAACTGGTTTTGAAGAATTTCATAACCGTCTTGATTGCGATGCGAGCGAAAGGTCGCGTGCGGCAGCAAAGTAGAAACCCGTGTTAAATGCAGCCCCCGGTCAGGTCCGGGTGTTCCGGAACAAAGTTACTGACGAATTTCAGCTTCTGGCACTTTTCAGACCTCCTGCGATGTCCGGCCGGGATCCGAAATGCGCACCAAGCAGATCTCCGTCGACTACTCTGAATTCACGGTTCACGCCCTCAAACGTTCAGTTCGACCGGCACGTCTTCGGGCTTGACGCTGCTCAGCGACAATCCCTTGATGAACCATTCGCGCATCTGGCCGATGCCTCGGTTGTACTCGACCCATACCGAGAGGAAATCGCGCCAGCGCTTGTCCGGCTCGCGGCGCACGGCCATGCTGCTCGGAATCGCGACCGATGGCGTTTGCAGGATCTTGTAGGTGCCGAGGTTCGGGTTCTTGGCGATCGCGGTGAGACCCAGCACCAGCGCGTTGACGACGCAATCGACCCGTCCGGCCGACATCTCGAGCATGACCTCGTCGCGCGACTTCAGCGACTTGATGGTGGCGTTCGGCGCGAACCGCCGCGCCACGGTTTCGTTCGCCGAACCGACGTCGACGGCGATATTGACGCTGGGCTTGTTGACGTCGGCCCAGGTCTTGGCTTCCAGCCCCTTTTTCAGCATGGCGCCGAACGGATGCAAGAATACCGGAACGGTGAAGTCGACCACCAGCGCCCGTTGCGGGGTCGGGTTCAGCGCAAAGCCGAGGTCGATCTTGTTGGACTGCAGGTCGAGGATCGAATTGCCGTAGGTGGATTCGGTATATTCGAGCTGGACGTCGAGCAGCTTGGCGATGTCGTTCGCCCCCTCGATCGAGAAGCCAGACCAGGTCCCGGTGGCGAGGTCCTTGTTGAAATAGGGCAGTTCTCCCGGCAGCACGGCGATGCGAAGCACCTTGTTGGCGCGGATCCGGTCCAGCGTGTTGTCCGCCGCGGTCTGGGCCGACGCCGGACTCGCCATCGCGGAGGCCAGGGCCGCGCCGCTGCCGATCGCCAGCGCGTATCGCAGTGCTTCGCGGCGATCTTCGGAAATCTTCAAGTCGTCGGAATTGGTCACGAAGTCCTCCTGGGCCAAAGGAGGCAGCCTAGCGCCGGCCCTGCTGCCCAGCAATGGCTATCGGTAGGCGGGCGGGACCCAGTACAGCGCCAGCCGCTGGCCTGCGGCGATCTCGTTGGGCGACATTTTCGACGCGACGGCGTCGCGGAATCTCTGAAACACGTCGCGTTGCCGGCCATAGGCATGCGCCGTGGCAAGGTTGAGCCATTTATAGGCCAGCACAAAATCCTGGGGAACGCCGTGCCCCTTGTCGTACATCAGCCCGAGCATGGCCTGGGCGAAAACGTCGCCTTGTTCGGCGCCCTGAAAGTACAAATTGGCGGCAGCCGGATAGGCCTGCGGCTCGCCAAAGCCCTGCTCGTAAAGGAAGCCGAGCAGGGCCAACGCGTGCGGGTTGCCGCGCCGCGCCAACGGTTCCAGCTCGCGCGCCGCCCGGTTGTAATCGCCGCGGTAGTAGGCCGCGGTGCCCCGCGCCAGCGCATCGGCATGCGCGGCCGGCATCACCGCGATCGCCGCCAACGCGACGAGCGCGATCCCCGCCAGGGTTTGCCGGAGCGCCGTCCACTTCAGGGTCATGTCGATATCAGTGCACACTGGTGGTGATGGCCCGGTTGGTCGAAGTTGTCGCGATGTCGCCGCGCAGTTTCGATCGCAGCTCTTCGGCGATGTTGTGGGCGTCGGAGCCGTTGCGAATGATCTGCGGCCGGATGAAGATGATCAATTCGGTGCGCGCGGTGGAGTTGTCCTGATGCCCGAAGGCGTCGCCGAGGCCGGGGATCTGATCGAGCAGCGGAAGTGCGGCGCGGGTGCCGTTCTGCTGCTCGCTGATCAGTCCGGCCAGCAGCACGGTCTGACCGGTCGCCACCGAGATCGAGCTCTTGACCTTCCGTTCCGAAACCGTCGGCGTCAGGTTCGTGGCGTTACCGGCCGTCGGCAACACGCTGCTGATTTCCTGCTCGATATCGAGCCGGACGTCGCCATTGACGTTGATGCGCGGCGACACCGTCAGGATGATGCCGGTGTTGCGATAGTCGATGGTGTTCACGATGGTATTGCTGGTGGTCAGCACGTTGGCGCTGCCGGTCGACACCGGCACGACGTCGCCGACCTGCAGTGTCGCCTTCTGGTTGTTGATGACGACCAGCGACGGGTTGGACAGCACCTTGACCGTGGTGACCGTGTGCAGCGCGTCGAGGATCAGGCTCGGTTGCGTCTCGGAACCGATCAGGAAGTTGAAGCCGGGAAAGGCGCGGTTGATGAACGCGTTGGAGACCGATCCCGCGACCGACGCGAGCCCCGTCGTCGGGTCGATGTTGGTCACCGGCGCGGTGGTCGCCTGGGTGCCGAGAATCGAGCCGGTGTTGGGTTTCAGTCCGAGGTTCTGGCTGGTCAGATAGGATTGAACGCCATAGCTGAGATCGTTGTTGAGCGTGACCTCGGCGATGGTCGCGTCGATCGCGACCTGAAGCTGCGGCTTGTCGACCTGCAGCAAGGTGGCCTCGATGATCCTGTAATTGGCCTGATCCGCATAGATCAGCACGGTATTGTTGACCGCGTCGGCCGTGATCCGCACGTCCTGCAGCACCGGCGGCCCGTTGCCGGAAGCCGCGCCGCGACCGCTGTCGAGCGGGCCGGCTGCCGCCGTTTTTGGTGCTTGCAGCCAACGTGCCGGCGGGTGTCGTGGCGCCTGTTCCAAATCCGTTGCTGCCGCCAAAGCCGCCGGTCGTCGACGATGCATTGCCGTTCACGCCCAGGCGATCGAGACTTGACGTCGCGGACGTACCGGAGCCCGGCGCGATCTGGTTGTCGGCGCTGTCCAGCGGACCGGAAGACGAGCCGCCGATGAACATGTCGGTCAGCGTGCGCGCGATCTGTTTCGCATCGCCATATTTCACCTGGTAAACGTGAACGCTGGTTCGCGCGGTATCGGCGCGATCGAGCCGCTTGATCCAGCTTGCCGCCGTGCGCAGCATTTCCGGCCGTTTGCTGACCACCATGATGGCGTTGAGGCGGGCGATCGGCTGGAATTTGATGACATTCTGGCCGAGACCGTTCTCGCCGGAATCCACGATCTTTTCGAGTTCGGTGATCAACGGGGCCGGCGGCCCGCTCGGTGATCGGGAAAATGCCGACCGACTGGCCGCGCATCCAGTCGACGTCGAAGCTGAGCGCGGTGTCCACTTCGGCGCGGCGTTCGGCGCCGCTGCCCTGGATCAGCAGCAAATTGCGCGTGGTATCGGCGCGAACCGTGCCGGCCTTGGTGGCAAAGCTGTCCATCAGCTTCAGCAGCGTTTGCGCCGAGACATATTGCAGCGGCACCACGGAGACGCCGAAGCCGGGCTCGGGACTGGCGCCCGCCGCATCGACCCGTCCTGCGCCGACGGCGTCGCCGAGCGGCGTCAGCCGATAGCCCGCGGTGTCGCGGATCATGACAACGCCGCTCAGCCGCAGAGCATTTTCCAGCACGAAGACGATGTCGGATTTGGCGACCGGCCGGATCGAGACCAGGCTGACGGTGCCCTGCACCCGGGATCGATGGTGTAGCCGACGCCGAGGATGTCGCCGAGCACCACCTTGGCGACGGTCGCGACCGGGGTGTTTTCGAAATTGAGGTCGAAACCGCTGCCGCTGGATGTCGATTGCAGGCGCTGGTCGGAGATCGCCGTAATGTCCGTTCCCTGATACATCACCGGGCGGCTGGCGGCGCCTTGACTGGCGGACATCACGACGCCGCCGACCGCATCCGGCTGTTTCGGCAGCAGGTCGACGCGATCGCACCTTGTCCATGATGTCGAGCTGGGCGCCGTCCGGCGACGAACCCGTGGTCGCCGGATTGCACGAGGCGAGCAGCCCCATCGACATCATAATAAAAGTCGCGCGCGTACCGCGACCGATCGTCAGGTACCGGCCCGGTTTGCCGACGCGTACCATCATGTCCGCCATTCCGACTGTGTTTGAAGGCCCACAGATCGTAAACGACGATCCTTCCATGCCCCGCGAGGATACTTAGCGCCGCTTCATGACAGAAATAATTGCGGCGTGCGTCGGCGGCCAATCGACCTGCCGGCGTTGATTTCGGGACACACCGCGCCGGTGTCATCCACCGAATAATTTTTGCAAATCATTTTGAGCCCCGTCGCCTGACGCGCTTCGCACGGGTGTCACACTTCGGATCAATAACCGTCCGGCTGCCGGCGACTGCGGTCGACGGCCGGACGACGTTCGATAATCCGTCGATCGATGAAAAATACGGCGCGAACGGAAAGACAAATGGCCAGCGATCTGTCTTCGCAGTTCGTGGAATATCTGCGTCAAGGCAAACATTTGACCATGGCCGACGGCGGTAACGCGGCCGCCGATCAGGGCGTCGCCGATCGTCGCCAGGCCAAGCTGTGGGAACTGGCCGATCTCTCGGCCAGCGAGTTCGCCGACGAGGCGGCGCGTTTCCATGGGCTGGAGCGCGCCGGCCTGCAGGAAATGATTTCGGCGCTGCCGCTGGTGGCGTCGTTCTCGCAGCGTTTCCTGCGCGAGATGCTGGTCTTTCCGTACCAGTCCACCGAGGGCCGTACGACGCTCGCGGTCGCGGACCCGACCGACATGGCGGCGCAACGCGCGGTGCAGATCGTGCTCGGAGCGGAAATTGTCATCAAGGTCGCGGCGTTCGAGGACATCGCGCTCGTCCTCAACCAGCGGCTGGAGCAGGGCGACCTCGATGCCGAACGGCGGCGCGGCGGCGCTGCCGCGCGAGGACGACATCGAGAGCCTGCGCGACCTCGCCAGCGGCGCGCCGGTGGTGCGCGCGGTCAACGATCTCCTGGAAAAGGCGGTCGAATTGCGCGCCAGCGACATTCACATCGAGCCTTTCGCGGCGGGCTCGTGGTGCGCATGCGGATCGACGGTCTGCTGCGGCCGGTGGCGGCGCCCGCCGGCGTGCTGCCGCAGGCGGTGATTTCCCGCATCAAGATCGTCGCCAACCTCAATATCGCCGAGCGTCGTTTGCCGCAGGACGGCGCCGCGCGGCTGCGGGCAGGGCGCACCGACGTCGATATCCGCGTCGCCATCATGCCGACCCAGCACGGCGAGTCCGCCGTGATCCGCATCCTGCCCAAGGATCGCGGCCTGCTGGTGGTCGAAAAGCTCGGCTTTTCAGCGCGCGATGATGCGACGCTGCGGCGATTGTTGAAGCTGCCGCATGGCATGATCGTCGTCACCGGTCCGACCGGCAGCGGCAAGACCACCACGCTCGCGACCATCCTGTCGGTCCTCAACGAGCCGGTTCGCAAGATCCTGACCATCGAGGATCCCGTCGAATACGAAATTCCGGGCATCAATCAATCGCAGATCAAGCCGGCGATCGGATTGACCTTCGCGGCCGCCTTGCGCTCCTTCGTTCGCCAGGATCCCGACGTGATCATGGTCGGCGAAGTCCGCGATGCCGAAACCGCCCATGTCGCGGTCCATGCGGCGCTGACCGGGCATCTCGTGCTGACGACATTGCATACCGAAACGGCCGCGGCCGCGGTGCCGCGTCTGCTCGATCTCGGTGTCGAGGGCTATCTGCTGCGATCGGTGCTGCGGGCGGTGATCGCGCAGCGGCTGGTTCGCCAATTATGCGAGCGCTGCAAATCTCCGAAGGCCCTATCCGATGCGGATATGGCGGAAGACCCGCGGCTGGAGGCGCTGGGTTTCCGTTCCGGAGAAGAGCTGCAGCAGCCGTGCGGCTGCGAGCGTTGCGGCGGCACCGGCTATCGCGGCCGGCTTGGCGTGTTCGAGGTGCTGGAACTGACCGGCGATCTCAGGGAGCTGATCGGGGAGAAGACCGACGGGCTCAAGATCGACGAGATGGCGATCCGCGCCGGCATGACGACGATGCTGGACGACGGCATCGCCAAATGCCGCGCCGGGCTGACGTCGGCGGGCGAAATTCTCCGCGTCACGACGGTGCGGTGAACGCGTGCCGAATTTTCGCTACCGCGCGCTGACGCAGAACGGCGAGATCGTCAACGGCACGCTGTCGGCGCCGACATCGGCCGAGGTGGCGCGCCGGATCGAATATCTGGGACTGTTGCCGATCGAGACCATCGAGGACAAGGGCGCGCGGGCGGCGGCCGGCGGTTACGGCTGGTTCGGCCGGCCGAGCGCCGCCGAGATCACCACCTTTACCCGGGATATGGCGTTGCTGTTGAAGGCCGGCGCCCGTCTCGACGACGGCGCTCGAATTGCTTGCGGGCGACTCGGATGTAGGGCGTTTGCGACCCGTTGTGGGAAAACTCCGTGCCGCGCTGCTCGGCGGCGAGAGTTTTGCCGACGCGGTCGCCGACCATCCGACGCTGTTCCCGCCGATGTACAGCGCGCTGGTGCGGGTCGGCGAAGTCTCGGGCACGCTCGATTCCGTGCTGGAGATGCTGGGCGCGGAGCGCGCGCGTTCCGAAGCGATGCGCCGCAAGCTGACCGATGCGATGCAATATCCGGCCTTCGTGCTGGCCGCGGCCGCCGCCGTCATGCTGTTCTTTATTCTGTTCGTGCTGCCGCAGTTTTCCGCGGTGCTGCAGGATTTCGGCACCAAGCAGGACACCGCGCTCGGCGCCTTTATAAAACTGTCGGATTT
Organism: uncultured Alphaproteobacteria bacterium; assembly: GCA_963699465.1. Classification (GTDB taxonomy): domain Bacteria; phylum Pseudomonadota; class Alphaproteobacteria; order Rhizobiales; family Xanthobacteraceae; genus Bradyrhizobium. Next base: position 57,550 of record CAVOTZ010000010.1, read on the forward strand.
TTTGCGGGCCAATGCCACCGCGGCCCTGCTCGGCACCGCGGCGGTGATCGCCCTGGTCTGGTGGCTGCTGCGCCGGCCCGGCGCAAGCGCCGCGATCGTCAACACGCTGTCGCGGATGCCCGGCATAAGCGGCATCTTCCAGTACTACCGGACCAGCCTGTTTTGCCGCAATCTCGGTGTCTTGCTCGGCAGCGGCGTCAATCTGACGGCGACCTTGCGTATTCTGGTCGACATCATGGCGGTGACCGGAAACGAAGCGAGCTGGACCGCGGCGGCCGATCGCGTCCGTCACGGCGGCAAGCTGTCCGATGCGCTGTCGGTGGCGAGCAGCCTGCCGCCGATGGCGGTGCGCATGCTGCGCCTCGGCGAGGAAACCGGCCAATTGCCGGCGCTGGCGGGCAGGGTTGCCGAATTCTATGAAGCGAAATTGCAGCGCAGCCTCGACCGCATCGTCGGCATCGTCGGACCGCTTGCCATCGTCACCATCAGCACGGTCGTCGGCGGACTGATCGTGTCGGTCATGACCGCTTTGTTGTCGGTCACGCAGCTCGTCAACTAGGTCAAACACAGGTCGGTTCATCATGATATCGCTCAAGACAATTGGTCGAATTCTTGGTCGCAACGCCCGCGGACGAGGATGACGGGCAACGCGGTTTCACGCTGGTCGAAATGCTGGTGGTCATCACCATCATCGGCCTGATCATGGGTCTGATCGGACCGCGCGTTCTCAATTATCTCAGCGAGTCCAAGGTCAAGGCGGCCAAGATCCAGCTGCAGAGCTTTGGCAGCGCGCTCGATTTGTTCTATCTCGACGCCGGCCGCTTTCCTTCCACCGCGGAGGGACTGACGGCGCTGGTCCGGCCGACGCCGGGCGTCGCCTCCTGGAACGGGCCCTATTTGCGGGGCGGCAACGTCCCCAATGATCCCTGGAACCACAGCTATCTCTACCGCTCGCCCGGCGAGCACGGCCCCTACGACATCATGTCCTACGGATCCGACGGCCAGGAAGGCGGCAGCGGCGTCGCCTCCGACATCACGCTGGAAAGCGCGACCGCGAAGAATGAGTGAACTGCGATGAACGATGCCGGCGAGCGCGGCTTTACCCTGCTGGAGATGGTCTGCGTGCTGGCAATCATCGCGTTGCTGGCGGCCGTGCTGCTGCCGTTCGCGCCGCATGAGACGTCGCGGTCCCGGTTGCAGGCCTATGCGCTGCAGACCGCAGCGTTGCTGAAAACCGATCGCGACGCGGCGATCACGCGCCACACCGGCGTTGCGACGCTGGTGGATGCGGACGCCCGCGCGATCCGTTCCGGCGCGTCGCGGGCGGCGATCCGGATTCCGGCCGACGTCCGCTTCGATGCGCTGTTGCCGCAGACCTGCCGGCAGCGGGCGGCGCTGTCGACCATCAGCTTTTTCGCCAACGGCACGTCATGCGGCGGCACCATCGCGCTGACGCGCTTCGATACCGGCTATGAAATTCGCGTCAACTGGCTGACCGGAAGGATAGAGGTTGCTCCCCGTGACATCGCCGCCAACTGACGACCGGGAAGCCGGCTTCACCATCATCGAGGTGCTGATCGCGCTTGCGCTGGTGGCGGTCTCGCTGGTGGCGATCGGTTCGCTGATGGCGACCAACGCGCGCGGGGTGCGGTCGCTGGAGAGCCATGTCGCGCTGATGCAGGCCGCGCGCAGCGTGATGACCGCGGGCATCCCGTCGCGCGGCGAGCTTCAGCCTGGCACAGCGGCCGGAAAAACCGACGACTACCGCTGGACCATCGAGGTCAGCCCGCTCGGCGGCGGCTGGACGGTGCCGGATTCGGATGTTGCCTGGATTCCGGAACTGGTCAGGGTCCGCGTCATTTCCGCCGGCGGCGCGGTGTCCGACATTCGCACCGTGCGTCTGATGCCAAGGCCTGCCAAATGACCGTCCGACAGCACCGATCGGCGCGACGGCGAACGCGGCTTTACGCTGATCGAGACCATTGTCGCGCTGGCGCTGATGGGACTGGTGCTGTCGGCGCTCGCCAATATCACCGCGCAATGGTTGCCGAGCTGGAATCACGGCATCGACCGCATCCAGCGCAGCGAGGCGATCGGCACGGCACTGGAACGGATCGGCGCCGATCTCGCCGCGGCGGAATATGTTCCGGCCAATCGCGACTCGCACCGTCCGCTGTTCGACGGATCGGAACTGTCGGTGACCTTCGTGCGCACGGCGCTGGGACCGAACGCCGGACCCGGACTGGACCTGGTGCGGCTCGGCGAGACGACCGATCGCCGCGAACTGGTGATGGTGCGCTCGCGAGCGAAATTCGCGCCGCTGCCATCGGCCTCATCCTTGTCGGAACAGGTGCATTTCGGCGACCCCGTGCTGCTGTTGCGCCCGCCGTTCCGGCTGTCCTTTGCCTATGCCGGCCCGGACCGGATCTGGCAAAGCACCTGGCGCGGGCTCGACATATTGCCGGCGATGATCAGGCTGACGGTTCGCGATAGCAAGACAGGGCGCGTCCTCTCGGTCTCGACGGTCACGCCGGTTCATGTCCAGGTCGCGAGCGATTGCACCCGGCCGGACGGCAAATGCGCCGACGACAAACCCGATCCATCCTCAAATGCGCCCGACAGCGCCAAGGACAGTCTGAAGGCCGGGCCGGCCGGGCAGGGGGGAACGCCATGACGCGGGATCGCGCCGAGGCGTCCGAACAGGAGCAAGGCGTCGTCATTGTCGCCGTGCTGTGGATTCTGATGGCGCTGTCGGCACTGGCCATGATCTTTTCGATCTATCTGTCGGCATCGGCGCGATCGCTGGCGCTCGACGATGCCGCGTTGCAGGCCGAGGCGCTGGTATCGGCCAGTGTCGAACTCTCGGCCTATCAGCTGACGCTGGCGGGCGACGCGCAGCGGCCTCCGCGAGGATCGTTCCATTTCCGGATGGACGACGCCGACGTGTCGGTCACCTTCACATCGGAAGCCGCCCGTATCGATCTCAATTTCTCGACCAAGGAAGTGCTGGCGGACCTGTTCGCCGGGCTCGGCGCCAACCAGGCCGCGGCCAGAATATGACGCGGACCGGATCGTCGGATGGCGTACCCGTCCCGCGCCGGGCGACAATGACGAGGAAGCCCTCTACCAGGCGGCGGGATTGAGCTATCCGCCGCGAGGGGCGCTGTTCACGCATGCAAGCGAACTGGCGCTGGTGGTCGGGCTGCCGCCGGCACTGGTCGATCGGGCGCTGCCGTTCGTCACGGTGTTCAACGGAAGCTCGGGCATCGATGCCACGATCGCGGCGCCCGAGGTGCTCGCCGCGTTGCCCGACAAGCCGTCCGACCAGTCCAAGGACACGCCCGGCGCCCCGGCGGCGCAGCCCAGCGACGCGACGGGTGCGACCGACAAGCCCGCCTCCGATGCGTTGGCCGCGAAAAGCACCTGCTACCGGATCGAGACCACGATCAGCTTCCGCAACGGCCGCCGCACCCGGTCGGAGGTCGTCATCGCGATGGGCGACAAGGTCGAGCCGTACCGCGTGCTGTCCTGGCAGGACGATATCGAACTCCGTGATGGCCCACCGCAACGCAGGGGTTCGTGATGACGATGATCTCGGAATTCAAGGCGTTGTTCGGCGACTGGATCGCGGCCGTGACCGATGCCGTCGAGTCCGTCGCGGGCCGCGTGGTGCGTTCGCGCCGGATCCTGCTCGATGAAGGCGAAGACGGCGTGTTCACCGCGCGAATGATGGCGTCGAAAAACCGCGCGGCGTTGCCGGATGCGTCGTTTCGCTTCGATGGCGTCAGGATCCATCCGGCGCTGCCGGCGGACTGGATCGCGGCCTTTCGCGGTAGCCGCGTCGAGGCGCAACTGCCGCCCGGCCATGTGATGGCCTGCCGGCTCGACTTTCCGGGCCAGGCCGGCGATTTCCTCGACGGCATGATCCGCGCCCAGGTCGATCGGCTGACGCCCTGGACCGTCAATGACGCGGTGTTCGGCTGGAGCCCGCCGATGACGGCGGCGAACGAGCGGATCGAAGTGGTTTTTGCGGCCACCTCGAAGGTCAAGGTCCAGCCGCTGCTGCGCTTCCTCCAGACGACGGATGCGGCTTCGGTTGCGATCTTCGGTAACGCCGCGATCGGTGACGGAACCAGCCGGTCCGAATAAAACTGCTCGACAAGCCCCTGCAAAGCGCAATGGGGTCGACGCTGAGCGTTCCCCGCCTGTTGCGCGCCGTCCTGCTCGGCGCAGGCGTCGCCGCGGCCGCCTCGCTGATGATCGCGGCCTATCTGGAAAACACCATGCAATCCGAGCAAGGCGATCTGCAGCGGCAGATTTCGCAGCGCCGCGCCGCGCTTCGGCTGGATTCGAACGGGGCGGGATCGGCGCTCGGCCTGCTGGCGAAACGCAAGCAGACGACGCCGTCGAGCATCATGGTGCTTGAAGCGATCTCGCGGGCATTGCCCGACACCACCTACGTCACGGAGCTGCGGATCGAGGGCGACAAGGTCCAGGTGGTCGGGATGACGCAGGATGCGCCGTCGCTGATCCGCCTGATCGAGCAGTCGCCGCAATTCACCCGCGCCACCTTCTTCGCGCCGACCACGCATGCGGCGAACGAGCCGGGCGAGCGGTTCCATATCGAAGCCCATCTCAACGCCTATTTCGGATCCGGCACGTGAGCGCATTCGACACCTCGAGAAAAATCGTCACCACGTCGCCGATGGTGGCGGCTAGCCTCTACGCCGGCCTCCTGGCCGTGCTGCTGTTCGTCGTGGCGACGTCGATCATGGATGTGATCGGGCAGCGCGGCGAGGTCGCGGCATCGACCGCGATGCTGGAACAGCTCGAAGGCCACAGGCCGGCCGCCAAGGGCGGTGCGCCCGGCGATGTCACCATGCCCACGGGTTCGGCCTATCTCGAGGGCGCGACCGTCACGATCGCGGGGGCGACGCTGCTGCAGCGCGTCGCCGGCGCGGTGGTGAAATTCGGCGGCAACGTATTGTCGACGCAACTCGACCTGCGAGGGCCCGCAAACCCGCGCCGGGTTCCTCAGCATGATCGCCAGTTGCGAGATCGAGCAGGTTCAGTTGCAGCCATTGCTCTATGACCTCGAAGCCGGAATGCCGTTCCTGTTCGTCGATCAGCTCGTGATCCAGACCCCGCTGGCCGAGTCCGGTTCGGGAAGCGGCAAACTGCGAATTCTGCTGGCGGTGTCGGGGCAATGGCGAGGTGCGAAATGATGCGCCGTTTCACGATCACCGTTGCAGTGCTCAGTCTCTCGATCGCCGGCGCGTCGCGGTCGGCGACCGCGCCCGGCGACGCGCTGGATGCCGGCATCGCCGACAAGTCGCGGCTTGCCGCGCCGTCAGCGGGCGCTTCCACGCCGGCGGAGCCTGTCACGACGGTGCGCGTCGTTGCACCGGCGGCCCCTCCCGCGCGCGCCCTGAGCGCCAATCCGTTATGGGCTATCCCGCTGACGCAGCTGTCGGGCACCCGTGACCGTCCGATCTTTTCGCCCTCGCGCCGACCGCCGCCGGTGGTCGCCGACACCGAGCCTGTCGTGGCCAAGCCGCCGCCGCGCAAGAAGGAAATCCGGCCACCGCCATTGTCGCTGGTCGGAACCATCGCCAGCGACGACGCAAGCTTTGGCATCTTTATCGACCAGTCGACCAAGACGGCGCTGCGGCTCAAGGTCGGCGAGGATTATCAGGGCTGGAAGCTGCTCAGGATTCGCGGCCGGGAAGTCACCATGCAGAAGGATCAGCAGGCGGCCGTGCTGACGCTGCCGCAGCCGGGCGGCGGCCAGTCGGACGGTCAAGTCCATCTGGTGCCGGTCAGCGCGGTGACGCGGCAATGATCGTCGAGATAGCTCCCTGAAATCGCTGCGCGATCACGGCCAATAGCAGGCCGATCGCGAGAAACGGCCCGAACGGCAGCGACGATTGGCGGGTCATGGCCCGTCCGGCAAGCTGCAGGCCGCCGGCGGCGGCGAGCGCCGCGAGCGTCGCGACCAGTAATAATGTCGGCAATCCCGCGATGCCGATCCAGGTGCCCGCGGCGGCGAGCAGCTTGACGTCGCCAAGGCCGAGGCCCTGGGTTTTTCGCCATGCGAAATAACATCGGCGCAGCAGCCAGAAGATCAGCCCGACGGCGGCACCTTCGCATCCCAGTTCGAGTGCCGCCATCGCGCCGCCCGCGACAACCGCCTTCAAAAGCCCGAGGCCGGCAATCGACAGATTAAAGCCGTTTGGAATGATGCCGCGGCGAATATCCGTCAGCGCCAGCGCCGCGCAAAGCAGGCAGAGCGGTGAAAAGAAGCCAAGAAATTGCAGCGTCTCGGTATTGGCGGACATATCGGCGTTACGGAAAGGGCGCGCGGGCTGCGGAAGTTGACCGTGACCATCACGCATCGATCTTGTGACGGGAATACGAACGAATTATTTTTTCGGGGAAAATTGGCGGGCGTTGCCGGATGATTTTTATCGCGCGAATTATTCCGCGCGAAAATATTTTTTTATTCAACGGAAATTCGCGCGCGCAACCGTCCCGTCACAAAACAGTAGACGACGCCGACAATATTGCCGCGAAACATTTTGCAATGGCGTTTCGGTTACGGCTGGGGATTTCGAGAGAATGATCGATGTGAGGGCAGCAGCGGGTCTGATGCTGCTGGCGCTGGGGATCGGTTTGCGCGCCGCCGTCGCCGCGCCGCTCGATGACGCGGCGCAGCAGTATCGGCCCTACATGATCGAAGGCATCGGTCAGGCGCTGGCGGGCGCGCGCGACCTTCGCGAGCATATCGCCGCGCACGACCTTGCGGGTGCCAAGAAGGCCTGGATTTCGGCGCGTGCCGGCTGGGAGCGATCCGAGGTCTTCACCGCCGGATTTGTTCCGGAACTCGACGCGGAGATCGACGCCTGGCCCAATGCCGTCAGTGGTTTTCATGCCGTCGAGGCAAAACTGTTCGGCGCCGGCAGCACCGATGCCCTTGATGACGCCGACCAACTGGTCGGGCATCTGGATAGTCTGCACGGCAAGCTCCACGGCATGACGCTCACCCCGCAAGGTCTGCTGGATGGCACCGTGCGGCTGGCCTACGAGGTCGGCGAGAGCAAGGCCGATGGCGGCAAGTCCCGCATCAGCGGCACCTCGCTTGACGACATGCGCAACAACGTCGCCGGCATCGACTTCGCCTATCGGACGATTTTTGCGCCGGCGCTTGCGACGGCCGATGCCAAATTGGCGGCGGCGGTGGATGCACGGATTGAGCAACTCAAGGTGATCGTCGCCGCGCCCGATCTGCCGCATGTCGATATTCCGGCGCTGCGACGCGCCAGTGAGGAGCTGGTGATCACGCTGCAGAGCGCGTCTGCCAAACTGGGATTGCGGCGTTCCACGCTGGAGGCCAATCTGAAATGACGGCGCGCGGTGCATGGATCGGCGCGCTGGCGCTGGGGCTTCTGGTCGCGGGTCCTCATGGACGCGTCGCGGCTTTTCCGGTCGATGGCGATCAAACCACATTGCCTCCGAAGACCGAACTCAACGAGGATGCGCTCGACAAGCCCCGCGAAGTGTTTCACTCGGAGTTTGCCGGTGGCAAGTCGTACATGATCAATCTCGGCGATCTCGCCTTCAACTCGCCCGGGATTCTCGGTGGTGTGGCGCGGCAGGCCGGCGTGAGCTGCGGGACTTGCCACGTCAATGGCGCCGGCAATGCCAAGCTGTTCATGCCGAAGATGTCGACGCGGCCGGGCAACTTCGACACGACCGGCCCGCTGTTCAATCCAAAGGCCGACAATCAGGTGCTCGATCCCGTCAGGATTCCGAGCCTGCGGGGCGCGCGCTATCTGGCGCCCTACGGTTTCGATGGCCGGATGCCGTCGTTGCGCGATTTCGTCCACAACGTCATCGTCAACGAGTTTGCCGGGCCCGAACCTTCGCCTGGCACCCTTGATGCGATCGTGGCCTACATTCAGGACATCGACTTCCTGCCCAATCCCAGCCTCGGTCCCGGCGGCCGGCTGGTCGGCAAGATCAACGAATCGGAGCGTCGCGGCGAAGCGTTGTTCATGAAGCCGTTTCCGCACGACCCGAGCTTGAGCTGCGCCGGTTGCCACACGCCATCCGGCGTATTCAGCGATCACCAGCAGCATGACATTGGCTCGGGTGGCCTTTTCAAGACGCCGACGCTGCGCAACGCCGATTTCAACGCGCCGTACTTCCATGACGGCCGCTTCGACAGCTACGATCAGGTCGTGGCCCATTTCGATCGGGTATTCGATCTTGGCCTGTCGACGCAGGATCAGCGCGATCTCGTGGCGTATCTGACCGCGGTGGGCGACGGCACGCTGCCCTACGAACAGGACGGCGCGGGTGCGACGCTGAAGGAGATCAACGGTTTCACCGCCGTTCTCGGTACCGCAATTCCAGCCGGCGACAAGGACACCGTCGCACTCGCGGTCGATACCATCGGCCATGAGTTGCGCGAATTGACCGAGCAATATCCCGACCGCAAGAACACCAGCGTCACCGGCGGCGAACAGCAGCGGGTGATGGCGCGCTCGGCGCTCAAGGATCTCGTGCTCACCTTGCGGCGGATCGACATGGCGGTCGCGGACGGCCGAACCGCCGACGCCGCCGCCGACTACAAGAATTATCGTTATCTGATGGCTGCCGCGGTGCCGGCTTTGCTGGCGGGCGCCCAGCCATGGTCGTTGTTCAATCCCGAGGTGCATGATTCGCATTACGCGGCGCTGCGCCAGGTCCTGCAGTCGAAGCATACGCCGCACTGACGGTTGCGGTGGAAATCGAATTTGCGCAAGCGAATCGTTTTCGCCTGATGAATTGCGCGTTGTCGACGATATGGATGACGACGTCCGCGCGCGCTTCGTGCGTAACCGTTGTTGCAGATCGCGCCCGACGACATTTCAAGGCGCGTGACAACAATACGTGCGTGATTTTCATTTGGAAAAATCGAGGAAGCGGATTTTTTCGCGCGCTGAAAAAGATTTTTTGAATCGTTCTCGATTTCTTTTGCGCTTTAACAAGTCCGATATGTCTGCGTCATGTTGTCTCGATATCAACCCCAGCGTTAACTTTAACCTATGGGGTCGACAAAATGAAACCGACTAAGAATTCAAGAACAAGATTTCGAACCACGACCGCGTTGTGCGTCGTGTCGACGGTGGCGTTCGTCACTGCGGCTTACGCGTCCGATTGGGGCCGGAGCAACTGGGACAAGCGCCTGCACTTCAACCGCTTCATGAACAACAACGATCACAACAACAACGGCAATAATAACAATAACCACAACGGCAACGGCAATAACGGCAACAACGGAAGCGGCAACAACGGTAACGGCGGCAGCACGGCCAGCACCAATCCGGCGGACAGCCTGAAGACCGCTTCGCCGATCAAGCACGTCATCGTCCTGATCGGTGAAAACCGCGGCCTCGACCACACGTTCGGCGTCTACAAGCCGAAGGGCAAGGGCGAGACCATCTCCAACCTGCTGTCGAAGGGCATCGTCAACGAGGACGGCACCCCCGGCCCGAACTTCGCGCAGGCGCAGCAGTTCTCCGCCGCTGGCCAGCCGGCGTACTATGTCGGCGTTCCCTCGGTCGCCAAGTCGCCCTACAGCCCGACCAACGTGATGCCGCAGCCCAACACCAACGGCGCGCCCAGCGCGCAAAGCGCCACCGGTGCACCGTTCCTGACGATCGCCGAAACGGCCCCCGAAACCGACATGGATCCGGCCAGCCACGACCTGCTGACCACCGGCGCCACCGGTCTGCCGACCGGCGTGCTCGACACCCGCGTTCCCGGCGCCGGAACCCTCGCTGGTCCGTTCCCGATGCAGGGCCCGAACCTCACCGACGACGACTACACCGGCGACACCACGCACCGCTTCTACCAGGATTGGCAGCAAGAGGATTGCACCGTCGCCGCCTCGACCAAGGCCAACAACTCCGGCTGCAAGGCCGACCTGTTCCCGTTCGTGATGGCCACCTATTCGAACGGCAAGAGCCTCGGCAACTCGATGGGCTTCTACAATGCGGAGCAGGAGCAGGCTCCGATCCTGAAGCAACTGGCCGACCGCTTCACCCTGAGCGACAACTTCCATCAGTCGTTCCATGGTGGCACCGGCGCCAACCACTTCATGCTCGGCACCGGCGACGCCGGGTTCTGGAGCGACGGCAACGGCAACCCCGCCACGCCGCCCGCCAGCCTGATCGCGAACCCGAATCCGAAGTCGGGCACCATCAATGCCTACACGGTTGACGGCAATTTCAGCGCCTGCGCCGACTTCAGCCAGCCCGGCGTCGGGCCGATCGTGAGCTACCTCGAAAACCTGCCCTACTCGGCGGAACCGAACTGCCAGCCCAACCACTACTACATGCTCAACAACACCAACCCCGGCTATCTGCCGAACGGTGCGCTGTCGGGCGCTGGCAACCTGCCGCCGTCCCCGGTCGTCACCATCGGCGACACCCTGAATGCGAAGTCGATTTCGTGGGCCTACTATGGCGGCGCGTATAATGACGCCGTGGCGCTCTCGAATGCGGCGGTCGCGGCGAACCCGACCAGCCCGAACCTGTCGGCTGCCGCGCTTGCCGATCCGGCGCACGCTCTCGGCGTGGCCTATTGCCAGATCTGCAACCCGTTCCAGTATGCTACCTCGATCATGGGTAATGCCACCCAGCGCGCGGCGCATATCAAGGACACCGCTGATCTGATCACGGCGATCCAGAACAACACCCTGCCTGCGGTGTCGTTCGGCAAGCCAGACGGCCTGCTCGACGGCCATCCGTCTTCCTCGAAGGTCGACCTGTTCGAAGCCTACACCCAGAACATCCTCGATGCGCTCGACGCCAATCCGCAGCTCAAGGCGGAAACCGTCGTGTTCGTCACCTGGGACGAGGCGGGCGGTTACTGGGACTCGGGTTTCATCCAGTCGATCGACTTCTTCGGCGACGGACCGCGTATTCCGCTGCTGATCCTGTCGCCCTATTCGACCGGCGGTAAGGTCTATCACAACTACGGCGACCACGTTTCGATCGACAAGTTCATCGAGCGGAACTGGAGCCTGAGCCCGATGACCCACCGCAGCCGCGACAACCTGCCGAACCCGACCTACGCCAAGAACCAAACCTACGTGCCGAACAACAGCCCGGCGCTGGCCGATCTGTGGGACGCGTTCGACTTCACCAAGGCGGTCACTCAGCCCTACACCGAGTGATCGATCTGAGGGTCGCAGCGTAACCGCGGCCTGACTTCGCTAAAGCCGCGCCGACCGGGCCTGATGGCTTCGGTCGGCGCAGTCTTTTGTGTGCCGCCTTTGCGGTGGATTTTCCAAAACGGATGGTGAAGATGGCTAAGACCCCGATGATCGTTTTGCCCTGCCGCCGAATGTGGACCGGTGTTGCCGTTGCCCTCGGCTTTTTGCTGTTCGGCGGCGCGATCGCCCAAGCCCAGCAGTTTTCCGCCGATCTCGTCATGGTCAGGCATGACGGCGATGCGCCAACGCCGGCCGGCTGGATCAGCGCTTCCGGCAACATGGTGCGGCTCGAGACGCCGGAACTCGCGGACGGCTTCTTCCTGATCGATGGCGCGACGCCCTCGGCCTATTTCGTGCGGCCTGAGGCCAGGATTTTCATGCAGGCCCGGCAATCGAGCCGGCTGACCCGGGTGTTCGTGCCGGTCGATCCGGCGGATCCGTGCCGGCAGTGGCAGGCCATGGCGAAACTGGCCGGAATCGCGGAGCAGGGCGATTGGCACTGCGAACGCGCGGGCGAGGAGACGATCGGCACACAAAACACCATTCGCTATCGCGCGGTCTCGGGTTCGGGGCAGGAATTCTCCGGCTGGATCGATCCGGCGCGCAAATTCCCGCTCCGAATCAAAACGGAGGACGGCGCCATCGTCACCGCCGAGAATATTCGCGACGAAGCGCAGCCCGCGCAGTTGTTCGAAATGCCGGTTGGGTTAAGGAGATTCGACCCGCGCGCGCTGATTGAGCAGATCAAGCAAAGCGACGTCTGGGTCGAGGGACCGACGGATCAGCCGCGAACCAAACCCTGAGTTAAGTGGTTGAAATTAAAGTAATAGTTAACCTGCGTCGGCGAAGCTAGCCAAGCCCCGGGGATTGCTGCATTTAGCGGCGGACGGGTGCGAGGATGACAGCAGGATGAACGCTGCGAGCAGGCCGGTTCGACTGATACCGCAGACGGCCCAGCCGATCGAATTCGCGTGCCCGTTATGCGCCACGATCCATGCGGCGTATTTTTTCAGCAGCACGCGATTCAAGGTCTATCGCTGCGGCGGTTGCGGTCTGACCTTCACCAACCGGCCGGCGACGGGTTCGCCGGCCGATGACAATGCGGCGGCAAAGAAACCCAAGCGGAGCGAAGAGCAGCATAAGGCGCTGCTCTCTCAACTCCCGGACAACATCCGGACCGGACCGGTGCTGCTGCTGGCCGATCCGGACGACAGCATCGTGTCGCTGCTGCAAGGGATCAACATCGATGTTCGCCTCGTCGGCAACGACGATGATCTCGGCTCGATTCCGTCCACCGCCCGGTTCAATGCCGCCGTTATCTCCGATGCCATCATGCGCGTCGACGACCCGTGTCGGGCGCTGCGCAATGTCCGGTCGTTGGTGGAAGTGGCCGCGCCCATCCTGTTCAGTCTACCGTTGCTCGATGGTGACCAGGCGCGATTGATGGGCCGAAACTGGCACGAATGGCAGGCCGCCAATCGCTGGTACTTCACCAGGGAGACCCTGCATCTGATGCTGCTCTCCGCCGGCTTTGACAAAGTCTGGTTCGACGCCGAACGGCGAACCTATTCGCTGGACGTGCTTGCCGACCGGCTGATGCAGCGCGACGAATTGAGCGTGTGGCAGCGCGGCGTGATGGCCGCGCGACGGCTGTTTCCAAGGGTGATGTGCGGCTGGAAGCTTCCATTGCCGTCGGGAACGACGGTCGTGACCGCCGTCGCGGCGGCGGAGCGCGCGGACTGTACCGTGTCGATCATCGTGCCCGTGTACAACGAAGGCGCCACGGTTCGGGAACTGCTGGATTCCCTGCTGGCCTTGCGTCTGACCGGCGTGAACAAGCAGGTGATCATCGTCGAGAGCAACTCGACCGATGGCAGCCGGCCAATCGTGGAGTCCTATGCGGGGCGCGAGGGTGTGAAAATCATTCTGCAGCCGGGTCCGCGCGGCAAGGGATTCGCCGTCCGCGAAGGACTGGCCGCCGCCACCGGAGACATCGTGATGATCCAGGATGCGGACCTGGAATATGACCTCGATGATTATGAGGGATTGCTGGCGCCGGTGATCGCCTGGCAGTCGATGTTCGTGCTGGGCTCGCGGCATCTGTTCGGCTGGAAAATGCGAAACTTCAGCGATGCGCAGTTCATGGCCGTGATCCTGAACCTCGGACATCAATTTTTCCGGACGTTGGTCAATGTCGCGCTCAACGCGCAGATGACCGATCCGTTCACGATGTACAAGGTGTTCCGCCGCGATGCCCTGTTCGGCATCGAGCTTCGGTCGAGCCGCTTCGACCTCGATATCGAGCTGGTGATGAAGCTGGTCCGGAAGGGTTATTTGCCGCTCGAAATTCCCGTCAATTATGCGTCGCGTTCATTCTCCGAAGGCAAGAAGGTGAGTTTTACCCGGGACGGGCTGACCTGGATCGGGACGATTCTTCGGTACCGGCTGAGGGCGATCGGTCCGGGCCGAACCTCATGGCGATCAAAAGTTTAGCTGACGTCGAGCGTGTGAACCCAGGCTTCCGGGTAAAGCGCATAGGCGTCACCGCGCCGCGCCAGCCGCGCGAATGCCGGGAAATGCAGATGCATTCCCGCGATCAGCACGCCGTCGGCGGAGACGCGGTCGAACATGCGCTTGCGTGACGCGGCCGCGGCGGCAAGATCGGTATCGAAGGCCATGCCGGCTTCGGGAAACGCGGTCTGCACCTCAGGCACATGCACGGTATCGCCCCAGATCATCAATTGCTCGTTGCCGGAGGCAACGAGATAGGCGGTGTGGCCCGGCGTATGCCCGTGGCTCGGTATCGCGGTGACGCCGGGAAACACTTCGCCCTGCTTGAACAGCCGGGTGCGTTTCCGGTAGGGCGCGACCTGTTCGCGGCCGGCCTGAAAAAACAGTTTGGCCTCTCGTTCGTTGGCCTTCGCCAGCGCGCCGTCGTCGAACCAGTGCGCGGGCTCGTTCTCGTGCATCACCAGTTCGGCGTTCGGAAACAGCAGCTCGCCGTTGGACATGTCGGTCAGCCCCGCGGAATGATCCGGATGCATGTGGGTCAGCAGCACCGTATCGATCGCCCTGGGATCGATGCCGCCGGCGGCCAGGTTGCGCTGCACGAAACCGGCGGTCGGCGCCATGTAATTGCCCGAACCGGTATCGACGAGCGCCATGCGGCCGTTCGACTGGATCAGGAAGGTGTTGACGCTGGTGCGGCGCGCCGGGCGGAAAGCATCGCGCAGGATCTGGCCGGCTTTTTCCAGGTCGACATTGCGCATCACGTCGAGGGTGCCGTCGAGATAGCCGTCGCTGATCGAGGTGACCAGGATATCGCCGATCTTGCGGCGATAGACCCCGGGGATTTGCTGAGAGCTGTGCGAACTCATGGGGAGACCTTGTGCGGTGAGGGGACAGTCGTCGCGATCAGGCGTCGATCGTTTTAAGGAATTCGCCGATACAATCGGAAATCAGGTCGGGCGTCTGTACCGACATATAATGCCCGGTGCGCAGTTCAACGTAGCGGGCGCCCGGAATGGCCTTGGCTGTCGCTTGCGCGAGCGCCGGCGGCCGCACGCGGTCAAAACTGCCGCCGATCACCAGCACCGGACATTTTAATCGAGCCAACTCGGTTTCCATTTCGGTAGCTGCCAGCATCCGCCAGACCGTCGCGTAGCTTGCGGGATCGTTGCCGAGCCAGCGCGACCGGAATTGCTCGAAACGTTTGATGTCGTCGCGAAGCTCCGGCGCGTAGCCGTTGCGCATCGAATCCTCGACGGCAAATCCCATGCCGGTGGCCTCGATCCTGGCGACGCGTTCGAGTGCCGCGGGGCGGCGCTCCGCGGCGACCCCGGTCGCCGGGCTGCCGGCCACGACGGCACCGGTGCGCTCGGGGTAGCGCGCCGCGAAGTGCAGCGCGATGGCGCCGCCGACGGCGACGCCGGCGAGCGCGACCTTGCCGGATATCGCGAGCGCATCCAGTAGCGCCGCGATATCGTCGGCCATGGTATCGATATGCAGATCGCCGCGGATTTTCTGCGACAATCCGGCGCCGCGGGTGTCATAGCGCAAGACGCGGCGGGAGCCGGCAAAGCGTGGCACGACGTCGTCCCAGCTTTCCAGCGAGCCGCCCATTTCGTGCACCAGCACCAGCGTGCGCTCGCCTTTGCCGGCGAGCTCGTAGCGCAATCCGACGCCGTTGGTTTCGATGAAATCCATGCTGCGTTCCCCGCGTCTTCTTGCTTGATTTTATGGCCTTCGGCCTCGTTCGCGCTTCCGCCATCGACGATAGCGGACATCGATGTGAATCTCAAACGGGTCCGCGCCGCTCGCTTTCACTGGCAATATTGTGTAGACGACGGAACCTCCAGACCCCGACAGGCGCCGGAGCGGCGTGCCGATCCCTCGCCATTCCCTTTGACGCGAGAAACCCAAAGAAACCCATGACAGATGAATTGATCGTCACATCCGCTCGGCTGCAGGCGTTCATCCAGCAAGCGATGACCACACTCGGTTTGCCGGATCAGGACGCCGCTGACGTCGCCGATCTGATGACGCAAGCGGATTTGCAGGGCTCGGACGGGCACGGCGTCAGCCGGCTGCCGCAATATGCCCGCCGCATCAAGGCCGGTGGGTTCAACACGCGGCCCAACATCCGCGTCGTGCGCGAACAGGCCAGCACCGCGGTGGTGCATGGCGACAACGGAATGGGGCATCTCGTGATGAAGCGCGCCGCCGAGATCGCGATCGAAAAGGCGCGCTTGACCGGCATCGGATGGGTCAACTCGCAGTTCAGCAACCATGCCGGTCCGGCCTCGCTCTATGCCAGCATGCCGCTGCAGCACGACATGATCGGGCTGTATTTTGCCGTCGGCAACGCCAATCATCTGCCGCCCTGGGGCGGCCTCGACATGCTGCTGTCGACCAACCCGATCGCAGCCGCGATTCCGGCCAAGGACGAGCAGCCGATCATCCTCGACATGGCGACCACGGTGGCCGCTTATGGCAAGGTCAAGACAAAAGCGCTGCGCGGCGAAACCATGCCGGTGGGCTGGATGATCGACCGGCTCGGCAAGCCGTTGACCGATCCGAAGCGCGCCGACGAGGGCATGCTGCTGCCGCTCGGCGGCATGGAGGCCGGCTACAAGGGTTACGGCCTTGCGCTGATCATCGGCCTGTTGGCGGGTACGCTCGGTGGTGCGGCGATGGGCAAGGACGTCATCGACTTCAATCATGACGACGACAGCGTCACCAATACCGGGCAGGCGATCGCCGCCATCAACGTCAGCGCCTTCATCGACATCGCGACCTTCAAGGCGAACGTCGATACGCTGGTGCGCGATTTCCGCGGCAGCAGCCGGATGCCCGGCGTCGAGCGTATCTCCGTTCCCGGCGAGCGCAGCCACGAAACGCGGCTGACGCGGGGCAAGAATGGCATTCCGATCGCGCCGGCGCTGGCGCGAAACCTGAACCAGCTCGCCGATGAACTCGGCATCGCGAAGCTCGGATAGAGGGGGACTTAAAAAAACAGATCCGGCGGCGATGCAGCGTCAGCCCGAGCGCATCGCGGCGTCGTTCGGCCATGTTATCGCCAGGAATTAAGCGGCGGCGATCGCTTGTATTTATCTTTTTGCCGCGTTCGCGAGTGGCCGACTCTCGTTCATAGCGGGTGCAGCAAATTCCGCCGTGCGACAATCGGAAGATACAACCGCACTGCAGCGCGGCGTCTTTTTGATTGACGGTTCAAATTTTCGGGAAGATTGTTCGAGACGCAGCGGGAAATAATCCCGCGCGAGATCACGTGGGAGGAAGACATGAAAGCCATCGCGTTGGCCGTAAGCCTTGCGATTCTCGCTCCTGTCGGCGCGAGCGCTCAGACGGCCGATCAGTTGGTCAAGGGTGCGACCGACACATCGAATGTCCTCAATTACGGCATGGGTTACAATCTGCAGCGGTTCAGCCCGCTGACCCAGATCAACAAGGATACCGTCAAGAATCTCGTTCCGCTGTGGAATTACAGCCTCGCCGACGATCGCAGCGAGGAGTCGCAGCCGATCGTCTACCAGGGCGTCATCTACGTCACCAGCAACAGCGCGACGATGGCGGTCGACGTCAAAAGCGGCAAGCAGATCTGGAAGACCAAGGTCGAATATCCGCCGGAAACGCCGCGCATCGTTTGCTGCGGCATCATCAACCGTGGCGTCGCGATCCTCGACGGCAAGCTGTTCCGCACCACGCTCGATGCCAATGTCATCGCACTCGACGCCAAGACCGGCAAGGAATTGTGGCGTCAGAAGGCGGCCGACATCAAGGAAGGCTATTCGATGACGATGGCGCCGCTGGTTGCGGATGGCGTCATCCTGACCGGCGTCTCCGGCGCCGAGTTCGGCACCCGCGATTTCATCGACGGCTGGGATCCGGCGGACGGCAAGCATCTGTGGCGTACCTATACGGTGCCGAGCCCGGAAGAGCCGGGCGGCGATACCTGGAAGGGCGACACCTGGAAGTTTGGCGGCGGCTCGACCTGGATCACCGGCTCCTACGACCCCGAGCTGAACACGGTCTATTGGGGCGTCGGCAACCCCGGTCCGTTCAATGCCGCGGGGCGTCCCGGCGACAACCTCTATACCTGTTCGGTGCTGGCGCTCGATGCCAAGACCGGCAAGATCAAATGGCACTTCCAGTTCTCGCCGAACAATCCGTTCGACTATGATTCGGTCGCCGAGATGGTGCTCGCCGATATCAACGTCGAGGGCAAGCCGACCAAGGTGCTGATGGATGCCAACCGCAACGGCTTCTTCTATGTCCTCGACCGGACCAACGGAAAGCTGCTCGCGGCCAATCCCTATGTGAAGGTGAACTGGGCAACCAGTATCGACATGAAGACCGGGCGTCCGGTCGAGACCGACGTCACCAAGGATGCGCGCGAAGGCAAGAAGGTGATCGTGTATCCGTCGATCCTCGGCGGCAAGAACTGGGAGCCGATGTCCTTTAATCCGCAAACCGGGCTCGCCTATGCCAACACACTCGCGTTCGGCGGCCACTACAAGACCGAACCGGCAACTTACAAGGCCGGCGAGTGGTATGTCGGCATGGATCTCACCGACGTCTGGGAATGGGGCGACGGGCCGCGCGGCCATCTCAAGGCAATCGATCCCATGACCGGCAAGGCAAAATGGGAAGTGCCGAGCGATATCCCGCGCTTCTCCGGTGTATTGTCGACGGCGGGCGGCGTCGTGTTCTCCGGTCGGTTGACCGGCGAGTTCGAAGCGTTCGACGCGGCGGACGGCAAGAAGCTGTGGCAGTTCCAGACCGGCTCCGGCATCGAAGGACAGCCGGTAACGTGGCAGCAGGACGGCGTGCAGTACGTTGCGGTCACCAGCGGCTATGGCGGCGTCTACTCGCTGTTCTCCGGCGATGAACGTCTTGCCAATGTGCCGACCGGCGGATCGCTGTGGGTATTCGCCGTGAACAAGCCGCAATAGGCAGCTTGCGGGTGATCAAGCGGTCTTTGAAATGGGCGGCGGCGTATTTCGCCGTCGCCGCGGCCGTTGCGGCGGCGAGCGCGCAGACGGCGACGACCTCCGGCGCGACGCAGCCGACCGCCGGCGCCGATCCCGCGCTGGTCGATCAGGGCAAGGCGACCTATGCCGAGAAATGCTCGCACTGCCACGGCCCCGGCATGATGAACGCCGGAACGATCACGCCGGACCTGCGTAAATTTCCCGACGACAGGCCGCGCTTCTTCTCCACGGTGAAGAGCGGCAAGAACGGCAGGATGCCGCCCTGGGGCGATCTTCTGAACGACGATCAGATCGGTGCGCTGTGGGCCTATGTTTCGAGCCAGAGGAAGCCATGAGAATTTGGTCATGCGTTGCGGCTGTTGTTCTGACGACGATCGCAGCGATACAAGCGGTTGCCGCCGGCGACGTGCTGCGGGTCTGCCTCGACGAAGACCTGCCGCCGCTCTCGGTGCATCATCGCGGCAAGCCGGCGAGCGGCTTTGATGTCGCGCTGGCGCAGGCGATTGCCGAAAAGCTCGGCCGGTCGCTGCAAATCCAGTGGTTCGAAAGCAAGCTGGACGAGGATTCCTCGCCGGCGCTGGAAACCAATGCGTTGCTCTCCGATGGTCGTTGTTCGCTGGTCGGCGGCTATGCCCTGACCACGGACTCCCTGGTGGTGCCGGGCCTCAAAACCGCGAAACTGCCGGATTTCGAAGGCTCCACCGGTCCCGATCACCGGCGGCGCGTGCTGCTCGGCGTACTCAAGCCGAGCGATCCCTATATCTATTCCGCCTTGACCGTCGTGCTCGGGCCGAAGGCGGCGAACCATCGCATCACCGGTATTGGTGATCTCGCCGGGCTTCGGATCGGCATCGAAAGCGGGACGCTGGCCGACGCGCTGTTGATGACGTTCGACAAGGGCAGGCTGATCGACAACGTCACGCATTTGGTGCCGACCCGCGACGATCTGTTGGGTACGCTGGAGCGCGGCGATCTCGACGCGACGCTGGTCGACATGCGCCGGCTCGATGCTTACCGCGCTACCCACGCGGATACCAAATTGACCGCTTCCGGATATTTTTATCCGATCGGCGTCAATCGTGGTTACGTCGGTCTCGCCAGCGATCCGGCACTCTTGGCCGAGGTCAACAAGGCTTTGTCCGCTTTGCAGGCCGACGGAACGGTGGCCAGGCTTGCCGAAACGGCGGGGGTCAGCTTCCTGCCGCCGCGCGAGCCGGTGATCCTCGGCGATGCGATGATGAAGGCGCTGCATCAGAAATAGCGCCTGTCGTGCGAGGCTCGCGCCCTGAAGGTCAGAACACCACGACCGAACGGATCGACTTGCCCTCGTGCATGAGATCAAAACCCTTGTTGATGTCCTCGAGTTCTAGGACATGGGTGATCATCGGGTCGATCTGGATCTTGCCGTTCATGTACCAGTCGACGATCTTCGGCACGTCGGTACGGCCGCGCGCGCCGCCGAACGCGGTGCCTTTCCAGACCCGGCCGGTCACCAGCTGGAACGGCCTTGTGGCGATTTCCTTGCCGGCTTCCGCCACCCCGATCACCACCGAGACGCCCCAGCCGCGATGACAGGCTTCCAGCGCCTGCCGCATCACGGTGGTGTTGCCGGTGCAGTCGAAGGTGTAATCGGCGCCGCCATCGGTCAGGCTGACCAGATGCTGCACGATATCGCCGTCGATCTTCTTCGGGTTGACGAAATGGGTCATGCCGAACTTACGGCCCCATTCGTCCTTGGAATCGTTGAGGTCGACGCCGATGATCTTGTCGGCGCCCACCATCCGCGCGCCCTGGATCACGTTGAGGCCGATGCCGCCGAGACCGAACACCACGACGTTGGAGCCCGGCGTGACTTTCGCGGTGTTGACCACCGCGCCGACGCCGGTGGTGACGCCGCAGCCGATGTAGCAGCTCTTGTCGAACGGCGCGTCCTCGCGGATTTTCGCCACCGCGATCTCCGGCAGTACCGTGAAATTCGAAAACGTCGAGCAGCCCATGTAATGGAAGATGGTCTTGCCCTTGTGGCTGAAGCGCGACGTGCCGTCGGGCATCAGGCCCTTGCCTTGCGTCGCGCGGATCGCGGTGCAGAGGTTGGTCTTCTGGCTGAGGCAGCTTTTGCACTGCCGGCATTCCGGCGTGTAGAGCGGGATCACATGGTCGCCCGGTTTTACCGAGGTGACGCCAGGGCCGACCTCGCGGACGATGCCAGCGCCCTCATGACCAAGGATCGAGGGAAAGATGCCCTCGCTATCCAAACCGTCGAGCGTGTAGGCGTCGGTGTGACAGATGCCGGTCGCCTTGATCTCGACCAGGACCTCACCGGCCTTGGGGCCCTCCAGATCCAGTTCGACGATCTCGAGCGGCTTCTTGGCCTCAAAGGCGACCGCGGCGCGCGTTTTCATGGATGTTCTCTCCTACCCGACGTTTTGTGTTCGCGGCCGGATTATCCGGATTTACCGGAATCCAAGCAAGGTCGATATTTTGCGGCCGGCTTCGCGCACCAGCGCGGAATATTCCGTGATCTTGCGGTCGTTGATGCGGGCTTCCGGACCGTACAACCCAACGGAGCCGACCACGCTGCCGCGATGATCGAAGTAGGGCGCGGAAACCGCCACCGCGCCAACGAAGATTTCACCGCGGCTGGTGGCATAGCCGCTCTGCCTGGCGGCCTTCAACGAGTTCTTCCAGCCGTTTCCGCTGGGCATTGGCCGGTATGCCCGACAGGAACTCGGCCTGGCGTTGCGGTTCCAGGAACGCCAGCATGGCTTTTCCGGTCGAGCCTTGCGCGATCTTGAGGGAATGACCGACGCCGCGGCTGATCGACAACACGTGCCGGCTCGCAAATTCCAGAATGCAGATGCTGAGGTCGTCCTGCAGTTTGAACAGGGCTGCCGTTTCGCCGGTCTGGTCACGCAGGCTTTCGACGATCGGCCGCGCTGTCGCGACAACGTCAAGGCCGTTCAGCCAGACATGCGACAGCTTCATGACGCCGTGCGCGAGCTTGAAGCGCTGCGGATCGCCTTCGGCATCGATCATCTCGCGCGAGGCAAGCGTGTGCAACAGCCGGTACAAAGTAGGGCGGCTCAGCCCGACGCGCTTCTGGATTTCGATCACGCTCATCGACGGCTGTTCCGGTGTGAAGCATTGCAGGATCGCAATGGCGCGATCGACCGCGCGCACGCTGGCCAAGCCCGTGTCGGCGCCGGCTTTGTGAGCTGCTTTCGGCATCGAGTTCCTTGTTCCTTTTCGGTGATCGGAGTTCCGGACGCGGCAAGCGGCTTGACCGGTCATCGCCGATTATTCTACTGTTCTGATAATGATGTCCACCTAGTGGACATAATAAAAATCGGGAGAAATGCGTTGATCAGGTTCCGTGTCGCGCCTGCTGCGCCAGCCAAGCGGGTGGCGTTATTTATGATCGGCGCGGTCCTTGGACTGCCCGCGCTCCATGCGCAGGACGGCTCCGGCATATCCGACGGC
Organism: uncultured Alphaproteobacteria bacterium; assembly: GCA_963699465.1. Taxonomy (GTDB): domain Bacteria; phylum Pseudomonadota; class Alphaproteobacteria; order Rhizobiales; family Xanthobacteraceae; genus Bradyrhizobium. The sequence goes on from CAVOTZ010000010.1 coordinate 79,804, forward strand.
GTGGTCCGCATCGGCGTGCTCGGCGACTACGGCAGCGGTCGCGATCTCGGCGGGCCCGGTTCGGTCACCGCCGCAAAACTCGCCGCGGAAGATTTTCACAACACGGTGCTGGGCAAGCCGGTCGAGATCGTTTCGGCTGATCATCAGAACAAGCCCGACGTCGCGGTCGGGATCGCGCGGCAATGGTTCGATGCAGATCATGTCGACGCGGTGACCGACCTTGCTGTGAGTTCGGTCGGCCTTGCGGTCGCGGGGCTTGCCACCCAGAGCAACCGAACTGCGCTGGTGTCGGGCGCGGCGACCTCCGAGCTCACCGGTTCGAAATGTTCGCCGGTCATCACCCACTGGGCCGACGACACCTATGCGCTGTCGGCAGGCCTGGTGAACGAGCTCAGCCCAACGTGTCGGCAAGGAGTGGTTCTTTGTCGCCGTCGATTATTCGTTCGGCACGGCCATGGTGAAAGACGCGTCCAAGGCGATAGCCGATGCCGGCGGCAAGGTGGTCGGCACCGTACGTTATCCCTTCAATACGACAGATTTTTCGTCTTTCCTGCTGGCGGCGCAAGGATCGGGCGCCAAGGTTGTCGCGCTTGCGGGTACCGGCGCGGATACCGTCGCTGCGGTAAAACAGACCCATGAATTCGGCCTGCAGGCCGGGGGGCAGACCATCGTCGGCATGCTGACCTTCATCTCCGACGTGCACTCGATCGGCTTGAAAGACGCGCAAGGCATGTATATCGCGGCCCAGTATTACTGGGATGATGACGAGGGAACGCGTGCTTTCGCCAGACGGTTCTTTGCGGTCGAAAAGCGCGAGCCGACCAAGCTGCAGGCCGCGACGTACGCCGCGGTCCGACATTATCTCAAGGCGATCGAAGCCGGCGGCACCGACGAGGGCAAAGCCGTCAACGCCGAGATGCGAAAGCTGCCGGTCGATTTCTTCGGCAGGCCCGCACGCGTCCGGCAGGATGGCCGGGTGATCTACGACCTCTCGCTCTATCGGGTGAAGGCGCCGTCGGCCAGCCACTATCCCTGGGACTATTACGAAAAGATCTCCGTCATTCCCGGCGACAAGGCGTTTCGCCCGGAGAGCGACGGCGCCTGCAAATACGACAAATGATGCTGGCAGCGTAACCCGTGGTCGCGGCGGCGTTTAAACAAGGAGATATCCATGGTTCGGAAAAACGATTTCGACCAGCTCGTCGACGTCAACAAGGGCTTTGTCAGCCGCGAAATCTTTGTCGATCCGGACATCTACAAGGAGGAACTGGACAAGGTTTTCACCCGCGCCTGGCTGATGGTCGGGCATGAGAGCCTGATTCCGAATCCCGGTGATTTCTACACCTCGCGGATGGGAGAAGAGTCCGTCATCCTCTGCCGCGACAAGAAGGGGGAGATCCACGTCTTCCTGAACTCGTGCCGGCATCGCGGCATGAAGGTGTGCCGTTACGAGCAAGGCAACACCTCGCTGTTCACCTGCCCCTATCACAGCTGGACCTACACCACGGACGGCAAGCTGCAGGGCGTTCCGCTGTACCGGTCGCTCTATGACGGCGTGCTGGACCGCGACGCCAATTCGCTGGTCTCGGTCGCCAAGCTCTGCAACTACAAGGGCTCGATCTGGGCGACCTGGGACAAGGACGCGCCCGACTTCATCACCTATCTCGGCAACGCCAAGGTGCATCTCGATCAGGCGCTCGATTGCCGCGATGGGCGCGAGGGCGGCTCCGAGGTGATCGGCGTGCACAAATGGGTATTCCCGGCGAACTGGAAGTTCGCCGCCGAGAATTTTCTCGGCGACACCTATCACAACCCGAGCCACCGTTCCGTCGACCTGATCGGCATCGGGCCGAGCGCCGCCGCCGGCAAGAAGGGCCGCCGCGACGACGAGCTGGAAAAGGCCCAGCACGTCTGGATCAGCTTCCCCGAAGGCCATGGTGTGCACAGCGCGATCCAGCCCGACGCCAACGAGTATGTCGAATCGTTTCTCGATAATCCGGTTCTGGAAAAATACTTTCGGCATTGCTTCGAGGAGCGAAAGCGCCGGCTCGGCGAGCAGGCAAAACTATTGCCGTTCGTCGGCACGATCTTCCCCAACACCTCCTATCATGGCCGCCAGCCGCGCGGTCTTTGCGCCTGGCATCCGCACAGCCCGACCTCGACCGAGGGCTGGCGCTTCTTCCTGGTCGACAAGGACGCGCCCGCCGAGGTCAAGGATTATCTGCGCCGTTACTACATGCGCTACTCCGGTCCGGCCGGCATGACCGAGCAGGACGACATGGAGAACTGGCTCTATGCCACGGCCGCCAGCACCGGCACGGTGGCGCGGCGTTATCCCTTCAACTATCAGCAGTCGATGGGCGCCTATTCGACCGATCATCCGCTCGGCGGCGAGGTTTCCACCGTCATCACCGAGCAGATCGCGCGCGGCTTCTATCGCCGCTGGACCACTTACATGCAGGGCGGCGACTGGAACGAATTGCTCGGCGCACCCGCGGGAAACCGCCAGGCCGCAGAATGACCGTCACCGGTAAAGTCGTCCTTGTCAGCGGCGGCACCTTCGGGATCGGCCGCGCCATCACTTTGGGCCTCGCCGAACGCGGCCATCACGTCGTGGCGTTCGGGCTCGAGACGCGGCAAATCTCCAGCACGGCGCAAGCGGCGATTCCCGGCCTGCGCGCCGAACTCGCGCAACGGGGGCTTGCGGCCGAACTGACCGAAGCCGACGTTTCGCTCTCCGGCGATGTCGACAGAATTGTCGAAATTGCGCTGGAAAAATTCGGCCGCGTCGACGCGATCGTCAACAACGCCGCGATCGGTCCGCTTGGAACGGTGCTCGACACCGATGAGGAATTGTTCGACCGCATCATCGCCGTCAATCTCAAGGGCCCCTATCTGATGAGCCGCGCGGCGCTTCCGCACATGATCCGGCAGGGCGGCGGCTCGATCGTCAACATCGGTTCCGGCGCCGGATGGGGCAAGCCGAACATGGCGGTCTATAGCGCCAGCAAGGGCGGCGTTGCTGCGCTGAGCGCGGCATTGGCCTACGATTTCCTGCATCAGCGGATTCGCGTCAACACGGTGATTCCCGGCGGCGGCGGCATCGTCAGCGGCATGAGCCTCGGCCGGGTCGGCGGCGACGAAAGCCGTTTCGGCAAGGGCGCGCCGGGCACCGCGGCCGGCCGGGTCGCGACCGGCGCCGACGTCGCCAATGTGGTGGCGTTCCTGTTGTCGGCGGAAGCCGAAACGCTGTCGGGAACCGTGATCGACGTCGGATGCTTTTCGCATCAGGGCGGCCCGGTGCCGCCGAATCCCGCCGGCGCCGCCTAGCTACGCCATCATCCGCAGAGGACACGCCCATGAATGCGATCGTGCAGGACAAGCCAAAGGACGCAACGCCGCGGGCCGAGAACGCATCGATCGAAAGATCGGCGGCGTATTATCGCCTGAAGGCCGACATCGAGGACTTTTACTATCATGAGGCTGATTTGCTCGACGACCGCCGGTTCCGCGACTGGCTCGATATCCTGGCTGACGACATCAGCTATTTCATGCCGATCCGCCGCAACGTGAAATTCGGTCAGCACGCCGCGCGCGAAAACACCCGTCAGGGCGAGGGCATCAGCTGGTTCGACGAGGATAAATGGACCCTGACAAAACGGGTCGAGCAGATCCTGACGGGCGTGCACTATGCCGAGGAGCCGCTGTCCCGGATCAGCCATATGGTCAGCAACGTCCAGATCAGGGCGGTGCGCCCCGACCTCGAACGGGCCGATGAGATCGACGTCACCAGCCGCTTTCTGGTCTATCAAAACCGCGTCGAGTACGAGACCTACACCTTCGTCGGCCGACGCAACGACACGCTGCGGCGGACCGGGAGCGGGTGGAAGGTCGCAAAGCGGGAGATATTGCTTGAACAGAACATCCTGCTCGCCAAAAATCTGACGATGTTCTTTTGAGTTCGCCGCGATGATCGATGTTATGACCATCAAGCCGGGTACGCGTCTGCAGTTGCGCGAGGGCATCGTTGCCGAGGTGCTGGAGAACATGGAGGACGGGATGTGGCTTCAGGTTCGCTATCTGGAATTTCCGGGCCACCCCGCGGAGATCGGCGCGGCGGAGCTCTGTCACGCGCAGGACATCCTCAAGGTCCTGAGCCTCCCCGAGGGGGCGTAAGCGCCGTGCGATCATCGTCGGAAGCGGATCATGCTGCGATTTGAATTCATGCCGAGCGATTTCAATCCGCTATTCCTGTTCATCGGGGAAGGCGCGGACCTTGCGGCGCTGGCCAAGCTGTTGCGCCGTTTTGCCGAAAGCCCGAGCGAAATAGCGGTGGCGGAACGCATTCCCGGCGCCACGTCGCGATCGCCTCTGTCGCTGGCGCCGGCCGATCAGGAGTTCGGCATGCGCGATCTCGGCGGCCGCTTTTGCTGGAAACTGAACGACTGGCAGGCGACAAAAATCGCGGAGCGCATCGAGCAACTAGCGCCGCGGGACTTCAAGTCCGGCTCGGAGATTTTCGAGGTCGGCAGCGAAGGCGAAATTCCCGTCAAAGTATCGCGCGGCGAGTTCACCGACGACTTCCTGGTCGCCAAACGTTGAAACGAGCGACCAGCCCGCAACGGAGTTGAAATGACTGAACGGATCGTCGTTGCCGGCGCGGGAATTGGCGGATTATGCGCGGCGCTGGCGTTGATCCGGCGCGGCTTCGAGGTCGTCGTCTGCGAACAGGCGGCGGAATTGCGGGAAGTCGGCGCCGGCGTGCAGCTCAGCCCGAACGGCACGCGGGTGCTGGCCGCACTGGGCGTGCTCGACGATCTGCGGGCGGTCGCGGTGGAGGCCGAGGCCAAGGAAATCCGGCTGTGGAACTCCGGCGAAACCTGGCCGCTGTTCGATCTCGGCGCCAGCGCGATGGCCGAATACGGTTTTCCCTATTTGATGGTGCATCGTGGCGATCTGCAGACCGTGCTGGCGAAGGCGGTGGAACGCGCGGCGCCGGGCAGCGTCAGGCCGGGCGCGGAGGTCGTCGATGTCAGGGATCACGGCGCGTCCGCTTCCGCCATGCTCGCCGACGGCGGTTCGGTCGATGGCCGGCTGGTGATCGGCGCCGACGGGATTCATTCCCGGGTCCGCAAGGCGACGCTCGGCGCGGGGGAGGCCGCCTTCACCGGATGCATCGCGTGGCGCGGCGTCGTGCCGTCCGAGCGCCTGCCGCCGCATCTGCGGCGCGCGGTCGGCGCCAACTGGGTCGGCCCCGGCCGTCATGTCGTGACCTATCCGTTGCGCCGGGGCGAGTTGATGAATTTCGTCGGCGTGGTCGAAGGCCAGGGCTGGGAGACGGAATCCTGGACCGCCCGTGGCAGTCACGCGGATTGCGCGGCGGATTTTGCCGGCTGGCATGCCGACGTGCACGCGCTGATCGACAATATCGACGTGCATTACCGCTGGGCCCTGATGAGCCGGCCGCCGATCGAACGCTGGTCAAAGGGCAATGTCGTGCTGGTCGGCGACGCCTGCCATCCGATGCTGCCGTTCATGGCGCAGGGCGCCGTGATGGCGATCGAGGACGGCCTGCTGCTGGCGCGCTGCCTCGAGGCGCATCGCGACGATTGCGCCGCCGCGATTCGCGCCTATGAGGCGTTGCGGGTCGAACGCGCCAACGCTTGCGTGCGCGCGGCCGACCGCAACCGCGAAATCTTCCACAATGATCGCCTGCTCGATCGTGCCGATGCGACACGCTACGTCTCGACGCAGTGGAGCGAAGCCAAGGTGCGCGAACGCTATCACTGGCTTTTTTCGTATGACGCGGTGAGCTGTCCGCTGGTGGGCTAGCCCGAAACAGTTTGGCTACGCCGGCCTTGCTCTCGCGCGCTGGGATTCGAGTCACGATTGTACAATTGCTTTGCATTCACCGCTCCTAGCGTGGCTTTAGGTCGCAGTGCCCAACTCGCGACCCGATTCACGGAGAAGCGCGATGGAAACGCTCAGGAAATCAGAAAACATCAACCGGGATCGCCGCGGCTTTCTCGGGTCGGCGGCCGCAACGTTAGCCGCCGCCCCGTTCATGCTGGGCGGATCGGCGCGCGCGGAGTCCGGCAAAGCAAAACCCGCGGCGATGCGCGCGATCAAGCCGGGAACCAACACCTCGTTCGCCCACATCAAGCAGATCGACGCTGGCCTGCTCAATGTCGGCTATGCCGAAGCCGGCCCCGCCGATGGCCCCGCGGTCCTTCTGCTGCATGGCTGGCCCTATGACATCTACAGCTTTGTCGATGTCGCGCCGATGCTGGCGTCCGCGGGATACCGGGTGATCGTTCCCTATGTGCGCGGCTATGGCTCGACGCGGTTTCTGTCGAGCGACACCTTCCGCAACGGCCAGCAGGCCGCGGTCGCGCTCGACATCATCGCGCTGATGGATGCGCTGAAAATCGACAAGGCGACGCTCGCGGGATTCGATTGGGGGGCGCGGACCGCCGACATCGTCGCGGCGCTGTGGCCGGAACGCTGCAAGGCGCTGGTTTCGGTGAGCGGCTATCTGATCGGCAGCCCCAGCATGGCGCCGTTGCCGCCGAAGGCCGAACTGGCCTGGTGGTACCAGTATTATTTCGCCACCGAAAACGGCCGTGCCGGCTATGAAAAGAACCGGCACGATTTTGCAAAACTGATCTGGCAGCTGGCTTCGCCGAAATGGAACTTCGATGACGCCACGTTCGACCGCACCGCGGCGTCGTTCGATAATCCGGATCACGTCGCGATCGTGATCCACAATTATCGCTGGCGGATCGGTCTCGCCAAGGGCGAGGCGAAATACGACGATATCGACAAGCGCACCGCGGAATTTCCCGTCATCACCGTGCCGACCATCACCATGGAAGGCGATGCCAACGGCGCGCCGCATCCGGAGCCGAGCGCCTACGCCAGGAAGTTTTCCGGCAAATATTCGCATCGGACCATCAAGGGCGGCATCGGCCACAATCTGCCGCAGGAAGCGCCGCAGGCTTTTGCGGAAGCCATCATCGAGGTCGCGGAAATCTGAGGGCCGTGCGCTCTTTTCCCCTCCCGCTCTTGTCCGACGAAGCCCGCCTTCGGGCGAAGGCGGATGCGGGGAGGGGTCGGGGGTGGGGGTCCACATATGACAACGGACATGATTTCCGAACGCACTCACTGAATTCGAGAGGGCTGTCTTGTGCTGAACGAGAATCGGAATGTGTGGACCCCCACCCCCGACCCCTCCCCGCAAGGGGGAGGGGAGCAGGCCTCGCATCGCCGCCGAACCCTTCGCCTGCTCGCGCGGGACAGCTACGCCTCGTCATGGCAGCATGTGGCGGTGCTCGCCGTGGTCGCGATCACGGCACTGATCGCGATCGTGCCATTCGTCTTCGCGATCGTCCATGCCGGTCCGTGAAGTCGTTTGCTTCCAAGGCAGCAATCGACAAAATCTCCGCTGAAAGTACAGGCTGGCCGCGATGACCCGTTGGACCCGCGGACTTCCATGGCGCGTTCACAGTCACGCGACACCGTGCGTTTTTGAAAACGGGAATTCCAAATAGACACGACCTAAGTGGCTGCAACGCCGACAAAAATCGGCTTGGTCTGCCGTCGTATTAACCGGGTCATACCTCAATATAGCTCCCAGCCGAGGGAGACTGCGGTAGCTGTGTGTATCGAACGGCACAGCGTCTCACGCTTCAGATCGAACGCGGGAAGGCCAGAGGAGGATCAGCCATGAGTCTCGTCGAAGCATGCGTCCCCACCAGCGCTTCCAGGTCCATCAACGCATCGAGGCGAGAGTCGCTCGCAAGGTCTTCGCGCGATCAGGCTGACATGAGCGTGGTGTTTGCGCAGACCTCCACGCGTCGCGTCGATCTGTTCGAGCGGCTGTCGGTCAGGACCATGCCTGGCGATGATTTCATTATCACCCATATCGCGCGCAAGGGCGCCGGCCACGGCATGACCGACCAGGCGGCGAAGCGCGGATCCCACGTCGCCTGCGTTCACCTCGAGAAGCTGGATTCCTACGACATCTGGTGCGATGGCGAGCAGCAGACGCCGCGCCCGATCGAGGCCGGCGCGATGCACATCAACGACATGCGCCAGTCCTGGCAGGCCGACATCAGGAGCGCGTTCGACGTCGTTAACTTCTGCGTTCCGCAATCCGCGTTCGACGAGATCACTTCAGAGGAGGGCAGCGCGCCAATCTCGGAGCTGCATTGCCCGATCAACCTCGCCCGCGCCGACATCGTGTTGAAGAATTTTGCGCAAGGGCTGCTGCCGGCGCTCGCGAAACCCGACCAGGCCAACCGGCTGTTTGCCGACCACGCCGCGCGCGCCGTCACCGCGCATCTCGCCAAAACCTACGGCGCCATCCAGTTGCGGGCGAAATACGGCCGCGGCGGGCTGGCGCCATGGCAGGAGCGGCGCGCCAAGGAAATGCTGCGGGCCAATCTGTCCGGCGATCTCGGCCTGCCGGAGCTCGCCAGTGCCTGCCGTCTGTCGTCGGGCCATTTCAGCCGCGCGTTCAAGCAGACGGTGGGATGCCCTCCGCATCAATGGCTGCTGCACCAGCGCGTCGAGCGCGCCAAGCAACTGATCCTCAACACCGACGAACCGCTGTGCGCGATCGCGCTCGATACCGGCTTTGCCGATCAAAGCCATTTCACGCGGGTGTTTTCCCAGCACGTCAAGGCGAGCCCGGCGGCCTGGCGGCGTGATCAGGGACGATGAGTAAAGTTTTGATGTCGGGATCGTCCAAGCGAGGATGAAAACCTTCAAGATCGTTTCGGGTGTCGTCACTAGGTTCAACAGTGTCGATGGAGCCCGATCCAAAGCAGGCATTCGGACCAGAACCGACGACGAAGTGGATGAGGATCGAGATTTCTGCGCTTGTTATGTGTCGATGATTATTTCCCCCCGTGATCATCGGATGCCGCGACCACAGGTGTTCCTCCCCCGGACCTGTTCGCTTATGCGCAGAAACAGGACCGATGGCGCCATCGCCATCGGTCCTTCTTTTTTCCCCTCCCCCTTGCCCACCCCCGACCCCTCCCCGCAAGGGGGAGGGGAGAAGAGCGGTGATTCCGATTTACAGAATCAACGCTTGACCCCGGACCCAAATCACCGGCTTATTGCAGCCATCCTGTCCCGCAAGAGGGGCGTTTCGCGAACGTCACGGACGTTGGGGCAGGCTGCGGTGGCCGCGGTGTTTCAGGCGCGAAAGCGCGACGTATGGAGCATTCGCGGACGGCGAAAGCGTGTGGTCCTGACGCCCGGAATGCTGGCGTCAAGTCCTTGAGAGGCTCACGCCTCCCGAGGGCGATGGTGGCAAGAGGCTCCGATTCACCAGGGAGAGCACGTATAAACCGTAGAGCCACTGCGCAGGGAAGGCCGGAGTGTTTCCGCTGAACCTGTATGCTCATGTGCGTTTTGTTTTGATGCACAGTGCACATGAGACCGCGGGTGCAGCGCGCACCCGGTCTTCCCTGCGCCCTCTGTTTGAAGAGAGCGCGAACGAAATTGTAAAGCTCGGGCAAAAGCCTGTCGCGAGAACGCGGAAGTGTGCGTGTGGCGCATCCTTCGAGACGCGCGCAAGAGCGCGCTCCTCAGGATGAGGCCTCATGGTGAGGAGGCGCGAACGCGCAAAGCGCGGCCCGATGACAGGCTCCGCGCCGTCTCGAACCATGGGCAACAGAACGAGGCCGGCCCACTTCCCACCCCGGTTCCCGATGCGCCACGGAATATCGCTTTCATCCAAGCAGAGGCCGCGCATGGCCGCTAGGCTGGAGGTGAAGCTGGCGACATAAGCGGGCGCGGCCTATCATCGGCCGGGGCGCCAACGGTCGATCATCCACGGAGTCAAAATCATGAAAGTTGCCGACGTCATCACGGAAATGCTCCACTCGGTGGGTGTTCGCCGCATCTTCGGTGTCGTCGGCGACAGCCTCAACGGCATCACGGAATCGCTGCGCAAGCGCGGCGATATCGACTGGATCCACACGCGGCACGAGGAAGCCGCCGCGTTCGCGGCCGGCGCCGAAGCCCATCTCACCGGCGAACTCGCGGTCTGTGCTGGAAGCTGCGGTCCCGGCAATATGCACCTGATCAACGGCCTCTATGATTGCCATCGCTCGCGGGTACCGGTGCTGGCGATCGCGGCGCATATTCCGAGCGCGGAAATCGGCCGCGGCTATTTTCAGGAGACCCGCCCGGAAGCGTTGTTTCGCGAATGTAGCCATTATTGCGAGCTGATCTCGCATCCCGAACAGCTTCCGGCGGTGCTGGAATCCGCGATCCGCGCGGCGGTCGGCCATCGCGGCGTCGCCGTCATCGTGATCCCCGGCGACATCGCGCTGCAATCGCTGTCGGCGTCGATCTCCGCCGCGGCCTCGATCGCGGTTCGCCAGCCGGTCGTGGTGCCGGCGCCGGAAGATATTGATGCGCTGGCCGCGCTGCTCAACGCCAGCAAGCGCACGACGCTGTTATGCGGCCGGGGCTGCGCCGGCGCGCATGAGGAATTGCTCATGCTGGCGGGGGCGCTGAAGTCGCCGATCGTGCATGCGCTCGGCGGCAAGGAGCATGTCGAATACGACAATCCGTTCGACGTCGGCATGACCGGCCTGATCGGCTTTTCCTCCGGCTATCACGCGATGCTGGATTGCGACACGCTGTTGATGCTGGGAACCGATTTTCCGTACCGGCAATTTTATCCGACCAAAGCCAAGGTCGCGCAGGTCGACCTGCGTCCGGAAAATCTGGGAAGGCGGACGCGGCTCGACCTCGGCCTGGTTGGCGACGTGCGTCCGACCATCGCGGCGCTGCTGCCCAAGCTCAAGGTCAAGGCCGACCGCTCGCATCTCGACGGCGCGCTGGCGAATTACCGCAAGGCCCGCGAAGGCCTCGACGATCTCGCCACCGGAAAGGCCGGCCGCAAGCCGATCCATCCGCAATATGTCGCGCGCCTGATCGACCAGCACGCGACTGAGGATGCCGTCTTCACCTTCGACGTGGGCACGCCGACGATCTGGGCGGCGCGCTACCTGAAAATGAACGGCCGCCGCCGCATGATCGGCTCGCTGGTGCACGGCTCGATGGCCAATGCGATGCCGCAGGCGATCGGCGCGCAGGCCGCGTTCCCCGGCCGGCAAATCATCAGCCTGTCGGGCGACGGCGGCTTTGCGATGCTGATGGGCGACTTTTTGACCCTGGTGCAGCAGAAGCTGCCGGTGAAGATCGTGATCTTCGACAATCGCGTGCTCGGGTTTGTCGCGCTGGAAATGAAGGCCAGCGGCTTTATCGAAATGGGGACGTCGCTGACCAATCCGGATTTCGCCGCGATGGCCAAGGCGATCGGCGTGCACGCCCGCCGGGTCGAGGATCCCGGCGAACTCGAGGAAGCCATCAAGGACATCCTCGCCCATGACGGGCCGGCGCTGCTCGACGTCGTGACCAACACCCAGGAACTGGCGATGCCGCCGACCATCAACCTCGAGCAGGTCAAGGGCTTTGGGCTATGGGCGATCCAGGCCGTCATCAGCGGCCGCGGCACCGAATTGATCGATGTGGCACGGACCAATCTGTTGCGTTGAAGACGAAAAGCCAAGATAAAGCGGGGATGATGTCAGATTCACAGGGAGCGCGAGCCCGGCAGCGCGTCGCGGTGGTTGGGCTCGGTCCGATCGGAACCAAGGTGGTCGAAGCGCTGGACCTCGGGATTGACGGCCTGGTTCTGGCGGCGGTGTCGGTCAACGATCCCGCAAAACATCAGCGTTTTCTGGCCGGCCTCAAGCAGCCACCCGCCGTGCTGCCGATCGAGGCGCTCGCCGACGTCGCCGATATGGTGATCGAGTGCGCGCCGGCGAAATTGGTGAGATCGATCGTCGCGCCGTTCGTCGGCCGCGGAAAGACGGCGGTGGTGCTCAGCGTCGGCGCGCTGCTTGAGAACGACGATTTGATCGCGCTGGCCCGGCAAAACGGCGGCCAGATCGCGGTGCCGACCGGCGCGCTGATCGGCCTCGACGCCATGACCGCGGCAGCGGAGGGCGAGATTCTGTCGGTCCGGATGGTGACCCGCAAGCCGGTCGCGGGCCTGCTCGGCGCGCCCTACCTGGTCGAGCACAACATCGACATCGCCGCTATCACCGAACCGCTGAGAGTGTTCGAGGGCACCGCGCGCGAGGCCGCAAAGGGCTTTCCGGCCAATCTCAATGTCGCGGTGGCGTTGTCGCTGGCCGGCTTCGGGCCCGACCGCACCCGGCTGGAGATCTGGGCCGATCCGACCGTAACCCGCAACGTGCACCGGATGGAGGTTGATTCCGATTCCGCCCGTTTCTCGATGTCGATCGAAAATATCCCGTCGGAAAATCCGAAGACCGGCCGTATTACCGCGCTTTCGGTCATCGCGTACTTGCGCAAGCTGCACGCGCCGTTACGCGTCGGAACCTGAGCATTGGCGGCCGTTTCGCGGGTTCGCCGCAGCTGCTCAAGCATGGAGCAAAACGGCCGTTCTACCGCATGATTTCCGTGCTTTTATTCATGTCGCGGATTTGCCATGCTTGAACGCGCCGCGATCGGGCGCGGTACGGGAGATGTTGATGTTGCGTTCAGGTTTGGGCTTTTCGGCCGTTTCAACCGCCTTGTTGATAGCCATCATGGGCTCAGGCCTGTCGGCATCGCCGGCCGCGGCCGAAGACGTCATTCGTTTCGGCGCGCCGCTGCCGCTGACCGGACCGCTGGCGCCGGAGGGCATCAAGCAGCAGCAGGGCTACGATCTCTGGGCCGAACAGGCCAACAAGGCCGGCGGCATCTCGGTCGGCGGCAAGAAATACAAGGTCGAGATCGTCTATGCCGATTATCAGTCCAACACCCCGCGCGCGGTGCAAACCACCGAGCAGATGATCACCCAGGACAATATCAACTTCATGTTCGGTGCGTTCGGATCGGGAGCGGCCAAGGCCGCCAGCACGGTTTCGGAAAAGTACAAGGTGCCGACCATTGCCGCCGCGGCATCCTCGTCGCAGGTCTACGACCAGGGCTATAAATATCTGTTCGGCACGTTCACGCCGAACGACACCCTGACCACCCCGCTGACCGAAATCATCAAGTCGAAGGCGCCCGACGTGAAGAAGGTCGCCATTCTCGCGCGCAACGATCTGTTTCCGCTGGCGATCGCCCAGGAGATGGAGAAGTCGGCCAAGGCCAACGGGCTGGAAGTGGTCTATTTCGAGAAATATGCGATCGGCACGCTGGATTTCTCGGCGACGCTGTCGCAAATGAAGTCGCTGGCGCCGCAATGGATTTTTGTAACCGGCTACATCAACGACCTGCTTTTGGTGCGCAAGCAGATGGTCGATCAGGAGATCAAGGCGCCGGTCGTTACCATGATTGCCGGGCCGGCCTATCAGGATTTTATCGAGTCCGCAGGTCCAACCGCCGAGAACATCACCAGCGCGTCGTGGTGGCATCCGGCCGAGCGCTATGACGGCAAGGACATCTTCGGCTCGACCGAGAACTTTGTGAAATTGTTCCGAGAGAAATACAAAAGCGAGCCGGATTACGGCCAGGCTTCGGCGGCGGTGTGCGGCGCGTTGTTCCAGATGGCGATCGAACACGCCGGTTCGCTCGACCGCGACAAGGTGCGTGACGAGTTGGCCAAACTCGATGTGGTGACGTTCTGGGGGCCGGTGAAATTCGGCCCCAATGGCCAGATCAACTCGCTGGAGCCGCCGGTCTTCCAGATCCAGGGCGCCAAGCCCGTGGTGCTGTTTCCGAGCCCGATCAAGCAGGGCGACCTGAAGCTCGGCGTGAACTGACCGGGATCGTCGCGACAAGCAGGGCTCCGACATGCTGGCCGCGCAGATCGTCATCAACGCCCTGGTGCTGGGCAGCCTCTATGCATGCATCGCGATCGGGTTCTCGCTGGTGTGGGGCGTGCTCAACGTCATCAACCTGATCCACGGATCGATGATCGTGCTCGGCGCCTATCTGGCCTGGGGCCTGTATCAATCGCTGGCGGTCTCGCCCTGGTATGTGCTGCCGGTCGCGGTGCCGCTGTTCTTCGTTTTCGGCTATTTGCTGCAGCGGCTGTTGCTCAACCGGGTGATCTCGGCCCCCGTGCTGGTCACGCTGACGCTGACCTTCGGGCTCGATCTGATCCTGAACAACGCGATGATTTATTTCTTCAAGGCGGATTACCGCAAGCTGTCCCTGAAGCCGCCATTGGGCTCGGTCTCGCTGTTCGGCGTCGTGGTGCCGGTCGATCGGCTGATCGCGACCGTGCTGGCGCTGGCATTGACCGGACTGCTTTATCTCCTGCTGCGCCGCTCGCGCGTTGGCCGCGCCATCGTCGCGGTCAGGCTCGACCGCGACGCCGCGGTGCTGATGGGCGTCGACGTCAAATCGATCTACGCGATCGCCTTCGGCATTGGCGCGGCACTCGCCGGCAGCGCCGGCGTGCTGATGGCGCTGATCTTTCCGATCTCGGCGCTGACCTCGACGGCGTATCTCGACAAGGCGTTCGTCGTGTGCGTGCTCGGCGGCCTCGGCAGCGTGTCGGGCGCGCTGGCCGGCGGCCTGTTGCTGGCGCTGGCCGAAGGCATCGGCTCGGCCACCATCGGCCCGGCCTATGCGACGACATTGTCCTTTGCCATGCTGATCGTGTTCCTGCTGCTGCGGCCGCAGGGACTGCTTGGCCGAAAGGGTTTTGAATGACCCGGGCCAATCTGGCGCTGCTGATTTTGGTGGCCTGTCTGGCGGCGCTGCCGCTGTTCGGCGGCGCCTATGCCTTGCGGCTCGGAACCATGGCCTGCATGTACGCGGTGCTGGCGCTGTCGTGGAACGTGGTCGGCGGCTTTGCCGGCTATCCGTCGTTTGCGACGGCGGCCTTCTTCGGCTTCGGCGCCTATGTCACCGGCGTGTTGCTCAACGCGGGCGTTTCCCTGACGGTTGCAACGCTGGCGGCGTTGGCCGGAGGGTTCCTGCTGGCCGGCCTGCTCGGCGTGGTGTTGCTGCGGCTGCGCGGCCATTACTTTGCGATCGCGAGCCTGTCGCTGGTCGGCGTGCTGCGCGAACTCGTCAACAACGCCACTGATCTCACCGGCGGCGGCATGGGACTGAATATACCCCTGGCGTCCGGCTCCAGCATTCTGGCCGACGCCACCTTCTTCTTTTACGCGATGTGGGGACTTGCTGCTGGCGACCGCGCTGATGCTGATCGCCGTCTCGGTCTCGAAGCTCGGCTTCGGGCTGGTCTGCATCCGGCAGAACGAAACCGCCGCCAACATGATCGGCCTGAACGCCACGCTGTATAAAAGCATGGCCTTCGGGCTGTCGGCGTGTTTCGTCGCCGCCGCCGGCGGCATCTATGCGGCGTGGGTGCATTACATCGATCCGTCCGACGTCTTCGACATCCTGTATTCGGTCAAGCCCATTGTGATGACCTTGATGGGCGGTTTGGGATCGCCGCTCGGCGCGCTCTGCGGCGCCTTGCTTTATCTCGCGCTCGAGGAGGTGGTCTGGCGCAACTATATCCAGATTCACAGCGGCGTATTGGGGCTGTTGATCGTGGCGCTCTTGCTGTTGTTGCCGCACGGGATTGTTTCGCTGCGTATCACCGGCCTGTGGCGAAAGGCAAAACATGTCTGAGATCCTGCGCCTCAACGCGGTATCGCGACGGTTCAGCGGCCTGCAGGCGCTGCGCGAGGTCACATTCTCGATCGGCAAGGGCGAGGTGCTCGGCCTGATCGGTCCGAACGGCGCGGGCAAAACCACGCTGGTCAACACCGTCTGCGGCGTCACGCCCGCCAATTCCGGCGCTATCATTTTCGATGGCCGCGACATCACGCGCATCAAGACGTATCAGGCGGCGCGGCTCGGGTTGTCGCGGACGTTCCAGATCGTGCAGCCGTTCGCCGAATTCACCGCGCTCGACAATGTGGCGGCGGCGGCGCTGTTTTCGCAAGCCGGCGAAAGCATCAAATCCGCCCGCGACGAGGCGCGCGCGCATCTGGCGTTTGTCGGGCTGGAGGCGCAGGCCATGCAACCGGCGGCGACGCTGACCCTGGCGATGCGCAAGCGGCTCGAACTGGCGAAGGCGCTGGCGATGCAGCCGAAGCTGCTGTTCCTCGACGAGGTCAATGCCGGACTGAACAGTGCCGAGGTCGAGCGGGCGACCGAGCTCATTCATCAGCTGGCGGCCGGAGGCATCACCATCGTGATGATCGAACATCTGATGAAGGTCGTGCTCAACGTCTGTACGCGGATTATCGTGCTGCATAATGGCCAATTGATCGCCGACGGGACGCCGCGCGACGTCATCAGCAACCCGGCCGTGGTCGACGCCTATCTCGGCCAGCAATACGCGCAACGGAATGCTGCAAATGGCTGAGCCCCTGATCGTCGAATGTCAGGGCCTGTGCGCCGGTTATGGCGAGATCCAGGTGCTGTGGGGGGTCGACATGGCGGTACGCCAGGGCGAAATCACCGCGCTGATCGGCTCCAACGGTGCCGGCAAAACCACGCTGATGCGCGCGTTGTCGGGGCTGATCCCGACGCCAACCGGCTATTATTTCGCCGATGGCAAGGATGTGACCGGCGACACCGCGGCAGAAATCCTCGCCCGCGGCATCGTCCACGTCCCGGAGGGACGGCGGCTGTTCGGCGCGATGAGCGTCGAGGACAATTTGCTGATGGGCGCCTATTCGCGGAAAACAGCGAGGCGCGAATTGAGCCGCGATCTCGATCGGGTCTATGCGACCTTTCCGAAGCTGAGGGATCGCCGGCATCAGGCGGCCGCGACGCTATCGGGCGGCGAGCAGCAGATGTGCGCGATCGGCCGCGGCCTGATGAGCGCGCCGCGGCTTCTGATGATCGACGAATTGTCACTGGGGCTGTCGCCGTTACTGGTCGAGCAGCTGGTTGCCGCGCTGCGCACCCTGAACGGCGAGGGTATGTCGATCCTGCTGGTCGAGCAGGATGTCATTACCGCGCTTGATCTCTGCCATTCCGCCTACATTATGGATATGGGCCGCATCGTGCGGAAAGGCGAGGGCCGGCAATTGCTCGCCGATCCCATCATTCGCGACGCCTATCTCGGTGTTCTCCAGGGTTGAAAATACAGCGAGCCGAAGATCCGGCAATTCGAAAGAGACATTATGATTGAGACAGTCGAAGCATCCAGTGGCGGCTACAGGTTTATGCCGGGCGTCAGCCAATATTCATGCGGCATCGCCGCACTTCCCGGCTTTGCGATCGAGCGGGTTCGCTTCTCCAAAGTGGTACCGCTGAAGCAGGGCTTTGAGAAGATCGCCGCGCACCTCAAGGCCGCTGGCCGCCCGCTGACCGCGTTTGGCGCTTGCGAGTTGCGCTCTCCCGCGCCGTTCACCGAGGAAGGGTTCAAGGCGTTCAACGAGATCTACATAAAAACCCTGATCGAGTGGGGGATCATGAAGGACGGCGTCAATCCGGTGGCGCGCAGCAATGTTTGTCCGAAGATCGATCCGCCGCCGGAGCCGGGCTTTCATGCCTTTTCCTTCACGATCGTGGCGCCGGGCGCGCCGGCGTCCTTTGTCGTCGCCGGCAGCGGCGAGTCGGTCGAAGGCAAGGCGAACTATCGCGACCACATCGTTCGGCTCGGCGACACCAGTCCGGAGGGGATGCTGGAAAAGGCGAAATCGGTACTCGACACCATGGAGCACCGCATGAGCGCGTTCGGCGGCGACTGGAGCCAGACCACCGGCGTTCAGCTCTATACGGTCCAGGACGTGTATTCCATTCTCGAAAGTGAACTTGGCCGGCGCGGCGTGTTCCGCAATGGTCTGACCTGGCACTTCAACCGGCCCCCGGTCGTCAACCTCGAATACGAGATGGATTGCCGGCGGGTGCATGTCGAGCGCGTCGTCGAGTGCTGATTGTTTCAAATTGAATCGCGAGGCCTGCCATGCTCGAAAAATTCGAACGCTACCCGCTCACTTTCGGGCCGACCCATATCGAGAAACTGCAGCGCCTGACCGATCACCTCGGCGGCAAGGTGCAGCTTTATGCCAAACGCGAGGACTGCAATTCAGGCCTCGCCTTCGGCGGCAACAAGCTGCGCAAGCTCGAATATATCATTCCCGACGCCATCGCCTCCAATGCCGATACGCTGGTGTCGATCGGCGGCGTGCAGTCGAACCACACCAGGATGATCGCGGCGGTCGCGGCCAAGATCGGTTTCAAGTGCCGGCTGGTGCAGGAGAGCTGGGTGCCGCACGAGGATGCGGTCTATGACCGGGTCGGCAATATCCTGCTCAGCCGGATCATGGGCGCCGACGTGCAAATGGTCGACGAGGGCTTTGACATCGGCATCCGCCAGAGCTGGGAGGACGCCATCGCCGACGTCAAGGCCAAGGGCGGCAAGCCCTACGGGATTCCGGCCGGCGCCTCCGTGCACAAGTTTGGCGGGCTCGGCTATGTCGGCTTTGCCGAGGAAGTCCGCGCGCAGGAGAAGGAACTCGGCTTTGCCTTCGACTACATCATCGTCTGCACGGTGACGGGCTCGACCCATGCCGGCATGCTGGTGGGCTTTGCCGCCGACGGACGCGCGCGCAAAGTGATCGGCATCGATGCCTCCTTTACGCCGGAGCAGACCAAGGCCCAGGTGCTGGAGATCGCGCGCCGAACGGCCGAACTGGTCGAACTCGGCAAGGAGCTTGTCGAGGACGACGTCGTCCTGCTCGAGGACTACGCCTATCCGGCCTATGGCGTACCTTCCGACGAGACCAAGGATGCGATCCGGCTCTGCGCGCGGCTCGAGGGCATGATCACGGACCCGGTCTACGAGGGCAAGTCGATGCAGGGCATGATCGACCTGGTGCGCAAGGGTTATTTCCCGGAGGGCTCGAAAGTGCTTTACGCCCATCTCGGCGGCGCGCCGGCCCTCAACGGTTACGCCTATGCGTTTCGCAACGGCTGATCGCGCAGAGGCAGCTATCGCGCGGGGGTGTCGCTATTGACGCCGCCGGCACTGTCGGTGCGCTTGACCTCGGGGAAAAGCCACATCGCGAAGATCATGAAGCATCCAAGGAAGGCGACGACATACTGAATGCGGCCATGGCCGAGCATGTGCTGGAAATAGGCGGCGATCGCTGCCACGATGACGACGCCAAAGGAGAGCCCGAGTTTTATTTTGACAGGCATCGCTAAATTCTCCGCAAGCTATTCACGACAATATTGTCAGGGATGGCGCCGCGACCTTCGCCAGCGCCGCGAGCGCTACCGCCTGAATTCCGATCAGCGCCATCAGGCCGCCCCGGCCGTCGCGCAGCGACGACGGCCAGGCCTGGAACAGGCCCGGCGCGAACAGCACGATCAGGCCGGTGACCACGATCAGCGTGGACCAGCGCAATTCGCTGTAGCCGTAGAAGCAGGTCGCCGTCAGCAGCGCCGCCAGCAAGACCGCATTGCCCGCGATCAAGAGCGTCGTGCCGGCCGACCGGGCCTGCTCCGGGCGCGAGCGCCACGGAAACATGCCGGCGACGGTGAGCAGCGCCAGCATGCAGACCGTGCTGCAGCCGGCGAACCACAGCAGCGAAATCCAGTGCGGTTCGATCGCGTTCATTGCCGGTTGCTATTCGGCCGGCGTGGCAAAACCAGTCGCTTGCGCGGTCATGCCCGGCCTTGGCGTCCGCGAGGTCTTGCGCATGTTGGTTTTCACAAAACGGTTGTCATAGCCGTTGAACAGATGGCCGATCAGGCCGCGATCGAGATCGGAGGTGCCCATCAGCCAGTCCATCACCGGAAAAGTCAGGTTCATGTTGCGCTCCATCATGATCGACTGGTCGTGATGGGCAGCGTGGTGGCGCCGGATGGTGTTGACGAAGGGCGCGTGGCGAACGAACCAGTTTTCATCGACGTGGCAGCAGAAATGCATGAACTCGTAGATCAGGTACATCGAGGTCGTGGTCGAGATCAGCAGCCAACCGACATTGGGCGAGACCAGCCAGCCCAGCACCAGCGCCGGCGGGATCGACATCATCGTGAAGGTGACCAGCGCATAGGGCGGAAAGAACGTCACGCGCCAGTCGTGATGGTCGGCGAAGCGCATCTCCTTTTCGGTGAAGAATTGATGATGCATCAGCGTATGCCGGTTGTAGATCGCACGGAACGCCTTGACCTGTGAGGGGCGGTGCATGACGAAACGGTGGATCCACCATTCGAAAAAGTTCGCGGCCAGGAACGTCACCGGCACGATGCCGAGCTCCCACCAGCGCAGATTGCTGAGGTTGGCGAAATACACCGACAGTGCGGTGAAGCCGATCACATAGATGACGAAGACATGGAGCCAGCCATTGTACCAGCCGGCGATGCGATACCGATACGTCGCCCGGTAATTGCGCTGACGCTCGGTCATGGGGCTTGCCGACAGTTCCATCGCGCGATCTCCGTATTTTGGGTGTTCAGCCCGGATGTTTTCTGTAATATATCACCAATCTATTAGCGCGGGAAAGGGCCTTTCGAAGGTGTCCGGGCGGTTTTGCCCGGGAACGGAAGGGTTTTGAGGAGGGGTGGATGAAGCATTATGCCGGCGACCGGACCATCGACGGCGTCAAGGTGACGGTGGACGGCGCGCCGCTCGATCCCTGCACCAACGTGATGGAGTACAGCAAGAACGGCTTTGAATGGAGTTACGAAGGGCCCGAACCACGCCAGCTCGCTTTGGCGCTGCTGGTCGATCATCTCGGCGATGCCAATGTGGCAAAAGCCAATGTCGAGCCCTTCATGCGCGCGGTGGTCGCCAATTTCGGTAATGAGTGGGAAATGAGTTCAAGCGATCTCGATCTGGCGCTGACGGCGCTGCCCGGTGTGGTGACCTGATGCCACTGACCTATCGCGCCGCGGTGCTGCATGCGCCGCAGACGCCGTTGTCGATCGAAACCGTCACGGCCGCGGCGCTGAAGCCGGCCGACGTGCTGGTGCGGATCCGCGCCAGCGGCCTCTGTCATACCGATCTCGAAGTAATCGACGGCTCGCTGCGCTATCCCTTGCCGATCGTGCTCGGGCATGAGGCCGCCGGGGTCGTCGAGGAAGTGGGTCCGGCCGCGCGCGGGGTGAAAGCCGGCGACCATGTCGTGCTGTCGTGGAATCCGCATTGTGGCCATTGCTTCTATTGCGACCGCGACGCGCCGATCCTGTGCGAGGAATATCTCGGCAAAGGCCCGCAAGCGGTGTCGTTCGACGGCGATTTTCGTGGCCGGCTGGCCGACGGGCGCGATCTCAGGCAATTGATGTTTGTCGGCTCGTTCGGCGAATACTGCATCGTGCCGGACCAGCAGGCCATTGTCGTGGCCAAGGAGATTCCATTCGACCGCGCCTGCCTGATCGGCTGCGGCGTCATGACCGGCGTCGGCGCCGCGCTTAATCTCGGCGCCATCGCGCATGGCGATGCCGTGATGGTGATCGGCTGCGGCGCGGTCGGCCTCGCGGCGGTGCAGGGCGCGCGGCTGGCCGGCGCCGGCAAGATCATCGCGGTCGATCTCAATCCGGCAAAACTGGCGCTGGCGGCGAAGATGGGCGCAACCCACCGCATTGACGTGTCGAAGGATGACGCGGTGGCCGCCGCGAAGAAGCAGACAAACGGCCGCGGCGCCGATGTCGTGATCGAAGCCGCAGGCCACCCGGTGGCGTTTCGCCTCACCACCGAAGCGGTGCGCCCGGGCGGGCAGGTGATCTGGCTCGGCAAGATCGACGTCGACAAGGACGCCGCGTTCCGCTGGGGTTCGCTGATGCAGGAAAAGCGCATCCGCAGGGTCAGCTATGGCAATGCGCGTCCGCGCCGGGATTTTCCGCTGCTGGCGCGGGCCTATCTCGATGGGACGTTGTTGCTCGACGATCTGATCTCGCGGCGGATTGCGCTGGACGAAATCAATGACGGCTTTGCCGCGCTGAAACGCGGCGAGACCATCCGCAGCGTCATCACGTTCGACTAGCCAGCCTCACATATCCAGTGTCTTGCGCGCAAAATCCTCGATGTAGTCGATCAGCCGGTCGGAGGCAGTGGCGGCGGCTTTTGCCTTGCGTTGCGACACCGCCTCGGCGACGGCGGCGTGCAGCTTGGCGGCGAGCGGCAGGTCGGCGACTTCCTGGTAGTGCTGGTACCAGAACCGGCGCGACAGCGCGTTCATCAACCCCATCGAGCGCCGCGCGAACTCGTTGCGGGCGGCGGCCGCGATCAGGATGTTGAAACGCTGGTCGAGCCGCATGAAGGCGATGTCGTCGCTCTTGTCGGAGGCGGCGAGCATGGCCTGCGCGAGTTCGGCGAACTCGGCGCGCTCCTCGGGCGTGGCACGCTCGGCGGCGAGGCTCGCCATCAGCCGTTCCAGTTCGCGCCGCACCTCGAGCAACCTGAGTTGAAGGCGCAGATTGATCTCGGAGACCATGATGCCGCGCCTCGGCATGATCACCACCAGCCCATCGCGCGCCAGCCGCTGCAGCGCTTCGCGGATCGGGGTGCGGCCGATCCGGAGCCGCAGCGCCAGCGCCTGTTCCGACAGCACCGTGCCGGGCTTCAGTTGCAGCGTGACGATCATCTCCTCGAGTTCGGCATAGGCGCGGTCGGTCAGCGTGCCGTCGTTGCCAAGGTCCTTGTTACGGTCCTTGACCGGACCGGCGCGAACCGGGCGTTTCGCTGTTGCCTTCACCTTCAATGATCCTCGCAACGCCAGCAGGGCGTTCGCGGGCGAAGCGCCCGCGAAGTCATCCCAAGCGTATATCGGTCATATATCAGCAGGCAAGGCAACCGCGCAGCAACGGCTGCCGGTTACCGGCTTGGCTCAAGCCGCGCGGACATCGCTGAGGAAGCGATTGACCTGGCTGGCGAGGTCCTTGGACTGCTGCGACACCTGTTCGGCGGCGCCGAGCACCTGGGTGGCCGCAGCGCCGGCGTCGGTGGCGGCCTGCTGCACCCCCGAGATGTTGGAAGCGACCTCCTGGGTGCCGTGCGCGGCCTGCTGGATGTTGCGGGCGATTTCCTTGGTTGCCGAACCCTGCTCTTCGATCGCGGAGGCAATCGCAACGCCGATCTGGTCGATCTCGGTGATCACCTCGACCACGTTCTTGATCGCCGCCACGGTCTGGTCGCTGGCGCTCTGGATCGCGGCGACCTGCTCGGAGATTTCGGTGGTGGCCTTGGCGGTCTGGCCGGCCAGCGACTTCACCTCTGAGGCAACCACCGCAAAGCCCTTGCCGGCCTCGCCGGCGCGCGCGGCCTCGATGGTGGCGTTGAGCGCCAGCAGGTTGGTCTGGGCTGCGATGGTCTGGATCAGCGTTACGACGTCGCCGATCTTCTGGGCCCCGGCGGCGAGCGATTGCGCGATATCGCCGGTGCGGCGCGCGTTCTCCACCGCGCGGGTGGAGATCTGGCCGGATTGCGCGACCTGCCGGCTGATCTCGGTGATCGAGGAGGTCAGTTCCTCGGTGGCGCTGGCGACGGTCTGGACATTGGCGGTGGTCTGCTGCGAAGCGGTGGCGACCGCGCCGGCCTGGCGGTCGGTTGCCGCCGCGGTCGACGACATCGACCGCGCGGTCGCTTCCATCGTGCCGGAAGACGACGACAGCCCGCTGATGAGTTCGCCGACCCTGGATTCGAACGATTTTGTCAGATCATCGAGCACCCGCACGCGGCGCATCTTGACGTCGTTCTCGGCGGCCTGTTCGGCCGACAGCCGCTCGGCCTTGATCATGTTTTCCTTGAACACCTGCACCGCCGCGGCCATCGCGCCGATCTCGTCCTTGCGCTCGCCGGCCGGGATGGCGCCTGCGGTATCGCCGGCCGCGAGCCGCGACATCGAGGCGGTGATGTCGACGATCGGCTTGCAAACCTGCCGCCGCACCATCACCACGAGGCCACAGCTGGCGGCAATCACCGCGGCGAGCCCCGCGAGCGCGATCATGAAGCTGAGCCGGGCGCTGGAATAGGCGGCGGCCAGAATTTGCTCGGCATTGTCGTAGAGCGCATCGCGCACGGTAATGATGGCGCCGAGCCCCTTCTGCAACTCGACAAAATAAGTGTCGACATCGTGCTCGTATTTGCCGCTGATCGCGCCTTCCTTGACCAGCTTCAATTCCTGGCCGAAGCGGTCGACATAGGCCTCCTGCATCTTGCCCAGCGCCGCCTCGACATTGGCGGCCGTCGCCGGATTGCCGCGCAGTTCCTGCAAGCCCGCCAGGATCTGGTCGGTCCTGCCCTGCGAGCGGCTCAGCTCGAGCTTCTCGGCTTCGGTCGCCACCCGTTTGCTGCCGACCAGGTTCTTGTGCAGGCTGGCGTTGAGGCCGCCGATGTCGCGCAGCGCCCACGCCTGGTTGGCGTAGGTCGATTGCCGGTAGGCGTCGCCGTTCAGGACCGCCATCTTGCGAACCTGGTCGTCGAGCAGATTGGTGACGGCGTGGTTGAACACCGCATTGTCGGCCACGATCTTCTTGGCGGCGTCGCGGCGGGCCTCCGGCGGACCCGCGATGGCCTTGTCGATCGCGGTGCGCAGGGCGTCGAACTGCCTTTTCAGATCGTCGATCTTGCCGACGATGTCGCGGCCGTCGTCGAGCGCATCGGCAATTGTGGCCCGGGCCTGCTCCATCTTGGCGACGGCGCCGTCGGTCTGCTTGCGGTAGTTGCCGAGTTCGGTAATCAGCTTGTCCTCGACCACCGGCGGCCCGTACATGATGTTGGTGGCAAAGCCCCGCTCCGGATTCATGTAGCGCGGGATGTCGCCGACCGCGCGGACGATCTCCAGACGGTTCCCGGCATCGGCGATCTTGTTCATGGTCTCGTGCTTGGTCGATGCGACGTACACGGCGAGGCCCCCGCCTACGGCCGACAGCGAGAGGATGACGGTGGTGAGGAGGGTGCCGATTTTCATGGGATTCCAGCCGGATCGAGGAGAGACGGGAACCGGAGCCAACGTCTCCGGGCTAACGATTCCGGCAACTTAAGCGAGCTATCCTAATTCACGCTTAACATTTGAACCGGCTGGTGAATTGGCGCTGCCGGAATTCCGGCGGGGACAAAGGCCGCCTTGCTGCGGCCCTGAACAATGTCCTACGCTGGTTGCAATCTGGCCGTCCGTCGCTTGCGGCGGAATTCCAGCAAAATCAGCATGGCTTGGCGGACAGACCGGGCCGGCGCACAGGGAGGAACTTGCGATGACCAGCCGTCGAGATTTCCTGAAAACAGGCACGGCCGCCGCCGCCGGCATGGTGTTTTGCAGCTGCGGCCTTAAGCAAAGCGCCCACGCCCAGCAGCCCGGGCGGCAAAAGCTTCCCGTCATGGTTGCAGGCAAGCGCGTCAAGACCATCGACGTGCATTCGCATTGCGCCTTCACCGAAGCGGTCGCGCTGCTGGACGGACCGGCGGCTTTGCCGCCTCCGGTCCGCGGCGCCGACGAGGCCGTTATCGAGATCGAAAGGCGGTTTGCGGCGATGGACGCGCAGGCGGTTGACATGGAGGTGCTCTCGATCAATCCGATCTGGTACGACCGCGACCGCGATCTCGCGGGCAAGATCGTCAAGATCCAGAACGAAAAGCTCGCCGAGCTTTGCGCCGCGCATTCCGACCGCTTTGCCGGCTTCGCGTCGCTCACCCTGCAAGCGCCCGATCTTGCGGTGCAAGAGCTCGAGACCGCGGTCAAGAAGCAGGGCCTGAAGGGCGCGGCGATCGGCGGTTCGGTCGACGGCGTGGCGTTCTCCGACCCAAAATTCAACCCGGTGTGGGCCAAGGCGGAAGAACTCGGCGTGCCGCTGTTCATCCATCCCTACGGCGTTGCCGAACTCAACAAACGAGCGGCCGGCAATGGCTGGCTCGCCAATACGGTGGTGTTCCCGATGGAGACCTCACTGGCGCTGTCCCACATGATCTTCGAGGGCACCTTCGATCGCTTTCCCAAGCTGAAGGTGATCGCAGCCCATGGCGGCGGCTACCTGCCGTCCTATGCCGACCGCATGGATCATTCCTGTATGGTCGCCCCCAAAATGTGTAATCCAAACATCAAGCTGCAGAAGAAGCCGTCGGAATATCTCAACCAGATCTATTTCAATTCCTTGGTGTTTTCGCCGGAGGCGATCCGCCATCTGGTGGCCCAGGTCGGCGCCAGCCAGCTCGTGCTCGGCAGCGACTATCCGTTCCCGTGGCAGCTCGAGCCGGTGGATCACATCTTTGCCTGTACTTCGCTCAGCGATGATGAGAAGGCCGATATCCTCGGTCGCACCGCCGCCAAGCTCTTGAACTTCGAGGCCTAAAATCCTGTTTTGACGCGTTTTCTTGACGCGAACCGGCGTCCACCCACGGATCAAGTCCGAGGGCATGCTTCGCTCGAAAACGCTATGGTAGGAGACGACAAGCACATGGTTGCGCGTAGTGGCAGGCAGAAGGCGGCTTCGACGCGCAGCCGTGCCAAAGCGGAGGAGTTGCGAAAGAACTGAGGACTTACGCTCGACTTCGCGCGTTATCTGCCGACCGTGATGTCGAGCCTGGTCGCCAAGCTCAGGGCCAACGCCAACGTGTTCTTCACCCAGAGCTACGGCGTCTCGCTGGCCGAGTGGCGCATTCTGTCGTTTCTCGCCGAATACGGGCCGGCCAGCGCCTACGACATCTGGACCCGGTCCAATCTCGACAAGGCGGTGGTCAGCCGCGAGACCGGCACCTTGTCCAAAAAAGGCCTGGTCGAGATCGAGGCGGTCAAGGGCAATGTCCGCAAGCGTTCCGAGATAAGGCTGTCAAAGGCAGGCGTCGCGCTCCTGAAACGAAGTTTTAGCGAGGTGCTGAGGCGGCACGACAACCTGACCGCCGGGCTCGACCCGGCCTCGATTGAAACCTTTCTGCGCGTTGCCAGGCATTTGGAAGATCGCATCGTTCATATGAGCGACCCCCCGTCGCGGCCGTTGACAAAACATGCGCCGGTCAAGCGCATCGGCAAAACCGGCAAGGCCAAAACTGGCAAGGCTTAAACCGATAAGGCTTGAACCTGAAAATTCAAAATGTGAGCTTGCCGACGTCGGGGTGTGTCTTCACGCGTCAGCGCGGTGCATTCTCAGAGGAATCTCGCCGGAGGTCGCGGCTACATGTTCACTTTAACGAGCTTGCGCACGCTCACAACAGATCGCGCGTAGTCACTGCAATTGCTGCAAAAAGTGTCGTTAAAGTATTTTGAGATGTGGTTCGCGTGAATTGTTCGCACAAGGCAAACCCGCCGCTGTGATGGACACTACAGCAGGCGGGTTACCGAAACGGAAATGCAGGTCGGGGAGGTGCTGGTTCGAAACCGCGTGGCGCGGTTTCGAGGGGGCGTCGCTCTTCTCAGGCCTTCATCGCGGCGATCACGCCTTCGTCCTCGTGAAACAGCTTTTCGCGATCCAGCACCACCTGATGCGCGCGGATCCGATAGAGCCGGTTTTCACGGGTCGGCAGCGGCCGCTCGCCGGTGTCCTGGAATTTCTTCGCTTCCGCCATCAGCCGCCGGCGCATCTTGACGATGGCGATGTCGCTGGTTCCGAGATGCTCCAGGCTGCGGTCGACGATCGGGCCGGGCGACTCCGTCACCATCGCATCCTGGGCGCGAATGCCCTCGATGCCGGAGAACGAGACCGTCTTCTGCATCTGGCGGTCGATGTTGTAGTTATTGGCCTTGTTTTCCAGCGGGATGGTGGTGCCCGGGATGGTGCGGCGGTGGGTGTTTTCGCCGTTCTTCCAGGCGCGCAATTCCTCGGCGCCGAGCGGCTTGTCGCGGCGGAAATTCACCGCGATCACCCAGCAATGGGTGTCGTCCTTTGGCACCCACATTCGCGTCATCAGCGCCGATCCGGGGGCCGGCGTGATCATGGTGTAGAACGGCAGCAGGAACTGGTTCATTCGCCAGTAGGATTTGTTGTCGTCGACATTGCGCTGCGACGCAGCAATGAAGCCGTAGTCGGTGTCCTTGACGTGCCAGCGCGGTGAACGGTCTTCCTGGAAATAGCTTCCGGTCAGCGCCTGATTGTTGGTGTCGATCTGGTCGATCCGGCGATGCAGGAAGCTGACATGGGAGCTGTCGAGCTCGCCTTCCATGGCCTGGATCGAGTTGCATTCCTGTTCCCAGCGCGAGGCGTAAAGGTGGCCCTCCGGCAGGTCGAGCCATTCGAAATCCGGCATCGCCGCGAGGCTGGCCTGATCGCCCATGTAGACCCAGAGCAGGCCGCCGGCCTCGCGCGCGGCATAGGCGCGCGCCTTGACCTTGCGGCGGTAGTCGCTTTCCGGCGGCTCGCTCGGCATCTCGACGCAATTGCCTTCGATATCGAACTTCCAGCCGTGATAGACGCAGCGGATGCCGCATTCCTCGTTGCGTCCGAAAAACAGGCTGGCGCGGCGATGCGGACAATATTCGTCCATCACGCCGAGCTTGCCGTCGGTGTTGCGGAACACGATCAGGTCTTCGCCGAGCAGCCGCAACCGCACCGGCGCCTCGTCCCGCTCGGGCACTTCGGCGGCGACCATCGCCGGAATCCAGAACGAGCGCAGGTACTCGCCCATGTAGGTGTTGCGGTCGGTGCGGGTGAGCTTTTCGTTGTCTTCGACGGACATCATGGCGCAGTCTCCCAAAATTGTTCCGGCGGGGTTTTGATCATTCTATCGCGGCTGGCTGATTTCGTCAGCGACAGATACCCCAGTCTTTGTCGCGGCGAGCATATGGTTGTCGCAACACCTGTATCAAGCGGAAACGCCTATGTGCAATGCAGCAAGTGCAAAAAAGTTGCAATCTGCAAGTATCTGCCTTTCGCCCGGCCAGCGTTGAAGTGCCGGGGTTCTCGGATCGCAAATCAGATGAATGTCATGCCGCCATTGAGCACGATGGTCTGCCCGGTCATGTAGTCGTTGCCGAGAACCATGAGGACGGCATGTGCGACTTCGTCGGGCTGGCCCATGCGGCCGAGCGGAATGTTGCGCGCCAGATCGGTGCGGCCGCGCATCATGTCGGTCTCGATCAGCGATGGCGCGACCGAATTGACGGTGATGCCTTCCTTGACCAGCCGCGCGGCATAGCCGCGGGTCAATCCTTCCATGCCGGCTTTCGAGGCGTTGTAGTGCGGGCCGATCGCGCCGGCGCCACGCGCCGCGCCCGACGTGATGTTGACGATGCGGCCCCATTTGCGCGAACGCATCGCCGGCAGCACCGCTTGCGTGCACAGGAAGGCCGATTTGAGGTTGACCGCGATGGTCAGGTCGAACTCGGCTTCGGTCAGTTCGTCGACGCCGCGCACGATCGCCACGCCCGCGTTATTGACCAGGATGTCGATCGGGCCGAGCGCATTCGCGGCACGCTCGACCATCGCCGTGACAGCCGCACCCTGCGAGACGTCGGCGGCGACCGCGATGGCGCGTCCGCCCATCGCCTTGATCTTGGCAACGACGGCCTCGGCATCCTCGGCGCGCTCGCGGTAATTGACCGCGAGTGCACAGCCTGCCTCGGCGAGCGCCAACGCAATCGCGGCGCCGATGCCGCGCGATCCCCCTGTCACCAGCGCGACGCGGTTGCTCAAATCCTGTTTCGCCGTCATCGATTGGGCCTCTCTCGTGGTTCAGCTTCGCGATCATATCATCTTCCGTGATACCTTGATGGCGAACGCACCGGACCGCGGAGATTGAACTATTGCTCATATTTTGAGTATATGTTCCCGGAAAATCGAGGCACGGGCGTTCGCGCGTGAAGTGTGCGGCGCGCCGGCCTTCGGAAATCGGATGCAGTAAATGGCCGCGCCTGACAACGACAAATCGCGTCTTGACGAGGCCGCGCGCGCCGGCTGGCTCTATTTCATCGCCGGTCATACCCAGGACGAAATCGCAAAAATGCTGCGGGTGTCGCGCGCCTCGGCGCAGCGGCTGGTGTCGCTGTGCCTGGCCGAGCGGCTGATCACCTTCCGGCTCGAACATCCGATCGCCGCCTGCATGGAGCTTGCGGCGCGGCTCAAGCAGGCGTTCAAGCTGGCCTATTGCGAAGTGGTGCCGACCGATCCGGCCGCGCCGCAATCGGCGGCGGGCATCGCCGAGCGGGCGGCGAATGTGCTGGAGCAGATGCTGCGCGGCGACAAGCCGGTGGTGGTGGCGCTCGGAACGGGCAGGGCGGTACGATCAGCCGTCGAGCGGGTGTCGCCGATCGAGCGGCCCAATCACCAGATCGTCTCGCTGGTCGGCAACATCTCGGCGGACGGCTCGGCGAGTTTCTTCGACACCGTCGGCCGGCTCGCCGACATCACGCAGTCGCAGGCATTACCCGATGCCGTTGCCGTTCCTGATGTCGTCGGAGAAGGAACGCGACCAGATGCTGCGGCTGGAGCCGATCTCGAAGGTGCGGGCGCTGGCGGCGAAAGCGGATTTGCGCCTGGTCGGTATCGGCCAGATCGATCAAGGCGCGCAGATGCTGGTCGACGGTTTTGTCACGCGGCAGGAACTGTTCGATCTGATGCGCCGGGGTGCGGCGGGTGAATTGACCGGTTGGGCGTTCGATGCCGACGGCCGCATCATCGACGGCGGCACCAATGGCCGCCTGACCAGCATTCCGCCGCCGTGTCCCGGCCGCCGCGCTGACCATCGGCGCCGCCGTCGGCAAGGGCAAGGTGCCGGCGATCCAGGCCGCGCTGAAAGGCCGCCTGATCAACGGCTTGATTACCGACGAGGCCACCGCAAGCGCGATCCTGAAGCGGTAGCGATAGCTACGTTCCCCGGATGCGGTGCAGCGCGCCGCGCTTGCGGCGTGGTGCACTGCTGATCCGGAGTCTATCCGCGCGGGTAGGTCCCGGCTCTGCGGAGCAGCGTTTCACGCTGCACCGCGTCCGGGACACGAAACTCAAACGGCTGCTCGGATTGCTTTCGACGCCCACATCCCAAGCGTGCACCGCAACAGCGCGCCGCGAATTTGGTGCGGGACCGCTGTCCCGCGCTTGACAAGGTTTTACGCCGGTGTGAACATAAGCCCAACGCATGGGCATATGCTCAATGCGAAAAATAGTGGGAGGATACCGTGAAGCCATTCTCTGGCGCCCTCTTGGGCGCGCTTTCGCTGTTGGCTGCCTCGTCCGCGCCCTCGCTCGCAGAGACCACCACCCTGACCATCGCCACCGTCAACAACCCCGACATGATCAAGATGCAGGGGCTGACGAGCCGATTTCACCGCCAAGAATCCCGACATCACCCTGAAATGGGTGACGCTGGAAGAGAACGTGCTGCGCCAGCGCGTCACCACCGACATCGCGACCAAGGGCGGCCAGTTCGACGTGTTGACCATCGGTACCTATGAGGTGCCGATCTGGGCCAAGAAGAATTGGCTGATCCCGCTCGACAATCTCGGCGCGGGTTATGACACCGACGACCTGCTGCCGAAGATCCGCGACGCGGTGTCGGTATCGGGCAAGCTCTATGCCGCGCCGTTCTATGGCGAGAGCTCGATGGTGATGTACCGCACCGATCTGTTCCAGAAGGCCGGGCTGACCATGCCGGACAAGCCGACCTGGGATTTTGTCATTGATGCGGCGAAAAAGCTCACCGACAAGGCCGGCGGCGTCTACGGCATCTGCCTGCGCGGCAAGGCCGGCTGGGGCGAGAACATGGCGTTCCTGACCGCGATGTCGAACTCGATGGGCGCCCGCTGGTTCGACGAGCAATGGCATCCGCAATTCGACCAGCCGGAATGGAAGAAGACGCTTTCGACCTATGTCGACCTGATGAAGGAGGCGGGCCCTCCCGGCGCCAGCTCGAACGGCTTCAATGAAAATCTCGCGCTGTTCAACGCCGGCAAATGCGCGATGTGGATCGACGCTACGGTTGCCGCCTCGTTCGTGACCAACCCGAAGGAGTCCAAGGTCGCCGACAAGGTCGGTTTCGCGCTGGCGCCGAATGCCGGTCTTGGCAAGAACGCCAACTGGCTGTGGGCGTGGAATCTCGCGATTCCCGCCGGATCGAAGAAGGTCGAGGCGGCCGAGAAGTTCATCGCCTGGGCCACCAACAAGGACTACACCAAACTGGTCGCCTCCAAGGAGGGCTGGGCCGCCGTGCCTCCGGGCACGCGCACCTCGCTCTACCAGAATCCGGAGTATCTCAAGGTCGCGCCGTTCGCCAAACTGACCTTGGCCTCGATCGACGCGGCCGACCCGAACAAGCCGACCGTCAAGCCAGTGCCCTATGTCGGCGTGCAATATGCCGCGATCCCTGAATTCCAGGGCATCGGCACCACCGTCGGCCAGGATTTCTCCGCGGCGCTGTCGGGCAACATGACCGTCGATGCGGCGCTGGCGGCCGCGCAATCCTCGACCGAACGCGAAATGAAACGCGCCGGCTACATCAAGTAAGGCGTTTCGCGTTCCGGGCGGCTTTCTCCCCAGCCGCCAAACTGGCGACCATCCCGTTCTCCAAACTGGATGGTCGCTCTATCCTGAAAATGGAGGTGGCGATGGCGACCCGGCAGACCCAGATTCTCGCGCGCACGCTGCTGACGCCCGCCGTCGTGCTGTTGTTCATCTGGATGGTCGTCCCGCTGGCGCTGACGATCTATTTCTCGACGCTGCACTACAGCCTGCTCGATCCCGGTTCGGAAAGTTTTATCGGGCTGGACAATTTCCGTTACTTCCTCACGGATCCCGCCTTCCTCGCCTCGCTGCAGAACACGCTGGTGCTGGTCGGCTCGGTGCTGGCCATCACCATCCTGCTCGGCATTCCGCTGGCGCTGCTGCTCGATCAGCCCGTGGTCGGCCAGGGCATCGTCCGGCTGATGGTGATCGCGCCGTTCTTCGTGATGCCCACCGTCAGCGCGCTGGTCTGGAAGAATTTGCTGATGCACCCGGTGGCGGGCCTGTTCGCGTGGCTGGCAAGGCTGGTGGGCGCGCAGCCGATCGATTGGTTCACCGATGCGCCGTTGTTTTCGGTAATCCTGATCGTTGCCTGGCAATGGCTGCCGTTCGCGACCCTGATCCTGCTCACCGCGCTGCAGTCACTTGATGAGGAGCAGAAGGAAGCCGCCGAGATGGACGGCGCGCGGCGCGGTGTCGACCTTCATCTACATCACGCTGCCGCATCTGGCGCGGCCGATCACGGTGGTGATCCTGATCGAGACGATTTTCCTGCTCACCGTGTTCGCCGAAATCTTCGTCACCACCGGCGGCGGACCTGGCCTGCAGACCACCAACATCGCGTTCCTGATCTATTCGCAAGCCCTGATCCAGTTCGACGTCGGCAGCGCATCGGCCGGCGGACTGGTTGCGGTCGTGATCGCCAACGTCGTGGCCTTCTTCCTGGTCAGGATCGTCGGCCGGAATTTGGAGGCCTGACGCCGATGGCACGGATGGTAACCACGAGGCGGGTATGGATATCGACGCTCGCTGCCTGGCTGTTCGGATTCCTGATCTTCTTTCCGATCCTCTGGATGGTGCTGACCAGCTTCAAGACCGAACTCGACGCGTTCGCCAGCCCGCCGTTCTTCCTGTTCTTCCACTGGACCACCGAGAACTACGCCACGGTGCAGGAACGCAGCGACTATTTCCACCATGCGCTGAATTCGATCATCATCGCCGGCGGCTCGGTCGCTGATCGCGATGCTGATCGCGGTGCCGGCGGCGTGGTCGATGGCGTTTTCGCCGACCAAGCGCACCAAAGATATCCTGCTCTGGATGCTGTCGACCAAGATGATGCCGCCGGTCGGCGTGCTGGTTCCGATCTATCTGATCAGCCGGAATCTTGGCCTGCTGGATTCCCGCACCGGCCTCGTCATCATCCTGTGCCTCGGCAATCTGCCGATCGTGATCTGGATGCTGTTCACCTATTTCAAGGAAATTCCGAAAGACATTCTGGAAGCGGCGCGGATGGACGGCGCGACCATCGGCCGCGAACTGATCTATGTGCTGACGCCGATGGCGATCCCCGGCCTTGCCTCGACGCTGCTGTTGAATTTCATCCTGGCCTGGAACGAGGCGTTCTGGACCCTCAATCTGTCGACGTCGGAGGCCGCGCCGCTCACCGTATTCATCGCGTCTTATTCAAGCCCGGAAGGACTGTTCTGGGCGAAATTGTCGGCCGCTTCGACGCTTGCGATCGCGCCGATCCTGATTCTCGGATGGTTCAGCCAGCGGCAACTGGTCCGCGGCCTGACCTTCGGCGCGGTCAAGTAGGGGAGGCGAGACACGATGGGCCAGATAACGCTGCAGGGAGTCCGCAAGTCGTTCGGACCGGTCAACATCATCAAGGGCGCCGATCTCGAGATCGAGGACGGCTCCTTTGTGGTGTTTGTCGGACCGTCCGGTTGCGGCAAGACCACGCTGCTGCGGCTGATCGCGGGGCTGGAGGACGTCACCGGCGGAAATATCCTGATCGACGGCAAGAACGTCGTCGACGTGCCGCCCGCAAAACGCGGCCTGTCGATGGTGTTCCAGTCCTACGCGCTGTATCCGCATATGAGCGTGCGCGGCAACATCGCGTTCGGCCTGAAGATGGCCGGCCTGCCGCGCGAGGAGATCGACCGCAAGGTCGATGCGGCGGCCGCGACCCTCAACCTGACACCCTATCTCGAGCGCAAGCCGCGCGAATTGTCGGGCGGGCAGCGCCAGCGGGTCGCGATCGGGCGCGCCATCGTGCGCGAGCCGAAAGCGTTCCTGTTCGACGAGCCGTTGTCCAATCTCGACGCCGCACTTCGGGTGCAGATGCGCCTCGAAGTCACCCGGCTGCAAAAGCAGCTCGCAACCACCGCGGTCTATGTCACGCACGACCAGGTCGAGGCCATGACCATGGCCGACAAGATCGTGGTGCTCAATGCCGGCGGCGATCGAGCAATACGGCTCGCCGCTGGAACTCTACGAACGCCCGGCCAATCTGTTCGTCGCCGGTTTTATCGGCTCGCCCAAGATGAATTTTGTCTCGGGCGAGCCGGCGGAAAAACTCGGCGCCGCCACCATCGGCGTCAGGCCGGAACATCTGAAGGTCGAGCGCGGCGGACAGGGCTGGCCGGGAACGGTCGCGGTCGCCGAGCACCTTGGCAGCGACACATTCCTTTATGTCGATGCCGGCCCGCTCGGCACCCTGACGGTACGCGGCATCGGCGAACTCGATCTGGCGCCGGGTGACAAGGTGTCGATGACGCCGGATCCGTCGCGGGTGCACCGGTTTGCCGAAGATGGCAAATCGATCCGGGCTTGAGCCCCTTAGGAAGAAGAAAAAATGTATCTGGAAAAATTCAGGCTCGACGGCAAGACCGCCGTCGTCACCGGCGGCGGGCAGGGTATTGGGCTAGCCAGCGTCGAAGCACTGGCCGAAGCCGGCGCCAAGGTGGTGATCGCCGATCGCGATGCCAAAGTTGCCGCGCAAGGACAGGCCAGTCTCAAGGCCAAGGGGTATGACGTCGAGATCGTCGACATGGACGTCACCAATTCCGGGCAAGTCGCCGCGGTCGCGGCCCAGTTGGTCGCGCGGCACGGCAAGGTCGACATTCTCGTCAACAATGCCGGCATTGCCCGCAGCGAGACGCCGGCCGAAACCGTCGCCGACGAGCATTGGCTGAACGTGATCGACGTCAACCTCAACGGCACCTTCTGGTGTTGCCGCGAATTCGGCAAGCATATGCTGGCGGCGAAGTCGGGAACCATCGTCAACATCGGCTCGATGTCGGGTTTCATCGTCAACAAGCCGCAGGAACAGAGCTACTACAACGCCTCCAAGGCGGCGGTGCACCATCTGACCAAGTCGCTCGCGGCGGAATGGGGCGCGCGCGGCGTCCGGGTCAATGCGGTGGCCCCGACCTATATCGAAACCCCGTTGAACGCCTTCGTGAAGAACAATCCGCCGATGTACAATGCCTGGATCGGCGGTACGCCGATGGCCCGGCTGGGGCAGGTGGAGGAGATCGCCTCCGTGGTGCTGTTCCTGGCCTCCGAGGCCGCCAGCCTGATGACCGGCAGTATCGTTCTGGTCGATGGCGGCTATACTTGCTGGTAGACTTGCCCTTAACTAGAGCGTTTTCTAGCGAGGGTGCGCATGCGGCAGGCCTTCATCGGCGTCGACGTCGGAACCACGAGCGCGCGGGCAGGGATTTTCGACCAGAGCGGAACCTTGCTGGCGACCGCCCGGCACCCGATCGCGGTGTGGCGCGATGCCGGCGATGTCGTCGAGCAGTCGTCGGCTGACATCTGGGCGGCGTGCGCCGCCTCGGTGCGCGCGGCAATGGCGGAAGCAGGACTGTCGCCCGAGGCCATCAAGGGCATCGGCTTCGACGCCACCTGCTCGCTGGTCCTGCTCGACCAAAATGCAAAACCGCTGACGGTGAGCACATCCGGCGACCACAACCGCAACGTCATCGTCTGGATGGATCATCGCGCCATCTCAGAGGCGCGGCAGATCAACGATACAAAGGACGCCGTGCTGCGCTATGTCGGCGGCTCGATTTCGCCGGAAATGGAGCTGCCGAAGATCCTGTGGCTGAAGCGGCATCTGCCCGCGAGCTATGCCGCCGCGCGTCACTTCTTCGACCTCGCCGATTTCCTGTCGTTCCGCGCCACCGGCTCGTTGGCGCGTTCGGTCTGCACCGTGACCTGCAAGTGGAATTTCCTTAGCCACGAGCAGCGCTGGAGCGGCAGCTATTTTGAGCGGATCGGCCTCGGCGATCTCGTCGCGGATGGTTACGCCAGGATCGGGACCGAGATCGTCGTGCCCGGCACCCGGCTCGGCCGCGGCCTGACCGCGCAGGCGGCCTCCGAACTCGGATTGGCCGAGGGCACGCCGGTCGCGGCTTCGCTGATCGATGCCCATGCCGGCGGCATCGGTACCATCGGCGGCCGCGCGGACGATGGCGAGGCGGTCGATGTGTGCGGACGGCTGGCCTACATCATGGGAACATCGGCCTGCATCATGGCGACCACGGTCGAGCCGTGCTTCGTGCCGGGCGTATGGGGTCCCTATCGCTCGGGCATGGTGCCGGACTTTTGGCTCAACGAAGGCGGCCAGTCGGCCGCGGGTGCGGCGATCGATCATTTGATCCGTTCGCATCCGGCCCATGCCGAGGCCGAAGCCGCCGCGCGCCATGCCGGTCTCGACATCCTGCAATTTCTCGAAAAGCGCATCGTGTCCCGCCGCGGCGGTATCGCCGGGGCGGCGCGGCTCGCGCGCGACATTCATGTGTTGCCGGAGTTTTTGGGCAACCGGTCGCCCTATGCCGACCCGGATTCCCGCGCCGTCATCATGGGGCTCGATCTCGACGCCGACATCGAGGCGATGGAGCGGCTGTTCGTCGCGGGATTATGCGGTCTCGCCTATGGTCTCGCCGACGTCGTCGATGCCTTTAAATCGCACGCGGTCGAAAGCCGCATGATGGTGATGAGCGGCGGCGGCGCGCGCAGCCCGCTGGTCCGGCAGATCATGGCGGACACCACGGGTCTTGCCGTCGCGCTGCCGCGGACCCAGGAACCGGTGCTGCTGGGCGCGGCCATGTTGGGCGCGGTCGCCGGCGGGGCATTCAAGTCGGTTGGCGACGCCATGGCCTCGATGTCGGCGATCGGCAGCCGCAGCGGGCCGGCCGCGCCGGGAATCGCGGAGGTTCATCGCGCCAAGCGGCGGGTGCACGGGTTGATGCGCGAAATGGAGCGGGAAGGCCGCGCCGCGATGCGGGGCATCGCGGTGGAGCACAGGTCCTAAGGTATTTACTGATGCTGTTGAGTTGCGGTGATGCGCTGATCGATTTCCTGCCGGTGAAATCGCTGGACGGGCGCGACGCGATCGTGCCGGTTGCCGGCGGATCATGCCTCAACATCGCCGTCGGCATGGCGCGGCTTGGCGCCGCGGCCGGATTCGTCGGCGGCATTGCCAACGATTTGTTCGGGCGCATCGTCGCCGATCATGCGCTGGCCTCCGGCGTAGGTCTTGGCTACACCACGCGCAGCGACCATCAGTGCACGCTCGCCTTCGTGCGTGCCGTCGCCGGCGAGCCGCAATATGCGTTCTATGACGAGGGCAGCGCGGCGCAAAACTGGATCTATCGCAGCGGCTCGATTCCATTCGGCGACGTGGAGGCGATCCATGTCGGCTCGACGACGCTGGTCGGCGACGCCGGCGCGGCGCAGGCCTTCGGGATGATCAGGGAGGCGCGGGGATCGGCCACCGTGTCCTTTGATCCGAATTGCAGGCCGAACCTCGTCAAGGACAAGGGCGGCTATGTGGCGCGGATGGCCGAATTCGCCGCGGCGGCCGACATTATCAGGATGTCCGATGTCGATTTTGGATATCTCCATGGCCACGACGATTATGCCGGGTGGGCGGCGTCGATGCTGGCCGCTGGCGCCAGCCTCGTGGTGATCACGCGTGGCGTCGAGGGTGTCCAGGCCTGGCACGGCAGCGCGGGCGCATTGAGCGTCGAGGCGCCCGAGGTGACGGTGGTCGATACCATCGGCGCCGGCGACAGCTTTCAGGCGGCGCTGCTCTACGCGCTGCATGCAATGGGCCGGATCGCAACCCAGCCGTTGCGGCAGATCGACGCCGACCAACTGCGCCGCGCGCTGTCGTTCGCGGCCGCTTGCGCTGCGATTACCTGCGGCCGGGTCGGCGCCGATCCGCCATGGCGCGCCGATCTCACCGCCGAGATGCTCGAACTTCTGCGGCGGGCGTAACGATGCTTTCGCGCTAGCCGGAAATCGATTAAAGCGGTCCCGCAACGCGGGATGATGCAGCGTGACAAAACTGTTCATGTTCTATGTCGGCGGGAACTTCCGCAATTCGAATGTCGAGCTGCACGACGTCCGCTTTTCGATCGGCAACACGCCGGAAGATTGCCATGAGGATTTGCGCCGGCAATGGTGGGGCGATCCGGAAAGCCTGCATCTGGATTGCTGGGGCGCGGTCGAGCAGGCCGACGGTTTTGATGTCGCACTGACCAAGGACGCGCCGCGCGGCGACGCCAACAGATTGTTCTTTGTCAATTTGGGCGGCTATGATCCGGCCGAGTTCACCGAACTGCACAAGAATGTTCTGCTGGTGGCCCCGGATGCCAACGCCGCCAAGGCCAGGGCAAAGGCCGGCATTCGGCACTGGGCGACACCGCACAAGGACCGGCTGTTCGAGGTCGAGCAGGCCGTCGACCTCAGCGCCCTGATGCAGGGTTACGGCCATTCGTTGCAGTTGACCAAGGCTGCGAGCGAGAAGCCGTTTGCCTTCATATGCAAATATCTGGTGATCGGCTGAGCGCCGTTCGTTCTTGCCGCCTCTCCCTGCTAATCCTGTTCGCCGATCGTCTGGGCATACGTCTTGCCGTAAGGATAAAACATTTCCTTGCGGCCTTGCTGCCATGCCGCCTTGAGTTCCGGCGTCGTGATGTCCCAGTCCGGCCGGCATTTTTTGCTGACGGCGCGCAGGTCCTGCCGCAGCTCTTCCATGGTCGGGCGGCCGAAAAACCAGTAGCCGTTGTAGACCCTGTAAATGACAAGACCGGGCTCGAGCACGATCACGTGCGGGATCATGGGATTGTGGGCGGCGTCGGTGTATTCGGCGATGTCGAGATCCTTCTGCACCATGCGGCGCGGGTCGGAGAGAAAAGGCCAGTGGGCGCCGACGCCGCTACGGTATTCGTTGGTCTCGGTGATGTTGTCGGTGCTGATCGTGACCAGCCGGCAATAGCCGACCTCGATCTCGCGATGCAGTTCGACCAGCCCTTCGGCCTGGCGGCGGTCTTTCGGGCAGAAGCCGCCGCGGCTGAGGACCAGAACCATCGGATGCTGGCCTTGTAACTCGGATAGCTTGCGGTGTTTCGCCGTGTGGTCGGAAAGCTCATAGTCGGGGAACACAGCCCCTGGAACCATGTCGGATCGCATTTGAAATCCTCCCGATGGATCTGTGACCGGTCCCGAAATTACCTGGAGTCACCGGCAACTGTTTCGGCCGGGCGCTGACGTCTCGTTGCCGGCCCGGTCCATCATGCCCTGCGTTCGCAAGAGCGGTCGATTCCGGAAAATGTGGCCCCGGCTCTTGGGGGAAGCCGGGGCCGTGGGGCAGTTGTGTACTCGGGGGGAACCAGTACAACAAAAGACTATCAAAGTGAGGAGGATGTCGAACCTATACTCACGTGTAGGCGCGTCATCCGTTCGGACAGCATTCGCTAGCCCTCCGAAGCAAGGCGTCGCTTCCACGTCTCGCAGTCTAGAACAGCCCGGAATGCAAGATGAGGTGAGAGCCGAAACGGGCGACCGCGATGCAGAGCATGATGGGGAAGAAGTATTTGTACATGACGATTTTCCTTTCCCCCTCTCTACGTCAGATCGATTCCAGAGAATGTGAGCGGCGTCACGCCGTCCGACCCGTTGGCTCGCAATGACGGTTGCGGGACCTCCCTTGGTTCGTGGGGACGACGCCGCTATGCGTCCGATCGCAACTACTGGCTCACCCATCGCGACTGGTTCTGCTCCTTGCGGGCGGCGAGGCCGAGCAGGGGATCGCGGCCCTCGTGCCTGAGCAGATGATCCTTGGCTTCCAGTCCGCCGGCAAAGCCGGTCAGTCTGCCGTTGCTGCCGAGCACGCGATGGCAGGGCGTGATGATCGAGATCGGGTTGCGGCCGTTGGCGGCGCCGACCGCGCGCGACGCCTCGGGCCGGCCGATCTGGCGCGCGATCTCGCCATAGCTGCGGGTCTCGCCGAACGGGATCGTCAGCAGCGCGGCCCACACGCTCTTCTGGAAATCGGTGCCCTTGAAATCCAGCGGTACCGTGAACTTCTTCAAGCGGCCGGCGAAATAGGCCTTCAGCTGCTTCTCCGCCTCGTTCAGGAACCGGTTGTCCGAACCGGGCTTCAGCGCGCCGAGCCGCACCCGCCGCGGATCGTCGTTCTCCCACAGCACCGCGGCCAGACCCTTGTCGCTGGCGACCAGCTTCAACTTGCCGTACGGCGAGGCGATCGATTTGTAGACGTAATTGCCCGTGGTCATGACGAGCCTCCTGATGATGGTTGTCCGTTGCCGCTCAATCTGGCGGATGGAGACGCCGTTCGCCACCCGAAACCCGACAAGCGCGAACCGCGCAGGGAGACATCAACAGGCCAGCCAAATCGCCCGCCCAAATCGATTGCAAAGTCATTTGGCCGAGTTGGGCGTGATCTCCACCGTCGCGGTTCGCCCGGCGACCAGATCGATGCTTTTCGGCACTGCGTCGAGCGCAATCCGCACCGGAATGCGCTGCGCCAGCCGCACCCAGGAAAATGTCGGGTTGACGTTGGCGAGCAGATCGTTGCCGGAGCTTCGCTCACGGTCGTCGATGCCGCCCGCGATGCTTTGGACGCGTCCGGTGAGCAGCGTGCGTTCGCCGATCAGACGCACGGTCGCGGCGTCGCCGACCTTGATTCGCGGCAGCTTGGTTTCCTCGAAATAGCCCTCGATGCGAAGCGTGTCCTCGTCGATCAGCGCGGTGACGCCGTGGCCGACCGAAACATAGGCGCCGGGCTGCAGGTCCATGTTGGTGATCAGGCCGTTGACGGAAGCGCGGACCTCGGAGCGCACCCGGTTGAGTTTTGCGAGGTCGCGATCGGCGACGGCCTGTTCGTAGGCGGCCTTGGCTTCGTCCGCGGTCGCCTTTGCGAGCTCGCGCCGCTGGTCGGACACCGCGATGTCGGTCAACTTCGCATAGCGCTGGTAGTCGAGCTGCGCCTGTACCAGCGAAGCCTGTTTGCCGGCGACGATGGCCTCGGCCTGCCGCAGCGCGAGGTCGAAGCGGTCGGGGTCGATCCGGAACAGCACGTCGCCTTTGCGCACGCGCTGATTGTCGTGCACCAGCACTTCGGTGACCAGGCCGGACACGTCGGGCGCGACCGCGACGACATCGGCGCGGACCTTGCCGTCGCGGGTCCACGGCGCGTTGATGTAGTAGTCCCAGAGCGCGTAGCCGACCGCCAGCGCGATGGCGACGGTGACCAGCGTTACCAGCGGGCGCAGGACGATATTCATGTTGCCAACCATCTGCTGAGGAAAACCACGGCGCCGAGAATGATCACATACAGCGCGAGATCGAACAAAGGACGGTGCCAGATCAGGACATAGGCATTGCTGTGCACCAGCGCGCGGCGCAGCACCATCAGGATACCAAACGCGACCAGCATCCACAGGAACAGCGACGGCACGAACACGCCATAGAGGTTCAGTTCGGCGATCATGCGGCGATCCCCGTGCGTGACGGCTCGGTGCCGCCGCTGCCGGCAAACGGCGGCGCGTCGGGGAACAGGCTGCGCCTGAGATCGGCCAGCGCGAGCGCCATTCGGCGGCACGGCGCGGTGGCGCGAAACACGAACAGGTCGAGGCAGAGGTCGATCTCGTTCAGCAGGTCGTCGCCCGGATGCAGCGCGTTGCTGCGGAAGTGCCGGCCGAGCATCACAAACAGCCGGTCGATCTCGGCCACCTCTTGCGCTGATAGCGACGAACAGGCGCGCCTGAGTTCGACGATGTCGATCCCGACCCGGACCTCGGACAACAGCTCGCTGGTCCATTCGGAATCCTCCGGCGGCAGCGCCGCCAGCCGCGAGGCCAGCAGGCCGACGCGATCGAGCATCAGCGCCGCCAGTTCCACCGTGTCGGCATCGCTATGACCTTCGGCGGCGGCGACCATACTATCGCGGTTGGTGCGACGCAGCCGACGCGCGGTCCATGCCGCGCCGACCGATCGGAACAGCTGCGTGGTCAAAGCCGCCGTGCACATGCCGATCACGACGGCTATCGCGCCATTGGTGAATGCCGCGAAATCGCCGGCATAATTTTCCTGCAACGCGAGCTGGGTGAAGCCGATGACGGGTATTCCCAGTCCGAAGATGCCGGTCTTGGGCCTCGTCATCAACAAGCCGCACAGCACCATGAACGGCGTGAATGCGATCGCGACCATCTCGAAGCTGGTCGCCAGCGGCAGGATCGCGAACAGATAGATCGCAGCGATGACCGTGCCGATCACTGCGGCCTTGACGAAATCCAGGATCTGAAGCACCGGGTCATCCTGCGCGGCGAAAAGACTGCAGCCGACAGCAGCCAGCATCGGCGCCGCAAAGCCGTCCGGCCAGCGCGAGGCGATCCAGAACGCGCTGCTGGCCAGCACGGCTATGACCGCGGCCATTGCCGACAGCAGCGCCAGCAACTGGTCATGATGCCGAACGGTGCGGGCTCTCGCCGTGTATTGAAAGGCATAGGGTTCCGTCATCGGCTCGCCCTTGCCGATATAGGCGCGCAACATCACCGTATCCTGCCGAAGATCGAGATAATCCCCGATGCGGATCATCAGGGTTGCGAGCAGCAGATCGGTCCATGTGGCCGGCCGTTCGGGAAGCGTTGCGGCAAGATTCGACAATGCCTCGCGCTGGCCTCGTATCTCGCCGAGATCAGGGGCGCGCACTTCCGCCGCCATGCGGTCGAGCAGGATACGTACGGCGGCGGGCAACGCGTTGAGCTTTTGCAATGCGCTGATCCGGTCATGGATCGCGGTCACGATCGGCAGGAACATCAGCATGTGCTGGCGAAGCGTCGCCA
The DNA here is from genome assembly GCA_963699465.1 of uncultured Alphaproteobacteria bacterium. GTDB lineage: Bacteria > Pseudomonadota > Alphaproteobacteria > Rhizobiales > Xanthobacteraceae > Bradyrhizobium. The sequence continues at coordinate 123,297 of CAVOTZ010000010.1, forward strand.
CCGCATCGGCAAAACGCGCGCCGGTGGAGATATCGTATTGCAGCGGAGTGATCAAAGCGTCGAAGGCGACTGCGCCGCACGCCAGATGCAGGCGCGGAATCCGGTCGTCGGCTAGCGCCTCGCGCGCGAATACCGCGGCCATCCGGTCTTCGGCCTCGTGGAACCATTGATCGAGCTTGCTTCGCAGCATCGGAACGACTGATACCGGCAGCACGACCGAGGAGACCAGCGCCGCGCAGATGATCCCGAGTCCGATTTCCTCGACACGGGAGACCGCGAAGTCGAAAATCGTGTCGGGAACGTCGACCAGCGGGAAGCCGACGAAAGCCGCGGTGTAACCGGACAGCATCAGGACGTAGCTTCGCGGCGTGCGGTCGAGCAAAGAGAAATAAAGGCAACCACCGATCCAGAGCGCCAGCGCAAGGCAAAGCAATGCCGGGATGTTGACCAGATTGGGCACCAGCACGACGGCGGCAATGGCGCCCAAAATGGTGCCGTACAGGCGGTAGCCGGCTTTCGACGTGGTCGCGCCGGCCAGCGGTTGACTGACCATGAAGACGCTGGTGACAGCCCAGTAGGGGCGCGGCAGATCGACCCAGAATGCGATGCCCATCGTGAGCAGCGCAGCCAAGGCGACCTTGAACGCAAAGAACCAGTCACGCGAGGTGAACGCCATGCCACAATGTGTAGCGCCGTTTTGCGGGATACGGAAGATGCCGGGCTGGACCGGACCGGGAGAGCTGCCGCGAACGCCTGCAGGTACATTCGCGTCGCAAGGCAGATATGCGGAACGTCATCGACGCTGACCGATGCCGCGCGCGGTGATCCAGGCATCGAACGCCGGCAGCGCGCGTGCCTTGAGATCGACCGCGATCGCGATCGTTTCCAGCGACCGCGCCACCATTACGCGGCCACCGGACGTCGCCAGCGCCGGGCCAAAATGCGCGAGTTCGGCGGCATGGCCCTCGTCGCTGAAATTGGTCATAAATCCGGGAATGAAGGCGTCGCGGAACGAGGGGCCCTGTTTTGCGGTAAGCGCATCCAGATGGTTCTGCACGAACTCCCAGGCAAGCTGAGGCTGCTCGCCGGACGAAGCGACCGTATTGATGACGCCGTCGATGATCGTAGCCTGCAGTTCATCGGTCAAGGTCAGCGCCAGGGTGGCGCGCGCAAGGTCCGGGTCATGGGCGCTGGCGGCCGCGTAATAATAGCGCAGACGGTCCGTCGTCACGGTGCTGTTGCGCGCGAGCGTGAGCAGCGTGTCGTAGCCGGCGCGTTCGGCGTGGACACCGACGACATGAATCACCGCGTCGCGCAGCGCGGCCGGCAGCGATTGCGGGTCCTGAACGAAATTCGCAAACCGTCGCCGGGCCTCCGCCAGAATGTCGTCGTCGCCGAGATCGCCGAGCGTCTGAATCAATTTGCCGCGCAACAGCGTCTGTTCGCCATCGTCGGGACCGGTGGCGTCCCAGCCGAGGCGGTCGAACAGCGGGCGTAATTGCGCGCGCGCATAGGCCTGCAGCGCCGGGCGTTCGGGCCGGCCGCGGGCCAGATGATCGAGCGAAGTCAGGACGCCGATCACCTGATCCCACACCGCACGGCGATCATCGACGCCGATCTTGTCGATCAGCTCAAGATAAGACGGCAGCTCGGCGCGGCCGGCCGGAACCAGCGCCCAGCGATCGGCCAGGAAGTTGACGCGGTCTTCCGGCGTCATCTCGGCCAGCGATTGCGTCAGCGCCGCAAGATCATGAGGGCCGTATTCGACCCGGTAGTAGCCGATATCGCCGAGGTTGAGCTTTATCGCCTCGCCACAGGCGCCGGCGGCGATTTCGGCGCTTGCCTCCAGCAGCAGGGTTTGTGCCGGTCGCGTCTGACGCAAAGGGCCAGCCGCGATCGGGACCTGCCAGCTTCGCGGCGCAAGCGCTTTGCCGTCGCCGGTGGAAGCCGGCGCGATCGCAAATCGGTCCTGCCGCAGCGACAGACGTTGGGTGGCGCCATCGCACACCGTCTCGGCCGTGATCAGCGGCACGCCGTCCTGTTCGGTGAAGGACGCGGCGATGCTCTTGACCGGCTTGCCGGCCGCGGCTTCCAGCGCCTGCCAGAGATCGGCCGTGGTGCTGTTGTCGTAGCTGTGCGCGGCCATGTAGCTGCGAATGCCCGCTCGAAACGCCGCTTCGCCGAGATAATTCTCCAGCATCCGGATCAACGCCTGGCCCTTGTTGTAGGTGATGCCGTCGAATGCGGTCATCGCCTCGCTCTGGTCGGCAACGCGCTGCTGGATCGGGTGCGAGGTGCGCCGCGCGTCGAGCGACATGGCGTATTGCTTCTGGCCATAGCCGTTGAGCCAGCTGTGCCATTGCGGATAAAAATGCTCCGCGGCCTTTTCCTGCATCCAGCTGGCAAAACCCTCGTTGAGCCAGAGATTGTCCCACCAGCCCATGGTGACGAGATCGCCGAACCATTGATGCGCCATCTCGTGCGCCAGCACGCTGAAAATCGCGCGCTTTGCGGTGTCGGGGCTGGTCGTGGGGTCGAACAGCAGCCGGCTCTCGAAGAAAGTGATGCCGCCCCAGTTCTCCATCGCGCCGCCAAATCCGCCGGGCAATGCGATCAGGTCCAGTTTCGGCAGCGGATAATTCACGCCGAAATAGTCGTTATAATAGTCCAGCAATTTGACGGCGTTCTCAAGCGCGAAGCGGCCGTGCTCGCTCTTGCCTCTGGTGGTTACCAGACCGACCGTGGTGGCACCGGCCTCGGCGGTGAGCCGTTCGAGTTCGCCCGCGGTGAGCACGAACAAATAGCTCGACATTTTCGGGGTCGGCGCGAAAGCGACGCGTTTCAGCTCCGGCGCGACGGCTTGCTCGCGCTCAATCGGCATGTTGCTCACGGCCATGAACGCGCTGGGGACCGTGACCGTCAAGGCAAAGGTCGCCTTGAAGGCCGGCTCGTCCCAGCACGGGAAGATTCGCCGCGCGTCGGCGGGCTCAAGCTGGCTCGACAACATCCGCTTGACGCCCTGGTCGGTGGGATAGTCGATAAAGAACAGACCTTGCGCGAAACTGTTGATCCGCGCCGCAAAGCCGATGCGAAGGCGATGCGCGCCCGCCGCGAGCGGTTGCGGAAAGGTCAGCGTGGCGGTCTCGGCAGCGGGGTCCAGGACAATGTCGGCGCGTTGCGCACCGTCGTCGATGACCGCGTTATCGAGCGTCATATTGACCGCATTGAGGGTCAATCGCGCGGTCGGCTCACGCACCTCGATATCCACGACCTCGCTGCCGGCCAGTGTCAGATGCGCGAGATCCGGCGTGAGTTCGATCGCATAATGGGCGGGAATAACCGTCTTCGGCAATTTACCCGGCGTGGAGTCAAAGGAATAGCTGGACTCCGCGAGGGCGCCGCCAGAGATCGTCAGCGCCAGTACGAGCGTTATGGTCTGCAGCGCGGCCGAGGCGAATTTGGGGGCAAAGCGCCGGTCATGGGAGGTGAATGCCATGACGCAATGTAGCGCCGTTTCGCTGGTTGCGGAAGGGATCGCCCCAGACCGACGTTCAGCCGCGCGGTCGCAGCGAGCGCTGCATATCCATCGAATAGGTATAGCGTCCTTCCGGATGCGTCGTGACGGTGACTTCGAACAATTCTTCGCGCACACCGTAATAGCGGCGCACCACGGTCAGGGCAGGGGAGCCGGCCTTGACCCGCAACGCCTTGGCCAGCGTTGCCGGCATGGCGCGGGCAAAAATCTCCATCTGGGCGTATTCGGTGGTCTGACCGAACATTTTGGCGACCTGTTCGTGAACCGGCGTGCGGCCGTGGTCGCTGCGTTTCACCACGCCGGCGAACTTGCGCAATACGTAGATCTCGGTCCAACCCAAGGGAGCTGCGAATTGATCGGCGCGGCGGATCGCCTCGATCAGGAACCAGTGCTTGCCGGGTTCGCATTTCAAGAGCGCGGCGAGTTTGCGGTTGGCGACGATGTCCCGGCTGGCGACCACGTCGCGGTAGGTTTCGTTGGAATATCTCAGCCATTCGCCGAGCGACTTGACGCTGTGCGTGAACAGCACCGGCGGTTCGGTCGCGATGATCACCGAGCCGAGCCCCGCGCGCCGCACGATCAGGCCCTGGTCCATCAGGATGCGCAGCGCCTCGCGCACCGTCTGGCGGCTCGCCGAGTGACGCGCCATCAGTTCGGTTTCGGTCGGCAGCAATTTTCCGATCGGATAGCGGCCGAGCCGGATTTCCTTTTGCAGTTTTGTTGCGATGTCGCGATAGCGCGATGCTCTCGGCTTTGCGGGTTTAGCGGCCATCGCAATTCACCGGCGTTCCCTGCTGCATCGACGCCAGCGCCGCCTCGAATGCCGACAACGTGGCGAGCACGTCGCTCTCCGGCACCGGAAACGGCTGTTTCTTTTCGACCGCATCGACAAAGGCATCGAGTTCGGCGGCGAGCACGTCGATGGCCGCAAAATGCATGGTCTGCGGCGGGCAACCGGATTTTCGCAGTACCAGCGTGGTCTCGTCGAGCACTTCGGCCGAGCCCAGGGTGCCGAACAGATGAACCCGCCAGTAAAACGGCGTCGCCCGCACGGTGGCCAACAGGCCGGTGACGCCGTTGACGAAGTCGAGAGCGACCATGGCGGTGTCGCGTGGCGGCGGTCCGGCCTCGCGTGCGTTGAAACGCGCATAGGCCTGACGCGCGGGCCCGAGCAGGCTGACAAAGGCATCGAGCACATGCAGGCCGGCGCCGGTCAACCCGCCGCCTGGCGATTCCTCTGGCGACAGCCGCCAGCCGGCGGTGACGTTCTCGGAGTTCTCGTTGCTGTTGTGCCCTTCGACGTGAAGCAGCGTTCCGAGTTCGCCGCTTCGCGGCGATCTCGCGCAACGCGCGTCATCGAAGGCCAGAACCTTCGATTATGTCCGACCGCAAGCACCACGCCCGCGCGACGGCAGGCCTCGAACATGCGCGCCGGCATGGTCGCGCTTCAGCGCCAGCGGCTTTTCGCAGAACACCTGCTTGCGCGCGGCGGCCGACGCAATGACCTGGGCCATGTGCTGGGAATGCGGCGTCGCCAGCAACACGGCGTCGATGGCTGGATCGGCCAGAACCGCGTCGAGCGCGTCGGTCAGGTCGAGGCGGTGCTCGGCGCAAAAGTCGCGCGCCCGCGCGAGGTCGGTTTCGACCGCCCGGCTTACTTTCAGCCGCGCGCTGCCTCGGGCCGCTTCGACCAGGTTGCGGCCCCAGCGGCCCAATCCGACGATCGCGCAATTGATCATGCGGGCTTCTCGGGTTGGAGGCGGGACGACCGGATGGCTTCGATGATGGCGGAACTGTCGCATTCCGAACCGCATAGCGCGATCGCGGTGCGCAGCAGGTTGGCCTGCGCCGATGTGACCGGCAGTCGCAGGTTGCGTTGCTTCGCTTCGCCGAGGATCAATTCGGCGTCCTTTAATGTCTGCGAAATATGCGACTGCGGCGCAAAATCCCGCATCAGCATTTTGGCTCCCTTGACATCCATCACCTTGGAATATGCCGCGGATCGGCGGGCGGTGGCGAGGAACAGTTGCGGATCGAGGCCGAGGCTTTCGGCGAACACGAGGCCTTCGGCGAGCGCCGCCCTGTTGTTCTGCAGGATCAGATTGAGCGCGAGTTTTGTCCGGCTGGCGTCGCCGATAGCGCCGGCATTCACCCGCTGCGGCGAGATGATATCCAGAACCGCTGCGGCAGCCTCGATGGCATCCGGTTGGCCCGCGACCAGCGCCATGGCCGAACCATCGCGCACCTCGGCGCTGGTGCCGGAGATCGGGGTTTCCACCAAAGGCAAGCCGATGGCCGCCGCGCGTTGCGCGATCGCCATGATCTCGTCCGGGGCGCAGGTCGTCGTGCAGATCATCACGCTGTGCGCCAGATCTTCGCTTCGCTCCAGTTCGGCGAGCAGCCGTTCGACCTGCGCGGCGTCGAAGAGGGCGACGACGATCGTCCGGCAGCGGGACAGCAGCGCGGTTGCGGAAACCGCAAGCTCGCCGCCCGCGGCGCCGAACACGCGGCAGCGTCCCGCATCGATATCGAAGCCCAACGGGACAAGCCCGGCGTCGATCAGCCGTGCCGACAGCGCGGCGCCCATCAGGCCGAGGCCGACGACGCCAACCGATTTATCGCCTGTCTTGCCCGCCATGGACCATCGCCGGCTTCCGGCTACTGGGCCTCGATGCCGGCGGCCTTCGCGTCGGCCGTCCAGCGGACGATTTCGCTGCGAATGAAGCTGCCAAATTCGGCCGGCGGCATCGTCGAAACGATCACGCCGACTTTTGCCAGTTTCTCCCGGGTCTCCGGCATGGTCAGGAATTTTTCGCTCTCGGCGTAGAGCTTGTTGACGACGGCATCCGGCGTACCGGCCGGCGCCAGCAGGCCGTACCAGATCGTCGCTTCAAAACCCGGCATCGCCTCGGCGAGCGCGGGCAGGTTGGGCGTCAACTCGTTCCGTTTCGGCGAGGTGACGCCGATCCCGCGCAGCGTTCCGCCCTGCATCTGCGGGATCGCCAGCGACAGATCGGCAAAGGAAAGGTCGATCGCGCCGGCCAGCACGTCGGTCATCGCCTGCGGCACGCCGCGATAGGACGCCGCGATCACCGACAGGCCGCCGCGCGATTGCAATTGGCCGATCGATATCTGCGAGGCGCCCGAGCCGTAGCCCGCGGTCAGATGCGGATGGCCCTTGGCATAGTCGAGGAACTGGGGGAGGTCCTTGGCGGGAAAATCCGGTTTGACCATCAGCACCATCGCGGTGGTGACGGTGCGGATGACAGGCGAAAAATCCTTGACCGGATCGTATGGCAGACTTTTCAGCATCGCGACATTGGCCGCCTGGGTCGTGTTGGTGCCCATCAGCAGCGTGTAGCCGTCGGGCGCGCTGCGCGCGACTTCCACGGCGCCGATGCTGCCGAGCGCACCGGCCCGGTTCTCGATCAGCACGGTCTGGCCGAATGCCTCCTGCAGATGCTGGCCGAGCATGCGCGCGACCTGGTCGGGGCCGGCGCCCGCCGGAAAGGGCACGACGATCTTGATCTGCCGCTGCGGATAATCACCCTCGGCCGCGCTGGCCTGCGATATCGCGCAGCCCAGCAGCACCACCAGCCCGGCCACCCGGCGCCATCGCATCATTCTTGCCTCCCACATGAGAGTGGAATTTATACGGACAAGTGGCCAAGAGACGCAAGTCGAAGTTACCGACGATTTGGCTCTATCAATTGAGCTTTTTCCTAATTGTCCGTATAAATCGTCAGGGAATGAAGCGAGGTAAATGGAATGGACACCGGAGATTTATACGCCCGCGGCTTGCGGCGGCGCAAAAAGATGTTCGGCGATGCCGATGTCGACAAACGGATGGCGGCGGCCGGCGAATTCGGCGCGCCGCTGCAGAAAATCATCAACGCCTATGTCTATGGCGACGTTTGGGAGCGCACCGGTCTCGCCAACGACATCCGAAGCCTGGTGATGCTCGGCATCACCGCGGCCAGCAACAGGCCCGCGGAATTCGCGGTGCATGCCAAGGGCGCACTCGCCAACGGCTGCACCCGCGAGCAGGTGCAGGACGTCCTGCTGCTGGTCGCGATGTATTGCGGCGTGCCGGCGGCGATCGAGACCAATCGCATCGCCGCGGAGATTTTTGGCGCAAATCCGTCGGCGACGGATGCGACGAAATCCTGACGGGGCGTAGCGATGAAATCAATTCCGACCATCGACGCGCATCACCATATCTGGCGATTGAACGATTTGCCGTGGCTATCGGGGCCGCAGGTGCCGCGTATCTTCGGACCCTACCAGCCGATATGCCGCGACTACGATATCGACGAATACCGCCGCGACATCGCCGGTTGCGATGTCGTCAAATCGATCTACGTCCAGACCAACTGGCCGGCGGGGCGCAGTTACGACGAGGCGCAGTGGGTGCAATCGGTGTCGGACCGGACGGGGTGGCCACACGCCAACGTCGCGCACGCCGATCTGGCGGACGCCGACATCGGCGCCTTGATCGCGCGGCTGGCAAAACTGCCGGCGACGCGCGGCATTCGTCAGCAACTGCATTGGCATCAAAATCCGCAATATTCCTTTGCGCCGTCTCCCGATCTGATGAACGGCGCGGCGTGGCGGCGCGGACTTGCCATGCTGGCGGACCACCAGCTTCTGTTCGAGCTGCAGATATTCGCGAGCCAGATGGCCGACGGCGCCGGTCTGGCGCGGGCGTTTCCGCAAGTGATCTTCGTGCTCGAGCACGCCGGCATGCTGGAGGATATGTCGCCGGAGGGATTGCGGCTCTGGCGCGAGGGGATGATGGCGCTGGCGGAGTGTCCGAACGTCAATGTCAAGCTTTCGGGACTCGGCACCTTCGTGCATGCGTGCCGCGAGGATCTGATGAAATTCATCATCGTGGAAACCGTGGCGATGTTCGGCGCCGAACGTTGCCTGTTCGGCAGCAATTTTCCGATCGAGAAACTATGGACGGATTACCCGACGCTCTACCGGAATTTTCGAAAAGCCATTGCCGGTTTTGCCGAGTCCGAACAGGTTGCGATCCTGCATGATACCGCGGCCCGTTTGTACCGGATTGGGTGAATCTGGATGCCGGCATGTTTGGCTTTGGCTGTGGTTCAATCGACCGACGCGCCGCTGGCCTTGATCGGCGCCGCCCATTTGACGATCTCGCTCTCGACGAATTTGGCGAGGTATTCGGGCGTGGTGCGATCGTCCGGGACGAAATTAAGGCCGGCAGATTCGAGCTTTTCGCGGATCGCCGGGGTCTTCATCGCTTCCAGCGTCGCCTGCCGCAGTTTTTGCACGATCGGCGCCGGCGTACCCTTGGGCAGGAAGAATGCATTCCAGGTATAGGCTTCGATATCAAATCCTTGTTCGATCGCGGTGGGAACGCCGGGCAGAACCGGGGATCGTTCCCGGGTCAGCACCGCGATCGGCTTGACGGTGCCGGCATCGATCTGCGGTTTTGCCGTCGTGATGATGTCGCAGAGATAGTCGACCCGCCCGCCGATCAGGTCCTGCATTGCCGGATTGGCGCCGCGAAAGGGAACGTGGACAACGTCAAGTCCGGTCACCAGATTGACCAGCGCGCAGCCGAGATGGATCGCCGAGCCGGTGCCGGCGGAAGCAAATTGCATCTTGTCGTGGTTGGCCTTGGCGTAGGCGACGAATTCCTTCATGTCCTTGACCGGCAGATCCTTGCGCGCGATCAGCACCAGCGGCGCTTCGAGGATCAGTGCGACCGGCGCGAAGTCGGTCGTCGAATTGTACAGCGGTTTTTTGAACAGCGTCTGGTTTTGCGCCTGCGTGCCGACCGTGCCCTGCAGGAAGGTGTAACCGTCCGGCGCGGCTTTGGCGACGCGGTCGGCGCCGGTCATGCCGCCCGCGCCGGCGACGTTTTCGACGATCACCGGCTGGCCCAACACTTCACCCATGCGCTGCGCGAACAGCCGCGCCACGACGTCGTTCGGTCCGCCCGCGGCAAACGGATTGATCATGGTGAGCGGGTGGGTCGGCCAATCCTCGGCTTTGGCCGTACCGCTCAACATCAGCGGCGCGGCAACGATCAGCGCGAGCGGCTCTCCACATGGTTTACTCCCGATGCTCTTATTGTACGTGCGTCAGACGAACGAGATCGCTTCGGCCATTTCGAGGATGCGCCGGATTTCGATCAGCGCGCGCTCGAGATCGGTTTCGGTGGCGGGCGCGCCGAGGCAGAGCCGGACACCGAGGCTTTCGCTCTCCATCCGCCGCAATGCGCCCGGCGGCGCTAGCGTAATGCCGGCTTGTGCGGCCTGTGCGATCAACGCGGCCAGCGTCCGGCCGGCGGGCAGGGGCAGCCAGGTATGGAAGCCCGGCGCCGCGGTCGTGGCGGGCAACCATTCCTTCAGCACGCGCCGCACGATGGCGTCGCGCAGCGCCGCCTTGTCGCGCTTGAGCCGGGCCTGGCGGGCGAGGCCGCCATTATGGATCAGCCGCGCCACCACTTCGGCCATCACCGGCACCGCCATCCAGCCGGTGGCGCGCAACGCGTTGATCGAGCGATCGCGAAAGGCTTCCGGCGCGATCATCGCGGCGATGCGCAGCCCCGGCGCCAGGCATTTGGCAAAGCTCACGATGTAGAAACTGCGCTCGGGGATCAGCCGCGAAATCGGCGGCAGCGGCGGCGTCAGCAGATATCCATAGGCGTCGTCCTCCAGCAGGTACGCGTCGTGCCGGCGCACGATCTCGGCGATGGCCTGCCGCCGCTCCGGTGGCATCACCGATCCCATCGGGGTCTGCAAGGTCGGCATACAATAGAGAACGCGCGCGCCGGTTTCGGCAAAGGCGCGGTCGAGATGTTCGGGAATAAGCCCCGATGCATCGGTCGCGACGCCGTGCAGCGGGTAGCCGCCTTGCGCCGACAACGCCAGCATGCCGGAATAGGTGTAGCTTTCGGTCAGCACCGTATCGCCTGATTGAGCGACCATGCCGAGCGCGATCGACAGTGCATGTTGGCCGCCATGGGTAATGAAAAGATGATCGGCGTCCGCGGCAATGCCGAGCGTGGCGAGCCAGTTCGACATCGCCTCGCGATGCCGGCGCAGGCCCTGATGCGGCAAATAGCCGAGCAGGTTCGACATCTCGCCATCGGCGACAATCTCCGCCAGCACCGAGGCGATGATTTCGTCCTCGCCGGTATAGGGCGGGACATTCAGCGCCAGATTGATTGTCGTTTCCGATTGTCCGTGCCCGCGCGCCTCCGGCCGCCGCCGTTGCACGAAGGTACCGCGCCCGACTTCGCCGGAGATCAGTCCGCGCTGTTCGGCTTCCGCATAGGCTTTTGAGATGGTGCCGACGCTGAGATCGAGCCGCCGCGCCATGTCACGCTGGGGCAGCAGCCGCATGCCGGGCTTGACCCGGCCAGCGGCGATGTCGGTTTCGAGCGCCAGAACGAAAGCGAGATAGCGCGGCCCCTGGATCGCAACGAGTGTAGGTACCCAGTCGGTCATTTCGCGCTATCCGGGAGGGGTCGCCGATACTGATTTTGTTGAGTAGTACAATTACAGAATTGTTGCAACATTTGACACAGGTTCTGGATCTGATGCCATCCGTGCCGCTCCCAATTCCAGATCCGATGAAATTATCTGATTGTTATTATAGGAGTTTTGGAGCGACAGCATCCATTTCAATTGTACGATTGAACCAACTCAATTGTACGTCATTCGACTAATTGCTTTAGTTTGTGTTTGACGCTTCCGGCCATGGCTTCTATCGTCCACGGCCAAGGCGGCGCGCCCTGACAAGCCGTTCTTCAATAAAGGGGAGTGTGCGTTGATCTACGAAATCCGGGTCTATGAAGCCGCCGAAGGCCGCGCCGACGCGATGCGCCGCCGGTTTCGCGAGCACGCCGCGGCCAGATTTTTTCCCGCCCACGGCATCGAACTGGTCGGTGTCTTTACCGCCCCGGTCGAAGACGGTCGCCTGACCTATATGACGCGCTTTGCCGACGAGGATTCGCGCAAGAAAGCCTGGGCCGGCTTTGGCGCGGACGCGGATTGGCTGGCGGTCAAAGCCGCCAGCGAAACCCAGGGTCCGCTGATCAAGAACCAGACCGTCTCGGTACTGTCGCCGGCGATGGCCGGTTTGCCGCTCGGCTAGCGGCGCGAATGAAACCCGCGCCCTTCGAATACGTCAGACCGGAATCGCTTGCGGAAGCCTGCGCGTTGCTGGCGGCCGACGAGGATGCGCGGGTGATCGCGGGCGGGCAGACATTGGTGCCGATGCTGGCGATGCGGCTGGCGCGTCCGGCCAGATTGATCGACATCCTGCGACTGCCCGAGCTTGCGGGAATTCGCCAGGAGAAGGACGCCATTGTGGTTGGCGCCACCACGCGCCAGGCGCAGGCCGAACGCGATCCCGTGATCAGGGCATCGTTGCCGATGCTGGCGCGGGTGCTGCCATGGGTCGGTCATCCGCCGACCCGCAACCGTGGCACGATCGGCGGCTCGATCGCCAATGCCGATCCTTCGGCCGAGATCCCGCTGGTCGCGGTGACGCTCGGCGCCGAGATCATGCTGGCGACCCCCGACGGTCCAACGTCGATGCCGGCGGACGACTTCTTCATCGGGCCGATGCTGACGACGATCAATCCGGGCGAATGCGTCAGCGCGATCCGGTTTCCGGTCTGGCCGCACCCGCGTGTCGGCACCGGCTTTTTCGAGATCAGCGCGCGGCGTTCGGATTTCGCGTTTGTCGCGGCCGCGGCACAAGTCGCGCTCGATGACGCCGGACGCTGCATCGAGATCGCGCTCGGTGTCGGCGGGGCCGGCGATCGGCCGGTGCGGCTGGATGTCTCGTCGCTGGCCGGCGGCGGAACTCGATAGCGCGTCGGTCACGGAGGCGATCGATGCCGCGGCGGCCGAACTCGACGCGATGAGCGACCTGCACGCCAGCGCCGCCTATCGTCGGCGCGTCGCGGTCGCGCTGTGCATCCGCGCCGTGGAAGAGGCGCGCCGCAACGCTGTCGCCAAACCGGCGAAAGGCGCATGATGAAAGTCAATCTGCGCATCAATGGTGTCAACCGCACCACCGAATTGGAACCGCGCAAAACCCTGCTCGATGCGTTGCGCGAGAATTTTCTGCTCAACGGCACCCATGCCGGCTGCGAGCACGGTGTTTGCGGCGCCTGCACCGTGCTGATCGATGGCGAGCCGGTGCGGTCCTGCCTGATGTTCGCGGTCCAGGCCGATGGCTACGAGATCACCACCATCGAAGGCCTGGCGCCGGCGCCGGGTGAACTCGGCGTGCTGCAGGATGCGTTCTGTGAAACCCATGGGCTGCAATGCGGCTACTGCACGCCCGGCATGATCCTCGCCGCGCACGCGCTGCTGCAGACCACGCTGACGCCAACGCGGGACGACATTGTCGAGGCGATCTCGGGCAACATCTGCCGCTGCACCGGCTACGGCCAGATCATCGAAGCGGTCGAGTTTGCTGCTGCGCGCTTGCGCGTCGCCAATGCGCCGCGGCCGCAGCATGACGGGCTGGACCGCGAATTGCCGAAACACAAGGCGCCCACCGAAGGCCTGCTCGAAGCCGAACAAGGCGACCAGCCCGCCGTGGAGGCGAAATGACCGCCGATCCCGCGACCTTCCGCTTCGTCTCGACCAATCGCAGGGTCCGCGAGGACCGCCGCTTTGTCGCCGGCCGCGGCTATTACGTCGCCGACGTAGCCCTTGAGGGCATGCTGCATGTCGCGATCCTGCCGTCGCAGCATCCGGCCGCGCGGATCGTTTCGATCGATGCATCTGCGGCCCTCGCGATGCCCGGCGTGCACTACGTGCTGACCGGCGATGAACTCGCGGCTGCGACCGATCCTTTGATGAACGGGCTCGATACGCCCAAGGTGCAGCGGCATCCGCTCGCGGTCGGACAGACGCGCTACGCCGGCGAATGGGTGGTCGCGGTGGTCGCCGACAGCCGCGCCTTGGCCGAGGACGCCAGCGAAAAAGTCCGCGTGGTGTACGAGCCGCTGCCCTTCGTCATCAATGCGGAACAGGCGCTGTTGCCGGACAGCCCGCCGGTACATGCGGCGCACGGTTCCAACGTGCTGCTCGATCGCACCTTTGTCTGGGGCGAAGTGGAAAAGCATTTCGCGGAGAGTCCGCGGCAGCTGGCGTTTCGCGTCACCTGGGGCCGCAACTCGACGGTTCCGATCGAAACGTTCGGCGTGGCGGCATCCTGGGATCCCTGGCGCGACATGCTGGATGTCTGGGCCTCGATCCAGATGCCGAAATACTCCGACCAGATCGCGCGTGCGTTGCGGATTCCGGCCAATTGCGTCCGCGTGCACCAGGACGTCGACGTCGGTGGCAGCTATGGCGTCAAGCGCGGCATCAAGCAGACCGTGCTGGTGGCGCATCTGGCGCGGCGGCTCGGCCGGCCGGTGCGCCTGATCGAGGACCGGCTGGAAAACATGCGCGGCGGCGACGCGCACGGGCCGGAACGCATTTTCGACGTCGAGGTCGCCTTCAACAATGACGGCATCGTCAAATCGATGAAAATTCGCGCGCTGGACAACGCCGGCGCCTATGCCGGGCGCGCGCCGTTCCAACTGGGAAAACCGATCGGCGCCATCGTCGGTCCCTACAAGATCGAGAGCGTGCAGTACCGCGCGCAATCCGTCACCACCAACAAGGCGGTGCAGGAAGCGGTGCGCGGTTTTGGGCAGTCGCCGACCAACTATGCGATCGAGACCGCGATCGACAAGGTCGCCGCGGCCACGGGCCTCGCGCGCATCGAAGTCCGCCGCCGCAATTTTATCCGCAAGGAAGAGTTTCCGTACCTTATTCCGAGCGGCAGCAGCTACGACAGCGGCGATTACCACACCGTGGTCGACAAGGTGTTCGCGCATATCGATTTCGCCGCGATGGAACAGGAGCGCGATCGGTTGCGCGCCTCCGGGATGCTGGCCGGCATCGGCATCGCGGCCTGTCTCGAACCCAGCGGTGGCAATTCGTCGTTCGAGCCGTTGCTCAACGAGAAGAACACCACGACCACCTGGATGGATTCCTGCCGCATCAATATCGACGGGCTCGGCTTTGTCACGGTGACGATCCACAACACCTCATCCGGGCAAGGCCACGAGACCCTGGTCTCGACGGTGATCGGCGAGGTGCTGCAGATCGATCCGGACCTGATCCGCGTGGTGCGGCCGGATTCGCTGGCCTGCCTGCCGTCGAACTCGCCGGTCGGCAGCCGGATGGCGATCATGCTCGGCGGCGCCGCGTTTCATGCCGCGCAGAAACTAAAGACAAAGCTGACGCGGATCGCGGCGCATCAATTCGGGCTCGCCGAGGACAGAGTGGTCTATGCCTCGGGCGGCGTCAGCGATCCCAAAACCGGAAAGCAGCTGGGCTGGATCGACATCGTCAATATCGGCCATCGCAATTTTCATTTGTTGCCCGAGGGCATGGAACCGGGCCTGGAGTCGACGCATGTGATGCAGGTGCCGACCGGTGACAAGTTGCCGGAAAACGGCCGCGTGCAGATGTATCCGTGCCACTCCTTCGAGTTTCACGTGGTGCTGATGGCGATCGATCCGGTGCTCGGCAAACCCGAGATCAAGCGCTACGTGATCGGGCATGATTGCGGCACGGTGATCAATCCGCACATCGTCAAGGGCATGACCTTGGGCGGCGTCGCGCACGGCCTCGGCGCGGCGCTATTGGAGGAGTTCGTCTATGACGACGAAGGCCATCTGATCACGCAAAGCTTCATGGATTATTTGCTGCCGTCATCGCACGAGGTGCCGAAGGTCGAGATCGTGCATCATTGCACGCCGTCGCCGCATACCGTGTTCGGCCAGAAGGGTTCCGGCGAAAGCGGCTATCTCGGCGCGCCCGCCGCGATTTCGGCCGCGGTCAATGATTGCGTCGCGTCGCTCGGCATTTCCTTCAACAAGCTTCCGATCCGGATTTCCGCGATCGGCGATGCCATCGCGGACGCGCAACAGGGCAAGCCGCAACAACAAGCCAAATGAACAACGAGCAAAGCCAATGATCATCGACTGTCACGCCCATCTGGTGCCGCCGAGCCTGCTGGAAGCGATCCGCGCCCAGGCGGCCAGCTTCCCTTCGATCCGCCTGATCGAGGACGGCGGAAGTTTTGGCTTCTCCTTTGCCGGCGGCAAGCCGACCCGGCCGGTTTCGAAACCGCTGAGCGATCTGCAGGCCCGGCTGAAATGGATGGACGAGCAGAAGATCGAGCGTCAGGTCGTCGGCGGCTGGCTCGACATGTTCGGCAATGAATTGCCGGCGGCGGAGGGCGCGGCCTGGTCGCGGCTGATCAATACCCATCTGGCGCAAACCGCGATGCGCGAGCCGCGCTTCGTGCCGCTGGCCACGGTTCCGTTGCAGGACGGCGCGCGCGCCGCGGAAGTGCTGCGCGAGGCGCATGCAGCGGGCTTCAAGGGTGCGATGATCGGCACCCAGCCGAAAGGCAAGGGCGGTGTGCTCGACGATCCCGCGCTCAACGTATTCTGGGAGGCCGCCAACGAACTGGGATCGGTGATCTTCATTCATCCGGTGTTCGAGAGTGGCGACGACCGCGTGCACGACTACGGCATGGCCAATGCGGTGGGGCGCATCACCGATACGCTGATCGCGATGTCGCGGCTGATCTATGCCGGCCACGTCACGCGCTACGCGCAGGTCAAAATCGTCGCCGGGATCGGCGGCGCGGCGCTGCCCTATGTCATCGGCCGGTTGCGCCGCAATTATTCGCTCGACAAGGACAAGCTCGGCGATCCCGACGCGGCGCTGGCGGCGATGTATTACGACACCATCGTGCAGGATCCCCGCACATTGCGTTATCTCGCCGATATCGTCGGGCCTGAAAGGATCATGATGGGATCGGATATGCCGTTCCCGATCGGCGACCTCGCTCCGTTGAAGATCGTGGCCGAGACGAAATTCTCGGACGCCGAGCGCGCCGCGATCAATGGCGGCCTGGCACAACGATTGTTCGGCCTGTGATGGAGGCCCACAGATGAAACTCGACATTGGCGGGACCGAGACCATTCAGGCTCCGGTCGAAACGCTCTGGAAGGCGCTGAACGATCCCGTGGTGCTGACGCGCTGCATCCCCGGCTGCAAGGCCATGGTCGAGATCGCGCCCGACGCCTACAAGGTCGAGATGCAATTGCGCGTCGCCGCGGTTGGCGGCTCGTTCGAGGGCGAGATCGCGCTCTCCGACAAGGAGCCGCCGAAGACGTGCAACATCAAGGTGTCCGGCGCCGGTACGCTCGGTCACGGCAATGGCAGCGCGCGTTTCGAGATCGCGCCTGAAGGGGCGGAGGCCTCGCGCCTGACGTTTCAGGGCGTGGGCGAGATCGGCGGTCTGGTCGCAGGCGTCGGCCAGCGCATTCTGTCCAGCGTTTCCAAGCATCTGGTCGGCCGGTTTTTCACCGCGCTGCGCAAGGAATTCGAGACGCCGGTCGAGGGCGCCGCGGAATAGTTTGGTCTGGAGTACGGTCATGAAGCAGTCTATCGCCAGTCTTGCTTGCGCCGCGGCGCTGTTTTCGGCCGCGCCGGCGTTGGCCCAGGCGCCGGAGCCGCTCTCCATTGTCATCTTCGGACCGCCGTCGCTCGGCGCGTTCCTGCCGCCGATCATCAAGGCGCAAAAGCTCGATGAGAAAAACGGCCTGGCGATCAAATTCGAGGAACGCACGCCGGACGCCTACACCGCGCAATTCAACTCCGGTGAATTCCAGCTCGGCGGCAGCGCATCGCTGCTGACGGTCGGCCTTGCCGATATCCGCGGCGTCAAGGTGACCTATTTGTTCAACCTGTTCGATTTCTGGGGCGCGGTCGTGACGTCGCGGCCGGAGGTCAAGACGTTGAAGGACATCGAAGGCAAGGAGCTCGCAGCCGCCAAGGGCACCACGAACTATGTGATGTTCGACTGGTTCGCCCGGCAGCTCGGCGCGGATACTGCAAAATTCTCCGTGGTCAATACCGCTACGCCCGGCCTGATCGGCTACGCAATGGCCGATCGCGCGGCCGCCGTCCAGCTCTGGGAGCCGGCCTATACGACGCTGCTGTCGAAGAAGCCCGAGATGCGCACCATCGATCTCGCCATCAAGGACAGCTGGATGAAATTTACCGGCAGCCGAAACATTCCCTATCTGGGCGTTGCCGCCCATGTCGATTGGGCGGAAAAGCATCGGGACCTGATCCCGAAGCTTTATGCGGCCTACCAGGAGGCCGCGGAATGGGTGACGGCACATCCCGACGAGGCGTCGAAACTGATCGCGCCCAAGGGAACACCCGATGACCAAAAGGCGATCGCGGAACTCATTCGCGCCAATGACCGGCTCGGCATGAACGTGAAATGGGCTTCCGACGTCGCCAGGGAAATCAACTCGGTCTACGCCGCCGGCAAATCGATCGCCTTCCTGCCGTCCGATCCGGCCGCCTCGACGATCTATCGGGCGCCGGGTAAATGAACGGCGCACCCGAGCCCGCGCCGTCACCGTTCGCGGCGATGCTGTTGACGACCGCGAAGCGGCTGGGGACCTCGGTGCTGCCATTCGTCGTGGTGATCCTGCTCTGGCAATTCGCCTCGCTGTTCTTTCCGCGCTTCCTGTTTCCGTCGTTGATCGACGTGTTCTGGCGCTGCCTCGAGATCTTCACCACCGGATCGATGTTTGCCGACGTGCTGTCGACCGTGCTTCGCATCCTGGCGGGACTGGCCGGCGCCTTCATCGTCGGCGGCGGGCTGGCACTGTTGATGGTGCGCTCCAATGCCATCGACCGCTTCCTGTCGCCGATCTTGTCGCTGTTCCAGGGCATTCCGGCGCTGTCCTGGGTGGTGTTCGCGATCATCTGGTTTCACGGCGTCGAGTTCCGGATTTTCTTCATCATGGTGATGACGACGCTGCCGGCCTTCACGTTCCAGGTGCTCGGCGCGCTGCGCGCGAATGTCCCGGGACCTGATGGAGATGGTGTTCAGCTTCCGGCCGACGCGATTGAAATTGTTCCGGGTGATGATCGCGCCGGCGATCCTGCCGGACATTTTGACGGCGTGGAAAGTCAATCTTGGCAATGCCTCCCGCGTGGTCGTGGTCGCCGAACTGGTCGGCGCCACCGGCGGCGTCGGATATGAGCTGCTGCAGCAACAGCAATTGTTCGACATGGCGGGCGCCCTGGCCTGGACGCTGCAACTGGTGTTTTTTGTGCTGATCGTGCAGGGCCTGCTGACCCTGATCGAGAATACCGCGTTCAAATACCGCGCCGTGTCGGAGCGCGCGATATGAGGGATATTGTCACGCCCAATGATGCGGCGATCCACCTCGATCGGGTCACAAAGGTGTTCGGCAAGCCCGGCACTGACGCCGAGTATCGCGCGGTGGACGGGCTCGATCTCGACGTGCGTCCCGGCCAGATGCTGGCGATCCTGGGCAAGACCGGCTGCGGCAAATCGACCATCTTCAACATGATCGCCGGCCTGACCGAACCGAGCAGCGGCACCGTGCGGGTCAGCGGCCGCGATCCCTTCGCCGATTTCGATTCGTTTCGCGGCAAAATGGCGATCGTGTTTCAAGGCGACCGCCTGTTGCCGTGGCGCACCGCGATCCAGAATGTCGAGCTCGGACTGGAGATGCTGGATACGCCTGCGACGGATCGGCGTGCAACGGCGCAGCTCTGGCTGACCAAACTGGGCCTCGCCGGCCATGAACACGACTATCCGCATGCGCTGTCCGGCGGCATGCGCCAGCGCGTCTCGATCGCGCGCGCGTTCGCGACCAATGCCAATATCCTGCTCTGCGACGAGCCGTTCTCGGCGCTCGATGAAATCGACCGCCGGGCGGTTGCGCAGCGAATTCGTCCGGCTGGTGAAGGAAAACGGCAAGACCGCCGTGTTCATCACCCATTCGATCAGCGAGGCGCTGGAGATCGGCGACCGCATCGTGGTGCTGAAACGCCCTGCCATGATCGCCTATGACGTCAGCTTCGATGCCGATACGCCTCAGGCGGAGCGGGAAGTGATTCGAAGCCGGATCGGCGATGTGCTAGCGGTGTGATTGCGAGGAAGATCGCCTCGATAAATCCTGATCCTCAAAAGCTGGTTATCGTCGGTCACGGGGCCGCCGGCCTTGCCGCGGCGGTCTCCGCGGCGGAGCAGGCGCGCAGCCGCGGTTTGCGCATCGAGATTACCCTGCTTGAAAAATCGCGCGAAGCCGAAGCAGGCGGTAACACCCGCTGGAGCCCGTCCTATATGCGGATGGCGGCGCCGGATCGGCTGGCGCCGGGCTTTGAAGAAGACATGCGGCGCGCGTCCGGCGGATTGGCCGACCGGGATTACTTCCGGACGCTGGCGGAGAACGCCGCCGCCACGATCGGGTGGCTCGGGACCCATGGCGTCAGCTTCGATACGCCGATCTATTACCTCAGCGCCGGCCCGCCGCGCATCCAGCCGATCGGCGGCGGTCGTGCCATCATCGACAGGCTTGCGGAGTTTGCCGGAAAAGCCGGGATAAAACTCCGCTACGAATCCCCGGTGATCCGATTGAGAATGGGAGAGGGCGGGGTCAGTGGCGTCGAGCTGAGATCGAGCGGCTGGGCCGTCACCGCGCTCGACGCCGATGCCGTCATCCTCGCCTCCGGCGGTTTTCAGGGCGACGTCACGATGACGCGCAAGCATTTTGGGGCCGCCGCCGAGACGCTGAAGCTGATTTCGCCGGGAACGCGCTTCGATAGCGGCGACGGCATCCGCTTGGCGATTGACCAGGGCGCGTCAATTTCGGGTGACTGGAACGGCATGCATATCGAGCCGATCGATCCGCGCAGCGCCCATTCCGCGCCGGTCGTGCTGATTTACCCCTATGGAATTGTCGTCGATCAGGACGGGCGCCGCTTCTTCGACGAAGGCGGCGGCCTTGTGCACGAGACCTGGGAAGCTTTTGCGCGCGACATTCATTTCGCGCGGCCGGGCAGCATCGCCTACGCGATCCTCGATAGCCGTCTGTTCGACATCGAGGGATTCGAGCGCGCCATTCGATCGGAGGTGCCACCGCATCAAGCCGACACGATCGAGGAACTGGCGATGCTGATCGGCGTTCCCGCGCGCAATCTGAAGGCGACGGTCGATGCCTACAATGCCGCGGCGACCGGCGATCCCGCGACATTCGATGCGACGCGCTGCGACGGACTGGCGGCGGATCGCGCGCTGCAGCCGCCGAAATCGAACTGGGCGCGCGCCATCGCCAAGCCGCCCTATCTCGCCTATCCCCTGGTCGGCGGCATGGCCTACACGTTTGGCGGCCTCGCCACCAACGCCAGGGCCGAGGTGCTGGGGGAGCAAGGGCCGATGCCGGGTCTCTACGCGGCCGGAGAGACCACCGGGCATTTTCACGGCACCGCGCCGAACGCGGTTGCGGTGTTGCGGGCGCTGGTGTTCGGAAGGATCGCCGGTGAGCAGGCGGTCGATTTCCTGCAAAAGCAGATCTCGCAGTCGGGAACATAGGGAGAGCAAGCATGGCTTCAGAGAGTAACGGCGCCTTTATCCGCAATATCGCGGAAGTGCCCTGGCGCGAGTTTCCCAATCATTTTGGCGGCGCGCTGTCAAAACCGCTGGTGATGCCGGAGACGGCGAGGTCGCGGCACATTGACTATCGCATTTCGATGTACCAGCCGATGGCGCGTGTCGCCCGCCACAAGCATCGGGTTCAGGAGCAGATCTACCACGTGCTCGAGGGCGAAGGATTGATGGAGATCGCCGGCAAGAATCATGTGGTGCGCAAGCACGATTTTATCTTCCTGCCGCCCGGCGTGGAGCACGCCATCTCGAATTCGGGACTCGTCGATCTGGTGTTCCTGGTGGTCACCTCGCCGGTGACGGACGACGACAAGCCGGTCTAGAGCCCTATCGGTTCTGATTGAATCAGAACCGGGCTCTAGTTTATTGTTTTGACGCGTTTTCTTCACGCGAACCGGACCCACTTCGCTCGAAAACGCTATAGGACGGACACATCAAGGCGCAGCGGACAAGGTTGCGGCGGTTGCCAATTCCGCCAGCGCTCGCGTATTGTGCGCTCGATCATGGTGTGAGCAATTCAAATGGCGATGGAGCTCCAGGGCGCGAGCGGCGAGGGATTTGCGACGATCGCCGGTAACGGCAGCGTGCTGGATTCCTGGTTTCTTCAGCCGCGGCTGGTTTCAGCGGACAACACAGCCACGGTGCGGTTGACCAAGCTGGAGATCGAAAGATCATTGGGTAAGTCCGCCGATGGGTATGCGCGGCACGACGACATTCGCGATGTGGACGTCGTTGCGATCCATACCGAGATCAAGTCCCTGGCATCCGCGCCAATCGATGTGTACGACGCGTACCTTCGACTGCATCTTCTGAGCCACCGGCTGGTCCAGCCAAATCGCCTGAATCTTGACGGGATTTTCGGCCTGTTGCCGACCAATGCCTGGACGACACTCGGTCCCTGTGAAGGCTCTCGGGTGCCAGAAGCTCGAATGGAGGCTCGAAAGCGCGCTCTCGCATTTGAGGTGACCGGCGTGGATAAGTTTCCGCGCATGACCGACTATGTGGTGCCACCGGACGTGAGAATTGCGGATGCGGATCGCGTGAGGCTCGGAGCATACCTGGCGCCGGGCACGACCGTCATGCATGAAGGCTTCTGCAATTTCAATGCGGGCACACTCGGTCCCTGCATGGTCGAAGGCCGGATCAGCGCCGGTGTGGTTGTCGGTGGCGGCAGCGACGTTGGTGGCGGGGCGTCGATCATGGGCACGCTGTCGGGTGGAGGAAAAGCGAGGATTGTGGTTGGCGAGCGCTGTCTGATCGGAGCGAATGCGGGGATCGGCATTTCGTTGGGCGACGATTGTGTCGTCGAAGCAGGCTGCTATGTCACCGCAGGCGCCCGCATCCTTACTGAAGATGGCCGGGTCGTGAAAGCCAAGGAACTCTCTGGCCAGAATGGCCTTCTCTTTCGACGCAACTCTCAGAGCGGTGCGCTCGAGGCGACCAGACGCACAGCAAATTGGCAAGGCCTCAACGCGCAACTTCACGGCTAGACTAGGCAGCCAACTCGAGATGTCGCGGGTGACAATCGCGGTGCGCTCGCGACCGCCTGGTAGCTGTGCCGCGGCGCGGCTGA
Source organism: uncultured Alphaproteobacteria bacterium (assembly GCA_963699465.1). GTDB lineage: Bacteria > Pseudomonadota > Alphaproteobacteria > Rhizobiales > Xanthobacteraceae > Bradyrhizobium. The sequence continues at coordinate 145,982 of CAVOTZ010000010.1, forward strand.
ACCTTGCGCCCCGCCGTGTTGTCCGGGTAAGGGATGGTCGATGTAACTGCCCGGGACCTTTGAGGCGAATATGATGGTGCAGCCGGACGATTTTTCGATCGCCAGCACATTCGAGAAGTTGCCAAAACTGCTGGATCTGGATTCCGAACTGCTCCGCGCCGGTCGCCTGCTCAACGTCGATTGCCTGCTCGGGCCGGCCGATCGCCCCTTCCTGGTTTGCATTCGTGCCGGCCGCATTGCCGAGATATCCGCTGCGCCAAAGACCATGCCGTCCTGGCGTTTCGGCTATACCGCTTCGCCGCAGGCGTGGATCGAGTATTGGCGTCCTGAACCAAAGCCGGGATGGCACGATCTGCTGGCGCTGACCAAGCGCGGCGAGGCAAATCTGGCCGGCGATCTCTATCCGTTCATGACCCATCTTCAATATTTCAAGGATCTGCTGGCGCTGCCGCGATCGCTGTCGGGACACGCGGCATGAGCGGCAAGATCGAACCGATCATCGGCCGCTACGTCCATGTCGAGATCGGCGGCGTGATGCATCGGATCTATTTCGAGGAGAACGGGTCAGGGATTCCGCTGGTCTGCCTGCACACCGCCGGCTCCGACAACCGGCAATGGCGTCATCTGTTGTGCGACGAGGAATTTTCCCGGCATTTCCGCATCGTCGCCTTCGACATGCCCTGGCATGGCAAGTCGAATCCGCCCGACGGCGCGAGCGGCGAATACCAGCTCACCACTGCGAGCTATACCGAGGCGATCCGGGCGTTTTGCGCGGCGCTTGACGCTGGAGCGTCCGGTGGTGATGGGATGCTCGATCGGCGGCCGCATCGTGCTTAATCTGGCGATCGATCACGCGCAGGAATTCCGCGCATTGATCGGACTGGAAGCGGCCGATTTCCAGCAGCCCTGGTACGATACCGAATGGCTTGATCGCCCCGACGTCCATGGCGGTGAAATCTGCGCCGCGCTGGTATCGGGCCTGATTGCGCCGCAGAGCCCGCAGAGCACGCGCCAGGAAACGCTGTGGGGCTACAGGCAGGGTGGTCCCGGCGTGTTCAAGGGCGATCTGTATTTTTACCGGGTGGACGGCGATCTGCGCGGCAGGGTCGGGAAGATCGACACAGCAATTTGCCCGCTTTATCTCCTGACCGGCGAATATGATTTCTCCTGCACGCCGGAGGACACGCTGCGCACGGCGCGAAGCATTCCCGGCGCCGAGGTCACCGTCATGGAAAAGCTCGGGCATTTCCCGATGAGCGAGAACCCGGCCCAGTTCCGAAAATACATCGCGCCGGTACTTGCGCAGATCCGGCAAGCCAAATGAGAGAGCTTACCTTTTGTCGTACTCGTCCGGCTCCATCGCCCAGGGCGACTGTTCATAGCCATGGGCGTAATTGCGGTTGGTTTGCGCGGGATCGCGGTTGACCAGCGGCCGCATGAACATCGGGTGGGTGGCGCTGCGCACCTCGTGCTCGACCGTGAAAAGGTGCTTGCCGCTGTCGAGATCGACGATATCGCGGAAGCGATATTGGTACGGGTTATCTTCCTGGGAGATCAGATTGCGCTGGCCGAGCTTGCGGTAGGGGCCGGAGAAATCCGTGATGTAGATCTGCACATGGTGGCCGTCATATTCCGGCTGCGGCCTGTCGGTCTCGCGGAATTGCAAATACTGGTCCTTGCCCATCTGCACCCGCGCGACGTTGCCGTCGCCGTTCTTCAGCTCGGACGGCATCCCCATGATCTCGGGGTAGAACGCCGCAATCGCCTTGGTGGTGCCGGCCGGCACGTCGAACTCGACATAGGGAATGCCGAGCGAGATGCGGCCGAAGCGCGCGGCGTCCGGCTCGTAGCAGCGCACTTTGTTGCCCCACGGACAGGTGGCCTCGACATGGTCGTTGTTCTCGCGGAACGAAAACGCCGTGTCCTTCAGCTTGGGCGCCACGGCGGCGAGCCGCCCGAGCAGCGCCTCGCGGCCTGAAATCACGATGCCGGTATGGCCGCGCAAAACCTGCGCCGGCCCGTTCGGCAGATGGAACTGGTTGCGTCCGACATTGACCCACATGTTGGTGTCGGAGACCATCAGATAGGGATCGCGGGTAAGCCCGAGGCCCGCGACGTAGAACAGCGTCGCCAGACGCTGGTCCGGCACCGTGACATTGACGTGTTCGAAGTGGATCGAATTGCCGAGGTCTTCGGCGGCGCGGTCGAATGGCTGCATGGCGGCGGTCCCGGATACGGATGGTCCGTGCATCATAGGGCAGCGACGCACGGGATTCCAACGATTAGGCGCGACGACACGGCAGTTCCGGTCTGTCCATATCGTGGAGCAGCATTTGTGGGCCGGGTCTTCCGGGCTCCATCACGATTGCAGGTCGACAGGCCCCGACCAGCCGCATTAGGATTTGGTCGACCGCGGCCGCGATCGAGCCGCGAACCATTCATTCCAAACCAGAAAGAAAGGGATCAGCCATGAGCGAAGACAGCCTGTTTGAACGCGGACTGAAGGTGCGCAAGGAAGTGCTTGGCGAGGACTACGTCAACAAGTCGATCGCCGGCGCCGACGAATTCACCCGCACCATGGCGGAATGGTCGACCGAGTTCTGCTGGGGTGCGCTGTGGACCCGTCCCGGCGTCGATCGCCGCTTCCGCAGCATCGTCAATCTGGCGATGATCAGCGTGCTCAACCGCCCGCACGAGTTGAAACTGCACGTCAAGGCGGCGCTGAAAAACGGGCTGACCAAGGACGAGATCAAGGAAATCTTCCTGCAGGTGGCGGTCTATGCCGGCGTGCCCGCCGGAATCGACAGTTTTCGAAACGCCAAGGAGGCCTTCAAGGAGATGGAGAACGGCTGAACGCGGGCAGCGCTCCCGATCGAAACTTTGGGGGTGCGAAACTTTGGGAGAGTTGTGTTCCCGGCACCGGCGGGCGATGATGGGCGCCTAAAATCAAAGGCCGGTCGGGAGCGTCAAGCCTCCCAAAGTATCAGCCGAAAATCAGGGGAGACGCCGTCATGACCATCGCTCGCCGCCATGTCCTGGCGACACTGGCCGCCACCGTGCTGTTCGCGGTGCCGGCGCTGTCGCAGGCGGAGACGATCCGGATCGGCTTGCCGACCAAGACCTACTGGCCGACCACCGTGGCGGAAGCGGCCAAGGCGCAAAAACTGTTTGAAAAGGAAGGCATCACCGCCGAGCTGACCATCTATCGCGGCGGCGCGGAGTGTTTTGAGGCGCTGGCCGCGGGCGCCGCCGATCTGATCCTCGACGCGCCGTCGCTACCGGCCGCCGGGCGCAAGAAAGGCGTGATGTCGAAGGTCGTCGCCAACGGCTCGATGGGCAATTTCGGCTGGCAACTGATGGTGCTGGCGAAGTCGCCGCTCGATGTAAAGGATCTCAACGGCAAGAAGGTCGGCATCACCTCGGCGGGCTCGGGTTCGGACCTGCTGGCGCTGTGGACGGTCCAGGACCGGAAGATCGATTTTACCCGCGTGCCGGTCGGCGGCGGTGGGCTGGTGCCCAATCTGCTCGCCGGCAACATCGATGCCGCCGTGGTGTATTCGCCGCTGAGCTTCCAGATCGCCAAATCGGGCGAGGCCAAGACCATCCTCGATTACGCCAAGGACGTTCCGCCCAATTTGACCTCGGGCTGGATCGTCACCGACAAGTTCGCGCAGGAAAAGCCCGAAGTGGTGCAGAAGGCGCTCAACGCGCTGTTCGGCGGGGTGATGTTCATGCGCAACAACCGCGAGGCGGCGATCAAGCTGATCGCGGAGCTCTACGAGATGCCGGCCGACATCGCCGCCGCGGAATACGAAAACACCATCCTCAAGCTTGAAACGTCAGGCGACATGAGCGCGGCCGACGTGCCCGCCGCGATGCAGTTGTCGCTCGACATGGCGAAGATGGGCGGCATGAAGGATCTGGTGCCGGGATCCGAGATCATCTCGACCCGGTTCAAGCCGGTCGCGACCAAGCCGTGAGGTTTTGACGATGACCGGCACGCTCGGGATCAAGGCGGCACGGGTTGCCGTCGTGCTGGCGGTGTTCGCGCTGTGGGAAGCCTTGGCCCGGACCGGGGCGGTAAATCCCCGTCTGTTGCCCTCGGCCTCCGACACGCTGGCGATGCTGGGCGAATTGCTGGCGCGCGCCGGCGTGCGCAACGATCTCTTGGTCACCGCGAGCGAGGTCGCAACCGCCTTCATCGTCGCGGTGCCGATCGGCGTCCTGATCGGATATTTGATCGCCGAGAACCGCTATTTCGCCGAAGTGGTAAAACCGCTGCTGTTCTTTGCCTTCAGCATTCCCAAGTCGATCTTCCTGCCGATGTTCATCCTGGTGTTCGGCGTCGGCTTCTCGGAAAAAGTCGGCTTCGGCTTCTTTTCCACCATCTTCATCGTCATCATGTCGACCACCACGGCGGTCGAATCCGTCAAGGTCGAGCATCTGACGGTGGCGCGCTCCTACGGCGCGACGCCGGCGCAGACCGCGTTTCGCGTCTATCTGCCGAGCATGCTGCCGGTGCTTTTGGAAGCGTTGCGGATTTCGATGATCTTCAATCTCACCGGCGTGATCCTCGCCGAGATGTATGCCTCGCGCGACGGCATCGGCCACCAGATCGCGACCTGGGGCGAGAATTTCCAGATGAAGCAATTGCTGGCGGGCGTGCTGATGATCGCCGCCATTGCCATGGCCTTCAACGAACTCGTCAGATCGGTGGAAACGCGATGCAGCCACTGGCGAACGTGACCTCGCTGAAGCCGGCCGCGCGCTCCGGCGCGGTGCAGCTCACCGGCGTCGGCCAGGTCTACAAGACCTCGGGCGAGGGCGTGCTGGCGGTGTCCGACGTCTCGTTCGAGGTCAAGCCTGGGCGATTTGTCGTGCTGGTCGGCCCCAGCGGCTGCGGCAAATCCTCGCTGCTGATGATGATGGCCGGCCTCAGACATCCGACCTCCGGCACGATCCTGGTGAGCGGCGCGGCGATCCATGATCCCGATCCTGATAGGGTCGGCGTCGTGTTCCAGGAGCCGAGCCTGTTTCCCTGGCTCACCGCGGAAGAGAACGTCGAATTTCCGCTGGCACTGCGCGGCGTCGCCAAAAAGGATCGCCGCGCCAAGGCGCAGGAAGCGCTGCAACTGGTGGGTCTCGACGGTTTCGGCCAGCGGCATCCGCATGAATTGTCCGGCGGCATGAAGCAGCGGGTCTCGATCGCGCGCGGCCTGGTGCAGGATCCGCCGGTGCTGCTGATGGACGAGCCGTTCGCGGCGCTCGACGAGCAGACGCGGATGACCATGGGCGATGAGCTGCTGCGGATCTGGGCCGCGACCGGCAAGACCATCGTGTTCGTGACCCATAGCCTCACGGAGGCGGTCTATCTCGCCGACGAAGTGATCGTGATGTCGCCGCGTCCCGGCCGCATCGTCGACCGGCTGGAAGTGGCACTTCCCCGGCCGCGTACCTTCGAGATGCTGAGCGGCGACGTCTTTGGCAGCCTGCGCGACCGCATCTGGCGCCATATCCGCAAATCGGCTTGAGGGCCAACGATGTCGTCGACCACGCTGCGCCGCCTCATCGTCGTCACGCTGATCGTGCTGTGGGAGGTGCTGCCGCGCGCCGGCCTCATCCCCGAATTGTTTCTGCCGTCGCTGTCGTCGACATTGAAAGCCGGCTGGACCGATGCGCCGGAATACGGGCACGCGCTGGTCGTCACGCTGTATGAAGTCGCGATCGCCATGGTGTTCGCCTGCGGCGGCGGCATCCTGGCGGGTGCGATCGTCGGCAGCCTGCCTCGGCCGCGGTTATTGATCATGCCGATGGTCTCGAGCCTCTATGCGGTGCCGCTGGTGATCCTCTATCCCGTGTTCACGGTCTGGCTCGGGATCGGCTCGGAATCCAAGATTGCGTTCGCCTCGATCTACGGGTTTCTGCCGACCATGCTGGCGACCGCGGCCGGCATCCAGACCATCGATCCGCAATTGCTGCTCGCCGCCCGCAGCATGGGCGCGACCCTGAGCCAGCGTGTCACCCGCGTGATCATTCCGGCCGCGATTCCGACCGTGCTGTCGGGCCTAAGGGTCGGCGGGGCGCTGGTGATCGTCGGCGTGGTGGTGTCGGAAATGCTGATCTCGTCGGCCGGCGTCGGCTATTTGATTTCGCGCTACCGCACCATCCTCGAAAGCGCGCACGTGTTCGCGGGTGTGTTGCTGGTGCTGGCGCTGGCGATCGCGTTCAACCTCCTGATCCGCCTGATCGAGCGCCGCGCCGCGGTGTGGCAGACCGGTACCCGCGGCGGGCGCGATGCGATAGCGCGGGAAATTCCCGCCGCAGGCTTGCAGCCGGCCAGTTCGTGATCGTAGCCCGGATGAGCGAAGTGATATCCGGGGTTTGCCCGAGGTCCCGCATGTCGCTCCGCTCGTGCGGGCTACAGGCTACGCACTGCGTCAGCTCACTTCCTTACGCACCATAGCGGCCGCGTCGCTCATCGCCTTCAGCTTTCCGAACGCGACATGGCGCGGCATGTATTTCATGCCGCAATCCGGCGCCGGGATCAGCCGGTCGGCGGAGACGTATTTGAGGCCGTGGCGAATCCGATCGGCGATCACGGCCGATGTCTCGATCTCGGGATTGCCGAGATCGATCACGCCGAGCAGGATTTTCTTCGATGCCAGATCCCTGAGCACGCCGAGATCGAGCTTGGGCTGCGCCGCCTCGATCGAGATCTGCTCGGCGATGGAATCGTCGAGCTCGCCGAGGAACGAATAGCCGGATGGTTTGGTGTCGCCCGGCACCACGGCGGCGTAGCCGAAGCAGACGTGCACCACCGTCGGCACCGTGATGCCCTGCAGCGCGCGATTGATCGCCTTGACCGCATAGCGCTTGGCGGCGGCGGGGTCGTTGCGCACCCAGGGCTCGTCAAGCTGGATCACGTCGGCGCCGGCCTTCTGCAGCGCCAGCGCCTCGGCATTGACGGCCGCCGCCATCGCCATCGCCAGTTCTTCATCGTCCTTGTAGAATTCGTTCTTGGCCTGTTGGCTCATGGTGAACGGGCCGGGCAAGGTGATCTTGGCCGCATGATCGGTGTTGCGGCGCAGGAATTCCATGTCCCTGAGTTCGACCGGGCCGGTGCGGCGGATTTCGCCGACCACGCGGGGCACCGGCGTCTGCTGGCCCGATCGCGCGGTGATCATGGCGGGGTTTTCGGCGTCGATGCCTTCCAGCGCGGTGGCAAACCGGTTGGAATAGCTTTCGCGCCGGATCTCGCCATCGGTCACGATATCGATGCCGGCGCGCTCCATGTCGCGGATCGCGACGATGGTGGCGTCATCCTGCGCCTGCTCCAGATAGGCGTCCGGAATCCGCCACATCTGGCTCATGCGGGTACGCGGCACGGATTTCGAGAGCATCTGGCGGTCGACCAGCCAATCGGGCTGCGGATAGCTTCCGACCACGGTGGTCGGCAACACATGTCGAGGTAATGCCAATGTCTCAACTCCCGAATGCCGATCGCGTTATCAGGCGGATCGTTGCCAGGCCGAATGTATAGATTATCCGGCGCGCGTGTAAACGTTCGCGAGGCGAGGGGCTTCCATGCCGAAGCGACCTCGCTTCCGGCCTGTTTCACGGTGAGCTTGGCGGCGCCAACGGCAAAACGCTTGTGGGGAATTGCCCACAGTGTGCGCCGCCATTCTGCCGGATCTGCCGACCGCCGCGCGTTGCCGGCCATATCGCCACGACCCGCTGATCAACGCGTGACCCGCAACTCAGCGCGCAAGCGAGATGAAGCGCCTGATGATGCCGCCAATGCTGGCATGGTGGCGGTGGTAAGCGTGCGATTGCGACGTGCCGGGCTCATCCAGGGATGCCGAGCGGCGCGGCCCGATCGCCTCGAACTGCGCCTTCTGCTCGTCGCTCAGTGTGCCATAAAAGTCGTCCAATGCCGTGCGCACCATTTTGATCGCTTGCAGCATGGTATCGAGCCGTTTGCCGACGGCATCGAGCCGCGCCGGCGGCGTAATGGCTTCGCTGGTCTGGCACGAGGATTTCAGCAGATCGGCCGCCTTGGCGCTGGCGTCCTGCAGCGACGCAAGGCTGTCGCGTTGCGCTCCGGTCGGATGAAGCCTGGCCTCGATCTCGGCGGCGGGCCAGTTCAGGACGCCGGTTTGGGCCGCCTCACAATTTTGAGACCCCTTGTTGCTCTGTGCGGCCTGGCCGCGAGCCTGATCCTGGCCGAGCGCATTGAGCCGGGCTTTCTGTTCGTCGCTCAGGAGGTCGTAGAACTTTTGCAGCGCGGGTTGAACCGTGTGCACCGCCGATATCATCGCCTCGATCCGCGCTTGCATCGATGCGAGCCGGGCAGGGGCCGTCAAGGCTACCTGCGTCGGGCAAGCCGCCCTGATGTCCTGTGCGGCTTTCACCGAGGCATTGCCGAGATCATCGAGGGCCGCACGCTGGGCGTCGTTCGGCTGAATGGCCTGCTGGATTTGATCGATCGGCAGGCCGGCGATGTCGCGGCTGTCCTCGCCGCACATTTGCGTCAACTGCTCGGGTGCCGCGGCAGCTGCGGGGCCGGATGGCTGTGCGCCACCTGGCTGTCCGCCGCCTGTGCCTTGCGGCAAGTAACCGGCGAGGTCGTCATATCCGTAGGGCGCGAACAGTCCGGCATAGATGTCGTTGTAGCCGTAATCCCAAAATCCGGAATCGTCGCCGTAGCCCCACATCGCGTAATCGTACATGTCATAGTAGGCGAACGGCCAGAACAGCGGGCCGACCCAGCCATATCCACCATTACGGTGCCGCCACCAGCCGTTGCGACCGCGGCCGTCATGCCATCCCGCCGTGGCCGCGCTTGCGGTAATGTGCGCGCGCGCATTCGCATTTCGCAGCGCAGCGTGGTTGTGCATGGCGCCGGCGACGGCGCTCGAGGTCAGCACGTTCCTCACCGCGCGTGACCTGATATCTGCCCGCGGATTGGAATTGCGGGTTGCATTTTGATCGCGTCCCGATCGGACAACGGAATTTTGATTTACTGTGGTCCGGCGGTTGATCGCGCGGTTCGAATTGCCGTGAACCGCGAACGAGCGCTGGGCCCTGACGCTCGGCCGGGCCGCCGATCGTATCGCCGGCCTGTTGCCACCGAAATGCGCGCCGCCGATGTGAGCACCCCCGCCGAAATGCGGCCTGCCGCCGCCGCCGCCAAAATGACCACCACCGAAATGGCCGCCTCCGGCATGGCCTCCGCCGACACGACCACCGCCGTGCGGTGCTCCGCCACCATGACCTCCGCCACCTCTCGGCGCCGCATGAGCGGTGGCGGCCAGAACGGTCAGGACAACCAAAACGACAAGAGCCTTGAATTTTGTCATGATAGTTCAATCGGCTTCGCGAACGAGCTGCGAGAGCAGCTCCGAAGACAGTCGAAACCGAGTAACGCGCAGGGTCCGGCTCGAGTTCCCGACCGGAATTGTTTTACGGATGTCGTCAGGCCTGGCTTTATTGGCGCGACCGGCCCGATCTCGCGCAAGAATCATGGTGACACCGTCCCGATGTCGGCTTTAAATAACCGGGGGCAGACCGGTTGGAGGCGAAGATGAGTGGGCTCACTCGCTACCGTGCAATGGAATCCCTGTGCCGCCAAAGCGCGGTGTTTTATCCCCTCGAGAGCTGGCGGCTGCTGGCCGAAGCCGAGATGTGGAATCACAAGGCGCAGCAAGAAGCCGCTGGTGACGGCGAGTTCGCAGCTGTGCCCCCGGTGGCCGTGCGAGCAGCGGTGTTCGCCGACGAGGCAAAATCCGTCTAGGCTTGAAAGCGCCGCAGCTTCGGCTTCGCTGCGCGTATCCCCGCGCGGATCTTGCGAGCCAAACCTTGCCGACTACTCCGCCACCTCGGAATAGGGCGTCGCCGGCACTTGCGCCTCGATCGCCCTTTCTTCCTCGATGATCTTCGGCTTGCGCAGCCAGACATAAACCTGGGCCACGATCAGCACGACGCAGATCAAGAGGAAGAACGCGCTGATCGGCCGGTCGATGAAGGTCGTGAGGTCGCCCCGCGAGATCAGCAGGCTGCGGCGGAAGTTTTCCTCGAACCGCGGTCCGAGCACGAAGCCGAGCAGGATCGGCGCCGGATGGAAATCGAGCCGCAGCAGGATGTAGCCGATCACGCCGATGAACAGGGTCTCGCCGACCTGGAACATGTCGTTGTTGGCGGCATAGACCCCGATGCAGACGAAGAACATCGCGCTCGGATAGAGGTAGCGATACGGGATGCTCAACAGCTTCACCCACAGGCCGATCATCGGCACGTTGAGGATGACCAGCAGGATGTTGCCGATCCAGAAGCTCGCGATCAGGCCCCAGAAGATGTCGGCGTGCTGGCTGATCAGCTGCGGCCCCGGCACGATGCCGTGGATGATCAGCGCGCCGAGCAGCAGCGCCATCACGGTGTCGCCGGGAATGCCGAGGCTCATGGTCGGGATGAAGTCGCCCTGCACGGAGGAGTGCGTCGAGGCCTCCGGGCAGGCAACGCCCTCGATGGCGCCATGGCCGAAGCGCTCCGGCGTCTTCGATATCTTCTTCTCGGTGGCGTAGGATACGAAAGACGCGATGGTCGGGCCGGTGCCGGGGATCAGCGCGCAGAGGCTGCCGAGCAGCGTGCCGCGGATCATCGGCCAGAACGCCAGCTTGAGATCGGCCTTCGACGGGAACATGTCGGAGATGCCGACCTTGGCGTATTTCATGTCGACGGATTCGGTATTGTTGATGCTGTTCATGAACTCGGCGATGCCGAACATGCCGAGCGCCAGCGCGACGATTTCGACGCCGTCGAACAATTCCGTGATGCCGAAGGTGAAGCGCGGCTGTCCGGTCTCGATGTCGGATCCGACGATGCCGACCAGCAGGCCGAGCACCGTCATCGCGATGCCCTTGAGCGGCGAGCCCTTGGCCAGCGTCGATCCCGCCAGCAGTCCGACCAGCATCAGCGAGCAGACTTCGGCCGGGCCGAATTCGAGCGCCATCTTGACCAGGAACGGCGCCAGGAAAATCATCTCGGTGATGCCGAACGATGCGCCGACGAAAGCCGCGATGATGGTGATGCCGAGCGCGGTGCCGCCCTTGCCTTGCTTGGTCAGCGGAAATCCGTCGAGACACGTCACCGCGTGAGGTGGATGACATGGCAGATTGAGCAGGATCGAGCAGATCGCACCGCCGTATTGGGCGCCGTAGTAGACGCCGGACAGCATCAGGATCGCCGGCACCGGCTGCATCCCGAAGGTCAGCGGCAGCAGGATCGAAATGGTGGCGACGGGGCCCATGCCCGGCAGCACGCCGACAAGATTGCCGACCAGCACGCCGAGGAAGCAGTACATCAGGTTGTGCGGCTCAAGCGCGACGCCGAAGCCGTAATAGAGGTCGGTAATGGCGGTTGAGATCACAGGTTGAACCCACGCAGCAACGGAAATGGAATGTTCAGCAAATAGTGGAACAGCAACACGCCGAACACGGTGACGCCGGCCGCCAGGACGGCCGACGTTTTGACGGTGCCGGTTTTATCGCCGAGCGCGCAGACGAACACGCAGGCGAACACCGCGGGAATCATCCCGCCATATTGGCCGAGGATGATGAACAGGACGGGGCCGCCGATGATGCAGAGCCAGCCGAACCATTGCGGGTTGTCGGGCATGAACCGGCCTTCGTCCGGTTCGGAAGAAGCGAGCGCGGTGCCGGCGATCAAGAGGCCCATGAAAGCCAGCGTCACGCCAAGCATCACCGGCATGAATCCGGGACCCATTCGGGCGAGAGTGCCGATCTTGTAGCCGCTGCCGATGATGGCCGCGCCGACGCCGAGCACAAGCATCAGCGCGCCAGCGTAATAGTCGCGTTTCAGCTTGAGTCTCTCCTGCAACGGCGTATCTCCGGGGATCATTTTTTGGGGACCCTACCCGTAGTGACGGGGCCTGTCGAGATTGACCGCATGCTGCCTTGCGCCGCATGACAGCGCGGAAAACACCCGGAATCGGCTGCATCTGCTGCCGTATTGTGCGTTACTCCGGGGGCAGTCCGATATTCCCCGCGGGCTGCAGGTGCAATTCTTCTCTTCCCGAACTTCCCGACAATCCGGGAACCCGGACCGTCCGGTCGCAAACGGCTTCGGCGGCTACGAGCGGCTACGACTATGTATCGGCTCGCGCATGCGCCGGCTGTCCGCGATGGCGCTCGGGACGGCCGGACCATTGGGTGAATTGGCGGCGATCCCGCCGAAATGATGGTTGCGAAAGGCAATCCGAAAGCCATCGCGACGATCGACGGTTCTCGTTCGCAGCAACGTACGCACCTCAATGCCGAAACCGGTCAACGAAGGCATCGTGCAATTCTATGCGCGCAAGGTGGTCGAGCGCCACGAAATCTGGCCGCAGACGGCGGTCCATAACCGCGAAATCCTCGAGCGTCGTCGCGGCAAATCCGACGCCGGCACCGTGCGAGCGCGGACGGTTGTCTTGCGTTTCTTGCGACTAAAGTCGCGCGGGATGGCTGCGCGAGCTTCGGCTTTGCAATAGCCCGGCGGGAGCAGCTGGCTCTTGGGCCGACCGGCTGAAGGCGGCGGCGCGACCCTGTCCCAATCTGAAGCGAATGGATGCCGTCTCGCGAATTATCCAGCGGCTGCCATTGGCAGTTGCAGGCCGCGCGCCTGCTGTTCCATTCCGCCCCGCCGACGCCCCAGCGCCCCAATCACGCTGGATTCACGCTGGCCTCGGCAATGTGACGTTCGATGTGACTAGACATTGATCAATACGAAGCGCCCGGGGAAACCATGACTGCAGTGATCTACAACTTCAACCGTGCGGCCGAGACCGATACGGTCGATGATGCGGCCGAGCGGATGTTTTCCGCTTTGGGCCGATACACGAGCGCAGAGTTGCTCGAACTATTGTATGTCGGCGAAGAACCGGGTTTTTTCGAATTGATGCGCGGACTGTACGGGCTCTCCGACGAGGGCCGGATGGTCCTGCAGGATTTTTTGACGGCCTCGATCGCCCGGCGAACGACCGTCAGCATCGACCGGGAGGGCAGGTGCGTGCTGGCTCACGACCTCGGACAGGACCTTAAACAGGATATCAAACAGGATTTTGGGCATCCCACCCTGGTGCGGCAGCAAGACCCGGCCTGAGGGATTGCGCTCCGGCGTTCGACGCCTATAGTTGTGGCGAGTTTCGCTTGCAACGAGAGGTGACCGGTAATGTTGGCCAGGACGCCCGACCCACTCGACGTGATGGTCGGAGCCAAGATTCGAATTTTCCGCGCCCATCGTGGAATGAGCCAGACCGATCTCGCCGGGAAGATCGGCGTTGCCTTCCAGCAGGTTCAAAAATACGAAAAGGGAACCAACCGGATCGGCGCCAGCCGGCTGTCGCGGATCGCGGCGGTGCTGGGTATCTCGGTAGGCGAACTGTTCGAGATCCAGGGAGACACGGCGCCTGACGCCAAATCGCCCTTCCGGCTGCTTTCCGGCCGAGACGAATTGCGGGTCCTGACGGCCTATTCCCGAATAGCGGATCCGCGGCTGCGGCGGGCGATTGCCGAACTGGTCGAATCGGCTGCCGACCAGCCGGCACCAACACCCAAGCGCCGGCGAAAGGCCTAGCCCCTTTCCGGTTCTGATAAAATCAGAACCGAAGGTCTAGATTCTTGTTTTGACGCGTTTTCTTCACGCGAACCGGTATCCGCTTCGCTCGAAAACGCTATAGCCCCTTCAAGCTTACGCGCTGGCGCGAATTGGGCGTTTCTCGCGCCGGACCGATTCGGGCCGGATCAATTCGGAAATGAACTCGCCAATCCACTCGCAGCGTTCAGCCTTGATGTGCCAAGCCATGGCCTCCGCGGAGAATGGCGCCGGGTCCGGAATGTCCTTGCGGACCTCCCTTCCGTCCAGCCAGCCGCAGCTATGCGAATAGCGGGTTCTGCAGGTCAGGCTGAGCGTCTCGCGCTGCTGTAGCCGCACATACCCGTCCGCCGGGAAGAACGTGCCCGCGAGTTCGATCGGGACGGGCAGTTGCCGTACCAGCAAGAAGGTGCTGGCGACATTCTGCTCGCATTCCGAGGCCAGTACGCCGAAAAGGCTGTAAATCGGTGCAATGGCGTCGGGCGCCACGCGCTCGCCGGGCTTTTGCATCGTGCCGGCGGTGGCGATCGAGAGATATTCGCCCTCCGGACCCCAGCGGCATGCGATCAGCCACTCACGGCTGCGGCTGTGGATCAGGGTTGGCTTTGCGTAGTCGGACCGGGCAATCTCGGCACCCATCGCAACCACAAAGGCTTTGGCGAGCATTATATTCCTCCAAGGCGTCGTCCTTAACCCCGCCGGATTCTGCGCGGCCGGCGTGAGGCCATCGTGAACAGGAGATCGGATGCCCAATCTGTTTGCGCACGCGGCCGCCCTGTTGCTCGGCGAGCGGCCGGAGCAGACCGCGGCCGATGCCCAATCGGGTGCCAAATCCGGCGCGATGTCGTTGCTGCGGGAACTCGACTACCCGGTGGGGGGCGGCGGTGAGCCAAGCCCCGACGCGCGCCATCGCGCCCGGCTGTTGACGGCGGCGTCGAAATTTTTACGCGTTTTCGAACTGGCCGCGCCCGACGCGCCCGGGCTGGTCTGTTTCGGCGCCCAGTTCGACCCGGGGATCGCCGATCCCATGCACGCGGGCGGTCCGGCGGTCGGCGTGTCCGGCGTCGGCCTCTCGCCGCAGGAAGCTTTTCAAAGCTGTATCGGGGAGGGTGTCGAATATCTTTCGCAACTGCAGACCGCGGAGGATGTGCTGGCCCCGTCCGGATGCCGTGATCGGGCGGCAGCACTTGGTCCGCGGGCCAAAGAGCTCATCGCGGCGTTTTCGGCATACAAAGTGGCCCCCGAGGCTGAGCTTTCATGGTGTCGGGCGCGACGGCTCAACGACGGCGGCGAAGTCCTGCTGCCGGCGGACCTGTTGCTGCGCCGGCCACCGGCGCAGCAACAGGTCAGGCCGCCATTTCCACTGAGCACGGGATCGGCCGCCGGCACGTCCTCTGATGCCGCCGCCCTGCACGGCATGCTCGAATTGATCGAGCGCGATGCGGCCAGTCTCTGGTGGCGCGGCGGCGCCCGCGGCAGATCGATCCCGCCCTCCGATGAGGCCCAGGTCACGGCGCGGACGCTGCTGTCGCAGCTCCGGCAAAATAACGAGGCGCGACGCAGCTGGCTGCTCGACGTCACCACCGATATCGGCGTGCCGAGCGTTGTCGCGGTATCCTGCAAGACCGATGGCTTCGGCGTTGCGTTCGGCCTGGCGGCGCGGCCGACGCTTGCCGCCGCCGCGCGTTCCGCAATCCGGGAAATGTGCCAGATCGAATTGGCCCACGAGATCGTCGAGGCAAAGTGCCGGGAGCGCGGCGAAGCCGCCCTCAACGAGCGGGATCGGGTGCACCGGCGCCGCGCCACCGAAATCAACGCGGATCGGTGCCTGCTGCTGCAGCCGCTGCAAGAACCGCTGCACGCGCCGGCGCGGCATTTTGTCATCGATGCGACCGCGCCCGCCGAGGTGTCGCGGCTGATCGTTGAACGGCTTGAACAATTCGGCGTCGAGTGCTTCGGCCTCGATTTAACTCGTTGCCGCTTGGCGATTCCGGCCGCCCGTATTATTACGGCCGGCCTGCAACTGGAGCCTTCCGAGATTGTCACACCGCGGCTTGCAGATATGATAGCGCTGACCGGCGGGGGCGCGATCCATACCGGCGGCCTGGCTCTGGCATGAAATAAGGATTGCCGAACTGCTTTCGGGCCTGGAATCTGCAGATGCAATATGCCTTGGGCGCTCGAAACGTGCCTGAAAACGCCCTGCGCCTTTCGGTGTCGCTGGTGGGCCGCCCTGCTGTCCGCTTCAATGGCCGCTCCGTCGAGTTGCGAACCCAGAAGGCGAATGCCGTTCTCGGCTATCTCGCGCTGACCGAAACCAAACACGAGAGCCGCGAGCGGTTGGTCGGCTTGTTCTGGAGCCGCTCGGACGAGGAAAAGGCGCGCGCGTCGCTGCGCCAGGTCGTGCGCGAATTGCACTCGGCATTTGAAACGGTCGGATATGGCGGCTTTGTCGCCAAGCGGCTCTCGATCCATCTCGATCCCGGCGAACTCGATGTCGACGTCGAGAACGTCATCCGGCTCGCGGAAGCCGGCAGTGCTCATCCACTGCTGTTGAATACCCAGCGTCTCGACGAGCGGATCCTCGAAGGAATGGACGATCTCGATCCGTCGTTTCGGGTCTGGATTCTGGCGAAGCGCCAGACCATCCGCGACCGGCTGATGCGCAACCTCGACGCCGGGCTGGTGGCGAACGACCTGGAGGCCGGTGTCAGAAATGAAATCGCGGCCGCGATCGTCAATCTCGATCCGACCCATGAAGAGGCGTGCTGCCATCTGATGCGCATGCATGCGGGCCAGGGCGATACCGCGGGAGCGTTGCGGATCTACAACGAACTCTGGGGTTTGCTGGATCGCGATTACGGCATGGAGCCGTCGCAGACGACCGAGGCGCTGGTTGCCGACATCAAGCTCGGCGCTTACGAACGGCCGCCGGAGCGAACCGGCGCCCGGTCTCTGTCCGGCGCGCCTGTTGCACAGACGAGCGGCGACGCTGGCGGCGGTGCTGGCGTCGCGCCGCTGAAACATCTTGTCGTCCCTGCCAAGATGCGCCTGATCCTGAAGCCGTTCGGGATGCATGGCGTCGACGGCGACCGCATTCATCTCGTGCAGGGGTTTGGCCTGCATCTGGCGGCATGCCTGGTGCGTTTCCGCGAATGGACGGTGATCGACCGGCCGAATCCGGCGGCGCCGGTGCGACTGTCGGATTCGGTGCCGCAATACTGCATCGAGTGTACCGCCTATCAGGCCGGCACCGAGATCAACATGGTGATGGTGCTTCGGGATGAAGTGACCGGCGTCTATGTGTGGAGCGAAAGCTTCCGGCTCAATCTCGACAACTGGTTTGAGGCACAGCAGCGCATCATCCGCCGGATCGCGACCGCGCTGAATGTCCAGCTCTCGGTCGAGCGACTGATGCGGCTTGCGGGTGAGCCGGATGTGTCACTGGACATCTATGACCGTTGGCTCCGCGGTCAGAGCCTGATGGCGAAGTTCGATCCGGAAAGCTGGCAGCGCGCGGTCGCGATCTTTCGCGATGCCATCCATGAAAATCCGGCATTCTCGCCGAGCTACAGCAGCCTCGTGCAGATGAACAATATCGAGCACCTGGTTTACCCCGGCGTGCTGCCCGATTCCGACAAGGCGAAGGTGACGCTCGGACTGGCCAAAACCGCCGTTCAATTGGACCCGGTGGATTCCAGGGCGCATCTGTGCTGCGGATGGTCGCATGTGTGGGCTTCCCGGTTCGCCGAAGCGGCGCCGCACATGGAACTGGCCTGCGAACTGAACGACAACGACCCGTGGACGTCGTTATCCGTTGCGCATTATTACGCTTTCTGCGGATCGACCGAGCAGGCGCGGCGGTTGTCCGAGCAGTCGCTGGCGCTTTCGCCGGCGCCACCACACCTGGGATGGGCGTACCACGGCACCATCCGCTTCGCCTGTGGCGATTATGCTGGCGCGCTCGATGCCATCGATCGTGCGCACGATGCCATACACATCCTGCCTGCGTGGCGGGCCGCCGCCCTGTTCCATCTCGGACAGCCGGCCATGGCGCGGGAAGAGGCGCAGCGGTTCTTCAATGGAATACGTTCGTTCTGGGTGGGATCATCCGCGCCGACCGATGGGGCCGTGACGCGCTGGGCGCTCCAGGCCCATCCGATCAGCGTACGTTCGCGATGGGAAGCCCTGCGCAATGGCCTGGCTGGCGCAGGGCTTCCGGTCGAGGGTATTGTCCAACTGCTGCGGATCTGAGCGTTTTCGTTAGATCTGGACTTCTGATTTTATCAGAACCGATAATGCTCTAGGCGCAGAAGCTGATGGTGTAGTCGCCGATGCGTTCGGCATGCACCCTGAACTTGTCCGCATCCGGAATCACCGGATCCATGCCGTTGAAGATGCGCTTGTAGAACGGCGGGATCGGATAGGTCGCACCGGGCTTGCTCAGCTGCGCTTCGGATTCGGCGATGATCTCCTTGGGCGGCAGCTTCACCAGGATGGTCTCGCCGTCGGAAGTCACGAACTGGACGTTCTTGAAGCGATCCGGAATGGTCGCGAACACCTGCGCCCTGGCGAGCTGTTCCTTGAATTCGTCGACCGAGTCCGGGATCGGATATTCGTTGCCGTCCTCGAGATAGTTGTGACCCGTGGACCAGGTCTTCACCAGATTGCCCCAACGCTCGTGGTTCGTTACCTGTATTCTCTCGTACATGTTCAGTTCTCCAGGGTTGCGTGAGACGAAAAATCCGTCTCACAGGAATGCGGGCACGGCCTGGCGCAGATCACCGATGTCAGCGGTGAACTCGACCAGTTGATCCATGCGCGCAATTTCGGGAACTTCGGCAAAGACGTTTGTCGGGTAATATTCGCAGGAGATCGCGGCGAGCGCGTCGGCCAGTGAATTGGCGCGGGTTGCTGCCGGAACCGTGGCGCGTTCGAGCGCGTCGAAAATCACTTCCGCGACGATGATCGAACCGAGCGGTCCGAGATGCAGGCCCTCCGCCTGCGGTTGCCGCATCGCCTCGAACCAGATGAACAGCGGCAGCGGCGGATCGTTCGCCAGCGTTTCGATGTCATTGATGGTGAGAGGACTATAGGCGGCCTCGGAGGCCAGCCATTCGCGGATCTGGCTGACGCGGAAGCCTCGGTCGGTCAACAGCCTGGACATGCCGAGCAAATGCGGCCGGCGCCGCCCGATTTCGCCGATCAGCGCATCGACCGACCACATCCCGGCCAGTGCCGATCCCAGGAGATCGCGGTACAGCAGGCCGACCCGGTTGGTATGGTCGACGGCCGGAAATATTCGATCGTGACCGAGCCCGTCGCTGAGGAAGGGGCCGATGCGGCGGCTGTAATTGGGCCGCGATCCCGCGATCTCGAAGAAACGCGACCAGCGCACGATCCAGGTCGAATCCAAGGGCATGTTGAGCGGATCGTTCGCCGAGGTTTTTTCCAGCGTGTTGACGAGATCATGGGTCGACAGATCGTTGATGACGTATTCGTGCCGCACCATGGCGTGGCCGAACCGGAACGCGCCGTGGGAAAACTCAAGCGGGATCCGCCATTCGTCTTCGCCGCGGTTTGCGGTCGTGGTGCCCGCGCCGGCTTCCTCCGGCCGTTCGACAAAGCCCGGCGTCGCGGCTGAATAGGCCGCGTAGATCGCCGGATGCAGCAGCCGGCGCATCAAATCCTTGCGGATGATGCTGTGATAGATCGCGGTCAGGCCGTCGCGCGCGCACAGATATCGCTTGTAGGACGCGCCGAGATGGGCATGCGCTGCAGCCGCGGGCTCGCCGCGGCGAACCATATCGACGAGCCCGTTATGCGTCAGCGAAAACAGCGCGGTCAGTTGCGACATGATGGCGTGATCGTCGTTGCGGGGATCGGCGATCAGCGCCTCGGTGCGTGCCACGCGCATGCCCGGAATGCTGCGGTCGATCCCGGTGACATTCTCGGCCTGCGTTCGCGCGATATCGCGGAACGGGCAACCGGCCTCGACATCCCGGTTCTGCTGGCGCATGCGGCCGAGCCGCAATTTGGTGCGGCGCTCGTCGTTCGGCGTATCCTGCGCGAAAATGACCGGACAGCCGACCGGGCCGCTTCCAAACAGGGTTTCCAGCCGGAGCGGTATTCGGCGCGCGTTGGCGTTTTCGGCGCCGAGCTTGCCGGTCACCGAGAGCGGCATCGCCGACTGGACGAGATCGTGGGCAATAAATTGCAGCAGATAGGTGTAGCCGGAGGGAAGGCGGGGGTTTTCCCAACGCTCGACCGTCGCATCCTGGTGCGCCGGCCAGCTTATCTGGGCATCCATCCGCCGCGACAGCCGGCTCATCAGTCCGCGGACTTTTTCACCGTGCTCGGGCGCGTCCAGCGGATCGACGCCATAAGCCTTGTATCGCTGCGAGGGCTTTGGCGTGCCGAGAAAGTGCCGAAAACCGACAGGCATCTGCCGATGGCCGGCGCTAGCGTCGATCGGCGCGGTTTGCGAAATCGGGAGTGCGAACGCCTCGGTTCTTTTTTGCACGGAAGTTTCTCCCCGCTGTCCGGACGCGAGACTGAAGAGCCGGTCGTGAAATCATCGTGAGCGTCCGGCATGCACCCGCGCGAGCCTGTGTAGTGCGGGGATAAGTTTAGTTTGGCGCTTGGCCGGTATTTTCGGAATGGTGGGCACGGCTCCCATGGCGGGGAACGCCGAGGTCATGCCCACCTACTTAAGTTGCGCATTCCAAAGGGGATTTGTGCTGCAGTTCCGCTTGCCGCGTACGCGGGCGCCGTTACAATGCCGCGCGGCAGAATAAGAGATTACCCAGTGGAGAGAAATAACATGGCAAGAACATCCCGATCGCCTGCTTTTTGGTCAGTGCGGAAACTGCTCGGAGCGACTGCGCTCGGCCTTCTGGCGACCGCTTCCGGTCAGGCCCTGGCCGCCGATCCGATCAAGATCGGCGTGATCGCCGAAGCCCAGGCGATCGCCGGCGCGTCGATCCCGCAGGCCGCCCAGATGGCCGCCGACGAGATCAACGCCAAGGGCGGCGTCGATGGCCGCCAGATCGAAATCATCACCTACGACAACCACTCCTCCTCGGCGGACTCGGTTCGCGCCTTCCAGCGCGCGGTCAACGAGGACAAGGTCAATGTGGTCATCGCAAGCTATATCAGCGAAGTGGTGCTGGCGCTGGAGCCCTGGGCCTCGCGGCTGAAAACCCCGTTCGTCACGCCGGGCGCCGCATCCAACGAAATCAGCAAGAGCGTCCATGCCGATTACGAGAAGAACAAATATACCTTCCACGGTTATTTGACCTCGGCCGCGCTGGCGCTGTCGGTATGCGACGCCGCCAAGGAACTGCTGGTGGAACAGAAGCACATGAAGACCGCGGTGATCATGAGCGAGGACGCCGCCTGGACCAAGCCGCTCGACGTCGGCTACGAGGAGTGCCTGCCCAAGATCGGCCTCCAGGTGCTCGATCACATCCGCTTCTCGCCCGACACCACCGACTTCACGCCGATCTTCAACAAGATCGAGGGCGCCAAGCCCGACGTGATCATCACCGGCATTTCGCATGTCGGCGTGCAGCCGACGGTGCAATGGAAGAACCAGCAGGTGCCGATCCCGATGCTCGGCATCTCGTCGCAGGCCACCAACGAGACCTTCGGCAAGGACACCAACGATGCTTCCGACGGCGTGCTGTATCAGGGCGTGTCCGGACCCGACGTCGCGGTGACGCCGAAGTCGATCCCGTTCGCCGAAGGTTTCAAAAAGAAGTTCGGCAACTATCCGTCCTATGCCGGCTACACCTCCTATGACGAGGTCTATTACATCGCCGACGCGGTCAAGCGCGGCGGATCGACCGATGCCGACAAGCTGGTCGATGCGCTGGAAAAGACCGACTGGGAAGGCACCATCGGCCGCATCCAGTTCTACGGCAAGGACGACCCGTTCACCCATTCGATCAAATACGGCAAGGGCCTGATCACCGGTCTGATGCTGCAGTGGCAGAACGGCAAGCAGGTCAGCGTCTGGCCGAAGGAAGTCGCCAAGGGCCAGCTCAAGTTCCCGAGCTTCATCAAGGTCACCGCGAACTAAACCTGACGGCGATCATGCTCCCGGGTTTGCCCGGGAGCATTTTCGTGTTTACAGTTTTCCCGACAATTTTCACGAGTGAGGCAGCGGTGCTGCCGCGGCCATCATAAATGCAGGCGTTCCAGATACTGATCGACGGTTTTGCCATCAGCGCGCTGTATGCGCTCGGCGCCACCGGCTTCACCCTGATATTCGGCGTCTCCGGCGTCCTCAATCTGTCCCACGGCGCGATCATGGTGCTGGCCGCGGTCGCGGCGTGGGCCGCCGCCAGCGTGCTGCATTTGAACACTTATGCGGGCGCGCTGGTCGGCGTCGCGGTGGCGCTGCTCGCGGCGTTCGCCACCTACTTCGCGGTGGTGCAGCCGATCCAGAAATCGAGGCGGATTCCCGAACGAGGAAAAGGAAATCTTCGTCCTCACCGGCACCTTGCTGTGGGGGATCATGATCCAGGAACTGATCGCGTATTTCTTCACCAACAACGCCAAGACCGTGCTGCCGATCGTCGAGGGCGTGGTCGACGTGCTCGGCGTGCGCACGCCGAAGAACGAGATCTTCACCGCGTTGGTCTGCTGCCTGGTGATCGGCCTGCTCTGGCTGATGGTCAACCGCACCCGCACCGGCAAGGCGGTGCTGGCGGCCTCGATGAACCCGCGCGGCGTCACGCTGCTCGGGCTGGAACTGACCAGCATCTATGTCGTGGTCTGGGCGATCTACGGCATCCTGGCCGGCATCGCCGGGGTGCTGCTCGGCATGTTCCTGGGCGTGAGCTCCTACAGCGTCGGGCCGCTGACCGCGAGCGCGTTCTCGATCGTGGTGCTGGGCGGGCTTGGCAGCGTCTCCGGCTCGCTGATCGCGGCTTTCGTGGTCGGCTATCTCGAAACCCTGACCGCCTATCTGATTTCGCCGGCCTACCGGACCATTCCGGCGCTGCTGTTGCTGGTGGTCGTGATGTATATCCGGCCGCAAGGCCTGCTCGGGAGGCGATGAGCATGGCCGCTTTCTTCAAATCGCGACTGTTTTTCGTTTCGTTGGCAATCGTCGTCATCGCCTCGACGCTGCCGCTCTACGTCTCCGGCTACATCCTCGGCCTGTTGACGGTGGCCTATTATTTCGGCGTGTTCGCGATGTCGTGGGACCTGCTGTTCGGTTTCGCCGGCGAGGTGAATTTCGGCCCGACCTTCCTGATCGGGGTCGGCGCCTACACCGCGGGCATCCTCAACAATCAATATGGCTGGTCGGTCTATCTGTGCGTCGCGCTCGGCGCGCTGGCCTCCGTGATCGCGGGTTTTGTGCTCGCGCTGCCGGCACTGCGGGTGCGCGGTCCTTACTTTGGATTGACCACGCTGGTCGCGGTGCTGATGCTGCAGAACTTCATCGTGGTGTTCGCCGATCTCACCGGGGGCGAAATCGGCCTGACCATTCCCGACGTGATCACGATCAACGCCAACGCCAATTACTGGATCGCGCTCGGCTTCATGGTGGTCAGCGCCGCGATCCTGTACGGGCTTTCGCAGTCGCCGGTCGGCCTCGTGCTGCAGGCCAGCGGACAGGATCCGGTGCAGGCCGGCGCGCTTGGCTTCAACATCGTCAAGCACAAGCTGGCGGCCTTTATCGTCAGCGCGTTCTTCTCCGGGCTCTCGGGGGCGCTGCTGGTGTTCTATTTCGGCACCGCCTCGGTCGGCACCGTGGTCGACATCGCCGTCGGCGTGAATGTCATCGTCGCGGCCGTGCTGGGCGGCCGCCGCACGGTGCTCGGCGCGGCGCTGGGCGCGATCTTCCTGATCGTCGCCGGCGAGTTCCTGCGGCCGACCGGCGAACTGGCCACCTTCATCGTTTCCGCGGTGGCGCTGCTGGTCGTTCTGTTCTTCCCCGGCGGTTTCCTCGGAGCGGCCCTATCGCGTGAGGCGCGCTCGTAATGGATCAGGCTGCCGGCAACGCTCCCATCCTCCAGGTCCGCAAGCTGACAAAGCGCTTCGGCGGCCTGACCGCCGTCAAGGATTTGAATTTCGAACTGCGCACCGGCGAAATTTTCGGCCTGATCGGGCCGAACGGTTCCGGCAAGTCGACCGCGATGAAGGCGATCATGGGCATCGAACGCCCGACCGCGGGCGAGGTGGTGTTCCAGGGCGAAAACATCGCGGGCCTGCCGGCGCACAAGATCGCGCGCAAGGGCTTTGGCATGGTGTTCCAGCACTCCCGGCCGTTGAACCGGCAGACCGTGCTGGAGAACATCATGGTCGCGCTGTTGCCGGACAGCCTGTTCATGCTGTTCGCCGACAAGGCTTTGACCGAGCGCGCCGAATGGATCGCCAACCGGGTCGGCCTTGGCGCGGTGATGGATCGCAAGCCGCCGACCTTGCCGTTCGCCGATCTGCGCCGGCTGGAACTGGCCAAGGCGATCGCGCGCGACCCCAAGGTGGTGCTGGTCGACGAGCCGTTCGCCGGACTGACGCTCGCCGAGGTCGGCACCTTCTCGGAACTGATCCGCAGTTTTCGCGATGAAGGCCGCGCGGTGATGCTGGTCGACCACAACGTCAAGAGCGTCGCGGCGCTGGTCGACCGGGTGCTCGCGATGTATCTCGGCGAGGAGATCGTGACCGGCCGCGCCGACGAGGTGATGAAGAACGAAACCGTACGGCGGGTCTATCTCGGCGGCGCGATCGAAACCTCGGCGCGTCCCGAAACCAGCTTTAAAGACAAGGTGCCGCTGCTGCAGGTCGAGAACGTCAGCGTTCACTATGGCAAGGCCCAGGCGCTGGAGAACGTTTCGATCCATGTCCACGAGGGCGAGTTCGTTTCCATCGTCGGCCTCAACGGCGCCGGCAAGACCACGCTGTTCAACACCATTTCGGGTTTTCTGCCCTATTCCGGCGAAATCGTCCGCGGCGGCGAAAAGCTGCGCGGCATCAAGCCCGGCGAAGATCGCCCGCAGCGGCCTGGTGCAATGCCCGGAATCGCGCGAATTGTTCGGCGAGATGAGCGTGCGGGAAAATCTCGATCTCGGCGGTCAGCATCTGACCGACGAGGCGAGGGAGAAGCAGCTCAACTGGCTGTTCGAACTGTTTCCGATCCTGAGGGAGCGCCAGGGCCAGATGGCGCAGACGCTGAGCGGCGGCGAGCAGCAGATGCTGGCAATCGGCCGCGCGCTGATGATGCAGCCCAAAATCCTGATCCTCGACGAGCCGACGCTGGGGCTGGCGCCGGTCATTCTCGAATTGCTGTCGAAGGCGCTGGAAAAACTGCGCCAGACCACGCCGATCACCGTGCTGCTCGGCGAGCAGAACGTGACTTTTGCCTTGCCGCATGCCGACCGCGTCTATGTGCTCGAGCATGCGCGGATCGTCTGGGAAGGCGATCCCGGCCGCTTCGCCGCCGAGGCGGGTGCGGGCTACCTCTGAGCCAGGGTCGGGAGAATTTTCCGTCCGTTCCGCCTGCGTGATGTAGATCACATAGCGTCGCATGCCGAAGGCCTAGTCTTCCTTTCGAGCAAAGGGAGACACTCACATGCGCAAATTCATTCTGATCACCACGATGGTTCTGGCTTCTGCGTCAGCACAGGCCGGATCGAGGGGGCTGACGCTCGCATCCAACGAAGAACCGGCGGCGGCCGCTACGGCACAGGCCGTCGACACCAAGCCGGCCGACACCAAACCCGTTGACGTCAAGCCCGTCGACGCCAAACCCGCCGAAGCCAAGCCCGCCGAAGTTTTGCCGGCCGAGACACCGAAATATGTCGACCGGCCCGCGGCCGTGGGCAGCAAGCCGCAACAGTCGGCGGATCAATGCCCGTGCACGGGTTCGGCCAGCATCGACGCGCCCAAAACCGTCAAGCCGAAACGCCGGCATGAATCGACCGAAGCCCGCGTGATCTACGAACTGCATCGCCACGGCATCTACTGGTAATCGCCGGTTTTCGGCGGCGTGACATCAGTCACATCCAAAGTTCGATCCATCAGGCAATATTTCCCCATCGACAACACGGCCGCAACCTGCGGCCACCAAGGGAGCCGCAAATGACCACGCTTCGTACCAAGACGATCCGCAAGACAATCCGTCAGGCTGGCTTGATCCTGGCATTCGCGGCTTCGATCACCGCGCTGTCATCGACCTCGAGCTTTGCCTTCAGTGCCGAGGCGCAGCAGATGTGCACCGGCGATGCGTTCCGGCTGTGCAGCTCGGAAATCCCCAACATTTCAAAGATCACCGCCTGCATGTTGAAGAACCGCTCCAGCCTGAGCGCCGGTTGCCGGACGGTGATGGACCGCGACCTCGCGGCCCAGAAGTCGAGCAAGGTCGCCTCTGAGTAATTGGGTTTGATCCGGCTGCTATCGGGCAGCCGGCTACATCAGGTGGCCCAGGCCTCGTACCTTGTGAACCCGGCGGGGTCATGCGGATGACGATGTCCGCTTTTGATCCTGTCGCGACCAAGTCGTGCGGCGGTGCAGCAGGTCGCAATGGGCCATCAGGTGACATGGCCGCCGGATTGCCGCCGCTAGATATCTTCAACGGCGCAAGAAAAAAACGCGCGTTCTCGGAGGATTTCCATCTGCCGATATTCCTCTGTCAGACCACGGCCCTGCTCAAGACTGGCGAGTGCTCCGGTGGAGTTTACGAAGCTGTGATTGATCACCTCTTCGACGTCCGAGAAATCGTATCCGTCAGGGAGCTGCAAGAAATCCATCCGATGCCGGTGAGCCGTACGAAAATAGACGCAGGTCTCTCATTCGAAAGACCCACCCGGTCCAGCCCATTGTGGTCTCGCCCTTGATCCGCGAGAGCAATTGGGGAGGCGGCGCAAATTGCGATGGGGTCGCTTCAGCAACATCGTATGCGGCAACTCTATTATGACCCGCTACGAAGCTGGAAACGATCTGCCCATATGGATCGTCGCCCCGAATAATCCCCCGACCATTCATTTCCTCTTGGATACGCCGTTTGGCAAGTTCGACGAGGCGCTTTTTCGACTGAAGGACAGCGCAGGGAAGGAACGTGCCATCATTCAGAGTGATCGAACAGCGGTATCGAGGGCCGTAAAATCTGTCGTCGAGAGGCTCGACGTTGTTAGTAATTTTTTGCACCCAATTCACGACCCTCTCCCATCTCGCAGCATATTGCGCCTGACAGCCTGCGTGGCAACGGATTGTCTTTCTCCGATCCTGAGCCAGGGAACCGCGATACGACAAAGGTGATATGCGGTGCGTTTGGCGAGCACCGAAATGTCGGCTTCGGGCGAGAACCGGGATCGGCGTGGAGTACCACACCTCGCGTTGAAGGCATCGCCGAAGATCAATCGAAGCCATCATCAGCAGCCCGTGCGCACCAGATAAAAATGGTCACCTAGCGGCGAGCCCCACGCACCACACATGCCAACCTCAGTATTGGCGACCCGCTTTTTCCAGCCGAGCGACTGCTCAGATAGCATTATCTCATCGCTCTCATCGTAAACCACGCCGTGCCCAACCCCAAATCCACCCCACCTCCACATGGCAAAACGAGGCTCGCCGGAAAACGCAATCTTGGACACATCTTCAACGTAGCTCGAGCGCATGATTTGGAAGTGAAGGCTCTCTCCAGCATCGATCGCGAGCCCCCATGCAGTGCCGAGATTGGCGGCCGCAAACAGGGTAAATAACGGCAGGACCAACATCGAGACCGTCCGCCGCCAGTTTGGTGCCCGCGCCGAAACCACCGCTATACCCGACGCCAGGCACGCCGCTCCAATCCATATTGCGATCAGCGCGGGAACGCCCAGAAATGCGAGATCGAATGGCCCACTCCAGAGGATGACAAGGATGATAGGGAAACAGCAGGTCAGTATGATCGGCCATGGGACGATCCGGTCCGTGCTCGCGCTTGGTGAAGTCATTGTTTCCCGCTCGATCAACGCTGAAGCATAATATCATACAGCTGTAGCCAGCGTCATCTTCAACGATTTCAGCGGAGATTGTCGGCCGGGGGTCCGCGTCTGGCCCGTAAGCATCTGTGTGGCGAGGCTCTACGACAGGTTTGCGGGGAGCACGCATCTATCCGGCTATGGCCGGCCGCGCGTTATGGTCTACGCCCTAATCCCGCCCGCGATTCCAGATCGGCGAACGGCAGATTTCTTCGCCATCCTCGTCCGTCACCAGGATCGAGCAGTGCTGTTGCCGTAATTCCGGGCGGACCGAATACAACTCGTTGGCGAGGCGATCCGCGGCGTCGGATGCCAGCATGTCGTCGCCCAGATCCAGACCGTCATGGTCCAGGATGGTCTGCTTTCCAATCAGATCGAAATGATATCTCGGCATGTCCAGAGAACGCCGCGCCTCGGCGAGTGTTCCGTTCTGGTGCAGCGGCGTTGCCATTCTTTGGTATTAAAAGAGAGAGCCGGCATCAGCGGTCTTCCGTGATCATGAAGACAAGGCCGGTCAAGGTCGTGCCAACCGTAAATGACAGCACGATGATGCCGACCAGGATCGACGGCGTCATTCCCGGGTCCTTGTCGCCGCCGATAATCGCCATGATCCCAAGCGGATCGAACCGTGTGACAAGGAAGGCGACGGCCAGCCCGATGGCGACCCCCATCGTGGCGTGACCCAGCAGCTTCACCACTGACGTCAACAGTACGGTCGAGGCCTTGGCGCGCATCGATGTGACCGATCCTGGACCGATTTTCCGGCGAACGACCCAGCAACGCACGGGGTCGGGGCCCGTTCCATCGTTAGCTTAAAAGATGTTAGGATCGGGCGGGCGTCTTGGATAATTCTGACCAGGCCGGCAATCAAACCGATGAGAGAGCGCCCGATGGGCATACAGGTCTACGGATTTTGGCGTTCGATTGCTTCGTTTCGGGTCCGGGTCGCGCTTCGGCTCAAGGGATTGCCGTTCGAGGAAATCCCGATCGACATCCTGACCGGCGAGCAGTTCAAGCCGGGCGGCTATGAGACCATCAATGCCGAGCGCGTGGTGCCGACTTTCATTCACGACGGCCATTCGATTTTCCAGTCGCTGGCGATCATCGAATATCTCGACGACATCCAATCCGAGCCGCGGCTGATGCCGCAGGATGCGAAGGAGCGGGCCTATGCGCGCGCGTTGGCGCTGGTGACGATCGCCGACGCACATCCCTTGACGACGCCCCGGGTCCGCAATCATCTCGCCGAGGCTTTCGGCGCCGACGCCGGCGCGGTCGCGGCCTGGGGCACGCATTGGACCCATGAAGGCCTTGCGACCTACGAGCGGCTGCTGACGCGCCGCGCGCCGGCGCCCTTTGCGCTCGGCGCGGAGCCCGGGCTCGCCGATATCTGCATTGCCGGCCAGGTGGTCGGCTCGCATTATCTCAAGTTCGATCTCGGCGCCTATCCGACAGTCGCAGCACTCGCCGATCGCTGTTTTGCGCTACCGGCCTTTGCGACCTCCCATCCGTTCGAGCAGCCGGGCTACAAGACGGCAGCTCCGCATTAGCACGCGATCGGTTTACTCTCGCTCGCCCCGCAAAGAGCGGGGCGGGGTTTGAAAAAGCGCATGCTCGTAAAATCGAAATTCTCTTGACCGTTCAAGCTGATTTGCCCTGTCCAGTCCTCTGTCAAAAAATATTCCGGTTTTTTTGGCGGCAAATCACCGGCTTATTGCGCCAATCCTGTCCCGAAAGAGGGGCGTTAGGCCTTCGTCACTGACGTTGGGACGGGCTGCGGTGGACGCAAGCGGCGCGTGGACGAAGCGCGCAAGCCTGCGTACGGCGAAACCGTGTGGTCCTGACGCCCGGAATGCTGGCGTCAAGTCCTTGAGAGGCTAATGCCTCCCCGGGGCGATGGTGGCAAGAGGCTCCGATTCACCAGGGAGAGCACGTATAAGTCGTAGAGCCATTGCGCAGGGAAGGCCGGAGTGTTTCCGCTGAACCTGTATGCTCATGTGCGCATTTCTTTGTGCATCATTGCACATGAGACCGCGGGTGCAGCGCGCACCCGGTCTTCCCTGCGCCCTCTCTTTTGGGGCGAACGAAATTGCAAACCTCGGACAAAACCATGTCGCGAGAACGACAACTCATATCCCGTCGTCCCGGCCTTGAGCCGGGACCCACACAGCGTCTGCGGCCTTATCTTGCGCCTCAACAACAACGCGAGGAGTTATGGGTCCCGGCTCAAGGCCAGGACGACGAGGAGTGGCTGTTTGAAAATTGAATCAGTACTAGAAACGTAGGGTGGGTATCGCTTCGATCCACTCATCCTGCACACTGAGCCCAACACGCCGTGTCCCGGGCGCGGTGCAGCGCTTCTTCAGCGCTGCTCCGCAGAACCGGGACCCACCCACCGCCACAGCGCCTGGACCCCGGATCAGCGGTGCACCACGCCGAAGGCGGCGTGCTGCACAGCATCCGGGGAACGCGCTCCACCGTCTCGGCCTAAACCGATCATACCTACAAATCCAGCCCGAGCACCCGGATGGCGTTGCCGCCGGCGATCTGGGCCAGGGTCAATTCATCCATGCCCTGCACGCCCGCGATATGGCCGACCGGATTGTATTCGGCCATGTCGAACGGATAGTCGGTGCCCATCACGATGCGATCGGGACCGAACACGTCGATCAGGTACGCGAGCTGGTGATAGCTGAACACCACGGTGTCCAAATAGACCTGCCGAAGATAGGTCGTCGGCGGCAGTGGCAGGTCGGCGTGGGAATCCTTGCGCGCGCCCCAGGCGTGGTCGATCCGGCCGGAATAGCCGGGAAGGTAGCCGCCGCCGTGTACGGCCATCAGTTTCAGTTCGGGAAACCGCGCCAGCGTGCCGGAGAAAATCAGATTGTGGAGCGCCAGCGTGGTTTCCAGGGGATTGCCGAGCACGTTGTTGAGATAATAGTGGGTGAGACGGTCGCCATGGGTAAAACCGTTCGGATGCATCATGATGAAGGCGCCGAGCTGCTCGGCGTGAGCGAAGAACGGCCGGAATTTTTCGTCGGACAGTTCCTGGCCGTCGACATTGGTCAGGATCTCGACGCCTTTCAGTTTCAGATCGTTCATGACGTAGTCGAGTTCGCGGACCGCGATCTCCGGCTCCTGCAAGGTCACCACGCCCAAGCCGACGAAGCGGTCTGGCTGGCGCGAGCAGAATTCCGCGACGCCGTCATTGGCCAGCCGATGGGCCTGCTCGGCGATCCTGGCGTCGACGGTGTAGTAATTTTGCCCCGGCGCCGGTGCGACGACCTGGATGTCGATGCCCATACGATCGAGATCGCGCAGCCGGCGGTCGATCGTGGTCATGACCTCGCTGACGTCCTTTTCCTGCTGCGCGTTGATTTCCTTGCTAGTGGCGTCGGCAAAATGCGCCAGCGGATTGCGGCTGATATCGACGTGAGGGCGAGCGAGTTTGGCCGCCTCGGGCACGACGATATGGGCGTGGATGTCGACCGTCGGCGACGCCGGCCGCCGGGCGAGGCCGTCGGCGTCGTTGATGCGGGCGGCGGTGCGGCCATAACGGTTGTTGCGATCGATCATGGCGTCTACTCTGCTGTTGAAACGACAATGGCAGCGCGGCTATTGGCCGGCGGCCGGTTTCGGCTCGGTGATGATGGTCTTCTTCAGCACCTCGAACACCGAGGCGGTGTCCTGATCGCCGAGCCCCATCGCCATCGCTTCGGTGTAGACCGGTTGCGTCAGCGTGAACATCGGGGTCGCGCAGCCGACCTGTTCGGCGAACTCGGCGATGATCGCCATGTCCTTTTTCCAGATCGAGACCTTCATGGTCGCGGGCTCATAAGCGCGCTTGACCATCATCGGAGCGCGCAGCTGGAACATTCGCGACCCGCCAGCACCCGGGCTCACCAGATCAACCACCATTTGCGGGTCGAGCCCGGCGCGCTCCGCCAGCACCATGGCTTCGGCGCTGGCGACGTTGTGAATTGCGACCAGATGATTGGCAACGAACTTCATCTTGCTGCCATTGCCGAACGCGCCGAGATCGGCGCTTTGCTTGGCGAAGTCGGCGAACAAAGCGGTGCATTGCGCAATCGCCTTGCTATCGCCGGAGGCATAGACCACGAGGTCCCGATTGATGGCCTGCGCGCCGGTGCCGCTCAGCGGACAGTCCAGAGCGATATGGCCGGCCTTGCTCACGATTGCTTCGAAGCGAAGCTTGTCGGCGATGGTCAGCGTCGAAAGCTCGACGACGATGCGCGGCGACGGCGCCGATTTGGCGATGATGCCGGCCACATCCATCACCGCGGCAGGACTCGGCAGGCTGGTCATGATGACAGGCGCCTCGCGCGCGACCTCGGCGGCGTCCACGGCGATGGTCACGCCGGCTTGTGCGGCCTCAAGCCCGCGCGCGGCGTCGGTGTCAAAGCCGATCACCCGCCAACCGCGTTCAGCGAGGTTTCGGCTGATCGCGCTTCCCATGATGCCGAGGCCAACCATTCCAACGGTCTTGCTCATGAAAATCTCCTGCCGGATGAAGCCGCGTTTGCGTTCTGGTATACACGCGGCCGCGCCTTGAATAACTAGTGATCAGGCGATAAACAACCATGGATCAGGCCGCCGATCTCGCTGCACTGCGGTGAATTTTGCGCAAAACAGATCGATCCAGGGAGACGAGCGATTATGGCTGACGCTGGTCGTAACCCCAACATTGTTCGGGAAACGGGCGGAGATGCCGGCGCCTATGCAGCAATGCTGGCACGCGCCGAAGCCCTGATTCCGAAACTGAGCGAGCGCGCCTCCCGCACCGAGGAATTGCGACGCCTGCCGCCGGAGACCGAACGCGACCTGCATCAGTCCGGCCTGTTCAGGGTGGTGCAGCCAAAGCGGGTCGGCGGTTCCGAATTCGACTATGTCGCGCTGGTCGATTGCGCCGACCGGCTTGGCCGGGGCGACGCGTCGGTGGCGTGGAATTTTGCCAACCTCTCCAGCCATCACTGGATGCTCGGCATGTTCGACAAGCGCGCCCAGGACCTGGTCTGGAACGAGAACCCCGATGCGCTGATCGCCTCGTCCTTTATCTTTCCGGCCGGCCGCGCCCGCAAGGTCGACGGTGGTTACGCGCTGAGCGGCAGTTGGCCGTTTTCCTCGGGCGTCGATTCCGCCGAGTGGAACATGCTTGCCAGCGTGGTTTCCTCCGACGACGAGGCTGACGGTATCGAGTACCGCATCTTCCTGCTCCGCAAGAGCGACTACAGGATCGTCGACAACTGGAACGCGACGGGATTGCGTGGCACCGGATCCAACGACGTCGAGGTCGACGACGCCTTCGTGCCTGACGCGATGACCTTGGCGGTCAGCGATCTCGGCGGCGGCCCGACGCCGGGCAGCGCCGCCAATCCGAACGCGCTGTACGCGCTGCCGGTGTTTTCGCTGTTTCCCTATGTGCTGTCGGGGGTGGCGCTCGGCAATGCGCACGCCTGTCTCGACGATTACGTCGATCTCGCGCGGCATCGCGCCTCGACCTATAACCGCGCCAAGATCGGCGACATGCAGTCGACCCAGATCAAGATCGCGGAAGCTTCCGCCAAGATCGACGCGGCGCGCCTGATCATGCGGCAGGCCTGCATCGAGGCGATGGCCGACGCCAGGCGCGGCCATATTCCCCACATCCCCGCCAAGACCAAATACCGCCGCGACGGCGCCTTTTCGGTCAATCTCTGCACCGAGGCGGTGTCGTTGCTGTTTTCAGCGAGCGGCGCCCGTGGTCTATACATGAGTGGCGCATTGCAGCGCCAGTTTCGCGACGCCCACGCGATCAACTCCCATCTGGCTTTCAATTTCGATGCGGCCGGCACCAATTACGGGCGCGTCGCGCTTGGCCTGCCATCGGAAAACCTGACGCTCTGAGATCAGCGGATGAATGACAAACCCAAACATCCGACTGACAAGCATCCGACCGATCCGGATCCCGCCGCCGAACTCGCCAGCGATGCCTCGGCGATCGACCCGCGGGATTTCCGCAACGCGCTCGGCACGTTCGCGACCGGCGTCACCATCATCACGGCGAGGGCCGCCGACGGCAAGCCCTACGGCCTGACCTGCAATTCATTCGCCTCGGTGTCGCTGAACCCGCCACTGGTGTTGTGGAGTCTCGGGATGTTCTCCAACGGCCTGAGCACGTTTCAGAACGCCAGCCATTTCGTGGTCAATATCCTCGGCGAGTCGCAGCAGGAGCTCGCCAACAAATTCGCGAAATCTTCCGGCGAAAAATTCGCGGGCGTCGAGTGGACGCCGGGGCTCGGCAACGCGCCGGTTCTCGCCGACAGCGTCGCCAATTTCCAGTGCCGCGCGGCCAACCGCTATTACGGCGGCGATCACATCATTTTTCTCGGCGCGGTCGAGGCCTATGCCTATAACCGGAAGGAGCCTTTGTTGTTCGCGCGCGGCGGTTACGGGCGGTTCGCACCTCCGGGCGGCGGCGCATCGTGATGACCAGGAAAGCCCCGGCCAAGCGTGCGCGCGCCAAGCAGCGCCGGCTGTCGCCCGATGACCGGCGCAAGGAATTCGTCGCCAAGGCGGCCGAGTTCTTTTCCGAGGAAGGCTTTGCCGGCGGCACGCGCGATCTGGCCCGGCGGCTCGGGGTGACGCAGCCGCTGCTGTATCGTTATTTTCCGAGCAAGGACGATTTGATCAAGGAAGTCTATCGCACCGTCTATCTCGAGCCGATCGATGCCGGCTGGGACAGGCTGCTGGCGGACCGCTCGCGTTCGCTGCGCGATAGGCTGCAGGAATTCTATCGCGCCTACACCACCGCGATCTTCACCCGCAAATGGCTTCGGATTTATTTCTATGCAGGCTTGAAAGGGCTCGACATCAACCGCTGGTATGTCGGCATGGTCCGGGACAAGATTCTCACCCGCATCGTGAGGGAGTGCCGGCACGAGGCCGGCCTACCGGCGCAGGGCAAGCCCGCCGCGTCCGAAATCGAGCTGGCGTGGGTATTTCACAGCGGAATTTTTTATTACGGCGTGCGCAAATACATCTACGAATCGCAGGTGCTCGACGACAAGGAACAGATGATCGACGACGCCCTGGACGTTTTCCTGGCCGGCTTTGAACGGATGTTCGGGAGTGCGGCCACAGGCGTCCGGCGCCCGCCGGTGAAGGCGGTGGGGTAGGGCCTACAGTTTCGCCATTTCGCCACGGTACCAGTCGCCGATCTCGCTGGCGGTCATCAGGGCGACGCCGTCATGGCCGATGACATAGTCGAGCAGTGCTTCCAGATATTTGATGCGATGCGGAACGCCGGTGATGTAGGGGTGGATCGAGATCGCCATGATCCGGGCGTTGTCGGCGCCCTCGAGATAAAGCCGGTCGAACTGGTCGGTGCAGCGCTTTAGAAATTGCTCAGCGGATAGATGCTGCAGCGCGTGGATCACGATGTCGTTGGTTTCCACCGAATACGGCACCGTGGTGATGACGCCGTGCGGCGTCGCGATGTCCTGCGGCAAATCGTCGATCACCCAGTCGGCCAGATACTCGATGCCGTTGAGGCGCAGCAGGTCGATGGTCTCTTCGGTTTCGGTCAGCCCCGGGCTTTCCCATGACCGCGGCGCCTCCTTCGCAAACTTCGCGATGGTGTCGACGGCGCGCTTGATCGCGTCGGCCTGGTTGTCCAACTTGTGCATGGGACCTTGCACAAAACCGTGCCCCATGAATTCGAAGCCGGCGTCCAGCGCCGCGGAAGCGACCCGCGGATAGGAGTTGCAGACATTGGCGTTCAGCGCCAGCGTCACCGGCATGTTGCGGTCGGTCAGCGCCTTGAATTGCCGCCAGAAGCCGGCGCGCATGCCGTATTCGTGCCACGACCAGTTCGGCACGTCCGGCAACAGCGGCTGGCCCATCGGCGGGCTCAGCACCGTGCGCGGCATCGGATTCTCGATCCGCCATTCCTCGACATTGAGGATGACCCATACCGCGAGCTTCTTGCCGCCCGGCAGCTTCAGCTTCGGCCGGTCAATTTGCGACTGATAGGGGATGCGATCGGTAAAAGCCACGATGAACCTTCTCCAGTCAGCTCAGATTATTTCGCACGGCCCGGCATTGATCCGCGGCATCACCTGTTCGGCCATCAGGATCATGGACTGGCGTCCAAGCTCGCGGTCCTTCCAGTCCTTGCCGGCGTAAAGCAGCGTGCCGAACGCGCCGACCTCGGCCTCGAAGGCCAGCACCTGATCGGCGACGCTGTCGGGCGTGCCGTGGATGATCAGCCTGTCGCAGATGTCCTCCAGCGTCACTTCGTCGTCGGGCTGATCGCGTCGCGTCTTGAACAGTTCGATACGGCCGTTCTTCTTCAGTTTTGTAAATAGCGAACGATAGTAATACACATACGGCCCGTCCGGATCCGTGGCATAGGCTTTTGCGGTGGCGGCGTCCCTGGCGACGAACACGCTCTTGGCGACCCGCCAGTTCTTGGGTTCGGCAGTGCGGCCGCCGCGTTTGCAGCCCTCGACATAGCGCGGCCAGTGGCTTTTTACCCAGGCCGGCATCAAAAAGTTCGCCGAGATCGGATCCCAGCCGCGAACTGCTGCTTCCTCCACCCCCTTCGAGAACGGCGCCACCGCGGTCACCACAACAGGCGGATGCGGACGCTGCAACGGTCGTCCGATGAAGCCCTGGCCGAGATCCTCGATCAGGGTCTTTTGCGTCGAGATGTTCCAGTATTTTCCCGATATGTCGTAGGGCGGCTCGCCGGCCCAGATTTCCAGCACCTGGTTGATCGCCTCCAGGAACATCGCGTTGCGATCGGCATCGAGGTTGCCGAATACTTCCGCGTCCGACAGCAATCCGCCCGGGCTGATGCCGAAAATCAGGCGGCCGTCGAGCATGTGGTCGAGCATCGCGATCGTGGCCGCGACCGTAGCGGGGTGGGCGTTCGGCATGTTGACCGTGCCGGTGCCGAGCCGGATCTGCTTGGTGGCGGCGGCGACCCAGGCCAGGAACGCGACGCAGGAGGTGATGTTTTCCGCTTTGTCGGTGATGTGTTCGCCGACATAAGCTTCGGTAAAACCCAACTCGTCGGCAAGGACAAAGGCCTCACGGTCCTCCCGCAGGGACTGCCGCCAATCCTTCTCCAGCGGATGGATCGGCATCGTGAAGAAACCGAGCTTCATTGCCTGCCCCTCCCAAGGCATCTTAATAAGGCATCTCACAAGGCATTTCATATCGTGGGATGAACCACGCGCCCCTCTACCCGCATTATGCCACGTCCAAAAGTCGGATGTCTCCGAAATAATCGTTCGATAAACAAACTTGACGTTTGGGAGTCGCGGTCATCTAATCCGTGGAAATACGTTAAAGCCGGCCGGGGAGGTCCTGTCAGATGAAAGCCTCGGCTTTCAGCTACGCACGCGCAACCAGTGTTGGAAACGCACTCGAATTGCTCGCGGCGCATGGCGACGGCGCCAAAGTGCTCTCCGGCGGCCAGAGCCTGATGCCGGCAATGAACCTGCGCTTGATAACCCCGGAATTGCTGATCGACATCGGCGATCTCGGCGAGCTCCAGGGAATGGATCTCGCCGGTGGCGTGCTTCGCATCGGCGCGCTGACGCGCCATGTCGAGCTGTTGAATTCCGCTGAAATCGGCGGAACATGCGCCATTGCTGAGCGAAGCGATCGCCCATGTCGCGCATCCCGCGATCCGCAACAAGGGCACGCTCGGCGGCAGTCTCGCCCATGCCGATCCGGCCTCCGAGTTGCCGGCCTGCATGCTGGCGCTGAACGCGACCATCGTCGTGCGCGGCCGAACCGGCGAGCGGCGGATCGCAGCCAAGGATTTCTTCACCGGGATTTACCAGACGGCGTTGGCCGCGGACGAATTGCTGGTCGCGGTGGAACTGCCTGCCGCGCAACAGGATTCCGTGCACTTCTTCCACGAGTTCGCGCGGCGGCATGGCGACTACGCGATTGTCGGCCTCGCGGCGCAGGCAATTGTGCGTGGCGGCACCTTCGCCGATCTTCGCATTGCCTTGTTTGCGGTCGGCGACCGGCCGGTGCTGGCGAATGCGACGGCGCGATTGACCGGCGTCGCGATCACGCCGGCGCTGTTGTCGGACGCGGCGGCGGCTCTGGCCGAAGAGCTGGATCCGCAGGGGGATCAGCAGGCTTCCGTCGCGATGCGCCGGTATCTGGCCAAAGTGCTGCTGGTGCGCGGCGTGTCTGCGCTGCTCGGCCGGCCGGAACTCGCGGGAGTTCTGGGGTGACCGCGCATCTGCCCATCTCGCTCGAGGTCAATGGCGAGCCCGTCGACGCGCTGGTGCTGCCGCGGACCAATCTCGCCGATTTCCTGCGCGAACAGCTGCAACTGACGGGAACGCATGTCGGCTGCGAGCATGGCGTCTGCGGCGCCTGCACGCTGCGCGTCAATGGCGACATCGTGCGCTCCTGCCTGATGCTGGCGGTGCAGGCCAACAACGCCTCGGTCGAAACCATCGAGGGATTGTCCGACAGCGGCGAGATCGCCGATCTACAGGCGGCGTTTCGCGATCGCAACGCGCTGCAATGCGGGTTCTGCACGCCGGGCATGCTGATGGCGGCGCAGGATTTGCTGCGGCAAAACCCGACCCCGGACCGCGAACAGATCCGCGAGCATCTGTCCGGCAATTACTGCCGCTGCACCGGCTATCAGGCCATCATCGATGCGGTCGAAACCACCGCGCAACGACGCGCCGGCGATACAAAGGCGAAGCAAGCGCGATGACCGATGCGCCCGGAAACGCGAACGGCCTTTCGGTGCTGGACCGGCCGAACTCCTATATCGGCAAGACGGTGCCGCGGCCCAACCTCGATCGCCTGATGCAGGGGCGGGGACTTTATGTCAGCGACGTCGAACTGCCGCGCATGGCGCATGTGGTGTATCTGCGCTCGCCTTATGCGCACGCCAAAATCGTTAGCATCGACGCCGCGGCGGCCAGACGCGTCAAGGGCGTCATTGCTGTCGTGACCGGGCAGGAACTCGCCGAAATCATCACGCCCTGGGTCGGCGTGCTCTCGCACATGAAGGGTCTCAAATCGGCGCCGCAGCGGGCGATCGCGATCGATCATGTCTGCTGGCAGGGCGAGGCGGTGGCGGCGATCGTGGCGACCAGCCGTGCGGTCGCCGAGGACGCCGCTGAAC
This sequence comes from uncultured Alphaproteobacteria bacterium, assembly GCA_963699465.1. Taxonomy (GTDB): domain Bacteria; phylum Pseudomonadota; class Alphaproteobacteria; order Rhizobiales; family Xanthobacteraceae; genus Bradyrhizobium. The sequence continues at coordinate 184,778 of CAVOTZ010000010.1, forward strand.
TGGTTGTCGTTGCATACGAAGAGCTGGAAGCGGTGACGGACATGCGCACCGCGCTCGATCCGGAAACCCCTGTCATCCATGCCTCGCTCGGCGACAATCTCGCCTTCGAGCGCCACCTCGATGCCGGCAGTGTCGACCAGGCGTTCGCCGATGCCGACGAAGTCGTGGAAGCCGACTTCGTGTTCGGGCGTCATACCGGCGTGACCCTGGAGCCGCGTTCGGTGGTCGCGGACTGGAACGTCGCCGAGGCGCGGCTGACGATTTACCAGGGCACCCAGGCGCCGCACATGGTGCAGAATATCGCAGCCCTTCATCTCGGCCTGCGCGACGATCAGGTGCGCGTGCTCTGCAAGGACGTCGGCGGCTCCTTCGGCATCAAGGTACACATCTATGCCGACGAGATGGCGACCTATGCGCTGTCAAAGCTGCTGCGCCGCCCGGTCAAATATGTCGCGGACCGGGTCGAGAGTTTCAATACTGACATCCATGCCCGCGACCATCGCTGCAGGGGCCGCATCGGGGTCAAGCGCGACGGCACCATCACGGCGTTCGAGATCGACGATCTCACCGGCATCGGGCCTTATTCGATGTATCCGCGCACCAGTGCGATCGAGGCCAACCAGATCGTCAATCTGGTCGGCGGACCCTACACCACGAAAAACTATCGCGCCCGTACCCGCGTCGTGTTCCAGAATAGAAACGTGATGTGCCAGTATCGCGGCGTCGGCCACCCGGTGGCCTGCTCGATCACGGAGGGTCTGGTCGACCTCGCGGCGATGAAGATCGGGATGGACCCGGTCGAGATCCGCCGCCGCAATCTGGTGCCCGACGACGGCTATCCCTGTGCCTCGCCTGCCGGCCTGAAATTCGAACTGCTGTCGCATCACGCCGCGATGAACAGGCTGATGGCGATGATGAACTACGATGCGTTGCGGGCCGAACAGGCGGAGCTGCGCAAGAAGAACATTCATCGCGGCATCGGCATCGCCAGCTTTATCGAGATCACCAATCCGAGCGCGGCGTTTTATGGCGTCGGGGGCGCCAAGATATCGTCGCAGGACGGCGTTGCGATCCGGATGGACGCCACCGGAACGGTGTTTTGCCAGACCAGCATCACCGAGCAGGGGCAGGGTTCGGAATCGCTGACCGCCCAGATCGTCGGCAGCGTGCTGGGCGTCCCGATGGACCGGGTCCGCGTCATCCTGGGCGATACCGACAACACCCCCTATGGCGGCGGCACCTGGGCCTCGCGCGGCGCCGGGATCGGCGGCGAGGCGGCGCTGCAAGCAGCGAAAGTGCTGCGTGGCAATATCCTCGATGTTGCCGCTGCCATCCTGCAGTCCTCGCCTTCGGAACTCGACATCGTCAACCATCAGGTCGTCAATGCCAGCGACGGCGCGGTCCGGATCGCGATCGGCGAATTGGCGCGGATTGTCTATTTCCGCCCCGACACGCTGCCGCCGGGCATCCAGCCGGAGTTGATGGCGACCCGGCATTTCGTGCCCAGGGAATATCCGTTTGCCTTTACCAACGGGGTTCAGGCCTCGTGGCTCGAGGTCGACATCGAGACCGGCTTCGTCAAACTGCTCCGGCACTGGGTGGTCGAGGATTGCGGCACCATCATCAATCCGCAACTGGTCGACGAGCAGATCCGGGGCGGGGTGGTGCAGGGGCTCGGCGCCGCTTTGTTCGAGAAGTGCATCTATGACGAACGCGGCCAGCTCACCAACGCCAATATGGCCGACTATCTGGTTCCGATGTCCGGCGAAATGCCCGATATCGACGTCGGCCACGTGGTGTCGCCGACCGCCGAGACGGAATTGGGCGCCAAGGGCGCCGGCGAGGCCGGCACCGCCGGCGCGGCGGCGGCGGTGTCCAATGCGGTGAACGACGCGCTAAGGCCGTTCGGGGCCATAATCACCGAAATTCCATTGACGCCGCAGATTATCCTGACGGCGCTGGGGCGGATCTGATGGTGAGCGAACCTGATACCCGACCAAATGTGAAGGATTCAGAGGGACGAAGGTGGTTGTGATGACCGCGTTGTTCATCCAATATGCTGCAAAAATCGGGACATAACGGGAGGATTTAATGAAGCGCAGGACATTTCTTGGTGGGACGATCGCGGTGGGCGCGCTTGGCCTGACCTCGGGGGTCAGGGCTGACGAGCCGCCCATCAAGATCGGCATGAGCATGGCGCTGACCGGGGGGCTCGCCGGTGGCGGCAAGGCCTCGCTGCTCGGCATCCAAATCTGGAAGGACGACGTCAACGCCAAGGGTGGCCTGCTCGGCCGCAAGGTCGAGCTGGTCGTTTATGATGACAAGTCCAGCGCTTCGGAAACGCCTGCGATCTACTCCAAGCTGTTGGATGTCGACAAGGTGGATATCCTGTTCGCGCCCTACGCGACGGTGCCAACCGCGCCGATCATGCCGCTGGTCAAGCAGCGTGGCATGGTGCTGATCGGCAACTTCTCGTTCCAGGTGAACAGCAAGGTCGGCCACGACATGTGGTTCAACAATGCGCCGTGGGGACCGGCGGATAGCTGGGCGGCATCGTTCCTCGACCTCGGCCAGAAGGCCGGCGGCAAGAACATGGCACTGCTGGCTGCTGACCAGGAATTCGCCCAGAACCTGGCGGTGACCGCGCGCGACGTCGCCAAGCGGCTCAATTTGCCGGTGCTGTTCGACCAATCCTATCCGCCCAATACGGTGGAATTCTCCAGCATCCTGCGCTCGCTCAAGGCGACCAAGCCCGACATCGTCTATGTCGCATCCTATCCGCCGGACTCGGCCGGCATCCTGCGCGCCGTGAACGAGATCGGGATCGGCGACAGCGTCAAGATCTTCGGCGGCGGCATGGTCGGCCTGCAGTTCGGCGCGGTCATGGAGAATTTGGGCTCGCTGCTCAACGGCGTCGTCAACTACAATTCCTGGCTCCCCGAGCAGAGCATGTATTTCGACGGCACCAAGGCGTTCTTCGACGCCTACACGAAGAAGGCGGTGGAAGCCAAGGTCGATCCGCTCGGCTACTATCTGGCGCCGTTCGGCTACGCCAGCGGTCAGCTGATCGAGCAGGCCGTCAAGGCGACCGGCTCGCTCGACCAGAAGGGCATCGCCAAATATCTGCGCGAGCACGAGCATCAGACCATCGTCGGTCCGATCGCGTTCTCCGCCGATGGCGAGCGCAAGGAAAACGCGACCCTGATGGCGCAGTTCCGCGGCATCGTGGACAAGAACATGGATCAGTTCCGCACCCCCGGCAAACAGGTCATCCTGTTTCCGGCGAAGTGGAAATCGGGCGAATTGGTCAGTCCCTTCGAGGCTGCGCGGACGTAATCACGCGGTCTTTGTGCCATAATGCGGCTGACCGGGGTCAGCCGCATTTGCGCGAACGGCGGGGCGGCGGCGCAGGAACGGGTCGGGGGGACCTCCATTGTTTTCACTTGAACTGCTGCAGGATGCGGTGGTGATCGGCGTGCTGCTCGGCTGCTTCTATGCCGCCGTGAGTCTTGGTTTGTCGCTTTCCTTCGGCCTGCTCGACGTTCCTCACGTCGCGCATCCGGCCTTTCTGGTGATGGCCGCCTATGGCGTGTCGTATCTCAATGAGCGGTTCGGCATCGATCCGCTGGTGGCGGGGCTCTTGATTACGCCGTTGCTGTTCGTGTTCGGGCTGGTCGCCTACCGAATCTATTACGAGACGTTCGAGCGGCGCGGCAGCGACGCGGGCGTGCGCGGCATCGCGTTCTTCTTCGGCATTGCCTTCATCATCGAAGTGCTGCTCATCCTGCAATTCGGCGTCGATCAGCGCTCGGTGACCGCCTCTTATATCGGTCAAGCCTTGCGGATCGGCGATATGCGGATACCGTACCGCCTCGTGGTCGCGTTCGCGGTGGCCGTCGGGCTGACGATCCTGCTGACACTCTATCTGTCGCGCACCTTCATGGGCCGCGCCATCCGCGCCGTGGCGCAGGATCAAGAGGCGCTGCGGTTGATGGGCGCCAACCCGGTCCGGATCAAGCAATGGGCGTTCGGCATCGCAACGGCCGTGCTTGGCGTCTCCGGGGCGCTATTGGTGATCGTTGCGCCGGTCGATCCGACGCTTGACCGCTCCTATATCGGCCGCACCTTCTGCGTCGTGGTCATGGCTGGGCTCGGTAGCATGAGCGGCACGCTGATCGCCGCCATTATCCTCGGCGTTGCCGAAAACATCGTCCTCACTTTGTTTGGCGCCTCGTGGGCGCCGGCGATCTCGTTTGCGATGCTGCTCGGCATCCTTGCGATCCGGCCGCAGGGCCTGTTCGGCAGGCGATCATGAAGCGCAGCCTGTATTTCTGGGCCGGTGCGATCCTGTTCCTGCTCGCCACCCTGGTCATGACGCAGGTCATCGGCAACGAATATCCGTTCTTTGCCGCCTACGTGATCCTGCAATTCATCGTGCTCGCGGTAGCCTGGAGCATTCTCGGCGGCTATGCCGGCTATGTGAATTTCGGCACCAGCGCCTTTTTCGGCATCGGGGTCTATACGGCCGTGTTCCTGGTCAAGGTCGCCGGCGCGCCGCTCGGCGTGCAGATTCTGGCCGCCGCCGCGGTCGGCGCCTTTCTCGGATTCGCGCTCGGCCTCTTGACGCTGCGCATGCAAGGCATCTTCTTCTCGATCGCCACCATCGCGCTGACCATCATCATCGAGACGACGGTGACCAACTGGCGTTTCGTCGGCGGCGCAGCCGGCATCCAGTTGCAGCGGCCGCCGGTGACGGCGCCGTTCCACAGCTATGTCCAGATGCTGTTCTTTGTCCAGGCGCTGCTCGTGGTGCTGGCGATCGCGGTGTCACGCTACATCCAGAATTCCTGGATCGGGCACGGTCTGCAGGCGCTGCGCGACGACGAACTGGCCGCCGAATGCACGGGGGTGCCGACGCTGCGGTTGAAGCTCTTGGCCTGCGTCATTTCCGGTGCGCTGATGAGCGCCGCCGGCGCGCCCGCGGCCATGTACCTGCAATATGCCGACCCGTCGTCGGCGTTCAATCTCAACTACTCCGTCACGGTGCTGGCGATGTCGCTGATCGGCGGCACGGCGTATTGGGCGGGGCCGGTGGTGGGCGCGATCCTGCTCGGCACCACGCAGCAATTGCTGACCGTCACCATCTCGTCGGAAGTCAACGTGCTGGTGCTGGGCGTCATGCTGGTGGTGTTCGTGGTGGGAGCGCCGGAAGGCATCATTGGCCTGATCCGGAAATTTACCGACCGCGGCGAGGGCAAGCGATGACGGCTGCCGACGCACAAGCGCCGCTGCTGCGGATTTCGGGGCTGACTAAGCGGTTCGGCGGCTTCACCGCGCTCGACAATATCAGCGTCGATATACGCCCGGGCGAGCGTTTTGGCCTGATCGGTCCCAACGGGTCCGGCAAGACCACGCTGATCAACTGCATTTCCGGCGCGTACCGCACCGAGGCCAAAACGGTCGTGTTTCGCGACGAGGACATCACGCGCCTGACGCCGCATCTGCGCACCCGCCGCGGGATTGCCCGCAGTTTTCAGATTCCACGGCCGTTCCGAAGCATGACGGTCGCGGAGAATCTCATGGTGGCGCTGGATTTCGCCGCGGCCAACGAGGCGCATGCCACTTCGGCGCAACGCCGCGACACCATGATGTCGATCCTGACCCGGATGGGTCTTGCCCCGAAGGCCGATGTCTCCGCCACCAGGCTTAGCCAGGTCGAGCTGCGCAAGATGGAGCTCGCCCGAGCGATGGCGACGCATCCGAAGCTTTTGATTTCCGACGAGGCGATGGCGGGCTTGTCGAGTTCCGAGGTCGATGAAGTGCTCGATCTCCTGATGAGTCTTGCCGATCAGAACATCACCATCATCATGATCGAGCACATCATGCAGGCGGTGATGCGTTTTTCGGATCGCGTGATGTGTCTCGACGCCGGCAAGATCATCGCCATCGGCGCGCCCAATGAAGTGATGGCAGACCGGCGTGTGCAGGAGGCCTATCTTGGCACTTAGCCTCGCCGTCAAGGATCTCGACGCGGGTTACGGCGCCGTGAAGGCGCTGCGCGGCGTTTCGCTCCATGTCGAGACCGGCGAGACCGTGGCGCTGCTCGGCACCAACGGCAACGGCAAGAGCACGCTGATGAAATGCGTGGCGGGCCTGGTCCGGCCCGAGCGCGGGACATTGTCGCTCACGATCGACGGGCAGACGCATGATCTGACCAGGCTGACGGCCGAGGCGATTGTCGATCTCGGGGTTGCGATGGTGCCCGAGGGACGGCGGCTGTTCCCCAGGCTGACGGTTAAGGAAAACCTGATGCTCGGTGCCTTCCGCAAGGAAGCCCGCCGCAACATCGCGCGCAATCTGGCGCTCGCCTTCGAGACTTTCCCGGTACTTAGCGGATTGCAGGGACAGTTGGCCGGCACCATGTCGGGCGGCCAGCAGCAGATGCTGGCGATCGCGCGGGCGCTGATGTCCTCGCCGCGTTTGCTGCTGATCGACGAGCCGTCGGTCGGGCTGTCGCCGCTATTGGTGTCGCAGACCATCAGCAAGATCGGCGAACTCAACCGGCAGCTTGGTCTCACCGTGCTGATGGCGGAGCAGAACTTCAACCAGGCGATCCGGATTGCCTCCCGCGGCTACATCATCGTCCATGGCGAGATCGTGGTTGCCGCCGATTCGGTCGACGAGTTGCGCAGCAACGATATCGTCAAGCGGCTGTATCTCGGCGGCGCCGTCTGACGCAGCGGCTCCGGCGCGCTATTGTTCGGTGTAAATCTGCCGCTCGAGCGCATACTCTTGGGTTGGCGCGCGGCTAAACCGCCTTTGATGCGCTATGGTCTTTCCAGAATTTGATTTTTCTTAGAGGACGCCCGTTTGGTCAATTTTTGGGCAAGGAAATCGACCGCGCTACTGAAACAGGAGGCCGCCGAAGGCGACGGCAGCGACGTGCACGCTCCCAAACGCGCGCTGACCGCGCTCAATCTGGTCGGCCTTGGGATCGGCGGCACCATCGGCGCCGGCATTTTTGTCCTCACCGGGCACGCCGCCGCGGCCAACGCCGGGCCCGCGGTCACGCTCTCCTTTGCGCTCGGCGCGGTGGCCTGCGCGTTCGCAGGGCTTTGTTATGCCGAATTGTCCTCGACCATCCCGATCAGCGGCAGCGCCTATACCTATGCCTACGCGACGATGGGCGAATTGATCGCCTGGATCATCGGCTGGGATCTTATTCTTGAATATGCCGTTGCGGCCGCCGCCGTCGCGGTGGGCTGGTCCGGCTATGTCGTCAACGTCGCGCATGATCTCGGCGTCGATATTCCCGCGCGGTTCGCCTCCGCGCCTTACGTGTTCGATGCCGCAACCCATGCGTGGTCGTCGACCGGTGCCGTCCTGAATATTCCGGCGGTGTTTGTCGTCGTGGTGATCACGGCCGTGCTGACGGTCGGCATCAAGGAGACGGCGCGTTTCAACGATTTCATCGTGGTGCTGAAGCTGATCGTCATCCTGCTGTTCATCGTCTGCGCGGTGCCAGCGTTCAACATGGCGAACTGGGTCACGTCAGGCAATCCGGCCGGCGCTTTCATCCCGCCCAATACCGGGCCCGGAATGTTCGGCTGGTCCGGCGTGCTGCGCGGCGCGGCCGTGGTGTTCTTTGCCTATATCGGCTTCGACGCCGTCTCCACCGCCGCCCAGGAGGCGAGGGTGCCCAACCGCGACATGCCGATCGGCATTCTGGGGTCGCTGGTGATCTGCACCGTACTCTATGTCGCGGTCGGCTTTATCCTCACCGGGATCGTGCCGTTCGATAAGCTCGATGTCCCCGATCCGATCGCGGTCGGCATCGATGCGGCCGGCGTGGGTTGGCTTGGGCCATTGATAAAGCTCGGCATCATTCTGGGCCTCACCTCGGTGATCCTGGTGACGCTGCTGGGACAGCCGCGGATCTTTCGCGCCATGGCGCATGATGGATTGTTGCCGCCGATCGCCGCGAAAATTCACCCGCGTTTCCGCACGCCCTATGTCGCTACCCTCGCTACCGGCGTGGTGGTGGCACTGCTGGCGGGGCTGTTGCCGATCGAGCTGATCGGCGAACTCGTCAGCATTGGCACGCTGTTCGCGTTCGCCATCGTTTCGATGGGAACAATGGTGTTGCGGGTGACCGAGCCCGGATTGAAGCGGCCGTTCCGGGCGCCGGCGATGTGGCTGGTCGGACCCGCCGGCGTATTGGTTTCGCTGTTCCTGATGTTCGGGTTGCCGGCCGATACCTGGATAAGGCTGGCGGTCTGGCTCGCGATCGGACTTGCGATCTATTTTTCCTATGGTTCAAGGCACAGCCGGATCGGCAAGGCCGGCTGACGTTTGCCTACTCCGCCGCCGCCGGCGTCACGGCCTCGATCTCCCGCGTCGTCACCACCACCTTGATCGCATCATCGATCCGCTCGCGAGCATATTTCAGTGCGGTCGGAAGGTCGGCCAGCGCAAAAGTGTGGGTGTGGATTTTGGTCGCGTCGAAACGTTTTTCCGCCATCAGCGCCATCGCCCGCTTTGTCGCGCTCTTGCCTTCGCCGCGGATGCCGTAGACGTAGATGTTGTTCTTGACGAGATGGGCGAGGTCGGTGGTGACGGGATCGTGCGGGAACGCCGCGAGGCAGATTTTCCCGCCGCGATTGGTCATGTGGATCGCCTGATCGATGGTGGCCTCGGTGCCCGCGCATTCGACCACGTAATCCGCGCCGATGCCGCCGGTAAGCTGTTTTACCACGTCGACCGCGTTCTCATCGTTGATATTGACGACACGGTCGGCGCCGAGCTCCCGGCCGATCGCCAGCCGCTTGTTGCGCGTGCCGGTCAGGATCACGGGCTCGGCGCCGAGCGCCTTTGCCACGGCCACCGCGAGCAACCCGATCGGGCCAGGGCCGATCACCACGACGCTTTCGCCCGCGACCAGCCCGCCGAGTTCAGTGAGGCCGTACATCGAGGTGCCCGCCGTCACCACCAGGGTTGCTTCGGCGTCGCTCATGGTGTCGGGCACGCGCTCGACGGTGTTGATGTGATTGACCGCGTATTCGGCAAAGCCGCCGTCGGTGGTAAAGCCGTTGGCGCGATGGCCCTTCTCGGGCTTGCCGTAGTTCAGGCAGGACGTGTACATGCCCTGGCGGCAGCGCTTGCACTGGCCGCAACCGGCGTGGATTTCGACGCTGACGCGCTCTCCGATCTCGAATTCGTCCACGTCAGGCCCGAGTGCCGCGATCGTGCCCATATATTCATGGCCCGGCGTAAAATTCTTGTTGAAAGGAAGGCCGCCCCCGATGCTGGCCGGCGAGCCGCCATGGATGATCTCGAGATCGGTGGCGCAGATCGCGACCGCGTCGATCCGCACCAGCACTTCGGCACGTTTTGGGACCGGCACAGGCTTGTCGCGGAAATGCAATTGATCGGGATCGCCGAGCACCCACGCTTTCATTTGCGTGGGCACCGGAAAATTAGGCACGGTCTTGACCCCGCGTGGATTGTACATGGCGCGTTTCCTGTTTTCCCGAGTTTAGCCAAATCGTCTCGTTTTGTCAGGTCCGGTTATCCGCTCTGCTTTGCCGACAGCTTATAGATTTCCAGCGCGTCCACGTCGGCACCGCGTGCCGCCTTGCCGAGCCGGAACAGTTGCGAGGCGAGCGCCGACATCGGCACCGGGGTCGAGGTGTCGCGGGCGACCTCGACCACCGTGTCGAGATCCTTCAGCATGGTCGCGATATGGCCGAGCGGCGGCGAATGAATGCCCTGCACCATGCGCGGCACGAACAGCTGCAACGGGATTAAATCGGCAAAACCGCCGGCCAGCGCTTCCGGCAATTTTCCGGCGTCGATCCCGGCATTGACCGCCAGCCGTGTCGCTTCCGCAAGCACCGTCATGGCGCAGCCGACGATGATCTGGTTGCAAAGTTTTGTCGTCTGCCCGGCGCCGACCGGTCCCATATGCGTCAGCCGCCGCGCCATCGCCAGCACATAAGGCCTGGCACGCTCAACGTCGGCCGCATCGCCACCGGCCATCACCGCCAGCGTGCCTTCTTCCGCGCCCTTGCTGCCGCCGGAAACCGGCGCGTCGATCCATCCCATGCCGTTCTTTTCTCGAAGCCGCGTGGCAATCGTGCGCGCGGCATCCGGATGGATCGAGGAGAAGTCGACCACCAGCTTGCCATGGCCGCCGGCCGTCGCGAGGCCTTCGGCGCCGAACACCACGTCCTCCACCGCGGCTGCGTCGGTGACGCACATGAAGATGATGTCGCAACTCGCAGCAATATCACGCGGAGAGGTTGCGGGCTTGGCGCCAAGTTCGACCAGCGCCGTGGCCTTGGCTTTGGACCTGTTCCAGACCATGACGGCGTGGCCGGCCTCGATCAGGCGGCGGCTCATCGGAAAACCCATCATCCCGAGCCCGAGATAGCCGAGTTTTGCTCCAGGATTTGTTCTCGGTCTTTCGTCTACCCCAGCCATTCCGTTCACTCCCTGTCGCAGGCCTATTCAGTACACAGCCCCGCCGCTCTACCACATCTTGCGGCCCTGCCGGAATGCGATACGGCGGGATATTGTCGGTGGCTTGCCCAATCATTTGAACCATGAAAGGTTTGGCCCAACATCGGCGGCGGGCCCGCCGGAACGCGTGTGAACAGGGGTAATGCAGATGGTTTCGAAATGGATCGTGGCGGCAGGCGCGGCGGCATCGCTGTTTGCAGGCATTGGCGCATCGCGGGCGCAGCAGACCATCCGCGTCGGCTGGACCATCCCGGCCGAGGAATCAAAATACTGGATGATGCGGCGGCCGGAGCAGTTTCCCGAACTCGGCAAGAGCTACAAGGTCGAATGGACCCAGTTCCAGGGCACCGCGCCGATGACACAGGCGCTCGCCGCCGGCGCGCTGGATTGCGCGACCCAGGCGCCGCTGTCGCTGGCCAACGGCGTGGTCGGCGGTAATCTGAAAGCCTATATTGTCGCCCAGCACGTGTTCGAAAAGCCAGGCGGCTTCTCAGTCTATTGGGCGGTCAAGGACAATTCGCCGATCAAGACCATCGCCGACCTCAAGGGCAAGACCGTCGGCATTTCGGTGATCGGCGGCGGCACCCAGGGGCCGCTCAACATGCTGTTGAAACAGAATGGCGTCGATCCCGCCAAGGACATCAAGCTGGTCGAGGTCGGCTTTGCCGTTTCCGAGGACGCGCTGCGTCAGGGCCGCGTCGATGCCGTCAACATGAACCAGCCCTTTGCTGCGCGCGCCGAGGCCAAGGGCGGCACGCGAAAACTGTTTTCGCTGTCGCAGGCGATGCCGAACATCGTCCACATCCTTGAAGCCTGCCGCGCCGACTTCGTCGACAAGAATCCGGACCTGGTCAGGGCCTACGTGCGTGACATCACCTCCGGCATGAAGAAGGCGCTGGCCGACCGCGACGAGACGCTCAAGGTCGTCAACGAGGTGCTGAAGGCGCCGATCCCCGTGCTGGACACCTATCTCTTGAAGGACAATGATTTCGGCAGGGACCCGGGTGCTGCGCCGAACTTCCCGGCGATCCAGAAAATGCTCGACATCTACAATGAGGCCGGGATGTTGCCGAAGATGGACGTTGCCCAGTTCAAGGGCCCGATCACCGCGCCGATACAGTAGAGCTGACCCGTCGTCCCCGCGAACGCGGGGACCCATACGCCGTGTCGCATCGTTCTCGGCACTGAGTTGAATACCTTCTGCAATAACGGGCGTCCGGGATTATGGGTCCCGGCGTTCGCCGGGACGACAGATCAATGACAACATCCAATAAAAAATGGCGCTCCCGCGTCACCACCGATGGTCTCGATCGCGCGCCGCATCGGGCGTTCATGCGCGCGATGGGGCTCGACGACGCGGCGCTCGCAAAGCCGATGATCGGCGTGGTCAGCATGAAGGGCGAGCAGACGCCCTGCAACATGACCCATGATTTCCAGGTCGCGGCGGCCAAGGAAGGGATCTCCGACGCCGGCGGCACGCCGCGGGAATTTTCCACCATCTCGGTGTCCGACGGCATCAGCATGAACCACGAGGGCATGAAGTTCTCGCTGCTGTCGCGCGAACTGATCGCCAATTCGATCGAAGCGGTGGTTCATGGTCTCGCCTATGACGCGCTGATCGGTTTTGGCGGCTGCGACAAGACGCTGCCCGGCGTGATGATGGGCATGATCCGCTGCAACGTACCGTCGATCTTCATCTATGGCGGCAGCGCGCTGCCCGGCAAGTTCGGTGGCCGAACGCTGACGGTGCTGGATTCCTACGAGGCCGTCGGCGGCTTCATGACCGGCGAGATCGACGAGGCGACGCTCGCGGGCATCGAGCGGAGTTGTTTGCCGACCATCGGCGCCTGCGCCGGACAGTTCACCGCCAACACCATGGGCATGGTGTCGGAGGCGATGGGGCTGACCATGCCCAACGTCTCGATGGTCCCCGGCGTCTATGCCGAGCGCGCGCAGATCGCGCGCCAGGCCGGCCGCCTGGTGATGGAAATGCTGCAGCGGGGCGGCCCGTTGCCGCGCGAGATCGTGACCCGAAAGTCGCTCGAGAATGGTGCGGCCATCGTTGCGGCGACCGGTGGCTCGACCAACGCCGCGCTGCATCTGCCCGCGATGGCCAACGAGGCCGGCATTGCCTTTTCCATCGACGATGTCGGCGAGGTTTTTGCGCGCACGCCGCTGATCGGCAATCTGCGCCCGGGCGGCAAATACACCGCCAAGGACGTCTACGACATCGGCGGCACCGCGGTCGTGATCCGCGCGCTGATCGAAAGCGGCCATATCGATGGCAGCTGCCTGACGATCATCAGGCAAGACCATTGCGCAGGAATATGGCGGTGCCAACGCGCCCGATGGCGAAGTGATCTATCGCACCCTCGGCGCCGATCATGGCGGACGGCGGCGTCGCGGTGCTGAAGGGCAATCTTTGCCCCGATGGCGCCGTGATCAAAGTCGCCGGCCTGAAAAAGCTGGTGTTCGAAGGCACCGCGCGCGTGTTCGAGGACGAGGAAGCCTGCGTCGATGCGGTGCGCAATCGCAACTATGCCGAAGGCGACGTGCTGGTCATCCGCAACGAGGGGCCGGTCGGCGGCCCCGGCATGCGCGAGATGCTCGGCGTTACCGCGCTGATCTACGGGCAGGGCATGGGCGAGAAAGTCGCGCTGATCACCGATGGGCGGTTTTCCGGCGCCACCCGCGGCATGTGCATCGGCTATGTTTCGCCGGAAATCATTCGTCGGAGGCCCGCTGGCGCTGGTGCGTGAAGGCGATCGTATCAGGATCGATGCCGCCGCGCGCCGCCTCGATCTTTTGATCGACGACAAGGAATTTTCCGCACGACGCGCGGCGTGGAAGCCGCGGCCGCCACGGCATCGCGCCGGCGCGCTGGCCAAATACGCACGGCTGGTCGGTCAGGCGCCGGGCGGCGCGGTGACCCATGATGGGGCTGCCGAATGGCCCTGGTTCGATTAGCGGTTGTGGGTTGATCAACGCGAAACTTTGGCGTAACAGGCGTGAGCGACGCTCGGCAAAGCCGCGTTGCATTGGAAACTTTTAGCACAATTCGCCGGAATTTTTAGCGAGCCGGCGGAGTTTCCTCGGGGGAGGCCTGGATGCGCAATTGGCTCAAAAACGCCGACAGCGACGATATCACCATGATGGTTTCGGGCGCGGTCGCGGTGTTGGCATTTTGCACCTTCGTGATGGTCTGGTTCATCGAAACGACCGGACCGGAATGCGGACGGAATTGCAGTACGGAATTCTCGTCGGTCAATAAATAATCCGTCTCAGGTCACCGCCAGCTTGCGCTGATAACGCGGGTCGCGCCACACTTCCGTTCTTACGCATTCGGCGAGGATCTCAGCCGCGTCCCAGACGTCGGCATGACCGATGTAAAGCGGTGCGAAGCCGAAGCGCATGATGTCGGGGGCGCGAAAATCGCCGATCACGCCGCGCTCGATCATCGCCTGTACCACGGCATAGCCCTTGTCGAACGCGATCGAAACCTGGCTGCCGCGCAGCTTTGCTTCGCTCGGCGAGGCGACCTCGAGTTGGGGCAACAGCGCATTTACGCGCGCAATGAAGAGATCGGTCAACGCAATACTCTTTTGCCGGATCGCAGCGATCTCAATCCCGTCCAGCGCGTCGAGTGCGACATCGATGCCGCGCAGCGAAATGATCGGCGGCGTGCCGCACAGAAAGCGCTTGATCCCCGCATCCGGCGCAAACTCACGTTCGAACGCGAACGGCGCGGCATGTCCCCACCAGCCTGACAGCGGATGTTTTGCCTCGGCCTGATGCGCCCTGGCGACCGCGATGAAGGCGGGAGATCCCGGGCCGCTATTGAGATATTTGTAGGTGCAGCCGACCATGAAGTCGACGCCATGGTGGTCGAACGCCAGCTCGACCACGCCGGCCGAATGGCAGACGTCCCAGATCACCAGCGCGCCGGAATCGTGGATCTTGCGGGTGACGGCCTCCATGTCGTGAATGGCGCCGCTGCGGTAATCGACATGCGACAGCACGACGACCGCGACGCGTTGGTCGAGCAGGGCGTCGAGCGAGGCGCCGTCCGCGCCGATCAACCGCCGCTGCATCGGACGGCCCGCGGAATTCATCGCGCCTTCGATAATGTAGAGATCGGTCGGGAACGAGCCTGATTCCGCGACGATGACGTTGCGATCCGGTCGCAGCGCCATGGCGGCATGCAGCGCCTTGAACAGATTGATCGACGTGGTGTCGCAGACCACGGTCTGGCCGGCATCGGCGCCCAATAGTTTTCCGATGCGGTCGCCGAGCCGCACCGGCATGTCGAACCATCCGGCGGAATTCCAGCTTCCGATCAGGTCATGGCCCCATTCCCGCGCAATGGTGCGATGGAGAACGTCAGGCGCGGCGCGCGGCAGTGGCCCGAGCGAATTGCCGTCGAGATAGATCACGCCATCGGGAAGGACGAATCGATCGCGGAACAAGCCAAGCGGGTCGCTCTGGTCGCGCGCCACGCAGGCGTCGCGCGTAACGGGTAAAACGTCGGACATCTTGAACACCTGGCGGCGGATGGTTCGCCCAGCAAATCGCGATTGACAGCAAAAGTCCATCATTTTAGGCTTAAAGTAATTGTTCCGCCGGGCTTTCTGCCGGGAGCCGGCGGCGGTCGACAGGATATCGATGGCGTTTGGCATGGCCAAACGCGGATGAGGCACATGCGCATACCGGCGGGCTGGTGCAGGAAATGACCGACAATCCCGCCGATTCGTCACGAGGCGTGTCGGAAGCGGCCAGCCGCGCCAGCATGTCCTATTCGGACTATCTCCAGCTCGACAAGCTCCTCGACGCCCAGCGGCTGCTCTCGACCGCCCATGACGAGACGTTGTTCATCATCCAGCACCAGACCTCCGAACTGTGGATGAAGCTCGCGATTCACGAACTGAGCGTCACCTGCGCCCTGATCGCCGCGGACGATCTGCAGCCGGCCTTCAAGACCTTGTCGCGGGTATCCCGTATCCTGGAGCAGCTCAATTCGGCCTGGGACGTGCTTCGCACCATGACGCCGAGCGAATACACGCAATTTCGCGGCGCGCTCGGACAGTCGTCCGGGCTGCAATCCTGGCAGTACCGGATGATCGAATTCCTGGTCGGTAACAAGAACGCCGGCGTGTTGCGTTTTCACGAGCGCGACAGGCCGGTGTTCGATCGGCTGGAAGCCGCGCGCCGTGCGCCAAGCCTTTATGACCTGACGATACGGCTATTGGCCCGCCGCGGGCTGCCGATCGACCGGGCCGTGCTGGACCGCGACGTATCGGAGCCGCATGCCGCCAATGGCAGCGTCAGCGCGGCGTGGCTTAAGGTCTATCGCGATCCCCAGCGTTTCTGGGAGCTCTATGAACTCGCCGAAAAACTGGTCGACCTCGAGGATTATTTTCGCCGCTGGCGCTTCAACCATGTGACGACCGTGGAGCGGATCATCGGGTTCAAGCGCGGCACCGGGGGCACGTCCGGCGTCTCCTATTTGAGCAAGATGCTCGATGTGGTGCTGTTTCCCGAGCTCTGGCAACTGAGGACCGAACTGTAATGAGCCTGATCGACATCTCGCCACCGCTGCGGGTCGGCATGGGCGTATTCCCCGGCGATGCGCCGTTCGAGACGTCGCAAACTTTCACCATCGGTCCGGGCTGCCCGGTCAATGTCGCCAGCATCGGGATGTCGACCCATTGCGGCGCGCATGCCGATGCGCCGCTGCACTACGATCCGGCCGGCGCCAGTATCGACCAGGTCGAACTCGCTGATTTTATCGGCCCGGCGCGGGTGATCGACGGCCGCGGCAATGACCCGCTCTGTCAATTCGAGGAGATCGCTGCCGCACTCGACGGCGTGCCGCCACGCGTCCTGCTCAGGCTGATGGACAGGCTCGATCCCATGGTGTGGCCTTCGGGCTTTCGTGCGCTGGCGGCGGAAACGATCGAAAGACTGGCGGCGCGCGGCGTCCGCCTGATCGGCGTCGATGTTCCCTCGGTCGATCCCGAAACGTCAAAAGACCTGCCGTCCCACATGGCCTGCCATCGCCATGATATACGAATTGTCGAGAACCTCGTGCTCGCGGATGTCTCGCCCGGCGACTATGAGTTGATTGCGCTGCCATTGAAACTGCAGGGGCTCGACGCCGCCCCGCTGCGCGCGGTGCTGAGGCAGCTCGTCAGCCCATGAAGCATGGCCACCCTATGCCGGATTGGGTTATGCTGGGGCCGGTCCAACCAGATCGGGGCTCCGTCACCGCCCAAGCGGGGCGAATTCGGAAAGAGAAGCGCGGATGAAGGCGGTGCCGTTGCGGCAGGAAATTCCAGCGGAAGCCGGCCGTGCCGCGTCAGAGGCGCAGGCCACCGCGATGATCGAGATCGAGGCGGTCTCGCAGACCTTCCAGACATCCGGGCGCCAGAGCCATCTGGCGTTGTCGAACATTTCGCTCACCATCGCGGATGGCGCGTTCGTTTCGATTTTGGGTCCTTCCGGCTGCGGAAAATCGACGCTTCTTTATATCGTCGGCGGGTTCGTCAATCCGACCGAAGGCGTCGCGAAGGTGAAGGGCAGGGCGATCACCGGGCCTGGTCCCGATCGCGGGCCGGTATTCCAGGAGTTCGCGCTGTTTCCCTGGAAGAGCGTGCTCGGCAACGTGATGTACGGCCCGCGCCAGCAGGGCGTGAAGCCTGCCGAGGCCGAGGCGCAAAGCCGCCGCCTGATCGAGATGGTCGGCCTCAAGGGCTTTGAGGATTTCTATCCCAAGGAACTGTCCGGTGGCATGAAGCAGCGCGTCGCGCTGGCGCGCACGCTGGCCTATCATCCGGCGGTGCTGTTGATGGACGAGCCGTTCGGCGCGCTCGATGCGCATACGCGGACCCGGCTGCAGAACGACCTGCTCAACATCTGGGAGCGCGACCGAAAGACGGTGTTGTTCGTCACCCATTCGGTCGAGGAGGCGGTGTTTCTTTCCGACAAGGTCGTGGTGATGACGCGCTCGCCCGGCCGGATCAAGGAGATCGTCGATATCGACCTGCCGCGGCCGCGCCGCCGCGCCGAACTGCTGCTCGATCCGCATTACCAGAAATACGTCGTCGATATCGAACGCATGATCGACGACACCAGCGAAGACGAACTGCGTCCATGATGCCGGCGCGCAAGTTCCTGTCGCTATCTGGCGCCGCTGCTGGCTTGCATCGGCCTGCTCGCGATCTGGCAGGTCGGGGCCCTGATCCTCGACACCGACAGTTTTCCGACCGCGTGGGAGGCGCTGCGCGCCGTGCCCTCGATCCTCGGCGACAAGGAATCGCTGATCAATATCCTGGCCTCATTGCGCCGGATGGCGATCGGCTTCGGGGTCGGCGTCGCCGTCTCGATCCCGCTCGGCCTGATGATGGGACGCAGCCGCGCGGTGGCCTCGTTCTTCAATCCGCTGTTGATGATCACCTATCCGGTGCCCAAGGCGGCGCTGATGCCGATCATCATGCTCTGGCTCGGCGTCGGCGACATCGCCAAGACGCTGGTGATTTTTCTCGGCGTCAGCCTGCCCGTGATCTTCCATAGTTTTGAGGGCGCAAAAGCGGTCGAGGAGAAGATGCTGTGGTCGGGCGCCGCGATGGGGCTTTCCGCCGCACAGCGGATGATCCGCATCGTGCTGCCGTCGGCGCTGCCGGAAATCCTCACCGGCTGCCGCACCGGGCTGGTGCTGGCGCTGATCACCATGATCACCAGCGAGATGATCGCGCGGCAATCCGGCGCCGGCAACATCCTGTTCAACGCCATGGACATGGGGCAATACGACACGGTGTTCGCGATGATCATCATCGTCGGCGCGATGGGCATCGGGTTTGACGCCGCGTTCGAAGCGTTGCGCCGCCGGCTGGTGCGCTGGTCGGAGCCGCGTTTTGATATGCCGCTGAGTTTTTCATGAACCGCCGCGCCCTCACATCGGACATCCTGCTCGGGATTTTTCCGATCCTGCTGGTGATTTGCCTGTGGCAGGGGCTGGATTCGTTCGGCTATGCGCCGGTCACCTTGCTGCCGCCGCCCGGGCGGGTATTCCTCCGGTTCGCCCAGCAACTCACCGACTCCGAATTCCAGCAGGCCATCGCCGCGACGCTGTTCCGGTTGTTCGCGGGCTTTGCGATCGCGGTGGTTCTTGGCATCACGCTCGGCCTCGCGGCGGCGACGCGCCCCGCGGTCAACGCGGTGGTCCGCCCGATCGTTAGGGTGCTGGCGCCGCTGCCCAAGGTGGCGCTGTATCCGGCGCTGCTGTTGCTGCTCGGTTTTGGTCATGAATCCAAGATCGCGCTGGTCGCGGCCGACGCGCTGTTCCCGATCCTGCTGTCGACTTACTACGGCGCCTCGATGGTCGAGCAGAAGCTGATCTGGTCGGCGATGGCGGCGGGCACGCCGCGCCGCCAGATATTGTTCAAGGTGGTGCTGCCGGCCGCGATGCCGTCGATCCTGACCGGCTGCCGCATCGGGCTGGTGATTTCCTGCATCGTGGTATTTCTGGCCGAGATGATCACCTCGACCGACGGCCTCGGCCATGTCTTGGTGACGGCAGCACGCACCTTCCAGGCCGTCGACATGTTCGTGCCATTGATCACGATTTCGCTGCTCGGATTGATCCTCAACGCCCTGCTGCAGGGTTTGCGATCGTATCTGTTGCGCGGTTTCCCCGAGGTGTGAAGTTTCGCTTTTCGTCATGGCCGGGCTTGACCCGGCCATCCACGTCTTCTTTGCTGCCTTGAATACAGACTGGAGATAAGCATGTTGTCGGACCGGATCGAGGCAAAATGGATCGACGCATTCTGCGAGATCTTTGAGCGCTGCGCCGTCAAGCCGGGCGATACCGCGGCGATCCTTTCCGAGACCCAGTCCCGTGCGCTCAATGTTCACCTCGCCGAACTGGCGCTGCTGCGGATGGGCGCGCGGCCCTTTCACGTCGTGGTGCCGACGCCGCGCAACCGCCAGATCGTGCCGATCCGCTCCACCGGCGCCAGCGAGGCGATCCAGAAGCTCGGACCGGTGGTGACCGCGCTGCAGCAGGCGGGCTTTGTGGTCGATTGCACCATCGAGGGCCTGATGCATGCCCCGGAAACCCCGGACATACTGAAAGCCGGCGCGCGTATCCTGGTGATCTCCAACGAACACCCGGAAGCGCTGGAGCGCATGGTGCCTGACACCGCGCTGGAAAAGCGCGTTCGCGCGGCGGCCAAGATGCTGCGCGGCACCAAGCGCATGCGGGTGACCTCGAAGGCCGGCACCGCGCTCGACGTCGACATGGTCGGCGCTTCCACCGTCGGGGTCTGGGGCTGGACCGACAAGCCCGGCACCTTGGCGCATTGGCCGGGGGGCATCGTGGTCAGCTTTCCCAAGAGCGGCACCGTCAACGGCACGCTGGTGATGGCGGCCGGTGATATCAACCTGACTTTCAAACGCTATCTGACCTCGCCGATCCGAATGACGCTGAAGGACGATTACGTCACCGAGTTGGAAGGCGAGGGCGCCGACGCCATGATGATGAAGGCGTATCTCGCGGCCTGGGGCGACCGCGAGGCCTATGCGGTGTCGCATGTCGGCTGGGGCATGAATCCCGGCGCGCGCTACGAGTCGCTTGCGATGTACGACCAGCGCGACACCAACGGCACCGAACTGCGCGCGGTCGCCGGCAACTTCCTGTTCTCCACCGGTGCCAACGAATTCGCCGGCCGCTACACCGCGGGGCACTTTGATTTACCCATGATGGGTACCACCATCGAACTCGACGGCGTGGCGGTGATCCGCGAAGGCGTGCTGCTGGATGTGTTTGGATAGGGACGGCGCCACAGCTACCCCGTCATCCTGAGGAGCGCGCTCTTTGCGCGTCTCGAAGGATGTGCTCCACAACCATCCTTCGAGGCTCGCCTGGACGGCGAGCACCTCAGGATGACGGTGAACTTGTATCCCCATCCACCACCGGCGGCCGCGCCAGGCCAAAATGCCGGAGCATGTCGACCAGCGCCGATAGCCGCCGCTCGCGATAGGCGTCGATGTCGAGGCCGGAATAATCCAGGAAACCGGCGCCGGTGCGCAGGCCGATGCGGCCTTGCTCCATGTTGCGCGCGATCACGTCGGGCGCGCGATAACGGTCGCTGCCGAGCGCGCCTTCGAGATAGCGGCTGGCGTAATACAGGATATCGCCGCCGCCCCAGTCGATGAATTCCAGCAGGCCCAGCACCGCATAGCGAAAGCCAAAGCCGTAGCGGATCGCCTTGTCGATGTCTTCGGCGCTGGCAACGCCTTCCTCCACCATCCGCGCGGCTTCGTTCATGGCGAGCGCCTGGATGCGCGGCACGATGAACCCAGGCGTCGCCGCGCACACCACCGGTACCTTGCCGATGCCTTCGAGCAGCGCCTTGACCTGCGCGATGATGGACGGATCCGTGGCGGCGCCCGGCGAAATCTCGACCAGCGGAATCAGATAGGCCGGGTTGAGCCAGTGCACATTGAGAAAGCGCTCGGGCCGCTCGATCGCGCCGGAGAGATCGTCGACCAGGATGGTGGATGTCGTCGAGGCGATGATGATTTCGGGACCGACGAGCTTCGAGGCGGCGCCCAGCACCTCGCGCTTGAGTTCGACCATTTCGGGCACGCCCTCGAACACGATGCCGGCGTCCGCCAGGGCCGTATTGCCGTCTTGTGCGCGCACCACCGCTACCCGCGCGATCACGGCTTTGGCGTCGGCCTCGTTGAGCAGGCCGAACCGCGCCAGGCTCGCCAGCGTCTTCTCGACTTCGCCGAGTGCTTCGGCTTCCAGTTTTGCAAACTGCTCGTCCGACCGCGCCTTGACATCGATCATGGTGAACTCGGTGGCCGGCATAGGCGAAGGCCACCGCGATGCCGCGGCCCATGCGGCCGGCGCCGAGACAGGCGATCGCGGGGCGGGGATTTGTCATCGCTCAAGACCTTCGCGCAGCAAGGTTTGCAGTTCGGCGCGGCCGAGCTTGCCGAGCCCGAGGCTCGAAAGCGTGCGCCCGTGTTTGACAAAATCTTCGCCGCAGATCGCGCCGCCGATCGCGAGGAAGGCGTTTGCGAGCGGCGTCGCGACGCCGGCGAGTTCGGCAACCGAGACCAACAGCGATAGACCGAGCCGCAGATCCTCGCGCATGTAGCGGTGTTCCGTCAGTACGATACGCTCGCGCCAGTCGCCGGAATCGGTGAGGCGGTCGTGCGAGCCGCGGCCGTACATCCAGATTTCGCCTTCGCTGGCGTAATGATGCGCCAGCGGAAAATGCGGCCCGCCGTAGCCGAGCGCCTCGCGTATCGCGATGCGCTCGGCATCAAGCGCGTCGGTGACCCGGCGGATCGCGGCCTGGGTGCCTTCCTTGTGGATGTCCCAGCGCTCGAAATGCTCGATCGGCCCGGCATTCATCACGATCAGCGGTGGATGGATGATCGGACCGGCATTCATCAGCGCGCCCGACAGTGCATCGCCGCAGGGCTCGATCACCCCGGGGAACGCACGGCCGATCACGTCGAGCGCATGGCTCGCATTCCTGAGCGGAAACACGCCGACCGGAAGCCGTTTGGCGCGGATGGTGATGGCGACTTCGAACGGCCCGTGCTTGCGGGTCAGCCACGGCAGGGTGCCGGTCTCGGCAAAGCTGGCATTGGCGCGGTTGCCGGCATCGTGCGCGGCCTTTGCGAAAATCATCGAACCGAACGTCGCAGGCGGCAGGAACACGACTTGTCCATTGCGCAGATGCGGCGCGAGCTGGTTTGCGATGTCGGCTTGCGCGAAGGCCGGGGCGGGGCACAGGATCAACTCGGCGCCCCGAACGGCTTCGGCGATATCCGTGGTCACCAGCGCAAGCTTTACCTCATGCCGGCCGTTGAAATCCCTAACGATGATGCGCGAACCGTCAGCGCGATGTTCGGCGACTTGCGCTGCATCGCGCCGCCACAGCCTTACCTCGTGGCCCTGCAAGGCAAAATCGCCGGCAGCCGCGAATGAGCCGTTGCCGCCGCCGAGCACTGCAATCTTCAAGATAGATCTCCCTGCGCCGGTGCGCGCTCATAGAGTTGCCGCAGCATGAAATGCTGCACCTTGCCGAGCGCGGTGCGCGGCAGGTCGTCGACGAACACGATGTCGCGCGGAACCTTGAAGCGGGCGAGCTGCATCGACACGTGCGCCTTCAGGCCGTCGGCCTCGATGGTAAAACCCTCGCGCCGGATCACATAGGCCACCGGCACCTCGTCCCATCGCGGATCGGGCCGGCCGATCACGGCGCATTCGCTGACCTCGGGATGCTCCAGCAGCACGCGCTCGACCTCGGCGGGATAGATATTCTCGCCGCCGGAAATAATCAGATTCTTCTTGCGGTCGTGGACGAAGAAATAGCCGTCGGCATCGCGCGTGCCGATGTCGCCGCTGCGGTACCAGCCGTTTTGCAGCGTCTCGCGCGTGGCTGCTTCGTTGCCCCAATATTCCGTGAACACGTTCGGGCCGCGGATCGCGATTTCACCTGCCGTGCCAGGCGGCAATTCGTGGCCGGCGTCGTCGATGATGGCGGCCTCGCAATGCACAGGCCGGGCAGGCCGGTCGAGCCGGTGCGGGATAAATCGCCACCGAGCCGCGTATAGACCGCCACCGGGCAGGTTTCGGTCGAGCCATAGACCTGCAGCACCGGCACGCCGCGCGCGACAAAGCGCTCGATCAGGTGCGGCGGTACGATGGTCGATCCGGTCGAGACCGCCTTCAGCGAAGACAGATCGGTCGTGGCCCATCGCGGGTGATCAGTGACGGCCTGGATGATCGCCGGCACCAGCACAGTCAACGTGGGCCGGTCGCGCTCGAAGCTCGCAAGCGCCGCATCCGGCGTGAAGCGTGGATGGATGGTGACGGTTGCGCCGGCATGCAGCGCCGGCGTGGTCTGGATGTTGAGGCCGCCGACATGGAAGAACGGCAGTACGGTCAGCACGTGATCTTCCGATGTGAGATCGTGCATGTGCTGGCTCATCATGCCATTCCACAGCAGTGCTTCCTGCCGCAGCACGGCGCCCTTCGGCCGTCCTGTCGTGCCCGAGGTATAGACGATCAGCAGCGGGCAGGAGAGGTTTGCGCCGGTGTCGTGGCCGTCGCCGCGCGCCTGCGCGATGGTCGCATCGAACGATTTTCCGCCGGATGGCGTGAAATCGAACCCGGCGATCGCTGTGGTCTTCTCCAGCGCCGGCAAAATTTCGGCAAACGCCTGTTCGAGCATCAGCACCTTGGCGCCGCAATCGCTGAGGATGAACAATTGCTCGGCGACCGCGAGCCGCCAGTTCAGCGGTACCAGTATCGCACCCAGCCGTGCGCAGGCGTAGAGCAGCACGAGGTAATCCGGCCGGTTCAGGCTGAGGATCGCGACGCGGTCGCCCTTTGTCACAGCGAATTCGGCTTGCAGTGCGTGAGCGGCCTGAACGATGCGGGCGTGAAACGCCGCATAGCTCAGCGTCTCGCTCTCGAACCTAAGCGCGGGTTTTGACGGCGCGAAGGCGGCATTGCGCTCGATCAGGTTGGAAAGGTTCATAACCATAGCGTTTTCAAGCGAAGTGGCGTCCGGTTCGCGTTAAGAAAACGCGTCAAAATAAAAGTCTAATCGTCCGTCTCGCCGGTCTCGTACAGCGCCTCGCGGCCGATGCGGTCGAGGCAGAGTTCGGCGGTCCATGGCAGCATCAGCGAGCCGCAGCGGCTGTCGCGGTAGATCCGCTCCAGCGGCAGCGACTTCAGCATCGCCTGGCCACCGCAGGTGCGGATCGCCAAGGTCGCGATCTCGTTGGCGCCTTCCATGACTGAATATTGCGCGGCGTAGGCCCGCAGCACCTGCTCCTTGGCCGGATTGGCGCGCGCTTCGGTGACCGCCTGGAACCAGAGCGCCTTGAGCTGCTCCAGTTTTATTTGCATCTGCGCCACCGCGATCTGTTTTGTGGGATACATCCGCCGCTTGACCGGCGGCGTGCCCGGCACCTCGCCGCGCAGATAGCGCACGGTGAAATCATAGGCCGCCTGAGCCAGCCCGACGTAAGTCGGCGACAGTGTCAGGAACATATGCGGCCAGCGCATCGCGGCCTGGAAATAGACGCCGCGCGGCATCAACGCCGCATCGTCAGGCACGAACACATCCTTGAACAGCAGCGTGCGCGACACCGTGCCGCGCATGCCCAGTGGATCCCAGTCGCCGACCACCGAGACGCCATCGGCCTTGGCGGGCAGTGCCAGATACAGCGTGTTGCGGCGCGAGGCCTTTTCGCCCTCTGATATCTCGGTGCAGAGCACGCCGTAATAATCGGCATGGCCCGACAGCGAGGCAAAGATCTTCTTGCCGTTGACGATCCAGCCGCCCTTTGTCGGTTTTGCCTCGGTGCCGAACGCAACGCCGCCGGCCGCCGCCGCGCCGCCTTCCGAGAATGGTTGCGAATAGATCGCGCCGTCGGAGACGATGCGCTTGTAATGCACCGCGCGGCGGCGCTCGTGGTCGGCTCGGGTGGCCGCATCCATGTCGAGGTCGTCGGCCAAAGGCCCCGACCAGAGCGTCGAGCAGACATGCATGTTCCAGGTCAACGCCGTCGCGCCGCAATAGCGGCCGATCTCGGCGGCCGCGATGGCATAGGTCTGGTAATCGGCGCCAAGGCCGCCATGCTTCTTCGGAATCGCGATGCCGAGCAGGCCGCTTTGGTGCAGATCGCGGTAGTTCTCGATCGGGAATTTGGCGTCGCGATCGTACGCCGCGGCGCGGCCGGCGAACACGCTTTGCCCCAACTCGCGCGCGGTCGCGATGATCGAGGCTTGCTCGTCGGTCAGGCGGAACGCCGATGGATCGAACATCGGCGGATCGAGCGCTTGGCCCGAGGCGATTTTTCCCGTGGGTGCGGTCATGATTCAGGTCCTGATATTTCGTGGCTGTCCATCAGAAAGTCCCACAACACGGCATTGAACTCGTCGGGACGTTCGAGGTTGGCGAGATGACCAACGCCTTCGAGTTCGACATAGACGCTGCCTGGAATGTAATTTGCCATTTTCGCCATCATCGGCGCCGGCGCGTTGTTGTCTTTCGATCCCGACAGCACCAGCGTCGGCACCGCAATCTCCTTCAGCGCGTGGCGGAGATCAAAACCCATCAGCGCCAGCATGGTGGCGCGATAAGTCGCCTCCGGCACCGACGCCATGCAGTCGCGGGCCAGCGCCATGCCCGCTTCATCCGGATCGTCGCCGGTCAGCTCCTGCACCAGCGACGGCGCCAGCTGCGGCATGGTCTCGCCGCGATCGAGCGGGCCGAGCCGGGCGCTGATAAATTGCTTCTGCCAGTCTCCGTCGGGCTTGCCGAACGCCGGGCTGGTCTGCGCCAGCACCACGGCGCCGGCGATGTCAGGGTCCTGCGCCAGCAATTGCTGCACGATCATGCCACCGATCGAATGGCCGACGATCACCGGCCTCACCGCGGCGGTGGCGTGCAGGAAATCCACCAGCGCGTCGGCGAGGTTCGCGATGCTGACGTTCGCGAGCGGCGCCGAGCCGCCATAGCCCGGCATGTCCCAGGCGATCGTGCGATAGCTGTCGGCGAAATAATCCAGCTGGCCGCGCCACGCCCGCGCCGCGCCGCCGATGCCGTGCAAAAACACCAGCGCCGGCGAGGCGGGATCGCCTGATGCCTCGTAGCCGAAGCGGCCGTCGCGGGTTTTCAGGCCGGTTTTCAGATTCCCGGAAGCGGTCACGTGACATCCTGTTTGGCCAGATTTCGTCGCGATGCTAACAGGACCGCCGATGATGAAAAGCGATTTCTTGCCAAAGCTTGAAGTTTAAAATATATGCAATTCCTGCTTCGATCGGCTTCATTTGGGAAGGGATGGCGCATGTCCGGACTGCCGCATTCCCGGCATGCGCTGGTCACCGGAGGCGGGCGGGGCATCGGCCTGGCGATCGCCTCCGCGCTGACGCAAGCCGGCGCCACCGTCACCATTATCGGCCGCGATCGCGCAACGCTCGATCGGGCCGTCGCTTCCGGCGCCGCGCAGTTTGCCGCCACCGCCGATGTCGCCGACCAGGCCGCGATCAGCGCCGCGATTGCCGAAGCCGCCCAACGCCAGCCGATCGATATTTTGGTGGCCAACGCCGGCATCGCGGAATCCGCGCCGTTCGCCAAATCCGATGCGGCGCTGTTCAAGCGCATGATGGATGTCAACTTCATGGGCGTGGTGTATGCGGCGCAGGCGGCGTTGCCGTCGCTCAAGGCGCGGCCCGCGGGCCGCATCGTCGCGGTGGCGTCGACCGCGGGCCTCAAGGGCTATGCCTATGTCAGTGCCTATAGCGCGGCAAAACATGCGGTGATTGGGCTGGTGCGCTCGCTGGCGCTGGAACTGGCCGGCAGCAACGTCACCGTCAATGCGGTATGCCCCGGTTTCACCGAAACCGATCTGCTCGCCGGCAGCATCGACACCATCATGAGCAAGACCGGCCGCAGCCGGGAGCAGGCGTTGGCTGAACTGGCAAAACACAATCCGCAAGGACGCCTGATAAAACCGTCGGAAGTCGCCGACGCCGTGCTGTTTCTGTGCGGCGAGGGCGCCGCGTCCATCACCGGACAGGCCATCGCGGTCGCCGGCGGCGAGATTTGACATGGTGAGGTTAGCGTTCCCCGGATGCTGCGCAGCACGGCGCTCTTGCGGCGTGGTGCGCTGCTGATCCGGGGTCCACAGGCGCTGCGGCCGTTGCTGGGTCCCGGCTCTGCGGAGCAGCGTTGCACGCTGCACCGCGTCCGGGACACAAGATAACACGATAACAGACGAGGGAGTTCAGATGTCCAGACCCGCCAATCCCGTCACGCTGCCGCTGGCGGATTATTCAGCCCGCCATTTCCTGCTTGGGATAGAGGACGGCGTCGCGCTGGTGACGCTCAACCGCCCCGAGCGCAAAAACCCGCTGACGTTCGAGAGCTACCGCGAATTGACCGATTTTTTCAGGGCCTGCGCTTTCGACGACGAGGTCAAGGTCGTGGTGATATCAGGCGCCGGCGGTAATTTCTCCTCCGGCGGCGACGTGTTCGAGATCATCGGCCCGCTGGTGAAGATGGATACCAAGGGCCTCACCGCGTTCACCCGCATGACCGGCGACCTGGTCAAGGCGATGCGGGCCTGCCCGCAGCCGATCATCGCGGCGGTCGAAGGCATCTGCGCCGGCGCCGGCGCGATCGTCGCAATGGCCTCCGACATGCGGCTGGCCGCCACCGGCGCCAAGGTCGCCTTCCTGTTCAACAAGGTCGGCCTTGCCGGCTGCGACATGGGCGCCTGCGCGATCCTGCCACGGATCATCGGGCAATCGCGTGCTTCGGAACTGCTTTATACCGGCCGCTTCATGACCGCCGAAGAGGGCGAGCGCTGGGGCTTTTTCAGCCGCATCGTCACGCCCCATCACGTATTGTCGCAGGCGCAATTACTGGCAAAACAGATCGCGGAAGGCCCGACCTTCGGCAACACGATGACAAAGCGGATGCTGGCGATGGAATGGGCGATGTCGGTGGAGGAGGCGATCGAGGCCGAGGCGGTGGCGCAGGCGCTGTGCATGACCACGGAAGATTTTGCCCGCGCATTTGAAGCGTTTTCGAATAAAGTGAAGCCGGTATTCAGGGGGAATTGAGGCTAGGGATCCTTTAGAGTGAGGAGCGCGTTGCTTCTTCCCCTCTCCCCTTGTGGGAGAGGGTGGCGCCGAACGAAGTTCGGCGACGGGAGAGGGGTAGCCGCAAGCGCAGTGCTCGCGGCTACCCCTCTCCCGCCTCCGCTTCGCTTCGGCGCCCTCTCCCACAAGGGGAGAGGGGAGCCACTCGCGCTTCTCCTCTCCCACAAGGGGAGAAGGGAAGTACGCAGCCACTTGCCGGGAAACTATTTTAAGCTTAAAGTAATTGGGATCGACAGCTGCGCCGGAGGCTCTCATGAAGATCGCGATCATCGGTGGCGGGCCGGCCGGGCTCTATTCCGCGATCCTGCTGAAAAAGCAGCGCCCGGAAGCCGAGATCACGGTCTATGAGCGCAACCGCGCCGACGATACCTTCGGCTTCGGCGTGGTGTTTTCCGACGCCACGCTGGATAATTTCGAAAAATGGGACGCGCCGAGCTATCGCCGCATCACCCAGGAATTCGCCTATTGGGACGACATCGCCGTGCACTTCCGCGGCACCGTGCACCGGGTCGGCGGCAACGGCTTTTGCGGCTGCTCGCGCCGCAAGCTGCTCCTGATCCTGCAGGAGCGCGCGCGCGAACTCGGCGTCCACCTGATGTTCCAGTCCGACATCGACAGCGAGGCGCAATTTGCCGATGCCGATCTGGTGGTGCTGGCCGACGGCATCAACAGCCGGTTCCGCGATCGCCATGCCGATCACTTCGAGCCCGAAATCGACGTCCGCTCCAACATGTTCGCCTGGATGGGTTCGACCCGGCCGCTCGATGCCTTCACCTTCATCTTCCAGGAGACCGAGTGGGGCCCGTTCATCGCCCACGCCTATCAATACGAGATGGGGCACTCGACCTGGATCTTCGAGACCGATCCGCAGACTTTCGAGCGCGCCGGCCTCAAGGGCCTCGACGAAAAGCAATCCGCCGACCGTATGGCCGAGATCTTCGGCTGGTTCCTCGATGGCCATCAGCTGCTGACCAACCGCTCGATGTGGCGCAATTTCCCGATGATCCGCAGCAAGCGCTGGGTCAAGGACAACATGGTGCTGATCGGCGACGCCAAGGCGACCGCGCATTTCTCGATCGGCTCCGGCACCAAGCTCGCGATGGAAGACGCCATCGCGCTGGCGGATGCCATGCACCGCGCGCCGACCGTCGAGCAGGCGCTGCAACTCTACGAAAGCGGCCGCCGCGAGGAGGTTGAAAAAACCCAGCACGCCGCCGACGTGTCGCTGGTCTGGTTCGAACATGTCGACCGGTTCTGGGATTTCGATCCCGTGCAGTTCGCCTTCGGCGTGATGACGCGCGCCAAAGCGATCACCTACGATAATCTGACCTTGCGCGCGCCGGAGTTTGTCGCTGAAGTCGACCGGGCGTTTGCCACGCAGGTTCGTGCCAGCAGGGTTTTGACGTCGATACCGACAGGCCGGTGGCGCCGATGTTCCAGCCGCTGCGGCTGCGCGAACTGACGCTGGCCAATCGCGCCGTGGTGTCGCCGATGTGCATGTATTCCGCGAAAGAAGGCGTGCCCGGCGATTTTCATCTGGTGCATTACGGCTCGCGCGCGATCGGCGGCGCCGGCCTGATCTTCACCGAGATGACCTGTGTTTCCCGCGACGCCCGCATCACGCCGGGCTGCGCCGGCCTGTGGAACGACGAGCAGGAAGCCGCGTGGCGCCGCATCGTCGATTTCGTGCATGCGAATTCGGCGGCAAAAATCGCGCTGCAGCTCGGCCATGCCGGCCGCAAGGGCGCGACAAAATTGATGTGGGACGGCATGGACCGGCCGCTGGAGCAGGGCGGCTGGGACGTGCTGTCGGCTTCCCCGATCCCGTATTTTCCGGACAGCCAAATCCCGCGCGAGATGGACCGCGCCGCGATGGATGCGGTCAAGGCGTCGTTCGTCGCGGCGGCCGAGCGCGGCGAGCGCTGCGGTTTTGACATGCTGGAGCTGCATTGCGCCCACGGCTATCTGCTCGCGAGTTTTATTTCGCCGCTGACCAACCAGCGCACCGACGAATATGGCGGCTCGCTGGAAAACCGGCTGCGCTTTCCGCTCGAAGTGTTCGAGGCGCTGCGCGCGGCGTGGCCGTCGCACAAGCCGATGTCGGTGCGCATCTCCGCGACCGACTGGGCCGAAGGCGGCATCACCGGCGACGACGCGGTCGAGATCGCGCGCGCCTTTGCCGAAGCCGGCGTCGACCTGGTCGACGTCTCGACCGGACAGACCGTGCGCGACGCGCAGCCGGTCTACGGCCGCATGTTCCAGACGCCGTTTTCCGAACAGGTCCGCAACGAGGCGCGGGTCGCCACCATGTGCGTCGGCAACATCACGACATCAGATCAGGTCAACACCATCCTGGCGGCCGGCCGCGCCGACCTGGTGGCGCTCGGCCGTCCGCATCTGGTCGACCCTTCGTTCACGATGAAGGCCGCGGCCTGGTACGGCGCCGCCGATATCGCCTGCCCGCCGCCATATCTGCCCGGCAAGGAGCAGATCTTCCGCAACAGCGTACGCGACCGGCAGGACCTTGATGACCTCAAGATTAAGGCTAAACCGAAAACCCGGGCCGAGCTGAAGTCGGAGGCGACAAAGCCGCTTGCGGCGGAATAGGCCGGATGGCAGGCTGGCCTGCCTTTTTCTCGCCCCGCGCTCTTGTCCGCCGAAGCCCGGCTTCGGCGAAGGCGGATGCGGGAGAGGTGAAAGAGTTCGGCTGGCCTAGGTAGCGTGGAGTTCGGGCGATGAAGGCGATTATCGTCGGCGGCGGAATTGGCGGCCTGACCACGGCCTTGATGCTGCGGGCGCGCGGCATCGGGTGCGAGCTGTTCGAGCAGGCCGACAGCATCCGCGAACTCGGCGTCGGCATCAACACGCTGCCGCACGCGATCCGCGAACTCGCCGGGCTCGGGCTGTTGCAGAAGCTGGACGACATCGCGATCCGCACCGACATTCTGTACTACCTCAACCGCCACGGCCAGGAAGTCTGGCGCGATCCGCGCGGTCTCGATGCCGGCCATGACGTTCCGCAATTCTCGATTCACCGCGGCCGGCTGCAGAGCGTGATCCACCGCGCCGTCGAGGAACGGCTGGGCGCCGACGCCATCCATACCGGCTGCCGGCTCGGCGCCTTCAGCCAGGACGAAGGCGGCGTGACCGCGTATTTCTTCGATCGCACCGGCGCGCACATCAAGACCGTACGCGGCGACATATTGATCGGCGCCGACGGCATTCATTCGCGGGTTCGGGAAACGCTGTTTCCGAACGAAGGCCCGCCATGCTGGAACGGCCTGATGCTGTGGCGCGGCGCGCGCGACTGGCCGGTATTCTTGACCGGCAGGTCGATGATCGTCGCCGGCGGCCTTCATGCAAAAGTCGTGGTCTATCCGATCGCGGAGGGCTCGAGCCCGGCGAGCCGGCTCACCAACTGGGCCGTGCTGGTCAAGGTCGGCGACGGCAGCGCGCCGCCGCCGCGCCGCGAGGACTGGTCGCGGCCCGGCAAGCGCGAGGAACTGATGCCGCATGTCGAACGCTTCTCGGTGCCGCATGTCGACGTGCGCAGCCTGATTTCGGCGACGCCGGAATTTTACGAATATCCGACCTGCGACCGCGATCCCTTGCCGTATTGGTCGGAAGGCCGCGTCACGCTGCTCGGCGACGCCGCGCACCCGATGTACCCGGTGGGATCGAACGGCGCCTCGCAGGCGATCCTCGACGCGCGCTGCCTGGCGGACGCGCTGGCGCGTTCCGAACATCCGCGCCAGGCGCTGATGACCTATCAGGCGCAGCGGCTGCCGATGACGGCGGACGTCGTGCGCTCCAACCGCCGCGGCGGCCCGGAAGGCGTGATCGACGCCGTCGAGCAGCTCGCGCCCGACGGCTTTGACAACATCGACAACGTCCTGAGCTACGCCCAGCGCGAAGCCATCGTCCGCGGCTACGCCAGCAAGGCCGGCTTTGCCACCGTGCCGGGACCGGGACTGGCGGCGGTGCGGGCGTGACTTTAATTGCAGGCACGGCCCTCATCCTGAGGAGGCGCGCCAGCGCCGTCTCGAAGGATGGCCGCGCATGTGGCCCATGGTTCTCCCGGCGATGCGAAGCATCGTCCGGAGACGCGCGAAGACGCGCGCCTCACCATGAGGCATAATCCTTGACCGCGATTTACTGATTTGCCCGTCGTGCCAAAATGTCGCACCCATGATTGTTGATTGCGAGCGCAAATCACCGGCCTTTAGTGTGCATCCTGTCCCGCGAGAGGGGACGTCGGCCGTCGTCACTGATGTCGGGGCAGGACGCGATGGACGCAGACTGCGCGCAGACGAACCGCGCGGGAAGCGTACGGCGAAAGCGTGTGGTCCTGACGCCCGGATTGCTGGCGTCAAGTCCCTGGGAGGCTAACGCCTCTCGGGGGCGATGGTGGCAAGAGGCTCCGATTTACCAGGGAGAGCACGTATAAACCGTAAAGCCATTGCGCAGGGAAGGCCGGAGTGTTTCCGCTGAACCTGTATGCTCATGTGCGCATTTCTTTGATGCACAATGCACATGAGACCGCGGGTGCAGCGCGCACCCGGTCTTCCCTGCGCCTCTTGCTTTTCGAGGGCACGGACGAAATTGCAAACCTCGGACAAAACCCTGTCGCGAGAATGAGCGGATCTATGTCTCGGTCGTCATTGCGAACGAAGCGAAGCAATCCAGTGCAACGAGGAAGAACAGGAATGCTTCGAATCACTGCGCTCCTCGCAATGACGATATGGATTGGCCGTTTGAAATGTAGCAATCATTCCGCGAAGAAGCGGCGACAGCTCGCTAATCGTTCACGCGCCCGGAGGCGGCGGCAGGAAATGAATGTTGTGTTCGGCGGCGAGCGCCACCACGTCCTCGGGCTTCTGCTCCTTCATGTTGTGCAGGCCCCAGAACAGATCGTACAGTTTTTTGGTCGGCGACACCCAGAACAGCACTTTCGCGGTTTGGTCGGATTTGTTGAAGATGCCGTGTGGGATGCCCATGCCCAGCCGGATCAGATCGCCGGCGGTGGCTTGCGCATCCGAGCCCGCCAGCATGAAATCGAGCTTGCCTTCCAGCATGTAGAGATATTCGTCCTGGTCGGGATGGATGTGCGGCGGCACGAAGGTGCCGGGCGGCAGGGTCGCGTGCCAGGAGAAGGAATTTTCCGTGCAGCTCTTCGGCACATAGGTCTGTCCCAGGATATTCCAGGAAATGCCCTGCATGCCCTCATTGGCGCGGGTGATGCCGGTGATCTCGCTTTTCATCGCTGTTTCCTTTCCAGTTGGGCGGACCGTCGCGGCCTAGTTGGCCACGCAATCCTTGGCGTAGCGGTCGCCGTAATTCTCGAACACTTTTTGTACGATCTCGGTCTGGAATTTGCCGTCCGGGCGCTTTGCCACCTTGGTCAAATAAAAGTCCTCGATCGGATAACCATTGGTGTTGAACTTGAACGGGCCGCGCAGCGAAACGAAATCGGCCTTCTTCAGCGCGGCCGCGACCGCCTCCTTGTTGGTGAGGTCGCCCTTGACCGCCTTCACGGCGCTGTCGATCAGCATCGCCGCGTCATAGGCCTGGAAGGCGTAGGTCGCGGGCACGCTGTTGTAAGCGGCCTCATAGGCGCTAACGAACTTCTTGTTCTGCGGATTGTCGAGATTGGGCGCCCAGTCGGCGCCGCCGAACATGCCGACCGCGGCGTCCTGCTGCGCCGGCAGCGTCGATTCATCGACGGTGAAGGCCGACAAAACCGGGATCTGGTCGGCGAGGCCGGCCTGCTTGTACTGCTTCACCAGGCTGACGCCCATGCCGCCGGGCATGAAGGTGAAGACCGCATCGGGTTTTACCGAAGCGATCTTGGAAAGTTCGACCTGGAAGTCCAGCGTGCCGAGCGGCACATAGGTTTCCTCGACGATCTCGCCCTTGTAGGCGAGCTTGAAGCCGGCGGCGGAATCCTTGCCGGCCTGGTAGTTCGGCTCGATG
The DNA here is from genome assembly GCA_963699465.1 of uncultured Alphaproteobacteria bacterium. Lineage (GTDB taxonomy): Bacteria > Pseudomonadota > Alphaproteobacteria > Rhizobiales > Xanthobacteraceae > Bradyrhizobium. The sequence continues at coordinate 218,976 of CAVOTZ010000010.1, forward strand.
ATATAAACCCGCTTGTAGCCGCGGTCCTGCGCGACCTTGCCCAGCACCTCATGGACCTGGTCGTTCTGGTAGGAGGTCACATAGAAGAACGGGCTGCATTCCTTGCCCGCGAAATTCGAAGATCCGGCGTTCGGGCTGATCAGGAAGGTCTTGTTGTCGACGATCGGCTTGTGGATGGCTTGCAGGATGTTGGAGAAGATCGGCCCGACCACGAAATCGACGTTGTCGCGTTCCAGCAGACCTCGCGCCTTGGTCACCGCCGCGTCCGGCTTGAGTTCGTCGTCGACCACCACCACCTCGACGTCGCGGCCGGCCATCTTGCCGCCGAGATCTTTTATCGCAAGCGCGAACCCGTCGCGCGCCTGCTGGCCGAGCACGGCGGCGGGGCCGGACAGGGTCACCAGCACGCCGATCTTGATCTTGTCCTCTGCCAGCGCGGGATTGGCGACGGCGCCCAGCACAATGGCCAGCGCGGCCAGTTTCAACGCCTGCTTCATGATCGCTCCCCCTCGCGCAAGGCTGAAATCTGCCTGGCTGAACTGTTCTGCGGCCAGCTTATGCCGACGACGGCAGTTGCCGCAAGCGACGCAACCCGCGCGGTTGCACCGGACAAGACGGTATGCAAACGGCGCGCCAAGTGCTTGAAACCTAAAAGAGTGTTTGAACCCTAAAGAAATCGCAAAACTCTCGCCATTTGCGCCGCCGGATGCTTTGACTTACAGCCGCCATCGGCCATTATTCCCGCCTGATCCGCCGAAAACTTCCTGCAGAACTGATCGCATCATGAATCTCGATTCCGAAACCAAGGCCGTCGAACTCCCCAACGAACATGCCGACGAGCTCAGGCTGTGGCTGCGGCTGTTGACCTGCACCACCCTGATCGAGGGCGAAGTGCGCAGCCGGTTGCGCGAGCGGTTCGACGTCACGCTGCCGCGGTTCGACCTGATGGCCCAGCTCGACAAGGCGCCGGAAGGCATGACGCTGTCGGATGTGTCGAAGCGGATGATGGTCTCGAACGGCAACGTCACCGGACTGGTCGAGCGGCTGGTCGAGTCAGGTCATCTCGATCGGCGCACCTCGGACTCGGACCGGCGGGTGCAGGTAATACGGCTGACCAAGGCCGGTCGCGCCGAGTTTCGCAAGATGGCGGCCGAGCATGAAACCTGGATATCAGACATTTTCGGGGATCTTGCGCCGAAGGATGTTCGGGATCTGATGCGGCTGCTCGCCAAGACCAAAGCCTCCGCCCAAAAGTCCGCGCAGGCGAGGGCGTAACGGGCCTTGAGCGATCCGGTCGATTACGAAGTCGAATACAACAACCGGGCGCGGGTTCCGGAAAACCCGGCGCTGATCTCAGGCTGGGCCAGCGATGCCGCCGCCTATCGCGCGCAGCATGCGCCGCGCGCGATATCGTATGGTCCGGGCGCGCGTCACACGATCGATCTGTTTCCCGGCAAGGATGACGGGCCGATCGTCGTGTTCATTCATGGCGGTTACTGGCAGGCGCTCGACGGTTCATTTTTCAGCCATTGCGCGCGCGGGCTGAACGGGCACGGCATCGGTGTCGCGGTCCCAACTTACGATCTTTGTCCAGCGGTGACCGTCGGCGAGATCATCCAGCAGATGCAAATGGCAGCGCGCGAACTCGCAAAACTCGGGCGGCCGCTCGTGATCAGCGGCCATTCCGCCGGCGGCCAGCTCGCGGCGTGCCTGCTTGCGACGGACTGGCGGGCGCTGGATGCGTCGCTGCCGACGGATTTTATTCTGTCGGCCTACGCGATTTCCGGCCTGTTCGACCTGGTGCCGCTGGTCGGGACCTCGATCAACAATGCGTTGCGCCTCGACGACGAGGCTGCGCGGGCCGCGAGCCCGTTGTCCTGGAACGTGCCGGCGCACGGCAGTCTCGACGCGGTGGTCGGCGAGAAAGAAAGCGCGGAATATTTCCGGCAAAGCCTGCCGTGGTCGAACGCTGGGGGGCGGCCGGCCTTGCCACGCAATTCGGGGTGATCACCGGCGCCAACCATTTTACCGCGATCGCGCCGCTGGCCGATCCGGGCTCGGCCATGGTCGGGCGGCTCAAGCAACTGGCGCTGCGCTAAGGTCGTTATCGATGGAGAAAAAGACCCTGGACGGCATCGATTCCAGGCTTGCGGGAAATTACTTTAAGCCTAAAATGATTGCCCAATGGCGTCGCCGGGCGTCCCCGATCGCGAGGTCGGGCCTTTCATCTGCGAATGCGAGGAGCGATGGAAATGTCAGGTGAGTTTCCAAATCTTGGTCCGTCCGGTCACGTCGACGATTTCGCGCGGCGCAATTTGCCGCCATCAGGGCAATGGCCGGAATTGCTGCTCGACCGGCCGGAGTTTCAATATCCCGAATATCTCAATGCCGCGGTCGAACTGACCGACCGCATCGTCGAACAGGGGCTCGGCGACAATATCGCGTTGATCGGCAACGGCCGCCAGCGCACCTACAAGGAATTGGCGGACTGGTCCAACCGGCTGGCGCATGCGCTGGTGGAGAATTACGGCGTCAAGCCAGGCAACCGCGTGCTGATCCGTTCCGGCAACAATCCGGCGCTGGTCGCCTGCTGGCTGGGCGCGACCAAAGCCGGCGCGGTCGTCGTCAACACCATGCCGATGCTGCGCTCCGGCGAATTGACCAAAATCGTCGACAAGGCGGAGATCGCGCTGGCGCTGACCGACAGCCGGATCGCCGATGAAATCGTGGCCTGCGCCAAGACCAGCAAATTTCTCAAGCAGGTGGTGAATTTCGACGGCACCTCGAACCATGACGCCGAGCTCGATCGGGTCGCGCTCAACAAGCCGGTCAAATTCAACGCGGTGAAGACCGGGCGCGACGACGTGGCGCTGCTTGGATTCACTTCGGGCACGACGGGCGAGCCGAAGGCGACCATGCATTTCCACCGCGATCTCATGATCGTCGCGGACGGCTATGCCAAGGAAGTTCTCAAAGTCACGCCGGACGACGTGTTTGTCGGCTCGCCGCCGCTCGCGTTCACGTTCGGGCTGGGTGGGCTTGCGGTGTTTCCGCTGCGGTTCGGCGCCACTGCCACGCTTTTGGAAAACGCCGCGCCGCCGGAGATGGTCAGGATCATCGAGACCTACAAGGCCACGATCTGCTTTACCTCACCGACCGCGTACCGGGCGATGATGGCGGCGATGGACAAGGGCGCGGATCTGTCATCGCTGCGGATCGCGGTGTCGGCCGGCGAAACGCTGCCGGCGCCGGTGTTCGAGGCCTGGACCCGCAAGACCGGCAAGACCATTTTGGACGGCATCGGCTCGACGGAGTTGCTGCACATCTTCATCACCAACCGGGTTGGCGATGCCGCCGCCGGCAAGACCGGAAAACCGGTTGCCGGGTATGAAGCAAAAATCGTCGATGACGAGATGAAGGACGTGCCCGATGGCACGGTGGGAAAACTCGCGGTGCGCGGCCCGACCGGCTGCCGCTATCTCGCCGACGAGAGGCAGTCGAACTACGTGCGCGACGGCTGGAATCTAACGGGCGATTCCTTTGTCCGTGACGAGCAAGGTCGTTTTGCGTTCGTCGCCCGTTCCGACGACATGATCGTCTCCTCCGGCTACAACATCGCGGGCCCCGAGGTCGAGGCGGCGCTGCTATCGCATCCCGCCGTCGCTGAGTGCGGCGTGGTCGCAGCACCCGACGAGGCGCGCGGCATGATCGTCAAGGCCTATGTGATCGTGTCCGCTGGTGTTGCGGCCGACGCGGCGCTCGCAACGGCATTGCAGGATCACGTCAAGCGCGAAATCGCGCCGTACAAATATCCGCGTGCGATCGAATTCGTCGATCAATTGCCCAAGACCGGGACCGGCAAGCTGCAGCGGTTTGCCTTGCGGCAGATCGCGCAAGGGGTTGTGTCGTCATCCGGCATGGCCGCGGAATAATGTGATGGAGAATTTCAGGTGAGCACGACCAAGGCGCCGGGCCTCGCGGTGGTTGAAGACGAAATTTCCGGCAGCGCGCAGGTGCTGCAGCCGAGTGGCTGGCCGACACCAAAAGGCTACGCCAACGGGATGGCCGCCGATGGCCTTCTGGTGGTGACCGGAGGCGTGATCGGCTGGGACATTGCCGGCCATCTCGCCGAAGGATTTGTCGCGCAGGTTAGGCAAACCCTCAGCAATATCGCGGCCATCCTGGCCGAAGGCGGCGCGCGGCCGGAACATCTGGTGCGCCTGACCTGGTACGTCGTCGATATCGAGGAGTATCTCGCCAACCTCAAGGAACTCGGAAAAATCTATCGCGAGATTTTTGGCGCGCATTATCCGGCGATGGCGCTGGTCCAGGTCGTGCGGCTGGTCGAGAAGGCGGCGCGGGTCGAGATCGAAGCGACCGCGGTGGTGCCGCGGTAAATGCTGAACAGAAAAAAGCCCCGGCGCATGTTGGCGGCCGGGGCCTTCAGTTGATCTGGAGAGTTGCTTAGTTTTTATAGGAAGGATCGATCCGATCGAGTTTGCGCATCAGCGCGGGCCAGGCGAGGTCGCCGTTGCGGTTCGGCATGTTCGGGCGCGGCTTCACCTTGTCAAACGTCGCTTCCAGCACGTCCTGCGGCGGGTACACCAGCTTGGTGTTGCAGGACAGCGCCATCACCTGCACCTCGCAGGCGCGCTCCATCCGGTACAGCAGGTTGAAGGTCGCGGGGACGGTGCGGCCGACCACCAAGAGGCCATGGTTGCGCAGGATCATCGCCTCGTGATTGCCGAGGTCGCGCGACCAGCCGCTCGCGCTCGCCGACGTCGTCGGCGATGCCTTCAAAGTCGTGATAGCCGATGTGCAGGAAGCGCATCGAGGTCTGCGCCAGCGGCAGCAGGCCGCATTCCATGGCCGAGACCGCCATGCCGGCCGGGGTATGGGTATGCGCGACGCAATCCATGTCCTTGCGCGCCATGTGGATGGCGCTGTGAATGACAAAGCCCGCGGCGTTGACGCCGTAGTCGGAGGCGTTGAACAGCGTGTTGCCGTCGACGTCGATCTTGATCAGGCAGGAGGCGTCGATTTCCTCGTACAGCATGCCGTAGGGGTTGATCAGGAAGTGGTCATGGCTGCCCGGCACGCGGCAGGAGATGTGGTTGGCGATCATCTCGGTGTAGCCGTACATCGCAACCAGGCGATAGCAGGCGGCGAGGTCGACGCGGGTTTGCCATTCCTCCGGGCTGACCTGTTCGCGGACCGATTTGACGACTTTGATGGCGGGAGAACTGACGGGAGGGGTCATCGCATGGCTCCGTTGGAACGGCTGGTGTTCTGGAAATGGGGCGGATCGGCTGACCCCACGATACCGGCAACATCAGCTGCGCCGCAAGACAGGCCGGACCGCTATCGCTGCAACGCAGCCATCGCCGGTGCGCTGCGGCAAAGGTCGCCGGAGGGCTAAAATCGAGGCAAATGGCGGGCAGGCGCGCTCGTTCAGCGCCGCTCACGGCGTCAGCGCGCGACCGCCAGCCGCAAAAAGCTCATGATGCTGCCGAGCCCGGCAAATCCGGCGCCGAGCGCCAGCGCCAGCACCGCGCCATTGCGATCGGCGAGCGCAAAACACAGGGCGGCCAGGGCCGCTCCCGTGGTCTGCCCGGTCAGGCGCGCGGTGCCGACGATGCCGCTGGCGCTGCCGCTGCGGTGCGGTGGCGCGCTCAGCATCAGCGCGCGCATGTTCGGCGTCTGGAAGAAGCCAAAGCCGATGCCGCAGATCACCATGCGCCAGACGATATTGGCGACATTGGGCTCATTGGGAAGCGTCGCCAGCAAGGTCATTCCGACGCACAAAACGACGAGGCCGATGCCGCCGAGCAGACCGGCCGGGTAGCGGTCGGACAGCCGTCCGCCGATCGGCGCCATGATGGCGACCATCAGCGGCCAGGGCGTCAGCAGGAATCCGGTTTCCACCTGCGAGCGCATCAGCAGATCCTCGAAATAAAACGGCAGCGCCACAAAAGTCAGTCCCTGCACCGCGAACGAGCAGACGGCGGTCAAGGCGGACAGCGCGAAGATCGGCAGCCGGAACAGGTCGATCGGCAGCATCGGCGCGGGATGGCCGGCCTGCCGGCGGGTCACCAGCCAACCCAGCACCAGCGCGCCGATAATCTCGGCGATCACCGCCGCAGGCGTAGCGCGGTGGGCCGCACTGCCGATCGCAATGATGAACAGACCAAGACAAACCGAGGCCAGCAGCGCGCCGGGAAAGTCGAAAGCGTGCGTGGCCCGCGGCGTCGCCGGCAAGGTTTTGAGGCCGATTGCCATCGCGATCAGGCCAAACGGAAGATTGACGGCGAACAGCCAGGGCCAGTGCCCAACCGACAATATGCCGGATGCGATGGTCGGCCCGAAGGTGAAGGCGGTGGCAACCACCAGCGCGTTATGCCCGAAACCGCGGCCCAGGATCCGGCTTGGATAGATGTAGCGCAGCAGCGCGGTGTTGACGCTCATGATGCCGCTGGCGCCAAGGCCCTGCAGCGTGCGGGCGACCAGCAGGCTGTCCAGCGACCAGGCGCAGGCGCAGCCCAGCGATGCCACCGTGAACAGCGCCAGGCCGCAGAGATAGATGCGCTGGTGGCCGACGATCTCGCCGAGCGCGCCCAGCGGCAACAGCGTTGCGACCAGCGCGATCTGATAGACATTGACCACCCAGACCACGTCGGCCGGGCTGACATGAAGATCGGTGGCGATGGCGGGCAGCGCGATGTTGGCGATCGCGGTATCCAGCGAGGCCATCGCCAGCGCGGTAAACATCGCAGCCACCGCCCAGCGCCTGCGCTCGGGGGGCAGGCCGTCCATGGCCGGCGCGGCGGGCGCCTTCGCGGCTACCTCGATCGACATATCCTGAAGTTCCCTCGGCCCGGTGGCGATGCTGCCATAAGCCGCAGGTACACCAGAAAACCGCCATGCCACAGCCGTTCCGCTGCATGATGCGTATGCGGCGCGCCGGCCGCCCGCCCGCTGTCTGCGCCGCCGACTTTCTGCTAGCTTTCCGCTCGCCGTGCGATCGACTAGCTTTCGGCGACTGCGACCGCGAACTGCCAAAAAGACGGTTGACGGCGAGGGGAAACGCTTTGAACGGACAGGAGGTCCTGCGCAGCGCGGTCACGCATGCCGAGGTCACGCGCAGCGGCAATGAGGGCCGGCGCCGGCGCGCATGGAGCAGCCTTTGGGTTGCGGCCTTGCTGGCGATCCTCGGCTTCCTGGTGATCTATCCGGTGCTGACCCTGCTTTTGGGCGCGCTGACCGAAACCAATCCGGTGGTCGACGGCTTTAGCCTGCGCCATCTCTCGATCGCCAATTTCCTTGCCGTGCTGGTCAACCCGAACGTCGCCGAAGCGCTGTTCAACACGCTTCTGGTGTGCGGCGGCGGCACCCTGATCGCGGTGGTGATTGGCCTTTCGTTTTCCTGGATCGTGGTGCGCACCAACACCCCGTTCAAGGGTTTTATCGCGGCGAGCAGCATGCTGCCGCTGTTCGCGCCGCCGCTGGTCGCCGGCGTGGCCTGGACCATCTTGGGATCGCCCAAGACCGGGCTGATCAACACCATGTTCAAATGGATGAACCTGGACCTCCATGTGAATTTCTATTCGCTGTGGGGCCTGGTGTTCGTGTTCGGCATCTACTACGCGCCCTATGTCTACATGTTCACGTCGTCGGCGCTGCGCAACATGGATCCGAGCCTGGAGGAGGCCGCTGAAATCTCCGGCGCCAGCGCCTTCGCCACCCTGTTCTCGGTGACGTTCCCGCTGATCATGCCGGCGATCGTCTCGGGCATGCTGCTGTCCTTCATCGTGATGCTCGGCATCTACGGCATCCCGGCGGTGCTCGGTGCGCCCGCCAATATCAACGTGCTGACGACCTATATCTTCAAGCTCACCAACTGGTCGCCGCCGCTCTACAATACGGCCGCGGCGGTCGCGATCCTGCTGATGGTCGTGACGGGTTGCCTGGTATTTCTGCAGCAGAAGGTCTTGAGCGGGCGGAGCTACACCACCGTGGCCGGCAAGGCGTTCCGGCCGCGCAATCTCGATCTCGGCCCCTGGCGCTGGCTGACCTTCGGGCTCGGCGTCGTCTATCTCGTGGTGGTGGTGATCCTGCCTAGCCTCGCGCTGATCGTGGCGGCGTTCCGCAAATTCATGTTCATCCGCGACGCCGCCAGCCTGTTCGACATGAAGCAATACTCGCTTATGCATTTCTACAGCATCTTCGACAATCCCTTGACAATCAACTCGATCTACAACGCGATCGAGGTCGGGATCATCACCGCCGCGGTCGGCGGCACGCTCGCCTTTGCGATCGGCTACACCATTCATCGCACCAATGTCCCGGGCCGACGGGCGATCGACCTGATATCGACCGTGCCGGTTGCAATTCCGGGCCTCGTGATCGGCGTCGCGTATCTGTGGGCGTGGATCGGGATTCCCGGCGGGCTCTATGGCACGATCTGGATCCTGGCGCTCGCGTTCATCGCGCGCTTCATCCCGGACACGGTGAAAGCGCTGTCGACCTCGTTCCTGCAGATCCATCGCGAGCTCGAGGAGGCGGCCTGGGTTTGCGGCAAGGGCATGCTCGGCACCATCGCGACCATCGTGCTGCCGCTGGCGCGGCCCGGCGTGATCGCATCGATGACGCTGCTGTTTGTGCTGGCGATCCGCGAACTCGGCTCGTCGCTGTTTCTCTACACCAGCAACACCATGGTGATGTCGGTGCTGCTGCTCGACTATTATGAAGGCGGCAATCTCGGCAAGACCGCCGCATTCAGCATCGTGCAGACGGTGCTGCTCGGTGTTCTCATCGGCGGCGCGAACTGGCTGTCGCGCGGCGCGGCCAGCACCAGCGTGACCCGCACGGGATAAAGAAATCAGGGGAGATCGGCTATGTACAGGAAGTTCGTCGCCAAGGCCGCAGCCAAATTCGCGGCTATTGCCGGGATTGCCGCACTCGGCATCGCGTTGAACGGCTCGCCGGCGCGGGCGCAGGCCGAGTTCGGCTCACCCGAGCTGATCGCCGCGGCGAAAGCCGAAGGCAGACTGGTGTTCTACACGGCGAATTTTGCCGAGGTCGAGCAGGAGGTGATCAAGGAATTCAACAAGCGTTTTCCGGAGATCAAGGTCGAGATGATCCGCGCCCCGGGCGGTCAGCTCATCACCCGCGTCAAGACCGAGGCCGCGGCCGGCAAGCTGATCGCCGACATCGTCGATCATTCCGATCGCGCGCTGATGCTGCCGCTCGCCGACCTGTTCCAGGACTACGCGCCGCCGAATGCCGCCGACTACGATCCCGCGTCGCTGATCTCGCCGAAATTCTGGCCGCGCGCTACCGTGGCCTGGTCGATCGCCTACAATACCGAGCTGGTAAAAAATCCACCGAAAACCTGGATGGATCTGACCAAGCCTGAATACGACAAGCTGAACGGCCAGGTGTTTGCGGAATCCGGCGGCACCACCTGGACCCGCATCATGTTCGAGCGCCAGGTGCTCGGCGAGGATTACTGGGCCAAGCAGGCCGCGACCCATCCGATTCTCTATCCGTCGGGCGCGCCGATGTCGGATTCGCTGGTGCGTGGCGAGGTCGCAATGGGGCCGCTGCTGTATAACGCCATCTTCCCGAAACAGCAGGAGGGCGCGCCGGTCAAGATCATCTTCCCGCCCGAGGGCGTGCCGGCCAATCCGTACGCCTCCGGAATCCCGAAAACCGCCACGCATCCCAACGCCGCAAAGCTGTTCCTGAACTGGTGCCTGTCGAAAGAAGGGCAAACCTTCATGATCAAGAACCTTGGAAATCTCACCTCGCTAAAGGTGCCGCCGATCTATCCCGAAGGTTTCGATCCGAAGATAGTCAAGGTCTGGTATCCCAAGTTCGACGATTACGTGAAGCTGCACGCCGAATGGGTCGCAGATTGGGACAAGATCTACGGCTACCGGCAATGACCGGCGGAGCGGAAACGGCGTCATGACGGCAACACTTGACGTCAGCGGCCTGCGCAAGCAGTTTTCCGTGGGCCGGCCCGCGATCGACGGCGTCAGCTTTGCCGTGCCGGCCGGCGAGATTGTCGTGCTGCTCGGGCCCTCCGGCTGCGGCAAGACCACGACCTTGCGCTGCGTCGCGGGGCTGGAGCACCCGACCGACGGCGAGATCAGCATCGCCGGGCGCCTGGTCTCGTCGCCGGCCCGCGGCGTTCTGGTGCCGCCGCGGCTGCGCGATCTCGGCATGGTGTTCCAGTCCTACGCGGTGTGGCCGCATATGACGGTGCGGCAGAACGTGGTGTATCCGCTCAAGCATCGCAAAGTCTCGCGTGGTGACGCCACCAAACGCGTCGACGAGGTGCTGGAGCTGGTCGGGCTGTCCGAATATGCCGAAAGGCCGGTGGTCGCCTTGTCCGGCGGGCAGATGCAGCGCGTGGCGCTGGCGCGCAGCATCGTCTACCGGCCGCAACTCTTATTGCTGGACGAGCCGCTATCGAATCTCGACGCCAAGCTGCGGTTGCGGCTGCGCGACGATCTGCGCGTCATCCTCAAGCAGACCGGCATGACCGCGCTCTACGTCACCCATGACCAGGCCGAGGCGGTCGTGCTCGGCGACCGCATCGGGGTGATGCGCAACGGCAAGCTGCTGCAGATGGGGACGCCGGACCAGATCTATAACCGACCGGCCGACCCGTTCGTCGCCAATTTCACCGGTGCCACCAACGAACTCGCCGGCACGCTGGTGAGCCGCAACGGCGAATTCGGCGTGGTCGATTTCGGCGACGGCCGAACAGGCGAGGCGGCGCTGCTGCAGGCGCTGCAACCGGGCGACAAGGTTCGTGTCGCGCTGCGGCCGGAAAATATCGGCATCGGCCAACAGCAAGGCGGCAACATCTTTGCCGCCCGCGTACTCGATCGCCGCTATCAGGGCACGCAGACCGTGTATGCGATCGATTTGTTCGGCCGCAGGCTGGAAGCGCTCGAACTCGGCACCGCGGCCCGGCATCAGGTCGGAATCGAAACCATGGTCTCGCTACCGAAGGAGGCCTGCTGGGCTTATGGCGACAACGGGCCATCGTCGCACGACTGACTGCGGAATCAGGCGCCGGCGCCAAGCCCGAGGCTCGCATAGATCCGGCGCGCATAGGCGCCGAATTCGTCTGATGTCTTGATCGGCAGGGCGCGCGGGAACGGCAGATCGATCGGAAAATATTCCGCCATGCGCGCCGGTCCCGCCGTCAGCACCGCGCAATGCGAGGCGAGGAACACCGCTTCCTGGATCGAGTGCGTCACGAAGATGATGGTCTTGCCGCTTTCGCGCCAGATCCGCAGCATCTCGAGGTTCATCTGCTCGCGGGTCAGCGCGTCGAGCGCGCCGAACGGTTCGTCCATCAGGATCAGCTTGGGGTCGTGGATGAAGGCGCGCGCGATCGCCGCGCGCTGCTGCATCCCACCCGACAATTGCTGCGGGTACTTGTCTTCGTAGCCTGCGAGCCCGACGAGCTGGAGCAGGTCGCGCGCACGCTTGCGCGCCGCCGCCATCGGCAGGCCGACGATCTCCGCCGGCAACAGCACGTTGTCGAGGATGGTTCGCCATTTCAACAGCAGCGCCTGCTGGAACACCATGCCGATGTCGCGCCCGGGATCGAACGGCGTCCGCGCATTTCCGATCTGGACGGTGCCGCCGTCGGCATCGTGCAGCCCCGCGAGGATCTTCAGCACGGTGGTCTTGCCACAGCCGGACGGCCCGACCAGCGAAATCAATTCGCCTTCCTGGACGTCCATGGTGACATCGGAAACGGCGAGGAATTCCTGCCCGCCGGAGCGATAGACCTTGCGCACATTGCGCAACCGGACAAAGGTTTCTGGTAGCGGCTGCGTCATGCCAGCCATTTCTCCAGCCCGGCGGCGACAAAGGCGTCGTCGCTGAGGTCGGAATGCTCGCGGCAGACCCGGTCAATTTCCTGGATCTGGCCGGGGCTGGGGCCCTCGTTGGGGTCGAGGCACCAGATTCCCCGCAACAGGCCCTGCCGCCGCAGGATCTCGTGACAGCCGGCGATGCAGCCGTGGAAATTATTGGCGACGTCGAAAAACGCGCTGTTGCAATCGGTGACGCGGGCATCGAGCGCCAGCAGGTCCGCCGGCAAGGTGGCCTGACCGCGCGCGGCGCGGCACATCTCGAATTGCTTGATGGCGCTGCGCGGTCCATACCGACCAATGGCCGAGCAGGCCGCCGCGGAAATAGGCGCGCGTGGTCACGCCGCGGTCGCGCAAATCGAACGGCAGCATCAAATCGAGCAGGATATGGTCGTCATTGCCGGTATAGAGCGCGACGCGGTCGAGCGCACCGGCGGCGGCGATGCCGCGCAGCACGTCGAGCGTGCGATAGCGGTTGAACGGCGCGACCTTGATGGCGATGACATTGTCGATCGCGGCAAAACGCCGCCAGAAGTCCGCGCTGAGGATCACGCCGCCGACCGCCGGCTGCAGATAGAAGCCGACCAGCGGAATCTCGCGTGCCACCGCCTCGCAATGCGCGATGGTCTCGTCCTCGGAGGCCGATTTCATCGCCGCGAGACTGAGCAGTCCGGCATGATAGCCAATGCCGCGCGCGGTTCTCGCCTCGGAGGTTGCCTGCTGGGTCGGGCCGACCAGGCCTGCGACCATCGCAAGCGGCCGTTTGGTCCACGCGGAAGCGGTCTCCGCGGCGAGCTCCAGCACTGGGCGGTACATGCCGGTTTCGCGGATCGCGAACTGCGTGGTGTGAACCCCGACCGCAAGACCGCCGGCGCCGGCATCGATGTAATAACGGCTCAACGCGCGCTGATGGCGCGATATCGAGCTTGCGGCTGGAATCCAGCGCCAGCGGATGCGCCGGAATTACCGTGCCGTCCGCGATCAGCTTGCGCACCTCCGGCTTGATGTCGCTGTAATGCATGGTGCTTGTTCCCTATCCAAATTCGGGGCCGGCCACCGCGAAAGGCAGTTCGGCGCCTTGGGTGCCGGCGCGGCCGAACCGCATGCGCTGGAACGGCCGTTCGATGTTCCAGCCCGCGGCGGTGAGACCTTTAAGAAATTCGTCCTGCGAATGGACCACGTCGATCAGCCATGGCCCGGCTTCGGATCGCACGATCGCTTCGATCAGCCCCAACGCGGCTTGCGGCGTGTCCGCAAACATCGGTCCGATCTGCCGCGTGGTGCGGCCGTCGCGGACCAGCGCCATCGCGTGGCCGTCGGCCAGGATACGTGACCCTGCGCGGCCTGCGAATTCGGTCAGCAACGGCCTGCGATCGAATCCCATCGCGGTCCGGTCACGCGCGATCAGTTGATCGAGGCTGCAATTCGACAGGGTCGGCGAGGATCCGCCATCGCGTGGTTGCTCAAGCCACAGCCGGCGCAGTTGCAGCGTCGGCGTGAAGCCGAGCGGACCGTAGACGTTGGCGCCGGCCGGCGTGGCATCGAGCCAAGCCGTGAGGCCGCGTTTCGCTGCCGCGTCGAGACAGGCATTGACCAGCCGGGTTGCGACCCCGCGGCGGCGCCACTCCGCCGTCACCAGCACCATGCTGATCCAGGCATTGCCGGACGAATAGGGCAGCAGCGCCGCGGTCGCGATCAGTTCGGCCCTGTGGCGGACCCCGAACACGATCCCCTGAGTGAGGAAGAAGCGCCAGTCGGCTTCATTCTGGTTCCAGTGCGCTTCGGTCGACAGGGCAAGCCCGGCGCGGGCGTCGGCAACGCCGAGTTCGACGATCGGGACCCCATCATTAGTATCGGCCATCGCGCACCTCGTATTTGGTGGGCTTGCCGAGGCTGGGCATCGATCGCGAAACCCAGTCCGCGGTCCATTTTATCAGCTGTTCGGTATCGACGACCGGCAGGCCGAACAGCTTGGTGGCCAGCGAGGTATCGGTAAGCCACGCCGTCGGCTCTTCCTTGCCGGTGATGATGGGGGCGCGACCTAGGCGGCCGCCGAATTTCGCCGCGAGATCGCGGACCGCGAGAATTTCGTGGCCGCTGACATTGATCGGCGAGGTCGGCCGGTCGCAATGCGCGAGGCAGCGGAGTGCCTGCGCCGCCGCGTCGCCCTGCCAGATGAAATTGACATGACCGAGGCTGACGTCGATCGGCTTGCCCTGCAGCACCTTGCTGGCGATGTCGTGCAGCACGCCATAGCGCATGTCGATCGCGTAATTGAGCCGGAACAGCCGCCCAGGTGTGTTGAGCCGTCGTGAAAAATATTCGAACATCCGCTCGCGCCCGACACAGGATTGCGCATATTCGCCGGGCGGATTGGGCGCGAGCGTTTCATCGGCGCCCTTGCCGTTGACGTCGACGAACGGATAGACGCAGCCGGTCGAGAATGCGACGATCCGGGAATCCGCAAAGGCCTGTGCGACCAGCGCCGGGACATGGGCATTCATCGCCCAGGTCAATGACAGGTCGCCTTCGGCCCCGAACTTTCTTCCCGCCATGAAGACGACGTTCGGCGCTTTCGGCAACGCCTTGATGGCGGCCTCATCGAGCAGGTCGCAGTTGATGGTTTCGACGCCGCGGGCTTGCAGCCGATCCTTCACGCTCGCATCGCTGAAGCGGGCGACGCCGATGATCCGGCGATCCGGTACGGCGGCCTTGGCCAAACCAGCCAGCGTCGGTCCCATCTTGCCGGCGACGCCGAGGATCATGATATCGCCGTCGACCTTGCGCAAATCGTCGATCAGCGCCTGGCTCGGACGGCACAGCAGATCGTCGAGCGCGGCGATGTCAGAAATCGTCTCCGGCAGATTTTCGCGCGTCAGCAGCATGTGCTTGTCCATCTTTTCTTATTGCAGCCGGATGTCCCTGACCACGAACAGCCGTTCGAGGCCGAGGACCAGGCCGTAGAGCGCGACGCCCAGCATTGTCAGCAGCACCACGGCCATCACCATGGCCGGCGTATCCAGCGAAGACTGCACCTGGATCATCAGGTAACCGAGCCCGCGATCCGAGGCGATGAATTCGCCGACGATGGCGCCGGCCACCGCCAGGATCGCGCCGACCTTCATGCCGGAAAACACGTAAGGCAGCGCGCCCGGCAACTGGATCTTGCGAAACAGCGTCCAGCGCGAGCCGCGCAGGGATTTTACCAGATCGAGCAGGTCCGGTTCGACCTCGCTCAGCCCGCGCGCGGTGGTCAGCAGGATCGGGAAGAAGCAGATGCTGAAGGCGATCAGGATGTTCGGGAAGATGCCGTAGCTGAACCAGACGATCACCAGCGGACCGAGCGCCACCTTGGGGATCATGTTGAGCGTGACGAACAGCGGCAGCAGCAGCAGGCTGAGCAGCGGCGACCAGGTGAACATCACCGCGAGCATGACGCCGACCAGTGCGCCAAGGCCGAAGCCGCCGAGAATTTCCGCTGACGTCACCGCAAGGTTGGACAGCCAGGCATATTTGGCCGAGGTAAGCGTCGCGACGGCCGCCAGCGGTGAGGGCAGGATGAACTTCGGCACCTGGAAGACGTCGACCAGAACCTGCCACAGCACGAGCACGGCGAGATGCACGATCAGGATGATCGCGACCGATCGGGCTGACCTCATCCCGTCATTGAGCACCCAAAGTTCTCCTTGCTCCGATCATTCGAGTCCACACCTGCCGTTGATCCAATGGAGGCCGGGGGCAATCTATCGTGGTTCGATGGCAGTTTCAACCATCTGGTTGATTAACGCGTCACGGCCGCAGCGCCTGCATCACCAGATCGACCACGTGCTTGCGGCGTGCCGCCTCGCGGCCGCGCTGCTGAGGTCGCTGCCGAAGATCGCCGACAGGGTCGGGGTGTTGGAGAAGAAGAAGTAGCTCAGGCCGGCGATCGAGATATAGAGATGCACGGGATTGACGCCCTTGCGGAAGGTGCCGGCCCGCACGCCCTGTTTCAGGATGTTCGAGACCATGCTGACCAGCGGCGAATGCATGTCCTCGATCTTCAGCGAGGCCCGCACATGCCGCGCGCCGTTGCGGTTCTCGTCATTGAGCAGCAGGATGAAATCCGGGATGCCGCGCCAGATGGTCGAACGGAACTCTCGATCAACTTCTTGATGGCGCGTTCCGGCGGCAGTCCCTCGAGGTTGAGCTCGCGCTCCTGGGTGCGGATTTCCTCATAGACCCATTCCAGCACCGCGAGATAGAGCGCGTCCTTGTCGCCGAAATAATGATAGACCAGTTGCTTGTTGACGCCGGCGCGGGCAGCGATCTCGTCGACCCGTGCGCCGGCAAGGCCGTGGTCGGCGAATTCGCGCCGCGCCGCGGCCAAAAGCTTGCGGCGGGTGGCGGCCGGATCGCGCCGCTGCGGCGTTTTGCCGTTCGATGGTCGTTTGGCCATTTCCAACCAGACAGTTGACAATTCGCTTGCGTCCCTTGTTGCATTGGTAGACGCAGCCGGCCTGCGACGACAAGGCCGGCGCGCCGGCCAGCGCCGCAAACGACGGAGAGCCGCGATGAAGAGACCGGGAATTGTTCGGACTGGCTGTTCGCGCTCGCACTGGCGGCGCCGGCTGTTCCCGCCGCGCCGGCGGAGTCCGGTCAACCTGATCCTGAACTGGACGCCGACCGCGGACCATTCGCCGTTTTATTACGCCAAGGCGCAGGGCTGGTACGAGAAGGCCGGCATCGATCTGACCATCGAGACCGGCAAGGGCTCCGGCGTTTCAGTCGTTAAAGGTCGGCTCCGGCGGCTCGCCGTTCGGGATCGCCGATCTCGCGACCATGCTGGTCGCGCGCAGCAAGGGCGCCGATGACGTCGCGGTGATGAGCATCTATGCCAATACCGGGCAGACGTTCTACTGGCTGAAGAGCTATGGCGTCGAACGGGGTCAAGGATTTCCCCGGCCACAAGATCGGCAATCCGCCGGGCGATGCGTCGCGCGTGATGTGGCCGGCCTTCGCCAAGGCGGCCGGGCATCGCGCCCGACTCGGTGAATTTCGTCAATATCGGGCCGACCGCCAAGATCGCGGCGCTGAAAAGCCATACCGTCGATATCGTCAGCGATTTCTACAACGAGCACGATTTGAAGGTGATCGAGTTCGGCAGCGATCTCGGCTTCGTGAACTGGAAGGACATCGGCCTCAACCCCTACGGCAATTCGCTGATCGTCAACGGCGCATTCTGGAGAAGAACCCGAAGCTGGTCGAGGATTTCGTCCGGATCAGCCAGAAGGCTTTCGCCGCCTGCGTCGCCGACGTCAACGCCGTGCCTGAAGGCGCTGCTCGACCAGGCCTCCGGCCTCGACAAGGAGAACCAGGAGCGGCAGTGGGAGCGTATCAAGTTCCTGATGACCGACGACTTCACCACCACCAAGGCGCTGGGCTGGATCGACGGCGAACGGATGAAAAAGGATTACGAGCTGGTGCAGACCTATCTCGGCATGGAAAAGCCGTTCGCGGTCGAAACCGCGTTCACCACCAAGATGCTCGATCCCTCGATCAAGATGGATGCGAGCAAGGTCAAGAAATAATCGTCGGCAGCTATTGCTGCGGAGTGCCCGCGGCTTTCACCACCCCGGTCAATTTCTCGTAGTCGGCCTTCATCAGGTTTGCGAGCTCATTGAGCGGCATCGGCTTGCCCGGGATGTCGGCAACGGCGAGCTGCCGCTGCACGTCCGGGTTCTCCAGTGCCTTGTTGATGCCGGCGTTGATTTTTTGGACGATGTCGCCCGGCGTCGCCGCGGGCACGTAGATGCCGTACCAGGGGATATAGGACGCGTTGGGATAGCCGGCTTCCGCAATGGTCGGTACGTCAGGCAGATCGGGCACGCGCTTGTCGGTGAACACGGCGAGCGGCTTGACGCTGCCGTCCTTGATGTGCGGCAGCGCCAGCGCCAGCGACACCACTTCGAAATTCATCCGGTTGGTCATCAGGTCGACCAGCGCCGGCGGCTGGCCCTTGTAGCCGATATTGGCGAGTTCGATGTTGGCGACACGAAACAGTTTTTGCGCGGTCAGATCGGTCGAGGCGCCGGTGCCGGCATTGCCGAAGTTGAGTTGACCGGGCCTGCTGCGCGCATAGTCGACGAATTCGGCCAGCGTCTTGACCGGCATCGACGGATTGACCAGCGCCACGCTCTGGTTCCAGACCGCGAGGCCGACACATTTGAAATTTTTCAGCGGATCCCAGCCGGCGTCCTTGTACAGCGTCGGATTGACCAGCACCGCCGGACCCGTCACCAGCCAGGTGTAGCCGTCGGGATCGCTGCGCGCGACCGAGGCGGTACCGATATTGCTGTTGGCGCCAGGTCGTGAGTCCGCAACAACAGCCGTTTTCCAGTCGCGGCCGACCTGCTCGGTGACCGCGCGGGCAACGATGTCGACGATACCGCCGGCAGGGTAGGGCACCACGACATGGATTGGCCGGTTCGGGTAAGGGCTTTCGGCGGATGCGGACAAATCAAGGCCGAACATCGTGGCGACAACCGCGATCAGGCCAACGGCTTGGATGGTACGCATACTTCTCTCCCCGATACTTCTTCCCAGAGCACGACGACATCGTTGGAGCGATGTTTTGTTTTATTGGCTCGGCGGCAATTTGACCTGCGTGTTCCTTCAACCGTTGGCAACGAGCGATCGAATGCTGCGGGCGAGGCCGAGAATACGCGGTCCGCATTCGCGCTCGATCTGTTCGGCGCTGAAACGAAACGAAGGGATGCCGCAATTCACCGACAGGCAATCGCCTGAGGCTGTGCGATAGAGCGGCGCCGCGACGCCGAAAATTTCCCGGCGCCACTCGCCAAGCGAAATTCCAAAGCCACGCTCCCGGCAAAGCTCGATATCCGGCAGCGTCCGCGTCTGCACATAGTCGAATTCTTCCGGCCGTTCCGCCTTCACGGTCTGCACATAGCGCTCGAGTTCATCCGGGGTAAAAAGCGACAGCAGCGCCCGTCCGACGGCGGTGGTTGCCAGCGATCCGGTAAACCCGACGTCGGGCACGTGCGGCACCGCATCCGTGGTGCGCAGCGTCTCGACATAGATGAAGTCGAGCCCGAACGGCATCGCGATCGAGACGGTGCCGCCGGCATAGGCGGCGAAGTCGCGCATCAGCGGCCGCGCCATCTGCCGAACTTTTAAGGCCGACAACACCGGATAGGCCGTCGCCAGGATGCCGAGGCCCGGCTCGAAACGTCCCTTGGCGTTGCGCTTGAGGTAGCCGAGCTGCGCCAGCGTGTAGGTCAGCCGCGACACCGTCGGCCGGGACAGGCCGGTATGGACAGCGAGTTCGGCGTTCGACAACGCGCCGGTGGCGGTGCGGAAAGCCGCGAGCACGTCGAGGCCATGCGCCAGCGTGGTGGCGAACGACGGATCCGTTTGATTTCCCGGGGTTTTTGGCCGGAAAGGGGTGACTTTTGCGGTGCCCATGCCGAATAATGATCGGATGATTATATTTTGTCAATATAATGAAACATATTTGCAATTCGTTTCGGCATAAAGTTATATCGCCCCGTAACAGGGTGTTTTCATGGATTTTGAGCTCTCCGAAAAGTCGGCGCATTGGCGCACGCGGCTGCAGTCGTTCTTCGACCAGGAGGTGCTGCCGCGCCACCGCGACTGGCTTGCGCATGCCGCCAACCACCGCGACGCCCCGCCCTTCATGGCCGACTTGCAGCGGAAGGCGCGGGCGGCCGGGCTGTGGAATCTGGCGCTGCCCGAACTCGCCGGCGATGGGCCCGGCACGCGGCTTACCAATCTCGAATACGCGCCGCTCGCCGAGATCATGGGGCGGCTGTTCTGGGCCCCCGAAGTTTTCAACTGCCAGGCGCCCGACGTGCCGAACATGATCGCGCTGCAGAATTGCGCCACGCCCGAACAGAAGCGGCGCTGGCTCGACCCGCTGCTCAACGCCGAGACCCGCTCGGCGTTCGGCATGACCGAACCCGACGTCGCCTCCTCGGACGCCACCAACATCGCAACGAGCATGATGCGCGACGGCGACGACTACGTCATCAACGGCCGAAAATGGTTCATCACCGGCGCGGCGCATCCGCGCTGCAGTTTTCTGATCGTGATGGGCGTCACCAATCCCGACGCCGGCCGCACCAGCCGTCATTCCTGCCTGATCGTGCCGATGAAGGCGCCGGGCGTGCGGCTGGTGCGCTCGCTGCGCTGGATGGGCTGCGAGGATCACACAGCCCCGATCGGCGAACTTACTTTTGATAACGTCCGCGTGCCCAGGGAAAACCTGCTCGGCGCGGAAGGCGAAGGCTTTAAAGTTGCGCAGATCAGGCTCGGTCCGGCGCGAATCCATCATTGCATGCGTTCGATCGGGCTCTGCGAACTCCTGATCGAACTGATGATGGTGCGATCGGCGGAGCGCACCGCGTTCGGCCGCAGCGTGATGCAATACGACACGGTGCAGCGCTGGATCGCGGAATCCCGCGTCGAACTCGAACAGGCAAGGCTGTTGACCTATCGTTGCGCCTGGCTGCTCGACAAGAGCGGCCACCACGGTGCAAGTTCTTCCGTAAAGAATTGGCGCGACGTGTCCCTGATAAAAGTCGCGGTGCCCGCGATGCTGCAGCGGATCGCCGACCGCGCCATACAGGTGTTCGGCGCGATGGGCGGATCGGACGACACGCCGATCCACCAGGCGCTGGCGTGGGGGCGGCTGCTGCGGATCGGCGACGGGCCGGACGAGGTCCATCTGCGGCAGATCTTCAAGATGGAAGCGATGCCGTCCTGGTCGATCGCGGACTCGCCGTATCTCGCGGCGCATCCGCAGTGATCTTAAAATTTAGCGAAGGAGAACCAGCATGACCGACTCAGCCACTGGCGAAAGACCGAAGGACGCCTCCGCTTCGGTGGTCGCGCGGCACGCCGCGACGCTGAAAGCGCTGCCGTTCTCCGATACGCGCGATTTCGACGACGCCAAGCGCGGCTTTCTCGGTACGCTGGACCATGCGCGCGTGGCCAACGCGGCGGGCAGGGTGGTCTGGAGCCTCGAACCCTACGGCTTCCTGTCCGCGGCGGAAGCGCCCGCGACCGTCGATCCGAGCCTGTGGCGGCAGTCGCGCCTCAACATGAATCACGGCTTGTTCGAGGTGGTGCCGGGAGTCTACCAGATCCGCGGGCTCGACATCGCCAACATGACGCTGATCGAGGGCGACAAGGGCGTCATCGTGGTGGACACGCTGACCTCGATCGAGGGCGCCCGCGCCGCGATGGAGCTTTACTTCCAGCATCGCGGCAAAAGGCCGGTCGCTGCCGTGATTTTTACCCACACCCATACCGACCATTGGGGCGGCGCGCGCGGCGTGATCGACGATGCCGCGCTGGCCGATGGCGGCGTGCCGATCATCGCGCCCAATCTGTTCATGGAGCACGCGGTCTCGGAAAACATCATCGCCGGTCCCGCGATGCTGCGGCGCGCGCAGTACCAGTTCGGGCCGTTTCTGGCAAAAGGCCCGCGCGGCCAGGTCGATTGCGGGCTCGGCAAATCGATGGCCGCGGGTTCGGTGGCCTTGTTGCGGCCGACCGATCTGATTATCGCCACCGGCGACAAGCGCGTCATCGATGGGCTGGAATTCGAATTCCAGATGGCGCCGAACAGCGAAGCGCCGGCGGAGATGCATTTCTTCATTCCGCGCTACAAGGTGCTGAACCTCGCGGAGAACTGCACGCATAATTTCCACAATCTGCTGCCGTTCCGCGGCGCCGACGTGCGCGACGCGCTGGCCTGGTCGAAATATCTCGGCGAGGCGTTGCAGATGTGGGGTGGCAAGGCGGCCGCGATGTGCGGCCAGCATCACTGGCCGGTGTGGGGTCATGAGCGGATCGACACCATGATCCGGCAGCAGCGCGATCTCTACAAATTCGCCCACGACCAGACCATCCGGCTGATGAATCACGGGCTCACGGCCAGCGAGATCGCCGAGGTGATAAAACTTCCTGATAGCCTCGAGGGCGCCTGGCATGGCCGCGGTTATTACGGCCACATCCGGCACAATGTGAAGGCGATCTACCAGAAATATGTCGGCTGGTATGACGCCAATCCGGTCAATCTCGATCCGCTGCCGCCAGTGGAGTCCGGCAAGAAATATGTCGAGTACATGGGCGGCGCCGACGCCATCCTTGCCCGCGCGGAAAAGGATTTTGCCAAGGGGGAGTTCCGCTTCGTGGCGCAGGCGCTGAGCCATCTGGTGTTCGCCGAGCCCGACCATCCGCGGGCGCGCGCGATGCTCGCCGATACGCTGGAGCAGCTCGGCTATTCCGCCGAAAGCGCCACCTGGCGCAACGCCTATCTGTTCGGCGCGCAGGAATTGCGCCAGGGCATGCCGAAGACGCCGCCACGCGCGCCGATGCCGCGCGAGACGCTGGCGGCGCTGCGCACCGAGCAATTATGGGACGTGCTCGGCGTCCGGCTGAACGGCCCCAAGGCCGAAGGCCTGCACATCGTGCTGAACTGGAATTTTACCGATACCGGCGAGAGCTTTGTGCTCAATCTGGAAAACAGCGCGCTGACCTATGTCGCGGGCACGCAGGCCGCAAAGGCCGACGCCGGCTTTACCCTTTCGCGCGGCACGCTCGACGAAGTGATCGCCAAGCAAACCACGTTTCCGGAAGCGGTCGCCGCCGGCAAGGTCAAATTCACCGGCAATCCGATGCGGCTCGGAGAATTGATGGCGCTAATGGACGAATTCCCGCGCATGTTCGAGATCGTCGAACCCAAGCGCGCGGCGGTGAGTTAAGGAGTCTCAACGGCGTCATGGCCGGGCTCGTCCCGGCGGTCCGTGCTTTGTCTAGCCAACCTTTTGAATCGGTCGAACTCAAATGAACCAATGACGCTTCGGCTCATTGGGACTTCGTCCCGTCTCGATTTCTAGCATTAAACGCGGCATCCACGTCGTATGGCGTGGCGCCGCAACCGAGGCCGTTTTTTCTGACGGCATACCAACCGACCAGATAACCCAACACTCCTCCCTCGAAGGCGGAGGCCAACACGGCTTTGCCCATGTCATTGATGAAATGGCTCATTAATCTTGCCGTGACGATATCGGTCAGCCCAAAAACGACCACGCCTACGGCTGCAAATATGATCGGTACTGGAATATTTGATCGGATCAAATGCATTGCGTGCTTCCACGGTTAGTTGAGACTAGACAACGAACACAGTGAGCGCTGATGCGGTGACCATCACGAACCCGAGCCAAAATCCCCAATGACCGATCTCGCCACGGCTCGCGGGGATGGCCAGCGCGACGGCGGCCATGATCGAGATAACTCTCACCGCTTCCAAAACGTGTTTCCGCTTGATTGCACCGCGCACGGCCGACCTGACAACCAAGAAAGCCAGGAACACCGGGAAAGCCGATCGGGATGGAATTAAGCAGCCACACTCTTATCGTTGTCCCTGGGGCCCTGTAAGGCACGGAGAACCGGTTGATCATCGAATCGCTTCGCTTCAGGCCGGCTCCGCCGCACTTGGCTACGCGACAATCCATTGTTCTGTAAAATCCTTACTTGTTTGGAGTGCAAGCGCACGCAGAAGAGCGATCGGCGTTAATGAATTGCTAGGAGGTTTCGCGGCTTGCTTCGCAAGTTGAACTCGATCGACGCTTCATGGTCTGAACATGGGTATCGCCCAAAAAGTTACCATTACGGTCGTCGGCATTCTGGCTTTTGCCGAATTATATTTGATCTTTCGGCCTGAGCCCGACATCCTCACCGCTGGTGTCGCTTCCGGCGAAGCCCCCGTCACCGATGCGTTGCGAAAGCGATTTCCGATTGGTTCGCCCGCGAGTGCGTTGGAGGAGGAACTAAAGCGCGAGGGCCTTTGGGGGCCGGTGATGATAGAGCGTATCGGAACCAAGGGCCGCCTTTACCACTATGTGCAACTCAGCCGTCGCGTTGGCTTATTCACGCCGGAAGTCACAACCATCGCATGGGAAGTGGGGCCTGACGGGCTCTTGGCCAATGTGAGAGGGAGTAAGTACGCGGACCTGCCGGTGCCATGATGCAATACTGGGCCCCCGCTAACTTGCTGCCTTCGCGATGCGCTCGATGAGCGCGGCCTGCCCTGAAAGTATCTTCGTCTTCGCCGTTTCGAGATCGAACCACGCAGCCCGATCGACTTCCGGAAAAGATTGCACCCGACCGCTGCGCGGTGGCCATTCGATCTCGAAGGAATTGCTCGACAGCGACGCCGGGTCGAACGCGCCTTCGCCGCCGAACGCGATAACGCGCTTGCCGCCACGCTGGCGGACTTCGCCCAACGGCTGCAGGGGACCGACGGCAGCGCCGGGACCGAGCTCCTCGGCGAATTCGCGCCGTGCCGCGTGCTCTGGATCCTCCGCCGGCCCGAACTCGCCCTTGGGGATCGACCAGGCGCCGGCGTCCTTGTTGCGCCAGAAAGGGCCGCCGGGATGGATCAGCAGGACCTCGAGGCCATGATTGCCGTGCCGGTAGGCGAGAATACCGGCGCTCAAACCGGATCGGGTAGAAGCGCGTTTGGCCGATGTCATCTTTCCTCCGGATTTCGGCGGCAGCCAAGGGGCAGTTCACCGAAATATGGCGCTGGCGAGCGGCGGCAGGGGAGCGAGAATACTACGAACATGACGCAACCGCTCAGGTCCGCAAGGCGGTCACCGGACGCGTGAGCTGCAGGACGTGTTGCCGTTGCCCACAAGGGAAACCGCACCAAGCGCGTTTGCTGCATTTCCCAAGCCGCAGCAGGAACTACCCCGATGGTGATCGCTTATTCTTCCATCATCTTTAAATAAGGAGATCACCATGAAAGTCGCTACTCTTGCTCTGGCATGCGTGATGGCGCTGTCGGGTCCTTTCGCACTTGCGCAAGGGCGGCATCATCATCACTGGCGCCACTCCGCGTCACGCTGTTCTGGCGGTCCGAACGGCACCGCGGGTGGCCCGACAACCCTTAGCGGGACCGGACCTTCAACTTACGGCGGAAATATCCCGGGAGCCCGAGGCTGCACCAAGTGATAGAGCACGGGCTGAACATGCCGAACATAAAGTCCTGACGGATACCGTCAGGACTTTCATCATTCGGGCGTATTCTTTCGAGAGCGGGGGAGGGTTTTGGTCCCCCGCGAAATGAAATGAAAAACGGCTCCAGCGCATTACGCCGGAGCCGTCGCTTTGTCCGCCCAAGGCGGGGGGACACTCCAAGGGCAGACCGAAGCCGTAACTTACTTCTTCATGCCGTTGTTGCTGCCCGGTCCAACCGTACCCTGACCGGTCGCGTCCTGATTGTTGGGGGTCGCGTTGGGGTCCTTCATGCCGTTGTTCATGCCCGTGGTGCCCTGGCTCATAGAGCCATTCTTCATGGAACCCTTCGTGCCGTTGGTCATGCTCTTGTTGTTCATGGTGCCTGGGCCAGCGTCGCCTTGACTCGATTGGGCAAAAGCGGAACCGCACATGATGGTCAGAGTGGCAGTCGCAATCAAAATCTTCTTCATCTGGTAACTCCGTGGGTTGAAATAGCCTGCATCAATCGGCGGGGATGCGAGACGTTCCTGCGGACGACAACCAATATTTTTAGCCTGGATTGAAACGAAATCGTTGTGTGTACGTGAGTGGCACAACAGCAATGTTCATCAGGGGCGGGTCGTTTCGACGACCCGCGACCTCCACCCCCGCTGCGGAACTCAGCGATGGTAACGGTCGCCGCGAGAGCAGTAATTGGCGCGAAAATTAATCGCGCCGGGGCGGCTGTAGCCCGGGCGATGAAAGCCAGTCGCTCAAGCGCGCTGTCGTGTCGAGTTGCCTGAGCTTCCTGCGCAGGGCATCTGCCTCGACGCCAGGTTTCAGTTTTGCCAGTTCGGCCTCTATCTTGGCTTTCTCGGCGGCGATATTTTCGGAAAAGGTATGAGCAACAGACCGTCGACGCTTCATTCTTTTCCTCCGGGCGGCATTGCCGACTGTTCCCGGATACAGCCGATCCAAACGCGGATCCGTATCAAATGATACGTTTCGCCGTTTTCGTTGTCGTAATGTTCGCGACATCGTCGCGGGACGGCGCCCGGCCGGATTTTAGCTCGCACACGCCTGAATGGTGCGGTTTGCGCCGTGACCGGCTCGCGTCCGTGGCTGAAATGCGTTTCGTATCATGCCGAAACAACTACCGTGGACATCACCGACCGGCGATTCATGAATGAACTTCGTAACGACGCTATTTTTTTAAGCCGCAGTCGCGAACTAAAGTGCATTTGTGAACCGATAAAAGAACCCGCGACGATGTACCGTGGTTTCGAATCGAGGTTCAGGTGTCCGACGATCGCAATGAACAATCAAAGACCGAAATTCAGATCGCCACCTATCGCGAGATCGCGCTTGTCGTCCGCGAGCCTGAAACCCTGAAATTCATTGAAGACCGGATTGCCTATCTGAAACGAAAGCTGCGGGGCGACCGCACGTGACCACAATTTGGCATCTCCCAACAAAACGATCGCGCCGGTCGCGACCACTCTATACCGCTGGCAAAGGTGCGCCGCACGCACTGGAGCTGGCCGGCGGCCCCACCAATCCCGTCCTCCAGCGTGGGGCCGCTCGGCCTGCCGGCACTTCCTGACCCGAGCTGTCAACCCGGACGTCATCGACGCCGGTCACAAGACCGCGGCAAGATATTTCGCGGTACGACTCAGCTTTTCGGACGCGACCTGCGCCGGCGAACCGGAGGCGACTATCTTGCCGCCTTCGTCTCCCGCGCCGGGCCCGACGTCGATGATCCAGTCGGCGGCCGATGCCACCGACATGTCGTGCTCCACCACGACGACGGTGTTTCCGGCCTCGACCAGCCCGTCGAGCTGCTTCATCAGCTTCGCCACGTCGGACGGATGCAGGCCCGTCGTCGGCTCGTCGAGTACGTAGAGTGTCTCGCCGCGCTGCGGGCGCTGCAGTTCGGTGGCGAGTTTGACGCGCTGGGCCTCGCCGCCGGACAGTTCGGTCGCCGATTGGCCCAGGCGAATATATCCCAAGTCCGACATCCCGCAGCACGCTCAGGGATCGCCGCAACACGGCATCATCGGCAAAGAACCGGTGCGCGCCGTCGACTGTCATCGCCAGAACGTCCGCGATGGATTTGTCCCGGATCTTGATCTCCAGCGTCTTGGCGTTGTAGCGCGCGCCCTTGCAGGTCGGGCATGGCGCGTACACGCTCGGCAGAAACAGCAATTCCACGCAGACAAAACCTTCGCCCCGGCAAGTCTCGCATCGGCCCTTGGCGACATTGAAGGAGAACTGGCCCGCGTCGTACCGCCTGCCCGCGCCTGCCTGGTCGCGGCGAACAGTTTTCGCACGTGATCCAGCAGGCCGGTATAGGTCGCCAGATTCGACCGCGGCGTGCGGCCGATCGGCTTCTGATCGACCACCACCAGCCGGCCGATGCGTCCAGACCGCCGCGTGATCTCGCCGCCCAGCGTCTGCACCGGCGCCTCAAGGCCGTCGTCATCGTCGTCGTCGGCCTCGCTTCGCTGGCCCAGCCCGTCGGCCGCGGCCTCCACCAGGAATTGGCTGACCAGCGTCGACTTTCCGGACCCCGAGATGCCCGTGACGGCCGTGAACACGCCCAAGGGGAATGTCGGCATCGAGCCGGTCGAGGTTGTTTCGCGTCACGCCCCGAAGTTTCAGCCAGCCGGCTCGGCGTTCGCGGAGCTCCGGCCGATCCTTTCGCCCTGGCCGAACAGGTAAGGCCGGGTCTGCGACGCCCGCACGTCGGCAAGGCCGGCCAGCGGACCGCTGTAGAGAATCCGTCCGCCCTGTTCGCCGGCGCCGGGGCCGACATCGACGATCCAGTCCGCGTGCCGCACCACATCGAGTTCGTGTTCGACCACGAACAGCGAATTGCCGGATGACTTCAGGCGCTGCAGAGCGCGCAGCAGCGCCTCGGTGTCGGCCGGATGCAGTCCCGCGGACGGCTCGTCCAGAACGTAGACGACGCCGAACAGATTCGATCGAACCTGGGTGGCCAAGCGCAGCCGCTGCAATTCGCCCGGCGACAGGGTCGGCGTGCTGCGCTCGGGCGTCAGATAGCCAAGACCAAGGTCGAGCAGCACCTCGAGCCGGGCCGCCATGTCCTCCATGATCCGCTGCACGACGAGCGCCTTTTCGGGATGTTCGTCGGAGCCGTTCTGTTGCCGCAGATGGGGCCCGAGCAGATCGTTCAGACTTCTTGAGCGGCAACCGCGAAATCTCGCGCGATGTCCATTTCGGCGAATGTGACCGACAAGGCCTCGCGGCTTGAGCCGTTTGCCCTTGCAGACCGGGCAGTCCGAGCTTGACAGGAACTGCGCCACACGGCGCTTCATCATCGCGCTCTGGGTGGTGGCGAAGGTCTGCAGCACGTATCTGCGGGCGCCCGGTGAAGGTGCCTTGGTAGCTGGGCTCCTCCTTGCGCTTCAGCGCCCGCCTGCGTCTCGGCCGGCGTGTAGCCCGCATAGACCGGCACGGTCGGCTGCTCATCGGTGAACAGGATCCAGTCGCGATCCTTTTTCGGCAAGCTCGCGCCACGGCCTGTCGACGTCGTAGCCGAGCGTCACCAGGATGTCCCTCAGGTTCTGGCCCTGCCACGCTGCTGGGCCACGCGGCGACGGCGCGCTCGCGGATTGTCAGAGCTTGTCGTCGGGCACCAGCGAGCGTTCGCTGACCTCATGGACGCGGCCGATGCCGTGGCAATTCGGACAGGCGCCCTCTGGCGTGTTCGGCGAGAAGGATTCCGCATACAGCAGCGGCTGCCTGCGCGGATAGTCGCCGGCGCGCGAATAGAGCATCCGCAGCAGGTTCGACAACGTCGTGACGCTGCCGACCGAGGACCTCGTGGTCGGCGATCCGCGCTGCTGCTGCAGCGCCACCGCGGGCGGCAGCCCCTCGATCGAATCGACTTCCGGCACGGCCATCTGGTGGAACAGCCGGCGCGCGTAGGGCGAGACCGATTCCAGATAGCGGCGTTGCGCTTCCGCGTAGAGCGTCCCGAACGCCAGCGAGGATTTCCCTGATCCGGATACGCCGGTGAACACCACCAGCGCATTGCGCGGGATATCGAGCGAGACGTCCTTCAGATTGTGCTCGCGGGCCCCGCGGACACGCACGAACCCGCCGTCGGTTTCGGCCAGCTTGTCTCCAGCGCTTACCAGCTTATCCATCACACCCTTCTCGACCGTGCCCAGGATCTGGCGGCGGCTGCCCGTATAGAAGAAGTCCCAGCGAAATGACCGGTTCCCACCCCAGACCGTCGGTGGCCCTCCTCATCGGCGCGCCCGCTAACCGGTCGCCCCTCCGTGGCGCTTGCTTGGAACTCGACCTGCCGCCGTTTGTTCTTTCGGTCCCGAGCCGAGAAAGAACTCACGATGACCGATCGCGTAAAACAACTGTTCAAGCCGGATTTTCGCTTCGGATTAGGCGGAGTGTCTCTCGGCAACGAATTCAACAAGCATACGGACAAGGACGCCGAGGCGACCCTCGAAGCCGCGTGGGCAGTGGGCGTTCGGTATTTCGACGTGGCCCCCTGGTACGGGTTTGGACTTGCGGAGCGCCGCTTCGGTCACTTTCTGCACAACCAGAAGCGCGACGACTATCTGCTCTCTTCCAAGGTCGGGAAGCTGTTCAAGGCTTCGAAGAACAACAAGCATGCGGAGATCTATCCGCTGTCCGATTCCCGAATGACATCGTATTCGACTATACGGCCGACGGCGTTCGCCGCTCGATCGAAGACAGCCTGCAGCGTCTCGGCGTGGACAGTCTGGACGTGGCATTCGTGCACGACATCTCCCCGGACTTCGCGTTTTTTCCGAACGGTTGGGAGGAGCAGTACGAAATCGCCCGAAAAGGCGCGTTTCCGGCGCTGTCGAAAATGCGCGACGAAGGCATCATCGGGGCCTGGGGCATCGGCGTGAATACGCCCCTGCCGATCCTCAAGGTCATGGAGGATGCGGATCCCGACGTCTGTCTATGCGCCCGCCAGTATTCGCTGATCGATCATGCCAGCGCGGTCAATGAACTCTTCCCGGCCGTGCGCAAGAAGAATGTATCGCTCGTCATCGGCTCCTCGCTCAATGCCGGCTTCATTTCCGGCAGCCCGCGCTACAACTACGGCAAAGAGAACTTCAAGATCCCCGCCGACCGCGATCGAAAAACGGGAGAAGCTCCGCGCGGTAGCGGCCCGGTATGGCGTCGATCTACGCACCGCCGCGCTTCAGTTCTCGTCGGCAGCGGACGTCGCTGTCGCTTTGGTGGTGGGCGCACGAAGCGCCCAGCAGATCCAGGAGGACTGGAATTCGCTGAGGCTAAGATCCCTTCTGATTTCT
>CAVOTZ010000011.1:0-115601 GCA_963699465.1 uncultured Alphaproteobacteria bacterium
CGCAACGAGCATCATGCC
Source organism: uncultured Alphaproteobacteria bacterium (assembly GCA_963699465.1). Lineage (GTDB taxonomy): Bacteria > Pseudomonadota > Alphaproteobacteria > Rhizobiales > Xanthobacteraceae > Bradyrhizobium. The sequence goes on from CAVOTZ010000011.1 coordinate 19, forward strand.
AAAATTCGCCCTCAAAATGCTGCTGACCAGTTTAGCCGTTCGGCGCGGGTCGAGGCGGAGCGACGGCGTGCAGCTCGTGGCAACGCTGCTGACGCTGGCCGTGATCGTGCTGGCCGGGCTCTATATCTGGTCGCACGGTCCATACTGAGCTTCAGGGCGCATGGTCCTCGCGCGCGGGTTCGTCATCGGCGATGGCGCGCCAGGCGGCGCCTTCGAGATCGTCGTATTGCCCGCTCTTGAGCGACCACAGAAACCCGATCAGGCCGACCAGGCCGAGGCCCAGCGCCAGCGGCACCAGAATCACCATCACTTCCATCACGGCCTCCCCTGCGCGACGCGACGGGCGCGCAGCGCGTTCAGCATCACCAGCAGCGAGGAGCCGGACATCGCCGCCGCCGCGATCAGCGGGGTGACGACGCCGCTGATCGCAATCGGCACCGCCAGCAAATTGTAGCCGATCGCGAGCCAGAGATTCTGCCGCATCAGATGCAGCGCCTTGCGGGAAAAATCGATCGCCGCGACCACCGGCGCCAGCGGCTTGCCGAGGAAGACCAGGTCGGCGGTGGCCTGGCTGAGATGCGCCGCGCTGATCGGCGACATCGCGACATGCGCCGCGGCCAGCGCCGGCGCGTCGTTGAGGCCGTCGCCGACCATCATCACCTTGAAGCCCTGGCCCTTGAGCTCCTCGATCCGGGCGATCTTGTCGGCCGGCGTCATGCCGGCGCGCCATTCGTGGATCCCGAGCGCGCGCGCGGCGGCCAGCACCGCCGGCTCGCGGTCGCCCGAAACGATCTCGACCGCGATGCCGCGCGCCTGCAACGCCGCAATCACCGCCCGCGCGTCGGGACGGACGCGCTGCCGGACCGCGAACACGTAACACATGCCTCCGCGCCGGAAGGCAACGGCCGACACTTCCGGATCGAGGCTCAAAATCTCCATGGCCAACCCGTCCGCGTCGCAGAACGACGGCCTGCCCAGCCTGACCTCTTCGCCGTCGACAAAGCCGCGAACGCCCTGCCCGGGCTGCTCGACGATTCCGTCCAATGGCGATTTGGCGTTCGAGGCACGCGCCAGCGCGGCGGCGACCGGATGATGGCTGGCCAGCGCCAGCCGTCCGGCGAGTTCGAGCACGTCGGCAGGGACACTTCCTGAATTCACGACATCGAGTTCGGGCAGGGTCAGCGTGCCGGTCTTGTCGAAGATCACACGCTCGACCTCGGCGAGCCGCTCGATGGCATCGCCCGAGTTCAACAACACCCCGGCGCGGAACATGGCGCCGGACGCGACGGTCTGCACGGTCGGAATCGCAAGCCCCAGCGCGCAGGGGCAGGTGATGATCAGAACGGCGATGCCGGTGACGATCGCATCGTGCCAGCTGGCGCCGATCAGCACCCAGCCGAGCATGGTCAACAGCGCGGTGGCGTGCACCACCGGCGCGTAGAGCCGGGAGGCCCGATCGGCGAGGCGCACATAGCGGGAGCGCGCCTGCACCGCGTTGTCGAGCAGCCGGGTGATTTCCGCCAGCAGCGTGGCTTCCGACGCCGCGGACACCCGAACCCGCAGCGTGCCGGAGACGTTGAGCGAGCCGGCATAGACCGCGGTGCCCTGCTCGGCCGCCGCATACAGGGTTTCCCCGGTGATCAGGCTCTGGTCGATCTCGGACCGTCCCTCGATCACCGTGCCGTCGACCGCGCAACGCTCGCCCGGCCGCAGCAGCACGATATCGCCGGGCCTGATCGCGGCGACCGGCACCTCGGAAATCTCGCCGGCGCCGGTCAACCGGGTCGCGGTCTCGGCCTTGAGCGCCGCCAGATTGCCGGCCACCGCGCGCGTCTTCAGCCGCATGCTCTGGTCGAGATAGCGCCCCACCAGCAGGAAGGTCAGCAGCATGATGGCGGCGTCGAAATAGGTATGCTCGGCATGACGCAGGGTCTCGGCCACCGACATGACAAGCGCCAGCGTGACGCCGATGCTGATCGGCACATCCATGTTGACATTGCCGGTGCGCAGCGCGCGGAACGCCGAGCGAAAGAACGGCTGGCCGGCATAGGCGGCGGCCGGCAGCGCGATCAGCGCCGACAGCCAGTGAAAGAAATCGCGCTGCTCCGGCATCATGTCGCCGGCCGAGCCGGTCCAGACCGGGATCGACAGCATCATCACGTTCAACGTGGCGAACGCCGCGACGCCGAGGCAACGCAGCAGGAAGCGCGAATTGTCCGCTTCCACGGTCTCGGCGCGGACCCTTTCGAAAGGATAGGCCTTGTAGCCGAGCTCGGCGAGGCGGTCGATGAAGCCGGCGGGGTCGAGCTTACCTTGTTTCCATTCCAGCGCGACGCGCCGGTCGGTCAGGTTGACGCGCGCCAGCGTGACGTCGGGGATCGCGGAAAGCCCGCGCTCGATCTTCGACATGCATCCGGCGCAACTGACGCCTTCGACGGCCAGATCGATATGGGAGAGACCCGAACCCAGATCCCGCACATAATGGGAAAAATCGCGTGTCGCCTGCATGATACGGCTTCCTAATCCAGCAGCACGCGGTTCCGCGACAGGAACATCCGCTGGCCCGCGGCGTCGCCCTCGAGCACCAGGTCCCATTGGCCGGGCCCGATCAGCGGCGCGCTGCCGCGGTAGACGCCGCTGGCCACTTCGGCGAGCGTAACCGCCTGATCGGCGCGGCGGTCGGCCGGCCGCTCGAAGCGGCCCTGGAAATTCAGGCCGGACATCGGCAGGCCGCTTTTGTCATGCGCCTCGACCTCGAGCGTCGCGCCGCCGTCCGAACCGCGCTGGATGTGCGCATCGACTTTCCAGTCGCGCGCGTTCTGGTCGCGGGCGGCCGCGATATCGCCCTCGTAAGCGAGGCTGGCGCTGTAGGCGCTGTCGACCTCGGTGCCGGGCAAGGTCTGGATCGCGAGCTTCGCCATGATCGCGTTGACGGCGATCACGACGCCGAAAAAGGCGATCAGCATCAGGAGCACCTTGCGCCCGGTCAGCGGCTTCGGCGAAGCCAGCGGTCTGCTCATGTCGATATTCCTCTGCAACTTTACGGCGTCACGAAATTGTCGGTCGCCGAGGCCACTTCGCCGAGGCCGACATCGGTGATCCTGAATTTCACCGGGGTCGATTTCTCGAGCACGTCGTCGGACGGCGCCGTTACCAAGCAGCCGCAGTTCGGTGGTCTGGTCGCGTCCGAGCACGATCTCGGGACGGTCCGGCGTGACGGAATCGGCGCCGACGACGTGAACAGTCGCGTTCGGCGGCCCGTCGATGTCGATCGCGATGACGCGATCGAAGCCGCGCTTGTTCAAGAGGCGAACCGTATAGGCATTGCGGATCGAGCCGTCGCTCAGCCTGACCGCGACCGGATTGCGGTCGTGCAGCACGTTGACGTCGAGCAGCGTCCGGGTCAGCAGCGCATACAGCATGATCGCGCCGACGCCGGCGATCATGACGCAAGTAGACGATGGTGCGCGGCCGGACCAGGCGGAAGATTTCCGGCTTTCCCGCCTGGCGGCGCTGAATGTTGATGTCGTTGTCGTATCCGATCAGGCGGGTTTCCCGGCCGATCTTCTTCATCACGGTGTCGCAGGCATCGATACACAGGCCGCACTGGATGCAGCCGAGTTGCGCGCCATCGCGGATATCGATGCCGGTCGGGCACACCGCGACGCATTGATGGCAATCGATGCAGTCCCCGACGCTCTGGCCGAGCGCGCGCAAATCGTTGGCCTTCTTCAGCGAGGTGCGTGCTTCGCCGCGGTCGTATTTGTAGGTGACGTTGAGCGCCCATTCGTCGGTCAGCGCCGCCTGAATGCGCGGCCACGGACACATGTAGACGCACACCTGTTCGCGCATGAACCCTGCCAGAAGGTAGGTCGTCGCCGTCAAGATTCCGATCCAGATATAGGCCAGCATCGGCGCCTGGAACGTGACCAGCTGCTGCACCAGGGTCGGCGCATCGTTGAAATAAAGCACCCAGGCGCCACCGGTCCACCACGCGATCATCAGCCAGATCGAATGCTTCAGCGTGATTTCGCCGAACCGCCGCAGCTTCCTGGTGCCGCGCGCCGCGTCTTTTCGCATCCGCTCGCGCCGGTCGCCCTCGACCCAGCGCTCGACGGCGTAGAACAGGTCCGTCCACACCGTCTGCGGACAGAGATATCCGCACCAGATCCGGCCGCCGACCGAGTTCATCAGGAACAGCGTAATGGCGGCCAGGATCAGCAGGCCGGTGAAGTAATAGACCTCCTGCGGCCACAGCTCGATGAAGAAGAAATAGAACCGGCTATTGGGCGAGATCGACCAGCACGGCCTGGCTCGGCGCGCCCAAACCGCGATTCCAGCGCACGAAAGGCAGCAGATAATAGACGCCGAGGCAGAACGCCATCAGGCCCCATTTGATGCGCCGGAAGGTGCCGTGGACGCTCTGCGGATAGACTTTCTTGTGGGCGACATATAGCGGCCCATCGTCCAGTTCCAGATCGATCGGGATCACAGATTTGTTCATGGGCGGAATCCGATCTCGCATGCTCGGGCGAGCGTAAGCCCGAGCGCGAACGCGCTATTGATTCACCTCAAGCAGGCACCGGGCGCGTTGCTGCCGGACTCGCGCGGGCTTTACTTGCCGCCGCCCAGCGAATGCACATAGACCGCCATGGCCTTGATGGTGGAGGGGTCGAGGCGGCCGGTCCAGGCCGGCATCACGCCGGTACGGCCGTTGGTGACGGTCTCGATGATGGTCGCTTCGTCCGAGCCATAGAGCCAGATCTTGTCGGTCAGGTTGGGGGCTCCGACTTCCTGGTTGCCCTTGCCGGCGTCGCCGTGACAGGACACGCAATTGTCGGCGAAGATCTTGCGGCCCGCGGCCGCATCGTAACCCGGGCTGGTCGGCAGGCCGGACAGCGATCGCACATAATTCGCCACCGTGACGATTTCGTCGCTCTTCAGGATGCCTTCCTTGCCGAAAGCGAGCATCGCGCTGTCGTGGGTTTTGGGGTGGCCCGACCGCACGCCGAACTGGATGGTCTGCATGATCTGGTCGAGCGAGCCGCCCCACAGCCAGTCGTCATCGTTCAGGTTCGGATATCCCTTGGCGCCCGCCGCCCCGCTGCCATGGCATGGCGCGCAATTGTCGCCGAACACGGCTTTGCCACGCGCACGCGCCAGCGCCAGCAACGCCGGATCCTTCTCGATATCGGCGAGCGAAGCCGCGCCGAGCGTCACCATCTTGTCGCCGCGGATTTTTTCCAGATTGGCCAGCTCGACGGCAACATCGGCGCGCGAGGAATAATGCAGCACGCCGGTGGTGTAGCCCGACACCAGCGGCCACGCCGGATAGACGATCCAGTAGCCGACCGCCCAGACGATGCAGGCGTAGAAGGTGATGATCCACCAGCGCGGCAGCGGCGTGTTCAACTCCTTGATGCCGTCCCACTCATGCCCGGTCGTCGCGGTGCCGGAGTGTTTGTCAATTTCACTGTGATCGGTCATGATTCCGTCATTCCTCCCGCAACGGCAGTCTCGACGCCTCGTCGAACGCGGCCTGGTTGCGAGGCCAAAGGGCATAGGTCACGATGGCCAGAAAGATGCCGACAAAGATCGGCGTCCATGCCGTCACCACCAGGTCGGATACAAAATTCTGGACCGTTAGAATTACGCTCATCGTTCTGCCTTCTCAGCGAAGATTGCTTCTCAGCGAAGATTTGCTTTTTCGTTGTAGAGCTTGAAATCGACCAATGTGCCGAGCATCTGCAGATAGGCGATCAGCGCATCCATTTCGGTCGGCATGCCAGGCTTGCCGTCGAAATTCCGCACCACGGCCTTCGGATAGCGTTTGATGAATGCGTCCACGTCGGCATTGTCCGGATCCGCCTGGGCCTTCAGATCGGCAACGGCATTCGCGATCTGGTCGTCCGAATACGGCACGCCGACCATGCGGCTGGTGCGCAGATGATCGACGATCGTGGCGGGATCGACCTCGGTCGTGGCCAGGAACGAATATCCAGGCATGACCGACTGCGGAACGATCGCGCGCGGATTGGTCAGATGCGTGACATGCCAATCGTCGGAGTATTTGGCGCCGACGCGCGCGAGATCGGGCCCGGTGCGCTTGGAACCCCACTGGAACGGATGGTCGTACATGCTTTCGGCCGCCAGCGAGTAGTGGCCGTAGCGCTCAACCTCGTCGCGCAGCGGCCGGATCATCTGCGAGTGGCAGAGATAGCAGCCCTCGCGGATGTAGATGTTGCGTCCGGTGAGTTCGAGCGGCGTGTACGGCCTGATGCCGTCGACCACTTCGATGGTGCTCTTCAGGTAAAACAGCGGCGTGATCTCGACGAGGCCGCCGATGGCGATGACCGCGAGAATCCCGACCACGAGGAAGATCGAGTTCTTTTCGAAGATTTGGTGCCGGGTCCAGAATGACATCAGTTGCTCCTCATTCGGCCGGCTGAAGCGCGACGGGCAACGGGGTAAGCTCTTCCGCCTCGCCGACCCGCACCGTCATCCAGAGATTATAGGCCATGATCAGCGCGCCGATCAGGAACAGCGACCCGCCCGCGGCCCGGATGATGTAGAACGGATGCATCGCCTCGACGGATTCGATGAAGGAATATTCGAGGAAGCCGAGCGAGGTGTAGGCGCGCCACATCAGGCCCTGCAGGATTCCGGAGACCCACATCGCCGAGATGTAGAGAACGATGCCGATGGTCGCGATCCAGAAATGCCAATTCACGAGCTTCAGGCTGTAAAGCCCCTTGCGATTCCAGATCCAGGGCACCAGGCAATAGAGCGCGCCGAAGGAGACAAATCCGACCCAGCCCAGCGCGCCGGAATGAACGTGGCCGATGGTCCAGTCGGTGTAGTGGCTAAGCGAATTGACGACCTTGATCGACATCAGCGGGCCTTCGAAGGTCGCCATGCCGTAGAACGCGACCGACACGACCAGCATCCGCAGCACCGGGTCGGTGCGCAGCTTGTCCCAGGCGCCGGACAGCGTCATCAGCCCGTTGATCATTCCGCCCCATGACGGCATCCACAGCATGATCGAGAACGTCATGCCCAGCGTCTGCGCCCAGTCCGGCAGCGCGGTATAATGCAGATGATGCGGGCCGGCCCAGATGTAGAGGAAGATGATCGCCCAGAAATGGATGATCGACAGCCGATAGGAATAGACCGGCCGCTCGGCGCGCTTCGGGATGAAGTAGTACATGATGGCGAGGAAGCCGGCGGTCAGGAAGAAGCCGACCGCGTTGTGTCCATACCACCACTGGAACATGGCATCCTGAACGCCGCCCCAGAGGATGTAGGACTTCGATCCGAACACCGACACCGGAATGGCCGGATTATTGCCGAGATGCAGCACGGCGATCGTAATGATGAAGGCGAGGTAGAACCAGTTCGCCACGTAGATGTGCGGTTCCTTGCGCTTGATCAGCGTCATCAGGAACACCAGCAGATAAGTGACCCAGACGATCGTCAGCCAGAGGTCGGCATACCATTCCGGCTCGGCGTATTCCTTCGACTGCGTGACCCCGAGCAGATAGCCGGTGCCGGCGATCAGGATGAAGAAATTGTAGCCGAGAACAACGAACCAGGGCGCCAGATCGCCGGCCAGACGAACCCGGCAGGTCTTCTGAACGACGTAGAACGACGTCGCGATCAGCACATTGCCGCCGAATGCGAACATCACCGCGGACGTGTGCAGCGGCCGCAGCCGGCCGAAACTGGTCCATTGCAGGTCGAAATTGAGTGCCGGCCAGGCGAGCTGGCACGCAATCAACAGTCCGACGGTAAAACCGGCGATCCCCCAAAAAACCGATATTGCCGACGCGAACTTGATCGGGCCCAGATTGTAGTTGGGACGGCCGTTGATTTCCTGAGGAGCCGGAGCGGCGCCGCTGAAGTAACGGTTGAAGATAGCGAAAACCGCCGCAAGGCTGGCCGCAGCGCCCAGCATGGCATGAAAGGCAAAGGGCGTGTCCACGGCTTTGGCCGCCGCTATCAGGCAAAGAACTGTCGTCACCGAGAAAAACACTGCCAAACCGCCTTCGCCGTTTGACATCCATTTGGTGGATTGAGCCTGGTTCATTGCTGATTCTCTTCGACCGTTGCGTCTCTACCAGCCATCAATTTGCCTCCCCACGATTTGATCGAAATCAATTTCGTCGAGTTATCCCGGGAGCAACGGATGCCAGCGCGTCCGTCCTTGCGTGCGGCTTTGCCAATCTCGGTGCTTTGCAGGACCACCGGGGAGATGTTCCCGGGAAGGACCGTCCGGCCCACGGGCAGGCGGCCAAAGGGTCCAGCGCGGACTAGTTGCCGCGACGCTTTTGGGGGTGCGCTGCAGCCATCCCGCGCGGCGAACGGGTTTGAAGATCACCCCACACAACTACGGCCCCAAAAACCAGAAACATTGATACGACGGCTGCGCAGACCAGAATTGCATCGATTGGCATCACGACTTCTCCTGTAAACCGTGCGCCATTATTGCCGGCAAAGGATGGCTGTCATTGATTCGGATCAAACCTCACAACTCGTCTTTCGAAGCCGAGAACCCCCGCCTAAGCTGCCGCCAAGGCCTCGGCGCGAGCTGAGTCCAACAGGCAGACGCCACCCGGCATGATTTCGATCACCCCGTCGCGCTCCAGCTTGGTGAAGATCCGGCTCACCGTCTCGATGGTCAAACCGAGGAAATCCGCGATATCCAGACGGCCCATCGGCAACGAGATCGTGTTGGTCGGGCCGGTGAGCGGAATCCGACGGTCGCGCCAGCCGATCAAGAAGTTCGCAACCCTCTCCTCGGCGGAACGCCGTCCGAGCGACATCATCTGGTCCTGCGCCTGACCAAGCTCGCGGACCGCGAATTCATTGATGCGACGCAGGAGATGCGGCCTGTTCTCGATAAATCTCATGAAAGACGTTCTGGAGGTCTGGCACACGACGACCGGCCCGATCGCGTCGGCGGAGAAGCTGTGGCGCGTGGAATTCGCCATCCCCAGGAAATCGCCGGGCAATGCAAATCCCACGATCTGTCGACGCCCATCCGGCAACAATTGGTACAGGCGCAAAACGCCCTCAATCAGGTTGTAGAATGACGCCGCCGGTTCGCCCTGCGCGAAAACCGTCTCGCGCGACGTAAAACCCACATGCCGGCCCAGACCACCAAGTTCCTTCAGCTCGGCTTGATCGAGCGCCGCACAGATGGCGACCCCGCGCACCGCGCAATCGATGCAGCCCTGTTGATTTGGCTCGTTTGCAATCAGAGAAATCTTCATCTGCCGCTCCAAGGTGAGGTCAGGCTGCAACTGCACTTGCGCGGCGGAACCCCATAGATCGGCTGCATCTTAACTGATCAGCGTTGCATCCATTGATGCAGATCAATACGAGCCGGCCTGGCGCCAATATCAATGGGCCTCCTGGCTTGAACGGATTGATCGGCGATGCTGCGATTATTTCTGCCCCCGGCGGTCTTCACATTCATGCTGGTAACGCCGGCTGTGGCCATGTCGCCTGCCGAGCAGCGCGGCAAGACGTTCGCCGTCACCAATTGCGCAAGATGCCATTCGGTTGACAAAGTGACACGGAGTCCGCTGAAGATCGCGCCTCCGTTCCGAACCCTGCATCTGCGTTACCCCGTGGAAGACCTCGCGGAGGCTTTGGCCGAAGGTATCGAAACCGGGCATCCGACCATGCCGGTTTTCCAGCTCGAACCCGACCAGATCAACGATCTGCTGTCATATCTGAAGACACTGGAATAATTCAGTCGGCATCCGCTCGAAGCCCGATCGTACGCGGTAACCGGCGAGGGCTTTGATCACGCCCGGCCGCGCGCAACGACTTCGAAGGCTGCGCGATATTTTTTACATCGATGGCCCGGCCAGTCGGCGGTCTATCAGGCGCGAGCTTTCGCGGGCTGTTCGAGCTTTTCCCTCGCCGCCGTGATCAGCCCGCTGACGATATCGGCGTTAACGACGAGGGCGGCCCGCACGTCCTCTTCGGGGACATTGGCAATGAGATATCTGATGCAGTCTATGGTGCGCTCCAGCTTCTCGACGATCTCGCGGAGACGTCGCATCGCATCGGCCTGTCGTTCGCCCGTGCTGGCGACAAGGGCCGCGATATGGGCCGGAAAGGTCTCGCCTTCAACGCGGGCAAAAAACGCGGGTACCGACCGGCGGCCTGAGGGGTATGGAATCACGACGGACATCGACACCTCGTTTGCCTGGCAAACGGTGCCTGGCGGATAGCTCGTGTCCAAATGTTTAAGCAAGCCGATTTAATAAACCGGCGATTTCGCTATCGGAAAAGCGCAACGCCCGTAAATTTACGCGGGAACGGCATCCGTGAGGAGACGGCTGCTGTTTCTGGTCAGCGTTTGCATGGGGGTTTCGCCAAACGTGCCGCGATAGGCCGATGAAAACTCGCCCATGTGCCAGAATCCGTTGGCGCGCGCCACGTCGGACACCTTGGTATGCGGGCGGCCAAGGGCAAGCGCTCGCCTTGACGACCAGAGCCGGCGCAGCCGCAGATAGCGGTGGACGCTCAGGCCGCGTATGGCTCTTGTCGCGGTCTGCAACGTACGCTCGGATACGTCGCACACCCGCGCCAGATCCGCGCCATAGATGTCGGCGCTGGGATGCAGGGACAGATATTCATCCATCCGCCTGACCGTCCGTTGATGTCGTTCGAACTGACTTGGCGACGGGATCGCCGGAAACGAGGTCATGACCTCATCCAATGACGCCAGCAGCGATTCTTCCATACGCCGCAAGGTCGCCGAGTCCGCCAGTTGGGGATTTAGCGAGGCGAAGGTGAGTAATTCCTCGACGATCAGTCGGAACGGTTGCATGGCCGAGGGGGTTTCGACCTCGATGAGGTGGACACGGTCGATGGATACCGGCCAGCCACGATCGGAGATCGATGGGTCGAGGATCAGAACGGCAAATAGGTTGGCCTGCGCTTCGACGATCTCGCAGGCGGCTTTGCCTCGCACCGCCATGACACGGTTGGAAGTGCCGGCAATCCCGTTGATGCTGACATTGACCGAGGATGTCAGCGGAACGATGCAGACGGTCCCATCGGTCCTGTAATTGGCTTCCAGAATACGTGGAAATGTCCGCTGGACGGTGAGATGGATCGACGGCAGCACAAGATGGGCGCGAGCCGAGGCGCAACGACCGCTCAGCGGCGTGTTACGGGAATCACCGAGCCGCTCGAACGTCAGAAAGTCGTCGAGGGTCGGGAAGTGAAAGACATCGAGAGCCGGCGTGGGCTTCAGCCCCTGAAGCAGCATGTATTCATCCAATGACGCTGACCGACCGGCCACGATGATTCGGTATCCTCTAATGCGAGCTTAATACAGGCTTCCGGAAACACCCGCTAAAATACGGTGTTCTGACGCCGCTGCGTGATTCCGATAGTCCGCTTAATTGGTCGTCAACTCGGTCCGCGCATAGTTCGTTCGGACTCAAATACCGTTGAGCTGCTTGGCTCGCCTCGGTTCGCTGGACCGGCGCCACCAGAATACCTTTCCTAGGGGCACACCAAATGAAGCTTCGCTTTTCGATCGGGCAACGGCTCTACGTCATCGTTGGCCTGGCCTTGTGCGGCCTGGTGGGCCTGGCGGCGATGCAAGCGAACAATCTCGCCGCGTCGCTCCGCCAGCAGCGCCAGGAGGAGCTCAGGCATCTCGCCGAGGTGGCCCTGAGTATCGCGCGCGAAGAACAGGCCACCGCGGCGCGCGAACACACGCCCGAAGATGCCGCACGCGTGAAGGCCGCCAATCGCATCGGCGGGCTGCGCTACGGCAACGGCGAATATTTCTGGATCAACGACCTCAAGCCGGTGATGGTCATGCATCCCATCAAGCCGGAACTGAACGGCAAGGATCTGAGCGAGTTGAAGGATCCGAACGGCAAGCGGCTGTTCGTCGAATTTGCCGAGACCGTCAAAAGCCACGGTGCGGGATTCGTCGAGTATCAATGGCCAAAGCCCGGCAAGGACACACCGCAGCCCAAACTGTCATTCGTCACCGGATTTGAACCGTGGGGCTGGGTGATCGGGACCGGCGTCTATATCGACGACCTGCAGGCGCAGATCTGGGAGAGCGCCCGCAACGTTGCGATCGCTGCCGCGACGATCCTCGTTATTGATCGGCACGATCACGCTGCTGCTGGCCCGGCAGACCTCGAAGGCACTCGTCACCATGACAGGCGCGCTGACCCGTCTCGGCGAGGGCGATTTCGAGATCGAGCTTCCAGGTCTGCAACGTCGCGACGAACTCGGCGACATGTCACGCTCGATCGAACAATTCCGGATCAAGGCTGCCGAGAGGGCGCTCGACGAGTCGCGGCAGGAGGAGCAGCGCCGAGAGGTGGCGGAGCGCGCCAAGGGCCGGGCATTACAGGAAATGGCCGAGAACGTCGAGAATGCCACCAATGCGGCCGTGGCAGACGTCGCCTCCGGTACGGATCGGATGGCCAAAAATGCCTCCTTGATGACGGATACGGCGCTGACCCTCGAGACCAACAGCAGCGGCGTGGCCGCGGCCGCCGAACAGGCACTGGCGAACGCACAGACGGTCGCGCGGGCATCCTCGCAGCTTGCCACCTCGATCGCGCGGATTTCCGCACAGGTCGGCGCCTCGAGGGCGCTTACGCTCGAGGCGGTCACGGCCTCCTCGAACGCGCAGACGACAATTTCGAAACTGTCGGACGCGGCGGCAAAGGTCGGCACCGTGACCAACCTGATCAGCGAGATCGCCAGCCAGACCAACCTGCTGGCGTTGAACGCGACCATCGAGGCGGCGCGCGCCGGCGATGCCGGCCGGGGATTCGCCGTCGTCGCCTCCGAGGTCAAATCCCTTGCCCAGCAGACCGCCAAAGCCACCAGCGAGATCGCACAGCAGATCGACGAAATCCAGCAAGCGACACAGGCATCGGTTGCCTCCATCACGACCATCGGCGACGTGATCCGGAACGTCGATTCGGTCTCTTCCGAAATCTCCGCGGCGATCGAAGAGCAGAATGCCGTCACCACCGAAATCTCGCGGACGGTCGAAGAAACCTCGCATGCCGCGCGTGAGGTCGCCTCCCAGATCGCCTCGGTATCCGCCGAAGCCACCGAGACCGGGCGCCGCGCCGCCGAAATTCGCGACGGCTCCGCCGTGATCGCCGGCAAGGTCGACGATCTCCGTGCCACCCTGGTCCGGGTGATCCGCACATCCACCACCGATGTCGACCGTCGCCTCGCCCCCCGTTACAAGTTCGATTGCGGCGGAACGCTGATGCTGGGAGGTAAGACCTTCCGCGTAAACGTCCGGAACATGTCGCTGGACGGAGTCCTGATCGGCGAGACACTCCCCGGCGCGGCAATCGACATGCCGGTCACACTGACAGTGGACGGCCTTGCCTTGCAATTGACCGGCGCGATCGCGGGCATCGAATCCGATGCAACGCGCTTGAGGCTGCAGGTGACCGAACAATCGACGAAAATCCTCGGCGATTACCTTGCATCGAAACCCCTCGCGAGGGCGGCATAGGTTGCTATTGTTCGGCCGTCGCCCCCTGAGGGTTTCCTCGACAGCCGGAGACAGATTGACCGCGGCCTTGCGAAGGCAAAGCTGTGTCCCGCGCTGATCCGTCCCGCACAGCGTGCGTCATTCCTGTTGACTGCCGTAAACGGTTTACGCAGGGCGAATGCTCTCCGGCAGCCGGAGAAAGCTGCGCACCAGGTAATCGATCGAGATTCGCCCCGGTCCCCAGGCCATGATCCCGAGCGCCATTGCCGCCCAGGTGATGTGGATCGGCCAGCCGTCGGGCACGGTGAGTTCGACGATCAGCGTCATGAACAACAGGCCGAGCGCGGCGAAGCGGGTCGCAAAGCCCAGCACCAGCAGCACCGAAAACGTGATTTCGCCACAGCCGGAAAGGAATGCCATCGCCGCCGGCACCGGATAGTGATAGGGGCCGCCCGGCAGATGCAGCATGAACTCGTCGGTGAACAGCGTCACCGCGGTGTCGCTGAGCTGGAGAAAGCCGGTCCATTTCAGGATGCCGGATTTCCAGAACGGCACCGCCAGCGCCACGCGCATCACAAGCTGCACCAGCGACGGCACTGCCACTCTTTGCACGAGCTGGCTCGCTTTTTCCGCGAGCAATCCGGCCGTACGCACCGGCTCGCCGCGCGCGGCGTATTGATCCATGGCCATCATGCGTCTCCAAAGGTAATGGCGGCAAACGCGCCCGCCTCGATCAAGCCGGCGATGTTGGCGGCGATGTCGAAAGCCGGAAAGGCCTGCAGCGCCGATGCCGCCGCCTCGCCAAGCGATTGCCCCGTCATCAGGTTCGAGAGGAAGGCAGCGCCGCCGCGTCGGCAGGTGCCGCACCACGACATCGAGATCGGGCCGCGTGATCAGGGCGTCTTCCGGCCACGACGCGTCGATGCGGCCTGCCTGCTCTCCGCCGCGGTTGGCCGCGAAGATCGTCACCACCGAGAATGGCGATCGGACGATCCGCGTCGCGGGATGCGCGATGAAGACGAGATCGGCGAGGCGCTCGGGCGCAACCGCAGCCAGCGTCTCGGCGGAGAGCGGCGCAGCGTCCTCGGCGTGATAGGCATCGAGCCAGGCCCGCTCGAGCCGCGCGGTGTCGGCCAGCCAGGGCATCGATTGGGCGTATCCGTACTGCGCGATGAAGGCGGGAAAATCCCGGCCATATTCGAACAGCAGCGGCGATGTCGGTGGTGTCTCGCGGATATGGAAGCGCGCCATGGCGCGGAAGAAGTCTACGCCGGTGATGCGCTGCACGGCGGGATAGACCGCAGCCAGGGCATCGATCAGGCTGACCGTGACATTGTTGCGGTACACGTTGTAGCGCTTGACGGCCCCCTTGCCTGCCGGCCCGGCGACGATGGCGGGCGTCTCGCGCTCGGGATCGATCAGCGCGGCCGCGAACGGCGCCCGTATACGAAGGCTGTCGTTCAAGCGGCCGCATGGCGATGCTCCACGACGGTATGGGAGCGGTCAAGGATCGTCTGCGCCGCAGACGGCCTCCGCCTTGAGGATCGGCCAATCCGGAATCTGGCTGTCCCATTCGACCAGCGTCGGCATCGCGCCCGCACCGTGCGATGACGATCTCGTAAAGTTTCCATACGGCATCGGCGACCGGGCCGTCATGGCTGTCGATCAGGAGCGGATGCCCCTCGTCATCGGCTTGTTCGGCATGACCGGCGAGATGAATCTCACCGACATGCGACAGCGGAAAGTCGGCGAGATATTCGCGGGCCGAGAAGCCGTGATTGGTGGCGGAGACGAAGACGTTGTTGATGTCGAGCAGCAGGCCGCATCCGGTACGCCGCGCGATCGCGCGGATGAAATCGGTCTCGCTCATCGTCGACTCGCGGAAGGCGAGATAGGTCGACGGATTTTCCAACAGCAGCGGCCGGCGGATCGCCTCTTGCACCTCGTCGATGTGATCGCAGACCCGCGCGAGCGTCGCCGCGGTATAAGGCAGCGGCAGCAGGTCGTTGAAATAGGTGTCGTCATGCGTCGACCAGGCGAGATGCTCGGAGACCAGCGCCGGCTCGTAGCGTTCGACCAGATGTTTGAAACGCTTCAGATGCGCGAGGTCGAGCGGCCGCTCGCCGCCGATCGACATGCAGACGCCATGCAGCGAGAGCGGATGGTCGCGCCGGATCGCTTGCAGCGCCCGGTGCGGCGGACCGCCGGCTGCCATATAATTCTCGGCGTGGACTTCGAAGAAGCCGCGCTGCGCGCCCTCGGCCAGGACCGCAGCGAGATGTTCGTGCTTGAAGCTCGTCCCGGCGAGGCCGCCAAGCGGCAACGCCGGAAAGCGAGGAGCAATGGCCGCGGCGGGGGCTGGCTTGATCACCGCATTCATGTCGTCTCTCCGTTTTCCGGTCGTTGCCGTTCTCTTGGTGGGGTCTGTCAGATCGGCTTGAGCGAGCCGTGTTTGCCGCCCGGCACCTCGATGTTGGCGCAGGTGCCGCCCTGCACGAACTTCCACGAATTGCCCTGGAAGTCGGTGGTCGAGGTTCCCTGGCAGGTCGTGCCCGGGCCCGCGGCGCAATCGTTCTGGCCCTTCAGCGCCACGCCAAAGCATTTCTCCTTGTGGGCGGCGACGGCCGCATCCCCCTCGGCCTTGGTCAGCGGGGCGGCGGAAGCGATGGTCGCAAGCGCCGTCGTGACGGCGCCGGCAAGGATCAGGGAACTGACGAGATTTTTCGCAGACATTCGGATCTTCTCCTGTTGAGAGTTGGCATCGCCTACCTGGCGAAGGCACATGGTCCCGTTCGTCCCGCACACAGCCGCCGTTACCGGGCGCCTCTCACGAGTCCGTGAGACCACGGCGGTGCCGAGCATAATGGCCGCACCGCCAGATAGGGCAACCGAGGGACATCGCCAATGCTTTGTCCGATCGGGACGTTAGCCAAATGGCATTGCAAACCGCCGACATCGGCCTGGAAGTTTGAGGCCGGCGTTTGGAAAAGTAACGTGAACCGGAATTACGGCGTATATTCAATCGAGGCGGCCGTCAGGGTGCCCGAGCTGGAAGGCGGAACAAGAATGACCACCGTTCCAAGCCGCCAACCGGCGGATCGACCAAGGCCTGTTGCCACCGGTAGCCCCCTGACGGTCAGCATCGGTCTTGCGGTGTCGGCGCTGGTGTTGACGGCGATCCTCTTGACCGCCGCGGCATCGAGCCTGTTGTGGTGGCGCACAGCGGAAGCCACCAGTCGGCAACTCGCCAGCACCATCAACGAGCAGATCGTGGCCGCCGTCCGCAAGGAGGTGTCGGCGATCGTCGGCGAAGCGGTTGCGGCCCAAACCGCCATTCGCACCCTCTTCCTGCAGAACGTGCTCGACACCCGCGAGGCCGACAAACGCGAGTTCGTCTTCCTGTCGCAGTTGCAATCGCACGCCAACATATCCTGGGTCGCCTTCGGCTGGCCGGATGGTTCGTTCTTCGCCGCCCACAAACTTGGCGACGGCCATCTGGAAATGATGGAAATTTCCTTGACCGATCATCCCGGCCAGCGCCGGATCGACGAATACGCGGTCATTCCGGGCGACATCGAGTTCGAGACCCGCCAATTCGTGCCGACCGATTTCAAAGTCGTCGACCAGGCGTGGTTCAAAACCGCGATGAAGGCCGACGGGCCGCAATGGTTCAAGGTGATGGACCATCCGATCGGGCAGCGCCGGTCGATCGCATTCGCCGGCCCGATCGACGTCTACCAGGAACGTCAGGGCGTCCTTGCCGTCATCATCGAATACACCAGGCTCGCCCACTTCCTGGCACAGCTGGAAGTGGGACGCACCGGGACCGCCTTCATCTTCGACGACAGTGGCGAGCTGATTGCCGCGCCCGACAAGAACGCCGACGAATTGCATCCGGTGATGAGCGAGGAAGCGTTGCTGCCGCAAGCACGGATGGTGCTGACGCAGGCCGGCGACGCCGGGAGAAAGCAAGCGTGGCGTCAAACGCTCACGTACAACGGGGCGGCCTATGAGGTCGCGCTGACGCCGCTGCCGTTTCCCGGCTGGCGGCTTGCGACCGTGATTCCCGAAGCGGAGTTTCTCGGACCCGTCGAGACCACGCTGCGCCGGCTGATCATCGGCCTCGCCGCCGGCGCGTTGCTGGCTGCGCTATTGTCGGCGAGGCTGGCGCGTTCGGTGATCGCAACACCGCTGGCGCGCGTCGTCGGCGAAATCCGCCATGTCGAGAACTTCGCGCTGGAACAGGTGCGGCGTCACCCGTCGCGGCTCGCGGAGCTCGCGAGCCTGTCCGGCGCCATCGCCGAGATGGCGGCGGGCCTGTCGGCATTCCGCAAGTTCATCCCGGCCGATCTGGTCCGCTCGCTGCTGCGCCAGGGCGTCGAGGCCAAACCCGGTGGCTCGATACAGCAGCTGACCGTGATGTTCATCGACGTCGCCGGCTTCACCGGACTTTCCGAACGCATGGGAGATCGCGTCGTGCCGCTGTTGTCGGACTATCTCGACCTCGCCTCCGAAATCATCGACGCCAACGCCGGCACCATCGACAAGTTCATCGGCGACGCCGTGATGGCGTTCTGGGGCGCGCCGACGCCACAGGCCGATCACGCGTTGCGCTGCTGCCGCGCGGCGCTCGCCATCCGCGATGCGCTCGATCGCGCCGGATTGATCGACGACCAGGGCCAGCCGCTGCAAATCCGCACCGGGATCAATTCCGGCCGCATGCTGGTCGGCAATATCGGCTCCGAATTGCGGCTGAATTACACGGTGATCGGCGACACCGTGAATGTGGCGAGCCGGCTGGAGGGCGCCAATAAGCAATATGGCACGCAAATTCTGATCGGCACGGAGACGAAGCGCCTGATCGGGGATGCCTTGCTCACCCGCGAAATAGACAGCATCGCGGTCTACGGCCGGACGGAGGGACTGGCGGTTTACGAATTGATCGGGCCTGCAGCCGTCAGCGGCGAAAACACGGACTGGATCGCGAGCTACGAGGAAGGTCTTTCGAGCTATCGTCAGCGCGACTTCTCAGCCGCGATCATCCGTTTCGAAGCGGTGCTGAGTGGGCGCCCCCACGACTTGCCGGCTTCCCTGCTGCTCAAGCGGTGCCAACGTCTTCAACAGTCGGGCGTGGACGAGGCATGGTCCCATGTCGCGGCACTGAAGGCGAAATGACAGGATGCTGGCGCTCGACACGGCTTCTCGACGCTCCGGCCGAACGACCGGCTGGATCGGATGCGTACCTGAAACCCCTCGAATAGATTGGCGTTCGCCGCTATGGCAGCGCCTGCACGGTCCAGCCGATCATGCTCTTGGCCAGTCGGCCGAACGCGGCATCGAAGGCGGCGACGGCCGCCGCCGGCTCGAGCTTGTCGAATTTCTCGCTCTCATCGAACAGGCGCGACGCGATTACCTTTCCGTCCTTGTCGACGATCCGCGCCGACAATCCGATTTCGGCCGTCGCCCCCGCATCCGTCGCTACCCGGAACCGCCTGACGTCGATCAGAAGCTGGAAGTCCGCCTGCCCGACATCCGCCGTGCGCAGCGGTGCATGGGCGATGTCGTAATTCTCGAAGCTCTCGATCAACCGGGCCTGCAGCAGTTTTGGCACCGCATCGGCCCAGAGGAAATCCGCAAAGGCAGGAACTTCCGCGGCCGGCGAGAACAGCATGCGCTGGGTCTCGAGCATCGCCACCGCCGTCGGTTCCGGCAGCGCCAGCTGGCCCTTGATGACCTTGGCTGGCGCCGCGAAATCCAGCGCCGCGCGCAAATCGTAGGTGGTTTTTTGTGCCGGTGCCCCACCGCCGGTCATCTTTTCGAGCCCGGCGACGATGCCGTCGAGTTTTCCACTGTTGCGCGCCAGGGCTTCCGAGAAGACCTGCAGATTGGCAATCGTGCTCTTCAGCGGCTCCGCATTGTCGGCCAGCACCGTATCGACCCGCCGCAACGCGCTGCGGGCAGCCTGGGTCATGCCCTCGCCGGCCCCGGGCTCGGCCACCAGCGTGGTCACCGCGCCGGAATTCGCCAGCAACGTGCCGCCTTCGAGCGCGATCACGGGAACGCCGGTCAAGCCCTGGAACTCGAGCCCCACCTTGGTGTCCGAACGCACCGGCGTCGTCGAAGCCACCGAGATCGTCGCATCGACGCGGCGCGGACTGTCCGGCGCCAGGCCGAGATCCGTGACCTCGCCGACGCGGATCCCGTTGAACAGCACGGCGGCGCCGACCAGCAGCCCGGGCACCGAGCCCTCGAACTGGATGTGATAGCTGGCGCGCGGACCGAGCCCTCCGGTGTTGTGAAGCCAGTAGACAAAACCGAACACGGCGGCGATCGCCGCCAGAACGAAGGCGCCGACCACGACGAAAGGAGCGCGGGTTTCCATCTCTCAACTCGCTTTTGGTTGCAGCATCAGGGAGCGCTTGCCGTGGAAATAGGCCCGCACCCAGGGATGCTCGGATTGAAGCAGCTCGCGCATCGGTCCGATGGCGACGATCTTGCCGTCCGCGAGCGCCGCGACGCGATCGCAGACGGTGTTCAGGCTGGCGAGGTCATGGGTGACCATGAATACGGTCAGCCCCAGGGTTTTCTGCAAGGTCTTGATCAGGACGTCGAAATCGCCCGCCGCGATCGGGTCCAGCCCCGAGGTCGGCTCGTCGAGAAACACGATCGCGGGATCGAGCGCGAGCGCGCGCGCCAGCGCCACGCGCTTGGTCATGCCGCCCGACAATTCCGCAGGAAACTTGTCGCCATCCTCCGGCTTCAGCCCGACCATTTCGAGCTTGGCGGTGGCGATCTCGTCCATCAGCGTATCCGACAGCACGAGATTTTCGCGCAGCGGAAACTGCACGTTCTGCCGCACGGTGAGCGAGGAAAACAGCGCGCCCTGCTGAAACAGGATGCCCCATCTCCCCGCCGCGTTCCGGTTGCTGCGGTCATGGGTATCGCCGATTGCGGCCCCCATCACCTCGATCGTTCCGCTTTGACGCGGAATGAGACCGATGATGGTGCGCATCAGGACCGACTTGCCGCCGCCGGAAGCGCCGACCAGGCCGAGGATCTCGCCCCGGCGCACATCCAGCGACAGATGGTCGATCACCACATGGCGGCCGAAGCCGACCACGAGATCGCTGACGCGGATCGCAAGCTGGGGGGTCAATTCCGGCATCGTCACATTCCGACCGATGCGAAGAAGACCGCGAACAGCCCGTCGAGCACGATCACCAGAAAAATCGACTTCACCACCGAGGTCGTGGTCTGCTTGCCGAGCGATTCCGCGCTGCCCTTCACCCGCAAGCCCTCGCTGCAGGCGACGATACCGATCACCAGCGCCATGAAAGGCGCCTTGATCATGCCGACCTCGAAGCTGGTGACGGAGACGGCATCGTGCAGCCGCGCGATAAAGATCGCCGGTCCCATGCCGCCATAAAACCACGCCACCAGACCGCCGCCATAGAGCGCCGCCATCGATCCGATGAAGGTCAGGATCGGCAGCGCGCAAACCAGCGCGACGATGCGCGGCAGGATCAGCACCTCGACCGGATCGAGGCCCATGGTCGACAGCGCGTCGATTTCCTCGCGCATCTTCATCGAGCCGAGCTCGGCGGTATAGGCGCTGCCGGAGCGGCCCGCGACCATGATGGCGACGATCAGCACGCCGAGCTCGCGCAGCACCAGGATGCCGACCATGTCGACGACATAGGAATCGGCGCCGAATTTGCGGAAATGGAAGATGCCCTGCTGCGCGATGATCGCGCCGATCAGGAAGGTGATCAGGACGACGATCGGAATCGCCTGAAAGCCGACCTTGTAGAGCTGATAGAACAGCGACGTCACCCGCAGCGATCGCGGCCGGCGCAGCACGCCGTAGATCGCCGAACACAGCGCGCCCAGCATCTGCAGGAAAACGGTCAGGTCTTCCATCGCGCCGATCGCGGCGCGGCCGACATCGCTCACTTTGACCAGTATCGGATTTGGCACCGGCGCCGGGACCGGGTTGTGACGATTGACGCGGCCCACCTCCTCGATCAGGCCGGCGTAGTTGTCGGCCACGCCGACCACATCGGCATGACGGCCGGCGGATATCGCGCGGCGCGACATTTTTTCGAGCAGCCAGGCCCCGAGCGTGTCGAGTTCGCGCACGCCCGTCATGTCGAGCCTGACGGCTTTCGACCGGTCAAGCTGGGCTGCCACGGCGCCCGACAGCATTTCAAGTCGCGCGACATTGGCCGCGGTCCAGGACCCGGCCGGACGCAACTCAAGCATGTCATCTGACGCAGTGGCGGTTAGTTGAGGGGCAGTCGTCAAATCGAGGGTTCCTGTTCGAAGAAGCCCCTTCTAGACCGGGACATCGTGCTCCGATTGACCTGCCTCAAGGCTGGCCATGACGGCTATCGCTGGTTGACGCAAATCAATTACGCCGCCGGGGCCCTCGATAGAGTTCCGATCGGATCACGTCACAGGGGTGAGATCGATGTTCAACTCAAGCGATTTGAGAGATGAGCTGCAGGCGCTCAAGGACGATGTGGCAGCCCTGCTGAACACGGGGCGTGAGGGCATTTTTGCCGCCTCGAACGCCGGCGCCGCGGCTCTCGCCGACCAGATCAAGGCGGCGCTGACCGAACTCAGCGAGACCTTGAGCGAGCAGGAAGACCATCTCGAAAATATCATATCGGACCGTCCGATCACCTCGCTTGCGTCCGCTTTCGCGCTCGGCGTCGTGATCGGGGCGATGCTGAGGAGACACTAAAGTGAACAGCGAAAACGTCATCAAACATCTGCGCGTGCTCTGGCGCACCGACCGGATGATCGCCGATCTCAGGATGCGGCATCTGCTGATCGGCCTCGGGCTGAGGGCATTCGCGGCGTTGATCGCCGCCTTCGGCTTGCTGATGCTGGAGTTGGCCGCGTATTTCGCGCTAGTCCAGATCTGGAGCGCGATATCTGCCGCGGCCATTCTCGGCGCGGTCAATTTCGCGATAGCCGCGGCTCTGTTCCTGATCGCCGCGAGGCCGCCGGCGGGACGCGAACTCGAACTCGCGACCGAAATCCACGGTTCCGCGGTCGACGCCCTGCAGCTTGAGGCGCGGGCGCTGCAGTCGCAACTGTCTGGAATGATCCATCATCCGCTTAACGGCATGCTGCCTTTGCTGATCGTGCCGCTGATGACGGTCATCATCAGGAGTTTGAAGAAGCCGGCAGCGGCAGCCGCCGCCGTGGCGGCCACCGCCGCGGAGCAAGAGTAAAAATAGCCTTGGGCCGCGATCGGCCTCAAACGACAAGCCAGGAATGATTCGACATGCAGAATGCCCAATTCAAGCCGATCTTGAATACAACTCTTCCCGTTCAGTTCCGGCAAATCCGGATCGAACTCGCGCGCGAGCCCGGCCATCCCGAAGGCGACCGCGCCGTCGCCTATGTCATCGTGGCACCGCTGGATGCCGATGACCGGATCGATCCCGAACTGTGGCGAAAGCATCGCGACGCATGCCGGGTCGCCCGGTTGCGGCCCGACCGGGAAGACGATCACGGTCATCTCGTTCACCGCCAGGGTGGTGGCTGGGCCTTGCATTACGAAAAGACGCCCGACGAGATCGGATTTCACTTCGCGGACGAGCGGTTCGTATCCGGCGAATATGTTTCGATCAACGAGGGCGGCAAACTGCATACCTACCGCATCGCGTCGGTAGATCGCCTTTAGCCACGGAGGGGCAAATGCGCACTTTTATCAAATCGCTGCTGCTGTTCGGCTCGATCTTTGCTGCCGCCTATCTGGCTCGCATCCTGCTCGCGCCTGATGTTGCGCCGATCGGGGAAGGCGAGGACCCCAACTGGCAAATCCAGATCGCCTTCCTCTTGAAGTCGGTGCAGAATGTCGGGCTATTCGGAATAGTCGTCGTCGTGCTGATCGCGCTGCCGGGCCAGGTCAAGGAATTTCTTCGCTCGACTAACCCCCACTGAATATCGAGGCGATTTGGCGGCGGCTTCCATCTGCTTTCAGGTGGTCGTTAACTCCAGCGTCACGTCGCAGAACGCATAATCTGTCGGATCGGACTTGACCGCGAAACCGAGCTCCCGGCACATGTTCAGCATCGTCGAATTTTCCTGCAGCACCTGGCCCGATATTCGTTGCAACCCCTCGGATTTGGCGTATGCGATGATCAGTTGCATCAGTGTCCAACCCAGCCCCCTGCCCTTCACATCGGATCGCAGCAGGATGGCATATTCGCCGGTTTGATAGACTGAATCGGAGTGAATCCTGACCACGCCCAGCATGTCCTTGGTGACCTCGTCGAAGGCGACAAAGGCCATCGCGCGCGCATAGTCGAGCTGGGTCAGGCGCGCGATGAACTCATGTGAAAATTCCTTCATTCGCTCGAAGAACCGCAGCCGCAGATCGTCGCCCGTGACATGACGCAACAGGTCGTGGATCAGCGGTTCGTCCTCGGGGCGGATCGGGCGGACGAACACCCGCCAGCCGTCCTTGACCTCAAGATGCCGCTGCCATTGCGATGGATAGGGCCGTACCGCGAAATTAGCGGGACCTGAGCCCGCGAACTTTCGCTGGGCTTGCCCGACCGCGACGCGGGCATCCACCGCGAGTACCCCGGTCTCGTCCGCCAGCAGGGGATTGATGTCGAGCTCGCGGATCTCGGGAATATCCGCGGCCATCTGCGCCAGTTTGACCAGAACCATCGCGACGGCGTCAGGTTTGACGGCCGGTACATCCCGGTAGGCGCGCAACAGACGCGCAACGCGGGTGCGCCCGATCAGGTCATTGGCCAGTCGCAGATCGAGCGGCGGAAGCGCCAGCGCCTTGTCGTTGATGATCTCGACGGCTGTGCCGCCCTGCCCGAATACGACGACGGCACCAAAGGTCGGGTCGTCAGCGAGGCCGAGGATCAACTCACGCGCCCTCGGCCGCACCACCATCGCCTGAACCAGCACACCGGAAATCCGTGCTTCCGGACGCAGCGATTTCACCCGTGCGAGGATATCGGCGGTCGCGGCGCGCACCTCATCGACGCTGGCAAGATTGAGAACGACGCCACCGACATCGGATTTGTGGGTGATGTCGCGCGACAAAATCTTGAGCGCGACGGTCGCGCCCTGGGCGAACAGCGCCGAAGCGTGGGCGACGGCCTGCCCGGCATCGGCCGCCGCGAATGTCGGCAGCATCGGGATTTGATAGGCCTCGAACAGCCGCGCGATCTCGACGGGATCAAGCCATTGGCGGCCGTCGGACAGCGCCGCGGCAACGATTTGCCGGGCTGTATCGGCATCGGCCGCGAATTCGCCGGGCATCGCCGGCGGGACCTGTGCCAGCACCGCCGTAACCTCGCGATGCCCGACCAAATGCATGAAGCCGCGCACCGCGTCGTCTTCGGTGGGGTAGTTCGGAATCCCGGCGCCGCTCAGCAGGTCGGTGATTTTCTGGTCGGCGCCGACCCAAACCGCGAGCACCGGCTTGGGCGGACCGAGGCGCTGCCGGCGATCCCTGCCGACGATGCCGGTTACGATAGCGGCAATGTCATCGGCCGGCGCAATCGCGGTTGGGACATTCATCACCAGGATCGCGTCATTGCCCGGGTCGGCCAACAACACCTTGAGGGCTGCCGCATAGCGTGCGGCGTCGGCATCGCCGACGATATCGACGGGATTCGATCGCGACCACGCCGGCGGCAGAACCGCGTCAAGCCTGTCGCGGACAGCCGGTTCGATCGCGGCGGGAATTCCGCCGAGTTCGACCAGCCGGTCGATCGCCAGAACACCGATACCGCCGCCATTGGTCAGGATCGCCAGCCGCTTGCCCGACGGCGATTTGACGCGACCCAGCGTCTCGGCGCAGTCAAACAACTCGCGAAGATCCGATACCCGCAAGATCCCGGCGCGACGGAACGCCGCGTCGTAGACCTCGTCCGAGCCGGCCAGCGCGCCGGTGTGAGTAGCCGCGGCTTTTGCCCCCTGCGCCATGCGGCCGGATTTGACGACCACGACGGGCTTGATCCTCGCAGCGGCGCGCGCCGCCGACATGAATTTCCGGGCGTCCTTGATTGCTTCGATGTAGAGCAGGATCGCATGCGTTTTGCGGTCCAGCGCGAAATAATCGAGCAGGTCGGCGATATCGACGTCGAGTTGGTCGCCAATCGACGCGATCCCGGAAAACCCCACGCCGCGCTGCGCCGCCCAATCCACCATGCCGGCGGCGATGGCGCCGGATTGGGAAATCAGCGCGAGATGGCCCGCGGAAGGCATGTGCGCGGCGAAGCTCGCATTGAGGGCCACGCCGGTCATCATGATGCCGAGGCAATTCGGCCCGATCAGCCGCGTGCCATATTGGCGGGCGGCGCGTTCGGTGGCTTCCGCCAGCGATCCCGCACCATGGCCAAGACCGGAGGAGACGATAAGAACACCTGCGGACGCCGAGCCTTCCTGCCTCGTCGACGAGGCCCGCGACTGAAGCGGCCGGTGCGGTGATCACGACGAGTTCGGGGACAAAAGGCAATTGACGCAAGCTGCGGACCGTGGCGACGCCGTCAATCTCGGCATAATGCGAATTCACCAGACCGAATTCGCCCTTGAATTGCGCTTTGCGAATGTTGCCGAGAATCGCCCGCCCGACCGAACCGGGCCGCGGGCTGGCTCCGATCAAC
Organism: uncultured Alphaproteobacteria bacterium; assembly: GCA_963699465.1. Lineage (GTDB taxonomy): Bacteria > Pseudomonadota > Alphaproteobacteria > Rhizobiales > Xanthobacteraceae > Bradyrhizobium. The sequence continues at coordinate 26,185 of CAVOTZ010000011.1, forward strand.
GCGACCGAACGCGGCGCCAGCAGGCTTTCGAGTCGATAGGTGGACATCGGGTCAATCGTCCGGCTGGCGCGGGCCTGCGCATGGCGCCCGTAGCGGCGCCCATGTTCGAGCGGCTAGTGCGACATTAGCACCCAGCATGGTGGCCGTGCGATGACGGTCTTCGTCGCGCCGCCCCACATTGTCTCGTTCAACCGCGAGTGCCGATAGGCGCCCATCACCAGAAGGTCGATCACCTTGGCCTTCACATAGGTCTCAAGCACCTTCCCGACTGAACTGCCGTCGATCTTGACCGTTTCGAACGTCGCCTTAATTCCGTGTTCCGCCAGATGATCAACCAGCGCCGCCCCGGATGCCAACTCGGCTGTTGTCTTGTCGTCAGTCGCGGTGACGACGCGCACGCTGGCCGCGGACCGAAGTATCGGCAATGCATCGGCGACGGCGCGTGCCGCGGGCGCGGTATGGTCCCAGGCGATCACGACATCATTGAACGACACCGGCAAGTCGCCGGCGAATTCCTGCGGGCACATCAGGATCGGCCTGCCGGATTCAAATATCAGCCGCTCGACAATCCGATCCGATCGGCTGTCGTCGGTTTTCACCAGCACAATCGACAAGTCCTTGAGCCGCGCACATGTCGCAAGGTGTGCTGGAATGTCCGCCTTGGTAAGCCGGATCCGCGTTTGCTCGTTGCGAACGCCAAAGCGGATCGTGGCGAAATCGACCGCGTTCAGCAAGCCGCGCGCGTCCGTTACGCTGCGAGCGGCCTCGCCCGCCGCCGTGTTGTCCAGGTCGTTGGAGACTGTCACCGTCGGCCGGACCGGAATATCCTCCTCGACCGCGATCGCGCTGACCCGGGCACCGAGATGGCCGGCTACCGCCACGCATTTGTCGATCGCGGCAATCGCCGACGCATCGGGCTCGCCGACCAGCGGCAAGAAGATATCCTTGATCGCCATGTGCAATCTCCTTCAACCATGAAGCTAGTCATTTTCGGTCCGCCAATGTTGATCTTCGTCAAGCCGCATTGATCCGGTTTTGATGCCCTTGATCGAGGTCAAGGGAGCGCCAGCTAATGACCGTATGCGTTATCGTGTTCGCCAGGGGGCTCGTTCCGGAGAAGCAACAAAATGCGTGCGATGGTGCTTTCGGCCCCCGGTGAGCGGCTTCAAATGCAGGAGCGCCCGGACCCCGTGCCCGCCGGCGGGGAAATTCGCGTCAGGGTGAGCGCGTGTGGCGTCTGCCGGACCGATCTTCATGTGCTCGATGCCGAGCTTCCCGACATCAAATATCCGATCGTTCCTGGCCACGAGATTGTCGGCCGCGTCGACCTCGTCGGCAGCAACGTCACCACGCACCGGGTCGGCGACCGGGTCGGAATCCCCTGGCTCGGATACACCTGCGGCACCTGCCGGTTCTGCAAGGAGGGCATGGAAAATCTCTGCGATCATCCGCTCTTCACCGGATATACGCGCGACGGGGGCTTCGCGACCCACACCATCGCCGACGCGCGCTATGCCTTCCCGCTCGGCGAAGACGGCGACGATGTCTCGATCGCGCCCCTGTTATGCGCCGGCCTGATCGGCTGGCGGTCGCTGGTGATGGCGGGCAACGCCGAACGGCTCGGCATCTACGGCTTCGGCGCGGCCGGGCACATCGTCGCCCAGATCGCGCGCTGGCAGGGCCGGTCCGTCTATGCCTTCACACGATCCGGCGACTCCGCGGCGCAGGATTTCGCCCGCCGGATCGGAGCCGTGTGGGCCGGAGCGTCCGATCAGCCGCCCGACACCCCGCTCGATGCCGCGATCATCTACGCGCCCGCCGGAGAACTGGTGCCGGCGGCGCTGCGCGCGGTGCGCAAGGGTGGCCGGGTGGTGTGCGCGGGAATCCACATGAGCGACATTCCGAGCTTTCCTTACGATATTCTGTGGGAGGAAAGACAGCTGCTGTCGGTTGCCAATCTGACGCGCCAGGATGGACTGGATTTCCTGAAAGTCGTTCCACAAGTCGGGATCCGGACCCAAACGACAGCATTCCCGCTTGTCGAGGCCAACGAAGTCCTTCAAAAGCTCAGGACGGGGCAATTCCTGGGTGCCGCGGTGCTCAAACCCTAGGTTCACAGCATGACAGCTTCGACGTCAGCCGATGCCGAATTGCAGGACCGGGTCTTCGCATTTCTGACCGACCCGACGGCGCATCCTGGCGTCCACCGCATCGATACCCACGCGGCGGCCGTTTTCCTGGATGGGGCCCGCGCCTTGAAGATCAAGCGCGCCGTCCGATTCCCGTATCTCGACTATTCGACGCTGGCGAAACGCAAGGCTGCCTGCGACGAGGAGATACAGGTAAATCGTCCGTTCGCGCCGCAAATCTATCATCGGGTGGTTCCGATCACGCAAAATACCGATGGATCATTGAGTATCAATGGAAGCGGAGCGCCGGTCGAATTCGCGATCGAAATGACCCGCTTCGACGAACAACAAACCATCGATCATCTGGCGGAAGCCGGCGAACTCGATCGCGACCTTGTTGACGCCATTGCCGACGCGATCGCGGCCTCTCACGCCGTGGCGCCGTTGGCGCCGGCCGAACCCTGGATCAAATCGATCCCGGCGATTATCGACGACAATACCGCGGCATTCCGAACCGCCGCCTGTTTTTCCGCCAGCGACGTGGACGGCCTCGAGGAGGCATCCCAATCGGCGTTTTCGCGAATTCGGACCTTGCTGGAGCAGCGCGCCAAACGGGGACATGTGCGGCGATGCCATGGTGACCTGCATCTGGCGAACATCGTGCTGATCGAGCATGAGCCGGTGCTGTTCGACGCCATAGAATTCGATCCGGCGATTGCGTCGGTCGACGTGGTCTACGACCTTGCGTTCCCGATCATGGACCTGCTTCGCTACGGCCGACATGCCGCCGCGAATGCTCTCCTCAACAGGTATTTAGCGCCGGCATCCTTTGAGCATGCCGATGCCCTCGCCGCGTTGCCGCTGTTCATGTCGCTCCGCGCAGCCATCCGCGCCAAGGTATTGCTGGCCCGTCTCGGCTCGTCATCTCGCGACAAAGCCGAGATCATTGATTCGGCTCGGGACTATTTCAAGCTCGCGCTGCAATTGATCCGTCCTGTGGCGCCTAGTCTGGTGGCCGTGGGCGGGTTGTCCGGAACCGGCAAGTCGGTTCTGGCGCGCGCCATTGCTCCCCTCGTCATGCCGCAGCCGGGGGCCGTTGTGTTGCGCAGCGACGTGCTGCGAAAGCAACAATTCGGTATCAATGAAACGGAACGGTTGCCCGAGAGCGCATATCAGCCGGAGATGACCGCGACAATTTACCAGCTTCTCGTGCAGCGCGCCTTGTTGGTTCTATCTCAAGGCCATTCGGTCGTGGTCGACGCGGTGTTTGCCCGAGAGGATGAGCGGGCCGCGATACAAGGCATTGCGCGCAAGTTGAACATCAGGTTCGTCGGCCTTTTTCTCCAGACCGACCTCGCGACCCGCGTGAGCCGCGTCGGTCGCCGGCAGCGCGACGCGTCCGACGCGACGCCCGAGATCGCCGGGCAGCAGGAACAATATGATATCGGGGCAATCGACTGGCACATCATCGATGCCTCCGGAACGCCCGAGCAAACGCGGGAACGGTGCCAGGCTCGAATCGCCCCTGAGGCGGTCTAGGCCATGTCGCCATCGCCCAAATCAGGAAGCAAGGCCGCGTCTCGCAGCAAGCACGTATCGCGGTCGCAGCCTCGGCTTAACCCGATGATGGCATGCGATACGGCCTTTCGCGTGGTGGCGCGCCGCTGTCTTGCGGATTTGGCCGCAAATCATGCCGCCACATGCACCGGCGATGAAGAAGCGCTGCACCAAATGCGGGTTGCGCTTGCTCGGTTGCGTGCCGCCATCTCGTTTTTTTCGCCGATGGTCGCCGATTCCCAGCGCAAGCAAATCGAGGCCGAACTGAAGTGGCTGCACGGACAACTTGGCACCGTGCGTGATCTCGACGTTGCGATCAGACGGCTTGCGGGCAAGCAGCGGCCGGAGGATTATCGATTCTGGAAGGCGAAGCGAGCCGAGAGCCACCGGGGTTTGGCACGGGCGCTTCGCTCCGCCAGCTATCGGCGCCTGATCAGGGACGCGTCAGCCTGGATCGAGAGCGGACCTTGGGCCACCGGGGAGGCAAGCATGCCGCCAGCAAGCGGGCTTCCCCGATCGCGGCATACTGCGCCGAAAAATCGATGCGATGGCAGGAAAAGCTGCTGAAGAAGCGTCGAAAACTCCGGGACATGAATGCGAAAAAACGGCATCGGCTGCGGCTGTTCAACAAGAAATGCTATTATTCGGTTGAATTTTCCAGAGATCTGTTCCGAAACCGGGAATTGGTCCGGCAACGGGCCGCGCTGAAGCATTTGCGCCAGGCGCAAAAAGCGCTCGGGCAGTTGAACGACGATGCCAAAGGCCAATCTCTTGCAGCCGCGCTGCAACGCGACGGCGTTCGCGCCTCCCTGCCATTTCACGGCAGGAAGCACGAAAAGCGATTGATAGAACGCGCCGCCGCGGCCTACCGGAAACTGGCGGCCCTGAAACCGCTTCGCGCCTGATAAGTGGCGCTGGTCAGTGGCGGACGTAGTCGCCCGGTGCATCAGGCAAAGTCTGGCCCTCCGCATTCCCAACGCCCATCCGGGGCGGCTCGCATAGCTCGCCGGATCTGCTGGTTAGCCACTTCACCCATTCCGGCCACCATGATCCTTCGAGCTTCGGGGCCAGCTTCAGCCATTCATCCGGCCCGACATAGGGAGCGTCCGCTGCCTTGGTCCGGACCTGATAGGAATGTCCGGGTTCACCCGGCGGCGCCACGATGCCCGCATTGTGACCGCCGCTGGTCAAGAGGTAGGTGACGTCGGCTTCCACCTGATAATTTATCTTGTAGGTGGACTTCCAGGGCGCCACGTGATCGTGAACCGTTCCAACGACGAACATTGGCGCGTGAAGATCCGACAACGCGATCGGCCTACCTTCGACCAGATAGCGGCCCTCGGCCAGGTCATTATGAAGGAACAGCCGGCGGAGATATTCCGAATGCATCCGGTACGGCAGGCGCGTGGCGTCGGCGTTCCAGGCCATCAGATCGCTGGGCGGCGCCCGTTCTCCCATCAGATAGTCACGGGTAAGCTTTGACCAGATCAGATCGTTGGAGCGCAGCAACTGGAATGCGCCCGCCATCTGCGTGGTGTCGAGAACGCCGCGATCCCACATCATGTCTTCGAGAAATGCGACCTGGCTTTCGTTGATGAACAGGGTCAGTTCGCCCGCTTCGGTGAAATCCGTCTGCGACGCAAGCAAGGTAACCGACTTCAATCTGGCATCGCCGTCCCGCGCCATGGTCGCGGCGGCAATCGACAGCAATGTCCCGCCCAGGCAATAGCCCAGCGCATGAATTTGACGGTCGGGCACGATCTCGGCGATGGTCGCGAGCGCGGCTTCCACGCCGAGTTTGCGATAGTCATCGAAGGCGATTTCACGATCGCTTGGCCCGGGATTGCGCCAGGAAATCATGAAGACCGTAAAGCCCTCCCCGGTCAGGAATTTGACCAGCGAGTTTTGCGGCGACAGATCGAGAATGTAGTACTTCATGATCCAGGCGGGAACGATCAGGATCGGTTCCGGATGCACCTTGCCGGTCGTCGGGTAGTACTGGATCAACTCGATCAGCTCGTTACGAAAGACCACCTTGCCGCAAGACGCCGCGACGGTTTTTCCGACGACAAACTCCTCGTCCGGGGCCGCTCCGCCGGCGGACAACAACCGCCTCCAGTCACTGAGCCAGTTCTGCCAGCCGAACACGAAATTCGCGCCACCGCTGCGAAAGGCTTTTTCAAGCACTTCCGGATTGGTCGCGGCGAAATTGGATGGCGCCAGCATATCGAGCACCTGCCGCACCGAGAACTCCACGACCGCCTCGTCCCGAGGCGCCACACCACGCACACCCGTGGTCACCTCGTGCCACCATTGCTCTTTCAGCAAGAAGGCCTGCGCAAGGAAATTGAACGGCGGGCGCTCCCATTCCGGGGCGGCAAAACGCCGATCCTGGGGCTTCGGTTTGACCAGAGACCAGGGCTTGAATTGGGGCGAGAAACAGTGAAGCGCGGCGTCAAAAAACTGTGCCGCGCCGCGCAAGGCATCCTGCGACATCTCCATTTGCCGCTGCGGCGCCGCCGCCAGATGCGAAGCCCAGTCCATATAGGCCAGCGACAGCGCGACTGGCGATATGCCGCCGGTGAGCCGCGCCAGCATGGCGTGAACGGCGCGATCGGCCTGATACGGTTCAGCCTGATCTTGAGTAGTTTCCGCTTGTTGCGGGGCGCTCGACGCGGCCGGCAGCCCCTGTTCTTTGCCGTAGCCGGGGGCATGGGCGCGACAGGGCAATCTCGTCTGATCAGTCGCTGGCATGGTTGATACCGCCTGCACCGAATTCATCTTATTCAAACCTCGCCCCATCGTCGGTTTCGGAACCACATCCATCCGAGGAGCGATCAGGCCTGCGGCCGGCTGTTGAACAGATTGGCCGCGGTCTCGATCGTCCGCGCGCCATGCCTGAAAAGCCGCTCGCTGTCGCGACGAACAAAGTCGATCTGATGTTGACCGCATTCCTCCCACATAGTTCGGAGGTCCTTGACCGAATGAGAGGCGGCCATTTTCGAGGAAAACTCGCTGAACAACTGGGTTTCGGAGCGCGCCCGATCGAGGGCCTCGGTGCCGACGAAGATCAACTCCTCCAGCATTGCCTTCTGCACTCCGAACATGAAATCGATGACGCGCTTATTTGTGTTGCGTGTCCGCTCCACCGCTTTCGCGATCGAGTCTTCGATAATCGCGGCTCCGGGTTCATAAAATTCCAGCATGATGGTCTCCCGCTTCCCGTGGTTTCAACAATGCTACGGCCTTGTCCGGCAATCCACATTGAGCTGCATCAAGCCGACGATTGCCCCAAATCCCTTGATCTCCATCAAATCGCAGGCCGCCGCCTGCAATAGTTTGCTTCTGGAAAGTCAATCCTGAACCAGCGGAGGCATCAAATGCGCGCCCATCAGATCATGACCCGGCCCGTCATTACCGTCACACCCGAGACCACGATCGTCAAAGCCGCAAACACCATGCTGTACCGACATATCAGCGGGCTGCCGGTGGTCGACGCGGCCGGTAAACTTGTCGGTATCGTTTCGGAGGGTGATTTCATTCGCCGCAGCGAAATCGGCACGCAGCGAAAGCGCGGAAAATTTCTCAAATTCATCCTTGGTGCGGGAAAAGAGGCGAGCGATTTCGTGCATGAACACGGCGGCAAGGTAGGTGAGATCATGACGCCGGAACCGCTCACGATCAGCGAAGGTGCCGAACTCGAGGAGATCGTGGAATTGATGGAAAAGCACCACGTAAAGCGATTGCCCGTGATGCGCGGCGACAAGCTCGTCGGCATCGTTGCGCGCTCCAACCTGCTGCAGGCGGTCGCAAGCCTCGCCCGCCAGATTCCCGATCCGACCGCCGACGACGACCACATCCGCAACCGCATCATCGACGCGCTGGAGAAGCAGGACTGGTGTCCGTTCGGCCTCAGCGTCATCGTGCGTGACGGCATCGTTCATCTGAGCGGCGTCATTACCGACGAACGCTCGCGGCAAGCCACTATCGTCGCGGCGGAGGGCGTTTCGGGAGTGACGAAGGTCCACGACCATCTATGCTGGGTCGAAACAAATTCCGGGATGTTCCTGAACTCCCAGGAAGACGAAGAGCTGGCAAAAGCGAGCTGAGATGGGCCATACCGGGCCGGCTGCGACTGGTACGGCGGCTATTCCAGAAGCTGCCGCTGAACCGTCAGACGCCTCGCCGCGCGTGCCGGCGCGGCTCTCTCGTCTGACGAGACGCATCTATTTTCGTGCCCGGAAGGCATGGAAGTACCTTGCCGCTCAAATAGACCTGCGGCACTTCCCGCCATCGTGCTGCGGATAAAGCATTGAGAAGAACGGAATTCCTGCCCGCAGGTCGCAGCCAATTTAGCAAGCGTGTTATTATTGGGCGACGCCGGAACAACGCTGCAACGCACGCATCACGTCTTCCCTTGATATCATCCCCACCAGCCGGTGATCGCCCTCGATGACCGGCATGCTTCTGATGCGATGATCGACCATGAGCTGAAGCACCCGCGTCAGCCTGGTTTCCCCGCGTACATAAATGAAGTCGGGTGTCATGATATTTGCGACAGTGCGCTTCATCAGATCGCCATAGCGCGGCACCATGGCAGCCGGCGAAAACACAAAACAGGCGAGAAAATCGAATTTCGAAACCAATCCGACGACCTGTGAGTGCTCTTCAACCGGGTAGGCGTTAAAATCGTCCTTTTCGAATAAATTCTCGAGTTCCCGCAACGTGACGTCACGCGTAACCGTCCTGGTGGCACGTGTCATATGCTCGGCAGCAGTTTGTTCGAGAAACGTGTCCAAGGCGGGCGATCCCTCATTCTGGATTCTGGCCGAAAGCCAGTCAACCATGCTCGGCAAACACGATATTGATTGATGTCAATTTATTTCCGGCCTCGAAAGGCTCGGTTGATTTTCGCGTCACCGCGACAGCAGCGAGCAGCGGTTGGGAGGATTGAGGAGGCGCTTTGTCACGCCGCCGAAAACCCATTCGTGAAATCTGGAATGACCGTAGGCGCCGGCGACGACCAGCCCCGCGCCAAGCTGCGATGCAATCTTCTCCAATTGTGCTTCGGCATTGCCGCACTCTGCCGGCACCTGCTGGGAAGCGATCACGCCGTGGCGCAACAGCCAGGTAACAAGGTCTTCGACCCCTGACCGAGCCGCCGGCCTGTCAGCCTCGTTCTCGGCGATTTCGACGACGGCCACGTCCTTGGCCTCGCGGAGGATCGGCAATGCATCGGCGACCGCTCGGCGGGCCTCCGGGGTATCTTTCCAGGCGATCAGGACGCTTCGCAAGTCGAGCCAGTCACAGGCGTCGGGCACAACCAAAAGGGGTCGTCCGGCCTGCATGAGAAGCTCGCTTGTATTTGCCTGCATGAATGGATCTGCAATGGCCTCGCGGCCATCTTCGCCAACGACAATAATGTCGGCCGCACGCGCCTGCCTGGCGATAAATCTGCCCGGAAAGTCCTCGGCGCAGCGCCACTCTACCGCCGACGCGCGTGACTGCATCGCAGCGCGAAACTGCGCCTCGACCTCGGCAACGCGGTTTCTGACCGCGGCCCGGCCCAGCTCGACGACCTTCTGGGCCTGCTCACCCGTCGTAAAATAAAGCGGCGGACTGAATTCGCCCGCGGCTATTCCGATCGCATGCGCCTTGAACCGCTCGACCAGCTGCCCGGCAATCTCGAGGCGGGCATCGTTCGGCCTGTCCAGCGCCAGACTGACCATCACCGTCTTATACGTCATCCTTCCCTCCCAAAGCCTAAGGACTGCCTGATCTTCTAGGCCGGCTCCGGGAGCATGATCATGAGGCAAATCAAGGAAACGGTGATTTTGGACACTCCCTGCCGACCGGCCGGCTTACTCTTGCCCCCGCAAACCGGCTATTCTACCATCGCCAACAAGGATAGGTTGCGTGGCCAAAATCCGGTGCGCGCGATCGACCATTCGTCGGACGAGCGCCGCCACAGCGCCGACACAGCAACGAAGGCGGAACGTGACTACTATCGCTCATCCGGCGTCGGACGACCCCGTTCGGGACGAACGTTTTCGACGGGGAATCGAAGGATCCGGCGTCGGCATCTGGGACCTTGACCTCGTCACGCACGGATTGCTTTGGTCCAATACGACCAGGCGCTTTTTTGGCGTTCCTGACGATCTGCCCCTTTCCTACGACCTGTTCCTGTCGCGGCTCGAGCCGCAAGATCGCAAGCTCACCGATCAGGCCATCAAGCGTTCGATCGAAACCGGTTGCATTTTTGACATGCAATACCGGGTCGGCGATGCGTCACAATCGCAGCACTGGATCCGGGCGCTTGGCAGCATCATACGGGACGAAGCCGGAGTGCCGCGTCATCTCAGCGGGCCCGTCATCGAGATCAACGATCAGAAGCAGGTCGAGGAAACGCTCAGAATCAGGGAAAATCACCTTCGCTCGATTCTGGAGACCATTCCCGATGCGATGATCGTCATCGATGGGAGCGGGATCATGCAGTTCTTCAGCCGGGCCGCCGAGCGGCAGTTTGGCTACGCGGAGCAGGAGGCCATCGGGAAGAACGTCAGCATGTTGATGCCAAACCCGGATCGAGAGCGCCACGACGGTTATCTGGCCCGGTATGCGTCGACGGGAGAACGGCATATTATCGGCATCGGCAGGATCGTAACCGGCCAACGCAAGGACGGAACGACGTTTCCGATGCATCTCTCGATCGGAGAAATGCAATCCGGCGGCGCACCATACTTTACCGGGTTCGTTCGCGATCTGACGGAGCATCAGCAGACCCAAGCGCGGCTTCAGGAATTGCAATCCGAACTCGTCCATGTTTCGCGCTTGAGCGCGATGGGAGAGATGGCATCTGCGCTCGCCCACGAACTCAACCAGCCGCTTGCCGCCATCAGCAATTACATGAAAGGCTCGCGCCGGCTGCTGGCCGACAGTCCCGATCCCAACCGATCGAAGATCGAGAATGCCCTGGATCGTGCCGCCGAACAGGCGCTTCGCGCCGGTCAGATCATTCGGCGTCTTCGCGACTTTGTTTCACGGGGCGAATCCGAGAAACGCGTTGAAAGTCTTTCCAAGTTGATTGAAGAAGCCGGCGCACTCGGGCTTTCCGGCGCCCGCGAGCAGGGTGTCCAGCTTCGCTTCAATCTCGATCCGGAGCACGATCAGGTGCTGGTAGATCGTGTCCAGATCCAGCAGGTTCTGGTGAACCTGTTTCGAAATGCACTCGATGCCATGGCCGACTCACCGCAACGCGAACTTATCGCCTCGAATGCCAGGGTCGCCGATGACATGATCGAAGTTGCGATATTCGATACCGGCCCCGGAATCCCCGATGACGTCATGCCGAATCTGTTCCAGACCTTCTTTACAACGAAGGAGACCGGCATGGGGGTGGGATTGTCCATCAGCCGTTCGATTGTCGAGGCACACGGCGGCCGGATGTGGGCTGAATCCAATCGTTCGGGTGGCGCGACTTTTCGTTTCACGTTGCCGATCGCATCAAGTGAGAGTGTGACGAATGGCTCCTAAGGGAAACGTCTATGTCGTCGATGACGATGACGCGATGCGGGACTTGCTCGACTTCCTGCTCGGCGCGGCCAGTTTTCACGTCGCGCTGTTCGAAACCGCGCGAAGTTTTCTCGATGCTCTTCCCACTCTCGACGTTGGATGCGTGGTGTCGGATGTCCGCATGCCCGATATTGACGGCATTGAGCTTCTGAAACGTCTCAAGGCAAGCGGCAGTTTGTTTCCCGTGGTGATCATGACCGGTCACGGCGATGTCCCGCTTGCTGTGGAGGCGATGAAGCTGGGTGCCGCGGATTTCGTTGAAAAGCCTTTCGAGGATGACCGCCTGATCGGGATGATCGAGACCGCACTGAGGCAGGCAGAGCCGGGCCTAAGGAGCGAAGCGGCCACGATCGAGATCCAGTCGCGGATAGCAACTCTCAGTCCCCGGGAGCGTCAGGTCCTGGATGGCCTTATCGCCGGGCTCTCGAACAAGCTGATTGCCAGGGAGTACGACATCAGTCCGCGGACAATAGAGGTCTACCGGGCTAACGTGATGACCAAGATGCAGGTAGCGAGCCTGTCGGAACTGGTGCGGCTCGCGATGCGCGGCGGCGTCTTGAAAGATTGAGCCAAGTCAAGTCGGCCCGCCCAAAATGCGCTCTATGTAAGATATGCAGCCTTTCAATCGCCCAACTGCGCGCAGTATTTCGTGATGTCCTCGTCACCGGCAAAACACGTCATATGCGTGGTTGACGATGATCCGGGCGTGCTCGGTTCGCTGCGATTTTTGCTCGAAACGGACGGATTTGACGTCAAAACGTTCCGGAACGGGGCAGCGTTGCTGAATACGGCCGCTTTAAGTGCCGCGGACTGCTTTGTGATCGACTACAAGATGCCCAACGTGAACGGGATCGATCTCGTAAACCGATTGCGCAGCCGCGACATCGTTGCGCCGGTTATCCTGATTACGGGTTATCCCGATGATAGTATTCCGGCGAAAGCCGCGACGGCTGGCGTGCACCACGTCCTGTTGAAGCCCCATCTCGAGGAAAGCCTCGTTGCCCGGATTCGGGGTGCTATTCGGGAAGCCAGCCCCGGAGCCCGCCACGACCTCCGTTAAACTACTTAGGTACAACCCCTTACGGTATCGCGCGAAATATCCAACCTCGCCTGTGCCGGGTAAACACTTGCCATCCGCCGCACAGGAGATGGCAAATGCATACCCAACCACTCATCCCATCGGTTATTGGCAGCAAAATCAGCCCGGCTATCTGCCCGACAGCCGATCAGTTCGGCCTGCTCACCGGCCATGCCGGCCTCGTTGCCACGGAGTTCTCCTACCGGAAAGATGAAGAAATCTACGGGGAAGACGAACCCGCGGAATATGTCTATCAGGTCATCCAGGGCGCCGTTCGGACCTACAAGCTGCTTTCCGACGGACGACGTCAGATCGGCGCGTTCCATCTGCCGAACGACGTCTTCGGAATGGAATCCGGAACCAGCCACCGGCTGGCGGCGGAGGCCATCGTCGATACCACGGTACGCCTGGTGAAACGCCGCAGTCTCGAACAGGCGGCGGGAACCGACGTCAAGGTTGCGCAGAAGCTTTGGACCATGACCGCCGGCGATCTCCGGCATGCTGAGGATCACATGCTGCTGCTGGGGCGCAAGAGCGCCATGGAGCGGGTGGCAAACTTCCTTCTCGAGATGGACCGTCGCCTTGCCGTCACAGGCATGCTGGCGCTGCCGATGTGCCGCCGCGATATTGGCGACTATCTGGGTCTCACGCTGGAAACCGTATCAAGGGCGCTTTCACAACTTCACAGCGAAGGCGTGCTCGGATTTTCCGGCGCCCGTCAGATCGTGCTGCGCAATCGTCAGCGCCTGCGCAACATGGATGCCTGACCGCCGTCACCACGGCGCCGCCATGCCCTGGAGAAGCGACAGCATTCGATCGGTCGGCGGCGGCGCATGACATGGAAGCTGCGACGCCCGACCCTGACTGCGAGGCGCAGCCTAGACCGCGCGCGAATGGACCGCTGTGGATCGCCCGATATGGGCGTCGAATGTCGAGGCCACGGTACGCACGAGAAACCTCAAATCGTCTGCGACCTTCAGCTTGCCATTCTTCATCGTGGCCACGCCATCGGATACCAGAGGTGCCAATCTCGCGATATCCGATGACAACGCTTCGCGCCCTCTTCCGTGCCGGCGGCAGACATCATCCAGGTCCACGGCAAAGTCGCACATGATGCGCTCGATGATCTCGGCACGGAATTGATCGTCGCTCGTCAGGGCATATCCCTTGGCCGTCGCCAGGCGTCCGGTTGCGATTCGCTCCGAATATTCCCGTGTCGAAACCATGTTCTGGACGTAACCTTGGGACAGGCGGCCGATGGCGCTGGCACCGAAGCCGAGCAGAACGTCGCCGCAGTCGTCGGTGTATCCCTGAAAGTTTCGATGCAACAGGCCATTCCGCTGAGCAACCACCAATGGATCACGGGGAAGCGCAAAATGATCCAGCCCGATCCGGACAAAGCCGGCCTCCAGTAGCGCGTTGGCGATCGCCTCGGATTGACGGTGACGCTCCAGGGTATCCGGCAACGATGACTCGGATATCTTGCGCTGATGCTTCTTGAATGAGGGCACGTGCGCATAGCCGAAGACCGAAAGCCGATCCGGAGCCAGCGCGATGCATTGCCTGACGGTCTGGGCACAGGATTCGACCGTCTGGTGCGGCAATCCATAGATCAGGTCGAAATTGATCGCGTTAACTCCGGCCTTTCTCAACCCATCGACGGCGGTCGCCGTCCGCTCGAAACTCTGAATCCGGTTGATTGCGCGTTGGACGACCGGATCGAAGCTTTGTACGCCGAGGCTGGCGCGGCTGACGCCGCCGTAGCCCATCGCCTCGATCATCGGCGATGTGAGCGTCCGCGGATCGATCTCCACCGCTATTTCGGCGCCCGCGAGCACGAAAAAGGAGCTGCGCAGGGATCCGATCAGGTCGGCAAACAGTTCGGGCGCGATGATGGTAGGCGTGCCGCCGCCAAAGTGAATGTGGGCGACCTTGGCTCGGTGCGGTATCGCCTTCGCGACCAGATCAATCTCGCAACGAAGCGCCGCCGCGTAGACCGCGATCGGCCGGTCGTGCTGCGTCACCGAGGTGTGACAGCCGCAATACCAGCACATCGAGCGGCAGAACGGAACATGCAAATAGAGCGACGCGGTCTGTCGCCGTGAGATCGCGCCAAGCCAGCCGCGGTAGCTATCTTCGCCGACATCGCTGCTGAAATGAGGGGCCGTTGGATAACTCGTATAGCGTGGCAGCCGCTCCTGTCCGTAACTTGCCGCAAGTTTCGATTTCATTGCCAACCCGGTCAGTGGTTTCGACGTAATGAAGTTCGAATATCAGGACCGGAAAGGCCACACTTTGCGCAAGCTCAACCCGGTAACGGTTTGCCGAGCTCCGGCCTCTGAACGAGGCGACCGAACCGCGGTTGGAGGGCTTCTACGGCCGCATGAACATGAAGTCTGTCTCGGGATCGCAGTTTTCTGCAACAAATCGAAGTTCAGACTGGACATCCGCAACATTCCTGTTTTCGAGGTACTTGGAAACAACAAGACCCAGAAGCGAGCGGCAGACGCTGTCGTGATCAACGCCCGCGGCTTCGGCATCGGAGATGGCCGCGGCGAAATGAAGCTTTGCGATCTCGGCTGCGGACATCTCGGCCTCCTTGTCGATCAGGCTCCGGTGGCGATTTCGGCGTCGGCTGCCATGGTTGCCAGCAGGAAGCCGGGTTCGACCACGGCGAGGAGGGGTGCCGAGATCGAGATCCGGCCTGTCGTCGGCGCCACGATATCGTGCAATGCGCCCTCGATCCGGATTTGGGCCACCGCATGGCCTTCGCGTGCAATCTCCCCGTCGGCGACAAGCCAGCGCTCGAGAATGCCTTCCGGCAGCATATTGTTGCGCCACAGGGCTTCGTCGGCGGTAATCCTGATGATCTTCATGTTGTTCTCCTTCCGCATGCAATATCGCCGGGAATCACAGTCCGCTCCTTGCGGCAGCGCAAAGTGGATGAAACTTTCGTCTTTCGCGGTGGAGTTTTTCCGGCGCGCGGACCGGTTTTGAGGCTCCAAGCGGCATAAACGGCCTCCAGTGCGCCTTCCGCCTCTAGGACGGGAATTCGGCGTCGATAACGTGAACGCGATCGGCATGGAGCACCCAATCCTTCACATTTTCCGATTCGCAAAATTTTATCTTGGCCAGTTCGGTAGCGTGGTCGTAGCTTGGAGCCTCGATCTCGATCGTACGCTGGCAGATTTCAGCACCGTGCCCATTTTCTCCGAGCACATTTTTCATGAACCGAGCGATGTAGCGTGCCATGTGACCCTCCTGGCTGGACTATCTCTGGCCGCGATTGACCAATCTCGTTGCAAAATATTGCAATTAATTCTGCCCTCCTTGACCGATATCAATCAGCACGGATTACCTATCCCTGCCTACGCAACCGATCGGGGCCTCGCATGAGACGCTTGCCGCCAATGCGCCGTGCGGCCCGGCGGTTGATCAAACCGACTTCGGGCGAGTTGCGCTCACATCCGATCCATGTACTGCTGCGTGGATACGGCATCGAAGGGAAATGCGGATGGCTTCGCAACTCGCGGCGTTGATGGAGAAGATGCGATCGGTCGAGGGCGAAATCGAGGCCGAACTCGCCAAACAACGGGAGGAACTGCGGTTTCGCTTCGAAAACAGCCGGATCGTGTTCGAAGACGAGGCGCTACGGATTCATCGCGCAATCAAGACGCGGGCATCCCGCTATTTTTTGCAGGCAAATCCACTTGTCATCCTGGTTGCTCCGGTCATTTATACGCTGCTGATCCCGATCGCGTTGCTGGATATTTTTGTCATCGTCTACCAGCTGATCTGCTTTCCGGTCTATAAAATCCCGAAGGTCCGGCGCCGCGATTACCTGGTCTTCGACCGCCATCACCTCGCCTATCTCAACATCATTGAAAAAATCAATTGCGCCTATTGTTCCTATGCCAATGGCGCGATCGCATTTGCCCGTGAAGTTGCGGCGCGCACGGAAGTGTATTGGTGTCCGATCAAGCATGCACGGCGGGTACTTGGACCTCATCCGCACTATCAGGGGTTCGCCGACTTCGGCGACGCGGAAGGATATCGCAAACAACTGGCCTCCATGAAGGATGGCGTCATAATTGAGGGAGCCTAGCTGAAACCCGGCCATCCCTTGCGTCGGAGTCCGCCTTATTCGGGCGGGCGCAATGCCTTCGCGACGGCGCCCAGCAACTCGAGGCGTCCAATGATGCCCACCACGGTCGCCCCGCAAACGACCGGGAGTTGCGCCACATGGCGCGAATCCATCAGGGCCACGACCTCGTCGACGGTTGTCTCGTCATCGACGCAGACGGGATCCGGAGTCATCGCCTCGCGGACGAGGCGCGCCCGCATACGGCGGCGAGCCGGGGTATCCTCTTCGATGCCGAGAATGTCCTGCAGCCAGTTTCCGTGCGGCGGGGCTATATCGAGTTCAACGCGATGCAGGAAATCCCCCTCGGAAATCATCCCCACCAGCATTCCCTCTTTGTCGATCACCGGAAGGCCGCGCTGGTTGGTTTGCAGCAGCACAGTCGCCGCCTCCAGCAACGACGCCTCGGGTTTGGTGGTTGCGAACGAGCGGCGCATGACATCGGATACATTCATCGCCCTGCCTCCGGAAATCGACCTGGGATAAATAACCTCACGCCGGGGCCCGCTGCGCAATCGCAAACAGCGCGTCCCGCTTTTCGCGGATTTGTCTCGCGTCGACGCCATGCCCCGCGAGATCGCTGACGAGTTTGTCGAAAGCGGCGTCCGGCGCGACGATATCGGCCTCGATCAGCGCTCGCGCGTACTCCTCCGCGGCTTTCCCGGTCGCGCCGCGCTTTTCGGCGGCCCATAATCCCAGCATCCGCAAGGCGCGCGCACGGGCCTTGAATGCGTTCTCCTCGTCATGCGCAAATTTCGCCTCGATGGCCTCTTCCCTACGGTCAAAGCTCGTCATCTTTTATCTCCTCGCTTAACCCATATATTGTCCGCCGTTGATCGACAGCGTCGAACCGGTGATGAAGCTCGCTTCGTCGGCCGCCAGAAACACCACCGCGCGTGCGATATCCACGGGTTCGCCCAGCCGACCTACCGGAATGAGGGGGAGAATACTCTTTGCCATCACCTCCGGAGCGACGGCGTCCAGCATCTCGGTATGAATATAGCCCGGGCAAATGGCGTTCACCGTGATACCCGAACGAGCCAATTCCAGCGCCAGGGCGCGGGTGAAGCCGAGATCCCCCGCCTTGGCGGCGGAGTAATTGGTCTGGCCGAACTGCCCCTTTTGGCCGTTGATCGAGGATATGTTGATAATGCGTCCGAACTTGCGCGTTCGCATGCCTTCGATCACCGGCCGGCACATATTGAAAAGCGCAGTGAGGTCGGTGGCAATGACCGCGTCCCACTGGGCCTTGGTCATCTTGTGCAAGGAACTGTCCCGCACGATCCCGGCGTTGTTGACCAGGATATCGATCGGTCCGATGGCGGCTTCTACCTCCCGGATGCCGGCGCCACAGGCCTCGAAATCGCCGGCGTCCCAACGATACACCGCCGCGCCGGTTTTTTCCCGAAAGGCTTTTGCGGCGGCCTCGTTGCCGGCATAGGTCGCCGCGACGCGATAGCCGGCCTTGATCAGCGCCTCGGAAATGGCGGCGCCGATACCGCGTGTTCCGCCCGAGACCAGTGCAACGCGTGACATGCTTCCACCCTTCGACCATTCTCCATGCGGGGAGCGCAGGAGACCCTGAATTATTAATCTTCAGCAGGTCGTGGCGAGTTGAGGTGGATCAAATGGCGAGTGAACTTTTGTTCTTTAATCGCGGCCGGGTACGGACCGCGGCGGCGGATTCCGTCAGGAATAAGGAGATCTGCCATGTTGAAAAATATTCTGGTTCACATTCCTTCGGAACGATCGATACGGCCGATCACCGATAGCGCGATTTCGCTCGCGACGAGGCACGCGGCTCATCTCGATGCGGTTTCGATCGGCTTTGAAACCGCCAATCTGGGCTTGTCGATCGACGCCGCCGCTGCCGTCGCGACGATCTATGAGGTCGAACACGAAGGCGCCTTGGCGCGGGCCAACGCCGCGCTCGCGGTGTTTGAAGCGGAAGCCCGAAACGCCGGCATCACGTATGATCTCCTGCCGCTTACAGGCGGCCCGGCCGATATCGCGGCGTCCGTGGGCACGCTGGCGCGGCTCTACGACCTGACCATCGTGCTGCAGCCGGAGTCCGGCATCGACACTTTCGACAACATCGTCCCGCAAGAGATGCTTTTTCAATCCGGCGGCCCGGTCGTCTTCATTCCCTATACGCATAACGGCCCGTTCGAACCGAAGCATATCGGTATCGCCTGGGATGGAAGCCGCCTGGCCGCACGTGCCCTTCGTGATGCCGCGCCGTTTCTCGCCCGCGCGCAAACGGTCACCATCATCAGCGTCAACGAGAAGGAAATATCCGCCGATGTTTCCGCCGCCACCCTGAAAGCCCATCTGGCGCGGCACGCGCTGTCCGCGGACATCGTGCGGATGGACGCCGATCGCGCCGACATCCAGCCGACCATTTTGTCGATCGCAGCCGACACCGGCATGGATCTGATCGTGATGGGTGGCTACGGCCATTCGCGTCTGGGCGAACGTATCCTGGGCGGCGTCACCCGCGGCATGCTGAAAGCCATGACCGTACCGACACTGATGTCACATTGACCGCTGCTCCAGACACCATGCCGGGGCAGAAAGCGCGGATCGGCGGTTTGCGTCGGCGTGTTTACGCCGCCCTGGAACAAGGCGACGTCTCCGATGGCGCGGCTCTTGCCCTGAACCGATTCCTCATCGCGTTGATCGTTCTCACGCTCGCCGCCACCGTCGTCGAATCCGTCCCGGACATCGCAACGACCTATGCGCTGCCGCTCAGCATCATCGAGTGGACCGCGACGCTGGTGTTCTCGCTGGAATATGCCGCGCGGATCTGGTGCGCGGTCGAACATCCCCTGTTAAATCGCAGTGCGTTTTTCGGACGGCTTCGGTTCATATCGAGCTTTTCGGGGTTGATCGACCTTGCGGCCATTCTGCCGTTCTGGCTGAGCGTTTTTGTCGCTTCCGATTTCAGGATCCTGCTCGTGCTGCGTCTCGTCCGCTTCTTCAAGCTGACGCGCTATTCGCCCGCCATGCGCTCGCTTCTGGATGCCCTGTATTCGGAACGCCGGGCGCTGGCCGGGTGCTTCGTCATTTTGCTGGGCACCGCGCTTATCGCGGCGGCATTGATGCACCTCGCCGAGCGCGCGGCGCAACCGGATCGGTTTGGAACGATTCCGGAGTCGCTATGGTGGGCGATCGTGACGCTCGGCACGATCGGCTACGGCGACGTGGTGCCCGTGACCGCGCTCGGGCGTGTTTTGGCGGGGCTTACGATTTTCGCGGGCCTGCTGATGATGGCACTCCCGGTCGGCATCTTCGCCACCGCCTTTGCCAATGAAGTACATCGCCGGGATTTCATCGTCACCTGGGGTCTGGTGGCACGGATTCCTCTGTTCCAAACCCTGACTGCGGGCGAAATCGCGGATGTGATGACGATGTTGCGCGCCCAGAAGGTGGACCGCGGCACCGTCATCGCCCGCCGCGGCGAACCGGCCCATGCGATGTACCTCATTGCCGACGGCGAGGTGGAAGTAAAGCTGCGGCACAAACACCTGCGGCTGGGCACCGGCCAGTTTTTCGGCGAGATCGCAGCGCTCCGCCGTACGCGCCGCTCAGCGACCGTGACCGCGGTGACACCGACACGGCTGCTGGTTCTGGATGCCCTGGATCTTCACGCCCTGATGGACCGCCAGCCGGAGATCGCGCGCCGGATCGAGCAAGCGGCGCGTGAGAAGCTTGGACATGCACTCGAAGCGCCGGACGACGATCTCATGTCCGAAGAATTGAGCAACAGCCCAGGAAGCAGCGACGGGCGGCTCTGAGGCCAGTAGACCCGGTCTGACAAGCACCGCGTGGTTCACGCAAGCTCACAAATCAAAGCTCTGGTTCGGCCTCGGCATTTCGACCTGGGTGCCTTCAAGGTGCGCCGCGAACTTGGTCATGCAGTCTTCCTCGCCATGGACCAGAAAGGTGCGGCTCGCGCCGGTCTGCCTTTGCCATGCCAGCAATTCACCCTGGTCGGCATGGGCGGAAAAGCCGTTGATGGTGTAAATGCGCGCCTTGACCGGAATCTCTTCGCCAAAAATTCGTACTTGCTTGGCGCCATCGATGATCCGTCGCGCGAGGGTGCCGGCCGCCGCATAGCCGACGAACACAATGGCCGACTTGTCGCGGCCCAGATTGTGCTGGAGGTGATGGCGCACGCGGCCGCCGGTGCACATGCCCGAACCGGCCATGATGATGGCGCCCCCGCCAATATTGTTCAGCGCCACGGATTCGGCGGCTTCCCGGGTGAAGTGCAGGCCGGGCAGGCCGAAGGGATCATGTCCGTCTTCAAACAGTTTGGCTGTGGCTGGTTCGAAACACTCGGGATGACGCCGGAATATCTCGGTTGCTGAAATCGCCATAGGCGAATCCAGGAACACCTGTGTCGATTTCGCAAGCCGTCCCTTGGCGATACCGTCGTTCAGAAAATAAAGCAACTCCTGTGCCCGCTCCACCGCGAAGGTAGGAATAATGACATTTCCCCCGCGTCGGAAGGTCTCGGTGACGGCTTCAAACAGCTCGTCGACCGATGGACCCAGTGGTTTGTGCAGCCGGTCTCCGTACGTGGTTTCCATCACCACATTGTCGGCGTGCGGCGGTTTCGCTGGACTGCGCAACAGCAAGCGGCCGGCATTGCCGAGGTCGCCGGAAAACAGCACGCTGGTCGAGCGGCCCTGTTCCGAAAGCTGCAGAAAAATGCTGGCCGAGCCGAGAATATGCCCGGCGTCGAGGAAAGTCGCGCGTACGCCCGGGGCAATTTCGAGGACTTCGGAGTAAGTCGCCGTTCGCCCGAAATTGTCGAGGCAGTTCAGCGCATCGAGCGTCGAATAAAGCGGGCTCGAGGTGTCTTTTTCGGCAGCTCCGTGACCACCTTTGCGCGCGCCGCGGCGCGCGTCTTCTTCGAGCAGGTAGGCCGCATCCAGCACGACCAGCCGCGTCAATTCGCGCGAGGCCGATGTCGCAATGATTTCCCCTCGAAACCCGCGCCTGGCCAACAGCGGCAGACGGCCGCAATGATCCAGATGCGCATGGGTAAGCAACACATAATCGATGCTGGCGGCGTCAAAGCCGAAAGCTTCGGCGTTTTCCTGGTCCAGCTCGCGACTGCCCTGATATAGCCCGCAGTCGATCAGAATCCGTTTGCCGGCGCATTCCACCAGATGACAGGAACCGGTGACGTTGCGATCCGCTCCATGAAAGGATATTTTCAGGTTACTCTCCCTTGTGTTCTCGGTCGGTCTGAATTCGCGGGATATCACCGGATCGACATCGGACGTCGATCATCGTGCCGTGCGCAAGGGCTCGCCGCTGGCGGTATGCCAGCCCAAGATACCGCTCCATATTTCCTGGGCCGTCTCGGCAAACCAGAACAAGTCACGATCCTCGGCGTCGATAACCCCCTCATCGACGAGGAAGTCGATATCGACGGCACGGCGCCAATAGGCTTCGCCCACCAGCACGACCGGAATCGGCCTGATCTTTCGCGTCTGTATCAGGGTTAGAACCTCGAACAGTTCGTCCAACGTGCCATAGCCGCCCGGAAATGCGACCAGCGCTTTGGCCCGTAGCAGGAAGTGCAGCTTGCGCAGGGCGAAATAGTGAAGGCTGAAGCAGAGCTCGGGCGTAACATAGGGGTTTGGATATTGCTCATGCGGCAGGCTGATATTCAGGCCAACCGACTTGGCTCCGACGTCGAATGCTCCGCGGTTGGCCGCCTCCATCATCCCGGGTCCGCCGCCGGTCATGATCGCGGCATGGCAAGTGCCGTGATTTGCGGTTGCCACCAGGCGCCCAAATTCGCGGGCGACGTCATAGTAATGGCTCTTGGCCTGAATTCGCTCGGCGACCTCGAGTCGGCGCCGAACTTCGCCGTTGTGTTTGTCGACCTCCAGCAGGGCGCGTAACTCCTCGACCCTGCGGCGCGCGGCTCCGGGTTCGCAGATTCGGGTACTGCCGAAAACCACGATCGTTTGTTCGATTTCGTGCTCGCGGAGCAGCAGTTCGGGCTTGAGGTAATCGATCTGCAAGCGCACGCCACGCAGGTCATCCGCGGCAAGAAACGCCGTGTCGGTGTCGGCTGGCCGGTAGCTCGGGCTCTTGAGGATCGCCTGCACCCGCCGCATCGCCTCGGGGTCTTCCTCGACGGCCTTCGGCCGTTGCCAGGGCAGCGGTTCGCGACGCCGGTCCGGATGGGCAGGCGCCGGAATTTGCTGATTTTCCTTCATGGACCCTCGATCGATTCCAGCCACACCTAAACGTCCGGCTCAAAATTTAATGACGATCCGACCATCCACCTTGCCGGCCTTGAGATCGGCAAAGACGCCGTTGATATCCTCCAGCGACCGCTGATGAATATGCGCCTTTACCTTTCCTTCGCTGGCAAATTCGATGGCCTCGGCGAGGTCCTTGCGCGTACCGACGATCGATCCGCGCAAGGTGATGCGCTTGAGAACCACATCGAAAATCGGGGTGGCAAAATCTCCGGGCGGCAGCCCGACCAGGCTGACCGTACCCTTTCGCCGCACAAATTGCAGGGCCTGGGAAAACGCCGGCGGCGAGACCGCCGTTACCAGCACGCCGTGCGCGCCGCCTCCGGTCTGCTTCAGGACCTGCGAGATGGCATCGGGCGCCCCGGCATTGATCGCGAGTTCGGCCCCAAGGCTGCGGGCCAATGCGAGCTTTTCCTCGGCGACATCAAGCGCGACAACGTGAAGCCCCATGGCTTTGGCGTATTGAATGGCGACATGGCCCAGTCCACCAATTCCCGAAATCGCGATCCATTCTCCGGGACGAGCCTCGGTCTCCTTGATCCCCTTGTACGTCGTGACGCCGGCGCACAGGATCGGCGCCATCGCCACGAAATCCACATTTGTGGGCAGCCGCGCCACGTAAGCCGCCGACCCGATGGCATATTCCGCGAAGCTGCCGTCAACGCTATAACCACTGTCGTGCTGAGTCTCGCACAGCGTCTCCCAGCCGGTGATGCAGTGTTCGCAGCAACCGCAGGCGTCGTGAAGCCAGGCGATGCCGACCGGATCGCCCTCTTTCAGCGACTTGACGCCGGCGCCTACCGCAGCCACCATTCCAGCACCCTCGTGACCCGGAATGAACGGCGGCGTGGGCTTTACCGGCCAGTCGCCGTCGGCCGCATGCAAATCGGTGTGACAAACGCCGGTCGCCATGATCTTGACCAGAACCTCGCCGGGCGCCGGCGTCGGAATCGGCACCTCTTCGATGTTGAGGGGTTTGCCGAATTCTCGAACCACCGCAGCTTTCATCGATCTTGCCATCACAAGTCTCCAATCCTTCACAGTCGAGACTTGATTGGAGCATCGCAGCCGGCGAGGAGTTGATGCGGATCAAACCGCGGCGTTTGCTTCCCGATTTGCGACTTGACCTGCATCAAGTGCGCGAAGGTCGGGTGGCCTACTCTCCATTCGGCCACCCCGATAGCCGGAGCAGATCGAATGCGCGCCCATCAAATCATGACCCGCAGGGTCATCTCCGTCAGACCCGGCACTTCCGTGATCGATGCCGCCAACATCATGCTGCATCAGCACATCAGCGGGCTTCCGGTGGTCGATGAGGCCGGCAAACTGGTCGGCATCATCTCCGAAGGCGATTTTATCCACCGTGCGGAGATCGGGACCGAGCGGAAACGCGGCCGATGGCTAAGGCTTCTGGTCGGACCCAGCCGTGCTGCGATCGATTATGTGCATGCGCGAGGCCGCAAGGTCGGAGAAATCATGACGCCCAACCCTGTCACGGTCGAGGAAGAAACCACGCTCGAAGAGATTGTCAGGGTAATGGAAAAGAACCACGTCAAGCGCCTGCCCGTGTTGCACGGCGGCCAACTGGTCGGGATCGTGACGCGCGCCAACCTGCTTCAGGCCGTCGCCGATCTTGCCCGCGACGTGCCGGATCCGACTGCCGATGACGATCATATCCGCAAGCGTATCTTCGCGGCGATCGAGAACAGCGAATGGAAGCCGGTTACGCTCGGCGTCACCGTGCGTAACGGCATCGTACACCTCGGCGGTATCATTTTCGATGAAGCATCGAGGCAAGCGGCAATGGTCGCTGCCGAGAACGTTTCCGGCGTGAGGAAGGTCCACGACCACCTCTGCTGGGTCGAACCTACCTCAGGCGCATACCTCTACTCCGCCGAGGATGAGAAACTAATAAGAAGAGTTTAACCGGCCAACGAACGGATCAGAACAATGCAGCATCATTTCCACACCGTCGTCTGGATCGACCATCAGCAGGCCCGCGTTTTTCACCTCGGCCTTTCCGGCGCCGATGAGATTGTCCTTCACCCCCAGATGCCGACGCGGCATATTCATCACAAAGCCAATTCGATCGGCAGCGGGCATGTCCACGAAGGCGAGCCATTCCTCAAGGAGGTTCTGGATGCCGTCAGCGATGCCGGCGAAATCCTGATCCTGGGACCTTCGGGTGCGAAAACCGAACTCGCTAAATATATTCGCGAACGTCAACCACAGGTCGGCAATCGAATAGTCGCGGTCGAAGCCGCCGACCATCCCAGCGATCCCGAAATCGTCGCTTACGCGAAGCGCCATTTCAAGATCGGGATTGCTCGTTCCGGCGCCAATCAAGGCAACTGATCCGTCAATAGATAATCCCACCAATCAAGTCTTGATCAAAAGCTCCGGGTTCGCAACGGCGAGGGTTGCGATCCCGCGATAACGCGGCTGGGACTAAGCCCGCGGCGCGGAATTTTCGTCGCCGAGCAACTTCCCGGTCGACTTGTTGATAAAATGTATCCGCATGCAAGCCGGACAGGTCACACTCTCGTACGCAGCAGCCTCTTCTGCCGGCCCCGCTTCAAGCGAAAATGGCAGCGCAACGTTCATCCCGGTACGGGGGCATTGGTACAGCAGGTTTGCCATGCAGCAACGAATATATTTGGGCGGTTGAAAGGCGCTTGATTCGAATCAAGGCGGAGGCCGTTTCGTGGTTCGCAGTGAACTTTCGCCTCTTCTACGGCATGAGGTCCCGAAGCAGCCGGCGCCGCCTTTCGTCGGTCGCTTCCGCCAATTGCTTCCGAAACAGCTCAGGTTCTCGTCATGAATGTATTTTCCGTGACCAACCTTCCCCAACTCGCTGACGCAGGGACTACCGATCCCGCTGTAACCGACGGATACCCAGGACAACTCGGCGATGCCATAAAATACGTCGCGGGCATGTGCCCCATCTGTCCCGCTTGCAGCTCAACGGAGCTTTAGATTGCCTCCGGTTGGATACTTAGGGGGCCCCCCTTAGGGTAAGAAGCGAAATATTCAAGCTCCGTCATGTCAACTAGGAATTGGCCATCAACTTCGGCAGGAGATGGCACATGCTCACCCAATCAAACGGCACTTCCGTAATGGCTGGCAAATTCAGCCCTGCAAGTCTCCCTGCCCCTGACCAGTTCCATAAAATCGCCGGCCAAGCGGGCCTCGTGGCGACGGAATTCTCCTACAAAAAGGATGAGGAGATTTACGGAGAGGCCGAACCTTCCGACTATGTTTACCAGGTCATTCGCGGCTCGGTTCGGAGCTACAAGCTGCTGTCCGACGGCCGGCGCCAGATTGCAGCGTTTTATCTCCCAGGCGACGTGTTCGGACTGGAGTCCGGACCGACGCACCGTCTTACCGCGGAGGCCGTTGTTGACACGACCGTACGGCTGATCAAGCGGCGGAGCCTGGAGCAGGCAGCCGGCATCACCATCGAAGTGGCGCGCGGCCTTTGGTCAATGACCGTCGGAGAGCTCCAACACGCCGAAGATCATATGCTGCTGCTCGGCCGCAAGAACGCCATGGAACGTGTCGCCAGCTTTCTTCTGGAGATGGACCGCCGCCTGGCCGTCACCGGCATGATGGCGCTCCCGATGTGCCGCAGGGATATCGGCGATTATCTGGGATTGACCCTGGAAACCGTCTCGCGGGCGCTCTCGCAACTGCACAGCGACGGGGTACTCGGGTTTTCCGGCGCGCGCCAGATCGTGCTCCGCAATCGCCCGCGCCTGCGCAGCATGGACGCCTGAGCGTCTTTGCCGAAGTCGACCGCCCCAATCTCGAAACCCTGGAATATCCGGGAGGCGTTGATGAACTATTCGATCTACAGCGCGGATCGCACGACCCACCTCAAGATCGTGGTCGTAGCGCTGCTCGCCAGCATCGGAATAACCAGCTTTGGTATCGCGGCTCACTTCCAGGCTGGCAACCAATACCTCCGGACGGCGTATGTGGTCAAAGCCGGCAAGCCCAGCTTGAGGTTTGCCGCCGCGTTGCCTGCCCGTCAGGCCAGTTTGTCCGATTTGACCTTTGTCAACAACTCTCCGGATCGGTCTGGTAGCGAAATCAAATGATCAAACGCAGCGAACCCTGGAATACCCGCTCCACCATCAGCAGGTGGGCGCACATCCTGGAACGGACCGGGCTTGCCTTGACCGGCGCCGCGTGCGGGCTGTTCGTGGCCGCGCATGTGGCGAGGGCCCAGATCGACATGATCGACTCGGCGGGCGCCGTCCTGGCCATGATGCTTTATGGGGCTGCCGGCTTCTATCTCGGGATCGATCTGCCGGCTGTTCCTCGAGATCACTACATGCACCTGCCGCTCCGGCACGGACTGGGTTCCAGTTGGGATACGGTGGAATTGCTGAGCGCGGCCGGCACTTTCCTCGCCGCGGCGGCGGCCATAGTATCCGTCTCCAGTATTATTCTGGACGAGACCGCGCGCCCGGGTACCGCTCTGCTCATAAGCCTCGGTTGGATAGCAGGCGCCACCATGCAAATTGTGGCGGGCATCATTGCGCGAATGCGGGCAAATGCTTCCGGCGAGCTCTAGGTCTCTTGCCCCTTTATTTCTGAAGGCCGGGACGGGATTCGTCAGCTTCCGAAATTACAGGCTGTCAAACATTCCGGTGCCGACATGACAAATGAAACGATGAAAGCGCTTCTCATGCTTCTGATCATCGGAGGGCTCCAGGCCGCGCTTCACATCCCCAAGGCATGGGCATCGCGGCAGTGGGCGCTTCTGGCCCGGGCGATGATCCATGGCCGGTCGACGATCGTCCCGACGGGTCGGACGTTGCAGCCAGCTCGCATAAAGTCCAAATCACACAAACATCGGCCTCCGCGTTGATTTTGCGTTGAGCCGGCACCCATCCGTCGTGGCCGTAGGCAACGGCGGCGACCGCTGCCGCGTGCAACTTCCCGGCCGCCATGATAGCTGCGTAAGCCACAATTTCTTCGTGACGATCCCCGGTTGATCTCGATCAACCCATGAACCGGCCTTTGTCCTAGCAATTGTCCACTCCGTCAATTCAGGAGTTGGAGCAACCCGATGCGCGCCCATCAAATCATGACCCGGAAGGTGATTACGGTCGGCCCGGACACCTCGATCGTCGAGGCTGCCAATACCATGCTGCAGCATCACATCGGCGGACTGCCCGTAGTCGACGCGACCGGAAAATTGATCGGCATCGTTTCGGAGGGTGATTTCATTCGCCGCGCGGAAATCGGGACACAGCGAGAGCATGGCCGCTGGCTGCGGCTTTTGGTCGGCTCGGGACAGATCGCGTCCGAATTCGTCCACGAACGCGGGCGCAAGGTCGGCGAAATCATGACACCCAACCCTGTCATCATTACGGAAGATACGCCGCTCAACGAAATCGTGCGGATAATCGAACGGCATCACGTCCACCGCCTGCCCGTGCTGCGTCGGCAAGAACTGGTCGGCATCGTGACCCGGTCCAACCTTCTCCAAGCCGTCGCCGATCTGGCGCGTGACGTGCCCGAGCCGACCGCGGACGACGACCGTATCCGCAGCAGCATCCAGGCGGCGATCGAAATTACCGACTGGTCGCCTTCCCAGCTCAACGTCATCGTCAACGACGGCATCGTGCATCTCGGCGGCGTCATAACCGACGAACGTTGCCGGCGGGCCGCGATTGTCGCGGCGGAGAATGTAGCCGGCGTCAGGCAGGTACAGGATGAACTCTGCAGTTACCCGCCTCCCGAAGAGGACCTTGGCGGCGGTGATATAGCTTCGTTGGAGCGCGAGCCGTCGACAATTGATGACGAGCCGCTCTGAATAGCCAACCGGCAGAACCGCCATGCGAAAGTTGAAGTTAAGTCTATCCGTCGTGCTGATCCTGTTCGGAGGGATCTCGGCGACTTTTGCGCAGAATGCCGAGAACGGCGAGCGATTGTCGAAGCGATGGTGTTCGGGGTGCCACGCAATCGGATCCGGCGCAGAACCATTGCACAGAGCTCCTTCGTTCGCAGCAATCGCGGCCAAGGACAATATCAACTCGGACACGATTTCCTCGTTCCTGCTGCTGCCGCACGCGACAATGCCGAACCTGCCGCTCAGCCACAGAGACGCCGAGGATATCGCCATGTTCATTATCCAAATGAAAAAGTAGCCAGCGACAGCGACGCAAAGGATACAGGGATGTGCATAAACGGCGATTTCCGACAGTTGGCGCTTCCAGAAGATCCAGGCGTCGCGCGGCCGGTATCGGTAGCAATCCGAGCCCTGCCGCATTGCCCGAATGCCAGGAGAGGTCCCGAGGCGCGGGCGATCCGAAATCACGATCGCATCGTCGGCCTGATCTTCGCGTTGATGCTCCTTCCCATATGCACGACCGCGGGCCGGGCTGAACCTCCTGAGGCTCTCGCTGAAATATCGGCGTCGCCGACACTCGCGCCGCTGGTGAGGAAAGTCATTCCGGGCGTGGTCAGCGTTAAGGTCAGGGCAAGCGCACCGGCGGCCGAACCGATATTGGTCGACCCCGCAGGCGGGTTTCCCGATGCCCCGTATCAGTCCACGGATCGCGAGATCAGCGCCGCGGGCGTTGTCGTTGATGGTCCCAATGGACTCGTCGTCACGAACACGCATGTCATCGAGCAAGCCAACGACATCGCTGTCACCCTTTCAGACGGACGACGCTTCAAGGGAACTCGCGTCACTGCCGATCCCGAACTCGGACATTGCGGTGCTGAGAATAGTTGTCCCTGACCTTGTCGCAATTCCGATGGGAAACTCCGATATATTGGAAGTTGGAGACTACGTTATCGCCATCGGCAATCCGTTCGGCATGGGAACAACCGTCAGTCATGGAATCGTGAGCGCGTTACATCGCTCCGGACTACATCTCAGCGGCGCCCAGGACTTCATTCAAACAGACGCCTCGCTCAATCCGGGAAACTCGGGCGGCCCGCTGATAAATCTGCGCGGAGAGCTCGTTGGAATTGTCACGGCGATTACCGCGCCGACCGCAGGCAATGTCGGAATTGGTTTTGCCATTCCGGTCAACAGGGTACGCGAGATTGTCGACCGGGCTGCCAAGTACGGCGAAATGCGGCCCGTCAAGCACGGCGGAAACTCCATCGGGCTTGACTAGTCTCTGTTTGACCAGCCAGCGCACCGACCCACATTGGCGACACGACCTGTGCCCTAGTTGGGGCAACCTTTTGCGCACCGATCGTTTGGCGCTCGACTTTGTTACCCATAGCCAATCCGGAGACTTCAGCATGCCAGCCCACAATACACACGATATCGATGCAAAGACCGGCGACCTGGGGCTGCTGGACCGGTACTGGCGGGCGGCCAATTATCTGTCGGTCGGTCAGATGTACCTGCTCGACAACGCCCTCCTGCGCGAACCGCTGCGGCCTGAACACATCAAGCCACGGCTGCTCGGACATTGGGGGACCACGCCGGGGCTGAACTTCGTCTATGCCCATCTCAACCGCGCCATCCGCGCCCACGATCTCAACATCATCTACGTCTGCGGCCCCGGCCATGGCGGGCCGGGCATGGTCGCCAACACCTATCTTGAGGGCACCTACAGCGAAATCTATCCCGATATCGGCCGCGACGCCGATGGCCTGCACAGACTGTTTCGCCAGTTCTCGTTTCCCGGCGGGATTCCAAGCCATGCCGCACCGGAGACGCCGGGTTCGATCAACGAAGGCGGCGAACTCGGTTACGCGCTGGTGCACGCCTATGGTGCCGCATTCGACAATCCCGACCTGATCTGCGCCTGCGTGATCGGCGACGGCGAGGCCGAAACCGGTCCGCTCGCGGCTTCCTGGCATTCCAACAAGTTCCTCAATCCAGTGCATGACGGTGCGGTGCTGCCGATCCTTCACCTCAACGGCTACAAGATCGCCAATCCGACCGTGATCGGCCGGATGGGCGACGACGAGGTGCGAAACCTGTTCCTCGGCTATGGCCACGAGCCGCTGTTCGTCGAAGGCGACGAGCCCGCCGCGATGCATCGCCTGATGGCGGCGACACTGGATACCGCATTCGACAAGATCCGCGCCATCCAGCGCGGCGGCCCGGGACGGCCGCGCGACAAGCGAGCGCCCGAAATGGCCGATGATCGTGCTGCGAAGTCCGAAGGGCTGGACCGGCCCGAAAGAAGTCGACGGCTTGAAAGTCGAGGGCTTCTGGCGCGCCCATCAGGTGCCGATCGCCAACCCGCGCAGCAACCCGGAGCATCTGCGAATTGCTCGAAGCAGTGGATGCGAAGCTATCAGCCGGAAACACTGTTCGACGAGAGCGGCCGGCTGACGCCGAGAGCTGCAGGCGCTGGCCCCAGTGGGCGAGCGCCGCATGGGCGCCAATCCGCATGCCAATGGCGGATTGCTGAAGCGCGAACTGAAATTGCCGGATTTTCGCGCCTATGCCGTGGAGGTCCCGCGGCCCGGCGGCGTCGAAGGCGGAGGCCACGCGCGTCATGGGGCGGATTCCTGCGCGAGGTCGATCGCTGAATGCCGAGGCGCGAAATTTCCGCATCATGGGCCCGGACGAGACCGCCTCGAACCGGCTCGATGCGGTGTTCGAAGTTACCGAGCGGGTCTGGATGGAACGCATCGAACCCTACGACGTCCATCTGGCCCAGGACGGCCGCGTGATGGAGGTACTCAGCGAGCATCTCTGCCAGGGCTGGCTCGAGGGATATCTGCTGACCGGACGGCACGGCTTCTTCTCCTGCTACGAGGCCTTCGTCCACATCGTCGAATTCGATGTTCAACCAGCATGCCAAATGGCTGAAGGTGTCGCGCGGCCTGCCCTGGCGACGCCCGATCGCCTCGTTCAACTATCTGCTGACGTCGCATGTCTGGCGGCAGGACCATAACGGCTTCAGCCATCAGGATCCCGGCTTCGTCGATCTCGTCGTCAACAAGAAGGCCGATATCGTCCGCGTCTATTTTCCGCCCGACGCCAACACCCTGCTGTGGATCACCGACCATTGCCTGCGAACCTACGACCGCATCAATGTCATCGTCGCCGGCAAACAGCCCTCGCCGCAATGGCTGACCATGCAGCAGGCCGCGACGCATTGCGACGCCGGCATCGGGATCTGGACCTGGGCCGGCACCGAGGTCGAAGGCGCCGAACCCGACGTGGTGATGGCCTGCGCCGGCGACGTGCCGACGCTCGAAACTCTGGCCGCGGTCGACCTGTTGCGAAAGGCGTTTCCCGATCTGAAGATTCGCGTCGTCAACGTCGTCGACCTGATGACGTTGCAGCCGAAGGACCAGCATCCGCATGGTCTCAGCGACCGCGATTTCGACGGCCTCTTCACCTGCGACAAGCCAGTGATCTTCGCCTATCACGGCTATCCCAACCTGATCCATCGCCTCACCTATAGCCGCACCAACCATGCCGGCATGCATGTTCGGGGTTTCGAGGAAGAAGGTACGACGACGACACCGTTCGACATGGTGGTGCTGAACGAGCTCGACCGCTTCCATCTGGCGATCGAGGTTATCGAGCGGGTGCCCCGGCTCGGCGTCGCGGCGGCGCATATCAAGCAGCAATTCCGCGATGCCTTGATCGAGCACACGCGTTATGTCCGCAGCCACGGTGAAGACATGCCGGAAATCCAGGGCTGGAAATGGCCCTATGGCGACCATGCCGCTTCGCGGGCCGATGGTTGAGGAACGACACGAGCCACATCATGAGTGATGCCATTCTGGTTCTCAACGCCGGCTCGTCCAGCGTTAAATTCTCGCTATTCGAAGGACATGCACGACCGGATTCCGGAGGGCTTGTGTGCGACGGCGAATTCGATGGCATCGGGCATCGCGTGCATTTCGTCGCCAGCGACAATTCGGAAAGATCTCTGGCCGATCGGTATCTGACGGAGGTCGCCACCCATGAGGAGGTCCTTGCCACGCTGCTGAACTGGGTCGGCAGCAAGTTCCCCGACAACCGCCTGATCGCCGCAGGACATCGCGTGGTGCACGGCGGATCGCGCTTTACCAGCCCGGTACGCATCGATCCATCTGTGATTGACGAATTGCAACGTCTCGTTCCGCTGGCGCCACTGCACCAGCCGCATAATCTGGCGGCCATTGCCGCGATCTCGAAGCTGCATCCGGACTTGCCCCAGGTCGCGTGCTTCGATACCGCCTTCCATCATACCCAACCCGAAATTGCGGCAGCTTTCGCCCTGCCCCGCGCGATCACGGCTCAGGGTGTCCGTCGCTACGGGTTCCACGGCATCTCTTATGAGTATATCGCCGGTGTGCTGCCCGATGTCGCCGGTCCCGTCGCCGACGGTCGCGTCGTGGTCGCCCATCTCGGCAGCGGAGCCAGCCTGTGCGCCATGCATCGACGCCGGAGCGTGGCAACGACCATGGGCTTCACCGCGCTCGATGGTCTCATGATGGGCACCCGGAGCGGCAACCTCGATCCCGGCGTTGTCCTCTATCTGATACAGGAAAAGGGCATGACGCCGCAGGCCGTGAGCGACCTGCTCTATCATTCCTCCGGCTTGCTCGGCGTTTCCGGCATCAGCGATGACATGCGGACGCTTTTGGCCAGCGATGATCCACTCGCCGCCAGCGCGATCGCGTTGTTCGTCTACCGGTTCGGCCAGCGAATTGGGGTCACTGGCGGCCAGCCTCGGCGGCCTGGACGCGCTAATCTTCACGGCTGGTATCGGCGAACACGCCCCTGAAATTAGGCGCCGCGCCTGCCAGCAGGCTTGCTGGCTCGGCATCGAACTCGACGATGCGGCGAACGCCGGCGGCGCCGCAAGGATTTCTACCCCCGCAAGCAAGGTTTCCGCCTGGGTCATTCCCACCAACGAGGATTTGATGATTGCGCGGCATACGTGGCATCTGACCGAGGGCGATACGGAGGGAAAGTGAGCAAAGCCCTTCTCCGAGAACAGCACCGCGCACACAGCACCGGATGGTTACGCGCGGCCGTGCTCGGCGCCAATGACGGCATCCTTTCCACCGCGAGCCTCGTGCTGGGGGTCGCGGCGGCGCATGGGATACGCAGTAACGTATTGATTGCGGGCGTCGCCGGCCTGGTCGCGGGCGCAATGTCGATGGCTTCGGGAGAGTATGTTTCAGTGCACTCCCAGGCCGACACCGAACAGGCCGACATCGAACGCGAGATCGCCGAACTCAGGGCGGACGACAAGGGTGAGCATGAAGAGCTGGCCGATATCTACGTTGGTCGCGGCCTCGATCCCGATCTCGCGAAACAGGTCGCCGACCAGCTCATGGCGCGCGACGCGATAGGTGCACACGCCCGCGACGAATTGGGCATCACCGAGAATCTCCGGGCTCGTCCCATTCAGGCGGCGTTTGCGTCGGCGGCCAGCTTCGCCGCCGGAGGGGCCATGCCACTCCTCGTCGCCGCGCTGACGCCCGAGCCCGGCGTGATTTATTCGGTGTCTGGAAGCTCGCTGATGTTTCTCGCGCTGCTGGGTGGATTGGCGGCGCGTGCCGGCGGAGCAAAGGTGATACCAGGCGCAACCCGCGTCACATTCTGGGGCGCACTGGCGATGGGTATCACCGCAGGCGTCGGAGCCTTGTTCGGGACGGTAATGTGAGCGAGGGTCTCAACACGGAATGATGCTGGAGCCAGCACGCGATAGAAAACGCGCTTGGTGATCTCCACGATCGCAAGATAGGCCAGTGTCGCGCCGATCAAGAAGCCGAAAAACAACGGCGGCGGCGCCACGAACCCCAACCAGCTGCCGACAGGAAGTAGCGGAAGCGCGATGGCGACGGCGATAACACCAAGCGCCATGGCGGTCAGGAAAATATGCGGCCTGCTCCGAAACACCGACCGCCGCGTCCTGATCGCAAACACCACCAGAACCTGGGTCGTGATCAACTCGATGAACCAGCCGGTCTGAAACAGCGCTTCCCCGGCACCGAACAGATACAAAAGCACATAGAATGTGAGAAAATCGAAGATAGAGCTGACCGGCCCGAATACCAGCATGAATCGCTCAATAAACTTGACGTCCCATTTCACCGGCCCGGCGACCGCCTCTTCATCGACACGATCGAACGGAATCGCGATTTCCGATACGTCGTAGAGAAGGTTGTTCAGCAAAATCTGGATCGGGAGCATCGGCAAAAACGGCAAAAACAGCGCCGCGCCGGCCATGCTGAACATGTTGCCGAAATTCGAACTCGAGCCCATCAGGACGTATTTGGACACGTTCTGGACCGTGCTTCGTCCGCAGATCACCGCCTCCTGCACCACTGAGAGATCGTGTTCGAGCAGGATCAGGTCCGCGGCCGCGCGCGCGACATCGGCCGCGCCGTCGACCGAGATCCCGACGTCGGCCGCATGCAGCGCAGGCGCATCGTTGATGCCGTCCCCCATGAAGCCGACGACATGGCCAAGCCGCTTCAGCGCCAACAGGATTCGAAGCTTCTGCTGCGGATTGACACGGCAGAACAGGTTGACCCGCGGCAGCTGCCCGATCAGCGCCTCGTCTGAAAGGTGGGTCAGTGCGTCGCCAGTCAGCACCCCCGTAACCGGCACCTCGATCTCGGCGAACACGTGGCGTGCCACGCGCTCGTTGTCACCGGTCAACACCTTGACGGCAATGCCCGCAGCGGTCATGGCCTGGATGGTGGACCCGGCGCTTGCCTTTGGCGGATCGAGGAAAACGGCGAAACCGGAAAAAACGAGGTCGCTCTCGTCACCGACCGCGGCAGTCTGATGGGCAGCGTCGACCACACGGCTGGCGATGCCCAGAGCGCGGAATCCCTGAGCCCCAAGTTCATCAAGGGTGGTCGCAAAATCACGGCGTGTATCGGAGTCGAGCGGCAGAACCGTTCCGTCCGCGTCCTCGTACTGACCCGACAGCCGCAGAAGGTCTTCCGGTGCACCCTTGACGATCAAGCGACGACCCGCACCGTTCTGCACCAGAACCGAGACGCGCCGTCGCTCGAAATCGAATGGCACCTCGTCGATCTTCTTCCAGTCGGCCATATCGAACGGGTGAGCCGCGAGAATGGCGTCATCGAGCGGGCTCTTCATCCCGCTCTCGAAGCGACTGTTCACATAAGCGTAGGCATAGGCGGAGGCACTCTCGGCGCCGCGTCCGTCTATTACCCGCATCAGCTTGATGGTCGCCTCGGTCAGCGTCCCGGTCTTGTCCGTGCAGAGCACGTCCATAGCGCCGAGATCGTGGATGGCGGAGAGCCGCTTCACGATCACCTTCCGCTTGGACAGGTCCAGCGCCGAGCGCGCCAGCGTGACCGTCACGATCATCGGCAGCAGTTCAGGCGTCAGCCCGACGGCGAGCGCCAGCGCGAACATCAGGGACTCCAGCACCGGCCGGTGAAACGAGATGTTCACCACCAGGACAAAGAGCACCATCAGGATGGTCAGTCGCATAATCAGCAGACCAAACCGGCGTATGCCAACCGCAAAGGCGGTGGCCGGCGGCTTTTCGGCCAGGCTGGTCGCGAGATGACCGAGCGCCGTCTTGCCGCCGGTTCTGCAGATCACAATCGTTGCGGTGCCGCTGATCACGGATGTGCCGGCAAACACCGCGTTGGAAGCGCCGGCAGGGTTCTCGGCGCCGGATGCGGTGTCGCTACACTGCTTCTCGGCAGGGTATGGTTCTCCGGTCAGAAGCGCCTGGTTGATGAAAAGGTCGCGGCTTTCGAGTAACCGCGAGTCTGCCGGTACGAGATCGCCGGCGATCAGTTCGACAATGTCGCCGGGCACCAGGCGATCGATCGGCACCGACAGGCAGGCGCCGTTGCGCCGCACTGTGGCCTGCACCGCGACCGACCGGCGCAGCGCCTCGACCGCGTTTTGAGCGCGAACCTCCTGGACGAAATCGATCGTCATGCTGATCGTAACGATGATTACGACGATCAGAAAGCTCGCAACATCGCCGGTCACCGCCGACAGTCCGCTCGCCACCAGCAGGATGATGACCAGCGGGTTCCGAAATCGGGCAAGAAACTGCAGCCAGAGCGGGGACTGCTTGACGACCGCGGCGTCGTTCGGCCCGAACGTTTCCAGTCGCGATTGGGCTTCGCCGGCATCAAGACCGCCAGCGCCGGTCGCGAGTCGTGCGAGAATTCGATCAACTGGCTCCTGCCAGACTTCTTCCGCACCGAGATCGTCTTTTACGGGGTTCATCGTGACATCCGAATGAGTTCGCCGCTCGCCTAAGTCTATTTTCCGGCCTTTAGCGACATAAAGTATGCGACAATCTCGTTGATCTGATAGTCCACAAGCCGAGGATTTGGCATCGCTTCCGCAGGCCCAAGATTACGGTGATTTGAGCCAAGAAATTCCCGCAGCGACTGTTCCGTCAGCGCCGGACGCTGCGCCAGCACGGCGAAGCTGGGCCCGGGCGGCGCCAAAACCGGAAGTTCGTCGCGTTGCTGCGTGACGACGTGACAGGCGCCGCAGACCCGCTCGGCGAACGTGCGGCCCGCTGCAATTTGATCGCCGGAAACCGCCTCAGCCCGCGTAGAAAACGCCAGGCTAACGAGCAGCATCGCTGCCACGAGCACCGGCTTGCAGACCTCGGCAAATTTCGTATCCGTTCGGCTCTGGCCGGCCATATCTCAGGGCTTGTTTTGAGGCGGAAATACCTGATCACTGAAAGGCGACGCAGTGGGCACCCGCATGACAACAAAACCACGCCCGACGGACTGATGGCACGCGTTGCATGCGACGGTCAGCTCACCGAACGTGCTCGCGAACAACCTTGTGTCTTTTGCTCCGATCGCATCGGCAACGGCCTGAATGGGTTTCGCCATTGTCGTCACGCTTGTCACCGGTATATCCGGATACAGCGACGCGGCTTCCACCAGACTGTCCTTGAGCCGAAGAAGTTCGAAGGCTGCGAGATCCCAGTTTGGCGATTCACCGGCGAACCACAATTTCATGTGGCGCAACTGGACGGTGCTCATGATATCGGCAAGCCGCGGAACATATTGCTCATCGGCAGCAACAGCTCCAGGTGCCGCAAATGCGAGCGGCGTCACCAGGCCGATCATCACCAGGATAACATATCTGCGGAATCTCATTCGATCCTCCAATCCCTGATCGAGCACCATCATTTTTGCCACTTGGTCGCGTCGGCAGCCCGCATTTAGCGGCGGTGCAGCATAGATACACCTAATCCATTGCAACGTTTGCACTGTCTGCCAACAAGCGCCTTGCGCTCGATCAATTCCAGGGGAAGCGTGCAGGCGTCAGGTTCATTGATACCGATCAACATGCCCCGCCGGCTTTGTGAAACTATTTCACCAATCTCAACACGCAACATCCTTGATCGGAGAGACGAAAATGCTGATGCAGCTTCCAATTATTATACTTGCCTCCCTCCCCTTCGTTCAGGTGGCTGACGGCGTGCCGAAATTCGATATCGCGAAGGAGTGCCGGGCCGAAGGCGGCACACAGGCTGTGCTGGACAGATGCGCGGCGGATGAGGCCACGGCTCGCGATCAACTGCAGCCGTTGTGGACTCAATTCAACCCCCACGACAAGGTCATCTGTATCACCAACACCAGTATGGATGGGACCCCCAGTTACGTGGAATTAAAGATCTGCCTGGAAATGGCGCGGGATGCGAAGAAGGCCGCCAAGTGATCGGGCGTGCCTTGCTTCACGAATAAGGTTTCCCCGTCTCATAAGCCGGTAGACGCGGAGTTTGCCGACATTCCCACGCCCACATAAGCTCAGCGAACCGATCGGACTCGGCTATCAAATCCGGGCGACGCCATCTACCCCGATCGCTGGGCTGCCAGGTGCTAGACCGTCTGCCCCACCACCGAGCGGAAACGCAAAATCGCAAGCCCGAAGAACAAGGCTCCGATCACGGCGACCGCAACGAATTGCGGCCACACCACATCCAGCCCGGCGCCACGATAGAGAATCGACTGCGCGAAGGCGACGAAGTGTGTCGAGGGCGATATCTGCATAAAGCGGGCGAGCCAAAGCGGCATGCTTTCCAGCGGCGTGTTGCCGCCCGACAGCATGTTCATGGGCAGATAGACCAGCATGTAGAGCAGCCCGAGCTGCGGCATCGAGCGCGCCACCGTGCCGAGAAAGATTCCGATCGCGGTGGCAAAAAACAGGTAGATCACCACGCCGAACATGAACAAGGGGATCGAACCCGCCACGGGGATCCCGAGCATCAGGCGCAACACGAGATAAAGGCTGAGCGCCACCGCCATCGCGATCACCAGGCCATTGGCCCAGACCTTGGACATCGCGATCTCGAACGGCGTTAGCGGCATCACCAGAAGATGATCCATGGTGCCGTGCTCGCGCTCGCGCACCACCGCCGCGCCGGCGAGGATGATAGCCAGCATGGTGATATTGTTGATGACCGCCATCACGCTGGTGAACCAGGCGGTGGTCAGATTCGGATTGAACGCAATCCGCACGTCAAGATTCACCGTCGATAATCTGACTCCCTCGGCATGGGAGAGGAAATCGGCAATCTCGGTGGCGATGATCTGCTGGGCATAGCCGGAGCCGAGCCCGGCCTGCACCATGGCGGTGGCATCGACGTTGATCTGCAGCCCGGGTTGCTGCCCGGCCAGCACATGGCGCTCGAAATCCGGCGGGATGTCGACCACGAAGGTATAGCGCCCCTTGTTCATCAAGGGAATGACATCGCGCTCGGCGATCAGCTGCGGAAGCTGGTACAGCGGCGGAAGGAAGGCATGGGCAATACGGCGCGAAAGCTCCGAATGGTCCTCGTCGACGATGGCGATCGAGGCGTTGTGCAGCTCCTGCGCGTTGCTGCGCGCCTGCAGGGTGATCGCCAGCGAGAATGCGTAGACCACCAGGCCCAGCAGCACGAAATCATGGGAGAAACTGCGCAGCTCCTTGATCCCCAGCCAGTAGATGTTGGCGACTTTTCGCATCATGACGGACCCTAGCGTTCCTGCTTGTGCAGCAGGAGAACGCTCAGTAGCGTCATGATCGGGACGAAGACGGCGAGCGCCAGCAAATCCCCACTGAGGTCGGCAAAGCCCAGTCCCTTGGTGAAGGTCCCGACACTGATCGGGACGTAATAGGTCATGGGAAAGGCACGGCCGATGATCTGCGCGCCTCCGGCCAGCGAGGACACAGGCGTCATCATGCCGGCAAACTGCGTCGCCGGCAGCACCGTCAGGATCGCGGTTCCGAACAAAGCAGCGATCTGGGTCTTGGTGAACGCCGAAATCAGCATTCCATAGCCGGTCATCGTCGTCACATAGATCAGTACGCCTGCAAGCAGCGTCGGAAAACTGCCCTTGAGAGGAACCTTGAATACGAACAGCGCCAGCAGCATCATCAAGGTGAAATTGGCCATTGCGACCGCGATGTAAGGCAGCTGCTTGCCGAGCAGGAATTCGAGCCGGCTCACCGGCGTCACGTACAGATTGGTGATGGAGCCGAGTTCCTTCTCCCGCACGATGGCGAGCGCCATCAGGATTGCCGGAAACAGCCCGAGCAACATCGACATGTTTGAAGGCACCATGGCGTAGATACTGTCGAAATCCTGGTTGTATTTGAACCTGACTTCGATATCGGCGGGCGGCGATACCGAGGGTCCCGTGGTCTTCACCGCCGGATCCGTGAGATACAATTGATGCATGCCCTGCAGATAGCCGCGGATGGTTTCCGCCCGGAACGGCATGGCGCCGTCGACCAGGGCGCTGACCCAGACCGGGCGTCCGCTCTTGATATCGCTGCCAAAGCTCGGCGGGATTTCAATCGCGGCCGAGATGTCTCCGCTCTTGAGCCGGTTGTCGAGTTCGGCATCGTTGCCGAGCGGCGCCTTCTCGACAAAATAGCTTGATCCCCTGAGTTCCTCGAGATACGCGCGGCTCTCCGGAGTTTGATCGCGATCAAGCACCGCGAACGACAGGTTGTTGACATCGGTCGACACGCCAAAGCCGAATACCAGCATCAGAAGCGTCGTACC
The DNA here is from genome assembly GCA_963699465.1 of uncultured Alphaproteobacteria bacterium. GTDB lineage: Bacteria > Pseudomonadota > Alphaproteobacteria > Rhizobiales > Xanthobacteraceae > Bradyrhizobium. The sequence goes on from CAVOTZ010000011.1 coordinate 66,924, forward strand.
AAGCAAGCTGAACCCCAGTCGGATCGGGTCGCGCAAAAGCTCAAGCGCCTCACGGATGGCATAGGCCAACAGGCGCTGCAGGCTGAACGCCGAACGTTGCCGCGTGCGCGGTTGCTCCACATGAACGGTGGCGCCTGCTTCGGCGCGTTGCTGCAGGGTGGAGGCGTGGGCGCCGGTTGCCTGCAGCAGATAGCTGATAAACGCCTCTTCGAGGCTCGCGGCGCCGCGGGCCTTGACCAGTTCCGCCGGGGTTCCGGTCGCCAGCACCCGGCCGGAATCCATCAGCGCGATGCGGTCGCAGCGTTCGGCCTCGTTCATGAAATGGGTCGAGACGAAAATCGTGACGCCCTGGTTGCGCGAGAGATCGACCAGCGCTTCCCAGAAACGGTCTCGCGCCAGCGGATCGACGCCCGAGGTCGGCTCGTCAAGGATGAGGATCTCGGGCTCGTGGACGATGGCGACCGCCAGCGACAGCCGCTGGCGGATCCCCAGCGGCAGATCCGACGTGCGCTGGTCGAGATAATCTTGCAGGCCGAATTGCCCGATCAGCGCGGCAATCCGCGCCGCCGCCTTCGGCGCCGCGATATGAAAGATCCGCGCATGCAGATCGAGATTCTGCCGGACCGTGAGCTCGGTATAGAGCGAGAACGACTGCGACATATAGCCGACGCGGTAGCGCGCCGCCATGTCGTCGGCATCGAGCGGCTTTCCGAACAGCAGGGCTTCGCCGGTTGTAGGCGGCAATAGCCCCGTCAGCATCTTCATGGTGGTGGTCTTGCCGCAGCCGTTGGAGCCGAGAAAGCCAAAAATCTCGCCACGTTCGATGGTGAAGTTGACCCGGTCGACGGCGGTGAAATCGCCGAACCGGCAGGTCAGGTCGTGGGCAGTGATGATCGGCTCGCCGTCAAAAATCTGGCGCGGCGGGATCTGCAGCGCCCGGTGACCGCTGCGCTGCTGCTCCGGCAATAGCGCAATGAAAGCGTCCTCGATGGTGGCGGCGCCGGCACTGGCCCTGAGTTCGGCGGGCGACCCGGTGGCAAGGACTTTTCCGGCGTTCATCGCCGCCAGCCAATCGAAGCGCTCGGCTTCCTCCATATAGGCGGTGGCGACGATCACGCTCATGCCGGCGCGGCGCGAGCGGATGCGGTCGATCAGTTCCCAGAACTGGCGGCGCGACAGCGGATCGACGCCGGTGGTCGGCTCGTCGAGAATCAGCAGATCCGGATCATGAATCAGCGAACAGCACAGGCCGAGTTTCTGCCGCATGCCGCCTGACAGCTTCTTTGCAGGCCGATCTTCAAAAGGAGCCAGCCCGGTGCTGTCCAGCAGTTCCGCGATCCGCCATGTCCGTTCGTCGCGGGATTGTCCGAACAGGCGGGCAAAAAATTCGATATTCTCGCGGACGCTCAGGTCAGGATAGAGGTTCTTGCCCAAACCTTGCGGCATGTAGGCGATCCGCGGACATACCGAAGCTCTGTGCTTCGCGTCGGAGATGTCGCCGCCGAGCACCACGGCGCGGCCGGACTGGTTCTGCCGGGCGCCGGCGATGATGGCGAGTAGCGTGGATTTTCCCACCCCGTCGGGACCGATCAACCCGACCATGCAATCGGCGGGGATCGCAATGGTGACGCCGTCCAGTGCCGTGACCTTGCCGTAGGTTTGGGTCAGATTTTCCAGCACCGCGACGGATCGGCTCGCCGCATTCATGGCGCGCCTTGCAGTTCTTTGGGCCAGGCCACCGCCGGATCGGCGCGAAGATAGGCAACCCCCGGCAATCCGCTGCGCACCGACGGGGCGTGCTCGCGCGATCGCTCAGGATCGATCCGCACCCTTATCCGGAACATCAGCTTGTCGCGCTCGCTCTGGGTCTCCACGGTTTTGGGCGTGAACTGCGCCTGGCTGGCCAGGAAGGAGACTTTTGCCGGAATCGGCGTGTTCGGGATAGGCGTCGAGCACGATCCGCGCATCGGTGCCGACCTTGATCCTGCCCGCTTCCGGGGCCGGCAGGTAGATGTCCATGTAGACATAAGAGATATCCAGCATGGTGAAGACCTTGCCGCCCGCCGGCAGCACCTCGCCGATATTGGCGATGCGATACTGCAACCGACCGTCGCGCGGCGCCACCAGGTCGTTGTCCTGGATGTTGACCATCGTGAGCCCGACGTCATGCTGGGATGCTTCCAGCGCGCGCTCGGCTTGAGCAACCCGCTCGGTGGCGGCTCGCAATCCGGCATTGGCGCCGTCGAGCGCCTGCTTGCGCTGATCGAACAGTTCCTTGGTGGCAAAGCCGTTTTTCAGCAGGCCCTCGGTTCGCTCCAGTTCCTGCGCCGCCAGGGTCTGCTGGGTGCGCTGCTGCTCCAGATTGGCGTTGGCCTCGTCGATGGCACGCTGCGCCTGCTGGACCTGGGCGTTGCCCTTGCTGAGCTGCTGCTGCAGATCTCTGGTGTCCATACGAGCAACCACCTGCCCCGCCTTGACCATGTCGCCGATCTCGGCGTTCAACTCGGCGATCCTGCCTGGAAATTTTGTATCGATATCGATCTCGTCGGCCTCCAGCCGGCCGTTGCCAAAGCTTATGCCGACAGGAAGCTGCGCCTGCGAGTGCTTCCACCAATAGAAGCCGGCACCTCCCGCCGCCAAAAGAATGGCGACAAGCCCGATCGAGAGCCGCAATCGCCGCCCGTTCCGGGTCGTCGCGGGAGGTATCGTCGCCGGCAAGTTGTTGTTATCCGCAAGCGGACGCGCGTTCTCATTTTTGAGCGCGGCATCATCGCCTGCCCGAGCGTTTACCGGCGATTTCTCGTCAACATTTTCCATGAGCCGCTGCAAGTTCTTCTCCGCCAACCAGGTTATTTTCTCCTGGTTGAGGGTGGCACTGCTCGATCGGGCTGGTATTGAGCGATATCAAGCGGTGCGGGAGTTGCAGGCCTTAAATGGCGCCAAATAGAGCCTATCCCCCTGTTGGAACCGACAAGAGTTCGCAGCGCACGGCCGCGAAATCCCATGCAAAATTTGATAACGGGTCTTTCCAGCGCTGAGGCGCAACGCATTCGCGCCAAGGTCGGGCCGAATGCGACCCCCGATGTCGCCATTCATCCGGTGCGTCTGGTGCTGAGCAAATTCCTGGCGCCGGTCTCAGTCCTGCTTGAGATCGCCATCGTCCTGCAGCTGGCGCTGGGCGAATATGTCGAGGGATCGATCATCGCGGCACTTCTCGTGTTCAATACTGCGCTCGGCTTCTTTCACGAGAGCCGGGCTCAGGCCACGATCGCGGCGCTAAAATCCCGGCTTGCCTTGAATGCTTCAGTTCTGCGGGATGGCGCATGGACAACTTTGCCGGCTGCCGAACTGGTGCCGGGCGACATCGTCAAGCTGTCGCTGGGCACGGTCGTCGCCGCCGACGTCCAGATCAGCGAAGGTTCCATCCTGCTCGATCAATCCATGCTCACCGGCGAGTCTCTGCCGGTCGAAGCCGGGCCAGGCACCAAAACCTATGCGGGAGCCTTGGTCCGGCGCGGCGAAGCTGTCGCCGCGGTGCTCGCCACCGGCGCCCGCACTAAATTCGGGCGTACCGCGGAACTCGTTCGCACCGCCTATGTCGTCAGCACCCAGCAAAAGGCCGTATTTCGGGTCGTGCGCAATCTGGCCGGCTTCAATGGCGCTGTCACATTGTTACTGATGGTCTATGCCTACGAGATCGGCATGACCTTGCCCGAAGCCATTCCTTTGCTGCTGATATCGGTTCTCGCTTCGGTGCCGGTCGCATTGCCCGCGACATTTACACTTGCGACCGCCATCGGAGCGCGGGCGCTGACACGCGCCGGCGTGCTCCCGACGCGCTTGTCCGCGGTCGACGAAGCCGCCAGCCTGGACGTCCTGTGCATCGACAAGACCGGTACCTTGACGCGCAACGAACTCGCCGTGGCCGCGATATGGACGATGCCGGGCTTCGAGGAAGACCGCGTCCTGGCGCTTGCTGCCCTTGCCAGCGCCGAGGGCGGTCAGGACCCTGTCGATGCCGCGGTGCGGGCCGCCGCCGCGCTCCACAACACGGGCACCACCGCGCCAAAGGCTTTCAATTTCGTGCCTTTCGATCCCGCCACCAAGATGTCCGAAGCGCATGTCGTCGATCGTGAGGGCAACACGCTCCGCGTCGTCAAAGGCGCCTTTGCGGCGGTTCACGGGCTTTCGCAGCTCTCGCCCGAAGCGGAACTCGCCGCCAACAAACTGGAACGGCTGGGTCACCGCGTTCTCGGCGTCGCAATCGGAACCGACGGAGCCATGCGCGTCGCCGGCATCGTGGCACTGAGCGATCCGCCGCGCAGCGATTCAAAGCCGATGATCGACCAGTTGCGTTCGCTTGGAATTCACACCGTGATGGTGACGGGAGACGCCGCCACGACGGCCGCCTTCGTCGCTGATGCGGTCGGGCTCACCGGTGCGGTTTGTCTTCCAGGCGAGATTCCCGACCGGGTCGGCCCCGACGATTTTTCCGTGTTCGCTGGCGTCCTTCCCGAAGACAAGTTTCGTCTGGTCAAGGCATTTCAGAACGCCGGCCATACCGTCGGCATGTGCGGTGACGGCGCCAACGACGCGCCGGCGTTGCGCCAGGCCCAGATTGGCATCGCGGTCTCGACCGCCACCGACGTCGCCAAATCGGCCGCGGGCATCGTTCTGACCGAGCCGGGGCTTTCCGGGATCGTCGCGTCGGTCCGGGAGGGCCGGATCACCTTTCAGCGCATCCTGACCTATGCGCTGCGATCCATCGTTCATAAATCCCGCCAGGTACTCTTTCTCGGTTTCGGCCTGATATTGACCAAGCATGCGATCCTGACGCCGATGCTCATGGTCATTTCGATGATGACCGGCGATTTTCTGGCGATGTCCTCGACCACCGACAACGTCCGCCCCTCGTCGAGGCCAAACTCCTGGCGGATAGATACCCTCACCATTGTCGGCGTTGCCCTCGGGCTCTTCGATCTCGTCTTTTGCGTCGGCCTGTTGAGCTTTGGTGCATTGGTGATGCACCTCGACATCGATACATTGCGCACCATGACGCTCGTCATACTCGCTTTCAACGGGCAGGCTGTCTTTTATGTGGTCCGGGAACGCAGGCGCCTGTGGTCTTCGCGGCCTGGTCTGCTGGTGATCGTGTCAAGCGCTCTCGACATTTCGATCATTGCCACGCTGGCGCTTGGAGGAGTCCTGATGGCCCCGCTGGCGCCTTCGATCGTCGCAGGTATTTTGGCCGCGGCCATCGTGCTGGCGCTAACGATGGATCAGGTAAAAGGCCTGCTCTTTGCACATTTGAAAATGACATAGGATTGCTATCGGCAAAGTACCCGTCACGCATCCATATCCGTACCTTCTCGGATCGCCTTGCGAGCAGATCAGTGCTGCTTCCGCTGCTAGAATCCGAAGAACTTCTCGCGCAATGCGTCTTCGTATTTCGCTTTGGCTTCCTTGACAACATTGCGCATCGCATCTTCCTGAAAGCCGGCATCCTCCCACAAATCAACTTCGGCTACCGAATGATTTACGGAAGCCAATGCTTCCTCCTTGCGGATCGCCGTGACCCATTTCTCAACGGCAGCCTTGTAGGCGGCCTGCAGTTCGTCGAGATCGGAATGCTGCTCGTCCATCTTGTCCCCCACGTTGAAAATTGCACCAACGCGCCGCTGGATATTGCATTTACATGATGGAATGACGACAGCTCCCAAATGTGCCGATGCGCGTGTCGTTTCAAACTGAGGGTTAGCTGAGTCTGGCCCGGTCGTGCTCTCTCATGTCTCCAGTGCTGGCGGAAGCGGGGCAATTCGACAAAAGGCAGTAAAAAACGACAAGACAGCCACCGCTACCTTGGAATTCAATACCGCCTACGAAGTTCGATTTTTTTGATCGAAATCAAATCCCGCGGGCGGCCGCCTGATACGAAGCAGACGCTTGGAGGTTCTCATATGCGGTTCTTTTTCAACATTCGGGACAAACTCGAGATTCAGGACGAAGTCGGCCGCGAGTTTGCAATCGTGTCCGAAGCCATCGTCTTCGCCAAGCATCTCGCCGCGGATATGCGCTGCCTGGAAACGAGCGTCAGACCTTCGCTTGCGGTTGAAGTGGTCGCCGAGAACGCTGAGCGCATTCATCTAGAGGCGGTCTTTGCTTGAGTGAGGAGCAGATCGAGAGCAGCAAAAGCCGCCTGAAGACGCGTTAAGGGCGCTGTCTTATGATTGCGGAGCAGGATTGAAAGCTGTGATCTTCAGGTTACGAGCCAGCTCACCCTGTATGGCAACCTCAAGCGATTTGGTGGCCCTGCTGGTGCGACTGGCAACGATCGCTAAAATTATATAATTTGATCAATGCCTTATATTCATGGTTCAGCGCCGGCCAGGGCACCAACAAGCATCTCAACTCTCCTCGCCTCGCGGTAAACCCGCGTCTTCGGCACCGCGGCCCCTCCCGATCGGCATGCCGACCGCGCGCATGATGGACTTGAGGACGGCGCGGCAAGCTGTCAAAGGGGTGGACGTGCCGGCGCTGCGACCGTGCATGCGCATGACGGGAGAGAAGCGATGGACCTGAAGGGCATGGTTGCGCTGGTGACGGGCGGCAATGGCGGGTTGGGGCAGCGCATCTGTCATGCGCTGGCGCAGCAAGGCGTGGACGTCGCCGTCATGTACGCCAAGAGCCGCGACCAGGCCGAAGGTTTTGCGGGCGAACTGAGGTCGCAATATCAGATCAAGGCGCAGGCGTTCGCCTGCGATATCACCGACGGCGCGGCGGTGGACCGGCTGGTCGGCGAGGTCACCCAGGTTTTCGGCCGTCTCGATATCCTGATCAATGACGCCGCCTACAACATCGCGATTCCCTTCTCCGATCTCGACAGTCTCTCGATGGAGGTATGGAGCCGGATCATGGCCACCAATTTGACGGGACCGATGAGCCTGATCAAGGCGGTAGCCCCCGTGATGAAGGCCCAGGGGTGCGGCCGCATCGTCAACATCTCGTCGGTGGCAGGGCTCAGCCCGACCGGCTCTTCGATCGCCTATGCGGTGTCGAAGGCGGGGCTGATTCATCTGACGCGTTGCATGGCGGTGGCGCTGGCGCCCGAGACGCTGGTCAACTGCGTGGCGCCGGGCCTGCTCGACGGCACCCGCGCGACCGCCAATCTCCGCGCCGAGCAGATCGAGCGCTCCGCCTCGAGCTCGCTTTTGAAGAAGCCCGCCGACAAGGACGACTGCGCCGACATGGTGGTCGCGATGTGCCGCACCGAGACCATGACCGGCCAGACCGTCGTCATCGACGCCGGACGGATATTTCACTGAGACGCTCGAACTCGAAATCGAATTTCGCAGAGCCGCGACGATCACCCCTGCGGCCTGGTCTGATCATACAACACGCGAACCCTGATGGTGCCGGGAACGCTCTTGAGGTCGGCCAGCAGTTCCTCGCCCTCGCCGCCGAGCACGTCGGTTTCAAGCACGACGTAACCGACTTCGGGATCGGTCTGCAGATATTGCGCCAGGATGTTGATGCCGTGGCGGGCGACCGCGTCGTTGACCTGGCGCATCACGCCGGGGACATTGCGGTGGACGTGAATGAAACGGGTGCCGGTCGGCCGCGCCGGCAATTGCACCTGCGGAAAATTGACCGCGCCGAAGGTCGACCCGACGTCGGAATAGTCGATCAGCTTGCGCGCGACCTCGCCGCCGATGCGGTCCTGGGCTTCCTCGGTCGAGCCGCCGACATGCGGGGTCAGGATCACGTTCGAAAGGCCTTGCAGCGGCGAAACGAAGCGCTCGGCGTTGGAGGCGGGCTCGACCGGAAACACGTCGACGGCGGCGCCCGCCAGCCGGCCATCACGTAAAGCATTTGCCAGCGCATCGAGATCGACCACGGTGCCGCGAGAGTTGTTGATCAGATAGGCCTCCGGTTTCATCAGCCGGAGCTGCGCCGCGCCGATCATGTTGGCGGTGGCCGGTGTTTCCGGCACATGCAGCGACACCACGTCGCTGGCCGCGAGCAGCTCATCCAGCGTCTCGACCGGCTCGGTGTTGCCGTGGCGCAGCTTGTCGGTCTGGTCGAAATAGATCACCCGCATGCCCATCGCTTCCGCGAGGTTCGACAGTTGCGAGCCGATGTTGCCGTAACCGACGATGCCAAGCGTCTTGCCGCGCGCCTCACGACTGCCCTCGGCGGACTTGTCCCAGCCGCCGGCGTGGGCGGAGACCGAGCGCGGAAACACCCGGCGGAACAGCATCACCACTTCGGCGATGGTCAGCTCGGCGACGCTGCGGGTGTTGGAATACGGCGCGTTGAACACCGGTATTCCCAGCCGCCGCGCGGCATCGAGATCGACCTGGTTGGTGCCCACCGAAAAGCAGCCGACCACCAGCAGCCGGTCCGCGGCCTCCATGATATCAGCGGTCAATTGGGTCCGCGAGCGGATGCCCAGCATATGGATGCCCGACAGCGCCTGCTTGAGTTCCTTGGGTCCGAGCGCCTTGGGCATGCGTTGCAACTCGGTATAGCCGTTGGCCTCGAACATCCGGACCGCGAAATCGTTGACACCCTCCAGCAGCAAAACGCGGATCTTGGCTTTGGGTAGCGATAACGTCATTGGACTTCCACCTTCGTCGCTCCGGCGCCCACTCGCACCGGCCGTGATGCTGTAGCCTTTATCCTGAAAAGCCGGAATCCAGAATTGCGAAAGATCGGAATCCGGAAATGTATTTTGCCGCTTTTACCGGTTGATGGGTACAAAATGCCGCTTCGGCCGATCTTGCGGAATGACCGCGCCGCCAGGATGGTTTAATGACGCCGATGCGCTTTCCTCATCGGCCGAGTCCTCGACATGATCCAACTGAAACCTCAGGCAACCTACGACGACTTCCTCCGAACTCGATATCCGGATCGGCAAGGTCGTCGAGGTGCAACCCTTTCCGCGCGCCCGCAACCCCTCCTATAAGGTCGCGGTCGATGTCGGCGCCGATCGCATCATGTGGTCGAGCGCCCAAATCACAAATTACCAACCGGAAGCGCTGGTCGGCACGCTCGTGGTCTGCGTCTGCAACCTCGGAGCCAAGAACATCGCGGGATTCACCTCCGAACTGCTGATTCTCGGTGCAAAAAATGCCGACGGAAAGGTGACCATTCTAGGTCCCCGCAGCGGGGTCGCCGTCGGAGAGCCGATCTTCTAGCCAGCGGCTCGATTTGAGGCGATCGGCCATTTTCCTGTCCTCCCGAAGTAGATGTGGTGTTCGCAGTTCCCGCGTGAGAGGCCGCAATATTAGCCTAATCATAGCAGAGATATCCAAGGGTTACTGCTTCGCCGCTGCTATCGACCTGAGCTGGCAAAGCCACCGAAAAGCACTACATCGTGTGGGGCCGCCAACGCACCTCCCTTGAACCCCCTTGAAAAAACCCGTGCTCATTTTCCTGCTTCTGCTGCTCGGCCCGATTGCCGCCTCCACGGCCAAATACCTCGCCGGGGACCGCCGCGAGAACTGGCAAATGGCGGATCGCTCCAGCGCCGGCCTGCTGCCGAGGCCGGCGGATCATGCCGACGCGCTGATCCGCGTGTTCGCGGCGCGCACCGTGCGCTGGCGCGGCATCTTTGCCGTTCACAGCTGGATCGTGGTGAAGGAACGCGGCGCCTCGCGCTATTCGCGGTATGACTACACGGCGTGGGGCGAGCCGATCCGGATCGACGGCTTTGCACCGGACGGACGATGGTTTGGCGCCGAGCCTTCGACGGTCGTCAGCGTCGACGGAGACAAGGCCGAGCCGCTGATTCCGAAAATCCGCGCGGCGGTGGAGGGCTATCAGTTTCGCAGCTACGGCGACTACCGTCCGTGGCCGGGGCCGAACTCCAACACTTTTGTTCAGGCGATCCTGGACGCCGTTCCCGAACTGCACGCCGTGCTGCCGCCCACCGCCATCGGCAAGGATTTTCCTTACCGCGGCGCCTGGTTCGGCCTGACGCCGTCGGGAAGCGGCGCCTTCGTTTCGCTGGGCGGCTATCTCGGCCTCACCGTCGGATGGGTCGAGGGCATCGAACTGAATTTTTTCGGCGGCGTGCTCGGGCTCGACGTCCGGCGGCCAGCGCTAAAGCTGCCGGGTATCGGGCGGATCGGCGCGCCGCAATCGCTCCCGGCGTCGTAGCGGAGCGCCGGCCCGCCTCATCCGGAGCGTCAGCAGCCGCGGCAAATGCCCTTGATCTTGCGATCGACCATCGCGTCCTCTTCATCGAGGGTCAACGGAGCCGCAGACAACGCTGCCGGCAAATCGGCCGCGCGCGGCTGGCGGTGACCGACCGGCGCCGCCCAGGGTTTTGTCGCGGTTTCGTTCGACGCCAAGACGAGCGGCTCGCCAACCGTGGCCTGCGCCGATATCGCGGGCAGCGTTGCCGCCGACAGAATTGCCGCCAAACCAAGCGCCTTGAACATATTGGTCATCGTAGCCTCCGAGCATGATCGCCGCGCCTCACATGCGCCGGCGACGAGGAGACTGGCCTGGCGGTAGCGATATTCCCGGATCGCGGGATCGTGTACGGCGGTGACGGCCGCCAACAACGCCGGCGATTGCGTGCGGGCTCCGAACGTCGGCGCCTACGCCTCGGATCCCTATACCCAGCCGCCCTGCATGCCGAACACCGGCAATTGACGCTGCGAACGATCGGGCTGGCGGACGTTCAGCCGGCCCGATCACCCTTGCGCGAACCCGCTGAAAATCCTTGGGCCCTGCCCGCATTTGACTGCCCGATTAGACAGCGGCTATCGCTCTATTGAGAACAAAGCCGATTGATCGGAGAAAATGGTGGCCAATTTCGAGAAGCGGCAGGGCCGGGCCGGCCGTCAGAAGCCGGGGCACGGCGGCGCGCCGCGGCATGGCGGCGACGCGGATGGGCGGCCGCACCAGCGGCCGCCCGGAAAGAATCCTGTCAAGAAGCCTGGACCTGCCAGCCAAAGCCCGCGCCAGGGTCCTCCTGGCCACCCGCGGCCGGGCGGCAAAGACCAGCGGCCTGCCCGACGTCCGCCCGCGCCGGGGCGCCAGATCGAGCCAGGGCTCGAGCGGGTGTTCGGCAAGCATCCGGTCGAGGCGGTGCTTTTGAAGCGGCCGAAGGCGGTTCGCCGGCTGGTGATCGCCGGGCGCGAATCCTATTACGAAGCGATCATCAAGGACGCGCGCGAGCGCAACGTCGCGGTCGAGACGCTGCCGTGGGAGGATTTTCTGGCGCTCGGCCAATTCGACGAAAGCGAAAAGCACCAGGGCATCCTGGCACTGACCACGCCGCTGGTGATTTTTGACGATCACGATCTGGAGCGGCTTGGCGAAGCGTCCTGCGTCCTGGCGCTGGACCAGGTTTCCAATCCGCAAAATCTGGCGGCGATCCTGCGCAGCGCCTCGTTCTTCCATGCCGACGCGGTGATCCTGATGAAGCACCGCGCCGCCGAAATGACCGCGGAGGTGCAGCGCCTCGCGGTCGGCGGCGCCGAATTCGTCGACATCTACCGGATCACCAACCTTGCCAACACCATCGACGAATTGAAATCGATGGATTTTCGGGTGTTCGGCCTCGACGAGCGCGGCGAGCGCACGCTGGCGCAGACCGAATTCCCGAAAAAGACGGTGCTGGTGATCGGCGCCGAGGGCGAGGGGCTGCGGCAGAAGACCCGCGACCGTTGCGACGAACTGGTGCGGATTCCCGGCGGCCGCAAGGCGGTCGAGAGCCTCAACGCGTCGGTCGCGACCACGATCGGGCTTTACGAGATTTTTCGGCTGCGCGATTGAGCACCCAAGTAGCTGGGCCAAGTAGCTGGGCTACCTTTTACGCTACCTTTTCCTGGCGCGATTCCGGCGCTGCCGCCTGGCTCAGGTCGAGTTGCGACAACGGAACGGGCCGGCCGAACAGATAGCCCTGCGCCAGATCGATCCCCGCCTTGCGCATGTAGTCGAATTGTTCCTCGGTCTCGATCCCCTCCGCCGTGATCGCAATGCCGAGGCCCTGGGCCAGCGCCAGGGTCGAGGCGACCACCGCCTGGCAATCGCGGCGGTCGAGCACGCCTTGCGTAAACGACTTGTCGATCTTGATCTTGTCGAACGGGAAGATGGTCAGATATTTCACCGCGGAATAGCCGGTGCCGAAATCGTCCAGCGCCATCGAGATGCCGAGGTTTTTCAACCGGCGTATCGTCGCCAGATGCGCTTCCTGGTTATCCAGCACGGCGGTTTCGGTGATCTCCAGTTCCAGCCGTCCGGGCGCCAGTCCGCTTTCGAGCAAGGTGTGGAAGATGGTGTCGAACAGGTCGCCGCGACGAAACTGCACCGCCGAGATATTGACGGCGACCTTGACACAAGCGGGCCACAACGAGGCATCCGCGCAAGCCCGGCGCAAAACCCATTCGCCGAGCGGCATGATCAGGCCGGTCAATTCCGCCAGCGGGATGAACTGATCCGGCGCAATCAGGCCGCGCACCGGATGCCGCCAGCGCACCAGCGCCTCGACGCCGCACAATAGCCGCGTTTCAGCTGAGATCACCGGCTGGTAAAACAACTCGAACTGCTCGCGCGCGATGGCCTCGCGCAGTTCGCTCTCGGCGAGCTTCTGGGTGTGAGCGGCCTCGAGCATCTCGGGCCGGAACAGCCGGAAATCATTTCGTCCGTTGGCCTTGGCGTCGTACAGCGCGAGGTCGGCGCCGCGCAGCAGCTCCTCGGATTCAATGCCGTGAACCGGCGCCAGCGCGATGCCGATGCTGATTCCGACGTTGGCCTCATGGCCGTTGAGATCGAATGGCCGGGTGATGGCTTCAATGATCCGCAGCGCCAGCGCGGTGGCAGCGTGCTGCTGGTCGGCGCCACCTTCCTGGATGATCGCGAACTCGTCACCGCCAAGCCGCGCCAGCACGTCGATGTCGCGGATTTCGGATTTCAGCCGGCGGCCGACTTCCTCCAGCAAGCGGTCGCCGGCCAGATGCCCGCGGGTATCGTTGACGTCCTTGAACTTGTCGAGGTCGAGCATCATCACGGCAAGCGCGCCGCCGTTGCGCTTGAGCCGCTTGCTGGCTTCCTCTAGCCTGGCATTGAACTCGGCGCGGTTGGCCAATCCGGTCAGGCCGTCGTGCCGCGCGAGGTGAACGATCTCGGCGTCGGCGCGTCGCCGCTCGGTGATGTCTTCGTGGGTCGCGAGCCAGCCGCCGTGCGGCATCGGCTGCCGCGTCACCAGCATGAAGCGCCCGTCCGCGAATTCGTCGACCCGGCATGAGGCGGCGTCTTTCGGAAGCTCGCCCAGCGCGGAAATTTTGGCTTTGGCGGCGGAATCGCTGCTTTCGCCCTTCAGAATGCCGCGCAGGATGCGGTCGGCGATGATCGCGTCGTGCGGCGTGCCGACCACAAGCAACTCCGGCGGCAATCGATACAGCTGCGCATAGCGTTCGTTCCAGACCACCAGCCGCCGGTCGCCGTCGAACATGCACAGCCCCTGGGTCATGTTGCTAAGCGCCGCGTCGAAATGCATGTTGATCTGTTCGAGGCGCTGTTTGTCCAGCGCCAGTTGCCGCCGCGAGGCCCGGTGCTGCCGCAACAGCAGCTGGACGATCAGGCCGAGGATGACAGCGATCACGATGGCGGACAGACCCGCGGCAACGACAAGGGTTTTGGTCTGCGCCCGCCAATCCGCCAGCGCCGAGGCCACCGTCGCCGTCGCGAACACCGTCAGGGGAAACCGCCGCAAGCTCCGTGCCGAGAGTATCCGCTCCTCGCCGTCGACCGGACTGACCAGCCGCATGGTGCCGTGATCGGCATCGAACAGGCTGATCCGGGTCCCCGGGGCCGGCTTGAAATTGCGCCCGATCATGGCTTCGACATGAGGATAGCGCGCGATCAACGTGCCATCGTGATGATTGAGCGAAATCGCGGCGCCGTTTCCGAGCACGACCTTGGAAAAGAACTCCTCATATTTCGCCGGTGCGATCGCTCGAGAAACGACGCCGAGGAATTCGCCGTTCGGCCCTGTCACCTTGCGCGCGATGACGGTTCGCCAGCCGCCGGAAAAACGGCTGCGCACCAAGTCGATTTCGCAATCGTTGGTATCCGAGGTCGATTTCAATGCCTTGTAATAGGCGCGGTCGGCGATGTTGACATAGGGGACCACAGGCACGACCGTTGAATTGATCAGGATGCCGTCGGCGTCATAGACGTTGATGCCGGCGATCTCCGAGGCGCCGCTGACCTTGGCCTTCATCAGCAGGTGCATTTCATGGGTCGACATCTCGCGCCGGAAATCATCGGGCGACACGACGCCCATTACGCGCATTTGCGCGATCAGGTCGTCCAGCGGCACCTGCAGATCGTCGAGTTGCTGATCGAAATGACGGGCAAGCAGAAGCACCGTGTTTTGCAATTCGCGTTCGCTGCTCGCAAGCGCGCGCTCGCGGAAATTGCTGATCGTCATCGCGGTGCCGACCGCGATCATGGCGACCAGCACGATGCCGCAAGCCACCAGCCAGCGAATCGGATCGCGCCGACCCGACGGCTCAACTTCGATTGCGTCGTTTGCTTCAGTCGCCACCCGGCGGCGACCGACAAGCGCTATGTCCGGCATTACCTCGCTCCCGTTGCCGATGGATACAACCGGACGATGGAGGCACCGTTAGTAATGTCGGTTACGCAAAGATTAAAAAACGCTGGTCGCAGCTCAGGTCTAGAGTTCGATTGACCCGTCTGGCCGCCGCCGGCGGGCGGTGCATTCATGGTTAGCGCCGGGCTAATCCGACGCATAAAACTTGCCCGCAAAAGCAAACGGGATTTTCGAACCATGGGTTTATGCAGGATGACATGTGGTACGCAAACCTGCTTCTCATCCCCATCGGACTGGCGCTGCTGGTCGATCTCTTGCGCAGCGAACAATGGCCCGCGGCCTTTGCAAGGCGCGCGACCTCATTGATGCGCGTCGATGCATCCCGTCGCATCGGACCGGGAGGCACGTGAAGCCGCTCGCCCAATAGCAAGCGCTCACGCATACGCCGCAGGGGTCGCGCGAGAACGCGGCACCAGCGCGCCAATCACCACTACGGTGAAAAGATCGGCGCTGACCTCGTGTGCTCACGCCGCCTTTCGCACTGCAGCGATTTTTCCGTGCAGCGCTTTCAGTGCACCGAGATAAATCTCGGAGAAGGTCGGGAATGGTTGAATGGTATCGATCAGCACATCGAGCGGCACACGGGCGCGGATCGCGAGCGTGGCCTGCTGCAGCCACTCGCCGGCTTCCGGGCCGAGCGCATAGCCGCCGGTCAGTCGCTCGCCATCGCTGAGCAGGGTCAGAAAGCCGCTCGCCTGCGCGTAGGCGCGGGTATACGTCGCGGTCTTCGCCACCTCCGAGAGCAGCGCGGTGGCGCTGAACGCCGCCTCGGCCGCGCCGACGGAAGCTGCCTGCGGATCGGTGAACGTCACCCGCGGCACCGCCTCGTAATTGGCTTGCCGCGGTTGCCCCAGAATATTGGACGCGACCACCCGGCCGTGATACTTGCCGACATGCGTGAGCGACCAGATGCCGGTGACATCGCCGATCGCCCACAGCCCTTCGCCGGCGCGCAGATGCGCGTCGACCGGAATGCCGCGCGCATTTGGTTCGATGCCGACGGTCTCGAGGCCAATTCCCTCGACACGCGGCCGCCGCCCGGTCGCGACCAGCAGCTTGTCGCCGTTCAACCGGCGGCCGTCGTCCAGTTCGAGGAAATATTGCTC
Organism: uncultured Alphaproteobacteria bacterium; assembly: GCA_963699465.1. Taxonomy (GTDB): domain Bacteria; phylum Pseudomonadota; class Alphaproteobacteria; order Rhizobiales; family Xanthobacteraceae; genus Bradyrhizobium. The sequence continues at coordinate 82,665 of CAVOTZ010000011.1, forward strand.
GCCGTCGCGGCGAGCGGAAATCGCATGCACGCCGAGTGCAAGCTCGACGCCGTCGCGGCGTAAAACCTCGGCCAGCGCCTCGCCGAGCCGCCTCGGCTCGTGCGGCAGGATGTGATCCACGCCGCCGACCAGAACCACCTCGCCGCCGAGGCTGCGCACCGCTTGCGCCATCTCGACACCGACCGGCCCGGCGCCAAGCACCAGCAGCCGCCGGGGGACGGCCTTCATTGCCGTCACCTCGCGGTTGGTCCAGATGCCCGCGAGGCCGCGCAGCCCCGGTACCTCCGGGATGAACGGATCCGAACCGGTCGCCACCACCACGTGCTTGGCGGTGTGTTTGATGCCGTTGACCTCGACCACCCCTCGCCCGGCGAGACGGCCGCGGCCGCGAATGAGGTCGATACCGGCGCCTGCGAGCCAGCGCTGCTGGCCGGCATCGGAATAGTTCGAAACCATGAAGTCACGCCAGGCCAGCGCCGCCGCGACGTCGACCTGCGCCCGACCCGCCGCTTCATTGGCGGCGCGCGCGGCTTCGCCCGGCCGCAGCAGCGTCTTGGAGGGAATGCAGGCCCAGTAGGAGCATTCACCGCCGACCAGTTCGCGCTCGACCAGGGCGACGCGCAGGCCGCCCTCGGCAAGCGCGCCGGCACAGTGCTCGCCCGGCGAGCCGCCGCCGAGCACGATGACGTCGTAGTCGCTCATGTCGGCAGCGGCTCGCCGGCCTGCTCCCGCACCATGTAATCGGCGTACCAGGTGAACCAATTGGCGTCGGGCTGGCCGGTGCGCTGCTCGTGCGCGCCGTGGGCCGCCGCGGCACGCTCAAGCGCGGCCGCCAGATCGGACGGCGAGGCGAATGTGGTTGGACCATCGATACGCCCGGGCAATCGCGCGGTGATCTCCTGGAACAGCCAGCCGTTACCGTCGGGGTCGATGAAGGACGCGAACGAGCGATAGCTGCGATGCTCGGGATCCTCGCCGTCGAGCCGGCGGCTGCCGAACAAATAAGGCTGGTCCGGGCCGGTAAAGCTGTCGCCGGCATGAAACACGTCGCTGACCTTGATGCCGCGGCCGACAAGCTCGCTGCGCGCCGCCGTGATGTCGGAGACGATCAAATACAGTCCCTGCGCGGAGCCCGGCTTTGCCGCGGTGACGTTCTTGCCGAAGATCACCGAACAGCCGGAGCCGGGCGGCGTGAACTGGATCACGCGGTAGTCGTCACCGGAAGCAAAATCGGCATCCAGCCGCCAGCCCAGATTGGCGTAGAACGTCTTGGCGCGGTCGACATCCGAAACCGGAATCACCACGATCTCGAACTTCATGTCGAGCGTTCGCGCTTTGGCGCCCGTAGCGGATTTGCCACGCTCCTCGGTGATGGTCATGTCCGGCTCCTCGGATTTCAGGCGTGCGGCAAGGCTGGTCCCGCTTCGCCATTTTGAATTACGCCGCGCCGATTGCCGCAGCTTGCACAAAACTGAGGAAATCGGCGGCCGGTACGCGATATCGCTACTTCACCAGCGTCAGCAGCGGCTTGCCCTTTTCGACGACATAAGTGCCGAGCTCGGCGGCATTGCCGCTGCCGGCATTCCTGGCCGCGTGAACCGTCCCGGCCGGCACGAACAGCACTTCGCCGGCCTTGAGCAGCACTGGAGGCTTGCCGTCGATGTCGTACTCGATGGTACCTTCGAGCACATAGATGATTTCTTCGCCGGGATGGGTATGCCGGCCGAAGCTCGCACCTTCGGCAAAATCGACCCGCGCCTGCACGGCCTCGTGCCCGGAAATGCTGAGATCGTGGCGCTGCAGATCGGTGCGTTTGATTCCCGCCTGTTGCGCCAGCGCCGCGTGCCGCACCAGGCAGCTGCCTGCGATCAGCACCATGAGTGCCACAAACCGAAAAGCTTTGATGGTGACTTTCGGGCTTGCGTGCATGGTCGAACTCCCTGGCTGCTCTCGAAGCTAGGACGTCCTGAATTGCCGTGGATTGCACAAAACTGAGCTAATCAGCGCCGTCCCGGCAGCCAGGCCTTGAATCCGGACGCACCGAGCCTGGTCATGACGTCGTCGAGATGGGCGCGGTCGCGGGTTTCGATCACCAGTTCGAGCAGCGTGCCCTTGGCCGGCAGGTCGGAAAACGTCCGCTGGTGCGAGACTTCGACGATGTTGGCGCCGGCTTCCGCCAGCAGCGCCGCGACGGCGGCGAGTTGTCCGGGCCGATCGACGATGTCGATCGCCAACTGCGTCAGCCGTCCCTCGCGCGCGAGTTCGCGGGTCAGCACGGACGCGATCAGCCTTGTGTCGATGTTGCCGCCGGTCAGCACCAGGCCGACATTGCTGCCGGCAAAACGTTCCGGTGCCGACAGCATCGCCGCGAGCCCCGCCGCGCCCGCGCCTTCGACCACGGTCTTCTCGATCGAGATCAGCATCGACACCGCGCGCTCGAGCTGGTCTTCGCTCACCAGCACGATGTCGTCGACCAGATCGCGGACGATGCCGGTGGTGATGCGTCCCGGCGCCTTGACCGCGATGCCTTCGGCCAAGGTGTCGCCGCGCATCGGCAGTCGCTCGTTCTTGACGGCGTTATACATCGAAGGGTAGAGCCCGGCCTGAACGCCGACGATGCGCAAATCCGGCTTGAGCGATTTGGCCGCAACCGCGATCCCGGAAATCAGCCCGCCGCCACCGATCGGAACCACCAGCGTGTCCAGCGCCGGCACCGCCTCGAGCATTTCCAGCGCAATGGTGCCCTGGCCCGCGATGACAAGCGGATCGTCATAGGGATGGATCAAGGTCATGTCGCGGGATTTGGCATGGGCGCGGGCGAATTCACCCGCTTCCTCCAGCGTCGCACCGGAAATGACGATCTCCGCCTCGTGCCGCCTGGTGTTCTCGACCTTCACCATCGGCGTGCCGATCGGCATCACGATCACGGCGGGAATGCCGAGCCGCCTTGCATGATAGGCGACGCCCTGCGCGTGGTTTCCCGCCGACATCGCGATGACGCCGCGCCGCCGCTGATCCGGCGACAACGCCTGCAGGCGGTTCAGCGCGCCGCGCTCCTTGAAGGTGGAGGTGAACTGCAGATTTTCGAATTTGAGCCAGACCCGGCAGCCAAGAACCGCGCCCAGCGTCCGGCTCTCGTTGCATTCGGTGACAATCGTCGCGCCGCGGATGGCCGCCGCGGCAGCCCTGATATCGGCCAGCGTCACGCGAGCGGCAGCGTCGGGGGATGGGCTTGGCAAGTCCGGCATCCCGATACTCTTATCGATGTTCATCCGCGCAGACCATCGCGGATTGATCGCCGATCGGGGGTTTTCCCTGCGCCATGCGTCAGATCTGGGCGGCAACTCTTTCCAGGCCGATCAGCCGCGCCAGGGTGCGGACTTCGTTCTTCTGGTCCTCGCGCAACTGGAACAACAGCGGCATCGCGGCTGATTTGAGTTGCTGGACTTCGGCGGAGTCGGGATCGATCGGCGGCGCAGCCGCCGTATGCGCGTCGGCCTGACGGCTGGAGTGAATCTTGCGGGCCACGGCGCGCAAGGCGCTCTCCACCGCCGGCCAGTAATATTCCTGATCCGGCGAAAGTTTCAGGCGTTCCTTGATGCCGGCAATCTGCGCGTCGCTGAGCAGCGTGTAGGATTTCTGCGGCGCGGGTTTTGCCGCGACCTTCGGCGCAAGCGGCGCTTGCGGCATCGCGGCAGGCGTTACAGCCTGTGGCGATGTGATCTGGGGCGGCGCAATATCGGCGGCGGGGCTCTGCTGGGCCGCATATGCCATCCGCAGCGACCGGGTCACGTCGGGCTTGGTCGCGTCAGGCGGCGTGAGGTCGGACTGTGAGGGGGCCGGATCGAACGAGGCCAGCGCCAGGGTGGCGACCGCGAGCTTGTCTTTCTTGGCCTCTTTGTTGGATACCGGATTTTGGCTCACCTGCGCGGCCGCCTGCGGGCTCGCATCCGGCACGCTGGCGCGGCCGAGAATGCTGGTGGCCGCCGCCCCCACGACCAGGAAACAGGTCAGCGCGATGATGGTAACCGCCCGCGTCAAACCGCTCTCCGTTTCCGTTGACCAACCACGGTTATTTTCCCCAGAACTGGGTACGAATTAAGGCTTAACCATGCTTGCGCTGCGGTTTCAGAGGCGCTGGAAGCGGGTTTTTGGGGCGAAAACCCCGGCAATCAGGCCGCGATCGCCAGTTCGTAGGCTTCCTGGATGTCGGCGACGATGTCGGAGGCCTCCCACAGCGCATCCCGCCCCACCGAATGCAGGCTGATGGTCCAGTTGGCCTTGCCCGAACGCGGCATGCTGACGATGTCGAATTGCACATTGCGGCACAGCGGATGCCGGTCTAGCGCACGGGCCACACGGCACCTGATCTCGTCGAGCGTGGCCTCGGTCTTGACATCGAAATCCATGTCGGCCCCCCATCATTGGACGCTTTTCGGCGCGGCCACGGCCGACAAACGGCTGACGGCCTCGACATGATTTTTGGAGCCGGATTGGTTAACGGCCGGTTAAGCCGGCAAGCCCGTAGATTCACGGACTACAGCCTTAGCGGCGATAGAATCAGAACCGGCGTGCGCTAAGCTCTCGCAGGTCGCAACCGAGCGCCTCGGCCGCCTGCGCTAGTCGATTGGCTGCGGGTAGTTGCGGATATCGCCGGCGACCTTGGGGAATTCCGCCGTCAGAACGTCGGGCTTGCCGAGTTCGACATCCGCGGGGATCACGCCCGGCCATTCCGTGCTGGCGCCGAGAAACCAGCGCTTTTGGCCGATGATGCGAGCGGTGTGAAAGGTATTGCCCGGGATCAGCAGTTGCACGCGGTGGCCGGCGCGCAGATCCGGTCCGACGATCACATGCTCGCCCTGCCCGCGCAGCAGCAGAACCTCGATCGGGTCGCCGAGATAGTAGTGATAGAGCTGGTCGTTGCGGATGCGGTGCAGTCGCACCGGAGCCTGCGGCGTTACCATGAAGTACAGCGCCGATCCCATCGGACGGCCGGCCTCGAACGGCGCCGGCAGCCCGCCGGGCGCGATCTGCTGCTTGGCGCGGTAGGTCTCGCGAACGAACCCGCAGGTGGCATTCGGCTCAAGGTCGAGCAATTTCAAAACGTCGTCCGCGGTCATATCGTTGATCATCGCTTTGCCCGTGCCCCCTGCGGTCTCTGCCGCGCCTGCCATGCTGGATCCGGGGATGCTCGAAGTGAGCAATCCCCCGCACAATCCCGCAGCCCGCTGCAGGAATTCACGGCGACCAGCGCCCTCGCTATTATGGTGATGCCGCACCGCTTGCCTCCGTCGCCGTTCATACGCGTGACTTATCCAGCGAAAGTAGCGAGGGGGCAAGCCGCTTCGGCAGGCATTGGGCGCGCGGCCAATGAAAGGTTAATGAATCCCTACATTGCAGAAGCCGCGGCATGCCGCGAAAGACTGATATTCGGACGGCACGCGAGCCGATGTCCGACGCATTATTTTGCCGGGAAGAATTCCGGCCACATCGCGCGCCATTTTTCGGCGAGCGGGCGAAAATCCCCGGGTCCGGCGTCGTAGCATTCGGCACTGGCCGTCGGCCGAACCCAGGGCTGGGCGCTCCTCATGAACATATGGGCGACCGGCGTGAGCCAACCCGTGTCGTCGAGCGTGCCGGCGCGCAGGTTCATCAACTCCGGACGGCTCTTGCGCGAGCCGTAGATGCGCGCGGCGCAATCCCCGCAGAACCACGAGGAAACCTCGCTGCCCGAAACAGACAGATGGTGCCATCCCCTGGGTTCGCCCTTCACGATGCGAAGGCTTTTCGCCGCCACCGGCATGTTGAGCGCGAACGCGCTGCCGGACGCGGTCTGGCAATCGGTACAGTTGCAGGTGTAGAGCAGCAGCGGAAACGATGTGATCTCGTAGCGGATTGCGCCGCACGAACAGCCGCCGGTCAGGGGAAGCACGGGTCGCGTCGCGGTCATGGCCATCCCGATCTGGCTCCGGCTCAAATTGCCGAAAACAAGATACCTGAAAAACAGACGCGCCGGAGGTTTACCGTTTCTCGATCACCAGGCTCTGCACGGCGCGGCCGAAATAGCCGCGCTCGTCGGCCAGCCGCGCCATCGCAAGGCCGGCACCATCGGGGCCGATCCAGGATTCCGCGTCGAGCAAAATCCATTCGCCGACCGGTTCACGGGCAAGGCTCACGGTGAGATCGGCGTTGAGGAAGGTCCATTGCCGGAAATCCAGCACGGCGGAAGTGCCGTTGCAGAAATCCGCGGCGACCACCGCGCGCATCGCTTGCGATACGGCTGCGCCCTCGACCAGCGGCCGGTCGACCCGGTACCAGATCGCGCCGGGACCGGGCACGCCGAAGCGGCCGAGCGCCGCGCGCATCGATATGCCCGTCACAAAGGGGCTCGAGGAAAAGCTCGGCTGTTCCTCGCGCGCCTCGCCGGGACCGGGCAGCGTGACGGCGGGGACGACGGCTTCCGGCGGCAACGCCTGCGCCTGCAGTTTCACCTTGAGCACGGTCGCGCCGACCACGACGGTGCTGCCGGCACTAAGCCTGACCGCGCAGAGCTGGATCTTGCGGCCCTCGCGCAGCACTTCGGTCTCCAGCGTCAACGGCGCCAGCGGCACCGGCCGCATCAGGTCGACGGTCACGCGCGCGATCCGCATCGGCACCGGTGTCGGAATGGCCTCAGCGGCCCATACCACCAGCGACGCCGGCGCCGAGCCGTGCTGCATGCCGGGATCCCAGGGACCCGCGGCGTCGGGACTGGTGGTGACGCGGCTTCCCTCGACGCGATAGATGGCCTGCATCAGTTTGGCATTCTGCTATCGGTCATCCCGCTTCGATCACAGCGGCGGATCGACCGCTTCGTCGTATTCGCGCTTGAACCGCGCGATCAGTTCGGCGGCCGGCACGATCTTGCCGACGCTGCCGACGCCCTGGCCGCTGCCCCAGATTTCCTTCCAGGCTTTCGGCTTGGCGCGCTCGCCCGAGGCGTCGGTGCCGAAACTCATTTTCGAGGCATCGGACTCCGGCAGATTGTCCGGATCCATGCCGGCCGCGACGATCGACGGCTTCAGATAATTGCCGTGCACGCCGGTGAACAGGTTGGAATAGACGATGTCCTCCGCGGTCGAAGACGTGATCATCTGCTTGTAGCCCTCCACCGCATTGGCCTCCGCGGTGGCGATGAAGGCGGAGCCGATATAGGCGAAGTCGGCGCCGAGCAGCCGCGCCGCGCGGATGGCGCGGCCGTTGCCGATCGCTCCCGACAGCGCGATCGGCCCGTCGAACCACTGCCGGGTCTCCGCCACGAAAGCGAACGGCGAAATCTCGCCGGCATGGCCGCCGGCGCCGGCCGCTACCAGGATCAGGCCGTCGGCGCCCTTCTCGATCGCCTTGTGGGCGAATTTCTGGTTGATCACGTCGTGAAACACGATGCCGCCCCAGCCATGCGCGGCCTGGTTCAGTTCCTCGCGCGCGCCGAGCGAGGTGATGATCATCGGCACCTTGTGCTTCTCGCATAGCGCAAGATCCTGCTCGAGCCGGTTGTTCGAGCGGTGCACGATCTGGTTGACCGCGAACGGCGCCGACGGCCGCTCCGGATGCGCCTTGTCGTAGGCGGCGAGTTCTTGCTTGATCCGCGCCAGCCATTCGTCGAGCAGCGCCGGCGGCCGCGCGTTCAGCGCCGGAAACGATCCGACGATGCCGGCCTTGCACTGCGCGATCACCAGATCGGGCACGGAAATGATGAACAGCGGCGCGCCGATCACGGGAATCGACAGGCGGCCCTTGAACAAGGCAGGCATGGACATTCGAAAGCATCCTTTCGGTTATCGGAAGACGGAACAGGATTTCAGTCTGAAAGATGCCAGACATCATACCAACAAGGCAACCGCACGGATGCGGTTGCAGCCCTGCTATTGGCACAGCGCGCGGGTGACGTAAGTTATCGGTCTGGCAATCGTCGGGCTTTCGCGCGCGGCCGGGGATCAGCACTTTCGCCGAACAGGTCTCCGCGGAATCGGTCGGTCAGGCTCTTGCCCTCCTTGAAGCCCTTGGTCTGGCATAATTTGTCGGACGCCGCCTTGCAGTCCGGCGCGCCGTTCGCCGAGACCGGACATGCCACGCGCCCGGTCACCATCGAAGGCGTCGCCAGGCGCGACAATGTGTCGGTGGCGCCCTTGGCGGCGTCCTTGGCGCGCGCGTTGAAGTCGTCGATGGTCTCGCCCGGGCTTTTCAGCGTCGGCCAGGACTTGTCGAACATCTTCCCGATTTCGTTGATCAGGCCCGGATTCTCTTCGTGCGCGGGCGTCTCGGCCGGCGGTGCAGTCTCGCTTGCCGCAGGCGCGGATTGCGCGGCCGAAGGCTGCGCGGGTGCGGCTTGCTGAACCGGCGCTGTGTGCATCCGGAAGCGCGGGCGGCGGCGCCTTGCTGGCCGGACGCAGCGTCCCGTCGCGATCGCCAGCGCCAGCACCGCCACGCCCGCGGACGCGACAGGCGTCCTGGACAGCTGCCAACAAATGGCTGAAATCGAGCGAACATGACGTCAAGCGTAGCCTGAAGCCGGCCAGCCGTCAAAGCGCTTCGCGGCGCTCAAATCAGCCGGAAGGCGACGATAAAATCCGAGCAGCAGCGTCGACGGTGAGAACGCTCACCCAAAGGCCCAGACGTTTCTCGAGCTCGGCCCGAATGAAATCGCCATAGCGGTTGAGCAGCATGGCGACCACGAAGAACCGTCCGCCGCGAGCAATCGATCGAGCACAGCATGAACAGCCAGATGTTGTAGCCGGCGAATCCCGAGGTGATGGTCACGAGCTTGTAGGGGATCGGCGTCAGCCCCTTCAGCAGGATGATGACCGCGCCCCATTGCGGCATAGCGACGCGCGAAAGGTCTCGACCTTGCCTCCAAGGCCGTAGAGATGGATCAGCCAGTGCCCGAGCGAGTCGTACAGCAGCGCGCCGATAGCATAGCCGAGCACGCCGCCCGGCCACCGAAGCGAGCGGTGCATACGCCCGCGAACAGCCACGCCCGCTGCGGGCGCGCCAGCGACATCGGCAGCAGCATGATGTCGGGCGGGACCGGAAAGAACGAGCTTTCGGCGAACGCCACGGCTGCCGAGAATCCAGAGCGCATAGGGCTTGTGGGCGGCGTCGATGCACCAATCATAAATCCGTCTCAGCATGGCGCGATGAACCACCATGGGACGGATTTGTCCATGCCGGGATGGTCGGGAAATCTACGGGAAAACGGCAGGGTAGGCCGCAGGTCTAATGGCGCTTGCGCAGCGTCCGGCCCTCAAGCGCGACAATTGGTCGCCGGGCGACCCTGGGCGGGGCGGTGGCCTTCGGCATCTTGACCGCCGATTTCGGCAGCTTCTCGGCTATCCCGAGCAAATGCTCGCGCCGCTCCATCTCCCGCCAGACGTCGTCCGGCAGCACGCCGGCCGAAGCCCAGAGCACCGTGAGATTGTAGAGCAGGTCAGCGCTTTCCCGGACCACCGCGTCGCGGTTGCCGTTGACGGCGTCGATCACGACCTCGATGGCTTCCTCGGCGAGCTTCTTGGCCATCTTGGCCGGGCCACGCTGAAACAGCCGTGCGGTTCGCGAAACCGCCGGATCGAGATCCTTGGCCGCGAGCACTGCCTGGTAAAGCCGTTCGAGCGAATCACTCATCGGTCCAAGCTAGTCGAAACCGATGGACAGCGTGTTAACGGCCAGTTTCAAAACTGCGCCTGTCACAAAAGATTTGTCACAAACAATTCATCGGCCGCACTGGGCGGCCGATCAACAATCGGGACGTCATGGTTACCAGGTGCCCGTCTGTGGGGTGAACGGCACGTTGGATGCATCGCCGCGGCCGCCATAATATTCATGGCCCGGACCCGGACCGTAATAGGCAGGGCCGCCATAGACTGGGCCCCCATAGACTGGGGCCGGGCCGTAGTAGCCGTCATAGCTGTCGTAATAGCCGTTACGGCTTGCAGCGATCGCAAGACCGGTGCCGACGACGCCGGCAAAAGCCGCGGCCGCCGCGGCACCGCCGCCACCATGGAAGCCCCGGTGGAAGGGACGCGCAGACGCGGCGGTCGGTGCCACCGCGCTCAGCGCCAAAGCGGCAACCGCGGCGATCACGACCGGGCGGCCAACCGATGAAAACATTCCTTTACGGGCAAGCATTTCAGCATCCTCCAAAACCGTTCAGCCGATCAGGCCTGGAAACCTAACGGTCCAGTTGATGTTGGGTTCCCCCGACGGGCCGCAACGCGGATGGCGAAAACGTGATAGAGCGGCGGCGACCGAGATGCCCGCCGTCGCCACCAGCGGGCTTTCAGGCGCCTTTCGACGCACCGAAAAACATCGGCCGCACGAGGCGGCCGACCTGAAATCAAATGGCAAAAACGCCACTACCACGTGTATGGAGATGGGCCCCAAAGGAAGGGCGGCACCGACGAGCCGTAGCCACCGAATTCCGCGTAGAACGGCCCATGGTAGTCATAGACCACGCCGCCGCCGTAATAGGCATTGAAGGCCTCCCAATAAGCGTGGCGCCGTTCCGCCTCGGCGACGCCGTCGAGGTGGCGACGGTAGATCGCAGTCTCGTAGTGATCTCCGTGATGGTACCTGCGGCGGGCGCTGAAGTCGGTTACCGCATGACGCGCCGACAGGCCCTCCGCTGGGGTCACCGCTCCCGCCTGGGCCACCGACGGCTCGATCGCGGTCAGCGCCAATGCCGCGACCGCTGCCAACAAAGCCCCGCGACCAACCGATAAAAACGCATATTTTCGCGCAACCATTTCAATATCCTCCGTAACTAAGCGGCCAAACAGGCCCGTCGCAGCCAACCACCGCCTTCATGTTGGGTTCGTCCCTTGCCAAATGCAAGCAGAACAACGGGCAGCGGGCGCTGTATCTCGCGGGCGATCCCTGATTAGAATGCGGGCTGATTTTCCAAATCCCGCCCCGAGCGCCGGTTTCATGTCCCTGCTTCGCCTTTACACGCGCGTCCTGGAGTTGTTGGGCAAGGAGGCGCGGCTGGGCTGGATCCTGGCCGGCGCCAACCTGCTGTTGGCCGGCGCGCAATTCGCCGAGCCGGTGCTGTTCGGCCGCATCGTCGACGTGCTCTCGGGCAATCCGGCGACCTGCGATCACCCTCGGCGTGGCCGCTGCTGGCGGCCTGGGCGGCGTTCGGCCTGTTCACCATCGGCTGCGGCGCCGCGGTCGCGTTGCATGCCGACCGGCTGGCACACCGCCAGCGCCAGGCGGTGCTGACCAATTATTTCGAGCACATCATGCAGTTGCCGCTGACCTTCCACACCGGCACCCATTCCGGCCGGCTGATGAAGGTGATGCTGAACGGCACCGATTCATTGTGGCGGCTGTGGCTCGGCTTCTTCCGCGAGCATTTCGCCGCGATCATGTCGCTGGTGGTGCTGCTGCCGCTGGCGCTCTACATCAACTGGCGGCTGGCCATCCTGCTGTTCCTGCTCTGCGTGGTGTTCACGGTGCTGACCACGCTGGTGGTGCGCAAGACCTACGGCATGCAGAGCGAAGTCGAGGCGCATTACAGCGACCTCTCGGCGCGCGCCTCCGACGCGCTCGGCAATGTCGCGCTGGTGCAGAGCTTCGTGCGCATCGATGCCGAGGTGCAGGGGCTGCGCTTCGTCGCCGACAAGCTGCTGGCGGTGCAGATGCCGGTGCTGTCGTGGTGGGCGCTGGTCACGGTGATCACGCGGGCCTCGACCACCATCACGGTGCTGGCGATCTTCACCGTCGGCATCGTGCTGCACGAGCAGGGCCTCACCTCGCGTCGGCGAGATCGTGATGTTCGTGAGTTTCGCCACCATGCTGATCCAGAAGCTCGAACAGGTGGTCGGCTTCATCAACAGCGTGTTCATGGAAGCGCCGCGGCTGCAGGAATTCTTCAACGTGCTCGACGCGGTGCCGGCGGTCCGCGACCGGCCCGATGCGATCGATACCGGCCGGCTCGTCGGGCCTGGTCGAATTCAACGACGTCACCGTTTTCCTATGACGGCAAGCGGCCCGCGGTCGAGGACCTCTCCTTCACCGCGTTGCCCGGCCAGACCATCGCGCTGGTCGGTCCGACCGGCGCCGGCAAGTCGACCGCGATCGCGCTGTTGCACCGCGCCTTCGATCCGCAATCGGGCTTCATCCGAATCGACGGCATGGACGTCCGCGGCCTGACCCTGACGGCGCTGCGCCGGAACATCGGCGTGGTGTTCCAGGAGGCGCTGCTGTTCAACCGCTCGATCGCCGACAATCTGCGCGTCGGCAAGCCGGACGCCACCGACGAGGAGATGCGCACCGCGGCGGCGCGCGCCCAGGCGCTGGAATTCATCGAGCGCGGCGAACGGAAATTCGACACCAATGTCGGCGAGCGCGGACGGATGCTGTCCGGCGGCGAACGGCAGCGGCTGTCGATCGCGCGCGCGATGCTGAAGGATCCGCCGATCCTGATCCTCGACGAGGCGACCAGCGCGCTCGACGCCGTGACCGAGGCCCGGGTCAACGCCGCTCTCGACGAAGTGATGAAGGGGCGCACCACGTTCGTGATCGCGCATCGGCTTTCGACCATCCGCAACGCCACGCGTATCCTGGTGTTCGATGCGGGGCATGTGATCGAAAGCGGAACCTTCGATGAACTGGTGGCAAAAGGCGGCCGGTTTGCCGAACTTGCACGCGCCCAGTTCATGGTTCAGCAGAATGCTGCTCCCGAAAATGCGCGGGACAACAGCGCCGCAAGCACTGCTGCCAGGATTTGATACACGGCCCAATTCGGCCCATTTCCTCCACGATTTAATCCGACAAGCTCTGTTCTGGCTCGGCAAGCCGGTATAGGTTTGCGGCCGCAGCGAGCGACGGTTCAAGGCCGTGCCCGCGCACCAAGAGCCGTCGTCACACATCTCCCTTTCGAGGGAGTCCAAAAGACCGGAATCGAATAGTGCATTTTCCTCGCTTGTCGCTGCGCAGTTCGTCGTTGAAATGGATCATGCTCGGGGCTGTGCTCGCGTTCGTTGCGCCGCGCGCGGCGCAGGCGGAAGCGCTGCTGCTGATCGAAGCCGATACCGGCAAGGTGCTGCAGGCCGAAAACGCCACCATGCCGTGGTATCCTGCGTCGCTATCCAAGATGATGACGGCCTATGTCACGCTGAAGGCGGTCAAGGAGGGACGCATCTCGCTCGACACGCTGCTGACGGTCTCGCCCACGGCGGCCTCGCAGTCGCCCTCCAAGATGGGTTTCAGGCCGGGCACCCAGCTTACGGTCGACAACGCGCTGAAGATGATGCTGGTGAAATCGGCCAACGACATGGCCGTGGTGCTGGCCGAGGGCGTCGGCGGTTCGATCGACGGTTTTGCCGCGCAGATGAACGATGCCGCGAAGAATCTTGGCATGACGCAGACGAGCTACGTCAACCCGAACGGCCTGCCCGCCGACGGCCAAATCACCTCGGCGCGCGACATGGCGATCCTCGCCCGCGCCATCATCCACGACCTGCCGGAATACGAATATTTCGTCCACATCCCCTCGATCCGCTTTGGCAAACGGATCACCCAGAATTTCAACAAGCTGATCGGACGCTATCCGGGCGCCGACGGCTTCAAGACCGGCTTCATCTGCGCTTCTGGCTACAACCTGGTCGGCTCTGCGACACGCGACGGCAAGCGGCTGATCGCCGTGGTCATGGGCGCATCGTCCGGCATGAACCGCGCGATCCGCGCCGCGCAACTGCTGGATCGCGGCTTTGCCGGCAACGGCCTGTCGTGGCTGAAACCCTCGCTCGGCACGGTCGACAATCTGGTGCCGATCGACGCTTCGCCGCCGGACCTGCACGACCAGATGTGCGGCCCGCATCACAAGCGTCCGGCCAGCGACGAGGATGAAGACACCGTTGCCAACAACGCGGGCGCCTCGAGCAACGCCTCGCCCAGCATGACGTTCTTCGCCGGTGGCCTGCAGCCGCCGACGATGAAACCCTCCGAACTGCTGGCACAGCCGGCCGCAGCGTCCGAGCCGATCCAGGTCTATACCGGTCCGACCCGCACCGGCGCCGCGTTGATCGCCGCGGTGGCGACCGACACCGACCAGCAGACCGTGAGGCACGGCAAGAAAAGGACGCACGTCGCGTCGAAGAAGCCCGATGCCGATACCAAGGATGCTCCCGCCAAGGATGCGGCCAAGGACGCCAAACCGGTCAAGCACGCCAACGCCAAGCCGGACGCCGCGCCCAAATCTGCCGATTCCGCCGCTCCGGCCAAGCCGGCAAAACCGAAGACGGCCGCCAAGCCCGCCGGCAAACCCGCCCCCAAAAATACCGGCGGCAACGACAAGCCCGCCAGTTAATCGGCCTCGCGTTCCCGGTATTTGCACCGAACTTCGCCAGCGGCCATCCGCCGCAATGCCAGGGGGTGTGGTCCCGGACCTCCCCGGCCGCTTGCCACGGGCGGCCTGATTGCCCAATATCGTCCGAAAATCAGCGATGCCGGCCAGGCATCCTGCCGCGATCGGCGGAAATGGACGGAGGGAAAATCCATGGAGCGAATCTGGCTCAAGCAATATCCGGCCGGCGTGCCCGCCGATATCGACGTCACCCAATACGCGTCGCTCGTCGAACTGCTGGAAGAGAGCTTTGCGAAATTCCGCGATCGCAAGGCCTTCATCTGCATGGACAAGTCGATCAGCTACCGCGATCTCGACGAGATGTCGCTGGCGCTTGGCCGCCTATCTGCAGAGCAAGGGCCTGCAAAAGGGCGCCCGCGTCGCCCTGATGATGCCGAACGTGCTGCAATATCCGGTTGCGACCGCGGCCGTGCTGCGCGCCGGCTATGCGGTGGTCAACGTCAATCCGCTCTATACGCCGCGCGAACTCGAGCACCAGCTCAAGGATTCCGGCGCCGAAGCCGATCATCGTGCTGGAGAATTTCGCCACCACCGTCGAGAAGGTGATCGCCAAGACCGCGGTCAAGCATGTCATCGTCGGCAGCATGGGCGACCTGCTCGGGCTCAAGGGCGTGATCGTCAATCTGGTGGTGCGGCGGGTGAAGAAGATGGTGCCGGCCTATTCGCTGCCGGATGCGGTCAGCTTCAACGACGCGGTCGCCGCCGGCCGCGGCATGAAGTTCAACAAGCCGAAGCTCGGGCCCGACGACGTCGCCTTCCTGCAATATACCGGCGGCACCACCGGCGTTTCCAAGGGCGCGACGCTGCTTCACCGCAACATCCTCGCCAACGTGCTGCAGAACGATGCCTGGCTGCAGCCGGCGCTGAAGCAAGCCGCCGCATTGTCGACCAGATGTTCATCGTCTGCGCGCTGCCGCTCTATCACATCTTCGCGCTGACCGCGTGTTACCTGCTGGCGATGCGCGCCGGCGGCGTCAACCTGCTGATCCCCAATCCGCGCGACATGGCCGGCTTCGTCAAGGAGCTGATCGAAATACCAGGTCAACAGTTTCCCGGCGGTCAACACGCTCTACAACGGCCTGTTGCACACGCCCGGCTTCGACAAGCTCGATTTCTCCAAGCTGAAAACCTCGATCGGCGGCGGCATGGCGACGCAGAAAGCCGGTCGCGGAGAAGCTGGCTGAAGACCACCGGCTGCGCGCTGTCCGAGGGCTATGGCCTGTCGGAGACCTCGCCGACACTGACCTGCAACCCGGCCGACATCGAGCGAGTTCTCCGGCTACGATCGGTCTCCCGGTGCCCTCGACCTAGATCTCGATCCGCGACGACGACGGCAACGAGGTGCCGCTCGGCGAGCGCCGGCGAAATCTGCGCCAAGGGCCCGCAGGTGATGGCCGGCTACTGGAACCGGCCGGACGAGACCGCCAAGGTGATGACCGCGGACGGCTATTTCCGCACCGGCGACATCGGCGTGATGACGCCGGACGGCTACACCAAGATCGTCGACCGCAAGAAGGATATGATCCTGGTGTCCGGCTTCAACGTCTATCCCAACGAGGTCGAGGAAGTGATCGCCAGCCACCCCGGCGTGCTGGAATGCGCCGTGATCGGCGTGCCGGACGCCAAATCGGGCGAGGCGGTCAAGGCGTTCGTGGTGAAAAAGGACCCGGCGCTCACCGCCGAGGACATCATCAAGTTCTGCGGCACGCAGCTGACCAACTACAAGGTCCCGAAGCAGATCGAATTCCGCACCGACCTGCCCAAGACCAATGTCGGGAAAATCCTGCGCCGCGAGCTGCGCGACGAAAAGAAGGCTGCCGCCTAGAAAAATGCCTCGGCAGCCGTCATTGCGAGGAGCGTGAGCGACGAAGCAATCCAGACTTCGACTTGTGGCTCTGGATTGCTTCGTGGAGCCTGTCATCGGGCGGGCGTTCGCCCGACCCGTTGGCTCGCAATGACGCCGAAACTATAGTCATCAAACCCCGGTGAAGCGGCTTTCCACTCGGCCCTAAAATGATCTAAGACACGCCCCTGATCCGAGACACCGCCCGTACATTCCCAGGAGAATTGACGATGACCATCAAAGTTGGCGACAAGCTGCCCGAAGCCAAGTTTCGCGTGATGACCGCGGAAGGTCCGCAGGTCAAGACCACCGACGATATCTTCAAGGGCAAGAAGGTCGCGCTGTTCGCGGTGCCCGGCGCCTATACCGGCACCTGCCACAAGATGCATCTGCCGAGCATTTTCCTCAACGCCTATGCCATCAAGGACAAGGGCGTCAACACCATCGCGATCGTCTCGGTCAATGACGCCTTCGTCATGAACGCCTGGAAGCGCGACACCGACCAGCGCGACGAAGCGACGTTCCTCGCCGACGGCAACGCCGAATTCACCAAGGCGATCGGCATGGAGCTCGACGCCTCCGGCAACGGCCTCGGCATCCGCTCCCAGCGCTACTCGATGCTGGTCGAGGACGGCGTGGTCAAGAAGCTCAATCTCGAGCCGGCCCCCGGCAAGGTCGAGGTTTCCGGCGGCGACACGCTGCTCGGGCAGCTCTGAGTTAAAGCGCTGCGCGGCGCGCTTCCCTTCTCGCCCTTGCGGGAGAAGGTGGCGCGAAGCGCCGGATGACGGGGTAAGCCGACAGGCGCGGCACTTGCGGTTTACCCGCTCACCTGCCTCCGCTTCGCTTCGGTCACCCTCTCCCGCAAGGGGATGAGGGAAGTAATCGACGATCTCGTCCTGAATCTCTTCCCTACCCTCTTCAACCTCGCCATCGCGACGCCTTCGCGCGCCAACTCGATCGGCGCGTTCGTTTTCGTCGTGGCCGGCGTGGCCCTTGACCCAGTGCCAGCGCACCTGGTGCGGTTTCAGCGCGGCATCGAGCCGCTGCCACAGATCGACGTTCTTGACCGGCTTCTTGTCCGCGGTGCGCCAGCCGTTCTTCTTCCAGCCATGGATCCAGCCGGTGATGCCCTGGCGGACATACTGGCTGTCGGTGTAGAGATCGACGGTGCACGGCTTCTTCAGCGCTTCCAGCGCCGAGATCGCCGCCATCAGCTCCATGCGGTTGTTGGTGGTGTGCGCCTCGCCGCCCTTCAATTCCTTTTCGACATCGCCGAATTTGAGGATCGCGCCCCAGCCGCCCGGCCCGGGATTGCCCGAGCAGGCGCCGTCGGTGTGAATCGATGACCGTCGGGAGTTCGCTCACGCCACCAGCCCCGACGCGCTGACGCCGTAATCGCGCAGGCTGGCCACGCCCTGCTGGAAGCGCAGCTTGCGGACATATTCCAGCGGATCCTTCGGCCGCACCAGCGCGCCCGGCGGGCACGTTGAGAAAATCGACCAGCCGCGTCAGCAGGAAGCGCAGCGCCGCGCCGCGCGCCAGCAGCGGCAGCGCGTGCTGCTCGGCTTCGGTCAGTGCGCGCTCGCGGCCATAGGCGTTGAGGAAGGCCCGCGCCTTGGTGACGTTGAACGAGCAATCGCTCTCGAAACACCAGGCGTTGAGGCAGATCGCGACGTCATAGGCCAGCATGTCGTTGCAGGCGAAGGTGAAGTCGATCAGCCCGGAAACCTGCTCGCCGAGGAAGAACACATTGTCCGGAAACAGGTCGGCGTGGATCACGCCCTAGCGGCAAATCGTTCGGCCAGACGCCGCCTTCGAGATGATCGAGCTCGGCGCCGATGAAGGCGCGCAGGCCGTGCTGCACCTCGTCGGCGCGGGCGGCCGCCTGTTCGAACAGCGGGCGCCAGCCCGACACCGACAGCGCATTGGCGCGCGACATCGCAAAATCGCGCCCGGCCAGATGCATTTTCGCCAGCGCCTGGCCGACGCCGGCGCAATGCGTGGCGGTCGGGCTTGCGCGGCCAGATGCCTTCGAGAAAATTGATGATCGCCGCCGGGCGGCCGGCCAGCGTGCTCAGCGCCTCGCCGCTCTTGTTCCTGAGCGGCTGCGGGCAATTGATGCCGCGCGAGGCGAGATGCGTCATCAGGCCGAGGAAGAACGGCAGGTCGCCTCTGGCGACGCGCTTCTCGTACAGCGTCAGGATGAAACGAGCCGGCCGCTGGTGTGCAGCAGGAAGTTGGAATTCTCGACGCCCTCGGCGATGCCCTTGTAGGACAGCAACTCGCCGATGTCGTAATGGCCCAGAAATTCCGCAAGCTCGTCGGCGGCGACGTCGGTATAGACCGCCATCGCGTCTACTCGGCCGCGTCGGGCCGCAGCGAGCGCGGCAACGGAAAGAATTCGTTCTCTTCCGCGGCCGAGACCGTCTCCACATGCAATTCGTAGCGCTCGGCGAACGCACCCATGATCTCCTCGACGATCACTTCCGGCGCCGAGGCGCCCGCGGTGATGCCGAGGCTCTTGATGCCCTCGAACCGCTTCCAGTCGAGATCGCCGGCGCGCTGCGCCAGCACCGCGATCGGGCAGCCCTCGCGTTCGGCGACTTCGCGCAGCCGCTGCGAATTCGACGAGTTCGGCGCGCCGACCACGATCAGGGCGTCGACCACCGGCGCCACCTTCTTGACCGCGAGCTGGCGGTTGGTGGTGGCGTAGCAGATGTCTTCCTTGTGCGGCCCGGAGATGTTCGGGAAACCGCTCCTTCAGCATCGCGACGATCTCGGCGGTGTCGTCGATCGACAGCGTGGTCTGGGTCACGAAGGCGAGGTTGTTCGGGATCCTTCGGCGTGAAGGTCGCGGCGTCCTGCGGCGGTCTCGATCAGCGTCACCGCGCCCGGCGGCAACTGGCCGAGCGTGCCGACCACCTCCGGGTGATGGGAATGCCCGATCAGCAGGATTTCGCGGCCGCGCTTGAAATGGATCGCCGCCTCGCGGTGCACCTTGGTGACCAGCGGGCAGGTCGCGTCCAGCGAAAAGAAATTGCGCGCCTTGGCGTCGGCCGGGACCGATTTGGGCACCCCGTGGGCCGAAAACACCACCGGCGCATTGGTATTGTCGGGGATTTCGGCCAGTTCCTCGACGAAAATCGCGCCCTTGGTCCGCAGGCTGTCGACCACATAGCGGTTGTGGACGATCTCGTGGCGGACATAGACCGGGGCGCCATAGATGCGTCAGCGCCCGTTCGACGGTGTCGATCGCCCGCACCACCCCGGCGCAGAAGCCCCGCGGCGAACAAAGCACGATTTTCAGGGCTGGTTTGGCCTGCATGGGTGCGATCTCGGACCTTTTCACCCTCGCCGCCGGGCAGGGAACGGTCAATTCCAGATAAGGACTTGGGACTGGCTTTCGGGCGCTGTCAAGGCCGTTTAGCAAACCATTGCGCGGTTAGCCCCGGACGGCTTATATAGGGCCTAATTCCCGTCATCGCTGATGACCACCGGCTTCGCCTCCAAAAGAGGTGGGCGAAGCGCAAAGGAGATTTGCCATGAGCAATGCACCGCTGATGCCAAAGGCGACTGCCGTGTGGCTGGTCGACAATACCGCCCTGACCTTCGACCAGGTGGCCGATTTCACCAAAATGCATCCGCTCGAGGTTCGCGCCATCGCCGACGGCGACGCCGCCCAGGGCATCAAGGGCATGGACCCGATTTCGACCGGCCAGCTCACCCGCGACGAGATCGAAAAGGGCGAGAAGGACCCGAATTACCGGCTCAGGCTCGAGCGAGAGCAAGGTGGCGCTGCCGCCGGCACGCCAAGAAGAAGGGCCCGCGCTACACCCCGGTGTCGCGCCGCCACGAGCGGCCGAGCGCGATCCTGTGGCTGGTGCGCAACCACCCCGAGCTGAAGGACGCCCAGATCATGCGGCTGGTCGGCACCACCAAGACCACCATCGCCAGCGTGCGCGACCGCACCCACTGGAACGCCTCGACCCTGACCCCGATGGACCCGGTGACGCTCGGCCTGTGCTCGCAGATCGAACTCGACTTCGAGGTGCAGCGCGCGGCCAAGGAAAAGCCGGTCGACACCGCCTATGGCGGCGCCACCTTGCTGCCGGCCTCCGAGACCACCCGCAAGGAGCCGGAATTCGAGCCCGTCCGAAAAGCAGCGCGACGACCTCAACGTCGACGCCGTGTTCGCCAAGCTGAAGACCATCGGCGGCAAGAAGCCGGACGACGAGTAGGACCGTCATTGCGAGCGAAGCGAAGCAATCCAGGGCCACACACGAAGACTGGATTGCTTCGTCGCAAGTGCTCCTCGCAATGACGAAGGAAGCCATCGTCCCGGCCTTGAGCCGGGACCCAAGAACTCCTCGCGGTGCTGTCGAAACGCTAGAGAAGGTCATTGACGCGTATGGGTCCTCGGCTCAAGGCCGAGGACGACGAGTGGATATGAGCTCCGCGTTCTCGCGACATCGCTTTGTCCGAGGTTTGCAAATTAGCTCCGCCCTTCAAACAAAAGGGCGCAGGGAAGACCGGGTGCGCGCTGCACCCGCGGTCTCGTGTGCATTGATGCACAAAGAGATGCGCACACGAGCATACAGGTTCAGCGGAAACACTCCGGCCTTCCCTGCGCAATGGCTTTACGACTTATACGTGCTCTCCCTGGTGAATCGGAGCCTCTTGCCACCATCGCCCCCGGGAGGCGTGAGCTTCCCGGGAACTTGACGCCAGCAATCCGGGCGTCAGGACCACACGATTTCGCCGTACGCTTCAGTGCCGTTCGTTATCGGCACTTCCGCGTCCACCGCATCCCGCCCCGCGTTCGTGACGATCGCGAGCCGCCCCTTTTGGTGGGACGGGATGGGCGCATTATGCCGGTGATTTGGGTGCGAGTCAAGAAATTTTCTGTAAATCGGAATATCTGCGAGGCTGGTGGGAGCCGGGCGATTGTCCGTCCGCGCGGCTAATTTTATCGCGGGTATTGCGTGTCCCGGACGCGATGCAGCGTGCAACGCTGCTTCGCAGAGCCGGGACCCAGCCACATTCGCGGCGTGTGGACCCCGGACCAGCAGCGCACCGCGCCGTAAGAGCGGCGCGCTGCGCTGCATCCGGGGAACGCAGCGGCAGCTCTCTGGTCATGTCCAGACGTGAACCAGAACAACAAATGCCGAGACAAAATACCGGGATTCGCCCATGGAGATCGCATGCGCCGGACGGATTGGAAGTTTTGGAGTGCGGTTTGCGCCGCGATCATCTGTCTGAGCGGTCAGGCTGCCGCCGGCAACGTCTGCGATTCGCCGCAAGACCCGGCGGCCGCGATCGTCGATTGCACCGAGAACATCAATTCCGGGGAATTCAAAGGCCACGACCTGGCGGCGTTCTACAGCAATCGCGCGGCCGCTTATCACGCAACGGGCGACAACGAACGCGCGATGGCCGATTTGAACGAAGCGATCCGGCTCGATCCCACATTGGCCATGCCGCACAATAATCGGGGCGCCGCTTACAACGAACAAGGCGACAATGATCGCGCCATCGCCGACTACAATGAAGCGATCCGGCTCGATCCGAAACTCGCCATGGCCTTCAGCAACCGGGGCAACGCCTGGAGCGACAAGGGCGACGCCGATCGCGCCATCGCCGATTTCACCGAGGCGATAAGGCTCGATCCGACATTCGCGATGGCTTACCAGAACCGGGCCAGCGCCTGGTACGGCAAGGGCGACAATGAGCGCGCCATCGCCGACTACAGCGCGGCGATCAGGCTCGATCCAGGCCATGCCAGGGCCTTCTTCGGCCGCGGCGTGGTCTACAGCGACAAGGACGACAACGACCACGCCATCGCCGACTTCAATGAAGCGATCCGGCTCGATCCGACATCCGCCATGGCCTTCGACCATCGCGGCCGCGCCTGGCACGACAAGGGCGACAACGGCCGCGCCATCGCCGACTACAACGAGGCGATCCGGCTCGATCCGAAACGCGCGAGGGCCTACGTCCATCGTGGCGCCGCCTGGCTGGAAACGGATAGCGCGGCCCGCGCCATCGACGATTACAGCGCCGCGATCCGCATCGATCCCGAAGATGCCGACAGCCTGTTCGGCCGCGCTCTCGCGTACGGCGCCAGCGACGACCCTGACCGCGCCATTGCCGATTACGATGCGGCGATCAAGCTCGACCCAAAATCCGGAAAGTTCGTCGCGGCCCGAGGTGACGCCTATCGCGCCAAGGGCGACAACGACCGCGCCGTCGCCGACTTCAACGCGGCGATCGCGCTCAGTCCAAAATCCAGTCTGGGCTACTTTGGCCGCGGGCGCACCTACTTCCTTGCCGGCTCGTTCGAAAAGGCGCTGGCCGACTTCGCCCAGGCCAGCGCGATCGCGCCCGACAATGGCTATTTGGCGCTGTGGCGCGAGATCGCCGCCAGGCGCAACCATCTCCCGGGCACGCTCGCGCAAGCCACGGCGCAGATCGACATGAAAGCGTGGCCCGCGCCAGTGATAAAATTGTTCATGGAGCAGATGACGCCGGCTGCCGTATTGGCCGCCGCTGACGATCCGGACGCCAGCAAGAAGAAGGGCCAGCTCTGCGAGGCGAACTTCTACAGCGGGGAGCTTTCACTGGCCAAGGGCATTAAGGACGAAGCCACCCGCCTCTTTCGTCTGGCGGCAAGCGATTGCCCGCACGGTTTCCCGGAGTGGGATGCCGCCGTTGCCGAACTGAAGGGGCTGGGTGTTGCGCCGTGAGTGGGTTGCCTGGCCGCGCTCGGAAAAGTCGAATTCGGCGAATGCCGGGACCCATGCGCCGCAGTGTTCTCAGTTGAGCAGCGAGGCAGTTACCTTCCATACAATCGACGCCAGGGGTATGGGTCCGCGTTTGCCGGTGACGACGAATAATCGTCATTGCGAGGAACATAGCGACAAGCAAGAGTTATGGATTCCGGGCTCGCGCAAGAGCTGCGCCCGCTCGCAATGACGTTGTGGATCCCCGTAACGCTACGGATTGTTTTACCACCCGAAAAAATGGCAAGTGCGCATATAGAGAGGGCGCAGCTACAACAGGAACCTCTTTGCTACTTGCGCTGCCGTTCGGGGGAGCGGCGTTCCTGTTGCGATTTGACCGCGCGCCCTCACCTGCTCATGTCAACAGCAGCGCCATCCCCGGATCGCCCTTTTCCATCGCCCGCCGGTAGGCCGGGCGCGCCGCTATGCGGGCGAGATATTTTATGATGTTCGGACAGCGTCCGAGCTCGTAGGGCTGGAAATAGCGCATCGTGGTCAGCGAAAAAACGCTCATGATGTCGGCGGTGGTGAATTCGCTGCCGGCGAGATATTCGGCCTCTCCTACCCGCGCGTCGATCAGGTCGAAGGCGCGGTCGAGCCGCGCTCTGCTGCCGACCAGGATCGGGTTGTCCTCGGCGAGCTTGAGCCGGGTCAGGATCATCAGCCGGCCCATCGCCGCCTGCAGCGTGCCGTTGGCGAAATGAAACCAATAGAGGAAATGCGCGAAGTCGGGATGATCCGCGGCCAGCACGAGCCGGCCCTTGCCGTATTTGGCGATGATGTATTCGACCACCGCGCCGGATTCGGCGAGCACGACGTCGCCGTCGGTAATGACGGGCGCGGCGCCGATGTGATGCAGCGCCTTGTAGTCGGCCGGCGCCAGCATCGTCACCTTGTCCCGCGCGTAGTTCTTGAGCTGATAGGGAATGCCGAGCTCCTCGCAGAGCCAGACGATGCGTTCGGACTGCGACTTGCCGAGATGATGGACGGTGAGCATGGATCGACCTGCGCGTGAGTTGAGCTGACCTCAACTATGACGTAAGGCGCTGACCATTCCAATCCCTCGGATCAATCCGAAGATCTGAAAGGGAGCCGATCGCAGCGTCACACAAGGCGTTCGGCTCGCCAATGTCGGTTGCTGATACAAAGCCGGCACAGATTCGGGAATTGACGCTCTGCATTGCTCCGCGCGAAAAGATAGATAGCGTGCTGTCGCGAAACAGGACGCCTGTCTCGGGCTCGCGCCGATCTGCCCGTTAAGGTCACGGACGAGTAACCAGACCCCCACGAATCCGCGACCAATTCAGGTCACAGAACCGCGTTCTGGGGATTGACGAAACGCCAAAAGACGCATCTTCTGTACCCTATTGTTGCTTTATTTTGTGCTTCGGCGGGCGCACGAATTATTTTCGATAGTGGATCGAGGACCTTCGATGGCAATCGAATGGCTCACCGCACGAACGACCCCGACGGTAGTTGAACCGGTCACCGAACAGCGTCGGCGATTGATGGCCGTCATGCTCGCCGATGTCGTCGGCTACAGCCGCATGATGAGCCGAAGCGAGGACGAGACGCATGAGCGGTTCGCAACTCATGCGCGTGAACTGATCGATCCGACCATTGACAAGTACCACGGACGCCTCGTGCGCAGCATGGGCGACGGATTGCTGGTCGAATTTTCCAGCGCGGTCGACGCGGTGCGCTGCGCGATCGAGATCCAGCGCGGGCTGGCCACGCGTCAAGCCGATCAGAAAGACCGCCTCCAGATGCGGATCGGGATCAACACCGGCGACGTCATGGTCGATCACGACGATATCTATGGCAACAGCGTCAACATCGCAGCCCGGCTCGAGGCCCTCGCATCGCCGGGAATGGTATGCGTCAGCCAGAGCATTTACGACCAGACCCGCGCCCAGCCTTCGTTTTTTTTCGCCGATCGCGGCACCCGCCGGGTCAAGAACATTCCTTATCCGGTCCACGTCTACGAGGTCTCGGATCAACGCATACGGGTGCCGTATTTATCCTGGCTGATCGCTCGCTGGAATGGCGTGACCGCGGCGGCCAGCATTGGAGCGATAGCGATTGCCGCGATTGCGTCGGTACTTCTGTTCCGCGCGCAACATGAAGCGATTGCCCGGACCAATTCGATCGTCGTGTTGCCGTTCAAGAGCCTGGATAGCAACACCGCGGACGGTTATCTGGCAGACGCGATCACCGACGATTTGACCACCGAGCTTTCCCGGCTGCGACGGGCCTGGGTGATCGCCTCGGGCACCGCCTTCACCTACAAGGATAAGCCGAACGACCCTCGTCAGATCGGCCGCGAGCTGCGGGTCCGCTACGCGCTCGAAGGCAGCGTCAGGCGCTCGGGACCGCTAGTTCAGGTCAATGCGCAACTGATCGATACCGAAAGCGGCACCAACCTTTGGGCCAATACCTTTGCCTACGAAACCGGCAGCCTGCTCGACCTGCAGGATAATATGATGACCCAAATCGCCACCTCGCTGAATGATGAAGTGATAAAGTCTGGCGTACGACACGAGGTCGGCACGCTTGCGGCGGACCACAACCCCCTGGATGAAAGGATGAGAGCAATGGCGGCCAGCACCGGCTTTCCAACGGCCGAAAAGTCCCTTGAATTGCGTCAGCATGCCGAAGCCGGTCTCCAGGCGGATCCGGACAATGCGCGCTTGCTCGGCCTGCTGGCCGCGTGGCTGACATCGGACGTGCTCAACGGCTGGAACGGCGCGGGCACCGCCGAGGTGAACCGCGCCGAGGCCGCCGCGAAAAAAGCCGTTGGTCTGGACCACGATGTGCCGCTGGCGCATCACGCGCTTGGCTGGGTCTATCGGCTGCGCGGCGATCACAAGGCCGCGCTTCGCGCCTTCGAAGAAGCGATCAGGATCGATCCCAACTTCGCATCGGCCTATGCCCAGGCCGCCAACGAAATGGTTTTTCTCGGCGATTCGAAACGCGCGATCGCGATGGCCGAAAAGGCAGCTCAACTCAGCCCCAAGGATCCGTCGTTCGCGGTTTTCCGCTGGGTCAAAGGGCGCGCTTATTTCGCGATCGGCGACTATGCGAGCGCAGCCGAAGCCCTGCAGGAGTCGGTCGATATGCGGCCGAACCTCTGGTTCACCCACGCCTGGCTGGTTGCAGCGCTCGCCTTGTCCAACAAGGATGCGGAAGCGAAACAGGCGCTCGGCAAATTCAGGAAGGCTCACGCCGCGCGATCGGACCTCGGTACGGTCAGCAAATACTACAGCGAGGACCAATACCAAAATCCCACGGCACAGGCGGCCGTAGCCGAACTCCTGAACGGCCTGCGGAAGGCAGGCGCGAAGTAAGCGCACCGTTACGGACTTTGCCTCTTAAAGCGGCCGGCGGATGCTGACATTGACGCTGCCGTCGTCGTCATAGACGACCAGCTTCTTCAGATAATCCGAGAACGATTTGGCGACCTGGAAGAAGCAGCCCTGCTCGACCAGATGCTCGAGCGCCTCGTCGGCGCTCATGACCGCGAGATCGACGCCCTCGGCCTTCAGATCGGCGACATCGGGCATCACCTCGTGATCGACGAAGAATATCCGGCCCTTGGCGATGCCCTTGTGAATCTCGACGATCGGATCGCCGGCCCTGCTATCGCTGACCGGACAGGCGAAGGCGCATAGCGCCTGGTCCCAGACCCCGGGCAAGGCCAGATAGTGCCTGAGATCGTTGTATGGGTGGCCGGTATCGATGCCGAACAGATAGCGGATGAAATCGAAGGTCTCGATGCCGGGCGCGAGCGGTGCGGCGGAGGTCATCCGGTCGAAATAGAAACCGTTATGGGATTTCAGGAAGGCGCGGTAATCGGCCGAGAATTCCAGCCCGTACTGCGCGGCGAGCGCACCGATCGCATCGTCGGCCACGGGTTTGAACTTCATCTCGTTGGGATAATCCTTGAACCTGAACTCGTTCGCCATGCCGTGCTCCGCTGACAGGGCCCGCATGCGGGCGCGTCCCTTGGGTCGCAGGCCGGCGGAACCAGGTTCACGGGGATGGGCGCGTAGCTGCCGCGCGCTGGGATGGTCGATCATGTATGGCAGAGATCTTGCTCAGTCGCTGTGCGCAGCACATGAACGTTTTTCCGGCGGACGAGATCGGCGTCCCCCTGAGTTCCTCCGACATCAACCACGCCCGGCAAAGATCGGACAACCGGAGAGTGCCGATACTTGCTCGCCTCAAGGCTACGGTGTAGAGACCGTTCAGGGGACGTATCGATGTTCAAGCGTTACAGAATACTGATTGCTCTCGCGGTGCTCGTTCTGGTGTTGGGCGGCCTATTGCTTTTTTCAGACCCGACCATCTCGGGCATCGGCTTCAAATACAAGAATTTCTGATGCTTAAGAGGGCCGCAGCCTGGAGCATCAAGGCCGCGCTGCTCGCCCTGCTGATCGACGGAATATTCGGTCTCTTCGCCGTGATCTCGATCCATCGCGGGAACCCCTATCGCATCTATTATCCATCGCGGCTGGCCGCGGAAGTTGAGGCCGGTTTGCAAGACGAGGCCGACGCACCGGCCACCGGATGGCCGAAGAAGGGCGTGAAGCTCACGCGGGACCATCCGCCGCTGCCTCGGGAATGCGGCTCGGCCTGGGGCGGCTCTTTCACCTTCAGTCCCGACGTGCCGGACGAATCCACCTGGCCTTATCTGGCCTCCCGCGAACTCGGCTGCGACATCGCCAATTACGGCGTGCCCGCTTTTGGGCTGGACCAAACCTATTTGCTTTATCAGCAATATTCGACACCAAAATCGGTCATCGTGCTCGGCATGTCGCTGGTGATGATTACGACGATGGCCATTTCATCATGGACGTTCTTCGACCTGAACGACGGCCTGCCACGCGCGCGCGTGACCAAACCATTCTTCACGCTGGACAACGCTCAACCGGTTCTGCATCGCCGGCCAGCGCCGTCGACGAAGGCCATTTTGGACTTTTACAGGGAAGACGGATACGGCGACAACTGGACACCGCTCCGCTTTCCCTTCTCGCGGTCGGTGATCCGGGCGTTGCAGATGACATTGCATGCACCCGATTTGCCGCACCAGATCGCGCTGTCGCAGGGAAACGCCCGTTACAGGGCCGTCGCCAGCGCCGTGATCAGAGCGATGGCCACTGACGCCATCGCCAAGGGCGATCAATTCGTTCTACTGCTGCTGCCCACACCCGTTTATCAAAATGAACTTTTTGCCGAATTGCTGCGCGCCTCCGTCGATCAGGTGCCGGGCGTTTGTTTCATCGATCCAACCGATGAAATCAACAGGACCAAAGCCGGGCTCTCCAACCCCGCCGATATCGGCACCGAAAGCAACCACTTTTCCGCGATCGCCAATGCCGCGATCGCCAGAGCTTTGGTCAAAGGCATGGCCGATTGCGGCATCCACCCATGACGGAACGGCGCCTCGCCTCGCTCGACATGCTGCGCGGCCTCGCCGCACTGTCGGTGACGATTCCGCATTTCTTCATCTTCAAGGACGCCAACAGCCCGATCGCCGAAACCGTTTCGATCCTCGGTGTCGAAGTCTTCTTCGTGCTGAGCGGCTATGTCCTGGCGCCGCAGATCATGTCCTTTGTGGTCGAGCGGCCGGACAACCGCAATCTCGGAATATTTTGGGTGCGCCGCTGGATGCGAACCATCCCGCCATACCTGATCGCCCTGCTGCTGATATCGGCCGCCGCGCATCAACTGGGAAGCGCCGACTTCTTCCGCTACCTGATCTACGTCCAGAACTTCGCGCGCCAGAGCAATGCCGACGATTACTTTTCCGTCGCGTGGAGTTTGTCGGTCGAAGAGTGGTTCTATTTGCTGTTTCCGCCATTCCTGATTTTTGCCGTCCTCGTCGCGCGCCGCCGCTCGGTTCTCGGCGCGGCAATCTCCGCAGCGGCGTTCGTCGCCCTGATCACGCTGTTGCGGGAGGCGTTCGGCAACTACGCCGATTGGGGACCTGACGTTCGGCGCATCGTAACGTTCAGGATGGACGCGATCGCGTGGGGCTTCCTGCTCAATCTCGCGGTGACACGAACCGGAATTCTGCGGCAGATCCGGATCTGGCAGGCGCTGGTATCTCTGCTCGCCGCGCTCGCTATCGCCATCGGTCTGACGATGCTCGCGGCCGAAAGCCATAGCCGCGCGATCGAGACCGCGTTTCCGTTCTACTCGGCCGCCGTCGCGGCCACGGCGATCGTGCTTTCGCTCAAGCTGAGCGATATCTTTCAAGGCAGCAAGGCGCTTACGACAGTGGGAGAATTTCTCGGCCGGATTTCCTATTCGATGTATCTGTTTCATTCGCTGGTGCTGGTAACGCTCGCCTCTATCCTCGACCGGCTTCCGCTTTTGCCCCAGCTTGCGCTTTATCTCTTTGTCACGACGGTCATCGCATCATTGATGTATATGGCGATCGAAGCGCCGGTCCTGGCCGCGCGGCCGCGATTTTTCACTCCGCGCGCCTGACGGCCGTTACTGCCCCGTGCTCGGATGGTCGATCATGTATTCGCCGATGGCGCGCTGGGAGCGGTCGCGGCGGGCCTCGGCATTCTGGCGCTGCACGTCGCGGTCCTTGCGGCAGGCGATATATTGCGTTGAGCCCTGCTTGACGTTGTTGGCGCTGCAGAACGCGTCATCGTCATCGCCGCTGGCATTGACCATGACCGAATTGCCCCGCTCCAGGCAGCCGCCGAGCAACGGCGCGGTCAGCAGCAGGGCGATCAGGGGCGTCGAAAGGTGCAGGCGCATACGCAGGATCCTATGGTTTCGTCATTGCCGGGCAAAAGCGCGCAAGCGCGTCTTGACGTGAGATGACCCGGCAATCCATCGAAATAATGGCGGCTTTTTTGAAGAGGTGGATGCCCGGGACCTTATCTATAGCAAAGATGGGCGTTCCGCGCTGTATCCGGGCATGTCGACGGTGCGTGACGACATAGGGACAGGCTCCCCCGCCGTCTCACGGCCTGCCCTTCAGCGCCTCGCCGATCTCGTCCAGCACCTTGGGGTCCTCGATGGTCGCGGGCATGGCCCAGTCGTCGCCGTCGGCGATCTTCTTGATGGTGCCGCGCAGGATCTTGCCGGAGCGGGTTTTGGGCAGCCGGCCGACCGTGAACGCGAGCTTGAACGCCGCGACCGGGCCGAGCTTTTCCCGCACCAGCGCCACGACGTCCTTTTCGACCTCGGCGTGGGTTCGGGTCACGCCGGACTTCAGCACCAAAAAACCGCAGGGCACCTCGCCCTTGATGGAATCCTTGATGCCGAGCACCGCGCATTCGGCGACATCGGGATGCGAAGCGAGAATCTCCTCCATGCCGCCGGTGGAGAGCCGGTGGCCGGCGACGTTGATGATGTCGTCGGTGCGGCCCATCACAAAGATATAGCCATCCTCGTCCTTGTAGCCGGCGTCGGAGGTTTTGTAATAGCCGGGAAATTCGTTGAAATAGGCTTCCCTGCAGCGCTCGTCCTGCTCCCACAGCGTCGGCAGGCAGCCCGGCGGCAGCGGCAGTTTGATCACGATCGAGCCCATGCTGCCGGCGGCGACCGGTTTTGCCGCCTCGTCGACCACGTCGACCTGATAGCCCGGCATCGGCACCGTCGGCGAGCCATGCTTGACCGGCAGCATGCCCAAGCCCGATCGGGTTGCCGGCGATGCACCAGCCGGTCTCGGTCTGCCACCAATGGTCGATCACCGGCACTTTCAATTGCTGCTTCGGCCCATTCCACCGTCGGCGGATCGGCGCGCTCGCCGGCCAGAAACAGCGTGCGGAATTTCGACAGATCGTATTGCCGGATCAACTTGCCTTCCGGGTCTTCCTTCTGATGGCGCGAAACGCGGTCGGCGCGGTGAACAGCGCGACCGCCTTGTGCTCGGAGATCACCCGCCAGAACGCGCCGGCGTCCGGCGTGCCGACCGGCTTGCCCTCGTACATGATCGAGGTCGCGCCATGAAACAGCGGCCCGTAGATGATGTAGCTGTGGCCGACCACCCAGCCGATGTCGGAACCGCACCACCAGACCTCGCCGGGCTTGACGCCGTAGAGGTTGAACATCGACCATTTCAGCGCCACCAGATGCCCGCCATTGTCGCGCACCACGCCCTTGGGTTTTCCCGTCGTGCCCGAGGTGTAGAGGATGTAGAGCGGATCGGTCGCCTTGACCGGCACGCAAGGCGCGGATTTCTTCGCGGCGATGGCGTCGGCTGCGCAGCTCGGCCCAGTCGTGGTCGCGGCCCGGCGACGAGCTCGCAAAGCTGCTGCGGGCGCTGCAGGATGATGCAGGCCTCGCGGCTTGACGCTGGACAGTTTGATCGCCTCGTCGAGCAGCGGCTTGTAGTGCACGATGCGGCCGGGCTCGAGCCCGCAGCTCGCGGAAAAAATCAGCTTCGGCTTGGCGTCCTCGATCCGGGTGGCGAGTTCCTTGGCGGCAAAGCCGCCGAACACCACCGAATGCACCGCGCCGATGCGGGCGCAGGCCAGCATCGCGACCACGGCTTCCGGCCACCATCGGCATATAGAGAATGACGCGGTCGCCCTTGGCGACGCCGAAATCCTGCATGACCGCGGCGAGCGTCTGCACTTCGTGCAGCATCTGCGCGTAGGTGAACTTGGTGACGGTGCCGGCCAGCGGTGAATCATGGATCAGCGCCACCTGCTCGGCGCGGCCACCCGCGACATGGCGGTCGAGCGCATTGTAGCAGGTGTTGACCACGGCGTCCGGAAACCAGCGGCCGTACAGCCCCATGTCAGGATCGAAGATTTTCTTCGGCGGCTCGATCCAGTCGATCTCGCGCGCCGCCTCCGCCCAAAAACCCTCGGGATCCCTGAGCGACCGGGCGTGGACCTCGTGATAGCGGCTGTTGGCCTGGATGTTCATGGCGCTTCTCCCTTGACGCTATTGTCATGGGATAGACCGATAATTCAAGCCAGAACAGATGTTTTGACCTGTCGCAAGATGCTCAGCGCTGCGCTGTCGTATTAAGGCGGTCCAGCCGCGCTTCCATCGCCTGGCGCAGATCGTAGCCGCGGCGGCCGAACGAGGCGTTGCGCTGGTCGATGAAGTCGCGCTGCTGCCGGGTCAGCGCCAGCGCGGTCTGGTGGGAGCTTGCTTCGGCATCCGCGATCACGCGTAAAAACACGTCGCTGATGTTGCGGTCGAGCTGGGCAAGGCCGGGATCGGCGCAGATCGCCTTCTCCACCGGCCGCTTCGCGGTGGCGCAATTGAAGCTCGGCAGGTTCTTCTGATAGTCCAGCGAACCGAGCCGCTCGAGCTGCTGGGCGATCTTCTGGTGATTTTCAGCGGCATTCTTGTCGGAAGGATTGAGGCGGACCGCCTCCGCATAATCCTGCAACGCGCGCTGCCGGTCGCCCTTGGCCTGCCACACCGCGCCGCGGTTGTTCCAGGCACGCTGAAACTGCGGATCGAGTTTTATCGCAGCACCGTAATCGGCGACCGCGTGGTCGTAATCCTTTTGCGCCTGATAGGCATCGCCGCGATTGGTGAGGAAATTCGCATCGCTCGGGCGCAGCTTGATCGCCTCATTGTAATCGGCGATCGCGCCGGCATAGTCGCCATTGGCGGCCAGATGCAGGCCGCGATTATCGAAGAATTCCGGCCGGGTCGGGTCGATCCGGATCGCAGAGGTGTCGTCGTCCAGCGCGCGATCGGTGCGGCCGATCTTGCGGTAGGCCGCGCCGCGGTTGGTGTAGGCTTGCGCGTTATCCGGCTCCAGCCGGATGGCCTGGTCGTAATCGGCGATCGCCTTCTGGTATTCGCCTTTAAAGTACCAGGCGGCGCCGCGGTCGGAATAGGCCATCGCGAAATCCGGGTTCAGGCGCAGCGCCTCGTTGTAATCCTCGATCGCGCGGTCGTATTTTTTCTCGTCG
>CAVOTZ010000012.1:0-54122 GCA_963699465.1 uncultured Alphaproteobacteria bacterium
CAACAATTCCGGCGCCTCGCCGCACTGGAACCTGGTGTCGCCGGAATCGATCGCCCGGATCGATTTCCTCGACGGGCCTTACTCGGCGGCCTATCCCGGCAATTCCATCGGCGGCGTGCTGCTGATCACCTCGAAAATGCCGGACCATCTGGTCGGAGACGCTCAAAGGAAACCACTTCGGTCCAGCCATGGAATCAATACGGCACCAAGGACACCTATGTCGAGCAGCCAGACCACCGCCGCGGTGGGCGACCGCAACGGCGCGCTGTCCTGGCTGGTGAGCGCCAATTTTCTGGACGGCTACCAGCAGCCGCTGACCTACACCACCAACGGCTCGATTCCGGCGGGCACCAGCGGCACGTTTCCGGCGCTCAACAAGCAGGGCGTCGTCGCCGACGTGGTCGGCACCGGCGCGCTGATCCATACGCCAGCAGACGGCGGCCAATGTCAGGCTCGCCTACGATGTCACGCCGCTGGTGCAGGCGACTTACTCGCTGGGCATCTGGAACAACATCCAGACCTCCAATCCGCAGACCTATCTGACATCCACCGCAACCGGCGCACCGACTTTCGGCGGCGTCTCGGCATTTGCGAGCAACAAATATACCTGGGATCAAACCCATCTCAGCAACGCCGTCTCGCTCAAGAGCGATACCAAGGGCACCTACGACTTCGACCTTTCGGCCTCGAGCTACAATTATCTGCAGGATATCATGTACAATCCGTTCACAGTGGCCGCCACCGGCGTCGGCTTCTCGCAGATCGGCAAGGTCACCCGCAACGACGGCACCAACTGGCAGAACGCCGACGCCAAGGGCATCTGGCGCCCGTTCGGCTATGACGGCCCGCAGGAGATCTCCTTCGGCATTCACGGCGATCGCTATTATTTCGACAATCCGACCTACCAGTCGTCGATCTGGAATGCGACGACCTCGAGCGGTACCGGCCAGCTCTATTCGGAAGGTGAGGGCGAAACCCGCACCGGGGCGCTGTGGGCGCAGGACGCCTGGAAGATCCACGCCCAATCTCAAGCTGACGCTGGGCGGCCGCGATGGAAACCTGGCAGGCGCTGGACGGCTTCAACCTCAACACCGCCACGTCGGGGGCGCGCCGGAGCCATCACCTCGACCTCGACGGTGAATCAACCGTCGGAGCTAGCTCGACCAATTTTTCGCCGAAGGCCTCGCTGTCCTACGATCCGAACAAGGACTGGAACATCACC
Organism: uncultured Alphaproteobacteria bacterium; assembly: GCA_963699465.1. Taxonomy (GTDB): domain Bacteria; phylum Pseudomonadota; class Alphaproteobacteria; order Rhizobiales; family Xanthobacteraceae; genus Bradyrhizobium. Next base: position 1,223 of record CAVOTZ010000012.1, read on the forward strand.
GCCAATTTCGGCGAGGCCTATCGCTATCCGACCGTCACCGAGCTCTACCAGAACATCTCGGTCAACGGTGTCGCGACCTTCGCCAATCCGAACCTGACGCCCGAGCAGGATCTGAACGGCGAACTCGAACATCGAGCGGCACTGGAACGACGGCCGCATCCGGCTGACGCTGTTCGAGGAACGCACCAACAACGCCATCATCTCGCAGACCAACCTTGCGACCAATCCCGTCACTGGCGCCCAGGTTCCCACCACCACCATCGGCAATGTCGCCGCGATCCGGATGCAGGGCGTCGAACTGTCGGCGGAAAAGAACAATGTGCTGATCACCGGCCTGCAGCTGTTCGGCAGCGTGACTTACGTCGACTCCCGGATCCTGTCGGATCCGACCTGGGCCGGGACCAATCCGCTGACGGGTCTGCCCGACACCGTGGTCGGCAACCGCGTCCCCTATGTGCCGGACTGGCGCGCCAAGTTCGGGTTCACCTATCGGCCGAACGAAAGCTGGGCCTATACCATCGCGGCGCGCTACAGCGGCAAGCAATATTCGACCCTGGACAACACCGACATCGTGCCTCACGTCTACGGCGCCTTCGACAACTACTTCGTCGTCGACATGAAAGTCCACTACAACGCGACCAGCAATTTCTCGTTCGATTTCGGCATCGATAATCTCTTCAACGAGCAATACTTCCTGTTTCACCCGTTCCCCGGCCGGACCTACGTGCTGGCGGGGAAATACACGTTCTGAAACCTGATCAAGAACCTGACCAACCAAGACAAGGAAATTCCCATGAGAACCATCGTCCGAACCATCGCTTTCGCCCTGTTCGTCGCCGCCGTGATCGCCGCGCCGGCGCGTGCCCAGGAGGTCAAGGCCGGCGATCTCGTGATCACGCAGGCCTGGAGCCGCGCCACGCCGAACGGCGCCAAGATCGGCACCGGCTACCTGACCATCGAGAACAAGGGGCCCGCGCCGGACCGCCTGATCGGCGCTTCGGCCGACGTCGCCGGCAAGGTCGAGGTCCACGAAATGGCCATGAAGGATGGCGTGATGACGATGCGTCCGCTCGATGAGCGGATCTGACCATCGAGCCCGGCAAAACCGTCAAACTCGCGCCGGGCGGCTATCATCTGATGATGTTCGATCTGAAGAGCCCGCTGAAGCATGGCGAGAAGATGCCGCTCACGCTCGAATTCGAAAAAGCCGGCAAGGTCGAGGTCTCGCTGGACGTCGAAGGCATCGGCGCGCAGGGCCCGGCGGCCGCGTCCGGCGGCATGAAAATGGAGAAGATGCGCCCGCGGATGAAGATGTGAAGCGGGCAATGTCGAACGCCGGCCGATTGCGTCCTGTCTTCGCCGTCGTCGCCGCCGCTGCCGCGTTCGCCGCGTCATCGGCCAGCGCCCATATCACCCTGGAAGACCGCGAGGCGACGGTCGGCTCGTCCTACAAGGCGGTGTTCGTGGTGCCGCATGGCTGCGCCGGCTCGGCCACGATCAGGATCCGGGTGCAGATTCCCGAAGGCGTGATCGGGGTAAAGCCGATGCCGAAGCCCGGCTGGAACGTCGAGGCGATCAAGGGAAAATATGCCGGCGGATTACGATTTTCACGGCGCCAAATTGTCGGAAGGCGTCAAGGAAGTGGTGTGGAGCGGCGGCAGGCTGCCGGATGACAATTACGACGAGTTTGTCATCAGCACCTTTCTGACCACCGCCTTGAAGCCGAACACCACGCTGTATTTCCCGACCGTGCAGGAGTGCGAGCAGGGCGTCAGCCGCTGGATCGAGATTCCGGCCGATGGCGATGCCATGCCCATGACGGCAAGTCGCCGGCGCCAGGCGTCAGACTGATGCCGAAACCTTGACGGCGGCCGCGATGCGCCTGATCGCCGGCCTGGCGACGCTGCTGGCGGTGGTTGGCTTTGCCTCCGGCGTATCGGCCCATGCCGTCGCTGGTCGCGAGCGTGCCCGCCGACGGCAGCGTGCTGGCGCAGGCTCCCGACACGGTGCAATTGCGCTTCAACGAAGTGGTGACGCCGGCGGTGGTGCGCCTGATCGATGCCGCGGGCAGGGCGCGCGACGATGCCAGGGTGCGCAGCCTGGACCAGACCATCGCATGACGCTGCCGAAAAATCTGCCGCGGGGCACCCAGCTCGTCAGCTATCGCGTGATCTCGGCGGACGGCCACCCGGTCGGAGGCTCGATGGTGTTCTCGATCGGCGCGGCGACGGCCGCCGCGGCGGCGCCGGGGCAGGCAGCGTCGGTGGCGGGCCTGATCTGGCTCTCCCGGATCGGGGTTTATCTCGGGCTGTTTGCCGGTGTCGGCGGCGCGTTCTTTGCCGGCTGGATCGCACCGGCGCAGCCCGGCTCCAAGGTCGTCGTCGCCGCCCTGGTCATCGGCCTGATCGGCGCGGCGGCCTCGCTCGGCCTGCAGGGCCTTGATGCCCTGGATCTGCCGCTCGGCGGCATCCTCGATCCAGCGTCCTGGCAAGCGGCGTGTTGCCACCAGCCTCGGGTCGTCGCTGCTGAGTCGGCCGTGGCGGCCATGATCGCCGCCCTGGTCGCGCAGCAGAGCGCATCGGGGAGCCTTGCCCGCACGCTGTCGGCGCTGGCGTTGCCGGCGTCGGGCTGTCGCTGGCCGCGAGCGGACACGCCGCCACGGCGCCGCCGCAATGGCTGACCCGGCCGATGCTGTTCCTGCACGGCGTCGGCGTTGCGTTCTGGGTCGGCGCGCTGGCGCCGCTGGCCGCGCTGGCGGCCAGACCGGCCGACAACCTGCTGGCCATCCTGAAGCGGTTTTCCAAGCTGGCGGTGCCGGCCGTGGCTGTGTTGGTGCTGACCGGGCTTGTGCTGGCCACCGTGCAATTGGCCGAGCTTCCGCGCGCTGGTCGAGACCCCCTACGGCCTGCTGCTGTCCGCAAAGCTGGTGCTGGTCGCCGCGCTGCTGGGCCTTGCGGCGCTGAACCGCTTTCGCCTGACCCCGGCGCTGGCCGAAGATCCCGGCAACACGCGGCCGCTGGTTCGGTCGATCCTGCTGGAATGCGCGGTGGTGGTGGCGATCCTGGCCGTGGTCGCCGGCTGGCGCTTTACCCCGCCGCCGCGCGCGCTGGCGGCGGCCAGCGCCGCTGGCGATCCACATCCATACCGAGAAGGCGATGTTCCAGGTGCTGGTTTCGCCGGGCGAGGCCGGCACCGACAGTTTCGTGCTGCAGCTGATGCATGGCGACGGCAGTCCGCTGGCGGCGAAGCAGGCGACGCTTGATCCTGAGCCTGCCCGAGCGCGGCATCGAGCCGATGGAGCGCCGGCGAGGCTGGGCGCCGACGGCTACTGGTCGCGTTCGGCAACGTGCCGATTCCCTATCCTGGCCGTTGGCACTGCGGATCGACGCCCTGGTGACAGACTTCGAGCAGATAACGCTGGAGGACGATTTCGACGTGGCGGCGCACCAGGAACCGCCCGCGTGAGGTTTTTCCAAGATCTTCGGTTTGCGACCTGATCGCGCCTTAATCTCGCTGTCAAAGTCGCCCGCGAAACTACAGGAAATCCACGGCGTTTACGCGGCTTTCGCGTCCCGCCCTTGTGTTTTGCACCCGATCCGGTTTCACTGCCGGTGTTCCCGTGTCCCACCGATTCCTTGAGTGTGCCCATGCGATTGTCGCGGTTCTTTCTACCCATCCTGAAGGAGAATCCGAAGGAGGCCGAGATCGTGTCGCATCGGCTGATGCTGCGCGCCGGCATGATGCGGCAGGAGGCGGCGGGCATCTATGCCTGGCTGCCGCTCGGCTTGCGGGTGCTGAAGAAGATCGAGCAGATCGTGCGCGAGGAGCAGAACCGCGCCGGCGCCATCGAACTGTTGATGCCGACGCTGCAACTGGCCGATCTGTGGCGCGAAAGCGGCCGCTACGACGCCTACGGCCCGGAAATGCTGCGCATCACCGACCGCCACAAGCGCGAACTGCTTTACGGGCCGACCAACGAGGAAATGATCACCGAGATTTTCCGCGCCTACGTGAAGTCCTACAAGAGCCTGCCGCTCAATCTCTATCACATCCAGTGGAAATTCCGCGACGAGCAGCGTCCGCGCTTCGGCGTGATGCGCGGCCGCGAATTCCTGATGAAGGACGCCTATTCGTTCGACATCGACGAGGCGGCGGCGCGGCGCTCCTACAACCGGATGTTCGTCGCCTATTTGCGCACCTTCGCGCGGATGGGATTGAAGGCGATCCCGATGCGCGCGGAAACCGGCCCGATCGGCGGCGACCTCAGCCACGAATTCATCGTGCTGGCGGAGACCGGCGAGTCCGCGGTGTATTGCGACAGCGACGTGCTCGATCTGCCGGTGCCCGGCGACGAGGTCGACTACGACGGCGATCTCGCGCCGATCATCAAGCAATGGACCTCGGTCTATGCCGCGACCGAGGACGTCCACGACGCCGCGCGTTTCGACCGCGAGGTGCCCGACGACAAGCGGGTGCAGACCCGCGGCATCGAGGTCGGCCAGATCTTCTATTTCGGCACCAAATATTCCGACTCGATGAAGGCCATGGTCGCGGGCGCCGACGGCGCCGAGGTCGCGATCCATGGCGGCTCCTACGGCGTCGGCGTGTCGCGCCTGGTCGGCGCCATCATCGAGGCCTGCCATGACGATGCCGGCATCAAATGGCCGGAAGCGGTGGCGCCCGTTCAAGGCGGCGATCCTGAATCTGAAGCAGGGCGCCGCCGACACCGATGCGGCCTGCGAACAGCTTTATCGCGAGCTCGCGGCGAAGGGCGTCGACGTGCTGTACGACGACACCGACCAGCGCGCCGGCGCCAAGTTCGCCGCCGCCGACCTGATCGGCATTCCCTGGCAGATCCTGGTCGGCCCCAAGGGCCTCGCCGAAGGCAAGGTCGAGACTCAAGCGGCGCAGCGACGGATCGCGCGAGAATCTGAGCCCGGCGGACGTGCTGGCGCGGCTGACCGCGTGACGAATTATCCACCGCTGCCGCGACCGATATCCGACGCGACGGCCACAATTAGCCCGAATCGTGTGAAAATCGGACTATGGATGAAACCATGAGCGAGCCAGTCCGGACCCCACCCTTTGCGCCATTCGAATGGCTGCTGTCGGGACGCTATTTGCGGGCGCGTCGCAAGGAAGGGTTCATTTCCGTCATCGCCGGCTTCTCCTTTCTCGGCATCATGCTCGGCGTCGCCACGCTGATCATCGTGATGGCCGTCATGAACGGCTTCCGCAAGGAACTGCTCGACAAGATTCTCGGCCTCAACGGCCATCTCCTGGTGCAGCCGCTGGAATCGCCGCTGACCGACTGGAAGGACGTCGCCGATCGCATCAGCCAGGTGAAGGGCATCCGGCTCGCCGCACCCGTCGTGGACGGCCAGGCGCTGGCGTCCTCGCCGTTCAATGCCGCCGGCGTGCTGGTTCGCGGCATTCGCGCCGACGACCTCAACAATCTCACCTCGATCGCCAAGAACATCAAGCAGGGCACGCTGGAGGGGTTCGACGACGGGCAGGGCGTCGCCATCGGCCGCCGGCTCGCCGATCAGCTGTCGCTGCATGCCGGCGACAGCATCACGCTGGTGGCGCCGCGCGGCGCGGTGACCCCGATGGGCACGACGCCGCGCATCAAGCCCTACAAGGTCGCCGCGGTGTTCGAGATCGGCATGTCGGAATATGACGCCGAGCTTGGTGTTCATGCCGCTGGCGGAGGCGCAGGCCTATTTCAATCGCGCCAACGACGTCACCGCGATCGAGGTGTTCACCAACAATCCCGACAAGATCGACGCCTTCCGCAAGTCGGTGACCGAGGCCGCCGGGCGGCCGGTGTTTCTGGTGGACTGGCGGCAGCGCAATTCGACCTTCTTCAATGCGCTGCAGGTCGAGCGCAACGTGATGTTCCTGATCCTGACCATGATCGTGCTGGTGGCGGCGCTCAATATCGTCTCCGGGCCTGATCATGCTGGTGAAGGACAAGGGCAGCGACATCGCGATCCTGCGCACCATGGGCGCCTCGCAGGGCTCGATCATGCGGATATTCCTGATCACCGGGGCGGCGATCGGCGTGGTCGGCACGCTGACCGGCTTCCTGGTCGGCATGGTGATCTGCCTGAACATCGAATCGATCCGGCAATTCCTGTCCTGGCTGACCAGCACCGAATTGTTTTCGCCGGAGCTCTATTTCCTCTCCAAGCTGCCGGCCGAGATCGATTTCGGCGAAACCAGCGCGGTGGTGATCATGGCGCTGACGCTGTCCTTCCTCGCCACGCTGTATCCGTCGTGGCGCGCCGCCCGCCTCGATCCCGTCGAAGCGCTGCGGTACGAGTGAGGGACCGATGGAGCAGGGGGCGGAAGATGTACCGGTCGTCTATCTCCACGAGATCAAACGCCAGTACACCCAGGGCGAGACCACGCTGACCATCCTCGACGGCGCCAAGCTCGCGCTGTGGGCGGGGCAGTCGGTGGCGCTGGTGGCGCCGTCGGGCGCCGGCAAATCGACGCTGCTGCATATCGCCGGCCTGCTCGAAAGCCCCGACGACGGCGAGGTCTATGTCGGGGGCACCGCGACCTCGGGCCTGTCCGACATCGAGCGCACCCAGATCCGCCGCACCGATATCGGCTTCGTCTATCAGTCGCACCGGCTGCTGCCGGAATTCTACCGCGCTGGAAAACGTCATGCTGCCGCAGATGATCCGCGGCCTCAAGCGCGCCGAGACCGTCAAGCGCGCCACCGAGATCCTGGCCTATCTCGGCCTCGGCGATCGCATCAAGCACCGCCCGGCCGAACTGTCGGGCGGCGAGCAGCAGCGGGTCGCGATCGCGCGCGCGGTGGCCAACGCGCCGCGGGTGCTGTTCGCCGACGAGCCGACCGGCAATCTCGATCCCGCACACCGCCGACCATGTGTTCAGCGCGCTGATGCAACTGGTCAAGGCGACCCGGGTCGGCGATGCTGATCGCGACCCACAACATGGAGCTCGCCGGGCCGCATGGATCGCCGGGTGTCGCTCGAGGACGGCCAGGTCATCGAACTCGAATAACGAGGCTCTAGACTAGCTTCTTGTTTTGACGCGTTTCTTTACGCGAACCGGCATCCACCCACGGATCAAGTCCGAGGGCATGCAAAACGCTTTAGCGGTAATAAGCGTGGCGTTGCCGCCGTAGCGGCTCGCCTGCGAAATACGGGTTCACCTCACATTGCGCGCCGCGCCCTGAAGCGGACGCCTTGCATTGCGGGATCGAGGAGAACCGGCAGTCGTAATAGACGATCCGCCCGTACACATGCATGCAGACCGGGTAGGCCGGATCGTAGGTCTGGGCCCGCGCCGGGGCGGCGGCCGCGAGCGTTGCGATGATCAGGGTGGCGAGAGCGAAAATGCGCATCTAACTCCTCCTTCTGGAAACGCGGCCGCGGGCAGGCGGGGTGTCAGGCTTGGCGTGGAAGTAGGGATTCGCAAGGCAGGTGTTCGCCGTACCGGACGCCGTGGCCTCGCATTGCGCATAGGACGAATAGCTGCAGTCGCCAAGACCGCCGTCATAGTTGAATCCGTTGATGCAGAATGCGCCGTCTTCGGCCGCGGCCGGAGACGCGGCGAAGCCCGTCAGCAAGCCGATCGCCAAGAGAGCTGTCATGAGAACGGCCAGAGACCATGTGGCGAGGGCGGCCATGCGCATCTAACTTTTCCTTCGAGAAAAGCGGCCGCGCCCGGGCTGGGTTTCGGCATTTCCATTGTAATAGGGGTTGGCGAGGCACCACGCCTCCTGGCCGGACGCTGAGGCCTTGCACTGCGCATAGGACGAAAAGCTGCAGTCACCGAGGCCTCCGGCGCCGCCGTAGACGAAACCACGGATGCAAAACGCGCCATCGCCTGCCGGATTTTCCGCCACTGCCGGCGACGCATCGAAGCTGGCTAGCATGCCGATCGCCAAGAGAGCTGCTATGCGAGTTGCCACGAGAGCTGCCAGGGACCACCGCATTGCGTCCTCCCGAAAGATAATCTGGATAGCGAACGAATTGTCCGTTTCACGCAGCGGCAATTCACACCGTTGGCCTGCATGTAATCGAACTCCAGTCTTGCGGGCTTATTCCCGCCGCATGGTGGTATCCGAACGGTCATTTGATTGTGATAGCGCTACATTATCGAAATCGAATCGCGCCGAGCCCATGTTCGCCCCATGAAGAAATCCGATATCATCTGCCCGAATTGCAGCGCCGGTTATCGGCGGGTCGAATTGGCGAGCGGCCACGGCAGCAAAGGTGAGTTCCGCTGCCTGCTGTGCGATCAAGTGCTCGAGGTGTTCGATGGCACCACAGAAGTCGCGATCCGCCTGACGGTGCAGCCGGAAAAGACCTTCCAATAGGCCACTGGAAAAGCGCGCCGTGCGGGCGCATATTTCCGTGGTACGGGAATGCTCCGCACGGAGAGGGCCATCGATGGCTTTGATCACTGTCAAAATCGCCGCTTTGGTCGGCCTGGCCGCACTGACGCTTGGGGTTTAGCTGAGGGGTGCGTCGATCGCCGTTGGGACATGCGTCGTGGCGGCCTGTGTCCTTCATTTCGCCGCGTCCTGATGCGCACCGGCTCGCTGGGCCTGATTTCGGTTATCCAGGGCGAGTTCATCGCCTGAAATCCCCCGAATTAACCACCGCCGGTTTTTTGGGCCCGCTTTTCCAGACTGACCCACTACCGCCGCTTGACTCCTGAGAACAAAAAAGGAACAATGTTTCCGTTATGTTCCAGATGAAGGAGGCGGAGATGTTGAAGGTATTCGTGGAAGAGGCCGCGGCACTGGCGTCGATGGCGATGTTTATCGGGATGATCGCGGTCTGGGCGCAGCTGATTACCCAGATCTGAGCGCGCGCAGGGCGCCTTGAGGCGAGCTTGGGCGGGGCTTGGGACGGGGCCTTGGGGAAAAGCCGGACGGCGGGGTCGAATCGCCGCGTTCGGCGTGGACAGCCAGGGCCAGGGCTTCACCATCACGGCGCAAGTCGGCCTTCGAGGCGGCTTCCGCCTCAAGCCCGACCGCAGCCCAATCCATGACCTGCAGAAGCCGCCCGCGACCATGCCCAATGCCGGATTTGTCCATCTCCACGTCCATTCCGCCTATTCGCTGCTGAAGGGGTCGATCAAGATCCAGAAGCTCGGCGGAACTCGCCAAGGCGGACCGCCAGCCGGCGCTGGCGCTGACCGACACCGACAACATGTTCGGGGCGCTGGAATTTTCCGACAAGATGGCCGGCTACGGCATCCAGCCGATCATCGGCTGCGAACTGGCGGTCGATTTCGGCGACCAGGACCCGACCGCGCGCAACGCGCTGGCGGCGGGACCGGCGCGGATCGTGCTGCTGGCGGCGCGCGAGCGCGGCTACCGCAGCCTGATGCGGCTGAACTCGCGGGCGTTCCTGGAAACGCCGGTCCACCAGACCGCCGCACATCAAGTTCGACTGGCTGCGAAGGCGACGCCGAGGACCTGATCGTGCTGACCGGCGGCCCGGAGGGGCCGATCTCGCTGGCGATCGACGGCCGATCAGGCCGGCCTCGCCGCGACCCGCTGCGAGCGGCTGGCGGGCCTGTTCGGCGACCGGCTCTACATCGAATTGCAGCGCCACGGCATCGACAAGGAGCGCCGCGCCGAGGCCGGCCTGATCGATCTCGCCTATGCCAAGGGATTGCCGCTGGTCGCGACCAACGAGCCGTATTTCGCCACCGCCGACGATTACGAGGCCCATGATGCGCTGCTGTGCATCGCCGGCGGCCGGCTGGTCGCGGAGACCGATCGCGAGCAGCTGACCCCCGACCACCGCTTCAAGACCCGCGGCCGAAATGGCGGTGCTGTTCGCCGACATGCCGGAGGCGCTGGCGTCCACCGTCGAGATCGCCGAGCGCTGCGCGTTCCGGCCGCATCACCCGCAAGCCGATCCTGCCGCGCTTCACGGTCGGCGCCGGCGCCAACGCGGCCGATGCCGAGAGCGACGAGGCCGCGGAGTTGCGCCGCCAGGCCGAGGAGGGGCTGGCCAACCGGCTCAAGGTCCACGGCCTGGCGCAGGGCACCATCGGAGGAGGACTATCGCGCGCGGCTTGCGCTTCGAGATCGACGTCATCACCCGGATGAATTATGCGGGCTACTTCCTGATCGTCGCCGACTTCATCAAATGGGCGAAGGCCGCAGGGCATTCCGGTCGGACCGGGCCGCGGCTCCGGCGCCGGCTCGCTGGTCGCCTATGCCCTGACCATCACCGATCTCGATCCGATCCGCTTCGGCCTGCTGTTCGAGCGCTTCCTCAATCCGGAACGCGTGTCGATGCCCGACTTCGACATCGACTTCTGCCAGGACCGCCGCGGCGAGGTGATCCGACTACGTGCAGCAGCGCTACGGCCGCGACCAGGTGGCGCAGATCATCACCTTCGGCACGCTGCAGGCGCGCGGCGTGCTGCGCGACGTCGGGCGCGTGCTGCAGATGCCCTACGGGCAGGTCGACAAGCTGACCAAGCTGGTGCCGCAAAATCCCGCGGCGCCGGTGACGCTGGCGGCGGCGATCGCCAGCGAGCCGAAGCTGCAGGCGTTTCGCGACGAGGACCCGGTGGTGGCGCGCGCCTTCGACATCGCGCAGCGCCTCGAGGGCCTGACCCGGCACGCCTCGACCCATGCCGCCGGCATCGTGATCGGCGACCGTCCGCTCAGCGAACTGGTGCCGCTCTATCGCGATCCCAAGTCCGACATGCCGGTGACCCAGTTCAACATGAAATGGGTCGAGCCGGCGGGCCTGGTCAAATTCGACTTCCTCGGCCTGAAGACGCTGACCGTGCTCGATGTCGCGGTAAAGCTGCTCAAGCAGCGCGGCGTCGCACGTCGATCTGGCGACGCTGCCGCTCGACGATGCCAAGAGCTACGCAGATGCTGGCGCAAGCGGCGATGTGGTCGGCGTGTTCCAGGTTGAAAGCCAGGGCATGCGGCGGGCGCTGGTCGACATGCGGCCCGACCGCTTCGAGGACATCATCGCGCTGGTGGCGCTCGTATCGGCCCGGTCCGATGGCCAACATCCCGACCTATTGCGCCCGCAAGCACGGCGACGAGGAGCCGGAATATCTGCACCCGATGCTCGAGCCGATCCTGAAGGAGACCTTCGGCGTCATCATCTACCAGGAACAGGTGATGCAGATCGCGCAGGTGATGGCGGGCTATTCGCTCGGCGAAGCCGACCTGCTGCGCCGCGCGATGGGCAAGAAGATCCGCGCCGAGATGGAGAAGCAGCGCGCGCGTCTTCGTCGTCGGGCGCGGTCAAGAACGGCGTCGCCGAAAGGGCAGGCGGACACGATCTTCGAACTGCTGGCCAAATTCGCCGACTACGGCTTCAACAAGAGCCATGCCGCGGCCTACGCGCTGGTGTCGTACCAGACCGCCTACATGAAGGCGCATTATCCGGTCGAATTCCTGGCGGCGTCGATGACGCTCGACATGACCAACACCGACAAGCTCTCCGAATTTCGCGCCGAAGCGCAGCGGCTCGGCATCAAGGTCGAGGCGCCCTCGGTCAACCGCTCGGGCCCGACCTTCGAGGTCAGCGACGGCACGATCTATTACGCGCTGGCCGGCCTCAAGGGCGTCGGCCACCAGGCGGTCGAGCTGATCGTGGAGGCGCGCAAGCGCCGGCCTGTTCACGTCGCTGGCCGATTTCGCCAGCCGGGTAAATCCGCGCGCGATCAACAAGCGGGTGATCGAGAGCCTGGCGGCGGCCGGCGCGTTCGACGGGTTGGATTCCAATCGCGCGCGGGTGTTCGCCGGCGCCGAGGCGATCCTGGCCGCCTGCCAGCGCGGCCATGAAGCCGCGACCATGGGCCAGAACGACATGTTCGGCGGCGCCGCCGACGCGCCGACCATCATGCTGCCGCAGATCGAGCCGTGGCTGCCGGCCGAGCGGCTGCGCCGCGAATATGACGCGATCGGCTTCTTCCTGTCGGGCCATCCGCTCGACGACTACGCCACCGTGCTGAAACGCCTGCGGGTGCAGTCCTGGGCGGAATTTTCCCGCGCGGTGAAGACCGGCGCGACCGCGGGCAAGGTTGCGGCCACGGTGGTGTCGCGGATGGAGCGGCGCACCAAGACCGGCAACAAGATGGGCATCATCGGGCCTGTCCGACCCGACCGGCCATTTCGAAGCCGTGCTGTTTTCCGAGGGCCTCGCGCAATATCGCGACGTGCTGGAGCCGGGTGCCGCGGTGCTGCTGCAGCTTGGCGCCGAGTTGCAGGGCGAGGACGTCCGCGCCCGGGTGCTGCACGCCGAGCCGCTGGATGCCGCCGCCGCCAAAACCCAAAAGGGCCTGCGGATTTTCGTGCGCGACACCAAGCCGCTGGACTCGATCGCCAAGCGGCTTTCGGCGCCGGCGGGGCAGTCCGGCAGCGGCGACGTCGCGATCGTGCTGCGGCTGGACATGCAGACCGAGGTCGAATTCAAGCTGGCGGGCCGTTTCAAGGTGTCCCCGCAAATCGCCGGCGCGATCAAGGCGGTCACCGGCGTGGAGATGGTCGAGACGCTGTAGGGCCGATCGCACTCGCTCGGGTACTTCCCGTTACTCGATGTCGATGTCGTCGAGATTAACCTCTTGGCCTGCACGCAAGCTGTTGCGCGCCTGCTCGATGCGACGCAGGAATCGCGGGTTGTGTTCGATTTCCCGAGGATGCCGCGACAGGTCATCCTTGGCTTCCGATGGAAAGATTTCCTTCATACCATGGGGTTTGCGACCTGTGCCGGCCATCCGTCTGCCTCCGGTTCGGACATGATCGTCAGAATATCTACCGTCTAGGATGCTCGGAAGGGCCAAATCGGCCTAAAAACCGGCCGGATTTCCTTGCTTCCTGCCGAAATCCGGCTATATACCGCGCCATCTCACACGGAAACATGGCTCAAAAGGCCGTCCGGTGGCAACCGGGCCATAAGGCTCGTTTGCTCACACGTTTCCGGAGGAACCAACCGGAGAACTGATACGATGGCGCTACCCGATTTCTCTATGCGTCAGCTGCTTGAAGCTGGCGTTCACTTTGGCCACCAATCGCACCGCTGGAATCCGAAAATGGCGGATTACATTTTCGGTGCCCGCAACAACATCCACATCATCGACCTCGCCCAGACCGTGCCGCTGCTGCATCGCGCGCTGCAGGCGGTCAGCGATACCGTCGCCAAGGGCGGCCGTATCCTGTTCGTCGGCACCAAGCGGCAGGCGCAGGACGGCGTCGCCGAGGCGGCCAAGCGCTCGGCGCAGTATTTCGTCAATTCGCGCTGGCTCGGCGGCACGCTGACCAACTGGAAGACGATTTCCGGTTCGATCAAGCGGCTGCGCCATCTCGAAGAAGATGCTGAGCTCCGGCGATGCCAGCGCAGTACACCAAGAAGGAGCGGCTGACCCTGCAGCGCGAGCGCGACAAGCTCGATCGTTCGCTCGGCGGCATCAAGGACATGGGCGGTCTGCCCGACATGATCTTCGTGATCGACACCAACAAGGAAGACATCGCGATCCAGGAAGCGCAGCGGCTCAACATTCCCGTCGCCGCCATCGTCGATACCAATTCCGATCCCAAGGGCATCACCTATGTGGTGCCGGGCAATGACGACGCCGGCCGCGCCATCTCGCTGTATTGCGATCTGGTGGCGCGCGCGGCGATCGACGGCATTTCGCGCGCGCAGGGCGATTCCGGGATCGACGTCGGCGCTTCCGCCCATCCGGTCCGCGAGGAAATTCCGGTGGCGCCGCAGCCCGCGGGCTTCCAGGGCCTGGCCGGTCCGCGCGGTGCGGCCGACGATCTCAAGAAGCTCACCGGCGTGTCCGGCGCGATCGAGAAGAAGTTCAACGATCTCGGCATCTTCCACTACTGGCAGCTGGCCGAACTCGACCACGACACCGCGCACAAGATCGGTGAAGAGGTCGGACTTCCGAGCCGTGCCGATGGCTGGGTCGCCCAGGCCAAGGCGATGACCGCGGAAGCCGAGTAACGCGAAAGCGTTGGCCGGAACGTTCCGGCCACCATCTAGATCCGATCGACCTCATTCGCTGGCGGTGGACGGCGGCGAGGCGGCAAGGCCGCGCCGCGACCGCCCTGACAGGCAAAGGATTGCAACAATGGCAACAATCACAGCGGCGATGGTCAAGGACCTGCGCGAGACCACCGGCGCGGCATGATGGATTGCAAGCAGGCGCTCACCGAGAACGACGGCGACATGGAGGCCGCGCATGGACTGGCTGCGCAAGAAGGGCCTGTCGAAGGCCGCGAAGAAGGCCGGCCGCGTCGCCGCCGAAGGCCTGATCGGCGCGGTGATCGCGGGCACCAAGGGCGTCGTCGTCGAGGTCAATTCCGAGACCGACTTCGTGGCCCGCAACGAACAGTTCCAGGGGCTGGTCAAGATGATCGCCCAGGTCGCGCTCAAGGTCGGCGCCGATGTCGAGAAGATCAAGGCCGCCAAGGTCGGCGACGTCACCGTCGAGACCGCGATCGCGGATGCGATCGCGACCATCGGCGAAAACATGACGCTGCGCCGCGCGGCTTCGCTCGAGGTCGGCCAGGGCGTGGTGTCGAGCTATGTGCATAACGCCGTGATCGAGGGCGCCGGCAAGATGGGCGTGATCGTGGCGCTGGAATCGACCGGCAAGACCGATGAACTGGCCGCGCTCGGCCGGCAGCTCGCGATGCATGTCGCCGCCGCCAATCCGCAGGCGCTGGATCCGGCCGGCCTCGATCCCGCCATCGTCAAGCGCGAAAAGGACGTGCTGGCCGACAAATACCGCCAGCAGGGCAAGCCTGAGAACGTGATCGAGAAGATCGTCGAGTCCGGCCTGAAGACCTATCTACAAGGAAGTCTGCCTGCTGGAGCAGGCCTTGATCCACGACGAAAAGCGGCAAATCGGTCGCCCAGGCGCTCAAGGAAGCTGAGGGCAAGATCGGCGCGGCTGTGAAGATCACCGGATTTGTGCGCTATGCTCTCGGCGAGGGAATCGAAAAGCAGGAATCCGATTTCGCAGCCGAGGTCGCGGCAGCCAGCGGCAAGAAGTAAATCCCGGATCAGTTCTTCCGGCGCGGGCCTTTTCGTGGCGTTGCGCCGGAGGTTGGCCGCGCGGGCTCAAGGAAAGCGATCGCATCATGGCTGAGCCGATCTATCGTCGCGTGGTGATCAAGCTCTCGGGCGAATACCTCGCCGGCGCGCAGTCCTTCGGCATCGACCAGCCCACCATCGACCGCATCGCCGGCGACCTGATCGCGGCCCGCGAGCTGGGCGGCGAGATCGCCGTGGTGGTCGGCGGCGGCAACATCGTTCGCGGCGTCGAAGTGTCCTCGCGCGGCGTCTCGCGCCCGACCGGCGACACCATGGGCATGCTCGCCACGGTGATGAACTGCCTGGCGCTGGAGGCCGCGATCGAGCGCAAGGGGACGCCGGCGCGGACGCTTGTCGGCGTTCGTGATGCCGCAGATCTGCGAGCTGTTCACCCGCAGCGCCACGCACAAATATCTCGCCGAGGGCCGCATCGTGCTGCTCGGCGGCGGCACCGGCAATCCGTTCTTCACCACCGACACCACCGCGGTGCTGCGGGCGGCCGAAATCGGCGCCGAGGCGGTGCTGAAGGCCACCAATGTCGACGGCGTCTACAGCGCCGATCCCAAAAAGGACCCATCCGCCAAGCGATTTGACCGTTTGACGCATTCGCAGGCGATCGAAGGCGGCTACAAGGTGATGGACGCGACCGCATTCGCGCTTGCCCGCGAGACGTCGCTGCCTATCATCGTGTTCTCGATCGCCGAACCGGGTTCGATCGGCAGCGATCCTGCGCGGCAGCGGCCACGGTACCATCGTTGCCGGCTGACAGGCCGGCCAAGCATCCGACCGCAAGCCGGCGAAGGGCGGTAGCGGCCGGTCTTTCGTAGAGAGGGAAGAGCGTCATGCCCACAGCTGGTTTCGACATCAACGAATTGAAGCGCCGCATGCAGGGCGCGACCCAATCGCTCAAGCATGAACTGGGCGGTTTGCGAACCGGCCGCGCCGCGGCGTCGATGCTGGAGCCGGTGCAGGTCGAGGCCTATGGCAGCCATATGCCGCTGAACCAGCTCGCCACCATCAGCGTGCCGGAGCCGCGGCTGCTCTCGGTGCAGGTCTGGGACAAGTCGATGGTCAAGGCAGTGGAGAAGGCGATCGTCGATTCCAATCTTGGTCTCAGTCCGGCGACCGAAGGCCAGGTGCTGCGCCTGCGGATTCCGGAACTCAACGAGGAGCGCCGCAAGGAACTGGTGAAGGTGGCGCATAAATACGCCGAAGCGGCCAAAATCGCGGTGCGGCATGTCCGCCGCGACGGTCTCGATACCGTCAAGAAGCTTGAGAAGAACCACGAAATTTCCGAGGACGATCAGGAGCGTCTGGCCGCCGACGTGCAAAAGGCGACCGACGAGACGATTTCGGAGATCGATCAGTTGCTGGCGGCCAAGGAAAAGGAAATCCTCACCGTCTAGCGTGTAGGAAAAAGCAATGTCGAACGCCGCCCCTGCTGCTGAAGGACCGGACCGACCCGACGGTCCGCTGCATGTGGCGATCATCATGGACGGCAACGGGCGCTGGGCGGCGGCCCGGGGTTTGCCGCGCGCGGAGGGTCATCGCCGCGGCGTCGAGGCGTTGCGCCGCGTGGTTCGCGCGGCTTCCGAACTCGGCATTCTGCACCTGACGATCTTCTCCTTCAGTTCGGAGAACTGGTCGCGTCCGGCGACCGAGATCGGCGATCTGTTCGGTCTGCTGCGCCGCTTCATCCGCAACGATCTGGCGACATTGCATCGCGACGGCGTGCGGGTGCGCGTGATCGGCGAGCGCGACGGGCCTCGAGCCCGATATCTGCGCATTGCTGAACGAAGCCGAGGAACTGACCCGGGGCAACACCAAGCTCAACCTCGTCGTCGCCTTCAACTACGGCTCGCGCCAGGAGATCGCCAAGCGCCGCGCAGCGGCTGGCGCGCGAGGTCGCGGAGGGCAAGCGCGATCCGTCCTCGATCGATGCCGATGCGCTCGGCCAGTATCTCGACGCGCCTGATATTCCCGATCCCGACCTGATCATTCGCACCAGCGGCGAGCAGCGGCTGTCGAATTTCCTGATGTGGCAGGCCGCCTACAGCGAACTGGTGTTCGTGCCGGTCCACTGGCCGGATTTCGACAAGGCCGCGCTCGAAGGCGCGATCGCCGAATACGCCAGGCGGGAACGCCGGTTCGGCGGTCTGGCCGCGAAAACCGGATCGTGACCGAGGGCGAAGCCGCGCCGGCGGCAGAGGCGGCGCCGGGCGCGCGCAACCTCATGCTGCGCATCGTCGTGGCTTTCGTGCTGGCGCCTGCGGCGATCGCGATAGCCTATGTCGGCGGCTGGCTGTGGACCGTCCTGGTGACGCTGGCCGCGATCGGCCTCTATGTCGAGTGGCTGGCGATCGTGGGCGGCAGCGCGCCGGCTTGCGGTGGTCGCCTCGGGCATCGTGGCGCTGGCGCTGGCCGGGATCGCGCCGGCGCTCGGACGCATCGAGCTTTCGCTCGCGGTGGTGCCGCTCGGCCTTCCGGCGGTGGCGGCACTGACCCCGGAACGGCGCGATCTGGACGGCGACCGGATTTGCCTATGCCGCCGCCGCGGAGACTGGCCTCGATGCTGCTGCGGTCCGATCCGGCTGATGGGCTTTACCGCGCTGATGCTGGTACTTCTCGTGGTTTGGGTGACCGATATCGGCGGTTATTTCGCCGGTCGCGGCATTGGCGGCCCGAAATTCTGGCCACGGGTCAGTCCCAAGAAGACCTGGGCCGGCGCGATCGGCGGATTTGCCGCAAGTCTCGCGGTGGCCGCGGGATTTGCCGCGTTCGGCCTTGGCAAAACCTTGCCGCTGCTGCTGCTCGGCGCGGCACTCTCGATTGCCTCGCAGCTCGGCGATCTGTTTGAATCGGCGGTAAAACGGCGTTTCGGCGTCAAGGATTCCAGCCATGTGATTCCCGGCCATGGCGGGTTACTGGATCGGCTCGACGGATTCGTCGCCGCGGTGGTGCTGGCGGCGATTTTCGGGCTTTTGCGGGCGGGCGTGGATGGCGTCGGCCGCGGTCTTATGGTTTGGTGAAAACATGAGCGCAGTTCCGTTGCGTAACAACAAGGCTGCGGCGTCCGCCGTGCGTTCGGTGACCGTGCTGGGCGCCACCGGCTCGATCGGCGACAGCACCATGGATCTGCTGCGCGGCGCGCCGGAGCGCTACCAGGTCGAGGCGTTGACCGCCAACAGCAACGTCGCGGGGCTGGCCAAGCTGGCGAAGGAGTTCGACGCCCGCTTCGCCGCGATCGCCGATCCCGCGCCTGCTGGAAGATCTGCAGGACGCGCTGGCCGGTACCGGCACCGAATGCGGGGCAGGCGAGAGCGCGATCATCGAAGCCGCCAGCAGCGCCGGCGGATTGGGTCATGGCCGCCGTCAGCGGCGCCGCCGGATTGAAGCCGGCGCTCGCGGCGGTCGACCGCGGCGCCACCGTGGCGCTCGCCAACAAGGAATGTCTGGTCTGCGCCGGCGATTTCTTCATGCAGCGCGCGGCCAAGGCCGGTGCCTGCATCCTGCCGGCCGATTCCGAGCATAATGCGCTGTTTCAGGCGCTCGGTTCCGGCAATCGGGACGAGCTGGTTCGGGTCATCATCACCGCGTCGGGCGGCCCGTTCCGGACCTGGGCCAGCGCCGATATCGAGCAGGCGACGCTGGCGCAGGCGCTGAAACATCCGAACTGGAGCATGGGACAGAAGATCACCATCGATTCGGCATCGATGATGAACAAGGGGCTCGAGGTCATCGAGGCCTCCTATCTGTTTGCGCTGACGCCGGATGAGATCGACGTGCTGGTGCATCCGCAGTCGATCATCCATGGCATGGTCGAATTTTCCGATCGTTCCGTGGTGGCGCAGCTGGGCGCGCCCGACATGCGGATCGCCGATCGCGCATTGCCTCGGATGGCCCGATCGAATCGTCGGCCCGGCGGCCAGGCTCGATCTCGCCAAGATCGGGCAATTGACCTTCGAGGCGCCGGATTTCGATCGTTTCCCGGGCTGCGGCTCGCCTACGACGCGCTGCGCACCGGCCATGGCGCGACCACGGTCTACAACGCCGCCAACGAGGTCGCGGTGGCGGCTTTCATCGCCGGCAAGATCAGGTTTGGCGCGATCGCCCGGCTGGTCGAGGCGACGATGAATGCCTGGATTCGCTCCGGCAATCTGGCGCCGCTCGGCTTCCGCGGACGATGCCATCGCCGTTGACCATAACGCGCGAAATAAAGCTGCCACCCTCTTGCCTCAAATTGCCGCAAAGGCATCCTAGAGGGTTGGGGGCAGGGCCATCGGCTCTGGGTGAGGGGAACTCGGATGTCCGAGTTTTTTCTGCATAGTTTCAATACGTTGAGCCATGGCTTCATCGGTTACATCGATCCCCTTTCTGTTCGTCCTGACCATCGTCGTTTTCTTCCACGAACTCGGCCACTTCCTGGTTGCCCGCTGGGCCGGCGTGCAAGGTGTTAACCTTCTCGCTGGGCTTCGGTCCGGAACTCGTCGGTTTCAACGACCGCCACGGCACGCGATGGAAGATTTCGGCCGATGCCGCTCGGCGGCTATGTCAAGTTTTTCGGCGACGAGAGCGAGGCCTCGACGCCGTCGTCCGAAGCGCTCGCCAGCATGACCGAGGAAGAGCGCGCAGGCAGTTTCCACCACAAGAAAGTCGGGCCGCGCGCTGCGATCGTCGCCGCCGGTCCGATCGCCAATTTCATTCTGGCGATCGTGATCTTCACCGGGCTGTTCACGTTTATCGGCAAGCCGAGCACGATCGGCCGCGCGTCGACAAGGTGGAAGCCGGCAGCGCCGCCGCGGCGGCCGGCTTCGAGGTCGGCGACGTGGTGACCGCGATCGACGGCAGCACGATCGAAAGCTTCTCCGACATGCAGCGGATTGTCGGCGACCAGCGCCGGCGAGCCGCTCGTCGTTCACGCGTCAAGCGCGGCGACGCCACGGTGCAATCTGCACGGCACGCCGCGAACTCAAGGAAGTGAAGGATCCGTTCGGCAACGCCCATCGGCTCGGGCGTTGGGCATTCGGTATAACGCGCGCGCGGACGACGCCCGGCGATGTCACCACCGAACGTGTGGATCCTGCGACGCGCTGTGGCTCGGCGTCAAGGAAACCTGGTTCGTGGTCGACCGGACGTCTAGTCTATATCGGCGGCGTGTTTTACCGGGCGCGAGGCGGCCGACCAGGTCGGCGGTCCGCTGCGGATCGCCCAGATGTCAGGCCAGGTCGCCAGCCTCGGGTCTTGCTGCGCTGGTGCAACTCTGCCGCCGCGCTGTCGATCTCGATCGGGCTGCTGAACCTGTTTCCGGTACCGCTGCTCGATGGCGGTCACCTTTTGTTCTATGCGGTCGAGGCTGTGCGCGGGCCGTCCGTTGTCGGACCGGGCGCAGGAGATGGGGTTCCGGATCGGGCTCGGGTCTGGTGCTGATGTTGATGGTGTTTGCCACCTACAACGACATCCTGCATCTGGCCGCATCATGATGCCTTATTTGAATGGCGTGGCCGATAGGCAACGTCTTGGAATGAAAATGAAATTGCACCGCAATAGGGCGTTTGCCGGCTTGGCAAAATTGGCTACAAGCGGGGCAACAAATGGGAATCTGCCGGTTCGTAGGGGTGCGATCCGGCATTGGAATGACAAGGGCGCGTTGCGCATGAATGTTGGAATGCGAGTGCGGGGGGGCTTGTTGGCCGCCCTGATTATGTTCGCGCTGCCGGTCGCCGCCACGCTGGCGGCTGTGCTTGTGTCGTCGCCCGCCGCCGCCCAGACCGTTGCGTCGATCGTCAGGTCGAGGGCAACCGGCGCGTCGAGATCGAGACCATCCGCTCGTATTTCAAGCCGGGCCCCGGGGGGCGTCTCGACCAGGGCGCCGATCGATGACGGCCTGAAGGCGCTGATCGAGACCGGCCTGTTCCAGGACGTGAAGATCAATCAGGCCGGCGGTCATCTGGTGGTGACCGTGGTCGAAAACCCGGTGATCGGCCGCGTTGCCTTCGAGGGCAACAAGAAGGTCAAGGACGAGCAGCTTTCCGGCGGAAATGCAATCCAAGCCGCGCGGTACGCTGTCGCGTCCGATGGTCCAGTCCGACGCCCAGCGGATCGCCGAAATCTATCGCCACGCCGGCCGCTATGACGTCCGCGTCGACCCGGAGATCATCGAGCAGCCGAACAACCGCGTCGATCTGGTTTTCAGCATCACCGAGGGCGAGAAGACCGGCGTCAAGTCGGATCGAGTTCATCGGCAACAACGCCTATTCGTCGTATCGGCTCAAGGATGTCATCAAGACCCACGAATCGAATCTGCTGAGCTTCCTCGGCGGCGGCGACATCTACGATCCGGACCGGGTCGAGGCCGACCGCGACCTGATTCGCCGCTATTACCTGAAGCACGGCTTTGCCGACGTCCAGGTGGTGGCCGCGCTGACCGAATACGATCCCGGACAAGAAGGGCTTCCTGGTGACCTTCAAGATCGAGGAGGGCCAGCAGTATCGGGTCGCGTCGGTCAATTTCCAGTCCAGCATCGCCACGCTTGACGGCAATACGCTCAGCCGGCTTCTCGCGGGTCTAGGTCGGGTCGCTCTACAACGCCGAAGCGCTGGAGAAATCCGTCGAGGAGATGCAGATCGAGGCCTCGCGTCGCGGTTATGCCTTCGCGATCGTGCAGCCGCGCGGCGATCGCAATTTCGAGGCGCATACCGTTTCGATCACCTTCGCCATCGACGAGGGCCCGCGAACCTACATCGAGCGCATCAACATCCGCGGCAATACCCGCACCCGCGACTACGTCATCCGCCGCGAATTCGATATCTCCGAGGGCGATGCCTATAACCGCGCGCTGGTCGATCGCGCCGAGCGCCGCCTGAAGAATCTCGATTTCTTCAAGACGCGTGAAAATCACCACCGAGCCGGGATCCTCAAGCGATCGCGTGATCCTCAACGTCGAACTCGAAGAGAAATCGACCGGCGACTTCTCGGTGTCGGGCGGTTATTCGACGACCGACGGTCCGCTCGCCGAGGTCAGCATTTCCGAGCGTAACTTCCTCGGCCGCGGCCTGTTCGCGAAAGCATCCGTCACCTATGGCGAGTATGCGCGCGGCGTCTCGCTGTCGTTCGTCGAGCCGTATCTGCTGGATTACCGCGTCGCGCTCGGCCTCGACGTGTTCTACCGCGAGCAGCTGCCCAACAGCTATATTTCGTACGGCACCACGACCATCGGATTCTCTCCGCGGCTGGGCTTCCAGCTTCCGCGAGGATCTTGTCGCTGCAGCTTCGCTATTCGCTCTATCAGCAGACAGATCACGCTGCCGCGCCACGCTGGACAATTGTAACAACATTCCTGCGGGCCGGATGCCTTCAACCCGACGCCGGCCTATATCGACCAGGTGCATCTGGCGGCGCTGCGAAGATCCCACCGGCAATGCGGCAGACCGGCCTCTTCCGGGCTGTTTGGGCGACGGCGCAATCGTCACTGCCGGTTCGCCAGGAACTGGCCAACGGCGCCGACAATCACCTCGGCGGTCGGCTATTCGCTGGACTACAATACGCTGGACAACAACAAGAACCCGACCGACGGTCTGCTGATCGACTTCAAGCAGGACTTCGCCGGCGTCGGCGGCGACGTCACCTATCTGAAGTCCGCGGTCGACGGCAAGTACTACGCCCCGCTGGTCGGCGACGTCGTCGGGCTGATCCATCTTCAGGGCGGCATCCTCAACCAGGTCGGCAGCACGCCGCTTCGCATGCTCGACCAGTTCCAGATGGGTCCGAACCTGGTCCGCGGCTTTGCGCCCAACGGCATCGGTCCGCGCGACTGACCTTCTATCCCTATACCGGGACCGGCGACGCGCTGGGCGGCACCAAATATTGGGGCGCGTCGGCCGAATTGCAGATGCCGTTCTGGTTCCTGCCGAAGGAAGTCGGTCTTAAGGGCGCGGTCTATGCCGACGCCGGGTCGCTGTGGGATTATCAGGGGCCGACGACATGGGCGCAGACCGGCGAGGTCAACGGCCTGGTCAACGGCCAGTCCATTGCAAATGCGGAATGGTGTATCGACGATACCAATCTCGTCCGCACGTCGGTCGGCGTCGGCTTGATCTGGGCGTCTCCGTTCGGTCCGCTGCGCTTCGATTATGCGATCCCGATCACCAAGGGCAAGTACGACATCGTGCAGGAGTTCAAGTTCGGCGGCGGAACGACATTCTGAGTTTGACCGCGGGCCGGACCGCGACGGGTGGAATGGCGCAGCCGATATTTTTCGAGCAACCGCCTTCGTCGACGCTGGCTGATATCGCCGCGTTGACGAAGGCGCGTCTGGTCGACGCGTCGCGCGGCGGCCAGCCGGTCAAGGGGCTGGCTTCGCTCGACGAAGCCGGCCCGATGCATCTGACGTTCTTCGACAATCTGAAATATGCCGACCAACTCGCCTCGACCAGGGCCGGGGCGTGTCTGGTCAGCGAGCGGTTCGAGGCCGAGGTCCCCGCCCATGTCGCGGTGTTGCGCGCGGCCATCCGTTCCGCGAATTCGTCAAGATCGCGCGCGAGCTGCACGGCGAGCGCGCTTCGCCCGCAATCCTGGTTCGGCAATGCCGGGATCGCGCCGTCCGCCATCATCGATCCGAGCGCGCGTCTGGAGGACGGCGTGATCGTCGATCCGCTGGCGGTGATCGGCCCGAACGTCGAAATCGGCGCCGGAACGGTGATCGGCGCCGGCGCGGTGATCGGGGCCGATGTCAGGATCGGCCGGGATTGCAATGTCGGCGCGCGATGCGCGATCCAGTGCGCGCTGATCGGCAACAACGTCCTGATCCATCCCGGCTGCAGCATCGGGCAGGATGGCTACGGCTTCGTGTTCTTCGGCCCGGACGGCCATTTGAAGGTGCCGCAAACCGGCCGCGTCCTGATCCAGAACAACGTCGAGATCGGCGCCGGAACCACCATCGATCGCGGCAGCCTGCGCGACACCGTGATCGGCGAAGGCACGAAAATCGACAATCAGGTCCAGATCGGCCACAATGTGACCATCGGCAGGCATTGCCTGCTCGCGGCCCAGATCGGGCTGGCGGGCAGCCTGACGATTGGCGACAATGTGGCGCTGGGGGCCAAGGTCGGGATCAACAACCATCTGCACATCGGCGACGGCGCCCAGGTCACGGCGATGAGCGGCGTCAAGGATGACATTCCGGCCAACGGCCGCTGGGGCGGCTTCTTTGCCAAACCGACCAAGCAATGGTTCCGCGAGATCATTGCCGTCGAACGTCTGGCGCGCGACGGCGCGGCCGATCCGAAGGGCGAGGGGCAGGAGTGATGGCGGAGGAGCACCGATCAAATTTGAGCTCGTCGATATCAACGACGATCCTCAAGACGCTCCCGCACCGCTATCCGATGCTGCTGATCGACCGGGTGATCAAGATCCGGAGCCGACTACAGCGGCATCGGCATCAAGAACGTCACCTTCAACGAGCCGCCGTTTCTCGGCCATTTTCCCGAGCGGCCGGTCTATCCCGGGGTGATGATGATCGAAGCGATGGCGCAGACCGCCGGCGTGATCGGCATCAAGTCGGTCGAAGGCACCGAGAAGCCGCGCGCGGTTTATTTTCTGACCATCGACAAGTGCAAATTCCGCAAGCCGGTGATGCCCGGCGACACCGTCGAATACCACATGCGCAGCATCGGCAGGCGAAAGACCATGTGGTGGTTTCACGGCGAGGCCAGGGTGAACGGCGTCGTCGTCGCCCAGGCCGATGTCGGCGCGATGCTGACGGATTGACGGGTGCAGAGATGCGAAAGTTGGTTGTTGCGGCGGCAATTCTGGCAAGCGCCGGGATTGCGCCCTGTTTCGCGCGCGCTGGCCATGGGCATGGACACGGGCTTCGCCATCATTCACGAATCCATAGTCCTTCCAGGGATGCGCTGTCGGCGCCGGCCAATCCGTCGGTACCGCCTGCGCTTTCGTCGAATGCAGGCTTCACCGGCAGCGCGCCATTGCCGTCACGCCGCAAATCGCGAAGCGCCAACACGCCTGCGCCCGCGCCAGCGCCCGCGAATCTGGATACGGAAGACGCCAAGCTCGATCAGCGCATCAAGAGCATCTGCCGGGGCTGCTAGAGCCGTATCGGTTCTGATTGAATCAGAACCGGGCTCTAGTTTATTGGTTTGACGCGTTTTCTTTACGCGAACCGGTATCCACTTCGCTCGAAAACGCTCTAAAGGATCGCGCGAGGCACATCACCGCCCGCGTTAACGTTTGTGCCCCAAGGCACTGACAAGGCACTGAAAAGCCACTGCAACACAGGGTAATCAGACGTCACTGGACAGTGCCGTTGGGCCACGCTAACCAGCGCGAAAGCCGGTATATTTACCGTCATACCGGCGCATTTCCCGTCGAGCGAACTTCTCACCAAACGCAAACCTGGCTGACCCGGACATTCGATGAGCACGATCGACCCCACCGCGCGGATCGAGGATGGCGCCGTGATCGGCGAGGGCACCACCATCGGTCCCTATTGCGTCATCGGCCGCCATGTCGTGATTGGCGCGAACTGCAAGCTGATCGCGCATGTGCATATCACTGCGCAGACCACCATCGGCGATGACTGCACGATCTATCCCTTCGTG
Source organism: uncultured Alphaproteobacteria bacterium (assembly GCA_963699465.1). GTDB lineage: Bacteria > Pseudomonadota > Alphaproteobacteria > Rhizobiales > Xanthobacteraceae > Bradyrhizobium. The sequence goes on from CAVOTZ010000012.1 coordinate 26,917, forward strand.
TCGCTGGGCACGCCGCCGCAATCCCTGAGCTATCGCGGCGAGCTGACAAGACTTGAGATCGGCCGGGCTGCACCATCCGCGAGCAGGTGACCATGAATGCCGGCACCGTCGACCGGCGGCGGCATCACCCGCGTCGGGGATCGCGGTTACTTCATGAACTGCAGCCATGTCGGTCATGATTGCCATGGTCGGCAACGACGTGATCTTCGCGACTTCGGCGACCTTGGGCGGCCACTGCGAGATCGGCGACTTTGTCTTCATCGGCGGCTTGTCGGCGGTGCATCAGTTCACCCGGATCGGGCCGCAGGTGATGGTCGGCGGCGTCTGCGGCGTTCGCGGCGACGTGATTCCGTTCGGTCTGGTCAACGGCCAGTATGCCAGCCTCGAAGGTCTCAACATCATCGGCATGAAGCGGCGCAAGTTCACCCGCGAACGGCTCGGCCATGGTTCGCTCGTTCTACCAAAAACTGTTTCATGGGCCGGGCATTTTCGCCGAGCGGCTGCAACGCCGTGCAGCCGCTGGCGAAGGACGATCCCGCGATCGCGCGAAATCCTGACCTTCATCGGCGGTGGCAAGCATCGCGCGCTGTGCCTTCCGGCGGACGATCGCAGCGCGCAGTGACAACGGGGCGACACGGCGCCATGACCAGCAAGGCTTTGGAGATTTCATCGCCGATTGGCCTGGTCGCGGGAGGCGGCGTGCTGCCGTTCGCGGTCGCGGATTCGCTGGTGGCCCGCGGCATCACGCCGGTACTGTTCGCGCTTGCGCGGGCGCCTGCGATCCCGTGCGGGTCGAACGCTTTCGCCATCACTGGATATCGGTCGGCCAGGTCGGCCGGGCGACAAAACTGTTTCGCAGCCGAGAATTGCCGCGATCTGGTCTTCATCGGCACGCTGGTGCGGCCGGCGCTGTCGGAAATCCGTCTCGACTGGGGCACGCTTCGCGTCTCGGGCGGGTGCTGGCGGCGTTCCGGGGCGGCGACGATCATCTGTTGTCGGGCATTGGCGGCATCCTCGAGCAGGAGGGTTTCCGGATGGTCGGAATCAGGGACGTCGCGCCGGATCTGCTGATGCCCGAGGGCTGCCTGACCCGGGCCGCGCCCGACGCCAACGCCGACGCCGATATCGCGCAGGGGCCGCGAGGTGCTGCTGGCGCTCAGCCCCTTCGATATCGGCCAGGCCGTCATCGTGATCGACGGCCACGTGGTCGCCGTGGAGGATATCGAGGGCACCGACGGCCTGCTGGCGCGGGTGGCGCGGCTGCGCGGCGAGGGCCGGATCCGGGCCAGGTCGCGCCAGCGGCGTCCTGGTGAAGGCGCCCAAGACGCGGCCAGGACCTGCGTTTCGACCTGCCGACCGTCGGGGCCGCGGACCGTCGAGGGCGCGCGGCCGCGGGGCTGGCCGGGGTCGCGATCGTCGGCCGGCAACGCCATCGTGGCCGAGCCGCAGGCGATGATCGATGGCGGCGGACGCCGCCGGCGTCTTCGTCACGGGTTTGCCGGCGTGATGCAGGCGCGCGCACCCGCCGACGTGGCGCGCAGGATAGTCCTGATCGCGACCGAGGAATCCGGCGACCGGCTGGGCGCCAACCTGATGAAGGTGCTGCGCCAGCGGCTCGGCGGCGCCGTCCGCTTCGAAGGCGTCGGCGGCCGCGCGATGGCGCGGGAGGGACTGGCCTCGCTGTTTCCGATCGAGGAACTGTCGATCATCGGGCTGGCCGGCGTCGTCAGGCAGTTGCCGAAGATCCTGCGGCTGATCCGCCAGACCGCGGACGCGGTGCTGCAAGCCTCGCCCGACGCGCTGGTGATCATCGACAGCCCCGATTTCACCCATCGGGTGGCGCGCCGTGTCCGAGCCCGCGACCCCTCGATCCCGATCGTCGATTACGTCTCGCCCTCGGTCTGGGCGTGGCGGCCCGGCCGGGCGCGCGCGATGCGCCGCTATGTCGATCATGTGCTGGCGCTGCTGCCGTTCGAGCCGGAGGCCTATCGCAGGCTGCGCGGGCCGCCCTGCAGCTATGTCGGCCATCCCCTGGTCGAGCAGATCGCGACGCTGCGGCCGGATCCGGCCGAGCAGGCGCGCCGCGACGCGGCGCCGCCGGTTCTGCTGGTGCTGCCGGGAAGCCGCCGCAGCGAGATCAGGCATCACATGGCGGTCTTCGGCGAAACGCTGGGCCGGCTGCAGGCGCAAGGCTTGGCCGTTCGAGCCGATCCTGCCGACCATGCCGCATCTGCAGGAGGCGGTCCGCGAGGCCGTGAGGAGCTGGCCGGTCCAGCCGCGAATCGTGGTCGGCGAGCCGGACAAGCGGGCGGCGTTCCGGATCGCGCATGCCGCGCTGGTCAAGTCGGGCACCGTGACGCTCGAACTGGCGCTGGCGGGGGTGCCGATGGTCGCGGCCTACGGGTCGGCAGCGTCGAGGCCTGGGTGCTGCGGCGCGCGATCCAGCACCAGTTCGGTCATCCTGGCCAATCTCGTGATCGGCGAGAACGTCGTGCCGGAATTCGTCCAGCAGGACTGCACGCCGGAAAAACTGGCGCCGGCGCTTGCGCGACATCATCGGCGGATTCGCCGCTGCGGCGCCGGCAGCGCGAAGCTTTTGCCAGGCTCGACGCGATCATGTCGACCGGCGACCAGCCGCCCAGCGTGCGCGCCGCCGACATCGTGCTGGCGACGATGCGCAAGGCGCGGCGGGATCCTGAACAGCAAAAGGCCAGACCCGCGGCGGCGCATCCGGCTCCTCAAGGCGATTGCGTGAGCCGCGGCAGTTACTTGCGCTTGGCGATGTCGACGTAGTCGCGGCGCGTGACGCCGGTATAGAGCTGGCGCGGCCGGCCGATCTTCTGCTGCGGATCCTCGATCATCTCGCTCCACTGGCTGATCCAGCCGACGGTGCGGGCGACCGCGAACAGCACGGTGAACATCGAGGTCGGGAAGCCCATCGCCTTCAGCGTGATGCCCGAATAGAAATCGACGTTCGGATAGAGCTTGCGGTCGATGAAATACTCGTCGTGCAGCGCGATCTTCTCCAGCTCCAGCGCGACCTTCAGCATCGGATCGTCGCCATGGCCGGTTTCCGCCAGCACCGCGTGACACATCTTCTGCATGATCTTGGCGCGCGGATCGTAGTTCTTGTAGACGCGATGGCCAAAGCCCATCAGGCGAACTTCGCTGTTCTTGTCCTTCACCTTCTTGATGAAGTCGGGAATCTTGTCGACCGTGCCGATCTCGGCGAGCATCGCCAGCGCCGCCTCGTTGGCGCCGCCATGGGCCGGTCCCCACAGGCAGGCGATGCCGGCGGCGATACAGGCGAACGGGTTGGCGCCGGAGGAGCCGGCGATCCGCACCGTCGAGGTCGAGGCGTTCTGCTCGTGGTCGGCGTGCAGGATGAAGATCTTGTCGAGCGCGTCCGCCAGCACCGGATTGATCTTGTAGTCCTCGCACGGCACCGCGAAGCACATGTTGAGGAAATTCTCGGCAAAGCTCAGCGAGTTCTTCGGATAAATGAAGGGCTGGCCGATGGTGTATTTGAACGCCATCGCCGCCAGCGTCGGAATCTTGGCGATCATCCGCATCGAGGCGATCATGCGCTGCTGTCGGATCGTTGATGTCGGTGGAGTCGTGATAGAACGCGGCCAGCGCGCCGACCGAGGCCACCATCACCGCCATCGGATGGGCGTCGCGGCGGAAGCCCTGGAAGAACCGCGCCATCTGCTCGTGAACCATGGTGTGATGGATCACGCGCTGGTCGAAATCCTTTTTCTGCGCCTTGGTCGGCAGCTCGCCGTACAGCAGGAGGTAGCAGGTTTCGAGGAAGTCGCCCTGTTCGGCGAGTTGCTCGATCGGATAGCCGCGGTATTCCAGGATGCCGGCGTCGCCGTCGATATAGGTGATCTTGGACTGGCAGCTGCCGGTGGAGGTGAAGCCGGGGTCGTAGGTGAACATCCCGGACTGGGCGTAGAGCTTGGCGATGTCGATCGACATCAGGCCCGACGGTGCCGCTCAAAATCGGGAAATCGTAGGTCTTGTTGCCGACCGTCAGCGTTGCGGTTTTGGTGTTGGATGTTGCGTCCATCGTGAAGTCCCCGATGAGATCGTTGCGAAAACCGGCGGCCGCGTTGCGCCATGCTGGATAGATGGCGCGGGAAGCCGGATTTTCTAGAAGGCGCTGGTGCAAATGGGTATCGTATTGCTGTGTGCGCTGCAAGATGGCGCCGGCATGCAGCGCCACGTGCCGATCCCAGCTGTTACGAGGCAGGGCCTGATCGCCGAGCCGGGCCAGGCATTCCTGCCGGCCCAGCACCGCCAGGACGTCGAAGATCCCCGGCGACGTGGTGCGTCCGGTCAGCGCCACGCGCAGCGGCTGGGCCACCGCGCCCAGCTTGAGGTTGTTCGGCTTCGGCGAAGGCTGCGCATCGCCGCTTCGGTGGTTTCCGCGGTCCAGGGCGTGACCGCCTCCAGCGCGGCGCGAAGCCGGCCGATCAGTTGCGCGGTTTTCCGGCGTCAGCAGCGCCGCCGCCTTCGGCTCGATCTCGAGCGGCCGGTCGGCAAAGATGAAATAGGAGCTGTCGATCAGCTCGATCAGCGTCTTGGCGCGCTCCTTCAGGCTCGGCATCGCCTGCAGCAATTGCGCGCGCGTGGTGTCGTTGAGCTTGGCCTTGAGGTCGGCACGGTCGGGGACATAGTTCAGCACGTCCTCGAACATGGTCACGAGAGATTGATCGTCGGCGTGGCGGATATAATGGCCGTTGAGGTTTTCCAGCTTGGCGAAATCGAACCGCGCGGCCGAGCGTCCGATCGCCGGACAGGTCGAACGCGGCGATCATCTCCTCGGTCGAGAAGATCTCCTGGTCGCCATGGCTCCAGCCCAGCCGGACCAGATAATTGCGCAGCGCCGCCGGCAGATATCCCATGGCGCGGTAGGCATCGACCCCGAGCGCGCCGTGGCGTTTCGAGAGCTTCGAGCCGTCCGGCCCATGGATCAGCGGAATGTGGGACATGTTCGGAATGTCCCAGCCCAGCGCGTCGTAGATCTGCTTCTGGCGCGCGGCGTTGATCAGATGGTCGTCGCCGCGGATGATGTGGGTGACGGCCATGTCGTGATCGTCGACCACGACCGCGAGCATGTAGGTCGGATTGCCGTCGCCGCGCAGCAGCACCAGGTCGTCGAGATTTTCGTTCTGCCAGACCACGCGGCCCTGGACCTGATCCTCGATCACGGTCTCGCCGGTCTGCGGCGCCTTGAGCCGGATCGTCGGCTTGATGCCGGCGGGCGCTTCCGACGGATCGCGGTCGCGCCACAGGCCGTCATAGAGTCGCGTACGGCCCTCGGCGCGGGCCTTTTCGCGCATCGCGGTGAGTTCCTCCGGCGGTCGCGTAGCAGCGATAGGCCTTGCCGCTGGCCAGCAAGGCTTCCGCGACCTCGCGGTGGCGCGCGGCGCGGTTGAACTGGTAGATGACCTCGCCGTCCCAATCGAGCCCGAGCCATTTCAGCCCGTCCAGGATCGCGGCGATCGCTGCCTCGGTCGAGCGCTGCCGGTCGGTGTCCTCGATCCGCAGCAGCATCTTGCCGCCGCGCTTGCGCGCGTAAAGCCAGTTGAACAGCGCCGTGCGGGCGCCTCCGATATGGAGAAAGCCGGTCGGCGAGGGGGCAAAGCGGGTGACGATCGGAATCGGTCATGTATCGGCGAGGTCGCGGATAAAGAGGGCATGCGCAAGGCGGCGCGGTGGTGTATAGCAGGAACGGACATAACTAAAGCCTTGTAGCCGAAGCCATGTAACCGAAGCTTTGGAACAGCCTTTCCGGCGGCTTGGCTCAGGGACGAATTTGGCAGAAGGTGCCGGCTGAATCCCGAACAGGAACCAGGAATGACAGCAGAACCGGTAGCGGCAGAGGCGGGCCGCGATTTCATTCGCGACATCGTCCAGGCCGATCTCGACTCCAAGAAGCACAGCCGGATCGTGACGCGGTTTCCGCCGGAACCGAACGGCTATCTGCATATCGGCCATGCCAAGTCGATCGCGCTGAATTTCGGCATCGCGCAGGAGTTTTCCGGTCGCTGCCACCTGCGGTTCGACGATACCAATCCGACCCGGGAAGAGCAGGAATATATCGATTCCATCCAGGCCGATGTGCGCTGGCTCGGTTACGACTGGGGCACCGACCTGTTCTACGCGTCGGATTATTTCGACCGGCTGTACGAATGGGCGGAAACCCTGATTCGCGCCGGCCACGCCTATGTCGACGATCAGTCCCAGGAGGAAATCCGGCACAATCGCGGCACCCTGACCGAGCCCGGCCAGAACAGCCCGTTTCGCGACCGCACGGTGGAGGAAAACCTCGATCTGTTCCGGCGCATGAAGGCCGGCGAGTTTCCGAACGGCGCGCGGGTGCTGCGCGCCAAGATCGACATGGCGTCCGGCAACATCAACCTGCGCGATCCCGTGCTCTATCGCATCCTGCACGCCCACCATCCGCGCACCGGCACCAAATGGTCGATCTATCCGAGCTATGACTACGCCCACGGCCAGTCCGATGCGATCGAGGGCATTACCCATTCGATCTGCACGCTGGAGTTCGAGGATCACCGGCCGCTCTACGAATGGCTGCTCGACAAGCTGCCGGTGCCGTCGAAACCGCACCAGTACGAGTTCGCCCGGCTCAACCTCACCTACACGCTGCTGTCGAAGCGGGTGCTGACCGAGCTGGTGCGTGGCGGCCATGTCGCGCGGCTGGGACGATCCGCGGATGCCGACCATCGCCGGATTGAAGCGGCGCGGCGTGCCGCCGGCGGCGATGCGCGAATTCGTCAAGCGCATCGGCGTCGCCAAGGCCAACAGCGTCGTCGATGTCGGCATGCTGGAGTTCTCGCATCCGCGAATGCCTCAACAAGACCGCGCTGCGGCGGATGGCGGTGCTGCGGCCGCTGAAGGTCGTGATCGAGAATTATCCGGAAGGGCAGAGCGAGGAGCTCGAGGCGATCAACCATCCGGACGATCCCGCCGCCGGCACCCGCCGCATCGCGTTCAGCCGCGAGCTCTATATCGAGCAGCGACGATTTCATGGAAAATCCGCCGAAGAAATTCTTCCGGCTGTCGCCGGGCAACGAGGTGCGGCTGCGCTACGCCTATTTCGTCACATGCCGCGAGGTGGTGAAGAACGCCGCCGGCGAGATCGTCGAGCTGCGCTGCACCTACGATCCCGCCACCAAGGGCGGCAACGCGCCCGACGGCCGCAAGGTCAAGGCGACCATGCACTGGCTGTCGGCGGCGCATTCGATGCCGGCCGAAATCCGCATCTACAATCAGTTGTTCGCCAAGCCCGACGCCGGACGCCGCCAATTTCGCCGCGGATCTCAACCCGCAATCGCTCGAAATTTTGCCGGACGCGCGGGTCGAGCCGGCGATCGCCGAAGCCAATTCGACCGAGCGCGGTGCAGTTCGAGCGGCAGGGCTATTTCGTGCGCGATCGCGGATTCGACGCCGGATCGTCCGGTGTTCAACCGGACCATCGGCCTGCGCGACACCTTTGCCAAGGAAGTCGGCGGCAAGAGCTGAGGCATAGCGTTTTCGAGCGAAGTGCCCCCGGACCTGATCCATGCCGGATCGCGTGAAGAAAACGCGTCGAAAATAACAGCTTGCCTAGCTTTCGCGTGGCCTGGTCAATCCCATGCCGGCCAGCGTGCTGCGCAGCGATTGTCGCGCCAGCTGATCCTTGGCCTTTTCGTCGATCAATATGTTGATGAAGGCGAGCCGCTTCGGCTCGTCGTCCGCTTCCGCCAGCAATTTGCGATAACGGTCGTAATTAAACCCCGCGTCAGTCTCAGCCATCGCTTCGCGTCCCACCACTCAACCCCACCCGGGCGATACTGTCGCGCACCGTGCTGGCGCGCGCAAGAGTTTGCGACTGCAACTTGCGCTGCGCCGCAGCCAACCCGGTGGATAACGTTACCGGTTAACCGAGGCGGCGGCGAACTTCGTCGCGCATCTTCTCGCGGAACTCCTGGCGGCGCGCCGGGCGTTCGTGCTCGGGGATGTTGAAGCGGTCGAACACGTTGAAATTCTCGAGGATCGGGTAGCTCTCGCTGGCCATCGCCAGGATACGAAGCAGTTCCCCCGCGGGCCCGGTCGGGCCGGAGACTTCCCAGCGCCGGAAGGTATCGCTGCCGCTGCCAGGCGGAAGGCTGCAAAGCCGGGCCATATCGGCCGCGCTGAGCGGCTTGCCGATGGCTTCGCCGAGGGCGTTGCGGAGCTTTTTCAATTCAGCACCGGTCAAGGGAGCAAGTTCCTTCGTTGGAATTGTCGGAGTCGAGTCGGGGAACAACAGGCGGACTGATAGCGCGACAACAATGGGCGGATTATGGCGAGAGGGGTGGACGGGATTGGCGGCTGGTTGCGGGATTTGCTAAGGCACGGCCCAAGGGGGCGCGCGGGGAAATGCTTAGCTTCAAGATGCTTAGCTTCAAACGGATCGGGGTGGCCGCGCTGCTGGCATTCGGTTTGGTGCTCTGCCTGCAGCCGGCCTATTTCCTGGCGATGACGAACCTCGACCGCATCGTCTCGCACGAGCGGACCTGGCAGCATATCCGCGAGGCCTTCGAGGCCGGCGTGCTGGAGAATGGTTCTCACGCGCGCCATCAGTTCATCGACAGTGGCGACCGCTATACGGATTGCACCTCGCTCGGCGTCGGCCTGCAACCCGGCGTCTCCGCCGCCGTCGAGGGTATCACCGCGCCGCGGCCCACCTCGACGACGGACAATCACGCCTGCGACGATCTGAAAGCCGCCGCGGCGAATCCGGCCGGCGCGGTCTGGAGCCGGACCGAGCGCTACTGGAACGGCTATCGTCTGTTCGGCGCGCCGCTGGCGTCCCTGGTATCGATCCTCGCGCTGAAACTGATCAACCTCGTCGTGCTCGTGATCGTCTCCGTGCTGTTCTGCGCTCAGGCATCGAAGCTGTTGGGACCGGGGCCGGCGATCGGGCTGTTCGCTCCCGTGCTGTTCTGCTGCGACTACGTCAGGATATGGCACGTCACCCCGCACACCGTGAGCACCGCGGTCATCATCGGCGGCGCGGCGCTGTTTGCCGCCGCCGTGCGCCGGGAGGCGGGGCTGGTGAGGCTGGTGCTGCTGTCGGCCTCGTTCGGCTCGATCTTCAATTTCGTCGACTTTCTGGTCAATCCGCCGTGGATGCCGATGCTGCTGGCGTTTTTCGCGATGGCGATGCCGGCGCCGATCACCCAGCGGCAAAAGCTCGCGGTTGCGCTGTTGTGCGTCGGGGCCTGGTTCGGCGCCTACGCGGTCACCTGGTTGTTCAAATGGGTCTTTGCCTATGTCGTCGATCCCGCCTTCGACGTCAGGTCCGACGTGCTGACGACCATGGTGTTTCGCCTCAATGGCGACTACGCCAAGGTCATCCATATTCCGCTGGTCGCGACGCTGAAGACGTTCGCGGCCGCGATCGTGAACTGGGGCCTGCCGCTGTCGGCATTCTTCACGTTTGCCGTCGTCAAAACCCTCAGGGGCAGGCCGTTCGATCGAAATCTATTCTTCTGGCATGCGTGGCCGGCCCTGATCCCGGTCGTATGGTTCGAGACCCTGAGCAACCACACCCAGATCCACACTTTCTTCGTGGTCCGCAGCGCCGCAGCGGCCATCGGCGTCGTGGTCGCTGCCGCGCTGATCGCCGCAAACGTGACGCGCGAGGACCTGGTGCTTCAGGCCAGGCGGATTTTCACGCGGACTCCGTAAATCTACCGCTCCGCGGCGTGATTTCGTATCCATTCCGCTGTCGGACGATAACGCGGAATTAATCTCGTCAACCCATAATCCGGACCAGTTTTAGTGGGGTACCGCGTAAGGGAGCCGTCGCAAGGACGATCCAGCGACGGATCCTTTTTCGCTCATTTGGGGTCGTACCACGTGACCAATACACCGGAAACGCAGAGCCAAGCCGAGCAGCCCGAAGCCACCGCGCCGAAGTCCGCAGAACCGGGCACCCGAGCCGCGCGGAAAACCATCCTGGCATGGTCGATATTCGCGCTTGGCCTGAACGCCACCGCGGCCGTCTATACGCTGTCGCCTGCCGATTTTACCCTGCCCGATGTCAGCCGTGTGGCCGAACTGGTTCCGGATGTCACGGCTTGGGCGGATCTGCTTCCGCACCAGCAAGCTTCCGAACCAACGCCGGACCCGGTGGTCGCCGCATTGAAGGATATTCAGTCGGCCCAGCAGCAACATCTCGCCTCGCTGCAGGAAAATGGCTCGTCGTTGCAGCACGCCACAGCTCTGATCCAGCAGGATTCGACGACGCTCGCGTCGCTGCGACAGACCATCACGGATGAACGCGTCGACGTGAAGAAAGTATCCGCCCAGATCACGGACGAGCATGCCGACGTGAAGAAGATGTCGGCCCAGATTTCCACGCTGATTGCCAAGGTCGACTTGCTGCAAACCGCGATCGCGCCGGAGATCACTTCCTCCATTCCAAAAGGCCACGGCCGCAACCGGCTCTCCGGAATATTGCGCAAAAAGACGGCTCGGCAGTTCAAGCCCGCGGGGCCGATCTCGGTTGGCGGAGCTCCGCTGACGGTGGCGCCGGCGCAAAGCTCGGCCGCGGCCACAAGCCCCGAAGGCTAAAGCGCTACCCATCCGATCTGAGCCGCCGTCTCGGCGAGGCCGTCTCGGGCTTGAGCCCCGCGCCTGATTTAAACCGGGCGCTCGACCCCCGCTTGGGGTGATTCTGCATTCGTTCCACTTTCCGCCCGACAAAACCTTACGATAGCATCATCGCCCGGACGGGATCGCTGGTTGCGTAGGGTGGGCGTCACGGGATGGCGGAACGGGGCAGGGCGCAGGGCCGCGGCGGCTATGCCGGCACGTGGCCGCAGCCGGGTGCGGCACAGGCCGGCGGGCTTGCGCCATCCAGCCTCGGCCTGTGGCCCGCGCTTGCCGCGAAACTGCGCGAATGGATCGCCGCCGAGGCCGGTGCCGGCCGGCTGATGCCCTGGGTGCCGGTGGCGTTCGGCGTCGGCATCGCGCTTTATTTCGCCGCCGACCACGAGCCGGTCGCGATGGGTCACCGCGACGGCGGCGACCATCCTCGGCACGGCAGCGTTCGCGCTGCGGCGGCACAAGATCTTTCCGATCATGGTGATGATCGCGGCCATGGCGGCGGGCTTTGCCGCGGCGACCTGGCGGACCGCTGATCGTGGGCCACGGCGTGTTGGCGCGGCCGCTCTATGGCGGTGTCGCTGGCCGGCTTCGTCGAGACCCGCGACATCCGCGAGCGCACCGACCGCTTTGTCCTGCGGGTGACCAGGATGGAAGCGCCGCGCTCGTCGCTCACCCTGGAACGCGTCCGGCTGTCGGTGCGCAAGGGCACCGCGCCCGACGTCGGCAGCTTTGTCGAATTGAAGGCGCGGCTGCAGCCGCCGCTGGCTCCGTTGCGGCCGGGCAGCTACGATTTCGGCGCGCGACATGTTTTTCCAGGGCATCGGCGCCTCCGGCTTTGTTACCGGCGCGATCAAGACCGTGGAGCCGCCGGTCGCGGGCGGCCTGTCGTTGCGCTATGCGGCGTTCATGCAGGGGCTGCGTGACGCGATCGACGGGCGCATCCGCACCATGCTGGACGGCGACAAGCGCGCCATCGCCACCGCGCTGTTGACCGGCCGCCGCGACGCCATCACCACGCCGGTCAACGACGCGATGTTCATTTCCGGGCTCGGCCATGTGCTGTCGATCTCCGGCTATCACATGGCGGTCGTCGCCGGCGTGGTGTTCTTTACGGTGCGCGCGCTGCTGGCGCTGATCCCGGCGCTGACCGTCGGGTTTCCGATCAAGAAATGGGCGGCCGCCGCGGCGCTTGCCGCCGCCGCCTTCTATCTGCTGCTGTCGGGCTGCCGAAGTCGCGACCCAGCGCTCGTTCTTCATGACGGCGGTGGTGCTGATCGCGGTCATGGTCGACCGCCGCGCCGTGACCTTCCGCACGCTGGCGGTCGCGGCGATGATCGTGCTGGTGCTGGCGCCGGAGGCGCTGGTGCATCCGAGCTTCCAGATGTCGTTCGCGGCGACGCTCGGCCTGGTGGCGCTGGTGCAGATCGGCATGCCGCGGCTGTTTGCCTCGCCCGACAACTCGGCCACCGCCAAGGTGGCGCTGTGGGGCGGCCGGGAGCTGATGACGCTGACGCTGGCCTCGCTGGTCGCGGGGCTCGCGACCACGCCCTATGCCGCCTTTCATTTTCATCGGGTGACGCCCTATGGCGTGCTGGCCAATCTGGCGGCGATGCCGGTGGTGTCGGCGGTGGTGATGCCGGCGGGCATGCTTGGCCTGGTCGCGATGCCGTTCGGCCTCGACGGCGTGTTCTGGTGGCTGATGGGCATCGGCATCGACTGGATGATCGTGGTGACGCGAATGGGTCGCCGCACTTCCCGGCGCGATCGGCCGCATGGCGGCGTTCGGGATCGGGCCGCTGATCGCGGCCAGCGCCGGCATCGTCCTGCTCGGCATGCTGCGGACGCCGCTGCGCTGGTGCGGCGCCGCCATGCTTGGTGCTGGCGACGGTGTGGGCGCTGGCGGTGCCGCAGCCGGATATCCTGATTTCCGGCGATGGCCACAATGTCGGCGTTCGCGGCAGGGACGGGCGGCTGCATCTGATGCGCACCGCCAAGGATGCCTTCCTGCTCAAGGAATGGCTGGCCGCCGACGCCGATCCGCGGCCGGCCGGCGGATGCCTCGCTCGCGGAAGGCGTCTCCTGCGACGAAGCCGGCTGCGTGGCGCAGATGCCCGACGGCGCGTTCGTGGCGCTGGCGCTGCGGCCGGACGCGCTGCCGGATGATTGCGCGCGGGCGGCGCTGGTCGTGACGGCAAGGCAGCCGCCGCCGGCATGCGCGGCCGCGGTGATCGACCTGGATCGCCTGCGCCGTCAGGGCGCGTTGGCCTTGCGGCGAACCCGCGACGGGTTTGCGATCGCGGCCGTCAAGCCGAAAGGGGTCGATCGGCCTTGGTCGCCGGCGGTTGCCGGCGAAGACGATCCGGAACTCGCTGCGCCGTCCGGTTGCGCCGGTGGATGCGACGCCATCGGAGAGCCGACCAGCAGGCGGAGGATTGAGGGATGTAAGCCTCGTGGCGCCGCGTCTTCCATTCCCGTCTGGCGGAAAAATTTCCCGATAGCGGCCATCGTCCACGTTCGATCATTTTATCCGAGACATTCCCTTGCCATCGGCAACGCAGACGCTATGCAGGAGCGATCAGCCCGCGCGATTGATAAGGTGTCCGGTGATTACCCCCGGCAAATACTCGGTCTGGTTTAAGACGCTGGTCGGCGAGGGCTCGGGCATGGCCGAATTTTTTGCCGATGGCACATTCGAGGGCATCGACTCCAGTTTCGCCTATACCGGGACCTGGAACCTGAATGCCGGGCGGCTGCACGCCAAATTATCGGCGTGGCGAACGTCGCCTGGGCCGCCGAGCCTGCTGGGCGTCGACGATGTCGATCTGACGGTCACCGAATATGCCAGCGATGGCGATTCCGTCATGTGTACGGGCTTCGCGAAGCAGTCACCGGGCTTGCGGATGGACATCACGCTGATGCGGGTGCCGGATGAGGCTCCCGGTGGCGCGGGAAACGTCGGTAGCTAGCTGGTCGCCTGCAGGGAGCGGCAGTGAGATTCGTCCCGGCGATCGTGGTCGGACCTGGTTGCCGAGAGGTCGATCGCGATATGCGGAGAAGACGTCCTGACGATGCGCAGGGCGCCATCTTCCTCGGCGTTGCTGCGCAGGGTCTCGAGTACCAGAAAAAATTTTTCGGCCAGCATGGCGGTTCTCCTGTCGCAACTCCGTCGCCAACATCATTGCAAGCTATGCTGAACCGTTGCCGGGGCCTGTGATCTCCTTCACATTTCGAAGGCGGTGTCCGGCGTGGTTAAGCAAGAACGAATCTCGCAAAACCCGGAACGCAAAAAGCCCCGGCAAAATACCGGGGCTTTGTTCGCGACGTCGTCAACCGATCGGATGAGATGAAATCAGTACTTCCGGTAAAGCCCGATCAGCTTGCCCTGAATCTTGACCCGGTTCGGCGGCAGGATGCGGACTTCGTAGGAGGTGTTGGCGGGCTCCAGCGCGATCGAGGCGCCGCGGCGGCGGAAGCGTTTTAGCGTTGCTTCCTCCTCGTCGATCAGCGCCACCACGATGTCGCCGGTCTCGGCGGTTTCGTTGCGCTGGATCAGCGCCATGTCGCCGTCGAGGATGCCGGCATCGACCATGGAATCGCCGCGCACTTCGAGCGCGTAATGTTCGCCGGAGCCGAGCATGTCGGGCGGCACGCTGATGGTGTGGCTGCGGGTCTGCAACGCCTCGATCGGCGTGCCGGCGGCGATGCGGCCCATCACCGGCACCGACGACCGGACGGTTGCCGTCGTCCTCCGAATTTGAATTGCCGGCGCTGCGGACCTTGCCGAGCGTGCCTTCGATGACGCTCGGGGTGAAGCCGCGGCGGCTGTTGCCGTTGCCGCTGCCGGAAAGCTCGGGCAGCTTGATCACCTCGATGGCGCGGGCGCGGTTGGGCAGGCGGCGGATGAAGCCGCGCTCTTCCAGCGCGGTGATCAGGCGGTGGATGCCGGATTTCGAGCGCAGATCGAGCGCATCCTTCATCTCGTCGAAGGAGGGCGGAACGCCGGCCTCTTTCAGCCGCTCATTGATGAATCGCAGGAGTTCATATTGTTTGCGCGTGAGCATCTCGACCAATCCCCAATTTGGTGTCGTTCAATCCCGAGACATCTGTTCGAAGACATCAATGTCCAAGACATCGATCTCCAAGACAGACATGCGGAGCCGGGAGGCTCCCAGATTGCGGATATCCATTTTCAGGGCATCCGCGGGCTTCAACACTCGAAACAAATCATGAACGAACACTATATGTTCCATATGTGTTCCGCAACCACTTAATTTCTGGTCAACGGAAAACAGCTTTCGTTGTGCGAGCCGTTTCGGGCGCTCAGCGCGGCAGCCGCAGGATCTCGCAGGCCGAGCCGGCCAGGGCTGCTTGGCGCAAACGGCGGACGGATCAGAAGTGCCCGTGCCGCAGCGAGATTCCCCAACAGCGAGCTGTCCTGATGATCGACCGGCGTGGCGATCAGCTCGCCGTCTTCACGCGCTTCGAGGCGGGCGCGCAGATAGTCCTCGCGCTGGTCGTTGGCGCCGACATCGCGCCCGAGCAGCGCCGTCTCACGCACGTGATGAACCTCGTGAGCGGCCGGACAAAGCGCGAATCAACGGCACCAGAAACAGAAAGCCGCAGACATAGGACGACACCGGATTGCCGGGCAGGCCGATCACCCGCATGGCGCCGAGCCGTCCATGCATCATCGGCTTGCCCGGCCGCATCGCGATCCGCCAGAACGCCATCGCGACGCCTTCGGCCTCCAGCGACTGCTTGACGAGATCGTGGTCGCCGACCGAGGCGCCGCCGGTGGTGATCAGGATGTCGGCGCCGCTGTCGCGCGCGCGGCGGATGCCTGATGTGGTGGCCTCGATGGTATCGGCGGCGATGCCGAGATCGATGGTCTCGGCGCCTTCCGCGCGGGCCAGCGCCCGCAGCGCATAGCCGTTGGAATAGACGATCTGGCCGGGGCCCGGGGTTGAGAACCCGGCATCACCAGCTCGTCGCCGGTGGCGAGCACCGCGACCTTCGGCCGGCGGCGGACCGCGAGTTCCGGATAGTTCATGCTGGCGGCCAGCGACAGATCGCGGTCGGTGAGGCGGCTTCCGCCGCGTCAGCAGCACGTCGCCCTTGTCGAAAGTCGACGCCGGCGGGGCGGATATGCCGGCCCGAGCTGGTCGGCTTCGGTAATGGTGATGGCGCGGCCATCGACCACGGTGTCTTCCTGGATCACGACGGCGTCGGCGCCGTCGGGGATCACGCCGCCGGTGAAGATCCGCACCGCCTCGCCGCGGCCGACCGCCCGGTCGAACGGCCGTCCGGCCGCGACCTCGCCGATCACCTTGAGTTGTAGCGCCGGCCTGCGCGGCGTCGGCTGACCGCACCGCATAGCCGTCCATCGCCGACATCGCCTGCGGCGGCTGGGTGCGCAGCGCCGCCAGGTCGCGCGCCAGCACGCGGTGGTGGCCGGCATCGAGCGCGACCATTTCTTCGGGCAGCGGCTCGGCGCCGGCGAGGATGGCAGCTAGCGCGTCAGCGACCGGCATCAATGCCAAGACAAAAACTCCCTTAAATTCCGAGCGCCGACAGTGCCTCGGCCACGTCATCGGGCGAGGTGACATGGACGCCGATCAAGCCCTGCCTGCGCGCGCCCGCGATATTCTCGGCGAGATCGTCGAAGAACACGATGCGCTCAGCCTTTACCCCGATCGCCTTTACCACATGATCATAGGCGCCGCGTCAGGTTTCCGAAGCCCGATCGCGCAGGACAGGAAGATTTCGCGGAAATGGCCGAGCACGTCGGCATAGGGTTTTGAGAAATGCGCGACATGGGGCCGGTTGGTGTTGGAGAAGGCATAGAGCGGCAGCCGTTTTGCGGCGCGCGCCAGCAACGCGTTGATCCCAGGCATTTCGCCGGCGAAGATCCGTTCCAGCCTTCCAGCAACTGCTCGTCTGAAATTCCGATGCCGAGCGTCGAGCGCAGCCCCTCGAAGAACTCGGCATCGCTGGCTTGCCCGGTCTCGTGACGCCGAAACGTCTCGCTCTGCGAAAACGGTTTCGACAGATCGGCGGGGCTACAGCCGGCATGGCCCGCCCAGCACGCCAGCACCTTGCCGAAATCGATGTCGATGACGACGCGGCCGAGATCGAACAGCAACGCGTCGGCGGCGCCGGGAGCTAACGGTGGTGACGCCATCGTTTCCTGCGTCAGTAGTGATACGGCTCGATGTGCAGCAACGGGAAGGCGCTGAAGACCGTCGGCAGGTGGGTCGGGCTCGCCGGGTGCACATAGGATTTGTCGAGCTCGGCGAAATTCTTGACCCCGAGCAAACCAAGGCAGCGGATCACCTCGTCCTCCAGCAGCTCCAGCATCCGCAGCACGCCGGTTTCCTGCTTGGCGGCCAGCGCCCAGCACTGCAGACGGCCGATGCCGACCAGGTCGGCGCCCATGATCATCGCCTTGACGATGTCGGTGCCGCGGCACATCGAGCCGTCGACCATGATCTTGGCGCGGCCCTTCACGGCGTCGACCACCTCGGGCAGCACCTGCATCGAGCCGCGGCCGTGATCAAGCTGGCGGCCGCCATGGTTCGAGACATAGATCCAGTCGACGCCGTGATCGACGCAGAGTTTTGCGTCTTCGGCGGTGGCGATGCCCTTCACCACGAGCGGAATCTTGTACTTGTCCTTGATCAGTTTCACCGTGCGCCATTCCAGCCCCTTCTGGAAATCGCCGCCGGTGGCGCGCAACCGGCTTTCGCGCACGTAGCGTTTGGCGATATCGCGCTCGCGCCGGCTGTAATGCGCGGTGTCCACCGTGAGGCAGAACGCCTTGTAACCGTGCTTGATGGCGCGGCTGACGCAGTCCTCGACAAAGGCGTCGTCGCCGCGAACATAGAGCTGGTACATCCGCAGCGCATCGGGCGCGGCCTCGGCGACCTTCTCGAGGCCGGGCTCGGACACCGAACTCAGCATATGGCCGGCGCCGAAGCGTGCCGGCGGCGCGGGCGACGCTGGCGGCAGAACCTTCGGGATCGAAGATCTCGAGCGCGCCGACCGGGGCCATGAACACCGGCAGCCGCATCTTGCGGCCAAACTGTTCGACCGAGGCATCGACCTTGGCGACGTTGCGCAGCACCCGCGGCCGGAACGCGATCTCGTCCAGCGCCATGCGGTTGCGGCGCATGGTGGTCTCGGTCTCGGCGGCGCCGGCGATATAGTCCCAGGCATTCTGGTTGAGGTTGCTGCGCGCCTTGCGGACGAATTCGTGCAGGTTCTGGAATTCCTCGGGGCTGGCGCCGAGTTCACCGACTGGCGGCGCCGGCTTGATGCGGGTTGCTTCGTTCATGGTTTCCTCCCGGGAATGCCTGATTGATAATTTGATTGTTAGCGGGGTGGTCTGGCTTGACCATTCGCCTATCGCTTCCGGCGCTTCCGCGCCATCCCGAAAATTGCTATGGCTGCTATCACGGAAGGACCTGAGCGAGAGTTTCGGGCCTGTGAAGGGGAGGAATAGTCGTGAAAAAATCGACGGTTTGGATGGCGGCGCTGGGCTTGAGCGCGCTCGGCGGGACGGCGGCGCATGCGCAAAGCATGACCTTGACCAGCGCCGACATCAAGGAAGGCGGCACCATCGCCAACGAGCAGGTGTTCAAGGGCTTTGGCTGCACCGGCGGCAACGTCTCGCCCGAATTGAGCTGGAGCGGGGCGCCCAGCGGCACCAAGAGCTTGGCGGTCTCGATCTACGATCCGGACGCGCCGACCGGCAGCGGCTGGTGGCATTGGGTGGTGTTCAACATTCCACCCGGCACCACCTCGCTGCCCAAGGGCGCCGGCGACGTGAAGAAGAAATCTGATGCCGAAGGGGGCGATCCAGAGCCGGACCGATTTCGGCGCCGACGGCTATGGCGGGCCCTGTCCGCCGGCCGGCGACAAGCCGCATCACTACCAGATCACGGTTTTCGCGGTTGACGTCGACAAGCTGCCGGACGCCAAGGACCATGCCGCTTCCGCGGCACTGGTCGGCTTCGACCTGCATTTCCATACCCTGGCCAAGGCGACCCTGACCGGCCTTTACGGCCGCTGAGGTTTTACCGCCGGTCAAGCGTGCGCGCCCCTTGAGCCTCTCACGAGGTTTTGGGGTGCGCGCCGCGGCTGCCGAAGTTCTGTGCATTGCCATGCAAGCCGTTAGCCGCGCGGGCAAATTTGCCGATATGGCCGCGCGATTCGATGGCGCTCGCCCAATTACAAATTGGACAGAAAGTGGAATTCCGGCTTTGCCGGGACGGCGCGACGCGTATACGCTCTCCTATCCGCCGAAAATCGCCGGCGAGGTGGCAAAGCTGCCTCAATGACACCAGAAAGTTATTGTGACGCTTCCGGTCGGCCCTATCTGAGACGATGACGCCGATCCCGTCCACATTTGCCCGATTTGTGGCGTGCGACAACTGACAGCGAGAAGGTTCCGCGAACAATGCGCAAGAATTCCCACTTTCTCCTCGGTGCGTTAGCAGGTACCTGCCTGACCCTTCTCGTCGCCGGTCCGAAGCCCGAGTTCTGGATCGCCGCGGCCAGGGCCGCCGCCAGTGCCGACACCTACGCGCAACTCAATCTGCTCGGCAGCGTGTTCGAGCGGATCAGGACCGACTATGTCGAAAAGCCCGACGACGCAAAACTGGTCGAAGGCGCCATCAACGGCATGGTCACCTCGCTCGACCCGCATTCGCGCTACATGAATGAAGCGTCCTGGCGCGACATGCAGGAAACCACGCATGGCGAATTCGGCGGCCTCGGCATCGAGGTCACGATGGAAGACGGGCTGGTCAAGGTGGTCTCGCCGATGGACGGCACGCCGGCGGCAGAAGGCCGGCATCATGTCGGGCGACTTCATCACCTATATCGACGACGATGCGGTGCAGGGGCTGTCGCTGGAGCAGGCCGTCAACAAGATGAAGGGCCCGGTTCAACACCTCGACCAAGCTGAAGATCATACGCAAGGGCGCCGATAAACCGATCGACGTGTCGATCGAGCGCGAAATCATCCGGGTCAAGCCGGTCAGCTTCCATACCGACGGCGGCGACATCGGCTACATCCGGATCAGCTCGTTCAACGAACAGACCACCGACGGATTGCACAAGGCGATCGCCGACATCAACAAGCAGATCCCGCAGGACAAGCTCGCGGGCTACGTCGTCGACCTCCGCAACAATCCGGGCGGACTGCTCGATCAGGCGGTCTCGGTGTCGAGCACGTTCCTGGCGCGCGGCGAGGTGGTTTCGACCCGGGGCCGCACGCCCGAGGAAACCCAGCGCTTCACCGCCAAGGGCGGCGACCTCACCAAGGGCAAACCGCTGGTCGTGCTGATCAACGGCGGTGCGGCTTCGGCCTCCGAGATCGTCGCCGGGCGCCTTGCATGACCACAAGCGCGCGACCCTGATCGGCACCCGCTCGTTCGGCAAGGGATCGGTGCAGACCATCATTCCGCTCGGCACCGGCAATGGCGCGCTGGCGCTGACCACCGCGCGCTATTTCACGCCGTCGGGCCACTCGATCCAGGCGCTCGGGCGTCTCGCCCGACATCGAGGTGCTGCAGGACGTGCCGGATGAGCTGAAGGGACGCGTCGAAACCAAGGGCGAGGCTTCGATGCGCGGCCATCTCTCCGCCGAGGGCGCCGAGCAGACGGGCTCGCAGGCCTACGTGCCGCCGGAGGAAAAGAACGACAAGGCGCCTGGCGGCGGCTTACGACCTGCTGCGCGGCGTCACCATCAAGGCCGACGTGCCGTCATCGCCCAAGACGGCGGTTCCGAACTGAATTCGGTCCGCATCTAACGGATGATTCGAACGGGGCGGCCGCAAGCCGCCCCGTTTTGGTTTGCATCACGCCACAGCGGACGATTTCCTGGCGTGCGCGAACAGCAGCGCCTTGATTTCCGCGGCCGGCTTGGCCGGGCTGAACAGATAACCCTGCATCTCGGAACAGCCGAGCGCGCGCAGCAACTCCTGCTGCTGCTTGGTCTCGACGCCCTCGGCGGTGGTCGTCATGTGGCGCGCGGCGGCGATGTTCACCACCGCCTGCACGATGCAGGACGAGCCGTCGGGGTCGCGCGATGTCGTTGACGAAGCAGCGGTCGATCTTGATCTTGTCGAACGGAAAACGCTGCAGGTAGCTCAGCGAGGAATAGCCGGTGCCGAAATCGTCGAGCGCGATCCGCACGCCCGATCGCGCGCAGCTGATGCAGGATGGCGAGCGCGGCGTCGTCGTCGCGGATCAGCACCGCCTCGGTGATCTCCAGTTCCAGCCGGCTCGCCGCAAGGCCGGACGCCGCCAGCGCGCCGACGATCTTCAGCGCCAGCGTGCCGCTCTTGAACTGAACCGGCGAAACGTTGACCGCGAGCTTGATGTCGTCCGGCCAGGTCGTGGCCTCCGCGCAGGCCGTGGTCAGCACCCATTCGCCGAGCTGGTTGATCAGGCCGGTATCTTCCGCGATCGGGATGAATTCGGCCGGCGAAATCATGCCGCGCGTCGGATGGCGCCAGCGCAGCAGCGCCTCGCAGCCGGTGATCTTGTTGTCCTGCAGGCTGAGCAAGGCTGGTAGTAAACCTCGAGCGCGTCGTCCGACGATCGCCTGGCGCAGGTCCATTTCCAGAAGCGCTGCGCGCGGCTTGACCTGCGCGTCCATGTCCGGCTCGAAGAAGCGATAGGTCCGCCGGCCGGCCGATTTGGCGGCGTACATCGCCAGATCCGCGTTCTTCAGAATTTGGTCGCAGGTCAGTGCCGTGCTGCGGCGCCAGCGCGACGCCGATGCTGGCGTCGGTGGTGACCTGATGGCCGAGGCATTCATAGGGCGCGCGGATCGCCTCGAAAATCCGGGTGGCGAGGTCGCGTGACTTCCGCTGTCGTCCTTGATGGCGGTCTGCACGATGGCGAATTCGTCGCCGCCGAGCCGGGCCACGAAGTCGTCGCCGCCGACGCAGCCGCTCAGGCTCACGCGCCACCGATTTCAGCAGTTCATCGCCGATCAAGTGGCCGAGCGTGTCGTTGACGCTCTTGAATTCGTCGATGTCGATATAGAGCACCGCCAGCTGCTCGCCCGGCGCGATCCGCGCGAGCTCATGCTTCGAGCCGCTCGTGGAACAGCGCGCGGTTCGGCAGGTCGGTCAGCGGATCGTAGTGCGCCAGATGGGTGATGCGCTCCTCGGCCTGCTCGGCGTTCGGTGACGTCCTCGATCGTCGCCACCCATCCGCCGGCTTGCAGCGGCTGGTTGATGATCTGGATGGCGCGGCCGCCAGGGGCTTCCGTGACCTGGTGCGTCGCCTTGCCGAGCGCGACGTCGTGGATGATGTCGGCGCAGAATGCTTCCACGTCGCCGTCGAACGATCCGGTTTCCTTGCGGTGGTAGATCAGGTCGCTGCATGGTGCAGCCGGGCTTGACCACGTCGGCCGACAACCCGAACATCTCGATATAGCGCCGGTTGCAGACCGATCACGTGGGCGGTGTTGTCGAAGACGACGAGGCCTTGCGGAATGTTGTTGACGGCGGTGTCGAGGCGCTGCTTTTCCAGCCGGTGCTGCTGCGACAGTTTCCGCACCACCAGGAACACAAGGCCGGCGATCAGCAGCACGAACAGCGCGGCGACCGCGATCAGGAACCTGGTTTGCTCGCGCCAGTCGGCCAGCGCCGCCGATACCGTCGTGGTGGCGATGATGGAAATCGGGAAATCGTTCAGCATGCGCGCCGCGGCCAGCCGGTCCAGCCCGTCGATCGGGCTGGTCAGCCGCATCGTGCCATGATCGGAATTCGTCAGCAGCTGACGGTGCGCAGGGCTGGATTCGAAATTCTGCCCGATCATCGCCGCGACATGCGGGTAGCGCGCCAGCAGCGTTCCGTCGCGATGATACATCGAGATCGCGGCGCTGTCCCCGAGCGCCAGCGGAAGCGAAGAATTTCTCAAAACTCGCCGGCGTGATGGCGCGGGTGACGACGCCGAGGAATTCGCCGTTGCGGCCGCGGACCCGGTGCGCGAACACGGTTGTCCAGCCGCCGATGAAGCGGCCGTGCAATAGTTCGATCAGAACCGGCATCGCGGTGCTGTTGGATTTGAAGGCGCGGAAGAACGCCCGGTCGGAGATGTTGACATCCGGCACCGGCCAGCGTTCCGACGAATTGATCAGTCTGCCGTCGGCGTCGAACACATTGATGCCGGCGACGTCGGAATGACCGCTGCCCTTGTCCTGCAGGCTGTCGTGCATTTCAGGGGTCGACATCAGCGCCCTGAAGGCCGCCGGCGATGCCATTTGCGCGAACTGCGGTTGGGTCGCAATCTCTCTCTGGATGGTGACGAAATCGTCCAGATGCTGATCGAAATGACGCGCCAGCAGCAGCACGGTATTGTCGAGCTCGCGTTCGGCGCTTTGCAGCGCGCGCTCGCGGAATACGCCGACCATCATCGCGGTTCCGACCACGATGCCGGCAACCAGCAGCGCGCCGCCGACGATCAGCCAGCGGATCGGATTGCCGCGAACCAGCGCCTTGATATTGAACGTGGCGTTTGCCATGGCCGTCATGATTGTTGCGGACAAGTGCTTTCGCCAGAAGCAATTTCCCGACCCCCAGCCCCCACATGGTTACCGGGGCGATATGGAATTGCCGTTAGGAAGTTGGGTTAACGGACGGTTAATCGCCGCGATGGTGACCGCAACCTTCACGCGATGATGGAAACAGCCGGGCAGTGTTTTAAGGTTGCAATGGTTGCGGATCAGCCGGCGGCGGCCGGCCCGCGACCGGGTATCGTGGCCACGATGATGGCGGCGAGGATGCTTGCGCCGGCGCTGGCCATGATCGGCACCGTATAGCTGTGGCTGAGATCGAACGCGAAGCCCGCCGCGCTCGGACCGACCAGGGTGCCAAACGCCACGCTGGTGTAGAGGATTCCGATCAGGCCGCTGACGTTGCGGCCGCCGAAATAGTCCATCACCACCGCTGGCAGCACCGCGACCCAGCCGCCGTAGAAGATACCGAACGCGAAGGCGAACGCGCCAAGCGACCACAGGCCGGTCGAGACCGCCCAACTCGCCAATGCCAGTGCCATGCCGGCGAACATCAGCAGCAGCGAACGCTGGCGGCCAAAACGGTCGGCGAGGCCGCCGAGGAAAAACCGCCCGGCGGTGCTGCCGATCCCGATGATTCCGAGCAGCAGTACGGCGGAGGCGGCCGCGACGCCATGATCCCTGGCATAGGGCACGAGATGGACGAACGGCACGAATACGCCGAACGAGCAGATCAGGCAGGCCGCATACAGGCTGACGAAGCGGCGTGAGCGGATCGCCTCGCTGACAGAGGCGCCTTCCGTTCTGCCTGATGCCGCGCCCGGCTGCGGAGGATCGCCGTCGGCGCCGAGATTGCGGTCGCGCGGATCGTTCTCGATCAGCAGCGACAACCCTCCGCCGATCACGGCGGCGAAAATTCCGAGCACCAGATAAGCGCCACGCCAGCCGAGGCTTGCGATCAGCAGGGTCGCGAGCGGCGGCATCACCAGCGTGCCGACGCCGATGCCGCTCACCGCGAGGCCGGAGGCAAGGCCGCGCCGGCGCACGAACCATCGCTGCACCGCGCCGATCGCGGGCACATAGGCACAGCCGACCCCGAGGCCGACGCCGAGTCCGTAGGCGGCATAGACCTCGGTGAGGTTGCGCGCCAAGCTTGCCGCGGCGAGGCCAAGCCCGGTCAGGATCATGCCGGCAACCGCAAGACGGCGGGAGCCGAAGCGGTCGGCGAGCGGGCCGCTGACGATCCCGAGGCCGAAATACAGAAAGCCCGCCAGCGAGAACACCAGCGACACCGAGCCGCGCGAGGCGCCGAAATCGCGCTGCAGCGATTCGACGAAGGCGCTGAAAGTATAGGCGCTGCCGAAACCGACAAAGGTGACCGCGAACGCGGCCGTGACCACCCACCAGCCGTAAAAGATGCCGGTGCGGGCAAGCGTTGTGTCGTCGTTCATCACGGACTCCCTGGTCATTGGCGCGGTTGCACGCAACACCGGTAAACGAGATATACCAGTGTCTCTTGCTGTCAACCAACAAAACTGCTTTACTGGTGTTCCCTGCGGAATTGAAAAATGTCGAAGAGTCGCGAAAGTTCCAGGTTCCCGACGAATTGGCCCATCTCTATGATTTCGCCAATTCGCTCGATATCAGGCATTTTGTTCATCATGGCGTGCAACATCTGCAGAGCGATGAGCTGACGGGCCCGCGCCAACTCGGTGCGTGGATGGACAAGCACGGACTGGCGCGGGCCGGCGGGCGGATCACGGCGGCGATGTTCGAGACGGCCGTGCAGTTGCGGGCCGATATCCGGGCCTTCCTTGAAAGCGATCCGGCCGAGCGGCGACGTAACGCCCGTGTCGCGGGCCTGCTGAACAAGGCGCTAAAACAGTTTCCGCTGGTCGCGGAAGCGCAGGGCGAACGCGGTTTTGCGTTGCGGGCTTCGCGCGACGATGCGTTGGCGGGTCTATCGGTGGTCGTGGCCGAGCTTTACGATGGCGCGATCCAGGGCACGCTCGACCGGCTGAAAATGTGCGCCGCGGAAGAGTGTCGCCGGGTGTTTTACGATCGTTCAAAGCCCGCGACGCGGCGCTGGTGCATGTCGACGCTGTGCGGCAACCGGATCAAGACCAGAACCTATCGCGCGCGCCATCGCAGCGAAGCTTGAACGGCAGCAATTGCCGGGTCGCCGCGCATGCACCGGCAATAGGTTCCGTTCTGGCGCGGGTTAGAGAAATGCTAACCATATAAACCCTTGACGCAACTGACGGCCGAACTGGCACACATCTTGCGAATTGCCCCGGGTCTCGCCACAGGCAACAAGGATAGTTGGAGTAATGACACGCGTATTGCTCAAGAAATTTCTGGCCGACGAAACCGGCGCGACCGCGATCGAATATGGACTGATCGCCGCCGGCATTGCGCTCGCCATCATTGCTATCGTCAACGGAATGGGCTCGAAGCTAAGCACCAAATTCACATCGATCAATTCTTCGCTGAAGTAGCTTTGTGCAGGGATCGAACGGTGAGGGCGGTGGCATTCACCGCCCCGTTGCTGGGTCAGGCCCGGTAATGCCCGGATTTGCCGCCCTTTTTCTCGACGAGGTGGATCGCCTCGATGCGGACGCCGCGCTCGACCGCCTTGATCATGTCGTAGATCGTCAGGCATGCGACCGACACCGCCGTGAGCGCTTCCATCTCGACGCCGGTCGGGCCGGTGACTTTTACGGTGGCGCGCACGATGCAGCCCGGCAGCTTCTTGTCCGGCGTAATGTCGAGTGTAACCTTCGACAGCGCCAGCGGGTGGCACAGCGGTATCAATTCCGAGGTGCGCTTGGCCGCCATGATGCCGGCAATCCGCGCGGTGCCGAGCACGTCGCCCTTCTTGGCGTTGCCGGACACGATCAGCTCAAGCGTCGCCTTGCTCATGACGACGCGGCCTTCGGCGACCGCGCTGCGTTCGGTGGCGGGTTTTGCCGAGACGTCGACCATGCGCGCTTCGCCCCTGGCGTCGATGTGGGTGAGGGCGCTGCTCTTCGACGGCTTAGCCTTGGATGTGCGCGCCATCGCTAGCGCGTCCCTGCCGCGCTTACGCCATGGCCGCGCGCCAATAGCGCACGGGTGGCGGCAGCGACGTCGGCCTGCCGCATCAGGCTCTCGCCGACCAGGAAGGTCGACATGCCCACCCGCGAAAGCCGTTCGAGATCGGGCGGCGCGAAGATGCCGCTTTCGCCGACCATCAGCCGCTCTTTCGGGATCAGCGGCGCCAGCGCCTCGCTGGTGGCAAGCGTGGTCTCGAAGGTGCGCAGATTGCGGTTGTTGACGCCGATCATCGGCGAGCGAAGTTTCAGGGCGCGGTCGAGTTCGGCTACGCTCGTGGATCTCGATCAGCACGTCCATGCCGTGCGCCGAGCGCTGGCTCTTCGATGTCCCGCGCGGCGCCGTCGTCGAGCGCCGCCATGATGATCAGGATGCAGTCGGCGCCATGGGCGCGCGCCTCGACCACCTGATAGGGATCGAACATGAAATCCTTGCGCAGCACCGGCAGTTTGGTCGCCGCGCGCGCCGCCACCATGAAATCGAGATGGCCCTGGAACGACGGCGTATCCGTCAGCACCGAGAGGCAGGCCGCGCCGCCGGCCTCGTAGGCCATCGCAAGCGCCGGCGGATCGAAGTCGGCGCGGATGAGGCCCTTGGATGGCGAGGCCTTTTTCACCTCAGCGATCAGCGCGTAGTCGCCGCGCGCCAGCTTCTCGCGGATCGCGCGCACAAAACCGCGCGGCGGCGGCGCCGACCTGGCCAACGCCTCGAGGCTTGCGAGCGGATGCGCGCGTTTTGCGTTCGCGATCTCTTCGCGCTTGTAGGCCTCGATCTTGGTCAGGATGTCCGACATCGCAAGGCCCCTCAGCCGTTGGAGACCGCGATCAGTTGCTTCAGCTTGCCGGCCGCCGCGCCGCTGTCGAGCGATTGGGTGCCGAGCGCGACGCCTTCCTTGAGGTTTTTGGCG
>CAVOTZ010000013.1:0-30064 GCA_963699465.1 uncultured Alphaproteobacteria bacterium
CGATCAAAGATCACTCGGTGCTGCACGTGTCGCTGTCGAACCCAGCTGACGTTCGCAGCACAAGACAAATCAACAGTAAAAGGCTGGGCGTGCACCAAAGCACCAGACCGAACAACGCCGTCTGAATATCCATCCCGATCGCCCCCGCGTCGAGAACCTCCATAATTCTGCATCGAAGGCTCGCAGGCGGGAAGCAAATTACTCGCTGCGGTGCAACAGTATTCACCGCCTTGACGGCTCCCGCGCCAAGCCTCGAATACTGCCCAGAACATCTTAAGTAATTGATTTTATGTTAATATTAATCGGTTCTACCGTGTGTCGGCGCTTGTCGGCTGTCCGGTGTCTCCTGCGCGTCCGCGCCCGCCGTCCCGCAACGGTTCGAATTTCAGGGAATATTAAGCCCCGTAGGTAATCTTCTGCCCATGCCCGTAGAACTACGGGGTTCAGAGTTGGGAATGCGCAGATGGTGGAAACTCGAATTGCGCCCCGCTATCGCATTGCGAAGCCGGCGACGATCGAAGTCGGCGGCGCTAAAATTCCTTGCAGTATCTTCGATCTGTCGGTGACCGGGGCCGCGCTGGACGTATCCAACTTGGTCCATATTCCGACGAACTTCATGCTGGTCGTGAAGGAGGATGGCTTGCGGCTGCAATGCCACGTCGTTTGGCGAAAACAATTTCGTATTGGCGTGACATTCCAATAAGAAGGCGCGTATCCGTATCTTTTCGATGAGTTAGACGATCGCGGTGGCATGCCTGGGATGATCGCATCGACGGTCACAACCGCCTTCAAGTCGATTGGACGACGTTCGGCCGGGATAAGGAAACAAAAAGCCGCCCGGAGGCGGCTGATACTGATCAGGCTTTGCTCGTTAGGCGTTGGCGATCAGCGTTCCAAACAGAAGCCCAACCGCAAGCGGCACCGCATCCCGTCCATTCAAGCGCGTCTGCCACAATCGGATGCTGTTTCGTAAAATGCTTCCACGCGAGCTTTAGCGCCGGAAAAGCGTGCTTCACTGCCGGTTCGTGGAACCAGCGATCGTGCGTCGCGGCAAGTTGGAATGTCAGCTGTGTCATGCACGTCAACCGCCGAGCGGCCAAAAATGGTTGCGTGTGCATTCCTGCATTGCGCGAGCAGGCGGTTGGAACAAATAATAAAAGGCCACCCGAAGGGCGGCCTCGGCAGCACCAGACATCGCAGCCTGATAAGGCTGCCGAAAAAGCCGATTCGAGCCCCTCACTGGCGGTCGATACCCTACTCGTCAGCCCGGAATTTGCACTGAAATGAACCGGCGGTTCGGTGTGGTTTCCGGGATCTGTATTGCTACTTCTCGATGATCCGGACAATCCAGCGTTTGGGATCGGCAAACCTGTCTTCCATGACCGAATGGACCAGGCCCGTGACGGTCGATCCGCCGAGCGTCAACGTTGTTTTGGTGCCTCGATGCTGGGCATAGCGCAGGCGGCGCGCTTCCTTTGAATCAGTGGTTTCGATCGTGTGCATGGGTGAAAGCCGTCGCGATACCTCAGCGATGCGCACGCTATTGGGAAATCGTAAACGGACTTTTCCGGCGCCGGCCAAGCCGGTCTTCCCGTGCGCAATAGTCAGGCCGCAACGGCCTCTTTGCCCACAACGGTAACGATCCAGCGCCGCGGCGTGCTCGAAACGTCTTCTCTTACCGAGCGGACCAGACCGGTGACCGTCGAGCCGTTCAGATCTCAACGAAGCCTTATGGCCCTGAAGTTGGGCAAGACGAGCGCGCCAGGCTTCTTTCCGATCGGTGATTTCGATTGACTGCATGGCCTTTACCAGTTGTCGCGGTACGCGAGACAAGTCCGCGACAACGCCAAGATACTCGCGGAAATGTTAAGCAATAATTCCCTTTCGCGGTTGCCGGGAAGTCCGGCACCATGATGGCGACCGCGTCCGTCGCAGGCTCGGGCGTTGGCCTCGTCGACAAATCGCGAATTTTAATTGTCACTCGGCGGCGTCCGCTCCGGCTGGATCTCTGCGAAGTGCGCCTGAGCGGAGGGCTCCAATGCTGTCTTGACCCCCCAGAGGCACTCAAGAATACTGTTCAGGCTCCGGAGATAAAAAATGTCATTTTTGATCAAGCGGGTTGGCAGCTTTAGCTCCTTCGCCGGAGACCCTGGGCTTTGTCACAGAGTTGGTTTTGATCGTACTGACAATCGCGCCGGCCGGCGCGGCCGCAGGTCAACATAGTCGCGGTCGGAGCCAGTACGACTGCCGGCAAGAGGGTCGGTCTTGAAGCTGCATATCCTGCACAGCTGGAATCAATGCTGCGGGCAAAGGGCTATGACGTCAGCATTCGCAATGAGGGAATTTCCGGCGACACGTCATCAGGCATGCTGGGGAGAATTGATTCTGCTGCTCCAGCCGGAACCGGACTGGTGTTGCTCCAGATCGCCCACTCCAACGATGGCAAGCGTGGAATAACTGCGGATCAAACAGAGGCGAACGTTCACGCTATCGTCGCGCGGCTTGCCGCCAGAAATATCAAGGTCATCTTTGTCAATCGACATGTCCCTTCGGAGGACATCGCAATGGATGGTCGGCATCCGAACGCAGACGGTCAAAAGTTGATTGCCGCCCGATTGTTGCCTCAGGTGATGGCTGTTATCGGATCGCATAGGTGACTTTTGCGTCCTCAGCCGGTTGATTTGCCACCGCGGCTCATCCAGAGCTCGACGACAGTCGTCCCGCCGCTTGCCAGTCCCGGCTCTCCCACTTCAGCCGCCTTACTCCTTGACGATCGAGTAGGAACATCGGGATCGCGCGACGGAGATCTTTGTCGCGCACCAGTGTCAGCGTACGATTGTCCAGGATCAGCCATTCACCATCGACTTCAGCCGCCACAACGGCGTGGTATTCGTTTGGAAAAAGATTCTTCAGGATGACGATCTTCAGATCAGTGGCGGGAACACCGGCCTCCAGCAGCGCCGCATATTTCAGGATCGCGTAATCTTCGCAGTCGCCGCGATACGATAGAAGCGTTTCGAACGGATCGCTCCAATGGTCTGTGACGCCCCATTGCCTCTGATCACTAACTGGCCTGATGGCAAGGTTGGCAGCTCTGTTGACCAAGCCTACGCGTGCCCGGCCAATTCGCCAGGCGCCCTCCGCGCTTATGCCGATCAGTCTTTGAGCGGCAACGGGGCAGGATACTTCCGAGTGACACTGCGCAACCAGCGCCAAATCGTGGGCCATCAGGGCGCTGATGTGAAGCCACTTTTCGTGGAGCTCGCCCATCGCGACAGGCTCGGTATTGACATCGAACAGCTTAGTTCCGTCTTCACCGTTTGGAGTTTCGCGATCACGATGCGCGCTCGCCTGGTTTGCGTCATTTTCCCCGGGCGAACCAACTTTGACGTACTCAACGGCCAGAATCGGCGCAGCGGGAGAAGGCAACGGCTCTGCCATGTAGATCGCGCCGGCGAGTAAAACACCCGCCCAGCCCGGGATCTTCGAGAGACTGGCGACACGACGCATTTTCCCACTCCGCGAACCAGCCAATATCAAACCCCACCCCAACACGCTTCTTAACCAAGGGCTCTCCACTGGAGTGCTTCGAGGGCATCCAATCATTCCCGCGGCTTGCGGAGGGCAAGTCGGCCGATCGTCAGGTTGCGCTGTCAGGATGATTGAGCGGGCCATCCCTTTTCACACCCTGCATGTAGTGAGCGGCAAGGCGCGTGCAAATTATCCGATGGTTCCTGGCCGATCATTCCTTGGTAGTAGTTCGGCCATTCATTGGCGCCGTATCCCGCTGGCCAAGCCGCGTCAGGGAAGGGGGCCGTGCATGTGGTTTGGAGAACTGAAACTGCAGCCGTCAATCATGCGCCACGAACTTGGCGATGATGAGTGGACGGCAAATCGCCGAGCGCCGCGTTCCGCTGTGGATGATCTCCGCGTGCGCGATCTTATCTTTTGGGCCCTGCTTTCAGGTGCGCCATGGCGTGACCACTTGCGGGAATGCAATTTCTGGATGACGACGCGTTCAGGCTGGCGCGCCACGGCAGATCGATATCCGCAAGGCGAAGTCATTGAGGATCGACAGGTTTCAGGCCTTTTAAATCGGCTCGGCCCATTTATTTATATCAGATCCGGCTTGACTTCGTTTTCACGAAATTAAACAGTAATCCAACCATTATTTCCTTCAAAGCCGTTTGGGATGGTCCTACGAGTTCCATATGGGTAATCGGGACGACGCTCGGAACAAGCTGAGACGACTAAGCCGAACGCTGGAAGCATTGGCGTCTGATCTTGATGCCCGTGAGCGACGAATGCGTACGTTGGTCCGGAATATTGCGCCAGACAGCCGCGGGCCTCGCGGAGTTGAGGGTTTCGTGGATCACTTTGCCTTCATTGTAGAAAGGGCCAAGTCCGGTCCCAAGCCGTAGCGGTGGCCTCCGGCCTGTTTCGGCGCAGTGTTCGGGCGAATTTGGCGTGATCGCCTGCGGCTGCTGGGATTTCCCATGCGCTAAACTCGGTAACCTGTTTGGACTTTGTGCTCGGGCCCTCGTCCTGGGTTAGAGCCAAGCCGAACCCGGTAATCGAGAGCGACAAGCTTAGCGAGCCAAGTGATACGATTCCCAACAGCCGTCGCGTTGCGGATCCCCAGAAGCGCTTGCGGCGCTCGAATAACTCCGCAAGACAAAAACAGAGCCCAAGCGTCACTCCGATCATCACGACAGCATGAGGGGCGTCATATCTTGGCAGTCGCAGGACGGCCACCAAAAAATATAGAATGGGCAAGTGAAACAGGTAGATCGAGAAAGTCGCTCCAGCCAGCCACCTGACGACCGGCTCGATCGAGTCGAGCAGCCTGGAAAATGCTCCTGAGATGATTACAAAGCCAGCGATATGTGCGCAAAAGATCGCGCCTATGAGATAATTCTGCAGAACTCCCCAGAAGTATCCGTCGGACGTAATATTCATAAACGCCTGCGTCGTCGGCTGCGGTGCATATTGGTAGACGGCAATAGCAACAAATGAAAAAGCGTAAAGCGACCAACCAAGGGTCTTGCTTTCGATTTTCGCGAACCAGTCGCAGCTTTTGTATAGACCTACGCCCAAAAGCCACAGCGGGAATAAGATCGCGACCTTGGGGCCTGCAAAAAGCAGCACAAGCGCTGCTATCGGCATCTGCCAGCGTTTTGGTGCAAACATGATTGCTCCAAACGCGATATAATACCAAACCTCAAATCCAAGCGACCAGTATGGCCCGTCGCTCCCAGGAAAGCGGTGAGCCGACCACTGTTCCCCCGTAAAAGTAACCGACCGTAGGATCAGCCCGGGTCCCTCGGGCTGAAACGGGCCAGTATATGCGGAAGGATCGAGCCTGATCCCAGCGAAATCCAAACAGACAGTGGCAACGATGGCTGGCAGCGCCACTGAGTAGATCCGTAGAGCCCGGCTTTTGAAGTAGGACGCCGCATCCCGCTCTTTACTTTCACAAACAAAGGCGATTACGAACCCTGACAGCACAAAAAACACACTGACCGCCTGAACGCCATACCCGCTCATGGAGTCTAGGTCGCCTAACAAGTTAGGATAGCTTACGTGAGACAGCAAAACCGCAATTGCAGCAAGCGGACGAATTAAGTCCAAATAGATTGACGTCTCTCGATTCACGATTGCGGCCTTCCGTCAGAATCCGTACGCAAGATTTCGGAGCATTAATTGGCGATATCGGGATGGCACGAACGCCACCTTACAGAGACGGCGGCACCATCACGCAGAGGCCGGCAAATATCATCAGGGCAAAAATGAACCATGGCGCGACATGATAGCTGCGCTCCTCGAACTTCCGGTTGGCATCGGCCGGGACCACCACTCATCGGGATATGCTGCCAGACGCCAGCGTGTCGCCGGCCTTCCAATCGGCGGCCCTCATGTGAATTCCCGGCGTAGCGCTTTCCTGACGATGAAGGCGGATGCGGCGCAAGCAGCCTTGGAGAATTTCGTTTCGACGCGAGCTTCTCAAGCATAGATCTCGAAAAGGTCGTTCTGCTCGCTCGAAGCGAGATGGCGCAGGTCTCCAAGCGTCCCCCGCAGACCGCCGCAGCCGCTGCATTTGATCGGGGTCGATAAAGGCGCGCCCTCGGCGTAATCGAGCTCGATCCCGAGAGTGTCACACTCAGTGCAGACTAGCTGAAAAAATGCGGTACGGACGCTCATCTTATTACTCAGGTGAGAGCGAAACCGCCGGCCGAAATAATTGACCGGCGGCTTAGCCACGTGGACCGGATGCGGGGATAAATATCCGGTAGAGGACCACTACGCCGTTCTGGCGATCTCGCAACGAAACTCCCCTATTAAGCTTGATGCTGCGGTTTCCCGTTAATTCCGGAACCGGAATGGAAATCGACAAGTGCGCTGTGAGGGTCCCGCGTCGACGGACTGGAATCCTTGTACCTCACCGGCCCAGAATGGCTCATGTCCCGATGGCGGCACGGCCGTTGCTGTCCTCGAAGGTAGAATCTTCCCAGATCGATATTGCACCCGAAGAGGCGCAGTTGACATTTTTGCGAGGCCAATTCGGCATCGATCCGCCGGGCGACATTCCGTTGACCGGCCACGAAATTTCGCGCCGCGCGCTGCGCCGGACGATTAAGATTAAAATCGGATAGGTGATCGACAATTGGTGTCTTGAGCATGAATATCGTGGACTGGCTACTGGGCAATGTACTTGATTGCGAGGCAAAAGGTCTGGCTCCGGCAGGATCGCCGGCGCGATACGCCGGAACGAAGTGCCGCTGGCTTGCCGTTCTGATGCCGGCTTGCCGTTCTGATTATGTTTGGACGAATTAATATGACGAAATCGCTTCTGATAATTTGCGCTTCATTTGCGCTCATCGGCAGTTCTGTGGCTGCTCCCGTAAATCCGCCCGGAACCAACGATATCGATGGAAAGCTCTGCGGCCTGTTTTGCGAGCCTGCTTTCGAGGTTTCTCCGCCGCATGCCAAGTCATCCCACAGGCGGATGTTGCGAAGCAAATCTGGAATTCGCTCACACCGAGTCCATCTTGCGCGAAAACACCGCAGCGTGGATGATGTGTCGCTGTCGATAGTTCGACCGGAAGACACATCTATTTCCATTTCAGCACGGAACTCTCCGCCGCCGCGCGACAATGCCGAAGTGACAACGGCGCCTGTCGGTCTGGACGGTGCAATCAAGATTGCGCTTCGCCTGACCGAAGAGGCCAGACGCGAGAAATCGTCCGTTGGCACGACCCGCCCAATGAAGGACGATCCGCGGGTGGCCCTTGTGATTACCAAGGATGGAATTCGCGCTATCTCGGAATTAGCCGGCAAGAGCGTTGCAATAGATGGCGAGTTTTCTGGATCCGACGCGGCCATTCGAACGGCACTGGTCGCTGCCGGCGCGCCAGAAATTCAAATGTCGGAAAATCGAGAAAAGGCGGTCGATCGCCTGCTGCGTGACGAGGTTCCTGCAGCGATCTTTGGTTTGGTGTTGCGAAATGG
This sequence comes from uncultured Alphaproteobacteria bacterium, assembly GCA_963699465.1. Lineage (GTDB taxonomy): Bacteria > Pseudomonadota > Alphaproteobacteria > Rhizobiales > Xanthobacteraceae > Bradyrhizobium. Next base: position 7,510 of record CAVOTZ010000013.1, read on the forward strand.
GTCCGACAATATTCCCGAAATTGACGGATATCGGATTTTCCGAGTGCCGCTTTCACCGAGTTGATCTGCTTCGTCGCCAAGCAGCGCTACTGGCTCCCCAGTTCCTGTTTTGACCGATAACGACGTTGCCCTCGGCTGAAAGGCAGCGTCCGTCACCCAAGACGAAACACAACTTCTCTCGTCCCCTGTAGAAGCAAAACCCCCGCCGCGGAGGGCAGGGGCAAGCAGGTGGATGGCTTGAGGCGAGTGATAGGACTTGGTGTCAATCCAAGGACCCACGAAATTCAAACCCGGGTCTGGGCTTGGTACAAGCACGATTTTCAGGCATGGCTGGCGCGCTGTGCATAACCTCCGCGCTGGCAGGGATCCTGCCGCGGTCATTCGCGCCAAGCCTTGACTGCGGTACAGCCTTCGTGACGCCGGGCGCGCCATTTTGCCTGTCGCCACCAACGGGAGGACGGTGCAATAAGCAGCGCTGCATCGACATACTCTCGTGCCAAAGCCGTCCGTTGACGCAAGGTTCTCTGCCGGCCCGTCCGGCGCAACCGCTGTTCTTCGGCACAAAGGGTGCGGAGCGACGGCTCGGGGCCTCCGCTCTATAGTGTCAAGGCACTGCCGCGCCAACATGAAGGATTGAATCCCCGAAATTGCGGGCCATCTAGGGAGTGGGTTCTTTGCAAGAGAGAGGTCGTTCTATGTACGAAGTACCGACAATTATCGGCAGTTGCATCAACTGCGTCGCGCCGGGAAGCCTGGCCGCGACGCTCGGTCTCATTGTCATCGCTGCCGGCATCGCGCTAACGGTTGAGCGGCGGAAGCTTGCCTTGGCGCGAACGGGCAAGTAGCCCCAACCACGGAGACCCATCGAATGCGTGCCGCTGTTCTTGTCGGGCTTGGAGCGCTGATCAACGTTGGCTCGAGCTTCGCCGGGGAGGTACCTTCTCCAATCTCACCCGACCACTATCGAGCACTGTCGTGTACCCAAATTGTGCAGGAAGCCCGCGCAGTATCGCGAAAGGGCTTCGTTTTATCCGGCTTGCAACCTGGTACCGGCGGCTCGGATATTACGGAGACCAGGTCGGCCGTCATTTTCGTGTGGCCGGCTTCGACGAATACCTCGGCCGAAAAAATGGTGAACCTTCGCCATGTCGAGAGCCAGATCGCTGCGCTCGAGCAGGCCAGTGTTGCAAGCCAATGCAGCATTCAGTTTCAGCGTCCGGACAAGATCGCCCGATAAGGCGTGGCGAAGTCAGCCAGACATCAAACTTCCCAAAATGATCGCTCTGCCGCTTCGGACCTGATAACCGACCATCTTCCCACGATATGCACCGGTGAGCCGATTGCTTCCGTGCGAAAGGCAATCGTCGGCTGATTCAGGTACGGCGTTGGGCACACCGCTGCAAAGCGCGACAGCGGTCGGTCTCGAATTATCGATGTGGTTTCATATTACCGCCAGGCCAAAGCTGAGCTGCTGCCACTTCGGGCGAGCGACCGCTCGCCGATCCGGAGGCAGTATTATCGATTGCCAGCGGCTAATTCTCGCGTTCGCGATAGGCCTCGAGCGCGTGGGTCACGAAAACGGTCAGGCTGAAAGGACGAGCGCGGTTTCCACAAGCTGCAGCATTGATCAGCTCCCCAACCGCGCGCCAGCCAGGGTGTTCTTGAGGAACTGCCGGTAAATACCGTTGAGGATGGATTGCAGCATGGTCGCCCCCTTTATTGGTTGGGCAACATCCTAAAGCCGTTGTGTTTCAGGACGGCTTCGCGCGTTGATGAAAATCGTTTCGTCGTGCCTTAAAAACCACGGCGCCTGGTCTGGATCGGTGGCCGGCCGCAGGCGGCTCGACTGCGGGCATCAGTGCTCGTCCAGGCAAAGAGCGCCACGCGTGAGCTGGATGCGATCATCAGCGGCATGCCTGACTGATGGATTTCAAGTAACACGTGAAACGCACCGTTTCGCGAGCGAATACCGAACGACGCGACCATCCCGATCGCGTCTCTTTCTATAGGAAATCGCATGATCCTCTATCACTTCACGAAACCGTGGCGCGCCCTCCCGATTGCGGCAGATGGGCTCCTGCCGACATTAGACGTCATGAGCTGCGGAATGCCTGTGGTTTGGTTGACAACGCAGACATCCAATCTGCGACGGCAGAGAAGCTCAAAGAATTGAAATCCACTTCACTCTATTTGAGTGGCTCGGTTGGCGACATTACGTGCGCGGGGCCTGCGCGCCTCGCGGTGTGGGTTGAGCGCCACAACAGGAAGCTCATGCGATACGCCGACTTCCTTTCGATGTACGACGAGGCTGGAGTATCGCACCTAGTCACGCCAACAGCGCGCACTCATTGGTGGGTTTTTCAGGGAATCATCAAGTCCGACAGTCGTTGATCCCGAAGAAGCCGGGTGACCGGGTGAAGACCAGCCGGCGCGACGCGCTCAACCTGGCGAAGCTGCTGCGCGCGGGTGAACTGACTGCAGTCTGGGTTCCGGATGCGCGGCACGAGGCGATGCGAGATCTGGTGCGGGCGCGCGAGGCTGCGGTCGACGATCTCAAATCCAAACGCCAGCAGGTTTTGTCGCTGCTGCTGCGCCCATACCCCGTCGGTCCGGCTTCGTTTACAGGCAAAATGCCGGCCGAGCCACATCGAAGCTTCGCAATGCGGTGGCGGTTGCGGAAGGTGGGCGGAACGGCGAAGTCCGGTATCACGGCGAGATCGAGAACACGGAGGTGGCGACGAGCAAGCTGGTGAAGAAGCTTGCGGCTCAGCATCGGCGGCTGACGTCGTTAACGGGCGAGATCGTGTTGTATCCCGAACTCGCTCCGCTGCCTGCTGCAAGCGATCTGATCAAATCACGTGCCTTGGCGTCGATTATCTGCGGCTCCGAAACCTCGATTGATGCGTTTCTAGACTTCGCCTTGAAGGAAGCGATCTCAATCATCAAGCGATACCGACACATCGCAGAGGCGCTTGCCGATGCGCTGATCCTGGCGCGCACGCTCAACGGCGGCCAGATCGAAACGATCATTCATACCTCCGACGGGGCGAAGGTGGCCGCAGAGGAACGCAAAAGACGTGAGGCATGGCGTGCGGTGGCTAAAAGAGATGCCGCGAACGCCGGGTTGTTCAGACCGCTAAAACGGTAGAGTGAACATGCGATCGGAATTGGCGGACGCATCCACGCAATCCTGCGCCCGCTCGGCATGGGGCTGTTGATAGGTAGCTTTGCCCCTGTCTAGCGGGCAGTGGGCGCGCTGATTCTTTGGGAATTTGTACCCCCACGCGACAGCGTCGATGTCCCCAGCCAGAGCCAGCTTCCGTTTCGCGTTGGGGAAAGTTGGTCTAAAAAATCCTCTAATATCAGATGGTTATGAGCAATAATCACGTTTTGTTGTCGTTGTAATAATGCAACATCTGCTCACAAAAGGATCAGATCAGTCTCCAAATGCGAGCTCTTATGTTGCCTGTTAGGAACTCTTCGGCTCTTAATGGTCCTGCGACGGAGGGGGGCATCCCGAGGTCGTCCCGTTAGGTGGTTCGCTTAAGTCCCTCGCGTTCATGCGGGTGTGTCCGAAGGCGCGAAGCGACAAAGCGGGTTTCAGGGGATTAAGGGAACCAACCTTAAGGGTGTTTGCACCCGGCGGATCCGGAACCTTCCCTACAGAGCAACTTGGAGGTTTGACATGAAGATGGTTAAGAGCCTTATCCTCGGCTCAGCGGCGGGTCTGGTCGCCATGAGCGGGGCACAGGCAGCTGATCTTCCCGTAAAGGCCAAAGCGGTCGAATACGTGAGGATCTGCTCCCTGTACGGTGCGGGTTTCTACTACATCCCCGGCACTGATACTTGCATTAAGCTGGGCGGCTACCTGCGGATGGACGTCCTCGCAAATACGAACTCGTCGGACACGGGTAACACCAACCTGCCCGCGTCGGCCAACAACCGCTTCACCAACGCCTTCACCTGGCGTTCCCGTGAAGACCTGAACATCGATACGCGCACCGCCACCGAATACGGTGTGGTTCGTACCTTCTTCGATGCGACCTTCACCTGGACCGACGATAGCTTCACTGCCAGCGGCACGACGCCGGGAGCCACGGTTTATTCGCAGATCGGCGCCCTTGGTGCCGGGCAAGCGAACAACGGCACTTCTGGTGCTGTCGCCGCCGGTACGCTCGGCGTGTACTACGCGTTCATCCAGTTCGCTGGCTTCACGATGGGTAAAGCCGTCTCGGCGTTCAGCGCTCCCTGGGCGAACTATCCCGGCAACAACTTCGACGGTCTCGTCGGCGGCGGCGGCACGATCACTGGTGTGAACCAGTTCGTCTATACCGCCCAGTTCGGCAACGGCGTGTCGGCTACGTTCGGCGCTCAGGATCCGACCCAGTACTATCAGGCTGGCAACAACAACGTCAGCCAACGTTGCCTTCGGCAGCAACGTCGGTGCCGCCGGTCTCGGTGCATTCGGTGCCAGCGATATCCCGGGTACGGCTGCTCCGGACTTCCTCGCCAACGTGTTGGTCGATCAGGCTTGGGGTACGTTCCAGGCATCGATCGCCGCGCATGACAACCAGGTTGGTTACTACGGCGCGACCGAACTCACCGGTCATCCCGATGACAAATGGGGCTGGGCTGGTCAGTTGGCCTTGGCGATCAAGAACATCCCGACCGGCGCTGGTGACGTGATCAACGTCCAGGGCGTCTATACGGATGGTGCGACCCGCTACAACATCCAGGACTTGGCTGGTGCTGCTGGCGCCAATCAGATCTACGGTGGCACCAACCTCGCCGGCGCTTATCAGAGCGTTGGCTTCGGTGTTGCTCCTGACTAGCGTGTTCGGCAACGGCACTACGCAGAGCCTGGTCCAGACCTGGGGTATGCGCGGTGCGTTCAACCACAACTTCGATCCCTACTGGAGCGGCGCGATCTACGGTGCGTTCGGCTAACGATCCACTATGATGGCCTTGCGTCAGTCTCTGATCTGCGGCGTCGGCGGCGTTGGCGGATCGTTCCGTGTCACCACCGGTCTCGCCGGTATCAATGGCGCGGCTGCGGTTTGTAACCCCGACTACAACATCGCTCAGATCGGCGGCATCATCCGCTGGACTCCGGTCAAGAACCTGACGTTCTCGGCTGACCTCACCTATACCCATCTCGACCAGAACATGGTGGGTACGGTGAACGCTGCGAGCGGCTCGGTTGGCAAGCCGGCTACCGTGTACGAACTCAAGGATCAGGACACCGTCCTCCTCCTGCTGCGCGCCCAGCGCAACTGGTAATCCCAGTTACCTGATCGCTAAGCTACAGAGCCCCCGGCGAGAAATCGCCGGGGGTTTTGCTTTGCCGGGCGTGCTTGACCGGCAAGATTTCTGGAAGCAACCGCTTTGCGGGCGCCTTCACGCCATCCCGCTGGACCGCCCGCACCTTGACGCGTCGTTCGGAAGGTCTTCCGATATGCCGGTTCTTGTCACGACAGCGTGCATGGGCAGGGGTTGGCAGGCCTGGGAAGTGCCGATAAACAGGCCGCAGATTATCGCGCTTCGGCTGTGATCCCGCGCTCCAATGGAGCGCAAAACGACGCGATAGCGGCGCGGCGAACCCGAAACGATTGCGCGCTTCCTGCGCTCGATGCCAAGTCCGGTTCGACACAGGGACTGGCCAACGGAATAATCAGGAGATGCTCATGCTGGGCAGATTGGTCGGGACGATCCTGGCGGGCGGCGTGGTGCTGGGAACCGCGGTGCTGGCGGCGACGTCCGCGTCGGCCCAGAACTACGACCCCAAATATCCGGTTTGCATGACGCTGACGGAATGGGGCGGATCCCATATCGTGTGCAGCTTCACGTCGATTGCGCAATGCAAGGAGACGGCGTCAGGCCGCGCGGCTCAATGCGACGTCAACCCTTTTACGGATATGGACCGCAGAGGTCCCGCTGACGTCCGCAGGCGGCGGCGCCTCGCCCGATAGGCAGGCGTGAGGTGCCGAAAAGACACGTAAGCCAAACCAAGAAGTGACCGTGCCCGACAAGACCGAACCGATGACGCTCAAATTCCGCTGTCCGGCGGGACTGGAGAACGTGCTGCCCGCGCCGCTGCCGGCGGCCTCGGGGCTGCCCGGTTGGCTCAAGGCCATGCCGGTGCAGGCCTTCAACGCCATCAACATGCGCGACGAGGATACGGTCAAACGCTGTCCTCCGTTCATCGATGCCATGACCAGCGGCTTCCTGATTCCGCTGATCTGCGATCTCAGGATCGAGAATGGCTCGATCACCTGGGACAACGAGCTGCCGCCGGGCGGCGATCTCGATTTCCCGCGTTCGCCGGTCGGATTCCATGACGCAAGCCAGGTCACGGGCTCGCCGCTGTTCGAGCCCGACCGCTTCGTGATCAAGTTTCACAATCTGTGGAGCATCGAAGCGCCCGCGGGCTATTCGCTGTTGTTCACGCATCCGATCAATCGCTTCGACCTGCCGTTCACCACGCTGACCGGACTGGTCGACTGCGATCTCTACCACGACAGCTGGATTCATTTCCCGGCGCACTGGCACGATGTGAATTTCAGCGGCGTATTGCCGCGCGGCACCCCGGTCGCGCAATGCGTGCCGGTGAAGCGCGAAAACTGGGTGGCGCAAACCGCACCCTATACGGCCGAAGAGACGCAGCGGGTTCACGACCTGACCAAGGCGATCAATCGCGAGCGGGGCTCTTACCGGCGTCAATTCCGCGCTTGAAAAACCAATCTAGAGCGTTTTCGAGCGAAACGGATACCGGTTCGCGTGAAGAAAAACGCGTCAAAACGAAAATGTAGAACTTCGGCTCTGATTCGATCAGGGCCGAAGTTCTGGCCGGCTCGTCGTGCAGGAATTTTGCGAACGCGCTTTGGCGGAAGAAGAAGCGGCCGTGCGACGACTGCACCAGCGCATAGGTGGCTCGGCCGAGCATCTGGGGCCGGCCGCGAAAAGCCTGGCGCAAATTGGCTTCCCCGGTGTCGCGCTTGCCCATTTCCAGAAGACAGGTGGCGAGGTCGGCGCGTGCCAGGGCATCATCGGGACGCAAGGCCAGCGCGTGCCGGAAGGCATCTTCCGCGGCGTCGAATTCGCCTTGCAGCAGCAGCACCCGCGCCAGTGCCGTGAAGACGTCGGGCCGCCCCGGCGCCGCGTCGCGCGCCTGGACGAGGATATCGCGCGCCTTGTCGCGCCTGTTGCGCAGCAGATACAGCCGCGCCAGGTCGAGTTGCAGATCGATGTTTTCAGGCAACAAGGCAATGCCGCTCTCGATGGCCGCGATCGCGTCGTCGATCCGGCCCGCTCTGGCAAGCTGGCCGGCGAGTTCCTGAATGGCCGGGGAAAATGGCGGCCGCCGCGCTGCGGTCCGGCGCAACTGTTCGATCGCTTCTTCGCCGCGTCCGGCGCTGCCGAGTGCCGCGCCAAGCAGGGTTTCGAGCCCGGCATCGTTGCCGCGGCGCACGGCCTTTTCCAACGGTGCGACGGCTTCGTTGCCGCGATTCTGTGCGATCAGCGCCTGGGCGAGCAGCGCCACGGCGGCAGCATCGGTCCGGCTCGCGCGCAGCACTTCAGCGGCAAGCCGCTCGGCCTCGGCGAAATGGCCCATCCGCAGCGCCAGCGTGCCGCGCTCCAGCGTTTGTGCGCCCGGCTGCTGTTGTCTGGGATTGAAAGGGGGAGGATGCTTCGCCACGCGACTGCCTTGATCGAGGACAACGCTGCCGGGAACGCGCCAATGCCGCGCCCGCGTCGCCAACAGCGGAGCTGCCTCGTGGTTTATTGGCGCTCGAGCCGGTGGTCAATCCCGCCGCGCTTCAGCAGGTTTCGCAGCATTACTCGACGGAGCCGCGATGCAGGTCGGCCTCGATCTGGAGCCGGGTTCCGCCGCCGAAGCGGGCGCGATAGACCTGCAAATTCTCCATGATCCGCTGCACGTAGTTGCGGGTCTCGGCGAACGGGATCTGTTCGACCCAGTCGACCGCGTCGACCTTGGGATCGCGCGGATCGCCGTAGCGCTCGATCCATTTCTTGACGCTGCCGCGGCCGGCATTGTAGGCGGCGAAGGTCATGATGTAGGAGCCGCGATAATCCTCGATCAGACCGCCGAGTTCGGCAGCGCCGAGAGCCGCATTGTAGACCGGATCGGTCTTCAGCCGGCCGAGATCGAAGCTGGCGCCGTATTTCTTGCAGACATAGCGGCCGGCGTCCGGCGTCACCTGCATCAGCCCGTAGGCCTGCGCCGGCGAGACCACGGCGGGGTTGAAGGCGCTTTCCTGCCGGGCGATCGCGAAGATCGACGCTCTGCTCGACGTCCGGCCCGATCGACCTGAACGGCGGAATGCCGTTGACCGGATAGGCGTAGAAGTCGAACGGCAGCCCGCGATTGAGCGCGGCCTTGCCGACCAGCAGCATGGCGCGGGCGTCGCCGTTGCGCGAGGCCAGTTCGCCGAGCCCGACCAGCGCGTCGGGATCGCCGTTCTCGCCCATATCGCCGAAAATCGGGATCGCGATTTCGCGCTCGTCGAGCGCGTAGAGCAATGCGACCGCGCGGACGATCTCGAGCCGCTCGATGCCGCGTCCGCGCGGCCGACGGCGCGTCGTTCAGCTCGATCTGCGGCAGGCCGAGCTTGGCGCGCGCCAGCTGGCCGTAATAGCTGGTCGATTGCTCCGCGGCCGCGGTGTAGGCGGCGCGGGCTTCCTGGGCGCGGCCGGCGGCCTCGGCGGCGCGGCCCTGCCAATAGCCGGCGCGCGCCAGCGCGGTCGGGTTGACGCTGCCGACGCCGATCCGCGCAAAATGCTGCGCGGCGGTGGCCGGATCGGTCAGGAAGCGCAGCGCGATCCAGCCCGCGGTGAACTCCTGTTCGGTCTTGTAGATGTCGCGGGCGGGCAGTGCGGCGTCACGCGCGATCAGATAGGCGGTGCGGTTCTCGCCGACGTCGAGCATCTTGCGCGACAGCAATCGCCGCTCGATCCACCATTCGTCGACATTGTAGAGCCGGTCCGGGTCGCTCGGCGCGCTCAGCATCAGCTGCGCGGCTTCGGCGAATTTCTCTTCGCGGCGCAGCAGCTGGATCCGGCTGAAGATATAGCCGGCGTCGCCACGCAGTCTCGTGCGGCACCGCCTCGAGCAGCGCCCGCGCGTTGGAGGCCTTGTGGTTGGACGGCGATGCGCGCCTTGGCCAGCGCCACCTCGTCGCTGCCGAGCCGCTTGGCGGCGCGCAGCGCGGCAGCTTCCTGCTCGCTGCCGTAGAGGCAGAGATCCATCCGCGCCTTTTGGTCGCCCGGCGTCAGCAGCGCGCCGAACAGGTCGAGCGCGGTGTTCTCGGTATCCTCCGACATTCGGATCGTTGCGCCAGGCGTCGCGCACCAGGCGCTCGGCGTTGGCCCGGTCGCCGCGGCGCGATCAGCACCCGCGCCAGCGCGAACTTGCCCTTGGCCGAGAGCGGCGACTCGTTTTCGAACCACGACCACACGGTGGCATCGTCGCGGTGGTCGTCCCACAACGCGGCCTCGCCGCGCCGGCGCAGGAAGGTCTGCGAGGGCCAGCTCGGATTGGCGGCGATGAAGGCGCGATAGCGCTCGACGGACGCGCCGTTGTCGTCGCTGCGCAGGATGATCCATTCCGCGAGTTTGCTGCGCCACCGGATCCGAGATCGCGGCTTCCGCCTGCGTCGCGTCATCCGGGCCTGTGCTTGCGGATCAGCTCGATGACGTTTTCCAGCGCATCGGCGTCGGCCTGCGGGGTCGACGAGGTCGCGGCCATTGCGGCCGGAATCGCCGGCTTGCGCGCCGGCACAGGCGGCAGCGTGGCATGTCCGCGGCTGGCGGCCTCGATCCCCGCCGGCGCGATCGGCAGCGGCGCGGCATTCTTGCTGGCTGATTTCGCCTCGGATTTCTTTCCGGCTTTGGCTTCGGTCTTGCTCTCGGGCTTACCGTCAGCCTTGCCCTGCTTGGTCGGCGTGCTCTTTGGCGCGGGAGATTTCGGATTTGGCGGCCTTCGGTTTGTCCGATGCCGGCTTGGTGTCTTTCGATTTGGCTTCCTTCGACTTATCCTTCGACTTGCCGTCTTCCGATTTCGCGGTTTTGGGCTTGACGGTCTCAGGTTTGGCGGTCTCGGGCTTCCTGCTTTGGGGCTTGGCGGCGGCTTCCGATTTCGCGGCAGTCGGTTTCTTGTCGGCAGATTTGGCAGCCGGCTTTGCAGTAGATTTGGCAGCCGATTTTGCCGCGTCCGGCTTTGCCGTTTTCGGTTTGGCGGTATCGGTTTTAGCAGCGTCGGGTTTGGACGCGTCAGCGGTGGGCGGCTTTGGGCCGATGCCGGTAACCCAGTGGTCATTGCCAAACCGACCGACAGGGCCAACGACAGGCCCATCGACAGGGCTGTCGATCGCAAAGCGGCGGCGCGGGCAGGTGGGTCACGGCGTTCCTTCGCGGCGAATCATTCGATAGCCCCGAGCTCTAGGTCTATTTGATTGAATATGTGGACAAAATACTAATTACGCCGAGAGTTTGCCGCTGTTTGCGCCATGACCGCGGCAAAATCGCGGCCGGGACGGGGCCGCCGCCCGCGGTTCACAGCCGGCTCTTTCACAGGGCCGCCAGACCCGATATGAATTGGCCTTCGCAGGTCTAAGCGGCAGCAGCGCGCGTTCGGAGGAAGTCCATGGCAGCCAAGACGAATTTTCGGGGCTCATTCACCGCCTTGGTCACGCCCTTCAAGAACGGCTCGCTCGACGAGGCGGCGTTCCGCGGCGCTGGTGAACTGGCAGATCGCCGAGGGCACCCATGGCCTGGTTCCGGTCGGCACCACAGGCGAAAGCCCGACCGTGAGCCATGACGAGCACAAGCGCGTGGTCGAATGGTGCGTCGACGAGGCCAAGGGCCGCGTTCCCGTGATCGCCGGCGCCGGCTCCAATTCGACCAAGGAAGCCGTCGAACTGGCGCGAGCATGCCGAGAAGGCCGGCGCCAGCGCGGTGCTGGTGGTGACGCCTTATTACAACAAGCCGACCCAGGAAGGCATGTACCAGCACTTCAAGGCGATCAACGATGCGATCGGCATTCCGATCATCATCTACAATATTCCGCCGCGCTCGGTGATCGACATGACGCGTCGACACCATGAAGCGGCTGTTCGAGCTGAAGAACATCGCCGGCGTCAAGGACGCGACCGCGAGCATGGTGCGGGTGTCGCAGCAGCGCGCCGCGCTGGGCGAGGAGTTCAACCAGTTGTCGGGCGAGGATGCCACCGTGCTCGGCTACATGGCGCATGGCGGTCATGGCTGCATTTCCGTCACCTCCAACGTCGCGCCGCGGCTGTGTTCGGAATTTCATCTGGCCTGGCAGAAGGGCGACGTCGCCACCGCGCTGAAGCTGCACGACAAGCTGATGCCGCTGCACACCAATCTGTTCATCGAGTCCAATCCGTCGCCGGTGAAATACGCGCTGTCGCTGCTCGGCAAGATGGACGAGACACTGCGCCTGCCGATGGTGCCGGTGTCCGAGCCGACGCGCGTGGCGGTGCGCAGCGCCATGGTGCATGCCGGGCTGATCAACTAGTTGTCAAGCTTCGCCGCTGCCGCCATGAATGTTCCGGCTCCGTGAAGCCGAACAGAAGGGATCTGCAGATGCTGAAGGAATTCCGCGAATTCGCGATGAAGGGCAACGTGGTCGACCTCGCGGTCGGCGTCATCATCGGCGCGGCGTTCGGCGCGATCGTCACCTCGCTGGTCAGCGACATCATCATGCCGATGATCGGATCGATCACCGGCGGCCTCGACTTCTCCAATTATTTCATCGGCATTGTCGAAGAACGGTCACGGCGACCAACCTGGCTGATGCCAAGAAGCAGGGCGCGGTGCTGGCCTGGGGCAATTTCCTGACGCTTGACGCTGAATTTCATGATCGTCGCCTTCGTGCTGTTCATCGTCATCCGCGCCATGAACCATGCTGAAGCGCAAGGACGAAGCCGCCCGCGCCGCGCCGACGCCGCCAGAAGCTGCTCGAGATCCGCGACGCTGAAGAAGCTTGACGTGCACCGAGATCCGCGACCTGCCTCGGAACGAAGGCTTGACGATGGCCGAGAAGAACGAGCGCGCGATCAAGGTCGTCGCCGAAAATCGCAAAGCCCGGTTCAACTATGCGATCGAGGACACGCTGGAAGCCGGCATCGCGCTGACCGGCACCGAGGTCAAGTCGATCCGCAACGGCAAGACCACGATCGCGGAATCCTATGCCGATACCAAGGACGGCGAGATCTGGCTGATCAACGCCAATATTCCGGAATATCTGCAGGCCAACCGCTTCAACCACGAGCCGAAGCGGCCGCGCAAGCTGTTGCTGCACCGAAAGCAGATCAACAAGCTGATGGGCGCGGTCGACCGCGACGGCATGACGCTGATCCCGCTAAAGCTCTATTTCAACGAGCGCGGCCGCGCCAAGCTGTTGCTGGCGGTGGCCAAGGGCAAGAAGCTGCACGACAAGCGCGAGAGCGAGAAGAAGCGCGACTGGGGCAGGGAGAAGGGCCGACTGATGCGGGCGCGGGGGTGAGAGTGAGGCGAATAGGCGAGTGGCGAATAGCGAGTAGCGAAATTATCTTCATTCGCTATTCGCTATTCGCTATTCGCCCCTTAAGGAACCGAAACATGAGCCAACCAAATCTGCTCGAAGTCGACTGGAGCAAGATCCCGGCGCCTGCACGACGACGGCGCGGCGGCGCATCTGGTCGGCATGACGATCCCGCCGATCAGCCTGGTGGCGACCGACGATACGTTCGGTGACGCTGTCGGCGCTGCCGGGTCGCACGGTGGTGTTCGCCTATCCGCGCACCGGCGAGCCCGGCAAGATCGGCCTGGTCGATGACTGGGACATGATCCCGGGCGCGCGCGGCTGCACGCCGCAGACCTGCGCGTTCCGCGACCTGTTCGCCGAACTGAAGGCGGCCGGCGCCAGCGCAGGTGTTCGGGCTGTCGACGCAAAGCAACGCCTACCAGACCGAGATGGCGTCGCGGCTGCATCTGCCGTTCCCGGTATTGTCGGACGAGAAGCTGGCGCTGACGCGCGCGCTCGATCTGCCGACCATGGAAGTGGCCGGGCTGACCTGATCAAGCGGCTGGCGCTGGTCATCGACGACGGCCGCATCACGCATGTGTTCTATCCGGTGTTTCCGCCCGATCGAAACGCCGGCGATGTGCTGGCGTGGCTGAAGCAAAATCCGGTGTGATCGACTTGTAGCGGTAGGTTAGCGAAGCGTAACCCACCTCTTTCCTGTGGCGCGGTGGGTTACGCTTCGCTAACCCACCGCTACGGATCTAACTCAACTCCGTCCGTATCGCTTCGCGAACACGCTGCGGAACATCTCCGGCGTCAGCACCCGCGTGTTGGTGTTGTAGCGCGAGCAGTGATAGCTGTCGTAAAGCTTCAAGCGCGCCGGCCGCGATGCACCGCGCCATGCGCGAAACGGCGCTGCCGCGCGCGCGCAGGCCCAGCACCTTCAGCGTCGAATCATGGGCGATGCGGCCGAGCGCCACGATCGCGCGCAGGCTCGGCATGGTCGCGATCGTCGCTGGCGAGAAACGGCCGGCAGGTGTTGATTTCGGCGGGCAGCGGCTTGTTCTGCGGCGGCACGCAGTGCACCGCGTTGCCGATCCGGCAATCGACCAGCGTGCAGCCCGTCGTCGGGCCGGGCCTGGTAGACGCCCTTGGCAAAGCCATATTCGAGCAAGGTCGCGTAAAGCAGGTCGCCGGCATAATCGCCGGTAAAAGGCCGCCCGGTGCGATTGGCGCCCTGCATGCCCGGCGCCAGGCCGACGATCAACAGCCGGCCGTCGGGATCGCCGAACGACGGCACCGGGGCATTGAACCAGTCCGGCTCGCGTGCGCGCGCTTGGCGTCGCGAAAGCCGACGAGCCGCGGACAGAGCGGGCAATTGCGGTCGGGTTCGGTGCGCGGGAGGGCTGCGCTGGCGGGCGCGGATTTGGCTCGCCGGTTGTTCTCAGTCGTCGAAATCGTCGTCATCGCCCCTCGGCGCCGTGGTGGTCGCGCGCTGCAGGAATTGCGGCGCGTGATGGCGCGGCTCGCGCGGGGCCGGACGCTCGGAGGGATCGCGGCCGAGCTTGGATTGCAGTTCCACCAGATCGGTGAAGACGTCGGCCTGGCGGCGCAATTCGTCGGCGATCATCGGCGGCTGGCTCGAAATGGTCGAGACCACGGTGACCCGGACGCCGCGGCGCTGCACCGCTTCGACCAGCGAGCGGAAATCGCCGTCGCCGGAAAACAGCACGATCTGGTCGACATGCTCGGCGAGTTCCATCGCATCGACCGCGAGCTCGATATCCATGTTGCCCTTGACCTTGCGGCGGCCGCTGGCGTCGATGAATTCCTTGGTCGCCTTGGTGACGACGGTGTAGCCGTTGTAGTCGAGCCAGTCGATCAGCGGGCGGATCGACGAATATTCCTGATCCTCGATGATCGCGGTGTAATAGAACGCCCGCACCAGCGTGCCGCGGCTCTGGAATTCCTTGAGCAGGCGCTTGTAGTCGATGTCGAAGCCGAGCGTCTTGGCGGTTGCATAGAGGTTGGCGCCATCGATGAAGAGCGCGATCTTGTTGGAAGCAGGTGACATTCAAGTTTTCTCGCGTTTGTTAACGTTTTTGGCGCGGCCGCATCGGCCGCGCATCTCGAGGCATACTGCCAGTCCGGAGTGCGGTTGAATCTGACCCGACAAACACCACCGCAATTATGGTGCGGCGAGGGCGAGAAAACCCATACTTTCGACGTCGCAATAAAGCGATTTCTTGTCCCGGCAATACCAGACCGATGTCTGGGTATGTCTGGACGCTCCGGCCCTGTGGCCCCAGCGAACGGGTTAGCAGAGCCGATTGCGGAGGCCAAATCACAAATTGGTCTTGCGGAACGGCTCCTGGTCCCTATAACTACCGCGACATAATCAGCATATTCGGTCCCATTTAACGGAGCGACAGTCGATGGCGCGCGTCACCGTAGAAGATTGCATTGATAAGGTCGACAACCGGTTCGATCTGGTTCTGCTGGCGGCGCATCGCGCCCGTATGATCTCGTCCGGTTCACAACTTACGGTTGATCGCGATAACGACAAAAATCCAGTCGTATCGCTGCGCGAAATCGCGGATTCGACGATTTCCCCCGAGGATTTGCGCGAGGAACTGGTCCATTCGCTGCAGAAATTCGTCGAAGTCGACGAGCCGGAGCCCGATACCGTGCCCCTGATCGGCTCGGCGGGCGCCAGCGTCGATGCCGACGACACCGAGGTCGCGGTCGAGCGCATGACCGAGGAAGAGCTCCTGAAGGGCCTCGAGGGCCTGGCGCCGCCGGAAGAGCAGCCCGAAGAGGACGAATAGACCATCGTTATTCGCCGTGTCCGGTCACTCCGGGCGGACCAATTCAGCAAAGGCCCGGACATTTGTCCGGGCCTTTGCTTTTATTGTCGTTTTTATGGTTACCATGACGGCCTGCACCGGGCGCAGGGCTCATTCCGCGGCGGCTGTCTTCGAATTGATCGGCAGAACTGCCGGTTTCGCGTTACACTGTGTCCTCGATGCGCGGAAATCGCGCGTCTCTCCGCCGCAAAACGCGGCGGTATCGGCCGGCGTATGCACGGAATGACAAAGTCGCGGGCTGCGTCCGGCGGTCCGCACGAGGCAGTGATTCGATGGCGTATTGGCGCCGCAACTCCCGGCAGATGCAGGCCGCGACCGATTCGGTCGCCGTGGCGGCGCCGTCGCCCGCGGCCGGCCAAGCCGGTCAAACCGCCGCGCTCGCGCATGATGCGGCAATACGACCTGGTCGAACGCGTCAGGTCCTACAACCCGGACACCAACGAGGACCTGCTGAACCGCGCCTATGTCTACGCCATGAAGGCGCACGGCACCCAGACCCGCGCCTCCGGCGATCCCGTATTTTTCGCATCCGCTGGAAGTCGCGGCGATCCTCACCGACCTCAAGCTCGACGACGCCACCATCGTCGCGGCGCTGCTGCACGACACCATCGAGGATACCGAGGCCACCCGCGCCGAAATCGACCAGGTGTTCGGCCAGGAGATCGGCGCGCTGGTCGAGGGTCTGACCAAGCTGAAGCGGCTCGAACTGGTGTCGCGCGAGGCCAAGCAGGCCGAGAACCTGCGCAAGCTGCTGCTGGCGATCGCCGACGACGTCCGCGTTCTGCTGATCAAGCTCGCCGACCGCCTGCACAACATGCGCACGCTGGAGTTCGTGCCGCCGGCGGCGCGCCGCCGCATCGCCGAGGAGACCCTCGACATCTATGCGCCGCTCGCCGGCCGCATGGGCATGCAGGAGATGCGCGAGGAGCTCGAAGACCTGTCGTTCCGCATCGCTCGATCCGGAAGCCTATGCGGTGGTGATGCAGCGGCTGGATTCGCTGGCCGAACGCAACCGCAACCTGATCGGCGAAATCGAAAGCCAGCTCTCGCGCAACCTGCAGAAGAACGGCATGGCCGCGCATGTCTACGGCCGGCGCAAGCAGCCGTTTTCGATCTGGACCAAGATGGAGCGCAAGTCGGTCGGCTTCGAGCAACTGTCCGACATCTTCGGCTTCCGCGTCGTGCTCGAACGACGTCGAAGCCTGCTACCGCGCGCTCGGCGTCGTGCACACCACCTGGCCGGTGGTGCCCGGCCGGTTCAAGGACTACATCTCGACGCCGAAGCAGAACGATTACCGCTCGATCCACACTACCGTGATCGGTCCCGGCAACCAGCGCGTCGAACTGCAGATCCGCACCGAGGAAATGGACCAGATCGCCGAGCTCGGCATCGCCGCGCACGCCTTCTACAAGGACGGCGTCGGCTCGCCGACCGAACTGCTCAAGCGCGAATCCAACGCCTTCGCCTGGCTGCGCCACACCATCGGCATCCTGTCGGAAAGCGCCAATCCGGAAGAATTCCTCGAGCATACCAAGCTCGAGCTGTTTCACGACCAGGTGTTCTGCTTCACCCCGAAGGGCAAGCTGATCGCGCTGCCGCGCCAGGCCAATGTGATCGACTTCGCCTATGCGGTGCATACCGACGTCGGCAACAGCGCGGTCGGCTGCAAGATCAACGGCAAGTTCGCGCCGCTGTCGTCGGAACTGCAGAACGGCGACGAGGTCGAGGTGCTGACTTCGGAAGCGCAGGCGGCGCCGCCGTCGGCGTGGGAATCGCTGGCGGTCACCGGCAAGGCGCGGGCGGCGATCCGGCGCGCGACCCGCACCGCGGTGCGCGATCAATATGCCGGTCTCGGCCGCCGCATCGTCGAGCGGCTGTTCGTGCGCGCCAAGATCGAATACGCCGACGACAAGCTGAAGGGCGCGCTGCCGCGGCTGGCGCGGGCCTCGATCGACGACGTGATGGCGGCGGTCGGGCGCGGCGAGATGAAGGCGTCCGACGTCGCGCGCGCGATGTATCCGGATTACAAGGAAGAGCGGATCGGGCGGTTCGGCGCCAAGAAGAGCCTCGCCGTCAAGCTGAAGCTGAAATCGCCGCCCGACCCGGCGCGCAGCCCGTCGGCGATCCCGATCCGCGGCATCAATTCCGATCTGCCGGTCAAGTTCGCGCCGAACGGCGGCGCGGTGCCGGGCGACCGCATCGTCGGCATCGTTTCGCCCGGGCGAGGGCATCACGATCTATCCGATCCAGTCGCCGGCGCTGAAGGATTTCGAGGAAGAGCCGGAGCGCTGGCTCGACGTGCGCTGGGATGTCGACGACGTCACGCCGCAGCGCTTTCCGGCGCGGATCAGGGTCGACAATGTCAACGAGCCCGGCAGCCTCGCCCAGGTCGCCACCGTGATCGCCGAGCACGACGGCAATATCGACAACATCAGCATGGCCAGGCGCTCGCCGGATTTCACCGAACTCACCATCGATCTCGAGGTCTATGACCTCAAGCATCTCAGCGCTATCATCGCCCAGTTGCGCGCCAAGGCCGTGGTCGCACGGGTCGAACGCGTCAATGGTTAGGACTGGACGCCCTCACGGTGAGGAGGCGCTTCAGCGCCGCTCCGGACGATGCTACGCATCGCCGGGAGAACCATGTGCCACGAAGTCATCCTTCGAGACGCCGGCGAAGACGCCGCTCCTCAGGATGAGGGCGTTCTGCTAGTCGTCTTCAGCCTTTTCTATTTTGCGAGTCGTCCATGCCTGTTGCTCCGCTGCGCCTCGGCGTCAATGTCGATCACGTCGCCACCCTGCGTAACGCCAGGGGCGGGCCGCAATCCGGATCCGGTGCGCGCCGCGCTGGCGGCGATCGCGGCCGGCGCCGACGGCATCACCGCGCATCTGCGCGAGGATCGCCGCCACATCCGCGACGACGACATGGCACGGCTGAAGGCCGAAATCTCCAAGCCGCTGAATTTCGAGATGGCGGCGACCGCCGACATGCTCGGCGCTGGCGCTGGCGACCAGGCCGCACGCGGTCTGCCTGGTGCCGGAACGGCGGGAAGAACTCACCACCGAGGGCGGCCTCGACGTGGTCGGCCAGCACAACGCGCTGCGCCCTTCATCGCGCGGCTGAACGACGCCGGGATACGGGTGTCGCTGTTCATCGCCGCCGACCCGCGGCAGATCGAGATGGCCGCCAAGCTACGCGCGCCGGTGATCGAAATCCACACCGGCGCCTGGTGCGACGCGGTGGCGGATGGCCATGCCGCCAGGGCGGAAGCCGAATGGCAGCGCATCGTCGCGGGCGCCGGCTGGCCCGCTCCGCCGGGCTCGAGGTTCATGCCGGCCACGGCCTCGATTATGCCACCGCGGAGAAGATCGCGGCGACTTGCCGCGAGATCGTCGAGCTGAACATCGGCTATTACATGATCGGGGAGGCGCTGTTCGTCGGCCTTGGCGAGACGGTGCGCAGCATGCGGGCCGCAATGGACCGCGGGCGCCAAACCATTCTGCGGGCAAGCCATGATCATCGGCATCGGCTCCGACCTGATCGACATCCGCCGGGTCGCCAAGGTGATCGAGCGCCACGGCGAGCGCTTTCTCGACCGCATTTTCACCGACGCCGAGCGCGCCAGGGCCGGCCGCCGCGCCAAGAACGAGAAGATGGTGGTGGCGACCTATGCCAAGCGGTTCGCCGCCAAGGAGGCCTGCTCCAAGGCGCTCGGCACCGGAATCCGGCGCGGCGTCTGGTGGCGCGACATGGGGGTGGTGAACCTGCCGGGCGGCCGGCCGACCATGCAACTGACCGGCGGGGCGCTGGCCCGGCTCGAGGCCTGACGCCCGAGGGCTATGAGGCGCGGATCGACCTTCAGCATCACCGACGACTGGCCGCTGGCGCAGGCTTTCGTCATAATTTCGGCGGTCCAGCCCGGCAAACCCTGAGCCGCCGGGAAGGGCTGACGGCCTGCTTCGCCCAAGGAAGCTAAAAATCCTTGGCTAATCAATGGATTAGAAAGTTTTGATGAAGCCGTTGATTGCGCGGCCGCGAACAACCGTCTAAAACGCCGCAGGGAAATCAGGGCGAGTTCGGGCTTGCGCCTGCGATTCGCTTTCCACATCAAAATCAAGACCATTTTCCTTGACGCGAAACGAACGGCGGTTCGCGTGAGGAAAATGTTCTGCCACCGCGCGGCAGATCGCGACGGGAAATTGGGAAAGCGATGAGCGTGACATCCGGGACAAAATCTGAAAGCGGCTTGGGTGAAACCATCCGCGTCGTCATCCATGCGCTCCTGATCGCGCTGGTGATCCGCACCTTCCTGTTCCAGCCCTTCAACATCCCCTCCGGGTCGATGAAGGCGACGCTGCTGGTCGGCGACTATCTGTTCGTCTCGAAATATTCCTACGGCTACAGCCATTATTCGATTCCGCTGTCGCCGCCGCTGTTTTCGGGACGCATCTTCGGCTCCGAGCCCGCGCGCGGCGATGTCGTGGTGTTCCGACTGCCGAAGGATGACTCCACCGACTACATCAAGCGCGTGATCGGGCTGCCCGGCGACCGCATCCAGATGAAGGAGGGGCTGCTCTACATCAACGACAAGCCGGTGGAGCGCGAGCGCCTGAGCGATTTCGTCGGCGAGGACCCCTGCGGCTCGTCGGACGCCACCGCGCGGGTCAAGCGCTGGAAGGAAACGCTGCCGAACGGCGTCAGCTATGAATCGCTGGATTGCGTCGACAACGGTTTCTACGACAACACCATCGTCTACACCGTGCCGCCCGGCAATTTCTTCATGATGGGCGACAACCGGGACAATTCGACCGACAGCCGGGTGCTGTCGGCGGTCGGCTACGTGCCGTTCGAGAACCTGATCGGCCGCGCCCAGATGATCTTCTTCTCGATTGCCGAGGGCGAGCACGCCTGGATGATCTGGCGCTGGCCGACCGCGGTGCGCTGGAATCGCATATTCTCAATCGTGCGATGAACGACGAAGCCCTGGACATCCAGAACCTCGTCGTCACCAGGCGAAGCAGGCCCTCAGCCTGAGCCGGCCGCGCGCCGCCGCGGCCAAGAAGAAGCGCAGCACGGTCAGCGCCAAGGCGGCGGCCGCGGCGATCGAGGCGCGCATCGGCCACAAGTTCGCCGATCCGGCGCTGTTGGCGACCGCGTTCACGCATGTCTCGGCGCTGAAGTCCGCCGCGCCATCGCGCCGACAGCTACCAGCGCCTCGAATTTCTCGGCGATCACGTGCTCGGGCCTGATCGTGTCCGACATGCTGTACCGCGCCTTTCCGAAGGCCGACGAGGGCGAGCTGTCGAAGCGGCTCGCCGATCTGGTGCGCAAGGAGAGCTGCGCGGATGTCGCCAAGTCGCTCGGGCCTGCTCGAGGACATCAAGCTCGGCGCGGTCGGCGCCGGGCGCGGCGAGCGCGCTTGCGCAAATCCGTGCTCGGCGACATCTGCGAGGCCGTGATCGGGGCGGTGTTCCTCGACGGCGGCTATGCGCGCGGCGGCGCAATTCGTCGAGCGCAACTGGACCGAGCGGATGCGCAAGCCGCGGCGGCCGCTGCGCGATCCCAAGACGGTGCTGCAGGAATGGGCGCAGGGCAAGGGCCTGCCGACGCCGGTCTATCGCGAGATCGAGCGCACCGGGCCGCATCACGATCCGCAGTTCCGGGTCGCGGTGGAATTGCCGGGACTGGCGCCGGCCGAAGGCGTCGGCGGCAGCAAGCGCGCGGCCGAGAAGGTCGCGGCCTCGGTGATGATCGCGCGGGAAGGCGTCGGCGGCGGCAACAATGACGGATGACGCTCCAGGAGCACGACGAGCCGCGGCTGCCGTCGCGACGCGCTGCGGCTTTGTCGCGCTGATCGGCGCGCCCAATGTCGGCAAGTCGACGCTGGTCAATGCGCTGGTCGGCTCCAAGGTCACGATCGTCTCGCGCAAGGTGCAGACCACGCGCGCGCTGATCCGCGGCATCGTGATCGAAAACAACGCGCAGATCATCCTGGTCGATACGCCCGGCATCTTCCTGCCGAAGCGGCGGCTCGATCGCGCCATGGTGTCGACGGCCTGGAGCGGGGCGCATGACGCCGACCTCGTCTGCGTGCTGCTCGACGCGCAAGGCCGGCATCGACGAGGAGGCCGACGCGATCCTGCACCAAGCTTGCGACGGTTCGGCACCCGAAGATCCTGGTGCTGAACAAGATCGATCTGGTGCCGCGCGAAAAGCTGCTGGCGCTGGCCAAGGCGGCCAACGACCGCCTCGGCTTTCGAGCAGACCTTCATGGTCTCGGCGCTGTCGGGCGACGGCGTCGACGATCTGCGCCGCACGCTGGCTGCGATGGTGCCGCCGGGGCCGTTTCACTATCCGGAAGACCAGATGTCGGACGCGCCGATGCGGCATCTGGCGGCCGAAATCACCCGGGAAAAGATCTTCCGCCAGCTGCACCAGGAACTGCCGTACCAGTCCACCGTCGAGACCGACAGCTGGACCGAGCGCAAGGACAAGTCGGTCCGCATCGAGCAGACCATCTTTGTCGAGCGCGAAAGCCAGCGCAAGATCGTGCTCGGCAAGGGCGGCGCCGCCATCAAGTCGATCGGCGCCGACGCGCGCAAGGAGATCGCCGAGATCGTCGGGCGCTGCCGGTGCATCTGTTCCTGTTCGTGAAGGTGCGCGAGAACTGGGGCGACGATCCCGATCGCTACCGCGAAATGGGACTGGAATTTCCCGAAGGAATAGCTGGCGTCTCGATGAAACTGTCCCCGAAAATGTCGTGTGGTTCGAGGTGCTGCTGTACATGTCGCTGACGCTCGACGCGCTGTCGGTCGCGTTCCAGGACCGCACGCCGACCGCCGAGATCACGCAGGACGATGATCACGGCGCGACCGTGATCGCGGCCGTCATGATCCTGCTGCTGGTGTATTCTGGTCTGGCTTGCGGCGCAGCGGCGCAAGAACTGGCCGCGCTGGGTGCTGTCGGGCGCGCTGGCGCTGTCGGTCTATTTCGCTGATCGAGGTGATCGGCGAACTCGGCCTGCAACTCGACAGCGCCATCGAGATCGTGTCCTGCGCGCTGACGGCGGCGGGGCTGTATTTTTCCTTCACCGGCGACGCCAAGGGCTGGTTTACGTAGTTCAAGTAGGGTGGGTTAGA
>CAVOTZ010000014.1:0-32677 GCA_963699465.1 uncultured Alphaproteobacteria bacterium
GCCGGCAAGGAGCTCAGCCTCGAGGACGTCCGGCTGACCCTGGACAAGGTGCCGGACCGGCTGTTCGAGCATCCCGCGACCGTCTTCGTTCTTACCAACATGTATTATGCCGAGGCGCCCTGGCTGACGCCGGCCTCGCCGGCGGCGGCGGCCGGAATGATCTGGCACGAGGTGGCGCTGCGCGGCGCCTCATCGGGCGAATTCGAGGCCCAGATCGCCGAACTGGGGCCTTTTCTGGAGCAGAACTGGCGCGCCAATGTCAGTCCGCGCTCGGGCATGCCGGTCTATGAGCGCCCGGTGGCGATCGTGCTGTACCGGGAGGACCACCGCTTCCTGCTCGATTCGATCATCCCGCGCGCCGGCCGTTCCGAGGCCAATTTCGACCTGATCATCGCTTCCCAGCCCTATCGGGCCAAATCCTCGGTCAATTTCCGCGCCAAGCGCATCATCGCGCCGCTGGCGCGGGCGCTGCGGGCAGGGGGCCGTTTGATCGGAATTCACTCCCACGGGCAGGATCCCGGCCTCGAAATCATCCAGGCGGTGTGGCCGGGAGAAAATCCTTTCGCGGTGAGCCGCCATGAGCTATTGCGCGCGGTGAAATACGAGCTGGGCTCGGCCGGGCGGGACCTTAATTTTAACGCCTACGCCGATAACCGTTCGATCTTCCGTTATGATATGGAAGCGTTGCCCAACGAGGTCACGGGTTCGATCGGAACCTCGACGGCCTTTGCAGCATGGAACGCGGCAGTGTATGTCGCCCAGATCGAGGACGACCGGTTGACGGAAATGACCCAGAGCGGCCGTTATCTCGATGCCGCCAGGGAGGTTCTGCGCAAGCATAACGGGCTCTGGTTCTACGACGAATCCTACGTCATCTCGCGCCGTCGCGACTGACATTTCAGGAACACATCACGAAACGGACCGCCGAGGTCCGGCGGAAAAAGGGGTTGGTTGATGCGCGCGTCTTACCTGTTCACCAGTGAGTCGGTTTCCGAAGGTCATCCGGACAAGGTCTGCGACCGGATCTCCGACGAGATCGTCGATGCTGTTCTTCCGCGAAGGACGCGAAGCTCGGCATTGCCGACAACAGGGCGATCACGCCGGCTCGCCTGCGAAACGCTGTGCACCACCAACAAGGTCGTGATCGCCGGCGAAGGCCGCGGCCAGCTGTTCCGCACCATCCACGGCAAGTCGGTGGTCGATCGCGAACTGATCACCGAGATCGCCCGCGGCGTGGTCAAGGATATCGGCTACGACCAGAACGGTTTTTCCTATCACGGCGCTGACATTGAAGTGCTGCTGCACGGCCAGTCGCCCGACATCGCGCAGGGCGTCGACGCCAAGAAAAGGAAGCAGCGGCGAGGAAGAGGGCGCCGGCGACCAGGGCATGATGTTCGGCTACGCCTGCAACGAAAGCGAAGTCTACGAGAAGGGCTCCTAGATGCCGGCGCCGATCTTCTTCGCCCACAAGATCCTTAAAGTTCTCAGCGAGAAGCGCCGCAACGGCCAGCGCGCCGATCTGCGGCCCGACGCCAAGAGCCAGGTCACCGTGAAATATGACAACGGCAAGCCGGTCGGGTGCACCAAGGTCGTGGTCTCGACCCAGCACAACGAGAAGAGCCGCAACGGCAAGAAATATTCGCCCGGCCTGATCAAGGAGATGATCTCGACCGCGGTGGAAGGCGCTGCCGAAGGGCTGGATGCCGCAGAAGAATTCCGACTTCCTGGTCAACCCGACCGGCAATTTCGTCATCGGCGGTCCGGACGGCGATTGCGGCCTGACCGGCCGCAAGATCATCGTCGACACCTATGGCGGCTCCGCGCCGCATGGCGGCGGCGCATTCTCCGGCAAGGACCCGACCAAGGTCGACCGCTCGGCGGCCTATGCCGCGCGCTATCTCGCCAAGAACGTGGTGGCGGCCGGCCTTGCCGACCGCTGCACCATCCAGCTCGCCTACGCGATCGGCGTGGCCGAGCCGCTGTCGGTCTACATCGATACCCACGGCACCGGCAAGGTGGACGAGGAGAAGCTCGAAAAGGCGCTGGCCGCAGCTGTTCGGACCTGACGCCGCGCGGCATCCGCACGTTCGCTCGAGCTCAACCGGCCGATCTACGCGCGGACCTCCTCCTACGGCCATTTCGGCCGCACGCCGGATGCCGACGGCGGCTTCTCGTGGGAGAAAACCGATCTCGTCGACGCGCTGAAGCGCGCGGTGTAAGTTGCGATTTGAGTAGACCGCCGCGACATGACTTAAGCCGTCATGGCCGGGCTTGTCCCGGCCATCCACGTCTTGCTTGTTGCGATGCGCCAAGACGTGGATGCCCGGCACAAGGCCGGGCATGACGTATCAGTCCGAAAACATCGTCAGGAACACCATCCCATGACCGCCACCGCCAAAAAGCCTGCCTTCACCGACTACATCGTCAAGGACATCGCGCTCGCCGAATTCGGCCGCAAGGAAATCTCGCTCGCCGAGACCGAGATGCCGGGCCTGATGGCGACGCGCGAGGAATACGGCCCGAAGCAGCCGCTGAAGGGCGCGCGCATCGCCGGCTCGCTGCACATGACGATCCAGACCGCGGTGCTGATCGAGACGCTGGCGGCGCTCGGCGCCGACATCCGCTGGGTGTCGTGCAACATCTATTCGACCCAGGATCACGCCGCCGCCGCGATCGCCGCGGCCGGCATTCCGGTGTTCGCGGTCAAGGGCGAGAGCCTGACCGAATACTGGGACTACACCGCCAAGCTGTTCGACTGGCATGGCGGCGGCACGCCCAACATGATCCTCGACGACGGCGGCGACGCCACCATGCTGGTGCATCACGGCCTGCGCGCCGAGAACGGCGACACCGCGTTCTCGACAAGCCGGGCTCGGAAGAAGAGGAAGTCTTCTTCGCGCTGATCAAGCGGCTCCTGAAGGAGAAGCCGAAGGGCTGGTTCGCCGAGATCGCCAAGAACATCAAGGGCGTCTCGGAGGAGACCACCACCGGCGTGCATCGGCTCTACGAGATGGAGAAGGACGGCAAGCTGCTGTTCCCGGCGATCAACGTCAACGACAGCGTCACCAAGTCGAAATTCGACAATCTCTATGGCTGCCGCGAATCGCTGGTCGACGGCATCCGCCGCGGCACCGACGTGATGATGTCGGGCAAGGTCGCGATGGTCGCGGGCTTCGGCGACGTCGGCAAGGGCTCGGCCGCGTCGCTGCGCCAGGCCGGCTGCCGCGTCATGGTGTCCGAAATCGATCCGATCTGCGCGCTGCAGGCGGCGATGGAAGGCTATGAGGTCGTCACCATGGAAGACGCCGCGCCGCGCGCCGACATCTTCGTCACCGCGACCGGCAACAAGGACATCATCACCATCGAGCACATGCGGGCGATGAAGGACCGCGCCATCGTCTGCAACATCGGCCATTTCGACAACGAGATCCAGATCGCGGGCCTGAAGAACTTCAAATGGAACAACATCAAGCCGCAGGTCGACGAGATCGAGTTCCCCGACGGCAAGCGCATCATCCTGCTGTCGGAAGGCCGCCTGGTGAACCTCGGCAACGCCATGGGCCATCCGACTTTCGTGATGTCGGCCTCCTTCACCAACCAGACGCTGGCGCAGATCGAACTGTTCGCCAACAACAAGGACGGCAAGTACGAGAAGAAGGTCTATGTGCTGCCGAAGTAGCTCGACGAGAAGGTGGCGCGGCTGCATCTCGCCAAGATCGGCGTCAAGCTGACCAAGCTGCGGCCCGACCAGGCCGACTATATCGGCGTCAAGCAGGAAGGCCCGTTCAAGGCGATCATTACCGGTATTGAGGCTTTTTGGGCCGCAGAATGCAAAAAGCCCCGGAGCGATCCGGGGCTTTTTATTGGCGGCCTTCCAACTCGCGGATCACCGGCCAATTGCGGTTTATCCGCTGACGGGCGGCTGGACCTGCGGCAAGGCCGGGACGCGCTCCGCCGGCCGATGGTCGCGGAGCAGCGTGTGGCGAAGCAGAGCCTGGGCCGGCGCCTCGAAATAGCGATAGGTCAGATACGACGCCAGCAGCGTCACCGTGACAAAGGCTGCGAAAAACCAGCCGTCATAGTACGGAATTGGACGTCCCGACATCGCAAAGCCCAGAGCGATCAGAAGCTGGATCGGGAAGTGCAGCAGGTAGCTCGAATAGGTCATGTTGCCGGCAGCCTCCACCAGTTTCGCGGCCGATGCCGGCAGGGCGATCTTGCAGGTCAGGCAGAACAGCAGGACTGGCGTGTAGGACAGCAGCAGGATCCAGTCGAGCATCCGAGACTGCAATCCGAACAGCCATATCGAAGCCGGAACGACAATGACAACGCACCAGGCCGCGCGTTCGATCGCAACCGTCAAGCGCATCGACGTCAGGGATTGCCTGGCGATGGCGGCGAGGCCGCCGGCATAGAAGAATGCCAGGCAGGCGGCGACCTGGCTGTTCACATTGAGGCACACGGCAATCACCACCAGGTTCAGCCATGGCGATCGCGTGACAAATCGCAGCATCAGGAAAAAAACGATGTAGACCAGAACCTCGACCGAGATCGACCATATCGGTCCGTTAAAACTGTTGCTGTCCTGGGCGACCCAATCGCTCGCCATGAAAATCTGCAGCAGGAAATGCTGGAGATCATTGGCCTGATAGACAAAGAAATAGCCTTGCTGGCGAAAATAGATCGCTTGCAACAGCGCGACGATCAGCAATGTCACGAAGTGCAAAGGGTATAGCCGCGACAGACGATAGACGAAAAATGTCCAGCCGCGCATCGATCGATCCGATATCGCGTCGCGATATTTCCAGAAGAAGATGAAGCCGCTGATGCACCAGAACACCCAGACGCCGTATTTGCCGGCCTCGTAAAACGGCTGCAGCAGGTCGTAGAGCGGCAGCTGCTCCCTGACGAGGTCGACCGGCTTGTCCGCGACATAGGCGAAGTGCACGTAGTGCCACAGCAGCACGGCCAGCGCCGCCAGGAAGCGAAGCGCTTCCAGTCCCGGCAATTTGTTCGGCGGTGGCCTCAGTATTCCCGGCATGGTTGGTGCTTGCTGGTGGAACCGGTCGAAGATCGGTCGCGCGGTGCGGTAAAACTAGCCGGTTTAGGTGAACAAAACCTTGGGCAGGAACTTGCAAAACAGGAGTTGGCAAAATACCGCCGATCTAGCCGCAAACCCCTGCCGCCGCCTGCATGATCGCCTTGTCCCAGACCAGATAGCCATCCGCATCCAGATGCACGCCATCGACGGTGTGCGGCGTCGGCATGTCCGGTAGCGGCGCGAATGCGGCGCCGTGCCGCGCCGCCAGATCGGGCAGCACGGCATTGAGCTCGCCGATCGCCTTGTTGGCTTGATCCCGCAGTTCGACGGTCATGCGAAGCCGGGCCTCGACCGGCGGAATCGCCAGCGCGACCAGCCGCGGCGACAATTTCGACAGCTGCTCCAGCAGCGCGCCATAGCGGTCGGAAAATTGCTGCCGGCTCGCCGCAACCAGCGCGTCATTGGTGCCGAGCGCCACGACGATCATCGCGGCGCGCTTGCCGCCGAGCGCAACCGTGAGCCAGTTGCCGAGGTCGCTGGCGGTGGATGCGGCGTTCAGCCCGGCGTTGACGACCGGATGGCCGCAGATCGACCGCGGCAGCGTGGACGCCTCGACCAGACTGTCGCCGACGACGATGACGGGATCCTCCAGCCGCTCGAAGGTGAAATGCAGCATCAGTTGTCGCGTGTAGCGGTGTTCATCGATCACCTTCGCCGGCATGCCCCACACGACAAGCGCGGCGGCGATGCCGGCCGCGGAAGCGACGGATGCCAATCGTATCCAGTTCACGGGCGGGCTCTTGGGTTGTGACGGGCTCGGGGTTCACCGGGCAATTAAAGGGCGCTTTTCGCTACCTTTGCTTAAACCCGGCCGGCGGCTTTGCTCCCCGGAATTGCCGATGCGGCAATGTGGTTAATTTAATTTGGCGTTTTGCCGGGCTTGTCGATTGACTGGCTGCGCCTTCGGTCGGATACACGATCCGGATTTGGGAGATCGCGATGACGTCAGAAGACCGGCCTTCAGAACATTTCGACGTGCTGATCGTCGGCGCCGGGCTGTCCGGCATCGGCGCGGGCTTTCACCTGCAGCAGAATTGCCCCGGCAAGAGCTACGTCATTCTCGAGGGCCGCGACTGCATCGGCGGCACCTGGGATCTGTTCCGCTATCCCGGCATCCGCTCCGACAGCGACATGTTCACGCTGGGCTACTCGTTCAAGCCGTGGACCGAGGCCGAAGGCGATCGCCGACGGGCCGCGCATCCTGAACTACGTCCGCGAGACCGCCGCCGAGAACGGCATCGACAGGAAAATCCGCTTCCACCACCGGGTCAAGCGCGCGTCATGGTCGTCGCCGGACGCGCGCTGGACCGTGGAGGTCGAGCGCGGCGCGGGCGAGGGCGCCACCGAAGCCGTGCGCTTCACCTGCAATTTCCTGTTCATGTGCTCGGGCTATTACAAATACGAGGAAGGCTATACGCCGGAATTTCCGGGCGCCGCGGATTTCGCCGGCCGCATCGTGCATCCGCAGAAGTGGCCCGAAGACCTCGACTATGCCGGCAAGCGCGTGGTGGTGATCGGCTCCGGCGCCACCGCGGTGACGCTGGTGCCGGAGATGGCGAAGACCGCCGGCGCATGTCACCATGCTGCAGCGCTCGCCGACCTATGTGGTCTCGCGGCCGGCGCAGGATCCGGTCGCCAACAAATTGCGCGCGCGGCTGCCGGCCAAGCTCGCCTATCATCTGATCCGCTGGCGCAACGTGCTGTTGCGGGATGTATTTCTTCCGGCTGCGCCGGCGCAAGCCGGCGCGGGTCAAGCAGCTGATCCTCGGCGGCGTCAGGCTGGCGCTCGGGCCAGACTACGACATCGCCACCCATTTCACGCCGCGCTACAATCCCTGGGACCAGCGGCTCTGCCTGGTGCCCGACGGCGATCTGTTCAAGGCGATCAAGCAGGGCCGCGCCTCGGTGGTCACCAACCAGATCGAGACCTTCACCGAAAAAGGCATCCGGCTGAAGGACGGCAGCGAACTCGAGGCCGACATCATCGTCACCGCGACCGGCCTGAATCTGCAGGTGCTGGGCGGCATCGAGGTCAGCGTCGACGGCCGCGCGGTCGATTTCGCGCGCACCCTGAACTACAAGGGCATGATGTATTCGCGACGTGCCCAATCTGGCGTCTGCGTTCGGCTACACCAACGCCTCCTGGACGCTGAAATGCGACCTGACCTGCGAATATGTCTGCCGCCTGATCAACTACATGGATCGGCACGGCTACCGGCAATGCATGCCGCACAATCGTCGACCCGACCGATCACCGAATTGCCGTCGCTGGATTTCTCGTCCGGCTATGTGCAGCGCTCGATCGCGAAAATGCCGAAGCAGGGCTCGAAGCGGCCGTGGCGGCTCTACCAGAACTACGCCCTCGACATCGTCACGCTGCGCTTCGGCAAGGTCGATGACGGCGTGATGCGGTATTCGTGAGGGCGCAGCGGATATAACCGGCAATTTTTACCGGCAAATTTTTCTCGCGCGGCTTGATCCGGCAGATTCTGTCCGGCCAAGCGCGCTGCTAACGCGCTGAAAGCGCGAATCTTTTCCTCTTGTTGCCGGTGGCACGGCGGTTGCTTGGGTTTTTGCAATCCGCGGAGAGTGCCATGTCGTCGATGACTGTTTCTGTCGTGCCCGCGTCGTCGGTGCCGAATTTTGCCAATTACCCGGCGTCGTCGAAGGTGCCGGTGACCCCGGGCGCGGCCGCGCCGAGTTCGACGGCCGCCACTTCGACGACTCCGGGCGCCAATTCGGCGAACTCGACCGTGCAGCAATTCGAACAATACGCCAACATGACGCCGGCGCAGCGGCTGCATGCCGAGATGCTGGCCCAGCTCGGCCTCACCGAGGATCAGTTCAAGGCGTTGCCGCCGGCCCAGCAGCAGAAGATCAATGACCAGATCGCGCAGATGATCAAGAAGCAGATGGGCGACAGCAACGACACGCGCACCGGCCTGATCACCGACAAGACCACCTGACGACAATGGGTCAGATTTTGCGGCTGGGTTCTGCGGCCGGGCTATGTTGTCGCATGCGTTGTTTTGCGTATACGCGCATGCCCGTGAATCAGACATCGTGCGCCACGGTTAACGTCGCATTAAGCGGCGACCCCTACGCTTGAGCGGTCACTATTGCCGCCCTCACGAGGAAGCCAATGGACGCCCAGAGGATTGCCGTTGACGCCGTGGTGGCGCTGACCGACTGCGATCGCGATGCCATCACCGCCTTCATCCGCCGGCTGTACCTTGCCGGCGTCAAGGATCCCAAGCGGCTGACGTTCAAAGGCCTGCAGGCGATGGCGCGGGCGTAACGCCCGGCCGATACCCTTGTCATGCCCGGCCTTGTGCCGGGCATCCACGTCTTCCTTTTATCGAAACAAGAAAGACGTTGATGGCCGGGACATAGGCGAGCGGAAGCGACGCCGTCCTTCGGACGGCTATGCCCGGCCATGACGAAAAACCATTACTTCTCCGGCTGGCCGATCGTCACTTTCAGCGTGCCGATGCCGTCGACGCCGCATTCGATCTTGTCGCCGGGCGATAGAGCCGCGACGCCGGCCGGCGTTCCCGTCATGATGATATCGCCGGCGCGCGAGCGCGACCTGCTGCGACAGCTTCGCAGATGATCTCCGGCACGCTCCAGATCAGTTCGGTGAGGTCGCCCTTCTGCCGTTCGGTGCCGTTGACCGACAGCCAGATCTTGCCCTTGCGCGGGATGGCCGATCTTGGAGGCCGGCTGCAGCGCGCCGCAGGGGGCGGAATGGTCGAACGACTTGCCGATTTCCCAGGGCCGTTCCTTCTTGCGCGAGGCCATCTGCAGGTCGCGGCGGGTGAGGTCGATGCCGACGCGCATAGCCGTAGACATGGTCGAGCGCCTTGTCGGCGGGGATGTTGAGGCCGCCGCTCTTCATCGCCACGACCAGTTCGACCTCGTGATGCAGATCCTTGGTCAGCGGCGGGTAGGGGATGGTGGCGCCGTCCGGCTACGATCATGTCGGCGTGCTTGGCAAAGAAGAACGGCGGCGCGCGCTCGTCATTGCCCATCTCGCGGATGTGCTCGAGATAATTGCGCCCGACGCACCAGATGCGGCGAACCGGAAAGGCCTTGGATTCGCCGGCGACGGGGATCGAGGGCTGCGGCGGAGCGGGAATGACAAAGGAGGTGCGTCATGAAGGGGATCTCGGAGGGTTACGGACGGAAATCGGCGGATCGGGTTTACGCGGTTGCGCTGATCGGCGCCAGCGTTAGGAGGCCCGGCATCGCGCTGTTGCAGGCGGAAGAACGAGGCGTAGCGGCCGCCGCGGCGCAGCAGGTCGTCATGCCGGCCGCGCTCGACGATCTCGCCGCCCTCGACCACCAGGATGGCGTCGGCATGCATGATGGTGTGCAGCCGATGCGCGATCACGATGGTGGTGCGGTTCTGGCACAGATGCTCGATCGCTTCCTGCACCTGCTGTTCGGATTCCGAATCCAGCGCCGCGGTGGCTTCATCGAGCAGGATGATCGGCGCGTTCTTCACCAGCGCGCGGGCAACCGCGATGCGCTGGCGCTGGCCGCCGGACAGTTGCGTGCCGTGCTCGCCGACCGGCGTGTCGTAGCCGAGCGGAAAGCCCATGATGAAATCGTGCGCGCAGGCGGCCTTGGCGGCGGCGACGATCTCGTCCTCGCTGGCGCCTATGTTTGCCGAACGCGATGTTGTCGCGGACGGTGTCGCGGAACAGATAGACGTCCTGGCCGACATAGGCGGTCTGGTGCCGCAGCGAGTTGCGCGACACACCCGAGATCGCCTGACCGTCGATCAGGATCTCGCCGTCGTCGACCTCATAGAACCGCAGCAGCAGCGCCAGCACCGTCGACTTGCCGCCGCCGGACGGGCCGACCAGCGCGGTGACCTTGCCGGGTTCGGCGACGAAGCTCATGCGGTTGAGCACCGGCTCGTTCGGGCGGTAGGCGAACGATCACGTCGCGCAATTCGACCCGCGCATCGGTCAGCTTCAGCGCCGGCTTGTCGTCATCGGCGGGCTCGCTGGCGGGGCTGTCGACGATCTCGAGCAGCTTGCGCGCGCCGATCAGGCTGCAGTTCAACTCGATGTTGAGCCGCGCCAGCCGCTTGGCCGGCTCATAGGCCAGCAGGAACGCGGTCAGGAACGAGAAGAACTGGCCGGGCGTCGCGCCCGACGACGACCACGCGATAGCCGCCATACATCAGCGCGCCGGCGACCGCGAAGCCGCCGAGCGTTTCCATCAGCGGGCTGGAGCGGTTGGAGACCCGCGCCATCTTGTTGGCGTTGCGCTCGACCTCGCTGATGCTGAGCGTCGATGCGCTCGCGCATGGTCTGCTTCGAGCGTGAACGCCTTGACGGTGCGGATGCCCTGCAGCGATTCCTGCATGGTCTCCATGAATGTCGGCGGTGCCGGTGAACTGGTTGTGCGCGAGGCCCTTGATCCGCTTGACCAGCTTGCGCAGCACCAGCATCGCCGGCGGCGCCACCAGGAAGCCGAGCAGCGCCATATAGGGATCCTGCGTCACCATCACGATGATCAGGCCGATCAGCGACAGCAGGTCGCGCCCGACCGCGTTGATCAGCAGGCTGAGCACCTGGGTGACCGAATTGGCGCCGGCGGTCAGGCGCGCCAGGAATTCGGACGAATGCCGCTCCGAGAAGAAGGCGACGCTTTCGCTCATCAGCTTGGCAAACAGCCGGCGCTGGTTGTTGGCCAGGATGGCGTTGGAGATCTGCGACAGGATCACCTGATGTCCGTAGGTCGCCGCGCCCTTGATGATGAAGATCAGGACGGTGATACCGGACAGGATGGCGATGCCGCGGACGTTCTTGTCGACATAGGCCTGGTTGATGACCTTGCCGAGCAGATAGGCCGAGCCGGCGGTGGTCGCGGCCGACACCGCCATCAGCGCGAACGCCATCAGATAGCGCCGCCAGTAGACGGCGCCCTGTTCCATCGACCAGGCGGCGAATCAGGATCGCCGCGCCATAGGGATCGTCGGTGATTTTTCTCGGCAGTTCTTTTTGCAGTTCTGTTGGAAGCTCGGTCATCCGCGTTCCATTGGCGGCACCTCGACCGGGTATCGGTGCGGCGCGCGTCAGGGCTGCTAGGACAAGCCCTTATTGATGACTCCTTGCCCGCTATGGCCGGGATTTTCAAGCCGAAATAAGGGCTTGCACCCGATCAAATTTCGTCTGATCAGTGCGAAGCGCCGGGGCGGTCGACAAACGTCTGGCTGCGAAATTGCCGCTTGGAACCCCGATCGCGTCACCGAAAGTGAAGGCCATGAATCCAGACGCCGAGGCGATCCGCGCCAAGTTGATCGCGCTTGAGGACTACCGAAAACTTCTCAACGGCGCGGTAGTGACCTCGAACTGGCTGACCGTCGATCAGGCCATGATCGACACGTTTGCCGATGCCACAAGGGACCATCAGTTCATCCATGTCGACCCGGTTCGCGCCAGGGAGACGCCGTTCGGAGGAACGATCGCGCACGGTTTTCTGACGCTGTCATTGCTGTCGACACTCGCCTTCGACGTGATGCCCGGCGTGGAAGGCACCCGCATGGGCGTCAATTACGGATTCGAGAAGGTGCGTTTCATGAGCCCGGTCAAATCGGGCGCGCGCGTGCGGGGCAAATTCCGTCTGGTCGGGCTGGTCGAACGCGCGGTGTCGGTGCAATCGGCCTGGGAGAGCGCGATCGAGGTGGAAGGCGCGATCAAACCCGCGCTGGAGGCGCACTGGATCACGGTCGCAATGGTGGAGCCGCGCGGCGAATGATTATGCGGACGCCGCGTGCAGCTGATCGGCGTTGCGCTCGGACATCAGCTTGGTTTCCCACGCCAGCGCGTGGGTCGCGATGGTCTCGAGATCGTCGTATTGCGGCGTCCAGTCCAGCGTCGAGCGAATCCTGGCAGGTGTCGGCCACCATGGTCATGATGTCGCCGGGCCGGCGCGGCGGCATATTGAACCGCGAAATTGCGCCCGGAGACGCGGCGCACCGCCTCGATGGTTTCCAGCACCGAATAGCCGCGGCCATAGCCGCAGTTCAGCGTGGTCGAGCGGCCGTTGTTGCGCAGGTAGGCGAGCGCCGCGCGATGCGCCTGCGCGAGGTCGCTGACATGGATGAAGTCGCGGACGCAGCTGCCGTCCGGCGTCGGGTAATCGGTGCCGAACACTTCGATCTTGGCGCGCTGGCCGGTCGCGGCCTCGACCGCGATTTTCAGCAGATGCGTGGCGCCGACGGTGGCGAGCCCGA
The DNA here is from genome assembly GCA_963699465.1 of uncultured Alphaproteobacteria bacterium. Taxonomy (GTDB): domain Bacteria; phylum Pseudomonadota; class Alphaproteobacteria; order Rhizobiales; family Xanthobacteraceae; genus Bradyrhizobium. The sequence goes on from CAVOTZ010000014.1 coordinate 12,354, forward strand.
TGCGCGCCATGCGGATCGGCGCCGGCGACGTTGAAGTAGCGCAGCACGACGTAGTTCATCTCGTGCGCCGTGGCGACGTCGTGCAGCATGATCTCGGTCATCAGCTTTGACGAGCCGTAAGGCGACATCGGCCGGGTCGGCGCGGTTTCGGGCACCGGCACCTGGTCCGGATTGCCGTAGACCGCCGCGGTCGACGAAAAGATAAAACGGTTGACCCTGCACTTGACCGCGACGTTGAGCAGGCTGCGCGTCGTCATGGTGTTGTTGCGGTAATACGCCAGCGGATCGCGCATCGAGTCCGGCACCACGACCGAGCCCGCGAAATGAATGATGCTCTCGACGTTGTGCGAGGCGATCACGCCCTCGACCAGATTTTCGTCGGCGGCGTCGCCGATGAACAGCGGCACGCCCTCGGGCAGGAAGCTGGAAAAGCCGGTCGACAGATTGTCGATCACGACGACGCTTTCGCCGGCATCCACCAGCGCGCGAACCATGTGACTTCCGATATAGCCGGCGCCGCCGGTGACAAGCACGGTCATGAGCTTACCCGTTCCCCGTTTGCGGGCGCGATGCTAGCCGCCCCGCGGTGAAGAGTGGGTTTCGGGGCCGCTGAACTGGCCACTATGCTTAATGTTGCGTATAGGGGGTGCGCGAAACGGAGCCTGACTGTGCCGATCGAGAACATTTCCGCCGCTGATCTGCAGCTGATCGTGCCTAATCTGCACCGGCGCTATTCCGGCGTCACCGCGACCAACCGGATGGTGGCGCCGAAACTCGCTGGTATGCTGCGCGCGGCCTGGTTCGGTCCCGACGCGCCGGACGGCATCGCGCGGATGGGCGTGGCGGATCTTTTAAAGTTATGGCGCCGCCGCACGCCGCTGATCTGGCACGCCCGGCGCAACAACGAGATGATCATTGGCGTGCTGTTGCGCGCGTTCGGCTGGCCCCTAAAACTGGTGTTCACCTCGGCGGCGCAGCGTCACCACAGCTGGATCACGCGCTGGCTGATCCGCCGGATGGACGCGATCATCGCCACCTCCGATATCTCCGCGTCCTACCTCAAGCGCGCCGCAACCGTGATCCCGCATGGCGTCGATACCGATCGCTACGCGCCGCCGGCCGACCGCGCCGCGGCGTTCGCGGAAGCCAATCTGCCGGGCCGCTACGCGATCGGCTGTTTCGGCCGGGTGCGGGCGCAAAAGGGCACCGACGTTTTCGTCGAGGCGATGTGCCGGCTGCTGCCGCGATTATCCCGATTTCACGGCGGTCATCGTCGGCGCGGTCGCGGTCGAGCAGAGCGGTTTTGCCAGCGAACTGAAAAAGCGCATCGAAGCCGCCGGCCTGCAATCGCGCATCGTCATCACCGGCGAACTGCGCGATCGAAGAGGTGCAGCGCTGGTACCAGCGGCTGACGATCTATGCCTTCACTTCGCGCAACGAAGGTTTTGGTCTGACACTGATCGAGGCGATGGCGGCGGGCGCGGCGCTGGTGGCCGCGCGCGCCGGCGCGGCCGAACTCGTGGTCGAGGACGGCGTGACCGGCGTGCTGGTCCCGCCGGGCGATGCCGATGCGCTGGCGGCCGCGCTCGAGCCGTTGCTGCGCGATCCCGCGGCCTGCGCCGCGATGGGCGCGCGCGGCCGCGCGCGGGTGGTCGCCAATTTCAGCCTCGATGCCGAAGCGGCGCGGATCGCGGACGTTTATCGCTCTCTGGTGTGACTCACGCGATCTTTTCAGCAACCTTGGCCATCGCCCGCGAATAGCGCGGACAGATTTCCTTCGCAAAACGCGTCATCATGCGCCGCCGTAACTCAACCGGCGTGCCGGGCGTCGCGCTCGACACCATGAAGTAGTTGAAGCCGAGCGCGATCAGCGCGTCGATGCGGCGGCAGATCGTGTCGGGACTGCCGACCAGATTGGAGTCCAGGAAGGGATCGAGATTGGCGGGGTCGGTCAGCTTGCGCAGGTTGGAAAACATCCGGCTGAAGTCGGCATATTCGGGAATGTCGGTCCAGGGGTTGGCGTCGGCCTCGTAGTGATCGGCCTGCAGCGCGAAGTAGGCGGGGTAGTGTCGCCGTCCCAGTTCGCGCGCTTCCTCATCGGTGTCGGCGATGAACATTTTCACGGAGATCGGGAGGATCGCGCCGTCGGCCTTGCGGCCGGCGCGCGCCCGCCAGCGCTCCAGGATTTTAGTCAGCAGTCCATCGGGAAAGGTCGAAAGGCAGATCGGCGCGATGCCGAGATCGCCCATCACCTCGGCGCTCGCGGGGCTGCCGATCGCGCCGTAGAATTGGACCGGCTTCCTGATCGGCTCCGGGCGAAGCCGGATCGGCCGGTCGATGTTCCAGAATTTGCCGTGATGGGTGAACTCACGGCCGCTCAGCCCTTGCTCGACGATTTGGAAAATTTCCGTAAATCGCGCGCGGCCTTCGTTCATGTCGACGCCATAGGCGTCGTATTCCATCTTGGCGGTGCCGCGCCCGATGCCGAGATGCAAAGTGCCGCGCGTAAGGCTGTTGAGCATGGAAATTTCCTCGGCCAGCCGCAGCGGATGGTACCAGGGCAGCACCAGCACGGAGGTGCCGAGCGACAGGTCCGGGAATTTGGCGGCGATGTGCGCCATCAACAGAAGCGGGCTCGGCGTCGGATAGTAGTCGCTGAAATGATGCTCCAGCAGCCAGGCGGCGTCATAGCCGAGGCGCGAACCGAGTGCGCAGTCTTCCAGCAGATCGCGGTAGAGTTCCTGGTCGGTTTCGCTGCCGTCTCCCGCGGCCGCCGCCTGAAATCCGAAGCGGATATCGGTCATCCCTTGGCTCCCTTGTTGCTTTCGGCGATCTTATGGCCGTAGCGTTCTCAAGCAAGACGTCGGGGTTGATTCAGTGAAGCAAACGAGCGCCCGCTTCAGTCAGCACACGGAGCGCGGCGTCGACCACATCGACCGCCGGAATGTCGCGCATGCAGCGATGGTCGTTCATGGTGCAGACCGGACGGTGGCAGGGCTGGCACGGCACCGTGGTTTTGGTCTGGATCGTCGCCGCAAGCCCGTTCAGGGGCGCCCAGAGATAGGGACTGGTGGGGCCGAAAATCCCCATGGTCGGCGTGCCGATCGCGGCGGCGACATGCATCAGACCCGGAATCGTTCGAGATCGCGACGCTGGCCGCCGCCATCGCCAGGATGCCGTTGCGCAGATCGATGCCGGTGAGGTCGCGGACCCGCGGGCCGCCGGCGGCGACGATCTCCGCCGCCAGCGCCTTTTCGCCGGGGCCGCCGACCACCCAGACCTCAAGACCCTGTTCGGCCAGAAGCGCGTGCGGCTTCCGGATAATAGGTCCAGCGCTTGGACGAACCGACCGAACCCGGCGCCAGCGCGATCGCGGGGCCGGTGCCGAGCCCGTTGGCCTGCCGCCAGCGGGCGATGTTCGCTCGGCGGGAACCACGAGTTGCGGCACCGGCCATTCCGGCGGCAGCGGCGCGCCGTCCGGCAGCGCCAGCGCCGCGTTCTTGTCGATGAAGCGGGGCAGGGCCTTCTCGCCCCAGCGCCAGCGGTTGAGCAGGCCGAATCGGGCTTCGCCGACAAACCCCACCCGTTCCGGAATGCCGGCCAGCGCCGGCGCAATCGCCGATTTCCAGGTCCGGGGCAGCACCAGCGCGGTGCCGTAGTCCGTGGCGCGCAGCCGGCTCGCCAGCCCCCACTGCTTGGCCGACCGCCAGCCGGCCGCGCGGCAGGTCCCAGACGACGCCCGGCGCGAACGCCGGGCATGTAATCGACCAGCGGGGCGCATTGGGAGGTCACCAGCAGATCGACCGGCCGGTTCGGCCAGCGCTGCTTCAGGACCCGCACCACGGTATGGCCGCGCACGAAATCGCCGATCCACATATAGGGGACGATCAGGATCGGCCTGGTATCGTCCGGTCCTCCGCTATCGCCATGATCATGGTGAATCATTGATTCATTGTATTGAGTGATCTGCCGGCAGTTCGGCCCTGTCGGTAACCGCTCCTTGCGCGGCAGGTAAAGCCGCGCGGCGGAGCGTCGCAGCGTCTTCGCCACGGCCGGCCCAAGTTGCCTGCCGGACGGGACTGGGGCAAAGCTGGCGCTGCACAATCAGGGCAGGGACTTCGTCATGTTGCTGGTGACCGGGGGCGCCGGTTTTATCGGATCGAACGTCGTGGCCGCGCTGAATGACGCCGGCCGCGCCGACGTCGCGGTCTGCGATCTGCTCGGCCATGACGGCAAATGGCGCAATCTCGCCAAGCGCCAGCTCGCCGACATCGTGCCGCCGGCGCGAATTGCCGGCCTGGCTGCAACGGCCGCCGGCTCGATGCCGTCATCCATCTCGGCGCCATTTCGGAGACCACGGCGACCGACGGCGATCTGGTGATCGAAACCAATTTCCGGCTGTCGATGCGGCTGCTCGACTGGTGCACCGCGCATGCGACGCCGTTCATCTATGCCTCGTCGGCGGCGACCTATGGCGACGGCGCGCAGGGCTTTGGCGACGACGGCTCGATCCCGGCGCTGAAGACGCTGCGGCCGATGAATCTGTACGGCTGGAGCAAGCATCTGTTCGACATGGCGGTCGCCGAGCGCGCCGGCGCGCGGCGACAAGGCTGCCGCCGCAATGGGCCGGCCTGAAATTCTTCAACGTGTTCGGCCCCAATGAATATCACAAGGGCGCGATGATGAGCGTGCTGGCGCGGCGCTTCGACGACATCAAGGCCGGCCGCGCCGGTGCAGCTGTTCAAGTCGCACCGCGACGGCATCGCCGACGGCGACCAGCGGCGCGATTTCATCTATGTCGACGACGTCGTGCGGGTGATGATGTGGCTGTTGGCGACGCCGTCGGTCAGCGGCATCTTCAACGTCGGAACCGGCAAGGCGCGCAGCTTCAGGGATCTGATGCTGGCGGCCTATGCCGCGCTCGGCAGCCGTGCCGAATATCGAATATATCGATATGCCCGAGATCGATCCGCGGCAGCTACCAGTACTTCACCCAAAGCGATGTCGATCGGCTGCAGCGCGCCGGCTATAATGGCGGCTTCACGGCGCTGGAAGACGGCGGTCGCGACCTACGTCAAGGATTTCCTCGATCCGGCCGATCGTTTCCGCTGACCGTGCAACAGAGCACGACGAGTTCCGATGTTCGATTTTGACGCCCTGTCGCATGCGATTACCCGCCAGACCGTGCTGTGCGTCGGCGACCTCATGCTCGACGAATTCGTCTATGGCGAGGTGTCGCGGATTTCGCCGGAAGCGCCGGCGCCGGTGATCGCCGTGCAGCGCAGCGAGACCGACATCGGCGGCGCCGGCAATGTCGCGCGCAACATCGCCTCGCTCGGCGCGCGCTGCATCTTCGTCGGGCTGATCGGCGAGGACGAGGCCGGCGCGAAACTGAAGGCCGAGCTGGCGCAGGAAGAGCCTGATCGAAAGCGTGCTGGTGTGCGATCCCGACCGGCCGACCACGCGCAAGGTGCGCTTCGTCTCCGAGCATTTCTCCACCCACATGCTGCGCGCGGACTGGGAATTGGCGACGCCGGCCTCCGCCGACGATCGAGCAGAAACTGATCGACGCCATCCTGCCGCTGTTGCCGCGCGCCGATATCGTGCTGCTGTCCGACTATGCCAAGGGCGTGCTGACGGCGCGGGTGATCCGCAACGTCATCGACGCCGCGCGAAAACTCGGCAAGCGCGTGATCGTCGATCCCAAGAGCGCCAATCTTGCGATCTATCGCGGCGCGACGCTGCTCAAGCCCAACCGCAAGGAATTCGCCGAGGCGACCCGCAGCCGCGCCGATACCGACAAGAGCATCGCCGACGCGGCGCAGGACGTGATGCAGCTGGCCGATTGCGAGGCCGTGCTGGTGACGCAGAGCGAGCACGGCATGACCCTGGTGCCGCGCCACGGCGACGCCATTCATGTGCCGGCCCATCCGGTCAAGGTGCGCGACGTCTCGGGCGCCGGCGATACCGTCGCCGCGGTGCTGGCGGTGGCGCTGGCGGCGGGCGCCGATTGGGAGACCGCGTTGCGGATGGCGAATGCGGCGGCCGCGGTCGCGGTCAGCAAGAAGGGCGCCGCGGTCGTCACATCGGCGGAATTGCGCCGCAAGATCCTGCCGCACGCCTTTCTCGCGGCGGAAGAAAAGATCATCGCGACCAGCGGCGAACTCGACGCGCAGCTCATGGAGTGGCGCAAGCAGGGCTTGCGGATCGGCTTCACCAATGGCTGCTTCGACATCCTGCATCCCGGCCACGTCAAGGTGCTGACCGCGGCGCGCGGCGCCTGCGACCGGCTGATCGTCGGCCTGAACAGCGACGCCTCGGTGAAGCGGCTGAAGGGCGAGGGTCGCCCGGTGCAGGACGAGCGCGCGCGCGCCGAAGTGCTGGCGGCGCTGGAGGCGGTCGATCTCGTCGTGCTGTTCGAGGAGGACACGCCGATCGAACTGATCACGCAGATCAAGCCGGGCGTGCTGGTGAAGGGCGGCGGACTATACCCGCGAGCAGGTCGTCGGCCACGAGATCGTCGAGGCCCATGGCGGCGAGGTGCGGCTGGTCGACGTCCTGCCCGGCTTCAGCACGACGTCGCTGGTCGATCGCGCCCGCGGAGGCCAGGCGTGAACGTCGACGACGGCGATGCGCGCCGGCGAGGATCGGCGTTGCCGGCCTGGCGCGATCCGCTGGCCTGGGCGAGGGCAGCGGATATCGTCGCGGCCCTGATCGCGCTGTTCGCTGCCGTGGTCGACGTCGCTGGTCGGCATCTTCGCGATCGTGTCTGGCTGATCGCGGTGGTGCCGACGATCGACGCCACGGCGTTCGCTGGCGATCGCTGAAGCGCCCGATCTGCGTCGCTGCCGCTGGCGCTGTGTCGCGCTGGCGGTGGTCGGAACGCTGTGGTCGGACGCGCCGTGGGGCGCGCGGCTTTATGCGATCGGCCCGACCGCGAAACTGCTGGTGCTGCCGCTACTGTTCTATCACTACGAACGCTCGTCGCGCGGCATGTGGGTGTTCGATCGCGTTCCTGGTGTCCTGCGGCCTGCTGATGGCGATGTCATGGATCGTCGCGTTCGATCCTGCGCTCGACGCTGAAGGCGACCCGGGAGCCCAGAGCGCGGCGTTCCGGTCAAGAACTACATCGACCAGAGCCAGGAATTCGCGCTGTGCGCGGTGGCGCTGGCCTATCCCGATCGTCACGCTGCTGCGGGCGGGAAAAATCCTGCCGGCCGCTGTTGCTGGTGGCGCTGGCGCTGAGTTTCGTCGTCAACATGGCGTTCGTCATCGTGTCGCGCACCGCGCTGGTCACCATGCCGGTGATGCTGGCGGTGTTCGCGCTGCTGCACCTGAAATGGCGCAGCATCGTCGATCATCGTCTGCGCGACGGTCGCGCTGGCGGCGCTGGCCTGGATGACATCGCCGCAATTGCGCTGACGATCGGAATCGTTCGCCACCGAGTACCAATCCTACAAGGAGCAGAACGCTGCCGACATCGATGGGCATGCGGCTCGAATTCTGGCGCAAGTCGCTGCGGTTCTTTGCCGAGGCGCCGGTCTTCGGGCACGGCACCGGATCGACGCGGGGGCTGTTCGAGCAGGCGGCGGTCGGCCAGACCGGCGCGGCCGGCCGAGGTCATCGGCAATCCGCACAACCAGACGCTCAACGTCGCGGTTCAGTGGGGCACAATCGGCATCGTCGTGCTATATGCGATGTGGCTGGCGCACCTGCTGCTGTTCCGCGGCGAGGGCCTGATCGCCTGGATCGGATTGCTGGTGGTGGTGCAGAATATCTTCACCTCGCTGTTCAATTCTCACATATTCGATTTTCACGAAGGCTGGATGTACGTCCTCGGCGTCGGGCGTCGCCGGGGGAACGCTGCTCAAGCAAGGCTTGTCGCGGCGCGGCGCCGGCCGAATTTCGTCGGATGCAGGACGGCTGGCATGCACGCGAAGGGATGAGCTATCAGCAGCCGGTAAACCAGCCATTGTGGGCCCGCGGCGAGCGACATGATGCGTCTTTCAAGCCTGACCTCGCGCAACGCGTTGATTGCGCTGCATGACGCGCTGGCGACGGCGGCTCGCGCTGTTCGTCAGCCTTCTACGTGCGCTTCGAGGGCGGACTGGTTTCTTCGAGCGCGTGCCGCTGCTGCTGCAAATCCTGCCCTATTTCATCGTGTTCAGCGTGGTGGTCTGTTACGTCTTCGACCTGACCACGACGAAATGGCGTTTCATTTCGCTGCCGGACGCGCTCAACATCCTGCGCGTCGCCACCGTGCTGACGCTCGCGCTGCTGGTGCTGGACTACATCTTCGTCGCGCCCAACGTCCACGGCACCTTCTTCGCTCGGCAAGGTCACCATCATCCTGTACTGGTTCCTCGAGATATTCGTTCCTCAGCGCGCTGCGGCTTTGCCTATCGCTATTTTCGTTACACCCGCGTCCGCCGTCATGCCCGCACCGACGGCGCTTCGCCGGCGCTGCTGATCGGCCGCGCCGCCGACGCCGAGGTGTTGTTGCGCGGCATCGAGAACGGCGCGGTCACGCACCTGTGGCCGGTCGGCGTGCTGTCGCCGTCGATGGCCGATCGCGGCCAGTCGATCCGCAACATTCCGGTGCTGGGCGGCGTCGACGACATCGAGGACGTGATCCGCGATTTCGCCCGCCGCGACAAGCCGATCATGCGCGTGGTGATGACGCCGTCGGCGTTCGATCCCGAAGCGCATCCGGAAGCGGTGCTGATGCGGGCGCGCCGGCTCGGCCTGATCGTCAGCCGCCTGCCGTCGCTGGAAGGCGGCGATACGCCGCGGCTGACCACGGTCGACGTCGAGGATCTGCTGCTGCGCTCGAGCGTCGAGATCGACTACGCCCGGCTCGAGGAACTGGTGAGCGGCAAGGCGGTCATCGTCACCGGCGGCGGCGGTTCGATCGGCTCGGAGATCTGCGACCGCGTCGCCACCTTCGGCGCCGCGCGGCTGCTGGTGATCGAGAATTCGGAGCCGGCGCTTTATGCGGTGACCGAGGCGTTGGCCGCGCGCGGCACCGGCGCCGACGATCGAGGGCCGGATCGCCGATATCCGCGATCGCGAGCGCATCATGCGGCTGATGGCCGAGTTCAAGCCGGACATCGTGTTTCACGCCGCGGCGCTGAAGCATGTGCCGATCCTCGAACGCGACTGGAGCGAGGGCGTCAAGACCAACATTTTCGGTTCGGTCAATGTCGCCGACGCGGCATTGGCCGCGGGCGCCAAGGCGATGGTGATGATTTCGACCGACAAGGCGATCGAGCCGGTGTCGATGCTCGGCCTGACCAAGCGGTTTGCCGAAATGTACTGTCAGGCGCTCGATCATGATCTGGCGACGCAGTCCGGCAGCGGGTCGCGGATGCGCATCATCTCGGTGCGGTTCGGCAACGTGCTGGCGTCGAACGGCTCGGTGGTGCCGAAATTCAAGGCCCAGATCGAGGCCGGCGGTCCGGTGACGGTGACGCATCCCGACATGGTCCGCTATTTCATGACCATCCGCGAGGCCTGCGATCTGGTACTGACGGCGGCGACGCATGCGCTGACAGCCGCCGCGCGCCGACGTCGCGGTCTACGTGCTCAACATGGGGCATCCGGTCAAGATCGTCGAACTGGCCGAACGGATGATCCGGCTGTCGGGGCTGGAGCCCGGCCATGACATCGAGATCGTGTTCACCGGGATGCGGCCGGGCGAGCGGCTGAACGAAATCCTGTTTGCCAGCGAAGAGCCGCCGGTCGACATCGGCGTCGCCGGCATCATGGCGGCAAAGCCCAACGAGCCGCCGATGCAGGCGCTGCGCAAATGGATCGCGACGCTGGAACAGGCCATCGACAACGACGACCGGATCACGATCCGCGCCATCCTGAAGGATGCGGTGCCTGAATTCGGTTCGAGCGCCGCGTAGTTCAGAAAGCCGTCTTTTGACGGGTTTTCTTGACGCGTACCGGCAGCCACCTCCGGATCAAGTCCGAGGGCATGCTTCGCTCGAAAACGCTTTAGCGCGGCCGCGAAAACCGCAGCATCACCGCCGACGCGGCGATGCCGCCGATCGCCAGCAGCAGGAGCTTGGTCGCGACCGAGGGCGCCGCGACCGATCCGATCGCGAGTGCGGCGAGCGCGACGTTGAGCGCGAACACCTCGCCGATCACGCGCCATACCGTAAAACCGTTGTCGGTGGCGCGCTGGTAGAAATGGCTGCGGTGCGCCGCCCAGAACGGCTCGCCCCGCGCCACCCGGCGCAGCAGCGTCACCGTCGCGTCGAGCAGGTAATACAGCGGCAACAGCAGCGCGGCGGCGAATTGCTGATGCCAGGCGAGCTGCAGCAGGCACCAACCGAGCAACAGGCCGATCGGCAGGCTGCCGACGTCGCCGAGAAAAACCTTTGCCACCGGCCGGTTGAACGGCGCAAATCCGAGCATCGCGCCACACAGCGCCGCGGCGATCAGCGTGGCGGAGACAGGGAATTCGCCGAGCGCGCCGAGCATGATCATCGCAGCCGTGACCGGCACGATCTCGGCGACCGTCATCCAGTCAAGTCCGTCCATGAAGTTGACGAGATTGACGAACCAGAGGCCGGCCAGCAGCAGGACCGCGCGCTCGATCCAGAGCGGGCAGGCGGGCACGATCCGCAGATCGCCGGAAGCCGCGAAGATCACCGCGGCGACGGCGGACCCTTGCAGCAGCAGGCGCGGCAGCACTTCGATCGATTTGATGTCGTCGGCAAGGCCTACGATTGCAATGAACAGCGTTGCGGCGAAAACCGCGAACGGGATTTTCAGATCCGCCGCGCCGGTGCCGACCATGACGGCGCAGGCCACGAGCAGCGTTGCCGCGATCACCGCGATGCCGGCGCCCTGCGGCGTCGGAACGCGGTGCGACGACCGTGCGTTCGGCCGCGCCAGCGCGTAGCGCAGCAACAGCGGCCGGATCGCCGCGATGATGGCGGCCGACAGCAGTGCCGCGACGACGAGACTAACAAGCGACAGGAGCAATTCGAAATTGGTCATCGTGGAAACGGTCGGCCTTTTGCTTCAGGGGATTTCGATCGGCGCGACGCCCTTGGCCGCTTTCTCGGCGCTGAAGACCCACACCAGCCCGCCGATCGCGCCGACGATGAACGATACCATGCCAAACAGCAACGAAACGTTGACGCCCTCACTGGACGCGAGCCCGGCATAGCCGAATGCGAGCCCCATCGTGGCTTCACGGACACCCCAGCCGGCAATCGAGATCGGCATCATCGTGATCAGCATCACCGGCGGCACCAGTTCAAAGGCCTGGCCGAACAGCACGGGCGCGGCGATCGATTTGACCACGCACCAGGCGATCACGACGGTGAGGACGTGAACCGAGATCGAATACAGCGCAAGCTTCGGCCCGCGCTGCGCGCTGAACAGCGCGCGGTTGGCGATCACCGAGCAGGCGTGGAAATGATGCGTACCCCACCATGTCCTGAGCCAGCGCCACGGCAATCTGCCGAGCAGGAGAAATCCGGCACCGGCGGCAAGCGCCGCGAAATCGACCAGCAGCAGCGCCGCGCGACCGTCGGGATCGTGGATCAAATTGTAGCTCCACGGCAGGCTCGCGACGATGACGATCGCCAGCGCGATCAGGCCGACGGCGCGATCGACGAAAATGGAATAGGTCGCCGCACGCCAGCCGGCGCCGTCGCGCGCGACCAGCCAGAGCCGCATCGCATCGCCGCCGATCGAGGAGGGCAGCGTCTGGTTGAAGAAGCTTCCGATCAGATTGAAGCGCATCGCCTGCCGGCTGGTCAGCGGCGCGTCGCATTCGGCCGAGATCTCGCACCATCTGAGCGCGCCGGCCAGCATCTGGAAGAAGGTTGCGGCGACGGCGAGCGCCAACCAGCCCAGGCTTGCAAGATCGATGCGCGCGGCAAGCGCGATGAAGTTCACCTTGCGCAGCGCCAGATACAACAGCGCCGCGGAGATCAGGATCTTGAGAGCCGAAAGCAGGATTTGGCGCATCGCATCCGCGCTTGGTGTACAGGGAAGAAAAGGCAAAAGCCGGCGTAATCCGGTGCCGCGCGCCGAACTTCGCCGCCTTGGTATGGTTTTAAAGCCAATCTGGCAATAGCCGCACAAACGGGTATTGCGACCCCCTCCGCACAGCGGGTAAAGAGGCCAAAGCCCGGCGCGCGGTGCCGGGCCGGTGGCCTTTGGGGATACGATGTCGGATCAGACAATATTGGTCACGGGCGCGGCCGGCTTCATCGGCTTTCACATCGCGCGCCAGCTGTTGGCGAAGGCCGTGACGTCGTCGGCCTCGACAATCTCAACGCCTATTACGATCCGGCGCTGAAGCAGGCACGTCTCGATATCCTGCGCGCCGACCCGCGCTTCACTTTCGTGCAGGCCGATCTGGCGGATCGCGCCGGCGACCGCCGAGCTGTTCGCCAGGCATCGTTTCGCGGTGGTGGTGCATCTCGCGGCGCAAGCCGGCGTGCGTTATTCCATCGATCATCCCGACGCCTATGTCGACGCCAACCTGCGAGGGCTTCGGCAATGTGCTGGAAGGATGCCGGCACAATCAATGCCGTCATCTGTTGTACGCGTCGTCGTCCTCGGTCTACGGCGCCAACGCCAAGGTGCCGTTTTCGGTCGGCGACAACACCGATCATCCCGTCAGCTTCTACGCCGCGACCAAGAAGGCCAACGAGCTGATGGCCTATTCCTACAGCCATCTTTACCACCTGCCGGTCACCGGCTTGCGGTTCTTTACGGTCTACGGGTCCTGGGGCCGGCCCGACATGGCGATTTTCCTGTTTACCAAGGCCATTATCGAGGGCAGGCCGATCAAGCTTTTTAACCATGGCAGGATGCGCCGGGATTTCACCCATATCGATGATGCCTGCCGTATAGTATTGCGTCTGGTCGATCACGTTCCGCTTGCCGGGCCGGCCGGGGCTGCGCCGGCGCGGATCTACAATATCGGCAACCAGCACCCGGAAGAACTGGTCGAAGTGGTGGCGCTTCTGGAGAAGCAGTTGGGCCGTACCGCCGTAAAGGATATGCTGCCGATGCAGCCCGGAGACGTTCCGCAGACCTTTGCCGATATCAGCGATCTGATGCGCGATATCGGCTTGAAGCCCGAGACTTCGATCGAGGACGGCATCGCCGATTTTGTCGCGTGGTATCGCGGCCACTACAGGGTTTGAGACGACGCAAGGTTTGAGACGCCGATGGACCAACGAATTGTTCCACTGATCATGTGCGGCGGCGCCGGAACCCGGCTGTGGCCTGCCTCGCGCGAGGTCCGTCCGAAACAGTTTCTGTCGTTGTTCGGCAAACGCTCGACGTTCCAGGACACGGTGCTTCGGGTGTCGGATCAAGGCCTGTTCGAGCGGCCGATCGTCATCACCAACGCGGCCTATCGCTTCATGGTGCTGGAGCAACTGGCCGAGATCGGCCTTGAGGCCGACATCCTGCTCGAGCCGGTGCGGCGCGATTCGGGTCCGGCGATCGCGGCCGGTGCGGTGTTCGCGGAAGCGCGCGATGGCGACGCGATCGTTCTGGCGCTGGCCGCCGATCACATCGTGCAGAACACGGCGGCCTTTATCGCCGCCTGCCGGCAGGGACTGGTCGCAGCCGCGAGCGGCCACATCGTGACCTTCGGCGTGCAGCCCGAGCGCGCGGCGACCGAATATGGCTACATCAGTCCCGGCAAGGTGATCGCCGGCGAAGTCCGCGCGGTCGCAAAATTCGTCGAAAAGCCGGATCCGGCGACCGCCGCCGGCTATATCGACGCGGGCTATCTCTGGAACAGCGGCAACTTCATGTTCCGCGCGTCCGTGCTGCTCGACGAATACCGCAAGGTCGATGCCGACAGCGTGGCGTCGATCGGCGAAGCCGTCGCCAAAGCCGGCCGCGATATTGGTTTTGTCACGCTCGATCCGGTATCGTTTGAAAAGGCGCTGGCGATCTCGATCGACTATGCCGTGATGGAAAAGACCGCGCGCGCCTCGGTGGTGCCGGTGTCGTGCGGCTGGTCCGACGTCGGCTCCTGGCATGCGGTGTGGGAATTGTCCGACAAGGACGGCCAGGGCAATGCCGCGCAAGGGCCGGCCGTGTTCGAGGATTCGCGCAACTGCAACGTCTCGACCGACAAGGCGCTGGTCGCGCTGGAAGGCGTCGACGATCTCGTCGTGGTGGCGACCGAGGACGCCGTGCTGGTGTCGCGGCAAAAGGACGCCAACGGATTGAAGCGGCTGGTCGCCAAGGTGAAGATGGTGGCGCCGGAGGTGACGCAAAATCACCTGAAGGTGCATCGCCCCTGGGGGTCCTACCAATCCGTCGATCATGGCGACCGCTATCAGGTCAAGCGCATCACGGTGAAGGCCGGCGATCGGCTGTCGTTGCAGAAGCATCACCATCGCTCCGAGCACTGGATCGTGGTGCGCGGCACCGCGAAGGTCACGATCGACGAACTCGTCAAGACGGTGCACGAGAACGAATCGATCTACATCCCGATCGGCGCCGTGCACCGGCTGGAAAACCCCGGCAAGATCCTGCTGGAATTGATCGAGGTCCAGACCGGAAGCTATCTGGGCGAGGACGACATCATCCGCATCGAGGACGATTACCAGCGCTCTTGAGCGGAAACGCGGGCGGTTTTGAGGCCGCGCATCGGCCCGCCATTGGTTCGAAAAGACAGTGTAATTGTTTGAATCAAAACGTGTTCCGGATTTTCTCAGGGCATTCGCCACATTTATGGCGGCATGCTAGGAGAACCCCGGGACGTGTGGTGACAGACCGGGGATTACGGGATGAGTTCAAAAGGGGCCGCATCGGGCGGGAAGACTGATGCGAAGCGCGGGCTTCGCGTCGGCGTGATCGGCGCCGGCGTGATGGGCAGCAACCATGCCCGCGTGCTGGCCGGCCTGCCGGATACCGCGCTGGTCGGCGTCGTCGATCCGCTGCCGGCGCATCGCGCCCGGGCCACCGAACTGGCGGGTTGCCACACGTTCGAGACCGTCGATGAACTGATCGCGGCCGGCGTCGATGCCGTCACGATCGCCGCGCCGACCCATCTGCATCACGAGATCTCGCTCGCCTGCATCGCGCGCAACATTCACGTGCTGGTCGAAAAGCCGATCGCGTCCACGGTCGAGGAGGGCGCGCGAGATCGTCGCCGCCGCGCAGCGCGCCGGCGTGACGCTGATGGTCGGCCACGTCGAGCGCTTCAATCCGGCGGTCGCCGCCATCAAGCAGGCGATCTCGGGCGAGGACATCCTGTCGATCGCGATCACCCGCGTCGGACCGTTTCCGCCGCGGATGTCGAATGTCGGCGTGGTGATCGACCTCGCGGTGCACGACATCGACCTGATCCGCTGGTTCACCGAGTCCGACATCGTCGAGGTGCAGCCGCAGCTTTCGAGCGCCGTCGCCGAGCGCGAGGACATCGCGCTGCTGCAGTTCCGCACCGCCTCGGGCGTGCTCGCGCATATCAACACCAACTGGCTGACGCCGTTCAAGGCGCGCAACGTCACGGTCGCGACCCGCGGCAAATATGTGATGGGCGATCTCTTGACCCGCCAGGTCACCGAGTGTTTCGGTTTCAAGCCGGACGGCAGCTATTCGATGCGCCATCTGCCGGTCGGCCATGACGAGCCGCTGCGCGCCGAACTGATCGCGTTCCTCTCGGCGGTGCGCTCCGGCGGCGTGCCCGCGGTGACCGGCGACGAGGGCGTCGCCAGCCTCGAAATCGCGATCCGCTGCCTGGAAACGCCCGGCCAAGCCCGCCGCAAGCGCTTCCCGCAAGGGGCCGCGCCGCGTCGTCGGCTGATCCGCTCTCAACCAATCTTTGCAAGGCTCCATGAACCAGCATATGACCATAGAACCCGTTCCCTTCATCGACATCGGCGCGCAGCGCCGCCGGCTCGGCCAATCGATCGACGATGCGGTGGCGCGCGTGCTCGCGCATTGCCAGTTCATCAATGGTCCGGAAGTGACGCGAGCTCGAGGCAGCGTCTTGCCGAATTCTCCGGCGCCAAGCACGTCGTCAGCTGCGCCAGCGGCACCGACGCGCTGCTGATGGTGCTGATGGCCAAGAACATCGGCCCGGGCGACGCGGTGATCTGCCCGTCCTTTACGTTTTGCGCGACCGGCGAGGCGGTGGCGCTGACCGGCGCCAGCGCCGGTATTCGTCGACGTCGATGAAGCGACGTTTAATATCGATGCGGCTTCGCTCAAGCGCGGCGTCGCAGCGGCGAAGAAGCAGGGCCTCAAGCCCAAAGCGGTGATCCCGGTCGACCTGTTCGGCCAGAGCGCCGACCATGACGCCATCGCCGCGGTCGCCGAGGCCGAGGGCCTGTTCGTGCTTGACGACGCGGCGCAGGGGTTTGGCGCGAGCTACAAGGGCCGCCGGCTCGGCACCTATCGGCCATGCCACCGCGACCAGCTTTTTCCCCGCAAAGCCGCTCGGCTGTTTCGGCGACGGCGGCGCGATCTTCACCGACGATGCCGAGCTCGCCGCGACCCTGCGCAGCATTCGCGTCCACGGCCAGGGTTCGGACAAATACGACAATGTCCGCCTCGGACTGACCGGGCGGCTCGATACCATGCAGGCCGCGATCCTGATCGAGAAGCTGAAGATCTTCGACGACGAGATCGCCGCGCGCAACAAGGTCGCGGAGCGTTATGCGCGCGGGCTCGGCAATGTCGTGACGGTGCCGCATCTGGCCAAAGGCTGCAACTCGGTCTGGGCCCAATACACCATCCGCCTGCCCAGAGGGCATCGACCGCGACGGCTTTGCCGCGGCGCTGAAGGCGCAGGGCATCCCGACCGCGATCTATTACGTCAAATCGATGCACCAGCAGACCGCCTACCGGGATTATCCGGTGGCCGAGGGCGGCCTGCCGGTCAGCGAAAAGCTGTCCGACGACGTCATCAGCCTGCCGATGCACGCCTATCTCGACGAGCCGACCCAGGATCGGATCATCAGGGCTGTGCGTGGCGCGGTTTCCACTTGATTTGGCCGTTTTGAAGCGCCGCTGCTTGCGCTAGAAGCGGGCCATGCTCGGTCGTATCTTCACCGTCGGCGGCTATACGCTCCTTTCGCGGCTGACCGGGCTCGCGCGCGACATCATGCTCGCGGCGTTTTTGGGCGCGGGGCCGATCGCCGACGCGTTTTACGTCGCCTGGCGGCTGCCGAATGTGTTTCGCGCGATCTTTGCCGAAGGCGCCTTCAATACCGCGTTCATTCCGGCCTATGCCCATGTCCACGGCAAGGGCGGCGAGGGCTCGGCGCGCCTGTTCGCCAGTCACATTTTTACGCTTCTGTTCCTGTCGCAGGTGATCCTGCTGGTGATGGCGTGGCTGTTCATGCCGCAGGTCATCAGTCTGTTGGCGCCGGGATTTGCCGACGATTCCGAACAGCGGCGCCTCGCAATCGAGCTGACGCGCATCACCTTTCCCTATCTGCTTCTGATCACGCTGGTGACGCTCTATGGCGGCATGCTCAATGTGATGCAGCGTTACGCCAGCGCATCGGCCGCATCGATCTTTCTCAACATCTCGATGATGGCGACCTTGGCGGTGGCGGCATGGTTTCCGTCCGTCGGGCACGCCGCGGCCTGGGGCATTCTGATCTCGGGCTTCCTGCAATATTTCCTGCTGGCCGGCGATCTCGCGCGCCATGGCGGCCTGCCGCGCTTCGCGCCGCTGCGGCTCGATGAAGACGTCCGCGCGTTTTTCCGCGCCATTGGCCCGGCGACGCTGGGCTCGATGGGCACGCAGGTCGCGATCTTCGCCGACACCATCATCGCGACCTTCCTCGCCGCCGGCGCGTTGTCGGCGCTGTACTACGCCGAGCGGCTCTATCAGTTGCCGATCGGGGTGATCGGCATTGCGATCGGCACGGTGCTGTTGCCGGAGATGTCGCGGCGGATCGCCGCCGGCGACGATGCCGGCGCGATGGCCTCGCAGCGCCGCGCCTTCGAATTCACCTTGCTGACGTCGGTGCCGTTCGTCGCCGCGTTCATCACCGTGCCTGATGTGATCATGCGCGCCGTGTTTTTGCGCGGCGCGTTCACCGCGGCCGATGCCGCGGCGGCCGGCGCCACGCTTGCCGCCTACGCGGTCGGCCTCATTCCGTTCGTGATGATCCGCAGCGCGGTCTCGGCGTTCTACGCCCGCAAGGACACCGCGACGCCGGTCAAAGCCTCGCTGACCGGCCTTGCGGTCAATCTGGCCCTGAAAGTGCTGTTGATGGGATCGCTGGCCCAGGTCGGCCTTGCGCTCGCGACCGCGGCCGGCGCCTGGATCAATCTGTTGCTGGTGCTCGGGTTTGCCGTGCGGGCCGGCTATCTCGAATTCGACAAGGCACTGGTGCAAGCGCTGGTAAAATTTGCTGCGGGTGGCGTCGTGCTGGCGGCGGCATTGTGGCTATCAGCGAAATTCGCCGTGGTTTATCTGGCGCACCTGCCGGCGTTGCGCGACGAGACTATCCTGCTGGTGCTGATCTTGGTCGGCGCGATCGTCTATGGCGCATCGATCCTGCTGTTGTTCGGCAAGGGCTGGTTGCGGTCGCTGCTGCGCAGCTAAATTGCCAGCTCTCCGCTGCTGTGGTAGGGTATGCGAATGTTGCTGGACGTTCTGCATAAAAGCGAAGATCGCATTGCTCAAGCCGGGCCCACGGCCATCAGGAGGGCCTTGGAAGCCGGCGTTCCCGTGTACTACCTCGATGATGCGCTCGGAGAGGGCATCGTCAAGGAAATGCCGGATGGCACGCGTCACCTGATCGATTTGCGCGATGGAGCGGAGTTTGTTCTGACAGACGTTTGCGCCTCGGTAGATGACCGCTCAATTTGTCGCTTCCTGCACCATTTTGGGTGGCACCAACGGATCCGGCAAATCGACCATTTACGAAGACGCCATGCGCCCTCAAATCGAAGGTGAGTTCGTCAACGCCGATATACTGGCGCGACGAATTTCACCAAACGCCCCCGAATCAGCAAGTCTCAGGGCAGGCAGGCAAGTCGTCGCGCGTCTCCGAGACCTGATTGCCGCGCCGCAGAGCTTCGTTCACGAAACTACTCTTTCTAGCCGCCAGTCCTTGCAGGTGATGAAGCAAGCGCGCGACGCCGGCTATCAGATTGGCTTGATATTCGTTATGCTTCATAGCGTGGAACTCAATGTTCTTCGCGTTCAAGAACGCGTACGGATGGGAGGGCACTCCATCCCCGAGAAGGATATTCGCCGCCGATACGACCGGGCACTCGCGAACTTGCCCGAAGCCATCAAAATTGCACATCAGGTCGCTGTTTACGACAACAGTTCGATATCGCACATAAAGCTCATTGAAATCTCCAATGGCAATATCGTGTTCAAGGCTCTGGTCGAAACAAATCCTGCGTCATTGTCAGATAGCTGATGCGGTCGGCAGTGCATTGGACATCGCGCCGGATATGGTCTTCAAAGTTGCAAGGCCGACATCGCGAAGCTGACCGTGAAATCGGCCAACTAAACCCTTTGCGCCGCCGCGCGATCCGCTGCAATATGCCGCAAATCACGGTCGCAATTGGAGAGACAATGGCTGCTCCCGTTAAATTTGGCGTCGGTCAAAGCGTGCTGCGCAAGGAAGACGACAAGCTGATCCGCGGCAAGGGCAACTACACCGACGACCACGCGCCGCAGGCCTCGCTGCACGCGCTGATGCTGCGCTCGCCGCACGCCCACGCGACCTTCACCATCGACGCCAGCCGCGCCCGCACGCTGCCGGGCGTCGGCCTGATCCTGACCGCGGCCGAGGTCGGCGATCTCGGCGGGCTGCCGTGCCTGTTCAACTTCGAGGTCGATCCGTTCACCGGGCCGGCCTATCCGATCCTGGCGGAGCGCGAGGTGCGCCATGTCGGCGACGCCGTCGCCTTTGTGGTGGCCGATACCATCGACCAGGCGCGCGATGCGATCGAGGCCATCGACGTCGAGTGGACGCCGCTGCCTGCCGTGGTCGGCCTCGCCAATGCGGTGAAGCCGGGCGCGCCGCAGGTCTGGCCCGCGCATGCCGGCAATGTGCTGTTCGACGTGCCGATCGGCGACAAGAAGGCGACCGAGGCGGCTTTCGCCAAGGCGCATGCGGTGGCGGAAATCGCCATCGTCAATCCGCGGATCGTCACCAATTTCATGGAGACCCGCGCCGCGGTCGCCGAATACGATGCCGGGCGCGATCATCTGACCCTGACCATCGGCAGCCAGGGCAGTCACCGCTTGCGCGAAATCCTGTGCCAGAACGTGCTGAAAATGCCGCTCGAAAAAATGCGGGTGATTTGCCCGGATGTCGGCGGCGGTTTTAACAATG
>CAVOTZ010000015.1:0-71048 GCA_963699465.1 uncultured Alphaproteobacteria bacterium
AGGCGAAGGCCGGGCCGATCACGGCGAGACTCTGCGAGAGGCGGCTGGGTTGATCGAAGCCGGCCAGATCACGACGCGGATCGACCCGCGGCATTTTGGGCTCGAGACCATCCTCGACGCCTATCAGGCGCTGAAGGACAAGACCGCGGCGGGGCGCGTTGTGGTGGATGTGGGGTAGGTCTGGTCGTCCCACTAACGCCGAACTAACCCTAACTTTGCGAGAGGCGTCATCATTTCTGATATAATTTTAAGTTGTCTTTGACGCACGATACAATTATTCTCGCCCAATGACCAAGGTCGTTTAACTCTGCCGCGTCCATTTCAGCGATTACCTTCTTGCTTGCGCGCATCATTTTCTTCCTGCTTTTTAAAATAATGAGGAGCGTTTGCGATGCCCTCGGTACACGATCTGCTCGAATTAGTCCGATATGGCACCACAGGTGTGATCATCGGTATCCTAGTGGTGATCGCGGCAGTGTTACGCGCAAGGGGAGCCAAACCATCGGACAAACAATTTTTGATGTTGCTACTTTTTTCGGCGCTGTTCTTCGTCACTTCCGTTATCACTGGATATCTCGACAGAAGCAGCGGCCCCTGGATTTGTGGCAACAATCGAAAATGTCACCAAGCCAATACATGCGGATAAAACCACGCTTTACGGAATAACTGAAAAAGACGATAAAACCTTTCTTCCACCCAGCATATTTTCTACATTAGTCACTTACAAATGAGAGACGGCGACACGCTTCGCTTTCCTGTGCTGGATCCGCAACCGGGCCGAGCTGGCAGACTGCTTTGCTGCGGCATACTCTACAAGGAACCGATTTTTAACGGAAGAGCAAGTTTCATTGGAAAGCGGCGGTGTCACGGGCGACGTCAGCCTTACGCCGAATGGCTCGGGGAATTCGCGTCAATGTCTCCCCAACGGTACCAACGGCGAAAACGGTCGATCTCTACATGAACATCATGACGGCCGCATACGCGGCCCAGGAAACCCCGACCAAATATACGTATACACCAAGTGATGTTAGCGGTCTGTGCAAGTGGCAAACTGACGACCCCCGCAAGCGGGCACAACGCTGGTCATTTGCGACCGCGAACACCGTGCCGAGCACCGAAAACCCTACTACGGACCAATTGTCCCTTTACATCAGGGCGCTTCAGGATGAACGGACCAACGCTGGTACCAAGGCCAGCACATTGAAAAAGCTAGGACAGTTGACCGAGGATCAAAGGAAAGCGCTTATTAGCTCTGACAACGCACGCGAAGCATTTTGCGATAACGAGGAGCTCTATCCAAATCCCCACTATTACGAACCGCTTGCACTTACTCTTTTTCTACCTAGCGCGATCATCTGACCACGAGGTAAGAGATAGCTCGAGCGGCGCAATTGATAAACTAAACGCAACGGCTCTTTTTGCAGCTTTTATCCAGCGGGGCCAACCGGATTTAGAAACCGCTGGACGTCCGTCTTACGATGGTACAAGCGCAAGGCGTTACCAGCAGCTTGGCTAAGGCCAACATGCCGGCTCGCCGAATTGGACAAGCTCGACATAAGGACACCCGATCCGCTCAGGACCATAATCCGTCCGACCGCAACTGCGGTCGGCGATCTTTACCGCGTTGAGGCGAGAATTCCCGCCGACAATTTTTCACTCAAATGTGCTGTCGGGAGTTCATCGAGCGGTGAATATGCAGGATATCAAAGGCGCATCGCCGGATTCGTCGTCAACGTCGCAGGCGGCTTGGAAAGAGTTCCAACTGACTAAGAGCAAATTTTCAAATAAATCGCGCGTCGTCAGGCTGGTACAACAAGGTATTTCAGCGAGACCTCTTGGTCGGATTGCATCGCTGCAATATCCCAGCTACGGCGATCTACTTTTAGAATTGCAGACCAGGTAGCCGTAGCAGCGCCAACAGATCATTGACAAAGAATTACCGCCACGGCTCGACGATGATCTTGGTGTGGCGCTCCGGGTTGGCGAGGTCGGCAAAGGCTTGCGCGACGCCGTCGATGCCGACGCTGGCGGTCACCAGCGAGGCCGCATCGACCTCGCCTTCGGCGATCAGGCGCAGGCTCGCGGCGAACTCGTCCGGCGTATAGCCCAGCACATATTGAACGTTGAGCTCCTTGATGATGCCGAGCATCGGCTCATTGCGGTCGGTCTCCATGCAGACGCCGACCACCACGATGCGGGCATCGCGCGGCGCGCCTTCGAACAGTTGTTGCAAGACGCCGGGAATGCCGACGCATTCGAAGATCAGCGCAGGTTTTAGCGCCGGCAGCAACGCCTGCAGCGGCGGCCGCGCCGCCTTCTGCTCCGGCGACATCTCGGCGTGCTCGGCCCAGGTCGAAAACGGCTGGGTTTTGGCGGGATCGACCACGATATCGGCGCCGAGTTTTTGCGCCAGCTCGCGGCGCTTCGGCGAGTAATCGGCCGCCACAATCGGATGCAGCCCCTTCAGCTTCAGCGCCGCGATCACCGCGAGCCCGACCGGGCCGCAGCCGATCACCAGCGGCACCTCGTCGCCGCGCACGTTGGCTTTCTCGACCGCGTGGACGCCGACCGCGAGCGGCTCGGTCAGGGCGGCATGCTCGGCCGAAAGCCCGTTCGGCACTTCCAGCAGCAGCGCCTCGCTGAGCAGCATGCGCTCGGCATAGCCGCCGACATAATCGTTGGAATAGCCGATGCCCTTCGGTCCTTGCGGCGTCAGCACGGCGGGCAGCGAACAGACGCGGCGCGCCGGGCTTGAATTTGCCCTGCGTGCCCGGACCATAGTCCAAAATCTCGCAGCAAAATTCGTGGCCGAACACGATGTCGCGCGACAAATCCATCGGGGTGCGGCCGGGAAGATGCTTTGACAGCTCGACCATATGGCGGGCGTGCTTGCGTGCATGCAAGTCGGAGCCGCAGATGCCGCAGGCCAGCGTCTTGACCAGCACCTGCCCCGCGGCGGGCTTTGGTTCGGGCAGTTGATCCACAACGATCTCGCCGTTCCTGAAGATGGCAGCGCGCATGGGGCGTCCTTTCGGCTTTCGTCATTGATGCGTGTCCCGGACGCGAAGCGGCGCCAGAAGCGCGTTAACGCGCGTCTTCGACGCGCTATGGTGCCGCTTCGCAGAGCCGGGACCCACCCACGCGGATGGACCCCGGACCAGCAGCGCATCACGTCGCAAGTGCGACGCGCTGCGCAGCATCCGGGGAACACGACTAGCTGGTGCATTCCCTCGCACATCGGCGCGGCAAGATAAAGATCAGGCGTTGGGCGACGGCTCGCCGGGCAGCGCCAGCAATTGCGAGCGGCGCACGCGCTCGCGATGGGCGGTGTAGAGGCCGGACGCGACGATGAAGGCAGCGCCCGTCACGGTCCAGACGTCGGGCACCTCGCCGAAAATGATAAAACCGAGGAAACTGACCCAGACCAGCTGGGTGTAGGAAAACGGCGCCAGCACGGAGGCGTCCGCATAGCGGAACGCCAGCACCACGATCCACTGCCCCGCGGTCGAGGCGACGCCGATCAGGATTCCGAACAGGATGCCGTTCCAGCCAGGCGTGACCCAGACCAGCGGCACCAGCGCCGAGAGGATCAGCACGCCCGAGATCGACGAATAGGTCATGGTGGTGATGGCGCGTTCGCTGCCGCTCATCATCCGCGTCATGATCAGCGTACAGGCCCAGGCGAAGGCCGAGACGATCGAGAACAGCGCCGCCGGATGAAACGCGCCCGAGCCGGGCCGCAGGATGATCAGCACGCCGATCAGGCCGACCGCGGTGGCGAGCCAGCGGCGCAGGCCGACGATCTCGCCGAGAAAGAAAATCGACAGCGCGGTGACGAACAGCGGCGCGACGAAGCCGGTCGCGGAGGCTTCCGCGATCGGCAGAAACCGCAAGCCCGTGATGAAGAACAGCGACGAGCCCAGCAGGGCGACGCCGCGCAGCAACTGGAAGCCGGGGCGCGTGGTCCGCATCGCGTAAAGCGGCGAACCCCGGACCATCGCGGGCATCATGATCAGCCCGAAGACCAGGAAGCGCAGCCAGGCGATCTCGATCGACGGCATGCCCGACGACAGATATTTTGCGGTAACATCCGATGTGCCGAGGAAGATCGTCGACAGCAGGATCAGCGCGATGCCGCGGAACGGCCGGTCGGCGCGCGCCGGCGCGGATTTTTCCGGCGACGACAAATCCGATGAAGTCACGGGGACATGGTCGAGCCGTGCGGCTGCGGCGGATGGCGGGGTCACGGGGGCGAGCTCGGAGGCAATGAAAATAATCGAATCGGTGAAGTCTGACAAAACGATAATGCGGCGCGATCGACAAGGACCGAAAACAGGCAGCTTGTATGCGCGATTGCCTGCGGCGGCTTGCCGCTGAAACAGTCGGTTAGAATCCGTGTTTTTGCGGAGCCTTCGTCATTCCGGGGCGCGCGTAGCGCGAGCCCGGAATGACGAACTACAACATCGGCAAGCCGCGCGGTTTTGCGCCGCGCGGAAACGCCTTGTCGAGCGCGGCGAGATCGCCCGCGCTCAAGCCCAGTTGGCCGGCCGCGGCGTTTTCGGCGGCATGGTCCGCGCTCGAGGCTTTTGGAATCGCGAATACGGATTCATCGCGGGTCAGGAACGCGAGCGCGACCTGGCGCGCCGTGGCGGCGTGGCTGTCTGCGATCTTCTGCAGCAGCTGCCCCGGCGCGCTGTTCGACTTGGGAAAATCATTGTGGCCGAATGGCGAATACGCCACCACGGCGACGCCGTTCTGCTTGCACCACGGGATCACCGCGTGCTCGATCGCGCGCTCCTGCAGATGATAAAGCACCTGGTTGCAAGCGATCTTGCCCGACAGCTGTTTCAGTTCGTCGAGATCATCAGTGTCGAAATTGCTGACGCCCCAGCTTTTGATCTTGCCGGCGGCGACCAGTTGCTCGAACGCCGCAACCGTGTCGGCCAGCGGATAGGAGCCGCGCCAGTGCAGCAAATAGCAATCGAGCCGGTCGGTCTTCAGCCGCTTCAGCGAACGCTCGCAGGCGGTGATGGTGCCGCGCCGCGAGGCGTTGCTCGGCAGCACTTTTGAAACCAGGAACACTTTTTCACGTTGTCCCTCGATGGCGTCCGCGATCACCAGTTCGGCATCGCCATACATCTCGGCGGTGTCGATATGGGTCATGCCGAGCTCGATGCCGTGACGAAGTGCCGCCACCGCGCGCTTGCGGTCGCCGCGATCGAGATACCAGGTGCCCTGCCCGATCACCGGGACGTCGCCGGCGTTGCCGAATTTTCTGTGGTTCATGATGATCCTCCTCTCCGTCATTGCGAGCGCCAGCGAAGCAATCCAGGGCCACACGTGCGGCCCTGGATTGCTTCGTCGCTTACGCTCCTCGCAATGACGCCTCGCTGATGTCCGCGACCATCACGGTGCCGGTCGAGGACTCCGTGATGTAAAGCCGATCATCCCTGATCGCGACATTGGTGCAGGTCGGCCCGGCGCAGGATTTGATCCGCGCGATGCACTCGCCATTGGGTGCGAACACGAAGACGTGGCCGAGCGAGGCATGCGCGACGAACAGGCGGCCGGCCTTGTCCATGGTCAGGCCATCGGGACCGCTGGGACCGAACAGCGAGCAGAACCGGCCCACCTTCGAGACGCTGCCGTCCCGCATGAACGGCATTCGCCAGACCGCGTTGTCGCGGGTCATCGCGACATACAGCGTCGCCTCGGCGGGATCGAGCACCAGGCCGTTGGGGCTGACGCCGGTGTCAACAAGGCAATCGAGCCGGCCGCTGGCCGAGAAGCGATACACCCGCCCGGTCGGGTCGTGCAGGCCGGTCTGGCCCTGATCGGTGAAATAGATGTCGCCATTGGCTGCGATGTGCAGGTCGTTGCAGCCGCGGAACAATTCCGAATTGCGCGAGGTCAGCACCTTCTGCATGCGCCCCGTTTTGGCATCGAGCTGCATGATGCCGTGCATGTAGTCGGCCACCAGAATACGGCCGTCCTTGCCGATCTTCATGCCGTTGGGCCAGCCGTCATACTCGGCGACCAGCGACCAGCTCTTGTCGGGTGCGATGCGAAAGATGCGGCCAAAGGGGATGTCGACGATGTAGAGCTGGCCTGACGCGTCCAATGCCGGGCCCTCGATAAAACACTCGGCGGTCTGGCCGGGCTTGTTGGCGTCGGCCCAGTCGGTGCGCACGCCCTTGCGGCGGAAATTTTCCGGCATCGCCGAGAACAGTTCGGCCTGAATGAGTTTTGGCGGGGTGTCGAGATACATCATTGCGCGGTGTCACCTTATGGGATCTGGCGGCGGCACCATAAGGGACAATGTCCGCGGCGTCGATTGGGGTGGCCGCGTCGTCGCGCGGCCCATGGTTCGAGACGGCGCTGACGCGCCTCCTCACCATGAGGGCGAGAATTGTGGCCGCCCACCACTCGCAGACCTCATCCTGAAGCTGATTCACAGGGAACCTCATCCTGAGGGGCGCGCTTTTGCGCGCGTCTCGAAGGATGGGCCGCACAAATGTCGGAGAAAACTAGCCGGCCGCCTGCTCAAGCTTGCGTGGCTCGGCCGCCGGCGCCTGCGCGATCAGGCGCTTCAGTTCGGGAATGCAGGAACCGCAATTGGTGCCGGCCTTGAGTTGCGCGCCGATCGCAGCAGCGGAATTCGCGCCGGCTGAGATCGCGTCGCAGATCGTGCCGCGGCCGACGCCGAAGCAGGCGCAGACGACCGGGCCGGCATTGGCGACGCCATCGGCGGATTTGCCCGATAGCAACATGCGCCGTTGCGTCGGTGTCAGCGCGTCGGCCGCGAACAAGCCCCGCACCACGTCCCAATCGCCGGCATCGCGCGCGGGACCGACGAACAGGCAGGTGTCGAGCCGATCGCCGGCAAAGGACGCGGCGCGGTAGACGCCGCCGCCAAAATCCTGGTATTCGGCGACATCACGGCCAGCGACCGCGCGCAGCCAGGATTGCCATCCCGCGAGATCGCCATTGTCGGCGAACAGATAGCCGTAGCCGCCGCCGACCGCGACCCGCGCCCACCAGGCGTGCTCAGGCAGTTCGAGTTGTTGGCGCGCCAGCGCAAAGCCGCGGAACACGTATTCATATGGCGCGATCGAGGCCGGCGTCGCCTTGGTCTCGGGCTGGCCGGAGAACGGATCGGTGAACGGCGCCGACAGCGCGCCGACGCGCGCGGCGGAAGCGTTCTCGCGGCTCCAGTGGATCGGCGCGAACAGCATGCCGCGCTGCTGCCGCGGGCTGACCACGGCCTTCAGCACGCATTGGCCATAATCGGTGGTGACGCGGGCAAAGCCGCCGTCGCCGATGCCGAATTTTCCCGCGTCATCGGGATGGATCTCGACGAAGGGTTCCGGCAGATGCTGGCCGAGCCGCGGGCTCAGGCCGGTGCGGGTCATGGTGTGCCACTGGTCGCGCACGCGGCCGGTGTTGAGGCGCAGCGGCCGCGACGCGCTGGTCTCGGTGCGCAGAACAGGGGTTTCCGGCGCGACAAAACGCGCTTTGCCGTCGTTGGCGTAGAAGCCGCCGCGCGCGAAGAAGCGCTGCTGCGGTTCCAGTTCGCCGTAGCGCATCGGCCAATGCATCGGCCCCATTTCGTCGAATGCCTCGTCCGAGATCGAGGCCAGGCCGCCGATGTCGAAATCGCGGCTGCCGTTGTTTTCGAACGCCGAGAGGCTGGCGTGCTCGCGGAAAATATCCGCCGCCGAGTTGAAATCGAACGCCGCGGCAAAGCCGAGCCGCTTTGCCACTTCGCTGACAATCCACCAGTCCGGCTTGGCCTCGCCGGCCGGCGGCAGAAAGCCGCGCTGGCGCGAGATGCGCCGTTCCGAATTGGTCACGGTACCGGATTTCTCGCCCCAGGCCTGCGCCGGCAGCAGCACATGGGCGCCTGAATTGACGGTGTCGTTGGAGCGGACGTTTTCCGAGACCACGAACAATTCGAGCTTTGCCATCGCCGCGCGCACGACATCGGCGTCCGGCAGCGACACGACAGGGTTGGTGCCCATCACCCACAACGCCTTGACCTCGCCGCGCGCGATCGCCTCGAACAGCTGAACCGCCTTGAGCCCCTCATGGGTGGCGATGCGCGGCGCCTTCCAGAACCGGCGCACCCGATCGATGTCCGGCGGCGTGAAGTTCATATGCGCGGCGAGCTGGTTGGAAAGCCCGCCGACCTCGCGGCCGCCCATCGCATTGGGCTGCCCGGTCAGCGAAAACGGCGACGCGCCCACCTTGCCGATCCGCCCCGTGGCGAGATGGCAGTTGATGATGGCATTGACCTTGTCGGTGCCCTGCGCCGACTGGTTGACGCCCTGCGAGTACAGCGTGACGACGCGCTCCGTCGCGGCAAACATCTGGAAGAACTTTGTCACGTCGCTCTCGGCGAGCCCGGTCGCCAGTGCCGTCGCCGCGGCGCTGCCGGCGATGCCGCGGGCCCGCGCCATCGCCTGCTCGAAACCGGAGGTGTGGTTTTCGATGTAATTTTTATCGAGCGCGCCGCTGTCGGCGAGATGCACCAGCAGGCCGCTGAACAAAGCGGTGTCGGTGCCGGGCTTCAATCCGAGGAACAGATCCGCGTCGCCGGCGGTATCGGTGCGGCGCGGGTCGATCACCACCATGCGGGCGCCGCGCTGCTGCTTGTTCGCCATCATGCGCTGGAACAGCACCGGATGGCACCATGCCGCGTTCGAGCCGGTCAGCACCAGCAGGTCCGCCTGTCGAGGTCGTCGTAGCAGCCGGGCACGGTGTCGGCGCCGAAGGCGCGGCGGTGGCCGGCGACCGACGACGACATGCAGAGCCTGGAATTGGTGTCGACATTGGCGCTGCCGATGAATCCCTTCATCAGCTTGTTGGCGACGTAGTAATCCTCGGTCAACAGCTGCCCGGACAGATAGAACGCCACCGCGCCGGCGCCGTCGCGCGCGACGATATGGCGAAAGCGGTTGGCGACATGATCGAGCGCGTCGCTCCACGCCACCCGCTCCAGCCCGCTGTCGCAGCGGATCATCGGATGCAGCAGGCGGTTTTCGAGGCCGACGGTCTCGCCGAGCGCCGAGCCCTTGGAGCAGAGTTTTCCAAAATTGGCGGGATGCTCGGGATCGCCCGCGATCGCCGCCCCGCCATTGCCGTCCGGCGTCGCCAGCACGCCGCAGCCGACGCCGCAATAGGGACAGGCGGTGCGGGTGGCGCGCAGTGTGGGATCCACTGATGTCATCACGCCGCCTTCGCGGGCAGTGCGGCCGCGCGGCCGAACATCATGTCGCGACGGAGGGCCGCGATCGGTTCGCGGCCGCGGATCAGTTCGAGATACCACAGCGCGTCCGAGGTATCGCCGACCAGCACCGCGCCGGACAGTTTTCCATCCGATATCACCAGCTTGCGATAACAGCCGTGCCCGGCATCGTTGAGCACGATGGTTTCGCTGCCTTCCGCGCCCTGGAAATCGCCGGCGGAAAACACGCTGACGCCGGAAACTTTCAAGTTGGTCGAGACCACGCTGCCGCCATAGGCGCTGGCACTGCCGGCGAGATGTCCCGCCAGCACTTTGGCCTGCTCATAGGCCGGCTCGACCAGCCCGTAGCAGATGCCGCGATGCTCGGCGCATTCGCCGAGCGCAAAGATGTCCTGCGCGCCGGTCTGCAAATGATCGTCGACCACGACGCCGCGGTTGACGGGAATGCCGGCTTCCTTTGCCAGCGACGTATTGGGCCGGATGCCGGCGGCGAAAATCACCGCATCGCGCGTCGAGCATGCGGCCGTCGGTCAGTTCGACGCGCTCGACCCGCGTCGTGCCGTGAATGCGCGCGGTGTTGGCATTGAGCAGGATTTTTATTCCTTTGGTCTCGACCAGTGTCTTTAGTAATGCCCCCGCCTGCGCATCAAGCTGGCGTTCCATCAGCCGGTCCATCAGATGGATCAGCGTCACCGGCGCGCCGGCTTTGGCCAGGCCATAGGCGGCCTCGAGTCCGAGCAATCCGCCGCCGACCACGACGACGCGCTTCTTCGCCGCCGCCAGCGCCAGCAGCAGGTCAACGTCGCGGGTATCGCGAAAGGTGTAGACGCCCGGCAGATCGGCGCCGGGCAGATTGAGCCGCAACGCGCTCGAGCCGGTGGCGAGCACCAGCCGGGAATAATTGATGCTCTCTTCATTGGCGATCTTGAGTTCGCGGCGGCCGACATCGATCTCGGTGGCGCGGCAGCCATATTTGAGGGTGACGCCGCGGTCGCGCCACCATTCGGCCGGCCTGAGCTCGAGGTCATGCGACTGCGTCTCGCCCGCCAGCACCGACGACAGCAGCACGCGGTTATAGGCCAGCCGCGGCTCGTCGCCGATCACGGCAATGGCGTAACGCCCGAGCGCGACTTTTGCCAGCTCATCGACCAGCCGTGCGGCGGCCATGCCATTGCCGACGACAACCAGCGGTTCGCTCACGGCTCAGCCCTCACGCGCCACCTTCATTCCGCCGCCTGTGATCGGCCATAGGCTTCGGCAATCATGAAGCCGGACAGCGTGCCGTAGGCCGCGGTCCAGGCGGATGCGAGTTCCGGGGTCCAGTCGTCGCCCAAGCCCTTTTCCAGCGTCCACAGCAACGCGCCGCCGACTACCGGATAGTGTTCGGGCCTGGCGCCATAGCCGACATGGCGCTTGGCCAGTGCGCTCGCCGCCGGCAGGATGGAATCGAGATTGTTGAGGCCGCCGACCACGACGGCGAGCGTCGCCATCAGCTTCTTGCGCTGCTCGGTCATGTCGGCTGGAAACAAGGATTTGACCGATGGCGCGACCTCGAACAGGCGATCGTAAAACAACAATGCGGCCTGTTCCGAGATCGGCGCGACCTTGGCAAAGCTCTGCTGCACCAGTTTTATCTGTTCGGGAGTCATCTCGGTTCGCTCCTCTTTGTGTCGCCTCGCCCCATCAGCGGGGCGAGGCCAAACAACGATGCCGTTCGTCAGACCCGCGCGCCGGCCAGGTTCGAGGCACTGGCTTCCTCGGAAGTCTTGCGCAGATAGAACCACCAGGTCAGCGCCAGGCAGATCACGTAGAAGCCGAGGAAAAATTCCAGCGCCAGCGCCGGTCCACCGGTGGCGGCGATCGACTTGCCGAAGCTGCTTGGAATGAAGTAACCGCCGCAGGCCCCGATCGCGCCGATGAAGCCGAGCGCGGCGCCGCTCTCGATACCGGCGGTCTTCATCGCCAGCGCGCGGCCGGCTTCGCCCTTGCCTTGCGCTTTGCGAATATTCTCCTCGCGGAAGATCGAAGGGATCATCCGGTAGGCCGAACCGTTGCCGACGCCGGTGGTGACGAACAGGATCAGAAACATCACCAGGAAGCCGGTGAAATCCTTGGCGCCGACGAAGTACAACACGCCGATCGTGGCCGCCGCCATCGCGATGAAGTTCCAGAACGTCACGATCGCGCCGCCGACCTTGTCGGCGAGCAGGCCGCCGAACGGCCGCGACAGCGAGCCGACCAATGGGCCGAGGAACGCGATCGCGATCGTCACCGCCGGGAACTGGGTCTTGATCAGAAGCGGGAACGCAGCGGAGTAACCGATGAAGGAGCCGAAGGTGCCGACATAGATGAACGCCATGATCCAGGTGTGCTTGCGCTTGATGATGGCGAGCTGGTTTTTGAACGAAGATTTTGCCGAGGTCAGGTTGTTCATGAACATGACCGCGCCGAATATCGCAACGATCAGCGCGGGCACCCACATCAGCCCGGCGTTCTGCAGGTAGACGCCCGCGACCGGCGAGGCCTGGTAGAGGTTGATCAGGCCGACGCTCATCAGAATGGGTGTCAGCAACTGCACGCTGCTGACGCCGATGTTGCCGCCGGCGGCGTTCAGACCCAGCGCCCACCCCTTCACGCGATCGGGATAGAAGAACGAGATGTTGGCCATGCTGGAAGCGAAGTTGCCGCCGCCGAGGCCCGCGGTGGAAGCCACCAGCAGCATCAGCCAATAGGGCGTTTCGGGATGGCTGACGAAATAGGCGAGACCGAAGGTCGGGATCAACAGCACGGTGGTGCTGAAAATGGTCCAGTTGCGACCACCGAACATGGTGACCGCGAAGGTGTAGGGAAACCGCATCAACGAGCCGATCAGTCCGGGGATTGCCACCAGCTGGAACAGCTGATCGGTCGAGTAGTGGAAGCCCGCCGCCGGCAGCTTGGTCGCGACGATGCTCCAGATCAGCCAGACCGAAAATGCGATGTTCTCGGCGACGATCGACCAGATCAGATTGCGCCGGGCGACGAACTTGCCGGTCGCATTCCAGAAGGTCTCGTCTTCGGGTCTCCAGTCCGAGATCCAGGTGGGGCTCTTTGGCGTCGTATTCTGCTCGCTCACGGAAAATTCCTTTCTGCGCTGGATGACCGGTGGTCCGATGTCGCCGGGCGCAGGACGCGCGTAAGTGCACGCTGAGGAGGCACCCCAGTTTTGCGGCGTTACAAATCGGATGGCTGGTTTTCGAAGGACGGCATCGGTGGCGTCGGCGTCAACTATTCAAGCTTCGTGCCAAGCCCGTTCGATCCAAAAAAATGATATTTCACAGATGCTTGTAGGTCGAAGGCCGACGATCATCGGTCCCGCACATCGCATGAATAATTTGCAATTCGCCCAACGATTGTGCGACGCACAATAGTTGGGCAGGCGAGCCAAACCCTGAATGCGAGCGGGTCTGCTGTCGCGGTGACGGCCGATTGCACAAATAGGAAGCGCTTTTGCGTTGCCGCGTTCGACCGTCGCCACCTGCCCCGTCTTCGCCTGCACTTTGCAGACATTTCACGGCTGAAAACCCCGCATTTGTTTCGAAATGCTTCTCTGGCACGTCGATTGCTTTTCTTATCGGCAGTCAACGAAGACTGCGGTTCGCCAGGATCGCTCCAGCCGCTCCCGCGGCCGGAGCCCAGGGACAAGCCCAAGCCGCTCCATCGAGGAGCTTCGGCGCAGTCATCGCATTGCGACTGACAAGCCCTGTTTCCGATCGGCCGTGCGAATTTGCCGACACGATCAGTCAACGAAACAAGGGGGATTTAATGTCTTATCTCGTGCCATCCGAATTCGTCACCAAAATGGTCGATGCCGGAGAATCCAAGATCTTCATGTCGACGCGCGACACCGTGATCCGCGCCTTCATGGCCGGCGCGATCCTCGCGCTGGCCGCCTGGTTCGCCGTCACCATCAACACCAATACCGGCCAGCCGATCGTCGGCGCGCTGTTGTTTCCGGTCGGCTTTTGCATGCTGTATCTGCTCGGCTTCGATCTCCTGACCGGCGTGTTCGTGCTTTCGCCGCTGGCGTGGCTCGACAAACGCCCCGGCGTGCACGCTTGGCGGCGTGTTGCGAAACTGGGGCCTTGTGTTTATCGGCAATTTCGCCGGCGCGCTCACCGTCGCCTTCATGATGGCATTCGTCACCACGTTCGGCTTCACCCAGGAGCCCGACAAGGTCGGTCAGACCATCGGCAGCATCGGCGAAGCCCGCACGCTCGGCTATGCGTCGCATGGTGCGGCCGGCATGGCGACATTGTTCATCCGCGGCATGCTGTGCAACTGGATGGTCTCGACCGGCGTCGTCGGCGCCATGGTCTCCACCACGGTGCCCGGCAAGGTGATCGCGATGTGGATGCCGATCCTGGTGTTCTTCTACATGGTGTTCGAACATTCGGTGGTGAACATGTTCCTGTTTCCGTCGGGACTGATGCTGCACGCCAAATTCTCGATCATGGACTATTTCATCTGGAACGAGATTCCGACCGTGCTCGGCAATCTGGTCGGCGGACTGGCGTTCACCGGATTGACCCTGTACGCGACGCATGTGCGGACCGCGCCGAGCCGCGACCTCGGCACCGCCCCGGCGCGTCGCGCTGCCTGATCGGCTCAAACGAGGAAGCCGATTTAACTTAAACAAAGGGATCTTGCCTGTGTAAGGTAAGGCTCCCTTTTTCATTGGCTCGGCATGCCGCGCGAACTGCAGATATCGGTCGGAGCGCACAGCGACAAAGGGCGCAAGCCGGCCAATCAGGATTTTCACGGCGTCCTGATCCCGGACCAGCCGCTGCTCGGGCTCAAGGGCATCGCCGTGGTGCTGGCCGACGGCATCAGCAGCAGCAATGTCAGCCACATCGCCAGCAAGTCCGCGGTCAAGAGTTTTCTGACCGACTATTACTGCACGTCGGAAACATGGTCGGTAAAGACCTCGGCGCAGCGGGTGCTGGCGGCGGCCAATTCCTGGCTGCATGCGCAGACGAAACGCAGCCGCTACGCCTATGACCAGGACAAGGGCTACGTCTGCACGCTAAGCGCAATCGTGCTGAGGTCGAGCACCGCGCATATCTTTCATGTCGGCGATTCCCGAGTCTATCGCCTCGCCGGCAACACCCTGGAGCAGTTGACCGAGGACCACCGCGTCACGGTTTCCTCCGAGCAAAGCTATTTGAGCCGGGCGCTGGGCATCAACCCATGGGTCGAGATCGACTACCAGGCGCTTCCGACCGAAAAGGGCGACGTGTTTGTGCTGGCGACCGATGGCGTCTATGAGCATGTCAGCCCCCGCTTTGCCGCCAAGGCCGTCCATCGATCATACGCAGGATCTGGACCAGGCGGCGCGGATCATCGTCGACGAAGCGCTGCAGCGCGGCAGCCAGGACAATCTCACGGTCCAGATCGTCCGCCTCGACCAGGTTCCGGATGGCCAAGCCAGCGAAATTCTGGAGCGCCGGTCCGAACTGCCTCCCGCGCCATTGCTCGAGCCGCGCGCGATATTCGACGGCTACCGGATCATCCGCGAATTGCACGCCAGCAGCCGAAGCCACATTTATCTGGCGTCCGATACCGAAAGCGACGCTTTGGTTGCGATCAAGGTTCCGTCGATCGACCTGCGCGATAATCCTGCCTATCTCAAACGGTTCATGATGGAGGAATGGGTCGCCCGCCGCATCGACAGCCCGCATGTGCTAAAACCCTGCTTGCAATCGCGCAAGCGCAACTACCTCTATGTCGCGACCGAATTCGTCGACGGCCAGACGCTGGCGCAATGGATGATCGACCATCCGGCGCCCGCGCTGGAAACCGTGCGCGGCATCGTCGAACAGATCGCAATGGGCTTGCGGGCGTTTCACCGCAAGGAGATGCTGCACCAGGATTTGCGGCCCGCCAACATCATGATCGACAAGACCGGAACGGTAAAGATCATCGATTTCGGCGCGACCAGGATAGCCGGAGTTTCTGAAGTTGCGCCTGATATCGACGGTGACATTCTGGGGACGGCGCAATACACCGCGCCGGAATATTTTCGCGGCGAAAGCGCCTCGGCGCGTTCGGACATGTTTTCGCTCGGCGTCATCGCCTACCAGATGCTGACAGGCAGACTGCCCTATGGCGCGCAGATCGCGCGGGCGCGGACCAAATCCAAACTCGGCAAGCTCCGCTACAATTCCGCGCAAGGCGCTGGTCGCGAGATTGCGCCGTGGATCGACGGCGCGTTGAAAAAGGCGGTTCATCCCGACCCCTACCAGCGCTACGAAAGCCTGTCGGAATTCACCTTCGATCTCCGCCATCCCAACGCGAAGTACCTGAACGGGACGGCGACGCCGCTGATCGAGCGCAACCCGTCGCTGTTCTGGAAATGCGCGACGGCGATTCTGGCGTGCGTGGTGCTGGTGTTGCTGGCGATGCGGCATCGCTAGGATGGTTTCGAAGCCCGGAGACCATGGCTTCATGTCCCGGACGCGGTGCAGCGTTCTGCACGCTGCTCCGCAGAGCCGGGACCCACCCCCACAACGTGGACCCCGGATCAGCAGCGCACCACGCCGCAAGCGCGGCGCGCTGCGCAGCATCCGGGGAACGCTGCCCGGTGCGCGATGAATTCAGGCCGGCTCGCCCACCTTGACGCCCAACGGCCGCGGCGCGGTGAGCTTGGCTAGAGTTTGCGATCACAACAACTCGCAAACTGATCGATCACCAGTTTGGGAACGACCAGGCCCAGGCAAAGTGTCAGCGTGACGGCCGCCGCGGTGATGCCGTCCGCGATCGTCGCGCTGACCAGCTGCGGACTGGTCTGCGCACTATCGGCGATCTGGAGCAGTCCGCTCGCCATTCTGAACAGATAGACGCCGGGGACCATCGAGACCACCGAGGCGAAACCGATGGCCGCGAACGGCATGTGCCATCGACGCGAGGCCGGGGTCAGCATCACGCCCACGACGAGGCTTGCTACCAGCGCGCCGACAGCCGGACTGGCGCCCAAGGAGAGCACGACCCAGCGCAGCGCGTGGCCGAGCATTCCGACCACGATCGGGCAGATCAACATGTTGGGCGGCGTCGAAAAAAACACGCTGTAACAGGCAACGGCGACGCCGGCGGCGATCACGTCCTGCCAGAGCGGCACGGCCATGCCGCTGGGGTCGATCGGCAAGGATGTATCGAGAAGCGTCAGTCCGAGCAGCAAGCCCGCGGAGATCGCCAGGGTGACCAGCATCGCGTAGAGCAGACGCGCGGCGCCGAGATGGATGCGGCCCGCGACCAGATCGAGCGCGGCGTTGAGGAAATGCGGCCCCGGCACCAACACCATGCAGGGGCAGACGACGACGAGGCGCAGCGACGAACTCAATCCGGCACGGGTTGCCAGCCCTCCAACGACGCCGGCAAGCAGCGCCGCGCCGAACGGCTGCACGAACAGGTTTGCGCTGATGTGCGCCAGGACGCGGCGCAACACGGCCCCGGCGGCGGCGCTGACGAATATCAGCCCCGCGGGCAGCCAATGCTGAATACCGAAAATCACCGCGAGGGCCACCGCAGCCGACGCCGCGGCCAAGGTAAACAGCCAGGTCGGCGCCGGCGGCCGTACCGAGATCATCGCAATCGCATTCGGCAGCGCGTCGACATCCAGACGACCCGCTTCGACGTCCTGCACGGCTGCCATCGCGGCGGCGACACGATCCATGTCGACGCCGGCGGGGTCAGCCTCGATTTGGCATGCCCGTGTTTCGCTGCCTTGCTTGGCCTCGAGCCGCAACTCACCCCAACGCGGTGCAAGGCTGGCGCGCATTCCAAGCGCGGACCCCAGCCGCGCTGTCGCGGCGATAATCTGGTCCGTGGCCTGGCCATTGACATAAAGCACCCTGGCCAACGCAAGAACCAGATTGGAACGCTGTTCGAGGGTCATGACGCCGGACGCCGCTCAGCGCGGGGAAGCCGCATCGTTCGCCACGTAGGGCCCGACCATTTTCGTGGGATCGACGACTCGATCGAACTCCGCTTCCGTGACGAAGTCCAGTTTCAGCGCGGCCTCCTTCAGCGACAGATCATGGTCCACGGCATAATGGGCGATCTTCGATGCCTTGTCATAGCCGATGACCGGCGCCAGCGCCGTCACCAGCATCAACGAGCGATCGACATATTCGTTGATCTTCTTGAGATTGGGTTTGGTGCCTTCGACGAGGAATTTGCGGAAATTGACGCAGCCGTCGCTCATGATGGCGATGGAGTGCGCGATGTTGTAAATCATCAGCGGCTTGTAGACGTTCATCTCCAGATAGCCGCCTGCGCCGCCAAAACCCACGGCAACGTCATTGGCCATGACTTGCGCCGCGATCATGGTCAAGGCTTCGCACTGGGTCGGGTTGACCTTTCCGGGCATGATCGAGGAGCCCGGTTCATTTTCCGGGATTTCGAGTTCGGCAAATCCGGCACGCGGCCCGCACGACATCAGGCGGATGTCGTTGGCGATCTTGTAAAGCGATACGGCCAGCGTGCGGAACGTGCCGGACAGTTGCACCAACGCATCGTGCGCCCCCTGCACCGCAAATTTGTTCGGCGCGGTGACGAATGGCAGGCCGGTCAGGCGGGCGATCTCGGCGGCGGCGGCTTCGGCAAAGCCCGGCGCCGAGTTGATGCCGGTCCCGACGGCGGTCCCGCCAAGCGCCAACCGGTACACGTCCGACAGGGCTGTCTCGATGCGCGCGAGATTGTCGTCCAGCATCGCGGCATAGCCGGACCATTCCTGACCGAGCGTGATCGGCGTCGCATCCTGCATGTGGGTTCGGCCGATCTTGACGATGTCGCGCCAGGCTTCCGCCTTGGCGGCGATCGCCTTGGACAGCGTCCGTGACCGCGGGGATCAGGCGCTGCTTCACGTTGACCGCCGCGGCGATGTACATGGTCGACGGAAACGTGTCGTTCGACGACTGCGCCATGTTGACATGGTCGTTCGGATGCACCGGCGCCTTGCTGCCGACCGGGGTTCCCGCGAGTTGGCAGCAGCGGTTGGAGATCACTTCGTTGACGTTCATGTTGAACTGGGTGCCGCTGCCGGTCATCCAGACATGCAACGGAAACATGTCGTGATGCTGACCGGCCAGGATCTCGTCGCACACCTGGACGATCAATCGATAGCGACGATCATCCAGCCGCCCGTCGGCATGATTGGCGGCGGCGGCGGCCTTCTTCAGGATCGCGTAGCCCGTGATCATTTCGCGCGGGATCAGATCTTTGCCGATGCTGAAATGCTCCAGCGAGCGTTGGGTTTGGGCACCCCACAATTTTTCGGCCGCGACCTCGACAACGCCAAGACTGTCGCTCTCTTTTCGAACATCCA
This sequence comes from uncultured Alphaproteobacteria bacterium, assembly GCA_963699465.1. GTDB lineage: Bacteria > Pseudomonadota > Alphaproteobacteria > Rhizobiales > Xanthobacteraceae > Bradyrhizobium. Next base: position 18,612 of record CAVOTZ010000015.1, read on the forward strand.
CCATCTGTTCGCTCCATCGCGCGCAATCGTCCCCGATGTCTTCGAACGGGGATCAGGCTGGTTCTCTGCTCTCCGGCAAGCCGGCACGATTGTTCAGTGCGGCCCGTGCGGGTTCTTGTCGATTTCTGATCACGAACGGGATTTCGGCCGATGACATTCGCGATCCCGCGGCTCCAGGTTTCGCCGAGCCCTGTCACCGGGCCGCCTTCGTGTCCCGGACGCGGTGCAGCGTCCTTACGCTGCTCCGCAGAGCCGGGACCCACTTCCACAACGTGGACCCCGGATCAGCAGCGCACCACGCCGCGGAGCGCGGCGCGCTGCCATAGCGCGTTGAAGACGCGCGTGAACGCGCTTAAGGCATCCGGGGAACGCCGCGGTCGCTCGAAGGCCTGCCGCTTTACGCCGGCTCGGCCGTCTTGACGCCCATCGGCTGCGGCGCTTCGCCCGCGCCGGGCTTCAGGTGAAACTCGTAGGTCATCAGATGCCAGGGCGCCTTGACCGGCTTGCCGTCGGGCGTGGTGGCATCGGTGCGCTTTTCGACCTTCGCGATCAGCTCATCCTTGACGCCGAACACCACGTCGGAATCGAGGTATTTGTCGCCGTCGATGAACACATGGGTGATCAGCGGCTCGTAACCCTTGGCATTGACCAGGAAATGGATGTGCGCCGGCCGCATCGGATGCCGCCGTACCTGCAGGATCATCTCGCCGACCGGGCCGTCGGTCGGGATCGGATAGCTGCACGGCAAGATGGTGCGGAAGAACAATTTGCCGTCGGCGTCGGTGACAAAGCGCGCGCGCGACGATGGGCCGGTCTCTTCATAGTCCGGCCGTTGTGAATCGTAATAGCCGTCGCCGTCGGCATGCCAGACATCGACGGGAACGCCGGCCAGCGGCTTGCCCTTGAGATCGGTGACCCGGCTCTGCACGAACATCCGTTCACCCGGCAGTTCCGGCGAAATGTCGGAGCCGTGCGGCTTCACCTTGTGCTCGCCGACATAGAACGGCCCGAGCACCGTGGTCTCGCTGGCGCCGTCGCGCTCCCTGTGGTTCACCGCGTCGACCAGCATGGAGACGCCGAACACGTCCGACAGCAGGATGAACTCCTGCCGGGTCGGGGTGCATTTCTGGCCGACCTTGGTCAGGAATTCGATCGCGTAGTTCCATTCCTCGAAGGTCAAACCGGTCTTGGCGACATAACCGTGCATCGACTTCACCAATTCCTGCAACAGGAATTTGACCCGCGGATCCGGCGTCTCCTCAAAACTCTCGATCACGGCGGCGGTGAGTTCGGTCTCGTTGAATTGGGTCATTTTGGCTGTCCTGCGGGTACGCGAAGGGTGGCCAACAGCCTACACCAGACACAAAGCCGGGGTAAGCAGGTTGCGGTTGGAACGAGGGGCACTTTTCGGCTATCAAGGCGACCGCCATAGCCCCGGAGACCCTCAGAAAATGCTCGCCCCCACCCCCGCCTCGCCCGAATCCGCCGGGATGTCCCAAGCCGGCTTCGACCGCATCGAGCATCACCTCAAGCAGCGCTATATCGATGCCGGCCGCTTTCCCGGCACCCAGCTTTTGGTCTATCGCCGCGGCAAGGTGGTGCACAGCGCGGTGCAGGGTTTTGCCGACCTCGAGCGCAAGGCGCCGGTCAGGGACGACACCATTTTCCGCATCTATTCCATGACCAAGCCGATCACCTCGGTGGCTTTCATGATGCTGTTCGAGGAAGGCCGCGTCGCGCTCGACGAGCCGGTCGCCAAATACATTCCGGAATGGAAGAACCTCGGCGTCTTCGTCGCCGGCAACGCGCCGGCCTTCCTGACCCGCCCGTTGTCCCGTCCGATGCTGATCGTGGACCTGCTGCGGCACACCGCGGGTCTCACCTACGGCTTCCAGCAGCGCTCCAACGTCGATGCCGCCTATCGCGAAAAAAAGATCGGCGAGGTCGAGAAGGCCGGCACGCTGCAGACCATGATCGAGGATCTGGCCAAAATCCCGCTGGAGTTTTCGCCCGGCGAAGCCTGGAATTATTCCGTCGCCACCGACGTCATCGGCTATCTCGTCGAAAAGATCAGCGGCATGCCGTTCGAGCAGTTTTTGCGGCAGCGCATCTTCGAGCCGCTCGGCATGAAAGACACCGATTTCCACGTGCCGGCCGACAAGGCGCACCGGTTTGCCGCCTGTTATTCGGCCGATCCGGGCGGCGGCATGACGTTCCACGCCACCGAGCGCAAGAACAGCCTGACCCTGCAGGACGATCCGACCAAGAGTTCTTTCCTGTCGCCGCCTTCGTTCATCTCCGGCGGCGGCGGCTTGTGCTCGACCGCGGCCGACTATTTGACCTTCTGCCGCGCGCTGCTCAACGGCGGCGAACTCGGCGGCGTCAGGCTGCTGGGACCGAAGACGCTGGCGCTGATGACATCCAATCATTTGCCGGGCGGGCGCGAACTGCCGGAACTGTCGCGCTCGCTGTTTTCCGAAGCGGCCTATAACGGCGTCGGCTTCGGGCTCGGCTTCTCGGTGACGATGGACCCGGCCAAGACGCTGATCCCCGGCAGCCCGGGCGAATATGCCTGGGGTGGTGCGGCGACGACTTCGTTCTGGATCGATCCCGCCGAGGAGTTGATCACGATCTTCATGACCCAGGTGCTGCCGTCGAGCGCCTATCCGCTGCGGCGCGAACTGCGCACCATGGTCTACGCCGCCATCACCGACAGCAATCTGTAGCGCGCGACGGCGGGTTCCATCTTCATGATGGAACCCGCGCGTCAAAACGACCAAATTCCTTGGCCAATATCGGGCCCTTCTCCTATGCTGAGCGCGGTCCGGCGGGGCGCGCCGGATTCACGGCAAGCGGGACCTGAGTGCCAAAACTTTCTCTGCCAGTGCGTCTCGGCCTGTTGATCGCGGGCACCACGCTGCCGCTGATCGTTTTCGCGGCGGTCATCGTTTTCGACAATTACAAGCAGGATCGAGCGGACGCCACCCAGCGCGTGCTCGAAACCACGCGCAGCATCCGCCTGGTGCTCGATGCCGAGGTCCAGCGCATGACCGGCGGCCTGCAGGTACTGGCGCTGACCGAGACGTTGCGCAACGGCGACTTCGAGAGCTTTCGGCCGATCGTAGCCGGCTTTCTCGAGCAATACGGCAAGGACAGCGTCGTGCTGGTATCCGACCGCGACGGCCGCCAGCTGTTTTCATCGGTCACGACTGATACCGGGAGCCTGCCGCCGCGCAACAATCGCGACATCGTCAAACAGGTGTTCGAGACCAAACAACCGCACTACTCCAATTTGTTCATCGGCGCCGTCAAGCAGCAGATGATCGTGACGGTCGAGGTGCCGGTGTTTCGCGACGGCAACGTGATCTACGACATCTCGTTCAGCCCGCCGCTTGCGATTTTCCAGAACATCCTGGAAACGCAGCGGCCGAGCGTGGACTGGACGATCTCGATCTTCGACGCCAACCGCGTCAATTTCGCGCGGGTGCCGAATCCGCAGGAGAACACCGGCAAGCACGCCTCGCCGTTGCTGGACGCCGCAATGGCGCGCAAGTCCGAAGGGACGCTGCAAACGGTGTCGCTCGAAGGCGTGCCGCTGATCACGAGCTTCGCGCGATCCTCGTTGACCCAATGGAGCGTCGGCGCCGGCATCGCGGAGAGCTCGCTGGTCGGGCCGCTGTGGCGCAACCTCGCCTTCACCAGCCTGATCGGCGGCATGCTGCTGCTGTTCGGCCTCGCCTTTGCGGTGCGGATGGCGACGACGATCGCGCGCGGCGAGATGCTGCACGGCCTGTTGATCGACGAGCTCAACCACCGCGTCAAGAATACGCTGGCGATCCTGCAGGCGATCGCGGTGCAGACGTTTCGCAGCGCCAGCAAGGCCGAGCGCGAGAAATTCGAGGGCCGGCTCGGCGCGCTGGCGGAAGCGCATAATCTGCTCAGCAAGGAGAAATGGCAGGGCTCCGACCTGCAGGACGTGATCGGCCGCGTGCTGCAGCCCTATCTGCTCAACGCTCCGGAGCGGATCCGAATGTCCGGCCCGCCGGTGCCGTTGTCGCCGCGGCTCGCGGTCGTTTTGTCGATGATCGTGCACGAGATCGCCACCAACGCCGCCAAATATGGCGCGCTGTCGAACGAAACCGGCAGCATCGTGCTGGACTGGGAGGTTGCGCCGGAGAATGGCAAGCCGATGCTGCGGCTGGTCTGGGCCGAGGCCGGCGGCCCGCTGGTCACCGCACCGGTGCAGCGCGGATTTGGCTCGCGGCTGATCGAGCGCAGCGCGCGCGACCAGCTCGGCGGCGAAGCCACCGTCGATTTCCTGCCGCGCGGCGTGGTCTATACCGTGACTTGCGCGCTGGAGGATGTGAGTTGAAACAAACCGGCTTCGACCTCGTGTCCGAGCGCGCTTTCGGTAAGCCTCTCTACGAATGCAAACGTCATCCTGAGGAGCGCGCACTTGCGCGCTTCGAAGGATGGGCCGCAGGCACCTGTAGCCATCCTTCGAGGCTCGCCGAAGACGGCTCGCACCTCAGGATGACGGTATTTATGTAGTTTCGCGCCTCAGCCGAAATTCTGCAGCGACGGAAACGTGTCCAGCAGCCAGATGCTGACATTGGAGATCGCGCCGGTCAGGAACGCGACGCCGGTGATCACCATCAGCACGCCCATGGCGCGTTCGACGGTGTCGAGATGTCGCTTCATCCGGGCAAACAGCGACGAAAATTGCTCGACCATGAAGGCCGCGAGCAGGAACGGAATCCCGAGGCCCAGGGAATAGACCGCGAGCAGGCCGGCGCCTTTTGTCACCGTCGCTTCCGCGGCCGCGACCGACAGGATGGCGGCGAGGATCGGCCCGATGCACGGGGTCCAGCCGAACGCGAACGCCAGCCCCATGACATAGGCGCCCCACAGCCCGACCGGCTTCGGCGCGGTCAGCCGCCCTTCCCGCATCAACAGCCCGATCCGGGTCAGCCCGAGGAAATGCAGGCCCATGATGATGATGACGATGCCGGCGGCGATCGAGAGCTGCTCCGACCAGGCGCGGATCAACGCGCCGACCAGCGACGCACTGGCGCCGAGCGCCACGAACACGGTGGAAAAGCCCGCCACGAACATCACGGCGGAGATCATCACGGCGCGCCGCGAGGCCGCCGCCGTCTCGTTATTGGCGACATGCTCGATGGTCGCGCCGGTCAGGTAGATCAGATAGGGCGGCACCAGCGGCAACACGCAGGGCGACAGGAAACTGACCAGGCCGGCGATCAGCGCGGCGGGGATGGAAACGTCGTGAATCATGCCTTCATCGAACCATGTTTGCGCGGCGGCGCCGGCGGCCCGGCCGCTCCGGCCCGGCGACAGCGCCAAACCCCGCGATATTACCCGGTGATTTTACCTTGTCCCCGCTACCCGGCCCCATGCTTGTCTGGCACATTTGTTGCTCGGACAGGCTCGATCGAGGCGCAGGCTCAATCGACAGGGGGAAGCAAGTCATGTCAACCATCTCGGCGACCGTGGTAGGCGAGCGAAAACCGCTTTACCAATCACTTTTCGTACAGGTTCTGGTGGCGTTGCTGCTCGGGATCGTGCTCGGCATGGCGGTGCCCGATTTCGCCATCGAGCTGAAGATCTTCAGCGACGCCTTCCTCAAGCTGATCTCGATGATCGTCGCGCCGATCGTGTTCTGCGTCGTGGTGCACGGCATCGCCGGCGCCGGCGATCTCAAGAAGGTCGGCCGGGTCGGCGTCAAGGCGCTGATCTATTTCGAGGTCATGACCACGGTCGCGCTGGTCGTCGGGCATCGTGCTCGCCTATCTGTTCGGGCCCGGCCACGGCATGAACATCGATACCTCGACGCTCGACGCCAAGGCGCTGTCGACCTATGCCGACAACGCCCACAAGCTGAAGGGCGCCGGCATCGGCAGCTTCCTCCTCAACATCATCCCGACCACCTCGTTCGACGCGCTGGCGCGCAACGACGTGCTGCAGGTGCTGTTCTTCGCCATCATGTTCGGCGTCAGCCTGGCGCTGGTCGGCGGCGAGAAAGGCGAGAAGATCACGTTCGCTGATCGACGCGGTATCGACCGTGCTGTTCCGGGCCATGGGGCTGATCGTGCGGCTGGCGCCGCTCGGCGTGCTCGGCGCGGTCGCCTATACGGTCGGGCAGATACGGCGTCGGCTCGCTCAAGCAGCTGGTCTCGCTGGTGGCGCTGTTCTACGTCTCGGTCGCGATCTTCGTGGTCGTCGTGCTCGGCGCGGTGATGCGCGCTGGCCGGACTGAACATCCTCAAGTTCCTGGCCTACCTGCGCGAGGAACTGACCATCGTGCTGGCGACCGCGTCGTCGGACGCGGTGCTGCCGCAGATCATGCGCAAGCTGGAACGAATGGGCGTGAAGGATTCGGTGGTCGGGCTGGTGGTGCCGACCGGCTATTCGTTCAACCTCGATGCGTTCTCGATCTACCTGACGCTGGCGGTGGTGTTCATCGCGCAGGCGACCAACACGCCGCTGTCGTTCGGCGATCTGCTGCTGGTGCTCGGCGTTTCGCTGGTGACGTCGAAGGGCGCGCACGGCGTGCCGGGCTCGGCGATCGTGATCCTGGCGGCGACGCTCAACGCGGTGCCGAGCATTCCGGCGATCGGCCTGGTGCTGGTGCTGTCGGTCGACTGGTTCATCGGCATGGCGCGCGCGCTCGGCAATCTGATCGGCAATTGCGTCGCCACCGTCGTGATCGCCGCCTGGGAAGGCGACCTCGATCACGCCAAGGCGGTCCGTGTGCTCGACGGCGAAGAACTGGTGGACGTGACCGCGGGGTAGGCGCCACCGAGCAGAGGACGTGCCCCGGATGCTGCGCAGCACGCCATCTTTGGCGTGATGCGCTGCTGATCCGGGGCCCAAATGCCGCGCCGGTGGCTGGGTCCCGGTTCTGCGGAGCAGCGCTGAAGACGCGCTGCACCGCGCCCGGGACACGAACTTCAGGATTTTTCTGGCGCGAAATTTTCGATCAGCCGCAGCAGCACGCGCGCGCCGGCGTCGGCATCGGCGAGCTCGACATGCTCGTCCGGGTGATGGCTGATGCCGCGACGGCAACGCACGAACAGCATGCCGACATCTGATATGTCGATCATCGCCATGCCGTCATGCCCTGCGCCGCTCGGCAGCTCGAACACCCGAAAACCCTCGGCGGCAACGGCCCGCGACAGCTGGCTCCTGAGCCATGGCGCGCAGGGCGCGGTTCGGTTCTCGTGGGTGACGTCGATCTGCAGCGCCAGCCTGCGGCGGCTGGCGATACTCTCGATCCGGCGCACGATATCGGCCACCGCGAGTTTTCGGTGGGGATCGCTCGGCGCGCGGATGTCGATGGTGAACGACACCTGCCCCGGAATCACGTTGGTGGCGCCAGGCGCGGCATGGATGTAGCCGACGGTGCCGACGAGGCCATCGGGATCGGTCCGGCAAAACTCCTCGATTTCGACAATGCATTCGGCCGCGCCCGCCAGCGCGTCGCGCCGCAACGCCATCGGCACCGTTCCGGCGTGTCCCGCCATGCCGGTGAGGCTGACCGCCAGCCGCGTGGCGCCGGCGATCGCTGTTACCACGCCGACCGGAAGGTTGAGGCCCTCCAGCACCGGCCCCTGCTCGATATGCAGCTCGACATAAGCGAGCAGTTCGCGGCGGGCCCGCGCCGCGGCGCCGATATGGTCGGGGTCGAGACCAAAAGCTGCCAGCGCATCGCGCATCGCAATGCCGGCCTGGTCTTTGACGCCGAGGACGCTCTCGTCGAAGGTGCCGGCCACCGCGCGGCTGCCGAGCAGGGTCGATGCGTAGCGCACGCCCTCCTCGTCGGCGAAGCCCACCACTTCGACGGCGAACGGCAAACGCTGATTGCGCCGGTGCAGATCGGCCACGCAGGAGATCGCGGTGATCAATCCGAGCGGGCCGTCCCATTTGCCGGCATCGCGCACGGTATCGTAATGCGACCCCAGCATCACGCAGGGCAAGCCCGGCCGCTCGCCCTCGTAGCGGCCGCAGACATTGCCGATCGCGTCGAGATGCGCGGCCATGCCGCCCTCTTTCATCCATTGCAGCAGGAGATCGGCGGCGGCGCGATGCTCCGGCGTGAGAAAGATCCGTGTCAGTTGACCCGGCGTCTCGGAGATTGCGCCGAGCGCATTGATCCGGCGAACGATCTCCGCGCCGAGCGCAGCGTTGCCGGTGCCGGGTTGCGTCATCTAGACTTCCTCGAACCTGACCTTCTGCGCGCCCTTCCACAGCACGGTCTTGCCGAGCTCCGGTAGCCGGTCGAGATTTGAGGTCAGCGTTATAAAATGATTGCCGGCGAGCTGGCCCATCTTGCTGGCGAAATGCACCCCGCCATAGGCCAGCAGGATTTCGGTCTCGCTGATCCCGCCGGGATACAGGATGATCTGCCCGGGCGCGGGATAGCTGGTGTGGTTTTCGTAGGTGACGCCGAAGTCGAGGTCGCCGAGCGGCAGCCACACCCCCTCGCCGCTCCAGCGCACATGGACCATCTGGCTTTCGAACGGCATCGCGCGGCGAAACGCGGCGCAGGTCTTCGGCGCCAGTTGCTCCTCGAAGCGGGCGTCGAAGGTGAAGTCGCCGGCGTGGACAATGAGTTGGCTCATCCGATGGATTCCTGTCGCTTGGGGGTGGCGATCAGATTGCAGGCGGAGCGTAGCGACGCAAGGGCAAAGCGGCGGCAGCTCGCGCGCGCGTGGGCGGGCGCTGCAGGCGCTGAAAACGGCGCCTCGCATGCTCAAGGCCGATGCATACAATGGCGAGAATATGCCTAAATTCTATCCACACGCGCCATTGAGCAAATTTCGATCAGCGCACCACCACACGAAATAGTTTTTATATTTCAATAAATTAAACGATTATGAAACAAAATTAAGCATTGGCACGAAGCTTGCAAATCCTCTGCTGAGCTTCACCCGCACCAAGCCGCGATGTGCAATCGGCGGCACAGCCCCAGAGGAGCGCGACCCCATGGATTTTAGCAGGGCGGATTTCCGCAGCATCACACGACGGCATCTCTTGCAAGGCGGCGCAGCGCTGACGCTCGGATCGGCGCTCGGCGTCCGCGCCGCCGCCGCGGCCGACATGACCATCGGCTTCATCTATGTCGGTTCGCGCGACGACTACGGCTACAACCAGGCCCATGCGCAGGGCGCAGCCGCGGTGAAGAAGATGGCCGGCGTCAGCGTGCTCGAAGAGGAAAAGGTCGCCGAGACCGACGCGGTCGAAAAGACCATGGAATCGATGATCAACCTCGACGGCGCATCGCTGCTGTTTCCGACCTCGTTCGGCTATTACAATCCGCATGTGCTGAAGATGGCGGCCAAATATCCCAAGGCGTATTTCGAGCATTGCGGAGGATTGTGGACCGACAAGGATCCGAAGAACGCCGGCAGCTATTTCGGCTATATCGACGAGGCGCAGTATATTTCCGGCATCGTCGCCGGCCATTCGACGAAGTCCGGCAAGCTCGGCTTCGTCGCCGCAAAACCGATCCCGCAGGTGCTGCGCAACATCAACGCCTTCGCGCTCGGCGCCCGGCTGGCCAATCCCAAGGCCACCACGCAGGTCATCTTCACCGGCGACTGGTCGATGCCGGTCAAGGAAGCCGAGGCCACCAACAGCCTGATCGACCAGGGCGTCGACGTCCTGACCTGTCACGTCGACGGCCCGAAGACGATGGTCGAGAACGCGGCGCGCCGCGGCGCCATGGTGTGCGGCTATCACTGCGATCAGTCGGCGCTGGCGCCGAACGCCTACCTCACCGGCGCCGAGTGGAACTGGGAAGTGCTCTATCCCAAATTCGTCAAGATGATCCAGGCCGGCGAAAAAATTCCAAACTTCTATCGCGGCGGCCTGAAAGAAGAGATCGTCAAATGCTCGCCCTATGGCGAGGCGGTCTCGGCGGAAGCGCGCAAGCATGCCGACGACGTCAAGGCAAAACTGATGGGCGGCGACTACACCATCTTCGCCGGCCCGATCGCCGACAACAAGGGCAAGACCGTGATCGCGTCCGGCACCAGCCAGGGCCAGAAGGATCCCGCGCTGGAAAAGATGGACTATCTGGTGGAAGGCGTCGTCGGAGCGACTTCATGACCGCAGAAGCTGCGGATTCCGTCGATGCGGTCGCGATCTCTCCGGCGGCCGATCCCGGATTCCTGCAGCGCCACGGCACGACGATCGAGTACATCCTGATTCCGGGCGCGGCGCTGATCGCCGCGCTCGCCGTATTCGGATTGTTCGTGTTCCTGTTCGGCAAGAATCCGCTGAACCTTTATTACTACATGTACCAGGGCGCGTTCGGCACCTGGTTCTCCTGGCAGAACAGCCTGACCCGCGCGGCGCCCTTGATCCTGACGGCGCTGTGCACGGCGCTGCCGGCCCAGCTCGGCATGGTCATCATCGGCGGCGAAGGCGCGCTGTTGATCGGTGCGCTGGCCGCGACCGGCGCCGCGTTGGCGCTGCCGTCGGCGCCGCCGCTGGTCGTGCAGCTGGCGATGGTCTGCGCCGGAATGCTGGGCGGCGGCCTGTGGATCATGCTGTCGGGCGGGCTTCGGCAATATCGCGGCGTCAACGAAACCATCTCGAGCCTGCTGCTGGTCTACATCGCGATCGCCATCCTCAATCATCTGGTCGAGGGGCCGATGCGCGATCCCGCCAGCCTGAACAAGCCATCGACCCCCGAGATCGGCGCGGCCAACATGATCGGCTCGATCCCAGGCACCGACGTGCATTGGGGATTGGTGTTCGGCGTGGTCGCGGCGGTCGCCTCCTACATCCTGATCTATCGCACCGTGTTCGGCTTTGCCGCGCGCGTCGCCGGCGGCAACATCCGCGCCGCCAAAATCGTCGGTCTCGGCGTCAGCAAATTGATCATGACGATCTGCTTTCTGGCCGGCGCTTCCGCCGGTCTCGCCGGAATGGTCGAGGTTGCCGCGGTCGAGGGCCGCGCCAACGCCAACCTCGCCGCCGGCTACGGCTTTACCGGAATTCTCGTCGCCTTCCTCGCCCGGCAAAATCCGCTGGCCATCATTCCGGTTGCCATCCTGCTCGGCGGGATCAGCGCCTCCGGCGGCCTGCTGCAACGCCGGCTCGGCCTGCCCGACGCATCGGTGCAGGTGCTGCAAGGCATCATCTTCGTGTTCGTGCTCGCCAGCGACGCGCTGTACGGGCGCATCGGCTTCCTGAAAGGAAAGACCTGATGGCCGACGGATCGATCGGGCTCTGGACGGTGCCGCTCGCGGTGTTCGGCGGCGCGATCCGCGTCTCGACGCCGTTTCTGTTCGTCAGCCTCGGCGAGTGCATCACCGAGCGAAGCGGGCGCATCAACCTCGGCCTCGAGGGCACGCTGGTGATGGGCGCGATGAGCGCCTATGGCATCTCCTACCTCTCGGGCTCGCCGTGGCTCGGCGTGCTGGCGGCCGGAATCACCGGCGCCCTGCTCGGCGCGCTGCATGCCGGCATCTGTTCGCTGCCGCGGGTCAACGACATCGCCGTCGGCATCGCGCTGATGCTGCTCGGCACCGGACTGGCGTTCTTTCTCGGCAAGCCGCTGATCGAGCCGACCGCGCCAAGACTACCGGCGATCGATTTCGGATGGTGGAGCGATGTCGCCCAGGTTCGTGCGGCCCTGCGTGTCAACGTGCTGTTCCTGATCGGGCTGGCGCTGGCGCCGATATTGTATTGGGCGTTTCGCACCACGCGCTGGGGCCTGTTGATCCGCACTGCCGGCGAAAGCTCGGATGCGGCACGCGCCATGGGCTATTCGGTGCTCGGGATCCGGTTGCGCGCCACCATGGTCGGCGGCTTCCTCGCCGGCATCGGCGGCTCGTTCCTGTCGCTGTTCTATCCCGGCAGCTGGAACGAGGGCCTGTCCAGTGGCCAGGGCATCACCGCGGTGGCGCTGGTGATTTTTGCGCGCTGGGATCCGATGCTGTGCCTGTGGGCGTCGCTGGCCTTCGGCGGCGCGGCCGCATTGGGACCGGCACTGCAATCGGTCGGCGTCACCTCCGGCTATCATCTGTTCAATGCCGCGCCCTACATCCTGACCCTGGCGATCATGATCATCACCTGTTCGCCGAAACGCACACTGACCGGCGCGCCGGCCGAACTATCGATCACCCGCTAGAAACGACACCGCATCCGCAGGATCAATGACCATGGCCGAGCGCTATATAAAATCCGAACCTTATGCGTGGCCCTATAACGGCGACCTGCGGCCGGAAAACACCGCGCTGGTCATCATCGACATGCAGACCGACTTCTGCGGCGTCGGCGGCTATGTCGACAAGATGGGATACGATCTGTCGCTGACCCGCGCGCCGATCGAGCCGATCAGGAAGCTGCTGGCGGCGATGCGCGCCGATGGCTTTCACATCATCCACACCCGCGAGGGCCATCGCCCTGACTTGACCGACCTGCCCGCCAACAAGCGCTGGCGCTCGCGGCAGATCGGCGCCGGGATCGGCGATCCCGGCCCCTGCGGCCGGGTGCTGGTGCGCGGCGAGCCCGGCTGGGAGATCATTCCGGAACTCAAGCCGCTGCCGGGCGAACCTGTTATCGACAAGCCGGGCAAGGGTTCGTTCTGCGCCACCGATCTCGAACTGATGCTGCGGCTGCGCGGCATCGAGAACATCGTGCTATCAGGCATCACCACCGACGTCTGCGTCCATACCACGATGCGCGAGGCCAACGACCGCGGTTTTGAGTGCGTCCTGATCGAGGATTGCTGCGCCGCCACCGACAAGAGCAACCACGATCACGCGCTGAAGATGATCAAGATGCAGGGTGGCGTGTTCGGCGCGGTCGCGACCTCGAGCGCGATGATCGAGGCGCTGTCATGACGATCGGCGAAATCCCGCTGCCGTCGGGCGCGCTCGGCGTCGACGCGCTCGCCATGACCATGCGGTTCGGCGAATTCCGCGCGCTCGACAATGTCGAACTCAGGGTGCGGCCGGGTTCGTTCCACGCGCTGCTCGGCGAGAACGGCGCCGGCAAGTCGACGCTGGTGAAATGCATCATGGGCTATTACCGCCCGACCGAGGGCAGCATCATGGTCGGCGGCCGCGAGCAGGCGATCGCCAATCCCAAGGATGCCCACGCGCTCGGGCTCGGCATGGTGTACCAGCATTTTACCCTGGTGCCGGCGATGACGGTTGCGGAAAACCTGGTGCTGGCGCGCGACGATGTGCCTGCCGTGGTCAACTGGAGCAGGGAGACAAAAGAGCTCGAGGACTTCCTGGCGCGGATGCCGTTCAAGGTGCCGCTGAAGGCGCGGGTTTCCGACATCTCGGCCGGCGAACGGCAGAAATGCGAAATCTTGAAACAGCTCTATCTGAAGCGGCGCTTCCTGATCCTCGACGAGCCGACCTCGGTGTTGACGCCGGCCGAGGCCGACGACGTGCTCGGCGTGCTGCGCGCCATGGTGGTATCAGGCGAACTGACCATCCTGATGATCACGCATAAATTCCGCGAGGTGATGGCGTTCGCCGACGACGTCACCATCCTTCGCCGCGGCAAGCTTGCAGGTCACGGCCGGGTCGCCGACCTGACGCCGGACGAAATGGCGCGAACCATGATCGGCGCCGAAGAATTGACGGTGCAGCCGCCGCGAACCGGCGAGGTCACGGCAGCAAGGCTCGAACTGGACAAGCTGAATGCGCTCGACGATGCCGGCGCCGCCGCGGTGCGCGATGTTTCGCTCGCGGTGCGCGGCGGCGAGATCGTCGGTATCGCCGGCGTCTCCGGCAACGGCCAGCGCCAGCTGGTCGAGGTGCTGGCCGGCCAGCGCGAGGCCGAGAGCGGCGAGATCCGTGTCATCGGCGAGGTCTATCACGCGCGCCGCGAGGAGATGCGGCGGCACCGGATGTCGTTGTTGCCGGAAGAACCGTTGAAGAATGCCTGCGTCGGCGGCATGAGCGTCGCCGACAATCTCGCGTTCCGGGAATTCGATCGCGCCCCGTTCGCAAGCGGCGGCTGGTGGCTCAACCGCGCGGCGTTTCGCGACGACGCCGAACACAAGATCGGGCTCTACAAGGTCAAGACGCGAACGCCGGACACGCCGATCGCGGCGCTGTCGGGCGGCAATGTCCAGCGCGCGGTGCTGGCGCGCGAACTCGGCGGCGACGTCGAGGTTCTGATCGCCGCCAATCCGTGCTTCGGGCTGGATTTCGCGGCCGTGGCGCAAATCCACGCCGAGATCATGGCGGCGCGGAACCGCGGTGCGGCGGTGCTCTTGGTCAGCGAGGATCTCGACGAACTGCTCGAACTCTCAGATCGCCTGGTGGTGATGTTCCATGGCGAGCTGGTGTATGAGGCGCGCGCCGGTGAAGCCGACCTCACCGAGATCGGGCGCCACATGGCGGGACATTAGGGCGTTGCCGAATTCTGATCAGAACCGGCCGCATGCGCTATTTGATGAGTTTCAATGCCGCCGAGAGGCGCCCGCGTCCGCCTTGCGGCGGCCGTTGCGGGCTGTCCACCGGCCCCAATCGCTGCGTCACGGCGTCGCACAAAGCCCGGAGCTCCGCGTCACCAACGCGGTTGAGATTCATCCGAAGCTGAAGGATCGCGAGCGTAACTAGTTGCGCGGTTTCCTGGTCGGCGTCGGCCAGCAGCACCGTCCGGCACTCCTCGAGCGTCGCAAGAACCGACTGCGAACGTCGTACCAGATTAGCCACCCGGGTTTTCTCCGAAACCGAGCTTGCGAGGTAGGGTCGAGGCGATCCAGTCGGCTGTTTCATCTATCTCTCCCTGGAGACCAAATCCTGAGAAAAGGCGCGATAGGTTACGTGTGTAGGCATGTCGTCCAGTGCGCGGCCGACCGAAGCGTCGCATGGATACGTGACCTTATGATTGCGATGGAACAAGCGCGGCCTGGCGAGATATTCCGGCTGCGTAGCGACAAGCACGGCGATCGGGAGAATAGACGCGTTGACGAAAGGACGCAGCTTTATGACCGAGGACACGGTCGGCCTCCTGGCAATGGAGCGGCCGTCGGTAGTACATCAATACTCCCTGACGCTAACCACGGCATGCAATCGCGCACCACAAAACCCGCGTCATCGACGCGTTCTGGTTGTATCCCGCCCGATAATCTGACAGCTTAGCGAGCGCAGGGGGTTGTGTATGCGTCTGGTAACGGAAAGGGGCGTTCCTCCAGAGGAACGCAGCGTCTCTCTCGGCGGTCTTACCGACTGGGATGCGGCAAGGATTTTTCTGGAAGTGGTGCGTTGCGGAAGTTTCAGATCCGCGGCCGAACGCCTCGAATTATCCATCAACGTCGTGCGCCGCCGGATCGACGATTTCGAGCGCCAGATCGGAGCGACGCTGTTCACCCGTGACGTCCATGGCACACGGCTGACGGACGAAGGCACGCTGGTCGTCTCCGCGGTCGAGCGCATGGAGGGCGCATCGTTCGATCTGTTGCGCGCCGGCCGCTCCGTCGCCAACGCGCTTTCGGGCGAAGTCCGGGTCGCCGTCACCGAGGGCCTCGGGACGTTTTGGCTGGCGCCCCGCCTTGTCGAATTTCAGCAATCGTTTCCGCGCATCGCCATCGACCTGCATTGCGCGATGCGCTCCGCCGACGTGTCGCGGCACGAGGCCGACATCGCGATCCAGCTGTCGCGACCGACCGCGCTCGACGTCAAGGTGGTCAAACTGGGCCGCATGCACCTGATGTGCTTTGCGAGCCAGAAATATATCGACACGTTCGGAGCGCCGAAAACCCTCGACGAACTCATCAAGCACCACCGGATCGTGGTTCAGGTCACCGAAGGGGCCACCCTGCAGGAAACCCTGGCAGGCTGGTTCCCCGGTCAGCCGCCGCAGGACCTGGTGGTCATGAAGACCAATGTCAGCAGCGCGAATTACTGGGCGGTCGCCAAGGGGGCCGGTATCGGCGTATTCCCGACCTATGCCGTCGCGCTCGGCGGGAAAATAATACCGCTGGACATCGAACTCCACCGGCCAGTGGATATCTGGCTATCCTATCACCCGGGTACCGGCCAAATTCCCCGGGTGCGACATATGATAGACTGGCTCGTGGAGGTTTTTAACTCCACAAAATACCCGTGGTTTAAAGACGAATTCGTTCATCCGAGCCAACTTAAGGCTGTATACAAGGGTGAATCCCTGGCCCACCTTTTCGGGGGCTTCTCGACTGAAGGACTGACATCAGAATGAAAACAGCGGCAAAAAAAATGAAACAGCGCAGTGCCGGCAAACCCGACATTGAACTGGGCAAGCGGATCCGGTTGCGGCGCGTCGAGCAGCGGATCTCACAGGCTGAACTCGGTGACCAACTGGGTGTAAGCTTTCAACAGGTCCAGAAATATGAGAAGGGCGTGAACCGGGTTGGTGCCGCTCGTCTCCAGCAGATCGCAACCGCGCTCGACGTGCCCGTCACGTTCTTCTACGACGGCGACGGCAAGGCGCGTGAAGTCGAAAGCCTGCTGTTTCTCGACAGCTCGTTCAGCCTCAGGTTGCTGCGCGCCTACAGCAAGATCAAGGATCAGACCGTCCAGCGTCAGCTGGTGTCGCTGATGGAATTGATCGCCGCGAACGAGGACTAGCGCACGATCCGCCGAAGTGCCGGCGGATTTGCCTGGGAAGATCGTGCGCCGTTGGATCGGTGCAGGGTCGCGGCGGATCCGACTTCACTTTTGCTGATCGCTCGTGAGGGGGTAGGCCGGGCGATATTGCCGCCGGGCCTATGGCAGTGTCGTCTCTCGGCTGTCCTGTTTTCCGGAATCAAAGCCGGGCTTTGGCTTTTATTTTGACGGGTTTCTAACCACGAACCGCGCTCCGCTCGTATCAAACGCGGGGCGCGTTTTGCCTGGAATCGGCTGGCTGCGTGACGCCACGGACATGATCGATCAGCGCCAGCGGATCGGACGGCAAACTGTCGCCGCGCCATGCCACGTGCTGGTCCGGGCGCGACAACACCAGCCGGCCGGACGGCAGAGCCGCGGACGGAGTGATGTCGAGCACCCTGAGCGGCACCTTGCGGTCGCGTGCCGCGCGCTCAAGCGCCGTGACGTCTATCGCGGCATCCGCTCTCAGCAGCGTGAACTCCGGTCCCATCGCGTCATAGAGCGAACCACCGTCCTCGCGCCACAGATGCGGGGTGCGGCAACCCGGCACGGTCGACGGCGTATAGCTGTCCATGGTGTAGGCCGGGTGTTCGGCGCCGTCATAGGCGATGATCGGCGAGCGATCGTAATAGGTGCCGAAATTGAGACCCGCGCAGGCATATTGCTGCACGTTGATCTCATAGGCGAGACGCCCGACTTCGGCGCGCGCCGCCTCGCCTTCCGGCCCCGTTTCCTCGATGTTTTCGGGCACCGCACCGCGGCGGCGGATCTCGGCCTCGGCATGCGACATCGCAAATTTTGAAACCTGGCTGGTGATCGGCCAGCGCTCCGCCTCATAGGCGTCGAGGATGGACGCCGGCGCCCAGCCGTTTAGATGGGCGGCGAGCAACCAGGACAGGTTCATCGCGTCCGCAATCCCGGCATTCATGCCGAAGCCGGCATAGGGCACCCAGATGTGCGCGGCGTCGCCGGCGATGAAGGCGCAGCGATCGCGGAACTTGTTCGCGATCAGGCGGCGGCCGTACCAATCCTCCCTGCGAGATGATCTCGTAGTTGAAATCGGGCCCGACGCCCAGAATGGTGCGCAGGCAGGCATCGCGATCGACCGCCTCGAATTCGGTCTCGCCGGGCTTCATGTAATTATGCACCAGCCAGCGCTCGCGTCCGTCGATCGCATACACCATGCCGGAGCGGCGCGGATTGATCGCGCCGGTGCCCCAGGCATTGGCATGCTGCTGGAGGTCGATCAGCCCGGGCGCGCGGATATAGGTCGACTGCACGCGCTGGATGATGGCGTCGCCGGACAACTCGGCGCCGATCGCCTTGCGCACCACCGATCGCGCGCCATCGCAGCCGATCAGGAAGCGGCAGTCCAGGCGCCGCACTTTATCGGTATCGAGATCGCGCAGGGCGACATCGGCGGATGCGTCGCCGACCGTGACGTCTTCGACCGAGACGCGGTTGACGATGCGGATGCGCGGCTGGCTTGCGGCATGCTCGAACAGGATCGGCTCGAGAAAGATCTGGTTGATACGATGCGGCGGCTCCGGCGTCGGCCAGTTGCAATCCGGGCCGTCGGTCATGGTGAAGCGGTCGCGGCGGCACGGAATCCGGATCCGCGTCAATTCGGCGCCCGTGAACGAGGTGCGATAGCTGATGTCCTGGGGATAGTCGGCCGGCAATCCGGCCTCACGCACCTTGCCCGCGAGGCCAAGCCGCCGGAAAATTTCCATGGTGCGGGCGGCGACGTGGTTGCATTTGGGCTCCGGCGGCGCGGCGCGGGCGCGGGTCTCCGCCACCGTCACGTTGATGCCGCGCCAGGCCAGATCGATCGCCAGCGTGAGACCGACCGGTCCCGCGCCCACGATCAGCACGTCGCATTGGCTTAATTCAGACATCGTATCTCGGATATCAAGCTTCGCGGAAAACCCTGAAGGCGCCGGCTCACGTCATTCCAGCTCGGCGCCCGAGGCCTTGACGATGGTGGCCCACCGATCGACTTCGGTCCTGACGTAAACCGCAAAGCTGTCCGGTGTCGAGTCCGGCAGCGACTGCAGCGCGATCAACTTGAATTTGTCGCGGGTGACGGGATTGTCGACCAGCTTTGCGATCTGCGCGGCCAGTCGGTCGACGATCGGGCGCGGCAGGCCGGCGGGACCGACCACGCCCTGCCAGGCGACAAGCTCGAACCCCCCAAGGCCCTCCTCCGCCAGCGTCGGAATCTCCGGCGCCGCCTCGACGCGCGTCGTCGTGGTGACGCCGAGCACCCGGACCTTGCCGTCCTTGATTTGCGGCAGCGCGGGTTGCAGGTCCACCACCATGAAAGCGATGTGTCCCGCGATCACGTCCAGCATCGCCGGCACGCTGCCGCGATAGGCGACGTGACTGACCTCGATCCCGGCGGCCGCTTTCAGCATTTCGGCGCCGAGATGCTGCGGGCTGCCATTGCCCGCCGAGCCATAAGTCAGTCCGGGTTTGGATTTGGCATAGGCGATGAACTCGGACAGCGTCTTGGCGGGGACTTCGGGATTGACGATCAGCGCGAATGGCACGCCGGCCACCAGCGCGATCGGGGTGAAATCCTTGACCGGGTCGTAAGGAAGATGGCGATACAGCGTCTTGTTGATGGCGAGCGTGGTCGAGGTCGCCAGCAGCAGCGTGTAACCGTCGGGCGCGGCCCGCGCCACCTGCTCGGCGCCGATGGTGGTGCCGGCCCCCGGTCTGTTCTCGACGATGACGCTGCCGCCAAGCCCGGTCTGCAGTTGATCCGCGATCATGCGGCCGAGCAGGTCGGTGGTGCCGCCGGCCGGATACGGCACGATCAATTTGATGGTCTGGCTGGGATAGGTGTCGGCACAAGCGGGCCCTCCCGCAAGCCACACCATTGCGCCACCGCCGCCGGCGATGGCCATTCGACGCGTCCACAGCATTGGTCCTCCCGCGCCGATTTATTTGCACCGGCAAATCATTAAGCGCGAACCACATAGGCGGTCCCGGCGACATATCAAAGGCAACCAAAGTCCAATCCGGGCGTTTCCTCGACGATCCAAACCCTGCGGAACGGGAAGACCGGCTTAATCAGAACGCAACCCCCATGAAGTAGGACAGCCAAAGCCATTTGCCGGTCGGACCGGCCTCTCCCGAGGCAAGGCCTGAACCACCCAGCAATTTCAGACGCCGACGCGGCGATTCCAGGACATTTCACATGCGAAGCACCACCATCCTTGCCATCGCGACGATGCTGACGGCGGCGCCGGCCTTTGGCCAAAGCACGGACACGGTGGGCGCCGGCGGCCCCAAGGCGACCGCGGCTAGCCCGTCGGCGCCACCCGGTCAAGCAGGCCGCCGCATCGACGCCTGAATCACGCTCCGCGGCGGCGCTGGCGCTCACGCATGAACCGACCTTCGACGACGGCACCGCCGAGCGGATCAAGGAAGCCGCGCTGAGTTACGAGGACATCGCGGTGCGCGGCGGCTGGCCCGCGCTTCCCGCCGATGCCAAATTCGCGATCGGCACGCCGGGCCCGAACGACGATCTGTTGCGCAAGCGGCTGATCATCACCGGCGATCTCGCCGCCGACAAGCTGACAGGACCGTTTGACGAGGAAGTTACCGAGGCCGTGATGCGATTCCAGAATCGGCACGGCCTCGCTGCAACCGGCACGGTGACGCCGCGAACGCTGGCCGCGCTCAATGTCCCCGTGCAGAAGCGGATCAAGCAGCTCGAAGCCTCGCTCGAGCGCATCGAAAACATGAATTTTGCGTTTGGCCAGCGCTATGTCGTGGTCAATCTGCCGGCGGCATTCGCCGAAGCCGTCGAGAACGACAGAGTGGTGCGGCGCTATCGCGTGATCGTCGGCAAGACCGAAAAACCCTCGCCGACGCTGACCGCCGAAATCACCAGCGTCAATCTCAACCCGACCTGGACCGTGCCGTCGTCGATCTCGAAGACCGAAATCTCCGCGCACATGCGTAAAGACCCCGGCTACCTCGCCCGCATGCATATGGAGGTGCTCGATTCGCACGACGCGCCGATCGATCCGCATTCGGTCGACTGGTCCGGCAATCACACGCCGAACTTCACGGTGCGCCAGCAATCCGGCACCTTCAATGCGCTCGGCGCCGTCAAGATCGACATGCCGAACCCCTACTCGGTCTACATGCACGACACCAACCAGCACAATCTGTTCAGCGACGACTACCGTTTCGACTCGCACGGCTGCTCGCGGGTCGACAATGTGCGCGACCTCGCCGCCTGGCTGCTGCAGGAAGAAATGCCGAAATGGAATCGCGCGGCGATCGACGCCGCGATCGCCACCGGCCAGCGCGAAGACATCGCATTGCCCAAGAAGGTGCCGGTGGCCTGGATCTATCTGACGGCATGGATGACCAGGGACCAGACCATCCAGTTCCGCAACGACATCTACGACCAGGATGAACAATTGCTGGAGGCGACCGCCGAGGAGGCCGCGTTCTTCAACAAGGCCAGCAACCATCCGCTGACCGCGCATCTGGCGCAGTAACATCGGGAAACAACGATTGCGGTCGGGCCGCGCGCCCGCTGTGAACGGCCGCGGCTACATCTGACGGGTGCGCGATGCGGCCTGCGGCCGGCCGCCGGTGCCCATGCGTTCAAGAGCATTGCGCCCGGGCGCATCCGGGGTGTAGCCCGTTTCCAGGGAGAAACGGGGAGCACTTTCATGATCGTCCTGCACCATGGCTGGCGTTCGAGCGCCTCACGCCGCGTCCGGCTGTGCCTCGAGGAAAAGGGCCTCGAATACGAGGCTCACAATGTCGACATGGCGAACATGGAGCACCATTCGCCGGAATATCTGAAGATCAATCCGCTCGGCGTGATCCCGACCCTGATCCATGACGGCCGGCCGCTGCATGAAAGCGGCACGATCTGCGAATATCTCGACGAGACCTTTCCCGATCCGCCGCTGCGCCCGGATACGCCTTACGAACGCGCCGAGATGCGCAACTGGATCCGGCACATCGACGGGCTGATCAGCAACCTCATCATCTTCAACTGGCGCCATCATTTGCAGAAGACGGCGTCGCAATGGACCGACGCGGAACTTGCCGAAAAGCTGAAAAATATCCCGAGCAAGGAACGCCAGGAGGCCTGGCTGCGGGTGGCGCGAAAGCCCTATACCGAGGAAGAACGCGGCGCCGCGCGGCAAAAGCTGATCGCGCAATTGCTCGATCGCATGGAAGAGGCGTTAAAACCGTCCGGCTGGATCGTGGGCAAGGCCTATTCGATTGCAGATATCGCAGCAGCGCCTTTCGCAAAACGGATCGACGAGGAGATCGCGCCGGACGAAATGACTGCGAAAAAACATCCCCGCGTCGCCGATTGGTGGACTAAAATGCAGGCCCGGCCCGCCTTTTCACGCGCGAAATTCGATCCCTTCGTCACCACGCTCTGACGTCAACCGAAAGCAGTTCCGATGCTGGATACCCCAAGCAAAGCCGACAAATCCTATGCCGACGGCAAGATCCTGATGCGGATCGACGACGGCGTCGGCGTGATCACCTTCAACAATCCGGAAAAGCGCAACGCGATGTCGCTCGACATGTGGGAGGGGCTCGGCCACGCGCTGGTCGCGCTGCGCGACGACCCGGCGGCGCGCGTCGTGATCCTGTTCGGCGCCGGCGACAAGGCGTTCGTCTCGGGCGCCGATATCAGCCAGTTCGAGAAGACCCGCCACAATGCGGAAGCCTCCGAGGAATATTCCAGGCGCAGTTCGGCGCAACGCGCGCTGCTGGCGGATTTCCCCAAGCCGGTGATCGCCTGCATCCGCGGCTTTTGCCTGGGCGGCGGCATGCAGGTGGCGATGTCGGCGGATATCCGCATCGCGGCCGAAGACAGCCAGTTCGGCATTCCCGCCGCCAAGCTCGGCATCGCCTATGGCTATGACGGCTTGAAGCATCTGGTGTCGCTGGTCGGGCCGTCCTGGGCACGGCTTTTGATGTTCACGGGCATGCGGATCCATTCGTCCGAGGCCGTGCGCATTGGCCTCGTCGACCGCGTCGTTCCCAATGAGCAATTGTGGGACGCCACCATGGAGATCGCGCGCACCATCTCCGGCAATGCGCCGTTGGCGATCAAGGCCGCCAAGATCACGATTGCGCAGGTGCTGAAAGATCATGGCGATCGCGACATGAGCGCGATCAAGCAGATCGGCACCGACTGCATGGATTCCGAGGATTTTCGCGAGGGCCGCCGCGCCTTCATGGAAAAGCGCAAGCCGAAATTCACGGGAAAATAAACGACCGGCGATCAACGACCGGGAAAAACGCCAGAGGATCACGATGCACAAGCCCGTCGACACATCAGGCCCCTCCGGCTGGCCCGCGCAAACGCAAAACCTGCCGCTGTCGCGTTTCAAGGTGATCGACCTGACACTGGCGCGCGCCGGCCCGTCCTGCGTGCGCACGCTGGCCGACTGGGGTGCCGACGTGATCCGGGTCGAGCCGCCGCCCACCGAAGGCGAGATGAACGAGCTGGTCGGCCGCCGCGATGGCTCGGATTTTCAAAACCTGCATCGCAACAAGCGCGCGATCACGCTCAATCTCAAATCCGACGAGGGCCGCGAAATCCTGTTGCGGCTCGCCGAGCAGGCCGACGTGATCGTCGAGAACATGCGGCCCGGCGTGACAAAACGGCTCGGCGTCGATTTCGAATCCGTCAAAAAGCGCAACCCGCGCATCGTCTATGGCAGCATTTCCGGTTTTGGCCAGACCGGCCCCTACGGCTCGCGGCCGTCGATCGACCAGATCGCGCAGGGCATGTCCGGCATCATGTCGGTGACGGGACTTCCCGGCCAGGGCCCGGTCCGGGTCGGCGTCGCCGTCACCGATATCATGGCGGGCGCCTTCCTGGCGCAAGGCATTCTGGTCGCGCTGCTCGACCGCGAGGTCACGGGTGAAGGCCGCTGGGTGCAGACCTCGCTGATCGAGGCCGGCATCTGCCTGCTCGATTTTCAGGCCACGCGCTGGACCATGGACAAGAAGATCCCGCCGCAGGAAGGCAACAATCATCCCACCAACACGCCGATGGGAACGTTCCCCACATCAGACGGATTTATTAACATCGCCGCCACCAGCAACAAGAACTTTGCCATATTCAGCAAGCTGATCGACCGCGAAGAGATGGCACGCGATCCGCGCTTCACGTCCTCCGCGCTGCGCGGCCGCAACAAGGAAGCGCTCAACGCGCTGATCGCGGACGCCTTGAAGGCGAAGACCACCGCCGAATGGTTCGACATCATCGTCGCCGCCGGCCTGCCCTGCGGTCCGGTCTACAACATCAAGCAGGCGTTCGAGGATCCGCAGATCGAAGCGCTCCGCCTCAAACGCTCGGTCAAGCACCCTCGCCTCGGCGACCTCGACCTCGTCGCGCAGCCCTGCCAGATCACCGGCTACGACCGCGCGCTGCGCTCGGCGACGCCGGACTTGGGTGAGCATAACAGCGAGATTTTGGAATCGCTGGGGTACGGCGCGGATGAAATTGCGAAGTTGAAGGCGGCAAAGGTGATTTGAGACCGTCTTTCTTAACCCTGGATGGAAAGAAAAATGACGATCTGGCCGCTGATTTCGGGTTTTTTCGGCGGTGTCATCGGATGGCTCTTTACTACAGTACTCGCTCAACCTTCCAGCGATTTGTCCATTGCGACGAGGACGCCGCTTTGCGTTGCGCGAGTTGCACCGAGATGGCGCCGTTGCCCGGATGAAGGCCTATCTTTGGCAGGATGCCCTGGAACTCAAGAACGGTCTGCCGAGCCACGAGACGTTCAGCCGGGTGTTCCGGATGCTTGACCGAAAGCGTTTGAAGTCGCATTTCGGCGTTTCAGAAGGCGTTTGCGCAAGGCGCGAAGATCAAGAGGCCGCGCGGGGTGATCGCGCTCGATGGCAAGGCGTTGCGGCGCGGCTACGAACGCGGAAGGGCCACATGCCGCCGGTGATGGTGACCGCTTGGGCGGCGCAGACGCGTATGGCGCTCGCCAATGTACTAGCACCGAACATCAACGAAGCTGCAGGCGCCTTGCAGGTGCTCGCACTTTTGCAGCTTAAGGGCTGCGTTGTCACGGCCGATGCCTTGCATTGCCACCGCGTGATAGCCGAAGCGATCGTGGCACGGGGCGGCGACTACGTGCTGGCGGTAAAGGCGAACCAGCTTGCTCTGTTGGAGGATGCCAAAGCCGCAATCCGCGCCGTCAAACGCAAGGGCAAGACTTCGCTCGCCGCCAAAGACGATACCAGGGACGCAAGCGAAGCGTCTTACACTTTCGCCCGGATTCTGCGATGAAAGGCATGACTTTCCGGGCCTCAAAGCTGTTGCCGGATCACGAGCAAGTGACGCCACGTGATGGTCAGCGATATTCCGGGGTTAGACTAGAGCCGTATTCGTCCAATACATAATCCCTCTCTTGCGAGGGTGAAGAGAGTGCTCACAACGCCGCCAGCACCGCTTTCGCGACATCGGCGGTGCCGTTGCTGCCGCCGAATTCCATCGGCTTGATGCCGTCGGCATAAACCTTGTCGACCGCGCGCTCGATGCGTTCGCCGGCTTCCGCGGCGCCTTCGATTCCGTGTCTGTCGGCGAGCCAGTCCAGCATCATCGCGGCCGAGAGGATCATCGCGGTCGGGTTGGCCTTGCCCTGCCCCATGATGTCGGGCGCGGTGCCGTGGCAGGGCTGGAACACGGCGT
This sequence comes from uncultured Alphaproteobacteria bacterium, assembly GCA_963699465.1. Lineage (GTDB taxonomy): Bacteria > Pseudomonadota > Alphaproteobacteria > Rhizobiales > Xanthobacteraceae > Bradyrhizobium. The sequence goes on from CAVOTZ010000015.1 coordinate 43,956, forward strand.
GGCGGTCGCCGATATCGGCCGATGGCGCCATGCCCATGCCGCCGATCAGGCCCGCCGTCATGTCCGAGAGGATATCGCCGAACATGTTCTCCATCACCATGACGTCGAAATCCCAGGGCCGTTTCACGAGCAGCGCCGCGCAGGCATCGACATAAAGCCGGTCGGTTTTGACATCGGGATGGCGCTTGGCCGCCTCATCGAACATCTCGCGAAAGAACGCGAACGCCTTGAACACGTTGGCCTTGTCGACGCAGGTCAATCCGCCATTGGCGCGGCCGCGCGCCTTGCGGCGCTCCGCCAGCCGGAACGAAAACTCGAACAGCCGCTCGGAGGTCTTGCGCGTGATCACCAGCGTCTCGCGCGCCTCGGTGTCGGTGACGACGCCCTTGCCCATCGAGGCAAACAGGCCCTCGGTGGATTCCCTGATGACGACGAGGTCGATGCCGCGCTGGTCGGCGCCGACGATCGGGCTCGGCACGCCCGGAATCAGCCGCGCCGGACGCACGCCGGCATAAAGGTCAAAATGAAAGCGCAATTCGACCTGCGGCATGATCTCGGTATTGTCGGGGTAGCGCACCGACGGCAGGCCGCAGGCGCCGAGCAGGATCGCATCGGCCTCCTCGCACAGCCGAATTGTACTGTCCGGCATCGACTTGCCGGTTTCGCGATAGTTGTTGGCGCCGGCCGCAGCATCAGTGAAGCGGAATTTTATCCCCGCTTTGCTTTCGACCTTGCGCAGCACCTCCAGCGCCGGCGCCATCACCTCGGGGCCGATGCCGTCGCCGCCGAGGACGGCGATGTGGAAGGAGTCGTTGGCTGACATGGGGGTGGTCCTTAAGTCTAAGTTCGTCATTGCGAGGAGCGAAGCGACGAAGCAATCCAGTCTTCGCTTTGTGACTGCTGGATTGCTTCGCTGCGCTCGCAATGACGGGAAAAGGCTGCGCTCCTCGCAATGACGATGGAGAAACTTATGGCGTCAGGATCGCGCGGCCGACCAGTTTGCCCTTCTGCAGGTCGACCAGCGCCTCGTTGGCTTTGGCAAACGGCATCGGCGTGACCGGGATCGGCGCGATCTTTTTGGTGCGGACGAGATCGAGCAGTTCGGCGGTCTCGCGCAGATTACCGACATAGCTGCCCTGGATGGTGACGGCCTTCATCGCGATCAGCGGCAGCGCCCAGGTCGCGCCGCCGCCGAACAGGCCGACGATCACCAGCTTGCCGCCCTTGGTCAGGCAATCGAACCCCAATTGCGTGGTCGCGGGATTGCCGACCAGGTCAATCACCGCGCGGATCGGGCCGCCGGCCGCTTTCGCAAGTTGTTCCAGCGCATCGGGCGCCTTGCCGTCGACGGTGGCGAGCGCGCCGGCGGCTTCCGCCGCCTCGCGCTTGCGGGCATCGATATCGACCACGATGGCGCCCTTGCCGCCCATCGCCTTCAATAGCGACAGCGCCATCAGGCCGAGCCCGCCGGCGCCGAAAATCACGATCGGCGTCTTGAAGGCGAATTCGACCTTGCGCAGCGCGCTGTAGGTGGTGACGCCGGAGCAGGCATAGGGCGCCGCGGTGACGGGATCGAGCCCCTTCAGATCCAGCAGATATTTCGCGCGCGGCACGGTCATGTGATCGGCATAGCCGCCATCGCAATAAACCCCGAGCGCGTTGGGCTTGACGACGCACATGTTCTCGTCGCCGGCCAAACAAGTCTCGCATTTGCCGCAGCCGAGCCAGGGATAGACCAGCACAGTATCGCCAGGTCTTCAGATTGCCCTTCTCGGCGGGCTGAACATCGGACCCGAACGCCACGATCTCGCCGACGGTCTCGTGCCCCATGGTCAGCGGCAGGATCACGCCGCGATCCTTCAATGACAGTTTTTTGCGGCCGTGGCCGAGTTCATAGCCGCCTTCCCAGATATGCAGGTCGCTGTGGCAGACCCCGGCCGCCCTCACCTTGATCAGGACCTGCGTGCCCGTCGGCTGCGGGGTCGGATGATCGACCTCCAATAGCGGCGCGTTGAACTCGGTGACCTGGAAACTCTTCATCGCTTTTCTCCCTAGAGCTTCGGTTCTGAATCAGAACCGAAACTCCTGATTGTTGTTTTGACGCGTTTTCTTCACGCGAACCGGTATCCACTTCGCTCGAAAACGCTATAGGACGGCTTTTATGTTGGCCAGCCAGACTGTTCCCGTCAGTTGTTAAAGGCTCAGAGAGCTTCGATCAATGGATGATGGCAGGCCACGAACTGCTGCGGCGCCACCGCGCGCAGTTCCGGCACCTCGGCGGCGCAGCGCGCATCCGCCCGCGGGCAACGGGTGCGAAACCGGCAGCCCGAGGGCGGCGCCATCGGCGACGGTGGCTCGCCCGAAGGCACGCGCTCGGCCGGCCGCACGTCCGGATCAGGCACCGGGATCGCCTCGATCAGCAGCGCGGTATAGGGATGCGCCGGGCGTGCGAATAGCTGCTCGGACGGACCGACTTCGCACAGCCGGCCCAGATACATCACGGCGACGCGGTCGCTGACCGCCTTCACGACCGCGAGATCGTGGGCGATGAACAACAGGGTCAGGCCATAGCGCGCCTTCATCTCCTCCAGCAGATTGAGGATCTGGGCGCGGATCGAAACGTCGAGCGCGGAAACCGGCTCGTCGCAGATCACAAAATCCGGGTTGAGCACCAGCGCCCGCGCAATGCAGATGCGCTGGCATTGCCCGCCGGAAAATTCATGCGGCAGCCGTCCGATCACCAGCGCCGGATCGAGGCCGACCGCTGACAGCGCGTCGCAGACCATCTGCCTGCGCCTGGCCGGATCCTTGACGCCTGATATCACCAGCGGCTCGGCGATGATGTCACCGATCCGCCGCCGCGGGTTGAGCGAGGCGATCGGGTCCTGAAAAATCAATTGCACGCGCCGGCGCATCTTGCGCAGCGCCTCGCCCTGCATCGCCGTGAGATCCTGACCGTCGAACAGCACGTGGCCGGAAACCGCCTTGCGCAATTGCAGCACCGCGCGTCCGAGGGTGGATTTGCCGCACCCGGACTCGCCGACCAGGCCGAGCGTCTCGCCGCGCGCCACCTGCAGGCTGACGTCCGACACCGCATGGATGGTCCTGCCGCCGACGGAATATTCGACGACGAGGTTTTGCACGTCGAGCAGCGGGCTTTGCGAATGGGCGATGTCCTGCATCACGCGCCGACCCCGACTTTGGCGCCGATCGGATGGAAGCAGGCATACTGATGGTCGGGCGATTGCGCCGCCGCAAGCCGCGGCTTCTCGCGCCGGCAGCGATCATCGGCATAGCGGCAGCGCGGCGAGAACGAGCAGCCCGCGATCGGCCGGGTCGGATCCGGCGGCCGGCCCGAAATCGCCGGCAATGGGGTGTGCGGGGCCGCATCGATCTTCGGCAATGCCGCGAGCAGCGCCTCGGTATAGGGCATGCGCATTTTCTTGAACAAATCCGGCGTCGGCGCCCGCTCGACGACGCGGCCGGCATACATCACGGCGACCTCGTCGGTGCGGCCGGCAACGACGCCGAGATCATGCGTGATCAGGATCATCGCCATGTGGCGGCGGCGTTGCTCGCGCGCCAACAAGGTCGAGGATTTGCGCCTGGATGGTGACGTCGAGCGCCGTGGTCGGCTCGTCCGCGATCAAGAGCTTTGGCTCGCAGGACAGTGCGATCGCGATCGCCACGCGTTGCCGCATGCCGCCGGAAAGCTGATGCGGATATTGCGTCAGGCGCTGCTCGGGCGCGGGAATGCCGACCGCCGCGAGCAATTCGACGCTGCGCCTTTTCGCGGTCGCACCGTCCAGCTCCAGATGCTCCTGCAGCGTCTCGATCAATTGCGTGCCGATGGTCAGGACCGGATTGAGCGAGGTCATCGGATCCTGGAACACCACCGCCAGCGAGCGGCCGCGCAGTTTTCTCAAGGCGCTCCGGTCGAGCGACGCCAGATCCTGCCCGTCGAACATCACCCGGCCGGACAGTTTTGCCTTCTTCGGCAGCAATTGCAGGATGGCACGCGACAGCATGGTCTTGCCGCAGCCGGATTCGCCGACAATGCCGAGCGTTCGCCCGGCGCCGATCGTGAGATCGACACCATCGACCGCGCGAAGGTTGCCGCGCGGCGTCGCCAGGTCGACCGCGACGCCCTCGACCGACAACAAGGTCGGCGTCGGCGCCGTCACAGCGCGCCCTGCCGCGGATCGGTCAGCGCGCGCAAGGTGTCGCCGACCAGATTAAAGGACAGCACGGTGAGAAACATCGCGGCCGCCGGAATGAAGGCCAGCCGCGGCGCGATTTCCAGGCTCTCGCGGCCCTCCCCGATCATGCTGCCCCAGCTCGAGATCGGCGGCGGCACGCCGAGGCCAAGAAACGACAGCGCGCCCTCGACCACGATGGTGACGGCGACGCCGAGCAGGAAGAAGGCGAGCAGCGGCAGGAACACGTTCGGCAACAATTCGCGCAGCAGGATCCGCGCATGGGTCGCGCCGAGCGCCTGCGCCGCGATCACGAATTCGCGCCGCGCCAGGGTCAGCGTCGAGGCGCGCGCGACCCGCATGAAGGCGGGAATGCCGAGCACGCCGAGGATGCAGGTCAGATTGAGCAGGGACTGGCCGAGATAGGCGGTGACAGCCAGCGCCAGAATCAGCGGCGGAAACGCTAGCAGCACATCCATGCTGCCAACCACCAAGGTTTCAAAGCGGCCGCGAAAATAGCCGGCCAGCATGCCAAGCGCGCCGCCGAACAAAAGCCCAATGACCGGCGCGCACAGGCCCACCGTGAGCGAAATCCGCGCGCCATGGATCAAGCGCGAAAGTTCGTCGCGGCCGAGCGTGTCGGTGCCGAGCCAGTGCAGCGCCGAGAACGGCGCGCGGCGCTCCAGCATGTCCATGTCGGTCGGGCTCGGCAGCGGCAGCAAATCGGCGAACGCCGCCGCGGCAAGCACCAGCAATGTCCAGCCGACCGCCATCCAGAACAGCATACCGAGCCGCCGCATCCGCCTGACCGGACTGACGACGACGGCGTCATCGATCTCGAGCTCAAGCGTGGCCATGGCGGATCCTGGGATCGAGGACGGCGTAGAGCATGTCGACCACGAAATTCATCAGCACATAGCCGCAAGCCACGAACAGCACCACGCCCTGCAGGATGATGAGGTCGCGGGTATAGATCGCACCGAGCAGCAGCCGGCCGATGCCGGGCAACGCGAATACCGATTCGACGATCACGGTGCCGCCGATCAGCCGGCCGATATTGATGCCGGTGACGGTGACCAATGTCAGCGACGACGGTTTTAGCGCATGCACCAGCAGGATGCGCGACGGTTTCAGGCCCTTGGCGCGCGCCATCGCGATATAGTCTTCCTGCAGGGTCGCGATCATGTCGGAGCGCAGCACGCGCATCAGCACCGGCCATTCGCCCAGCGCCAGGGTCAGCGCCGGCAGCACAAAGCTGCGCAAATTGCCAACCGGGTCTTCACCGAACGGCACGTAGCCGGTGGCCGGCAGCCATCTGAGCTCGACCGCGAACAGATAGATCAGGAGGATCGCCGAGAGGAACGCCGGAACCGACAGCATGCCGAAGGCGCTGCCGGTCATGAAACGGTCGAAGGCGCTGCCGCTGCGCACCGCGCAGGCGATCGCCAAGGGAATGCCGACCGCGAGCGCGGCGAGTTCGGCCAGCAGCATCAGTTCGATCGACACCGGCAGCCGTTCGCTGACGGCCTGCAGTACGGTCTGTCCGGTGCGGAACGAGCGGCCGAAATCGCCCTGCAGCACATGGCCGAGCCAGCTCGCATAGCGCCACCAGATCGGCTGGTCGAGCCCCATGTCGTGGCGTAGCGCAGCCACCTTGTCGGGCGTGGCCTGGTCACCGAGGATGACATACGCCAGATCGCCCGGCAGCAGCGAGGCGATCAGGAAGGTCAGCAGCGATACGGCGACCAGCACCGGCACCAGATAGAGGAGCCTTCGCGCGACGAACCCGAACATGTCACGCTATTCCATCCAGGCGTCGGATACGTCGATCACCCCGCCATAGATCTTCGGCAGGCCTTTCAGCCTGGCGGTGGAGATCGCGTAATAGGTATTCTGGAAAGTCCAGAACCAGATCGCCTCCTTGTTGATCAGCCGGCTGACGGCGCAGTAATCCTCGACCCGCTGGGCGACGTCCGCGGTGGTGCGCGCGTGCTCGAGCAGCTTGTCGAGTTCCGGGTTGGAATAGTTGGCGAGCGCCACCGGGCTGCCGGTGTGGAAATTCGCGTACATCTGCGGATCGGGATCGGCGAGATCGACGATGCGCCACGGCGTGATCTGGAACTGGCGCATGAAGGCGCGCGGCACCACGGTGGCCTGGTCGATCTGCTCGATCTCCATATTGGCGCCGGCCTGCTTCCAGAACTGCTGCATCACCTGGCCGACGGTGCGGCCGCGCGGGGTCGCGGTCACGATCATCTTGAAATCGACCGGCTTGCCATAGTCCTTGATCAGCGCTTTTGCCTTCTCAAGATCGTAAGGCAGCGCGCCGTCGTCCTTGCATTTGACCCACGAACCATCGCCATAGGGATTGGTCGCCGGCCTCGCCAACCCGTTCGCGATGGCCTGCGACATCTTCTTGCGATCGATCGACATCACCAGTGCCTGACGAACGCGGACATCATCGAGCGGCGGCGATTTGGTGTTGATCGCATAAACCTGCGCGCCGGAACCCGGATAAACGTGCACGGCGAGTTTTGGATCGGTTTTCGCCTTCTCGATATTGTCGGCGTCGTATTCATCGTCCCAGACGATATCCGCCTCGCCCGATTGCAGGCTGGCGAAGCGCGACTGCGCATCCGGCAGCGGTTTTAAAACGATCCGGTCGAGATGCGGATGGCCCTTGTTCCAGTAGTCCGGATTCCTTTCCAGCACCATGCGGTCGCCCGCGGTCCACGATTTCAGGATATAGGGCCCGGTGCCGACGGGATTGCGGTTGTAATCGTCGCCCTTGGTCTTCCACGCGGTCGGCGACTGCACGACGTTGTTCGAGCTCTGCAGGGTCAACAACGCCGGCAGGTTCACCGATGGATCCTTCAGATTGTACACCACCGTCAGTTCGTCGGGCGCCTGCACATCATTGATGAACGCGATGTAGAAGGCGCAGCGGCATTTGTTGGCGGGATCTTTCTGCCGGTCGAAATTCTCCTTGACCGCCTGCGCGTTGAACGGGGTGCCGTCCTGGAATTTGACGCCGGGCCGCAGCTTGAAGGTCCAGGTCCTGAAATCGTCCGAATGGGTCCAGGACAGCGCGAGCTTTGGCGCCGCCTCGCCCTTGTCGTCGAGCGTGGTCATCGTATCGAAGATCGCCGCGGCCGCGGTTTCCGCCGAGGTGTCGAACACGCCGACCTTCAGCGGATCGAAGCCGGGAATGTCGAGTTCGAGGCCGAAGGTGAGGCTGCCGCCCTGCTTCTGGGCACTGGCGGGGCTTGCCGGCAACGCGACGGCCGCGAGCAAGGAAATGCCAAATCCCGCAGCAAGGAAATTTCGCGCAGAGCCGCGCGAGCCGAACGCCGACGTCATTTAATCTCCTCCCAGAGCAATTCGTCCGGTGTGCCGGATCGTTGATGACTTTCAATCAGATTGGCTGGAATCGACGGCTGCGGCAAGGCCGCAAGTGCGCGCGGGAGGAAAAGCCGCATTCCGTTAAACTATCGTCCAACGCGGATGCCGTCAGCGCGGCTCCGCCAACGGCACCTTTCCGGTGAAAGCGGCGATTTCATCGTCGCCGAGGCCGCTCTCCCGCAGATAGGCCACGGTGTGCTCGCCGAGCGTCGCGGCGCGACGGCCCGCCGAGACCGTGGTGCCGGACATCCGGAACGGCAGATTCATGACCTTGAACGTGCCGCCGCCATCTTCCACTTCGGCAAGCGCTCCCCGATGCGCGATCTGCGGATCGGCCAACGCCTCGGCGACGGTGCGATAGGCCGAACTCGGAACCCCGTTCCGGCTCAGCTCCACCAGGCATTGCTCGGTTGAAAGCGTGCGCGACCACGCCTCGACGCCGCCCATCAGCGCCGACCAGTTGGCCCGGCGGTCGGCATATTTCGCAAAGCGCGGATCGGTGATCCAGCCGGGATGGCCGGCCGCGGTCACGAGCCCCTGAAACGTCTTCTCGCTGGCGATCGCGATCATGACATAGCCATCGGAGGTCTCGACCGGCCCGAACATCGGCCGGCTCGGCGCCGCCACCTCGAATTGCGACCATTGCACTTCGTTCAGGGTCAAGCCGAGCATCAATTCCAGCATCGACACGTCGATGTGCTGGCCCTGCCCGGTGCTGCAGCGCTGGTAGAGCGCCGCGGAAATGGCGCCGAACGCCTGGGTGCCGCTGAAGACGTCGGCATGATAGATGCCGCAATAGTCCGGCCGGCTGCGCCCGGGCTGGTAGGCGAGATGCGCCATCTCGTAGCCCGACGCGGCATGGATCACCGGCGCGTAGGCCGCCAACTCGCTCGATGGGCCGGTCTGCCCATAGCCTGAGATCGAGCAATAGATCAGTTTCGGGTTGATCTCGCGCAGCGAGGCGTAATCAAGCTTCAGGCGCCGCATCACGCCGGGACGAAAATTCTCGACCAGGATATCGGCGCTGGCAACCAGCTTGCGGATCACGTCGATCGCCTTGGGCGATTTCAGGTCGAGCACCAGGCTGCGCTTGCCGACATTGAGCTGGCCGAACACGGTGCTGGAACCGTTGCGGACCGGCGGACGGGTTCGCATCGTCTCGCCCTCGGCGGGCTCGATCTTGATCACCTCCGCACCCATGTCGGCCAGCATCCGGGTGCAATAGGGACCGGCGATCGTGGTCGAGAAATCCAGCACGCGAAGGCCGCGATAGCTCTTTGTCAAATTAGCCTCATCGTTTCTTGTTATGGTCATTGCCAAAGCTCCCTCCGCCGCGTTGCCGGGCGTGGCCTGACCCTAAATGGCGCAGCCCGCTCAGGGAAGCCGCTGCCGACGCGGCCGAGCCGTTTCGCCCGTTGACTCTTATCGGACCGATACCCATCTCGACCAAATACAACTGGACTCATTCTTGCATCGATTTAGCCAGGCGGCCACGAGGGCGTTACTTGAGGGTCTTGTTCGTCACGACTGAAATGGATGATTTCGTCCGGGTGGGCGGACTCGCAGCCGTTTCAGCCGCCCTGCCCCGGGCTCTGCGATCCCTGAGCGACGTCCGGATCATGCTGCCGGGCTATGCGGACCTGGTCGAGCAGCTCACGCATGTTCAAATCGTTGGCCATTGTCCGGCGCTGGGCGAAATGCCGGCCTGCAAACTGGGGCGGGCATCGACCCGGGACGGCCTGCCGGTCTATGTGCTGTTGTGTCCGCAACTCTACGATCGCCCCGGCAATCCCTATGGCGATACCGAAGGCCGGGACTGGCCGGACAACGATATTCGCTTCGGCCGATTTGCCTCCGCCGCCGCCCAACTCGCGGCCGGCAAGTTGGATAAAAACTGGGCAGCCGACCTGGTCCACGCCAATGACTGGCAGGCCGCCCTGGTGCCGGCCTATCTCGCCTGGAACAAGGTCAAGATCCCGACCATCCTGACCATCCACAACCTTGCCTATCAGGGGCTGTTCCCCAAGGAATCACTGCGCCGGATCGGCGCGCCAGAAGATTCCTTCCACATCAACGGGCTCGAATTTTACGACAAATTATCCTTCCTCAAGGGTGGCATCGTCTACGCCTCCCACCTCACCACCGTCAGCGAGACCTATGCCCGCGAGATCACCACGCGCGAACTCGGCTGCGGGCTCGAGGGATTGCTGCGCCAGCGTTCCGACGCCGCGCAACTGACGGGAATCCTGAACGGCATCGACGAGAGCTGGGACCCGCGGGTTTGCGCATCGCTGGCGCAGCCGTTCGCCGCCGGCGACTGGCAGGGCAAACAGGCGAATGCCGACTATGTGCGCCAGCAATTCGGCCTCGCGCTGTCGCGCGGCCCGATCTTCGGGCTGGTGGCGCGGCTGGTTCATCAAAAGGGAATCGACCTCGTGCTGGCGGCGGCCGACGAGATCATCGGGGCCGGCGGCCAGATCGTGGTGACCGGCACCGGCGAGCCCGGCATCGAGCAGGCGCTGGTCCATGCCCACCGGCGCCGTCCCGATGCGATCGGCGTCGCGATCGGATTTAACGACGGCCAGGCACGGCGGATTTTCGCCGGCAGCGATTTTACCCTGATGCCGTCGCGGTTCGAGCCGTGCGGCCTCAGCCAGATGTACGCACAGAGATTCGGATCGCTGCCGATCGGTCACCAGACCGGGGGCCTCGCGGAAACCATCAAGGATGGCGAGACCGGATTTTTGTTTTCGCAACCTTCGACCGAGTCGTTTCTCGGCGGCATCCGGCGGGCGTTTTCGACCTTCGCGACCAAGGAGCGCCTCGAACTCCATGCGCCGCAACGCGATGTCGCGCTCGTTCAGCTGGGACATTTCCGCGGCGTGTTACGACGCGTTGTATCGCAAAGCGCTCTCAGCCTAGCGTAGCCCGCGCGCATCGACCGGCCGCGTCTCCGGCATCACCAGCCAGATCACCGCAAGACCCAGCGCGGCCACGCAAGCCAGGCCGGTAAAGGCGACGGCGCTGCCGAATTTGTCGCTGACATAGCCGGCCAGCACCGTGCTGAGCGAGGCGCCAATTCCGGTCGCGGTGCCGACGATGCCCTGCGCGAGATTGAAATGCCCGCTGCCGAAGGCGACGTCGGCGACGATCAGCGGCACCATCACGCTGAACACCGCCGCCGTAATGCCGTCGAACACCTGCACCATGACCAGCAGATAGGGATCGCCGACCACCGCGAACAGCAGGCCGCGGATCAGCCAGCGCGGCAAAGCCCAGCAGCAGCAGCGGCCGGCGTCCCCATTGCTGCGCCTTGCGCCCGACCGAGGGCGAGGTCCAGGCGACGATGGCCTGCGGCACCACGATGCAGGCCGCGATCAACACCGGCGCCCACTGGCTCGACCGGGTGGTAACGACGCCCGCCATCAGCGGCAACATTGCGGCGTTGGCAAGCTGCAGCAGGAGGATGCTGGCGGCAAAGATCAACAGCGCAGGCTGGCGGATCAGCCGCCATATGCTGGTGGCGTTGACGTCTTCGACCTCGCGCGCGACCGCGCCATGCGCCCAGGTCGCATCGACGTCGCGCTCGCGGATCCGGACCAGCGACAGCAGCGCCGGAATCGCGAGAATAAACGTGACGATAAACACCGAACGGCTCGACAACAGATAGCCGAAGGTGCCCATCACGGCGGCCGCAGTGCCGTTGCCGAGCGAGGCGAACCGGGCATTGCGCCCGAGCCGCTCGCCGATCGCGAACGGGCCGACCAGACCGAGACTAATCGCCGCGATCGCAGGACCGAGCACGCAGCTCGCGGCGGCGTGCAAGGTTGCTGCGGCGGCCACCACCGGGAGGATCGGCCACACCGCGTAACCGAGCGCGCTGAAACCGATCGTCGCGACCGCCAATCCCGCCACCAGCCGTTCGGAACGCGCGGCGTCGACGATCGCGCCGCCGGGCATCTGCCCGATCAGGCCGATGATGCCGCCGATCGACAGCACAAAGCCGATCTCGACCTGGGTCCATTTCTCGGTCGTCAGGTAAACCGCGACGAAAGGCCCGAACCCGGTCTGCACGTCGGCGAGAAAGAAGATGAACCAGTCGAGGCCGCGCAGGCTTTCGGGACGCGGAGACGGTCCGCCCGGCTGCGGCGGCATGTCGCGACCGCCGCCAACCGGTCGCGCCCGATCGTCGTCATCGATAATGCCCAATCTGTGTGGGGGTGCGCGCGCGAACAGGATGCCCTCTTTCGACTGTTTTATTGGTCGTCGAATTGCAGCGGCTCCAGCGTGCCGGAAGCCCCGAGCACCACGATCGACGAACCTTCCTTGTACTCGGGCGCGGCCTTCACTTGGTCCTTGGTCAATTCGAGCGTGACGGCATCGCTCTTGTCGGCAACGCGGCCAAATCGCAGCGCGTTCCAGTCGACCGCGATCTTTCGGCTGCCGACCCCGAGAAAACCGCCAAAATCGATCACCGCGGCGCGCACGGTGCCGCTGCGATCGACGATCACATCGACGACATGCCCCATGTCCTCATTGGCGGCGCTGCGGACGTCGCGGCCGAGCACGCCATGCGCTTCCTTGGCGCCGATGATGGTGACCGAAGCCGGCGGCGCATGTTCGGTCGGCGGGGCGGACGGGGATGCGGAGGGCGTCGGCGTGGGCGCCGGTGACGCCACATCCGGTTGCGGCGTCGGGTCGGCGGCCCACGCGGTCGCGGTCGCCAGCACTGAAAATGCGATCACGAGCGACGCGACAGAGCGTTTGGCGCGCATGGGGGCCTCCGAGGAACGAGTAGAACCTAATGTGCGAGCACGATCGAGACGCGGATTTCGCCGCGCGTGCGCAATACTTCGAGCGAGACGTCCTCGCCATGGCGGCGCACCCGAAGATCGACGCTGGAGGCGCCAAGCCGGAGGTCGCGCAGCACCACCTCGTTGAGAAAGGCCGGCAGCCGCGGATTGCGCAGCCGGATTTCGCCATGGGCGGCGTCGAATTCGAGACCGAGGGCGGCTTCCAGCAGCGTAAAGGGCGTCGCGCTGGCCCAGGCCTGTGGCGCGCAGGCCACCGGATAGAGCGTGGGGCCGCGCCCCTTCTCGCGGCGAAAACCGCAGAACAATTCCGGCAGCCGCCGCAGATCCATATAGGTCGCGGCGTCGAACAGAGCCTTGAACAGATGGGCGACCGAATGCTTCAGGCCGTAACGCGCAAGCCCAAGCGCAATCAGCGCGTTGTCGTGCGGCCAGATCGAGCCGTCATGATAGGACATCGGATTGTAGCGGGCCTCGCCGCGCGCCACGGTGCGGATGCCCCACCCGGTAAAGAAATGCGGCCGCATCAGATCGGCGGCCACCAGTCGCGCGCGATCCGGCCGGATCATGCCGCTGAACAGCAACTGGCCGGCATTCGAGGTCCGCACCCGGCACGGCTTCTTGTCGCCGTCGAGCGCCAAGGCATAGGTGCCGAGATCGTCGCACCAGAACGCCTCTTCGAAGCGTTCGGCCAGTTGCGTGGCTTCGGCCTCGAGCTGTTTTGCCCGGTCGTGCTTGCCGAGCCGCGCCGCGCAACGCGCCGCGAGCTGCTTGCCCGCAAACACATAGCCCTGCACTTCCGCCAGCGCGATAAAACCTTCAGCAAGTTTTCCGTCGGCATGGAAGATCGCATCGAACAAGTCCTTCCAGCCCTGGTTGGCGAGGCCCTGCTCCGAGGCGCGCTGATATTCGACAAAACCATCCTGGTCGGGATCGCCCGGGCCGTCGATCCAGCGCAATCCCGCCTCGATCGCCGGCCACAGCTCGGCGAGCGTTTCCTCGTCATCGGTGCGCTCGACATAGAGCCCGGCCAGCAGCACGAACAGCGGCGTCGAATCGACGCTGCCGTAATACAACGCGAACGGCACCTCGCGCAGCGCCGCCATTTCGCCGCCGCGCATTTCATGCAGGATTTTTCCGGCTGCGCGTCGGCCAGCGGATCGACCGCCTTGGCCTGGTAGAAGGCCAGCCGCTTCAGCACGCCGCGCGCGACCCGCGGGTCGATCCACAGCATCTGCAGCGCGGTGATGATGCCGTCGCGGCCGAACGTGGTGGAGTACCAGGGGATGCCGGCATAGGGATATCGCCCCTGCGGCGTATCCGTCATCAACATGTTGAGGTCGGCCATCGACTGGCACAGTACCTCGTTGAAAATGTTGTTGGAGGTTTCGATGCAGGTCGCGCCGGCATTGCAGCGCCGCATCTCGCGGCGATGCGCCAGCAGGCCGTGGAAAAATCGCACCGGCTTCACCGCCGCCGGCATGTCGCAGGATACCGCGATGAACAGCGAACTCGACTGCTGCGGCGCGAGTTCGAAATGATACGTCGCGGCATTGACCGCAAGCCGGGTCGGCCGCGGATCGAAATGCAACGAGGTATGGCGCGCCCTGCCGTCGAGCCCCTGATAATCGAGCTGCACGTCGGACGGCCCGACCAGCCTGCTGGAGCCGACGCCCCGGCGCGGACGCTTTTCGCCGCGCACCTCGAACAAATCGGCGAAGTCATTGTCGAACGACAGCGTCAGATCGAAACTCGCGGTTAGCTCGCCATGGTTCTGCAGGCCGATGCGCTGATAGGCGATGCCGCGCCACAGGAAGATGCTGCGGACGATGTGCAGCAGATCCTTCTGCAACACGATGCGGCCATTGCGGTAGATATCGGGATTGGTGAGGTCGACCGTCAGCGATGAATTGTCATCGCGCAGGTTGGAACCCAGCAGCAGCGGCTGCACCTCGTCGAGCGACAGTTCGAGCCTCGCAAGGTAACGGGTGTCGGCGTTGAACAGGCCGTCGGGCCCGCCGGCGGATGCGCCGATGTCGCCGTGGCTGTCGAGCACGATGAAGGTATCGTCATGCTTGAGCGAGCGCCGCGGCCGGGCCGCGGGTCCGGTCATCGGGATATAGAACGGCGATTCCGCGATCGGTTCGATGGCCCGGGCGGTTACGATCTTGCTTGCGGCTTCGGCTGGCATGGATGACCTCGTGCGATTTATCTGTGCGGCCTTCCCTGGGCCTATGGCGATCAACACGCACTAGGACTCTTTCACGCCTACCGCGCAGTTCAAGCCGCATGGGTGGCGAGGCGGCTCATTTCCTGCGTCACAAGTTCGCGATATGGGCCCTCGCCCTGCATCAGCCGGTCCGGCGGGCCGTCCTCGATGATCTTGCCACCCTTGAGCATCACCACCCGGTCGAAATTGCGCAGCGTCGCCAGCCGATGCGCGATCGCGATCACGGTGCGGCCGCGCATCAGCCGGGCCAGCGCCTCGCGGATCGCCTCTTCGGACTCGCTATCGAGCGCCGCGGTCGCTTCGTCAAGCAGCAAGATCGGCGCGTCCTTCAGGAAGGCGCGCGCGATCGCGATACGCTGCCGCTGGCCGCCCGACACCTTGACGCCGCGGTCGCCGACCATGGTCGCCATCCCCTCCGGCAGGGTTTCGACGAAATCGCAGCGCGCCGCGATCGCCGCGCGCAGCACCTCGTCGTCGGTCGCGGTCGGCCGGCCGTAGCGGATGTTTTCCAGGATCGAACGCTGGAACAGCGAGATGTCCTGCGGCACCACCGCGATCGCCTCGCGCAGGCTCTGTTGCGTGACCCGCGAAATATCCTGGCCGTCGATGGTGATGCTGCCGTCCTGCACGTCGTAGAACCGCTGCAGCAGCACGAACAGGCTCGACTTGCCACCGCCGGATTGGCCGACCAGTCCTACCCGCTGGCCGGCCTGCAGCCGCAGGCTGAAGCGGTCGAACACTTTTAAGCCGCCGGGATAACGGAACGAGACGTTGTTGAAGGCGATCGCCGCCCCCGCCTTGACCAGCGGCTCGGCGTCGGGATGATCCTTCAGCTCATGCGGCAGCAGCAGCGTCGCAATCGCTTCCGTCATCCGCGCGACGTGCTGGGTGACATCGACCAGCGCCACCGCGAGATCGCGCGTGGCGCTCAGGATCGAAATCCCGAGCGTGCAGACCAGCACGACATCGCCCGTTGTGGCGGCGCCGTGCTGCCACAGCGTGATGGCCCAGGCCAGCAACGCGATCGTGAAGGCGACGGTGACGCCGGCATGCAGGATGCGCAGCTTTTCCAGATAACGCAGGCTGCGGCCGCGCGCGGTCAATTCCCGATTGACCGTCGCGTCGAACCGGTCGTGCTCGAAAGACAGGCCGCAGAACGCGCGAACCAGCGGCATGTTGTTGATGACGTCCACCATCTCGCCATCGACCGCCGCGGCCTTGTTGGCGAAATCGTCATGCAGGGGTCTTCCGGCGGCGGCCAGATGAAACATCGCCAGCACCATCGCGCCGGCGACCACGATCAGGCCCAGCGACATTTTAAGGCTGACGGTTCCGATCAGCACGATCGCGGAAATCGTCGCCATGCAGGGCGGCAGCACGTTCCAGACGAACATGTTCTCGACGGTGAACACCGCATTGGAGGTGGCGGTAATGCGGCTGGTCAGCATGCCCGGCAGCCGGTCGGAGAAATAGCTCGGCGCGTGCCCGGTCAGATGACGAAATATGTCACGGCGCAGATCACCTGTTACTCCCACAAACGTGAAGCTCGCGGTCCAGCTCGCGATCCGCCACAGAAAGTTGTCGGCAGCGATCAGCGACATGAGGAAAATGAAGGCCAGCCATACGCCTCCCGCGTGGGCTGGGCCGGCCGTTAAACTGTCGACCAGGTTCTTCACGCCATATTGCGTGCCTACCGAGCAAGCAACCGCTGCCACAACGGCGGTCAGGATGACCACATGCGACGCGAGACGCTGGCGAAGATAGCGCAGCACAAACGGAAAAGGACGATGCGCATATCCTGAAAGACTGTCCATATCGCCGCAAACCTCTTTGAGAATAGGGGGTTTTTATTCTAATCCGCGCTACCTGTTCGAACGTTCGATAGATCGCCTCGGTTCCCACGCCGCCGTCATTGCTGCACCACGATTCCGCACCGATCGGCTGCCAAAAGCGTGGTTGGACGAAATGGCACCAGCAAGTCCGCGATGTGGAAGAAGTACGTTGCGGTAAGGAACTTCGCAGATGCGAGAACGTTCCCAATTCGGCATGCCGGTGCCGCAAACACTTAAAGGGCTTTAGGGGCTTTCCTTCATCCGAGATCACACACGGGAGATTGATAAGATGCGCATCGCGCAGGTTGCTCCGCTGACGGAGGCTGTTCCACCCAAATTGTATGGCGGAACCGAGCGGGTGGTACACTGGTTGACCGAGGAACTTGTCGCATTGGGAAACGATGTCACGCTGTTCGCCAGCGGCGATTCCCAGACTTCCGCGAAACTCGACGCGACATGGCCGAGAGCGCTGCGGCTGGACGGCTCGGTTCGCGACCCCAATGCACTGCATATGGTAATGCTGGAGCGCGTGCGGCAAAAATGTGACGACGAGGAATTCGACTTCCTGCACTTCCATCTCGACTATTATCCGTGGTCGCTGTTCTACCGGCAGCCGACCCCCTTCCTGACCACGCTGCACGGCAGGCTGGACCTGCCCGAGCACCAGCCGGTGTTCACGACCTTCTCCAAGGTGCCCGTGATCTCGATCTCGAACGCGCAGCGGCGTCCGGTGCCGCAGGCCAACTGGGTCCGCACCATCCACCATGGACTTCCCGAAAAACTGCTGACGCCGCGACCGGTCACGCCCGGCTATCTCGCCGTGCTCGGCCGTATCGCGCCGGAAAAGGGTGTCGACCGCGCGATCCGGATCGCGATCCGCTGCGGCATTCCGCTGAAGATCGCCGCCAAGGTCGATCGCGCCGACCAGGACTATTACGACGAGTTGATCCGTCCGCTGATGGATCACCCGCTGGTCGACTATATCGGCGAGATCGGCGACCACGAGAAAGCCGACTTTCTCAGTGGCGCGATTGGCCTGCTGCTGCCGATCGATTGGCCGGAGCCGTTTGGTTTGGTCATGATCGAGGCGATGGCCTGCGGCACGCCTGTCATCGCTTATAATCGCGGCTCCGTCCCCGAGGTGATCGACGAGGGCCTGACCGGTTTCATTGTCGAGGACGAGATCAGCGCGGTTGCCGCCGTCAACAGCCTTTCCACGCTGAGCCGGGAAGCGGTGCGCGAGCAGTTCGAAGCACGCTTCACCGCGCGCCGCATGGCGCTGGACTATATGGCCGCCTATCGCAGCCTGAAGGAAGCCGCGGAACCGCGCATCAAGCTGGTGAGCAGCGCGGAATGAGCGGAAACGGTCATCCGCGCCTGAATGGCGCCGGTCAATGCGCCGGCGTCAGATCGGCTTTGCCGAAGCGTAGCTCATAAGCCCGGATGTAGGCTTCCGGGGAAGGCCCGAGATGCCGCCGGGTGAGCGCGATCAGTTCATCCCGGCGCGAGCCGCGTAGCGCTTTGATCATGTCGATATGATCGCGCCGCGCCCGGTCGAGCGATTGCGGAAACGCATGAGCGTAGGACCTGATGCCATAGACCTTCTGCGCCAGAAGCTCGATGGTGTCGATCAGGCAGGCATTGCCGCACAGCCCGAACAGCACCTGGTGGAAACGCAGGTTGCTGTAGAACACCGTGAGCAGGTCGCCCTTGGCGACCGCTTCGCTGTGCTGGCGCTGCAATTGCTCCAGCCGGTCGATTTCCCTCTGCTCGACCGGAAACGGAATGATCCGCACCGCCATCACTTCCAGCTCTTCGCGGACCGCGTAGATTTCCTTCACTTCCAGCGGGGTCAATCCGCGCACCATCGCGCCGCGATTGGGAATCCGCTCGACCAGCCCCTTTTTCTCGAGCTCGAACAGCGCCAGCCGCACGTCGCCGCGATGGGTCAGGAACAGGTCGCAGAGATCCTGCTCGATCAGCCGCTCGCGCGGCTGACGCCGCCCGAGCACGATGTCTTCCTCGATGCGCTTGGCGATGATGAAGGCGGCCGCGGGCCGCACCGGCGCTTCCGGCGCCGGTGGCGGCTTGGGCGCTCTCGCTCGCTTGAGCGGCTTTCCGGCCATATCGTCCTCGCTTGAAACCAGGCGATATTAATATTGAAAACTATATTGTAAACAATTTTCAACGGGGCTAGCATCGCCAGGGAAACAACATAGCGGGCGGCGGAAGCAGGACAAAGTCCGCGCCGGGTCGCGTCAGGGGGAGACGATATGAAAAAAGATCGCCAGACATCCGTCTTGAACAGCGAAAACGCCGCCGCGAAGATCCTGTCGAAGCGGCAGAGCCGCCGCAAATTCCTGCTGAAGGCCGGCGGCGCGGTCGCGGCCGGCGCCTTCGGCGCGGTGCCGCTGCGCGGCTGGGCGGCCGACCCCGTCAATATCGGCGCGCTCTACCCGACCACCGGCAGCATGGCGCAGATCGGCGTCGGCTGCGTCGCCGCCGCCAAACTCGCGGTCGACATGGTCAACGAGGCCGGCGGCATCAAATCGCTCGGCGGGGCCAAGCTCAATCTGATCATCTCCGACGTGCAGAGCGACACCACGGTGACCCGCACCGAAACCGACCGGCTGATCATCGGGCAACAAGCTGTCGGCGATCCATGGCTGCTTTGCCAGCGCGCTGACCCTGATCGCGAGCGAGGTGGCGGAACGCGCCAAGGTGCCGCTGATCACCGGCTCGAGCTCGGACCAGCTCAACAAGGACCGTCACTACACCTTCACGCCGTTCGCGCGCGCCTCGCAGTTCGCGCAGGCGCAGCTGCAAATGTCAAAGCTGGTCGGCGACAAGCCGAAGGTCGCGGTGATCTTCGAGAATACCGCGTTCGGCACGTCGACCTCGAACGGCCTGAAGGAGCAGGCGCCCGGCGAGGGCGTCGAGATCGTGATGTTCGAGCCCTACTCGGCCGGTTTCACCGATGCCGAGCCCGCTGATCAACAAGGTCAAGGCGTCCGGCGCCAACGCGCTGTTCTCGGTGTCCTACCTCAACGACCTGATCCTGATCGTGCGCACGGTCAAGCAGGTCGGCCTCAACATCGCGATCAATGGCGGCTCCGGCGGTTTCGTGATTCCGGACTTCTACAAGAATGTCGGCAAGCTCGCCGAGGGCCTGCAGGGCGTGGCGCA
The DNA here is from genome assembly GCA_963699465.1 of uncultured Alphaproteobacteria bacterium. Classification (GTDB taxonomy): domain Bacteria; phylum Pseudomonadota; class Alphaproteobacteria; order Rhizobiales; family Xanthobacteraceae; genus Bradyrhizobium. Next base: position 63,613 of record CAVOTZ010000015.1, read on the forward strand.
CTGGAACCACGACATGGACGCCAACGCCCAGAAGGTGAACGCCGAATACAAGAAGCGCACCGGCGAATTCCTGTTCGAATATGCCGGCGGCCTGGTGGCGCAGACCTTCATGATGGCCGACGCGCTGGAGCGCGCGGCGTCGCCCGATCCGCAGAAGGTGCGCGAGGCGCTGTCGACGCTCGACGTCTCCTCCGGTTACGCGGCGATGGCGCCGGGCGGCAAGGTCAAGTTCGGCCCGGACGGCAAGAACATCTACGCCCACCCGGTCGGCGTGCAGTGGCAGAACGGCGACCTCGCCAGCGTGTTCCCGAAGGAATGATGCCCGCGCCCCGCTGATGAAGTCGTAACAGCCGGGCGCAGCAGATGCTGGAGACAGTGGCCCAGGCCGTCATCAACGGCCTGCTCATCGGCGGCATCTACGCGCTGGTCAGCATCGGCGTCACGCTGATCTTCGGCGTGGTCAAGATCGTCAATTTCGCCCAGGGCGAATTCGTGATGATCGGGATGTATCATCAGCTTCTATCTCGCCACCCAGTTCGGCATCGATCCGCTGGTCTCGCTGGTTGTCTCCATGCCGGTGCTGTTCGTGGTCGGCGTGCTGATGCAGCATTTCCTGATCCGCAGGGTTCTGGGGCTGAACGACATGCCGCAGATCTTTCTGACCTTTGCGCTGTCGCTGCTGCTGCTGAATCTCGCGCTGATGCTGTTCTCCGCCAACTACCGCACCGTGCACACCTCCTATTCGGACGAGGCCTTCCATCTCGGCGGCCTCTACATCCCGGTGGCAAAACTGATCGCCTTCGTGGTCGCCATGATGCTCAGCGGCGCGCTCTGGGTGTTCCTGCACACCACCGATCTCGGCAAGGCGATGCGCGCGGCGGCGCAGAACCGTGACGTCGCGACGCTGATGGGCATCAATCCCGACCGGGTGTTCTGCGTCGCGCTCGGCATCGCGCTGGCGCTGGCGGGCGCGGCCGGCTCGCTGCTGATGCCGTTCTATTCGGCCTATCCGTTCGTCGGGCAGGTGTTCGTGCTGATGGCGTTTGTCGCGGTCGTGCTGGGCACGCTGGGCAATGTCGATCGGCGCGCTGATCGCAAGCCTGATGATGGGCGTCGCCGAGTCGCTCGGCATTCAATATCGTCGGCGCCGATTCCGGCCTGATCGTGGTGTTCGGCATGCTGCTGCTTGACGCTGGCCTTCAAGCCCAACGGCCTCGGCGGCGGAAGGGTGCGGTAGTGGACAAGGCCCATAAATGGAGCGTGGCGGCGGTCGCGGCGCTTGCCGTGATCGTGCTGATCTTGCCGCTGGTGGTGACGAGCTCGTTTGCGATCGACATTTTCATCCGCATCCTGCTGTTCTCCTTCATCGGCGTCGCCTGGAACCTGATGGGCGGTTACGCCAAGCAGCTTTCGCTCGGCCATGCCGCCTATTTCGGGCTCGGCGCCTACACCTCGACCATCCTGCAGATCGATTTCGGCATCTCGCCGTGGATCGGGATGGTCGCCGGCGGCGTGGTCGCGATGCTGGCGAGCCTGCCGATCGGCTGGCTGTGCTTTCGCCTGCGCGGCCCCTATTTCACCATCGCCACCATCGCGACCGCCCAGGCGCTGATGCTGATCTTCCTGAAATTCCGCGATTTCGCCTGGGGCGCCGAGGGCACCACGATTCCGAACCTCGGCAATGCGCCGCTGATGATGCAGTTCGAAGTGAAGTGCGGCCTACTACTATGTCGCGCTCGGCCTGCTCGCGATCGGCCTTGTGATCACCTGGATGATCGAGCGGTCATGGATGGGCTATTACCTCGTCGCGATCGGCGAGGATGAGGATGCCGCCGAGGCGATCGGCGTCAACGCGCCGAGCATCAAGCGCAACATCTACATGATCCGCGCGTTTCTCACCGCGCTCGCCGGCACCTTCTACATCCAGTACATCTACTTCATCGATCCGCCGACCGCGTTCAGCTTCAACATCTCGATCGAGGCGGCGCTGGTGTCGATCGTCGGCGGCATCGGAACGCTGTGGGGGCCGGTGATCGGCACCATGCTGTTGGAAACGACGTCGACGCTGCTGCAAAGCTGGCTCGGCAGTTCGCTCGGCGGAGTGCAGCTGACGGTCTACAGCCTGATCCTGATGGCGGTGATCCTGTGGCGGCCGACCGGGCTGATCGGCCTGATCGGCGAATTTTATCAGCGCCAGGTCAGCCGCCGCCAGGCGCGAGCGGAGGCGTAGCCGATGGCCGACGCGCTGGTCGTCAAGCGATCTCAGCAAGCGGTTCGGCGGTCTGCGCGCCGTGCAGGACGTCAGCTTTACCGTTAGGGAAAACGAAACCGTTGCGCTGATCGGGCCCAACGGCGCCGGCAAGACCACGAGCTTTCAACCTGATCACCGGCTTTCACCGGCCCGACCAGGGATCGGTGATGGCCTATGGCCGCGAGATCGCCGGCCTGCGGCCGCACGATGTCTGCGCGCATGGCCTGGCGCGGACCTTTCAGGTCGCAAAACCCTTTGGCGCGATGACGGTGCTGGCCAACGTCATGACCGGCGCTTTCCTGCGCGACCGGCACATCGCGGCGGCCCGCGACAAGGCGCGCGAGGCGATCGAATTCGTCGGCCTCGCCGCCAAGGAGCAGACCGCCGCGAACGACCTGACCACCATCGACCAGCGCCGGCTCGAAATGGCGCGCGCGCTGGCGACCGCAGCCGCGGCTGCTGCTGCTCGACGAAGTCATGGCCGGGCTCAACCCGGCCGAGATCGACCAGGCGGTCGCCCTGATCGGAAAACTGTCGCAGCGCGGCCTGACCATCGTCATCGTCGAACACGTGATGCGCGCCATCATGGCGGTCGCGCGCCACATCGTGGTGCTCGACCACGGCCAGAAGATCGCCGAGGGCACGCCAAAGGAGATCGTGGAAAATCCGGAAGTGATCCGCGCCTATCTCGGCTCCTATGTGCATCCGCCGGCGGCAGGAGACGCCTGATGCTGCAATTGTCCGGCGTCAGCGCCAGCTACGGCTCGGTGCCCGCGATCCACAATGTCAGCATCGAGATCGGCGAAGGCGAGGCCGTCGGCCTGCTCGGCGCCAACGGCGCCGGCAAGAGCACGACGTTGCGGGCGATCTCGCGGCTGGTGAAGCTGACATCGGGCACCATGACCTTTGCCGGCGTCAATCTCGCCACGTTGCCGCCGCACAAGATCCCCGAACTCGGCATCGCCCATGTGCCCGAAGGCCGGCAGGTGTTTCCCGAGATGACGGTGCAGGAAAATCTCGAGATCGGCTCCTACGTTCCGAAAGCCAAGGCGGAACGCGCCCGCTCGCTCGAACTGGTGTACGGCATCTTCCCCCGGCTGGCCGACCGCAAGAAGCAGCTGGCCGGCACCATGAGCGGCGGCGAGCAGCAGATGCTCGCGGTCGGCCGCGGCCTGATGCTGAAGCCGCGGCTGCTGATGCTGGACGAACCGTCGCTTGGCCTCGCGCCCGTCATGACCGACGTGACCTTCGAGAAGATCGGCGAGATCCACAAAATGGGCACCGCCATCCTCTTGGTGGAGCAAAACGTCAGCCGCGCGCTGTCGCTGGTGCAGCGCGCCTATGTGCTGGAAAGCGGCAACGTGATCATGCACGGCACCAGCACCGAACTTGCCAACAACAAGCAGGTCCAGGCGGCGTATCTGGGGATTTGAGGGTGGCGGCGCGTCCGTAGTCCGTAGCCCGGATGAGCGCAGCGACATCCGGGATCTTCCGCCGTCCCACATATCGCGGAGCCTTTCCTCGGGCGCGCATTCGCGCGACCCGTTGGCTCATGCGGGCTTCTACGACCGCGAATCCGTCATTGCGAGCGAAGCGAAGCAATCCAGGGCCACAAATGGAGTGCCTATCTCTATGCGACGCCTCGTCCGCCCGATCCCCGCGCGGGCGTTGCATGTGATTTAGCTCACGCGGCCAATGAACGCGCGCTCATGTCGCGGCGTCCACCGCGCATGAGGGGATGGTCCCCTCACAAATACCGCGGGAGATTGACATGAACCACGAATTGAACATCAGCGAACTCGACGCCGCTAGCGGTGGATTGCAGCGCAATCCCTGGAAGGACGCGGAAAATCAGAGGATCGCGGCCCAGAATAGCGATCCCAACACCTTTGGTGGCTCTCTCACCGGCAATCTCGTTGGCTCGGTTGGAGAATTCGGTTGCGCAGCAACTGGCGGGCATCCCCTTTAATTATGGAGGGGTCATCGACCAGGTTAGAGGGGCCGCCTCAACTGGCGGCCCCTTTCATCCGCGGCGTGGATATTGATCAAGATGTACGCACCGTTTCCCGGGTAGCTCCTGCGCTTTTTCGTTGAACGGTTGCTTAGGTGTAACGGTCTCTCCATCCCCCAAGTAAAGCGAAGCGTGCCCACCATTCCAAGCCGCCTGCGGATAGATGGTGGGCACGGCGCAAGGGCGCCTCTGTCCTCTCTGCGTCCAACGTGATCAGCTCAAGAACGGACTGCCCAAGCGCCCGATGCTGGCGACGATGGCAACCAAGGGGTCCTCGGCTCGCGCACCGATTGCATCATGGCACTGGTAGATCCGCGTACTTACTTCCTCTCACATTGGCCAAGAGCCCGTCAGGCCCCACTTCCCATGCAATGGTTGTGACTTCCGGCGTGAACAAGCCAACGCGACGGCTGAGTTGCACATAGTGGTAAAGGCGGCCTTTGGTTCCCATACGCTCTATTATCACCGGCCCCCAAACGCCCTCGCGCTTTAGCTCCGCCTCCAAGGCACTCGCGGGCGAACCGACCGGAAATCGTTTTTGCAACGCATCGGTGACGGGGGCTTCGCCGGAAGCCACACCAGCGGTGAGGATGTCGGGCTCAGGCCGAAAGACCAAATATAATTCGGCCAAAACCAGAAGGCCGACGACTGTAATGGTAACTTTTCGGGCGATCCCCATGTTCAGACCATGAAAGCGTCGATCGAGTTCAACTTGCGGACTTGTCACGCTCAATTGAGTTATTGGAACGGACCAGCAACCCATGATTTTTCATCCTCGGCCGGTTCCAGCCCCGCCGATCTCAACTTGCCGCGTGCTTCGATCGTCCATTGACCATTCGGAAATTGCGCTCCAGCACCGCAACCGCGTTTTGAGATATTGTGGGCAAGCGTAGTTCCAGCCCTATGTCGGCAAGATGGGCTAAAGCTTCTTCGGCCTGCGCAGATTTAGGGCAGCGCGTAATCACCAACTTGAAACGGAATACGGCGGCAGTTTGATCATGCTTGCTAATGTAGTACCGGCCGATTTCCATGTCATGGTCGGCGGAGCAATTAGCTTCGTTCGCCAAGTGCAGTATTCTTTCGTTCGTTGAATTCACGCCTCCGGGGATGGAATTTAAAAAGGCCAGGGAAACAAGTAAAGTGAACATATGCGGCCCTCGCTTGCGTTGCCCGGATGCTACGTGACGGAGGGGCCTATATTGGACCTCTCGCATTGCCGAATGACGCGAAATCACACCCCATCCATAACCAGTAAGCAACAGTTCATTAACTCCATAGTTGATTTGGCGCGTGCTCGGAAACTAAACAAGTATAGATTGTGATAAATGAGGCCTGAGGAGCAATAGCGCGACATGTCCCATTCCGTTCTTACAGTCATCATTGCTCTGATGTGCGTCGCCGGCTCGGTGCTGAGACTTGCCCGCGCGCGGGCAGGCGTGCCACTAGCCCCTCAACGCTTGAAGATGTCGCCTCTGCTGGGGGTTATCATGCTCTTGCTGGTCTTCATCCTTCTGGCGGCATGTGCCTTCTCAATCCATTCGCACGGCTTTCCCTTGGACGGTCGCTTTTATTTTCTCTTTTTGATAAATATCGCGGGAACTCGTGACACTCAGTGTCATGTGGGCACGACAGAAAGACACTTCTGAGTTTTCGACCGAGGAAAAGAAGGCTGGAAACCGATTTGGCATGGTCATGATTGGCCTGATCGTCATCATGCCCGTGCTCGGTTACTTCCACGCGCTGCGATTTATCGGCCTTTAATCATGCGCCCAGCGTCCCAACGGTAATGCAGACTGCGACACACCCTTGGATAATTCCGTTGACGCTGTTGTACCTGTGGGGATGCCCGGTCGCGATTGCCTACATGTGCGGACGCATCTGGTGGACGGCAGTCAGAACGGGCAGATGGCTTTTGGGGGGCGGCCGCTCCTATTATTTTCCCAGCAAATACTACACGTTCTCACTCTACGATCGCACGAACAATCCTTTCATGTATCGGTTGAGCTTAATCAGCGTGCCCGCGCTTTTCCTCTTTTTTCTTGCGATAGCACTGCTGGTGTCGATCGGTTTGGTGAAGGGCTAATCACGCCAATGCTCAACTTCATAAACTTCCAACAATGCTGGCCCAAGACATCGGGTGAGCAAAGTGAAGCGTGCCCACCATTCCAAGCCGCATGCGGATAGATGGTGGGCACGGCGCAAGGGCGCCTTTGCCCACCCTACGGATCCGTCATTGCGAGCGAAGCGAAGCAATCCAGAGGCTCCATACCGAACCCTGGATTGCTTCGCTACGCTTCCCCTAACTCACCGCCGTCCGCTTCGGCTCGACGATCTCGAACATGCGCGGGAATTCGTCCATCAGCGCCATCAGATCGCCGAGTTTTGTCGGATTGCCGGTGAATTTGACCTTGCCGGCGGCGACCGCTGCCGGAAACGTGGTCTGCTTGGCGATCACTTCGTCGAGCGTGCCGCGTGAAAGGGTAAATCCGGCGTCGGCGGTCGACGACTGGGCGCCCGCGACATAGGTCAGCGCGCTGTACGCCTGCGACACCTTCGCTAAGCCTCCGGACTGGCGGGAAGCGCGGCGTTCTTCTCGATCAGGCCCTGCTGCTTGAGTTCGGCCCAGAACTCGGAAGGGATCTTGGCCTGCAGCGAGTTCCAGTCCTCCTCGATCTGCTGGGCGCTTCGCGCGCCGACCACCAGGGCAACCGCGACATCGGCGGCCGAGGAGAACTGAAGCGCGGCGGTGCGCAGATCGACGCCATAACGGGCGGCGACTGACCTGAGCTTCTCCCGCTTTTCGATTGCAGTCGCCGGAATCCTGAAATTCTCCTTGCCGTAATTGTAACGCGGGCTGCCCGAGATAAATCCGGCGTTGAGCGAGGAGCCGATTACGAGCGCAACGTTCTTCTTGCGCACGGCCGGAAAAAGTTCGTTCACCGCGCTGGCGTGATCGATCAACGAATACTGGCGCGCGCACAGACAGACATCGGGATCGGCATCCTCCATTACCTTGAGGATCGGCAGCGGTGTATTCACGCCGATGCCCCAGGCCCGGATGATGCCTTCGTCACGCATCTTCGACAGCGCCGGGAAGGCGCCTTTGCGGGCGATGTCGTATTGCTCCTCCCAGCCGTTCGGAAAGAACGCGAAGTCCGGAGAAATATCGTGCAC
>CAVOTZ010000016.1:0-138642 GCA_963699465.1 uncultured Alphaproteobacteria bacterium
CGCGTTCGATCCGTTCTTCACCACCAAGCCGATCGGGCAGGGCACCGGGCTCGGGCTATATGGATGATTTCGGCTTTGCCCGGCAATCAACGGCCGGATGCCACGATCGACAGCAAGCCGGGGCAGGGCACCTTCGGTCCGGCTTTATCTGCCGCGGCATCACAAGGGCATCGCGGCCGAGCAGGCGGCGGACGGCCGGCGGACGCCGCGCGCGCCGCCATTGGCGAGACCGTGCTTTTGGTCGAGGACAAACCGTGGTCGCGGTGATTCTCGAAATGCTCGGCGAGCAGGGTTATCAGACGCTCGAGGCGGTCGACGGTCCCCGGCCTGCAGGTCTGCGGCAGCGCGCGGCGGATCGACCTCCTCATCATCGATGAAGCTGCCCGGCATCAACGGCCGCCAGTTCGCCGATCAGGCCCGCGAAATGGGCACCAACCTGAAGGTGCTGTTCATCACCGGCTATGCCGAGAGCGTGGCCATCGCCGACGGCTTCCTGCAGCCCGGCATGGAAATGATCACCAAGCCGTTCGACCTCGGCAACCTGTCGCGGCGCGTCCGCGCCATGGTGTAGGGCTAGGAAAACTTCCGAGGCGATCAGCTCGATCTACTCAACCTTCGTAGATGGGGTAACGGGCCGGCCGGTCCAGCCGCTCGCTCGCTACGGCGCGAGATGATAGCGCGCTCGCGAGCGGCTTCACTGGAAGGCGGTCGTCCCTCAGATTGATGGTGTCAATAACCGGAGTCGGGCAAGCCCGCTCCAAGCATCATCGAGGGACGACCATGTACCATTATGCAGGAATCGACGTGTCTTTGGAAAGCTCCGCAGTGTGCGTTGTCGACGGCGCAGGGAATATTGTTCGGGAGGCAAAGGTTGCGAGTGAGCCTGAGGCGCTGATCGCTTGGTTCCGGTTGCTGGGCCCGAAGGTCGAGCGGATCGGCCTGGAGGCTGGACCTCTGTCGCAATGGCTCTATGCAGCGCTGCGCGAGGCGGGTTTTGCGGTTGAGCTTTTGGAGACGCGGCATGTTCGCGACGCATTCAAAGCGATGCCGGTGAAGACGGACCGCAATGACGCCCGCGGGATCGCGCAGCTGATGAGGCTGGGCTGGTTCCGGCCGGTGCACTGCAAGTCGATCGAGGCCCAGGAGACGCGCGCTGTTCTGACGGCACGCAAGCTGCTGCAATCGAAGCTGCGCGACCTCGAGAACAGCTTGCGCGGTGTATTGCGGGGCTTTGGTTTGAAGGTCGGCAAGACCACCGAGCGGACGTTTGCAGCTCGGATCAACGAACTGGTCACCGGTCACCCCGGACTTGAGCTGGTTGCGCGGGCTCTGCTGGAAGCCCATGCCGTGCTGTTGCGCGAGTTCAAAGGTCTGGACAAGCACACCCAGAAGCTCGCCAGATTGCATCCGCAGGCAAAACTTCTGATGACGACGCCGGCTGTCGGTCCGATCGTGGCGCTGACCTATGCCGCCGCGATCGACGATCCAAAACAATTCCGTTCGTCGAAGGCAGCAGGTGCGCACTTTGGCCTTACCCCGAGGAAATACCAGTCGGGACAGACCGATTATACCGGCCGCATCAGCAAGATCGGCGACGCTTCCGTGCGCGAGGCGCTCTACCAGGGGGCTCACGTCATGCTGACCAAACCGGTCAAGAACTGCTCGGCGCTGAAGAGCTGGGCAATGCGGATCGCCAGGCGCGCTGGCATGCGCAAGGCCAAGGTTGCGCTGGCGCGCAAGCTTGCCGTCATCCTCCATCGCATGCTTGCGGACAACAAGCCGTTCAATCCTGCAGCCATTTAAGAAGGAGCATCAACCGAGTTCCGGGCGGGCCACGACACCAGGCCTTCCCTGAGCGAAGTCCCTAGCCGGGACGATGGATCCGGTCAGGTCGTAATCCGGGAAGTCGGCTCACAACCACGCTTCCGTAGATTGGCCGGCCGGCTCCTCAATGCACCCCATCAGGCGACGGCCACCGCGCCGATCCCGGACAGAAGCAAGTACCCGGCGACAGGACCACGCAAAAAGGGATTGACTAACCAAGGCCCGTTACAGAAGCCCGGATTGAACGAAGTGAAATCCGGGTAACCCGCGCATCAATGGCCGCGTCGTCCCCCGGATTTTGCGGTGCTCAATCCGGGCTACATGCTCACGACGGAAAGCGCGCTTTAGCCCAGCTGCCTTTACATGGTAGTAAATCCGACCGACTTGGGCACATGAGGTGAGGATCACAGGATGAAGTTGCTCTATTTCAATGATTTCAAGCTCGGCGTGCTGAAGGGCGACGCTGTGGTCGATGTCAGTGCTGTGGTTGGGGACATCCCGCATTCTGGCCCGGGCGATTTGATGAACGGGCTGATCGAGCATTGGGAGCGCTACAAGCCGCGGCTTGAGGCGGCGGTGGCGCGTGGCGCCGGAATTCCGCTATCGGGCGTGCGGATCCGTCCGCCGGTGCCGGGCCCGCGCACGATCGACTGCATGGCGGTCAACTACATGGAAGACGGCACCCGCAGCGCGCCGGCGCCGATCAACGCCTTCCACAAGTCGCCGAGCGCGATCATCGGACATGGCGACACCATGGTGCTGCCGGATGTGCCGGCGTCGGCCTTCGAAGGCGAGGCCGAGATCGCGGTCGTGATCGGCAAGACGTGCAGCCATGTCGGCGAAGCCGAGGCGATGGACTACGTGTTCGGCTACATGAACTTCATCGACGGTTCGGCGCGCGGCCTCGGGCCCGCGAGCAACGTGTTTTTCCAGATGAAGAGCCGCGACACTTTCGCGCCGATCGGGCCATATCTCGTCACCGCGGATGAGATCAAGGATCCGTACAAGCTGCAGATCAGGCTGTGGAACAACGGCGTGCTGATGCAGAATTTCAATACCGACGACATGGGCCACAAGATCGGCAAGTGCATCGCCTGGCTGTCGTCGATCCATACGCTTTTGCCCGGCGACATCGTCGCCACCGGCACCAATCACCGCGGTCTCAACCCGTTCATGGACGGCGATACGATCGAACTCGAAACCGAAGGGCTCGGCCGGTTGAAGTTCGGCGTCAGGGACGATCTGAAACGCAGCTGGGCGCGCAAGACCCGCCTGCAGATGCACGAAGAGGCCAAGGAGAAGACCGCGGGCCTCTATCCGGACATCACCCCGCAGCTGACGGGCAAATACGCCAAGTAGCGGCGGCTTGCGTTGCTTGGCCTGCATCGATGGGCGTCGAGTCGACGTCCGTTATTGCCCTATGAGCGGACGTGTCTTGACGTGCTTGGCATGTCTGGGAAGTGCCAAAACCGGAAGTGACCGAAGTCATTCGATCACCTCGTCAGCGAGCGCGAGCAGCGCCGGTGGAATCGCAATACCGAGCGCTTTCGCTGTCTTCATGTTGATGACCAGCTCGAATTTGGTCGGCTGCAGGATTGGCAAATCCGCTGGCTTCGCACCATCGAGAATTTTCCCCGCATACACACCGACTTGGCGGTACGCATCGGCGATACTCGCTCCATAGCTGAGCAAACCTCCATCAGTCGCGATTTCGCGCTCGCCATAAACGGCCGGAACGGCGAACCTTGCTGCCAGCCCGATGAGCCGCTTGCGTTGGGCCACGAAGAAAGGATCGGGACTGACCAGGAGCGCGCCGGGGCGCTCCCGCCCGAAGCTCGCAGAAAGATCATCGAAATCGCCCTCGCTACTCGCGTTCAGCACGCGGATCGGCTGCCCGGTCAGCGCCGCGGCGGATCGGGCATCCTCTAATTCCACAGGCGCATTTGGATTTTTCGGGTTGACGAGCATCGTGATTGCCGTGGACGGCAGTAATTGTTGAAGGATTCCCATCCGTTTTGCCGAGAGTTGAGAGGCAAAGATCGAAACGCCGGTTACGTTACCACCGGGCTTGTTAAGGCTCGGCACCAGACCGAGCGCAACCGGGTCATAGCCGCTCGTGAAAACGATCGGAATGCTCGCAGTCGCTGCTCTTGCCGCCTGCGCGCTGAGGATCCCACCAGTAGCTACAATCAAGGACACCCCGGGTCGAACCAGTTCCTTCGCCAGCACTGGCAGTCGGTCATACTGACCGTCCGCCCAGCGAAAATCGATGGCAAGGACACTCCCCTCGACGTGGCCTGTCTCAGCAAGGCCCCGGCGAAACTCAACCACATAGGGTGCGAATCCCTCAGATGAGCCACTATTCAGAAATCCGATGATAGTTTTCCCAGCCGCCTGACCGCGCGCTGCGAGGGGCCAAGCGGCGGCGGCACCGAGTACTACTGTGATGAACTCACGCCGCTTCATTGCCGGTCATGCTCCGACGCCACCAGTCGAGCGTAAACGATATTAGGGCGGAGGTCCAAACGGCCGAATATCCGTTTCGGGTCAAAGTGCGAAATACTCATCCCGAGTGGATGTCTTCCGCTTTGCCCCAGACAACAGGCGTCCTCAGACCACCCCGGCATGTCTCAAAGGTGCCAACAACGGAAGTCGTCCCGCTGCTTGATAAGGAGCAACGTCAGCGCCCCTTCTGGGGAGGTCCGCCCGGAAAGCGAACTCCAAATCGTTGGATTAGGCTGGGTACGCTGCTCAGGTCCATATCAAGCTCGTAGCTCGCGCAAAGCGCAGCGAGCCGCTGTGGATCAGGAGCGCCGCTGAGCAACTCCGCTCCTAACTCGCGGAAGTAATTTTCGAAGCCAGCCGGCGATATGATTTCCAATATTCGAGCCGGGGCGTCGCCCGCGTTCCAGAACGTGTGCCATTGTTCACGCGGTTTGAATATCAGATCCCCGGGATTACCAATCACAACGGTATCTCCGAGCTGAGCCCCAATGCTGCCTTCAAGTACAAAGCTATACTCGTCCTCGCGATGATGTCGATGCATGGGAGCTGCCAGCGCACGTGGCTGCATCGGATGCTCAACAAGCGCAAAGCGTTTGCCGGTGTTTGCCCCTTCGATCATAAAGCGGGCGCTGGTGCGTCCCAAGATTGCGAGGTGACCATCACTCGGGCCAAGTACTCTTGGTGCTGTCATAGGTCCTACACGCTCGTCTTCCGCCGCGCAGACAAGGCTCGATAGCGAAACTGTAATCTCTGCCTATCGTTCGTTCAACTGAGACGAATGACCGTTCCGGGTCAGACTCGAAAGTCGGTCCCACTTGAACAGCATGTCTCGTCCATCCTCATGAGCGGACACGCGCAAGTTCGCGCGGATGTCCGACAGCCACGTGATCGGCGAGATCGTAGGTCTATGATCCCCGCGCTCCAGCCTGTCCAGCCTTTCCCGGCTGTCCTCCGCTGCCCCCAGCCCCACCTGCGCCTCCGGCACCGCCCGGACTACCTGAACCACCTTGCCCACCGGCCCCGCCCGCACCGCCGTTCCGGCCCTGCGCGGGCTGTCCTGCTTCTCCCGGCTGCCCCTGTTGGCCGGACTGTGTCAGCCGCCGATCAGCGGAGGGGGTCTGGGGAAGGCGGTCTACAACCGATGAATACATCACGCCAATCAGCAGAAGTGCTGGAGCCAATTTATCTCTTTGACCTAGCATACGCATCTCCGCTTACGCGGTTTTTAGACAAAATTCGATCGAAGTGGGGAAGATAGTAGCGCTCGTCCTTAGATTGCACTCTAGATGGGGCCGCTTGATGATTCAACAGGGGTACGCCGCGACGGGTCGGAGTCCGTTCCGGGTCAAAAGCGGAAGTCGAGCGGGGCGCCGCCGATATCCGGTCTATCTCCTACAGCAGACATGCGTCGATCCGGTCGGGGTTGTCCGCAAAGCGCCAACAGCCGAAATCCACTTAGGGACCAACTCTGTGCCAGCTGTTCAGTGTGACCAACGTCAGGACTTCAGTCCCGCGGCGATCTGCTTGATCTCGTCGGGGCTATGTTCCCCGCCGAGCGACGTGCCCGGAATAAGATACTTGCCCATGGCGAGCGGCCCGATCACGACCGGCTCCAGGCCTGCTTCGCGCACCAGTGTCGAGGCAATCGCGATCGCGCCTGTATCGTCGCCGGCCATCGGCATGCCGACCTTGGCGTTTGCGCCGCCGGCCCCGTCGCGCAGTTTCATGTAACCGACCGCGTTGAAGGCGCGCACGATCTTCGCGCCTGGAATCAACTCCAGCGTGGCGAGGCCGGCGCCTTTTTCGCGCGCCCAGGTGGCGATGTCGCCGTCACGGGGAACGATCGGATTGCTGGCGTCGAGAATGAGCTGCTTGGCCGCAAGCTCCTTGCCGAATTCCTGGCCGATGTCCTTCAGGGCCGCATAGGGCACGGCGAGCAAGATGACATCAGCGAAGGCGATGGCCTCCGCCGTCGATCCGGTATGCGCCAGTGGCCCGAGACCCGCCGCCATGTCCTTCAATTCCTCGGGGTGGCGGGATGAAAACATCACGGGATGGCCGGCCTTGATCCAGAGCGAACCGAGCGTGCCGCCGATGTGACCGGCGCCGATGGTGGCGATCTTCAGCGGCTGAGCCGGGTTCTGCGCGCGCGCCAGTCCGGCCCGAAAGCGCGAGCAACGCTGGAATGCCGGCGGCAGCACGCAGAACAGTTCGGCGGTCATGGACGGCAGAAATTCTGGTCATTTCCAACTCCTCGCGAGCCCTGAACCAGGGATGCCATCGGCGATCTTCTGCCCAGCGCGGTCACATCTCGCCGGTAAGGAACGGATTGGTCAGCCGCTCCTGCCCAATGGTCGAGCCGGCGCCGTGGCCGCAGACAAAACTGATGTCGTCGCCGAGCGGCAGCAGTTTTTCGGTGATCGATTTTATGAGGGTCTCGTGGCTGCCGCCGGGCAAATCGGTGCGCCCGACCGAGCCGGCGAACAAGACGTCGCCGACATGGGCAAAATGCAATTCCTTGCTGTAGAACACCACGCTGCCGGGCGAATGGCCGGGGCAGTGCAGGATATCAAAACTCAATGCGCCGATCTGGACCTGGTCGCCTTCGCTGAGCCAGCGATCCGACGCGAAATCGCGCACGCCGGTCATGCCGAACCGCGCCCCGCTGGAGACGACATTGTCGAGCAGATATTTGTCGGCGAGATGCGGGCCCTCGATTGGCACCTTCAGCTCGTCGCGCAATTCCGCCGCGCCGCCGACATGGTCGATATGGCCGTGGGTGAGCCAGATCTTCTCGACCTTGACGTCGGATTGCTCGATCGCCCGCAAAATCTTCGGCACGTCGCCGCCGGGATCGATCACCACGGCCTGCTTGGTCGCGGTGCACCAGATCAGGGTGCAGTTCTGTTCGAACAGCGTGACGGGAATGATGACCGCGCCGGCTTTGGCCTGCGGCGTGGCTTCCTGTTGGGCATCGGTTTGCTTGGTCATGCCCTGCACAATGCCGATTTTTGCGGCCTCGCCAAGCCAAAATAAGGTGAAAAGCCGGAGCCTGACGTTGTCAGGTCATCTTCCCGCCGTCCAATCCGAACCGGATCGTGTTTCCGGCGTTAGTTCGCTCGGCGCAATGACAGGGGATAGTTAGCGAGATGGATCAGGGGCACAATGAATGGTGGCGGGACGGCATTTTTTATCAGATCTATCCGCGCTCGTTTCAGGACTCCAACGCCGACGGCGTCGGCGACATCGCCGGGATTATCACGCGGCTGCCTTACCTGCGCTCGCTCGGCGTCGACGCGGTCTGGCTGTCGCCGGTATTTCCCTCGCCGATGGCCGATTTCGGCTACGACATTTCCGATTACACCGGGATCGATCCGCTGTTCGGCAGCATCGAGGATTTCGATGCGCTGGTAGGCGCGGCGCATGCGGCGGGTCTGAAACTCATTCTCGATCTGGTGCCCAACCACACGTCCGACCGGCATCCCTGGTTCATCGAATCGCGCGCCTCGCGCGATAATCCAAAGCGCGACTGGTATCTGTGGCGCGACCCGAAGCCGGACGGCAGCGCGCCGAACAACTGGCTGTCGGAATTCGGCGGCAGCGCCTGGACGCTGGATGAGACGACCGGACAATATTATTACCACGCCTTCCTGGCCCAGCAGCCGGACCTGAACTGGCGCAACCCTGATGTGCGCGAGGCGATCTGGGAGGTGATGCGGTTCTGGCTGCGCAAGGGCGTCGACGGTTTTCGCGTCGACGTGCTCTGGCACCTGATCAAGGACGCGCAATTCCGCGACAACCCGCCCAATCCGCATTATCGCGAGGGCCGCCCGCCGCACGAGAAAATCCTGACGAAATATTCGACCGACCAGCCCGAGGTGCAGGACGTCGTGGCCGAGATGCGGCGCGTGATCGACGAATTCGACGACCGCGTGCTGATCGGCGAGATCTATTTGCCGATCGAGCGGCTGGTCGCCTATTACGGCAACGATCTGCGCGGCGCGCAGATGCCGTTCAATTTTGCGCTGTTGTCGACATTGTGGAGCGCGCGCTCGATCGAGAAGATCATCGCCGACTATGAAGCCGCGCTGCCGAAGGGCGCGTGGCCGAACTGGGTGCTCGGCAACCATGACCGTCCCAGGGTGGCGAGCCGGGTCGGTACCGAACAGGCGCGGGTTGCCGCGATGCTGCTATTGACGCTGCGCGGCACCCCGACACTTTATTATGGCGACGAAATCGGCATGCGCCAGGTCGCGATCCCGCCCGATCAGGTGCAGGATCCCTTTGAAAAGAACGTGCCGGGCATCGGCGTCGGCCGCGATGGCTGCCGCACGCCGATGCAATGGGACGCGACTGAAAACGCAGGCTTCTCGACCGCGAAGCCGTGGCTGCCCTTGGCGGATGATTTTGCCCGCGAGAACGTCGCCAATCTCGAGGCCGACGCGCAATCGATCCTTGCGCTCTACAAGGCGCTGATCCGGATGCGGAAGCAGTCGCCGGCGCTGCGGTCCGGCGACTACGTGCCGGTCGCGGCCGATGGCGATCTGCTGCTTTATCGCCGCTGGCGCGACGGCGCGACGATCACGGTCGTGCTCAATCTCGGCGGCGAGCCGGTCTCGCTGGAATCCAGCGCCAGGGGTCTCGCCGGCGAAATCCTGCTCTCGACCCTGATGGACAGGAACGGCGAGAAGATTGAAGGCACGCTCGATCTGCGCGGCAATGAGGGCGTCATCATCGGCGCATCGTAGCGTTTTCAAGCGAAGTGGACACCGGTTCGCGTGAAGAAAACGCGTCAAAATAAGAATGTAGAGCTTCGGTTCTGATTCAATCAGAACCGATGACGGCTCAGGCGGGATGACCGGCGTGCCCGGCGTCGATGTCGCTGCGCTTCAACAGATAATCCAGTCCGCCGACCCGATACCAGCGATAGCCGTAGGCTTCGATCAGCAGCTTGTGCCGGCCGCCCGCATTGGCGCGGCTATGGTCCTCGGACAGCAAATTGACCAGCAGTCTGCCGGCATCGCCCGGAACGCCTGACGCGAACGAGATTTCGTGCGGCTTTTCGTCGAGATTGTGCACGAACAGCACCGAATTGTTGCGCCAGTCATAGCGCATGATCAGGATCGGCGGGGTCGCGCGCACCGATGATGGTAAAATCGCCCCAACCGATCTCCGGCACTTCCTTGCGCATCCGGATGATGCGCTCGGTCCAGTTCAGCAGCGAGTTGGGATCGCGGCGTTGTTTGGCGACATTGACGTGCTCGAAGCCGTAGGCGCCCTTGTCGATCACAGGCGAGCAGGGCCGGTCGCTTTCGGTGAAGCCGCCATGCGGCTCGCTCGACCATTGCATCGGCGTGCGGGCGCAGTTGCGCTCCGGCAGATCGAGATTGTCGCCCATCCCGATTTCGTCGCCATAGCGGATCACCGGCGTGCCCGGCAGCGTGCACATCAGGCTGTAGGCGAGTTCGAGCCGCCGCCGGTCGCCGCCCAGCATCGGCGCCAGCCGGCGGCGAATGCCGCGATCGTAAAGCTGCATGTTCTTGTCGGGCCCGAAACTCTTGAACACTTTTTCGCGCTGCGCCTTGGTCAAGCGTCCCAGATCGAGTTCGTCGTGGTTGCGCAGGAACAGTCCCCATTGCGCCGTGGCCGGCCGCGGCTTGGTGGCCTTGAGCGCTTTCGCCAGCGGGCCGCAGTCGGCCGCCGCCAGCGCATAGAACAGATGCTGGTTGACGTGGAAGTTGAACATCATCTGCATGCGGTCGCCGTCGTCGCCGAAATATTCCATATCGGTCTTCGGCAGCACGTTGGCTTCGGCCAGGATGATGGCGTCGCCCTTGCGCCATTGCAGGAATTCGCGGAATGCGCGCAGCATGTCGTATTGCTCGACCGGCGTCTTGACCTTCGCGCCCTTGGTCGCGATCACGAACGGCACCGCGTCCATCCGGAAGCCGGAGACGCCGAGCTGAATCCAGAACCCCATGATCTTGAGGATTTCGGCCTGCACGTGCGGGTTCGACGGTGTTGAGGTCGGGCTGGAAATCGTAGAAGCGATGGAAGTACCAGGCTTTTGCCGCCTTATCCCGCGTCCAGGTCGATTTCTGCACGCCGGGAAACACCATGCCCTTGTCGGCATTGGCGGGCTTCTTGTCGGCCCAGACATACCAGTCGCGATAGGGCGAATTCTGGTCGACTGCGCGCGTCGCGAAACCAGGGATGCGCGTCGGAGGTGTGGTTGACGACGAGGTCGATGATGACGCGGATGCCGCGCTGCTTGCAGCCATGGGTGAACTCGACGAAATCGCCGAGCGTGCCGTAGCGCGGATCGACGCCGTAATAGTCCGCGATGTCGTAGCCGTCGTCCTTGCCCGGCGACGGCTGGAACGGCATCAGCCAGATCGCGGTGACGCCCAGCCCCTGCAGGTAATCCAGCCGCCGCAACAGGCCCTTGAAGTCGCCGATGCCGTCGCCGTTGGCATCCATATAGGTGCCGACGGAAAGGCAATAGAATATGCGTTCTTGTACCAGAGGTCGTCGATCATGCAGGGGCGTCCTTGCCGGTCCGCCCGTGATGTTCAGCGGCCCACGGATAAGCGCGGGGCGTTGCCCGGGTTCCCCACCAGGCAAAACCGTTCCCCTTTTGTCGCCGCCGCTTTATGCTGGCGCCATGGAATCACAGGCCCGCCAGGTTCACCTCGTGCCCGCGCCGGACGGCCGGCAGTCGGAGACCGCGCTGTCGGTCGCGCGCGGCACCGCGCGGCTGTTGCGTTCGCTGGGATTTTCCTGCGTCAGCGAATTGCCGCTGCCGTCGGGACGGCGCGCCGATCTGGTGGCGCTGAACGAGCGCGGCGAGATCTGGATCGTCGAGATCAAATCCTCGGTCGAGGATCTGCGCGCCGACCAGAAATGGCATGAGTACCGCGCGCATTGCGACCGGCTGTTCTTCGCCTTCACGCAGGATTTGCCGTGCGAGATTTTCCCGGCCGAGACCGGCCTGATCGTCGCCGACGCCTATGGCGCGCATCTGCACTGCGAAGCCCCGGAGCATCGCCTGGCCGCCCCGACCCGCAAGCAGATGACCATCCGTTTTGCCATGGCCGCCGCAGCGCGCATCAACCGCCTGATCGATCCGCAGGGGCATGGCGAGTTTTAGTTGGTGACCTCATCCTGAGGAGGCGCGTCAGCGCCGTCTCGAAGGATGGCTGCACCCGCAGCTTCATGGTTCGAGACGCGCGAAGACGCGCTCCTCACCATGAGGCAGTACCACTTTCTTCCCCTCTCGCGGTATCCAGATTATTCAGATCGGCGCCGACCCTGTTTTTCCGCGAATGGCGATCGAGCGCTTGGAGACTTGTTCGGCGTCGGCATAGCGGCCCTGATCCTTGTAGAAGCCGGCCAGGTTCTGCAGAACATCCACCAGGTCCGGATGGTTCGGGCCGAGCGTCTTCTCGAAGGTGGCCACCGACTGCTTGAAAAGCCGTTCCGCCTCGGCGTTACGCCGCTGACGGGCATAGAGCACGGCCAGATTGTTCTGCGCTTGCGCGATGTCGGGATGGTCGGGTCCGAACGCCTTCTCGGTCACCGCGATCGCTCGCTTGAGCAGCCGCTCGGCATCGGCGTAACGATGCCGGTGGATATAGGCATCGGCCAGATTGCTCATCAACACCGTGGCTTCGGGATCATCGGGACCGTGCGCCTTCTCGAGGATGGCGAGCCCGCGTCTGTACAGCGGTTCGGCCTGGTCGTACCGGCCCTGATTGCTGTAGACGGCGGCGAGGTTGCCGACCGCCTGGACGATGGACGGATCGTCGGCGCCGACCGCTTTGCCGCGAATGGCGATCGAACGCTTGAGCTGGGTCTCCGCTTCGGCATAACGCCCTTCCGCGCGGTAGAGGTCGCCCAGATTGTTCAGCCCGGTTGCGAATTCCGGTTGATCCTGATCGGGCGTCTTCTCCCTGAGCGCCAGCGACCGCTTGTAGAACTGCTCGGCAACGGGGTATTGACCGAGATTGTAGTGGATGGTGCCGAGATCGTTCAGCGGCATCGCGAGCTTGGCATCATCGGGACCGAACTCCGCCTCGCGAAGGGCGAGCGATTTCTGGGCCAATGGCAGCGCCTCCATGTACTTTCCGGCCCGATAAAGTTCCTTCATCTGCTGGGTGAGAATGCTCGCCTCGTCCTCTGCCGCCCGGGACGGCGCGCCGAGGGACAGGCCGAGGGCGAGCGCGGCGACCGCGACACGGATCGATACTTTCAGGGCCTTCATCGCGCGCTCCTTCCTTCGGAGGTACGCGTTTTTTGTGCATTCAGAGGCCGCAGAGGTTCAATGCAGGGGATAAATAGCGCGGCATTTACGCCATGCGTCACCGTCATCCTGAGAGTTCGACTCGGGCACTACCCATCGGCTCGTCATGCCCGGCCTTGTGCCGGGCATCCACGTCTTTACGACGATAGCTGCGAAGCAAGACGTGGATGGCCGGGACAAGCCCGGCCATGACGAAAAACAACTCATTTTCAACTAGTTGAAAGGCCGCGAGAATGCGGGCTGCATTTTCGGTCAGGCTCTCGGGATGACGGCCTATGGCGTTTTCGAGCGAGGCATACCCTCGGACTTGACCCGTGGGTGGATGCCGGTTTGCGTGAAGCAAGCGCGTCAAGGCAAGAATCCAGAGCTTTCGGTTCTGATTCTATCAGAACCAAGCATGCCCTACGCGGCGCGTACCGTGTCGAGGAATTTCCCGACTTCCACCTTGAGGCGGGTACTGTCGCGGGAAAGCGAACCGGCCGCGGAGAGCACCTGCGAGGAAGCGGAGCCGGTCTCGCTGGCGCCGCGCTGAACGTCCACGATGTTGGACGATACCTGCTGGGTACCCTCGGCGGCCTGCTGCACATTACGGGAAATTTCCTGCGTCGCCGCACCCTGCTCTTCCACCGCGGCGGCGATGGTCGAGGAGATCTCGGACAATTTTTCGATCGTGCCGCTTATTTCCTTGATGGCGTTTACCGACTGCTGGGTGGCGGCCTGGATGCCGGTGATCTGCTGACCGATCTCGCCGGTCGCCTTCGCGGTCTGCTCCGCCAGCGCCTTCACTTCGGAAGCCACGACCGCGAAGCCACGTCCGGCCTCACCGGCGCGCGCCGCCTCGATGGTGGCGTTGAGCGCCAGCAGGTTGGTCTGGCCCGCGATGGTGTTGATCAGTTCGACGACGTCGCCGATCCGGGTCGCGGCTTGCGACAACCTGCTCACCTGCTCGTTGGTCTTCGGGCCTGACTCACCGCCTCATTGGCCATCCGCGCCGATTCCTGCACCTGGCGGCTGATCTCGTTGACCGATGACGTCAATTCTTCGGTGGCGGAAGCAACCGATTGCACGTTGGTGGAGGCTTCTTCCGAGGCAGCCGCGACCGTAGTGGTGATTTCCTGGGCCCGCTCCGCGGTCTTGCTCAGCGTTCCCGCCGACGCTTCCAATTCGGTGGAAGCTGAAGAAACGGTCTCGATGATTTCACCGACCGCGCCTTCGAAGTCATCGGCGAGCTTGATCATGTCCGCCTTGCGCTGCTCGGCATTGCGCTTCTCGGTTACCAGCTGATCCGCCCGCATTTGCTCGACTTCAAGTCCATTCTTCTTGAAGACTTCGACGGTACGCGCCATATCGCCGACCTCATCGCGACGGTCGAGGCCCGGCACCGTTGCCTTGAGGTCGTTGCCCGCCAGGGCCTCCATCACCGCCTTGAGCAGCCCAATCGGCTTGACGATGCCGAACTGGCCGATCACGTAACCGAAGATCACGCCCAGCACGATACCGATGGCGGCAACGATCATCATTTCGCGCGATGTGGTCTCGTATTCGTCGCTGGCGTCCTTGGCGAAATATTCGACGCGCTCGATCAGCCGATCCGAGACCGCCTTGACGGAAGACTGCAGCTTGTTCGCGGCATCACGGCTTTTCATCACGGAATCACGCAGTTGAAGCGTTGTTTCGCTCAATTGCACGTTTTTCGCGCCATCGGCGAGCGCCAGCGTATTTTGCAGATCGTGCTGATATTCGGCCATCGCCGCCGTGACGGCGGGCAACAGGCTCTTGGCCTGTTCGTCGCGGGTCTTGTTGACGCCCGCAAACTGATCATTAAAGGACTTCATTTGTTGCTCGATCAGGCCATGCACCGCCGACCGATTCTCCGGGCTCGGGTCCAGTGCGATGCGAAATTCTGAACGATTAAGCGCGATCACGGCTTGATTGGTTCGCGCTGCCTCCAACGCGCGCTGGGCGGCGAAGCTCATATTGTCGGCGCCCGCGTTCATTGAAGCCATTGTGTGAATTCCGAGCCAGCTCGTGCCGGCGGCAACGGCCGCGAGAACCAGAATGACCGCGAGCATTTTGGTGATGATTTTGAAGCGTGCCAGCAACGACATGATGGAGTCTTTCTGGTTTTCTCGGCGTGAGCCGGGCAAGGGCGAATTGAAAGCGGCTATTTCGGTGCCGTGAATCTTTACGGTTGGAAGGATTCGAAGTTCCTAAGATTGACGGCCGTAGTAGTACGGTGCGGTGTCTTGAAGTGCGGTACGCGGGTATGTCCCGTCGTCATTGCGACGAGCCAACGGGTCACCCGATTGCGGGCCCGATGACGCGCTCCACGACGATGCCATCCAGGGCAACAAGGAAGAGCTGGATTGCTTCGTCGCAAGCGCTCCTCGCAATGACGATGTGGATCGGCCGTCTTAGATTTGAGTCAATGGTGAGGAGAAGCGCTTCGGCGCAGTGCTCGCGGCATTCCTTTGAGGCGCGCAAAGCGTGGACCGACGGGTGAACGCTTCGGCGTTCATCCCGGGGATGACGGTCTACTAACGCGTCGTCAGCGCCACCCGCCCGGTCGGCTTGCCCGCCTCGCGCTCGATGCGGGATGCGACCAGCGGCGCCTGGTCGGGGGCGATCGGCGGAGACATGACGTAGCCCTGCACCAGGTCGCAATCGAGCCCGATCAGCACGTCCAGCTCGGCCGGCAGTTCGGCGCCCTCCGCCACCACCGTCATGCCCAGCCCGTGCGACAAAGCGATGATGCCGGCCAGCAG
Source organism: uncultured Alphaproteobacteria bacterium (assembly GCA_963699465.1). GTDB lineage: Bacteria > Pseudomonadota > Alphaproteobacteria > Rhizobiales > Xanthobacteraceae > Bradyrhizobium. The sequence goes on from CAVOTZ010000016.1 coordinate 15,397, forward strand.
CTTGCGCTTCTCCGGCGCGGTGGAAATGCCGTCCACGAAGGCGCGGTCGACCTTCAGCCAGTCGAACGGCAGGCGCGTCAGATAGCCGAGCGAGGAATAGCCCGAGCCAAAATCGTCCAGCGCCAGCCGCAGGCCGAGCGCGGACAGCGCCTTCAGCGTGCGACTGATGCGCTGCTCGGTGTGATCCACGAACAGGCTTTCGGTCAGCTCCAGACAGAGCAGCTTGGCCGGAAAGCCGGTCTCTGCCAGCACGGCCGCGACTTCCGTCTCGAAATCCAGGTTCCAGATCTGCGCCGGCGAAACGTTGACCGAGATCGCGCGCGGCGGCAACCCGGCATCCAGCCAGGCACGGCCCTGCCGGCACGCCTCGCGAAGCACCCAGAGGCCGAGATCGACGATCAGCCCGGAGCTTTCGGCGATCGGGATGAACTCCGCCGGCGAGATCGGCCCGCGCTTGGGATGGGTCCAGCGCAGCAGCGCCTCGAAGCTGGTGACAGCGCCGGTCTTCAGGTCCACCTGCGGCTGGTAATGCGCCTTGAGGGCGCCGGTCTCCACGGCGTGGCGCAGATGCCGCGCGAGATCGAGCCTTTGATCGACCGCCTGGGCATAGACCGGCTCGAAGAGTTGGGCGCGGCCGCGCCCGGCCTCCTTGGCGGTGTAGAGCGCGAGGTCCGCGTTGCGCACGGCGGTCTCTGCCGTCGCGCCATGCTCCGGCAGGCGGGCGATGCCGATGGTGGCGCCGACGAAGGCCTCGCCCTCGGTGAGGTCGACCGGGCCGGACAGCCGGCCGATCAGCCGGTCGGCCAATGCGGTCAGCGCGGTGTCGGAGGTGCCGCATCCCTCCGCCAGCACGGCGAATTCGTCGCCGCCGAGCCTGGCGATGAAGGGGCGCGGCCCCAACTCCTGCCGCAAGATAGAAGCGACACGGACCAGCAATTCGTCGCCGGCGCCATGGCCGAGGGAATCGTTGACCTCCTTGAAGCGATCGAGATCGATCAGCAGCAGCGCGCCGCCGCGGTCTTCCAGGGCGCAGCCCTCGATCAGGCTGGCGAGCCGGCGCTTGAACAGCGCGCGATTGGCAAGGCCGGTCAAAGGATCGCTGTAGGCGAGCTGCTCGAGCCGGCGCTCGGCCTCCTTGCGCTCGGTGACGTCCTGCACGGTGCCGATGATGCCGATCACCGTGCCGTGGGCGACCTCCGCCTTGCAGATCACCGCAAGATCGCGCGCCGTGCCGTCCGAGTGCAGCATACGCAGGTCGGTGGCCTCGGTCCTGGAGGTGCGCAGCACCCGTTCCTGCACGTCCCGGAAATGGTCGGCGTCGCCGTCCAGGAAATAGCGCCTCGTGTTCTCATGGGTCGGATCGAATGCGTCGGGTTCGAGGCCGAGAAGCTGGTAGAGTTCGGGCGACCAGACCGTGCGGCCGATGTCCAGCCGGTAGCTCCAGGTGCCGATCTTGCCGAGCCGGTGGGCTTCCTCCAGCGCGCGCGAGCGCTGGTCGAGCATCGTCTTGGCCGTCCTGAGCTGGGTGATGTCGCTGGCCGTGCCGCGATAGCCGCGAAAGGCGCCATCGCCGGCGAAGATGGGTTTGCCGCTGGTGCTGATACTGACGCGCGACCCGTCGTCGCCAATCACCGTATAGGTGAAGTCGCGAAAAGGGCGGTGGGCCTCCATGTCGGCCCGGTGCCGCGCCATGGCTTCCGCGTCCTCGGGCGCATAGGCCAATTCCCAGCGCGCTTTTCCGCCGGAGGCCACCGTCTGGAAGGCGGCATTGCCGTCGAGCAATTTGGGATAGGGCAGCAGCCGATGGGCGGCGTCGCTCTCCCAGCACCAGTCCGAGGCCGTGCTGACAAAATCAGCCAGCCTTTGCTCGCTGTCTGCGAGGCGCCGTAGCGCGGAGGTTTCCTCGGTGACGTCGCGGACAATGCCGGACACGTTGCGGACCCGGCCGCTCGGGTCGAATTCCGGCTCGCCATGCACCATGCAGTCGACCAGGCTGCCATCGGACCGGCGCAGCCTGGTCTGCACCGCATAGGGCTGCCCCCACTTCCAGCAGGCCGCGTAATGCTCGTCCAGAAGCTTCCGGCTTTCAGGCAGGAAGCGCTGGCGCACCGTGGCGATCGGAATGACGCCGTCATCGGTCTCGAATTCGTAAAGCACGGCGAACTCGGGCGATATCCACAAATCGGTCGCGTCGGCGCTTTGCGATTCCCAGTAGCCCATGCGGGCCATCCGGATGGCACATCGCAGCAACCGTTCCTCATGCCAGCGGCGACGCGCGACCCGCGCCGGGGCCTGCCCTTGCGACAATCTGTTAGAGCCCATCCGTCCCCGCCCGCAACGCTAACGTGCCATCACGCAACTTATACGTTAGCATACGGTGGTATAATCTTGGAGCGACGGCGGTAGCGATACGGGGTTCTTCCGCAAGTTTGGTATAGTTTCCGTGAATTCTGCATGCCGGTTCCAGCTGTGCGGAAGAATTCGATCCGGATGGGATACTTGTTGCCTCCATGAGGACGCTGGTTAGCGCGACCTTCGCGCTTGGTGTTGGCCTGCTCGCCGGCGGGATTTGCCGTGCGCAGTTCGCACCCGCCGCCAGTCGAGGCAATGTGCCGGTGGTCAAGCGAGAGCCGTTCGATGGCATGATGTCTCCCGGCGCGATCGTGCTGGTCGACGACGGAAGCTGCGGCAAGGGCAGGATCAAGGAAGTGACCGGCGGCGAAGTCGCTCCGGCTATTCAGCGACCGCGCACCAGGCGATGCATCGCGAAGCCCGCGAGGTGAACCGAGGCTCCCGCTTGCCGCGGGCCGTCTCACCTCACTTTAGAAAATTCTCTTGACAGCAAATTGGTGATTTGCCCGTCGTGCCAAAATGTCGCAGTTTTTTCTTGTTGAACGCGGCGGCAAATCACCGGCTCTTATGGCGTATCCCGTGCCCGCAAGAGGGGCGTGTCGACCGTCACGAAACGTTGGGCGCGGGGAGCGATGGGCGCGTCGTGTCACAAGGCGAGTGACGCTGGCGCGCACGGCGAAAGCGTGTGGTCCTGACGCCCGGATTGCTGGCGTCAAGTCCTTGAGGGGCTAACGCCTCTCGGGGGCGATGGTGGCAAGAGGCTCCGATTCACCAGGGAGAGCACGTATAAGTCGTAAAGCCATTGCGCAGGGAAGGCCGGAGTGTTTCCGCTTCACCTGTATGCTCGTGTGCGCACTTCCTTGTGCATCAATGCACACGAGACCGCGGGTGCAGCGCGCACCCGGTCTTCCCCGCGCCCTCTCTTGAGGGTCGCGTGCGCCCTCTTGATTTTGGGGGCGAGGTTATTGGCAAACCTCGGACAACCCCTGTCGCGAGAATGAGAGCGTATGTCCATCGTCGTAGCCTGGATTGAGCCAACGGGTCGCGCGAATGCGCGCCCGATGACAGGCTCCGCGACATCCGGGAGCAGCCGCCCGGATTTCACTTCGTTCAATCCGGGCTACGCAAATAACACCAGGGGCGTATCGGTCCCTGCGTTCGCAGCGACGACGAGAAGGGGCTGTTTGAAAATTGAATCGGTAACGCAAGACCCTCATCCTGAGGAGCATCGCGCAGCGATGCGTCTCGAAGGATGGGCCGCGTGTGTTGCCATGGTTCGAGACGCGCGAAGACGCGCTCCTCACCATGAGGCTGCCTTACCTCGGTGCGCGCTTGGCGAGGATGCGCTGCAGGGTGCGGCGGTGCATGTTGAGGCGGCGCGCGGTTTCGGAGACGTTGCGGTTGCACATCTCGTAGATACGCTGGATGTGTTCCCAGCGCACCCGATCGGCCGACATCGGGTTGTACGGCACCTCGGATTTCTCGGTGCCGCTGGCGAGCAACGCCGCCACCACGTCGTCGGCATCGGCGGGCTTTGACAGATAGTCCACCGCGCCCATCTTCACCGCGGTGACGGCGGTGGCGATGTTGCCGTAACCGGTCAGCACGATCGCGCGCGCTTCGGGGCGCTTGCGCTTCAATGCCGACACCACGTCGAGGCCATTGCCGTCGCCGAGCCGCAAATCCACCACCGCGAAGGCAGGCGCCGCCTTGCCGATCTGCGCCAGGCCGTCGGACACGGTGTCGCAGGACGTCACCGCGAAGCCACGGGTTTCCATGGCGCGCGATAGCCGCTCCAGGAACGGCTTGTCGTCTTCCACAATCAGCAGCGAGCGATCGGTTTGATCATTCAGTTCGGCGATGGCGTTCACGGGGTGCAATCCTTTTGTCGAACACTCAACATATGGCGTGACAAAACGGCGCTGCCAAGGCCGCCTAAAGTCGATTAAGCCGCCGCATCGTACCACTTGAGAACGCTTCTAAGGTGCGGTTTCGGCTGGCGTTTCCTCCGCCTCGAAGCGGGCGCGCGGCCAGACGATCGCAACCACCGCGCCATGGTCGGGAAAGACCCGGTTGGTGAACGACACCTTGGCGCCGGTGCGTTCCAGCAGCGTCCGGGCGATGAACACGCCAAGGCCAAGACCTTCGTGAAGCCCGCCATGCTGGCTTTGGGCTTCATCGCGCCGTCGCGACAGATAAGGCTCGCCGATCCGCTTCAGCATATCCGGCGCGATGCCAGGTCCGTCGTCGGAAATGACGATCTCGACGGTTTCCTTGTTCCACGACGCGTTGACTTCCACCGCCGTGCGGGCAAAGTCGACCGCGTTCTCCAGGATGTTGCCGACGCCGTACAGGATCGCGGGATTGCGGATGCCGACCGGCTCGGGCGTCACGCCGATCGCTACTCTTACCTTGATCGCGACATCGAAATCGCGATGCGGGGCGACGGTTTCCTCGATCAGCGTCGACAGCGGCATGCGGTCGAACGGCGCGCCGCTGGCGGACAGCTGGGTGATCTTGGCCAGGATATCCCGGCAGCGCTGGGTCTGTTCGCGCAAGGTTTTCAGGTCGCCGGCCAGCGGGCTGTCGTCGGCCACGGTGCGCTCGAGTTCGCGCGCGATCAGGAAAATGGTCGAGAGCGGCGTTCCCAGTTCATGGGCGGCGGCGGCGGCAAGGCCGTCGAGCTGGGTCAAATGTTGCTCGCGGGTGAGCACCAATTCGGTGGCGGCCAGCGCATCGGAGAGCTGGCGGGCTTCCTCGGCGACCTGGAACGCATAAAGACTGGTGACGCCGATCGCGACCGCGATCGAAAGCCAGACCCCGACCAGATAGATCGGCGGCAGTACCAGCGGATCGTCGCCGTCCCACGGCAGCGGGAAATGAAAGAATACCAGCGCCGAGGCGCAGACCACCGCGAGCGCGCCGAGCGCGATGGTCAGCCGGAACGGCAGCGCGGTGGCCGAAATCAGCACCGGCGCGAGGAACAGAAACGAAAACGGATTTTCCAGCCCGCCGGTGAAGAACAGCAGCCCGGCGAGTTCGATGATGTTGAGCGCCAGCAGCGCCGCCGCATAGGCCGGCTCCAGCCGCTGCATCGGGTTGACGGCAATCTGCAGCGCGAGATTGAGCAGCGCGGACAGGCCGATGATGGTCAAACAGGGGATCACCTCGACGTCGAATTCGAGCCCCTGCATGACGATGAAAATCGCCGCCAGCTGGCCGAGCACGGCCAGCCAGCGCAGCCGCAGGATCGTGTCGAGCCGGATATAGCGGCGCGGATGACGAAAATCGGAGGCGGCAATATCGGTCATGCCACGAGTTTAGCGATGCGGGGTGAGGATCACAAATTGGTTGCGCCGTTGCCGTGGCCATCCTTCGAGGCTCGCCCAAGAGGGCTCGCACCTCAGGATGACGTTTCGTTATGTGACCACGTCATGGTGAGGAGGCGCACTCCCGGCAGCGCACTTGCGCTGTCCGGTGCGCCGTCTCGAACCATGGGCCCGAGGGCTATTTGCTCGATCCAAACCCTTGCGCGGGCAGCCGCGATGCCGCAAGGAACGGCTCTTATGACGCGTAACGACACCACATCGGCCTTATCGCCCGCAGCGCCAGCCGGTCCCGCGGCGGTCGAGGTTGCCGATCTGGTAAAACGCTACAAGGCGACCCGCGCCGTCGACGGCGTCTCGTTCCGCATTGCGCGCGGCAGCATCACCGGGCTGCTCGGCGGCAACGGCGCCGGCAAGACCACGACGATTGCCATGATCATGGGGCTGGTGCTGCCGACTTCCGGGCGCATTCGGGTGCTCGGCCATGCGATGCCGGAGCAGGCGGCCGACGTGCTCGGCCGGATGAATTTCGAAAGCCCCTATGTCGATATGCCGATGCGGCTCACGGTGCGGCAGAATCTTACAATTTTCGGCCGGCTCTACGCGGTGGCCAATCTGCGCGACCGCATCGCGCAACTGGCTTCCGATCTCGATCTCGGGGACTTTCTCGACCGCGCCAATGGCAAACTCTCCGCCGGGCAGAAGACCCGCGTGGCGCTGGCGAAAGCGCTGATCAACCAGCCGGAGCTGCTGTTGCTGGACGAGCCGACCGCCTCGCTCGATCCCGATACCGCCGACTGGATCCGAAAACACCTCGAGACCTATCGCAAGACCCAAGGTGCTACGATCCTGTTGGCCTCGCACAACATGCTGGAAGTGGAGCGGCTGTGCGACCGCGTCATCATCATGAAGCGCGGCCGGATCGAGGACGACGATACGCCCGACGGCATCATGGCGCGCTATAACCGCTCGACGCTGGAAGAAGTGTTCCTCGACGTCGCCCGCGGCCGCACCCAAGAATCGTCTCAAGAATCCTCTCAAGAATCCTCTTCAGGAGCGGCAGCGCCATGAGCGAGCAGGCCGTCAGCAGGCAACGTCCGGGAAGGGCCGCGCATCGGGGCATCTCGCCGCAGCGGATCGGCGCGATGGTGCTGCGCTATTGGTATCTGCTGATGTCGTCCTGGCCGCGGCTGCTGGAATTGATCTACTGGCCGGCGCTTCAGATCATCACCTGGGGCTTCCTGCAGAGCTTCATATCGCAGAATGCCGGCTTTTTCGCCCGCGCCGGCGGCACGCTGATCGGCGCGGTGATCCTGTGGGACATCCTGTTTCGCGGCCAGCTCGGCTTTTCGATCTCGTTCCTGGAGGAGATGTGGGCGCGCAATCTCGGCAACCTGATGATGAGCCCGTTAAAGCCGATCGAGTTTTTGATCTCGCTGATGATCATGAGCCTGGTGCGGCTCGCGATCGGCGTGATCCCGATGACGCTATTGGCGTACTTCTTCTTCGGCTTCAATTTTTACAGCATCGGGCTGCCGCTGATCGCCTTCTTCTGCAACCTGATCTTCACCAGCTGGTCGATCGGGATCTTCGTCTCGGGCCTCGTGCTGCGCAACGGCCTCGGCGCCGAGAGCATCGTCTGGACGTTGATGTTCGGCATCCTGCCGCTGGCCTGCATTTACTATCCGGTGACCGTGTTGCCGCATTGGCTGCAATATGCCGCCTGGTCGCTGCCGCCGACCTATGTGTTCGAGGGCATGCGGGCGCTGCTGACCGATCATGTGTTTCGCGCCGACCTGATGATCGAAGCCTTCGCCATCAACGTCGTGCTGTTTTTGGCGTCATTTGCGATATTTCTTGCGCTTTTGCGCAGCGCCCGCCGCCACGGCGCGCTGTTGCAGGGCGGCGAATGAGGCTTACTTATCCCATGAATTAACGGGATATTCGCCGTTTGCGGCCCGTAGATATACCGTTCTGTGCATTGACGCATTATTACGCTTTCGGCACTATGCTGCGATGCGAAAGGGACATCATTAAATGCCGATTGGTGAATTTGGCGGAGCGCCGCCGCTGGTGGCCGAAGGCAGTCCGGCACTGACCACGCCGATGTACTGGATGTATGAGATGGGGCAGGCCTCGCTCAATCCGGCGCGTGCCGTGACCGATGCGACCAAGCTGCTGTTCCAGAATCCGATGAACCCCTGGTCGCACACCGAGTTCGGCAAATCGATTGCCGCGGGATGCGAATTGTTCGAGCGCACCACGCGCCGTTACGGCAAGCCCGAATGGGGTCTCGACACCACCGAGGTCAATGGCGTCCGCACGCCGGTCGAAGTCCGCAGCATCTGGGAAAAGCCGTTTTGCCGTTTGTTGTATTTCGACCGCAAGCTGACGCGGCCGCTGCGCAGCCCGCAGCCGCGCGTGCTGATCGTGGCGCCGATGTCCGGTCATTACGCGACGTTGCTGCGCGGCACGGTCGAGGCTTTTCTGCCGACCCACGAGGTCTACATCACCGACTGGTCCGATGCCCGGATGGTGCCGCTGGCGGCGGGCCGCTTCGACCTCGAGGACTACGTCGATTACCTGATCGAGATACTGCACGTGCTGGGCGGCAACATGCATATCATCGCGGTGTGCCAGCCTTCGGTGCCGGTGGTGGCGGCGGTTTCCATCATGGAAGCCGAGCGCGATCCCTTCGTGCCGCTGTCGATGACGCTGATGGGCGGCCCGATCGATACCCGCCGCAATCCGACCGCGGTGAACAATCTGGCCGCCGAGCGCGGCATCGACTGGTTCCGTAACCACGTCATCACCAAGGTGCCGTTTCCGCATCCGGGCGTGATGCGCGACGTCTATCCGGGATTCCTGCAGCTGAGCGGCTTCATCAGCATGAACCTCGACCGTCACACGGACGCGCACAAGAACCTGTTCAAGAACCTGGTGAAGGGCGACGGCGACCTGGTCGACAAGCACCGCGACTTCTACGACGAATATCTGGCGGTGATGGATCTGAGCGCGGAGTATTATCTGCAGACCGTCGATCTGGTTTTCGTCAAGCACGCGCTGCCCAAGGGCGAGATGACCCATCGCGGCAAGCCGGTCGATCCCTCCAAGATCAGCCGCGTTGCGCTGATGACGGTGGAAGGCGAGAACGACGATATCTCCGGTCTCGGACAAACCGAGGCAACGCACGGACTATGCAGCGCGATTCCCGATCATCGCCGGGTGCATTACGTGCAGAAGGGCGTCGGACATTACGGCGTGTTCAACGGTTCGCGCTTCAAATCGGAAATCGTGCCGCGCATTTCCGATTTCATGGTGTCGTCGGCCAATATGAAGCCAACATTGGCCGCTGCTGCTGAATAAGCGCGTGCTTTGATCTGTTCCGATCGCGCAATGGCGCGATCGCGATGACCGGCCCCTGATTCGGCGGTGCGCTATAACCCCCTGAATTAACCTCGAAAATCCGGATTCACCGGGCTTTGAAGGAATGAGTGTGAACTCAGTCCTTAGAGGGCCTCCGGAGGGGTCTTTTTAGTCCAAAATTTTTGTTCCGACCCCTTCCTGTAGAGGGCGTTTGCCCGGTCAGCCCCTGTATATTGGGCAAATGATTTGTTTTTGCGCCGAGCGATTTCACTGGCGGCGGATATGGCAGAATCCGGGCGAACTGCTGCTCCCCGGACTTTCAGATATGGCCACTCGCGCGCTCCTTTATCGGCGGCCTGCCGAACCTTCGACTTTTTTGGTCAAGCACGGCTCGCAAGTCTTCTCGATACGCCTGCGCCGGCATCGGCGCGCGCGGCGCTACACCTTGCGTATCCATCCGACCGACCGCGAAGCGATCCTGACCATGCCGCCGCGCGGCACGCTGGCGGAGGCCAAGGATTTTGCGCATCTGCATGGCGGCTGGATCGCCGCGCGCCTCGGCCGTTTGCCGAAGGCCGCGCCGTTTGTCGCGGGTACCTTGGTGCCGTTGCGCGGTGTGCCGCACCGGATCGTGCATCGCGCCGGCGAGCGCGGCACGGTGTGGACCGAAACCCGTGACAGCGGCGAGAAGATCCTCTGCGTCGCCGGCGGCGCCGAACATACCGAGCGGCGTGTGCTCGACTATATCAAGCGCGAGGCCCGCAAGGATCTGCAGAAGGCGTCGCTGGCCTATGCCGAAGAACTCGGCGTCCGGGTCAAGCGGGTGTCGATCCGCGATCAATCGAGCCGCTGGGGTTCGTGCACATCGGCGGGATCGGTGTCGTTCTCATGGCGGCTGATCCTCGCGCCACCCTTTGTGCTCGACTATCTCGCCGCCCATGAAGTGGCGCATCTGGTCGAGATGAATCACTCGGCGCGGTTCTGGCGCGTCGTCGCCAGAATTTGTCCGTCGGTCGAACGCGCCAAGACCTGGCTCGACACCCACGGCAACGACCTGCATCGTTACGGGATCGCGGATTAGCTGAACGCCCCGCGGCGACGCCATTGCGCGCCAGCCGCGAACGCCGGTCATCGCCCTCCGAACAGCCGCTGCATCAGCCAGCCGTCCAGCCCCGCGGCGGCTTCCGGGCGTGCCGAAGGATTATTGGCGCGCGTCGGCGCCGGACGGTTCGGGCCGGGCGCCGGATAGGGCGCCAGCGAGGCGGAAGCGGGCGCCGCGGAGGGCGCGGTGATCTGCGAAATGGTGGCCTGCGGTCCCTGCGCGATCGTGGCGAAGAAGCCGGGGGCTTGCGACGTCGGCAGACTGGCGACCGGCACGCCTTGATGCGCCGCACGCATGAAGCGGGCCCAGATCTCGACCGGCAGCCCGCCGCCAACGGCCTTTTTCGTCGGCGTATTGTCATCATTGCCGAGCCAGACCCCGGTCACGAGATTGGTGGTGTAGCCGATGAACCAGGCGTCGCGAAAATCCTGGCTGGTGCCGGTCTTGCCGGCGGCTACCCAGCCCGGCAGCTCCGCCTTGCGTGCGGTGCCGCTGCGCAGCGTTTCCTGCATCATGGTGTTCATCATCGCGACATTGCGCGGGTCGATCACCTGGCCGAGCTGGTCGGGCTGGCGGGCATAGAGCAACTTGCCCTGGGTGGTGCGAATCTTCAGCACGACATGCGGCGAGATGCCCTGGCCCCCGTTCGAAAATGGCACATAGGCGCCGACCAGTTCGGTGAGCGACACTTCCGAGGTGCCGAGCGCGATCGAGGCATTGGCGTCGAGCTTCGACGAAATGCCGAGCCGGTGCGCGGTGCGCACCACGTTGGCCGGGCCGACTTCCATGCCGACCCGCACCGCGACCGTATTGAGCGACATCGCCAAGGCCTGGGTCAGCGTCACTGAGCCGAGATATTCATGCTCGAAATTCTCCGGCTTCCAGCCCTTGACGTTGATCGGCGCGTCCTGCCGCACCGTGTCCGGCGTCATGCCGGCCTCGATCGCGGTCAGATAGACGAACGGCTTGAACGCCGAGCCGGGCTGCCGCTTGGCGGTCACCGCGCGGTTGTACTGGCTCTCGGAATAGTTCCGGCCGCCGACCATGGCACGCACGGCGCCGTCGGGGGTCATCGCCACCAGCGCGCCCTGACTGACATTGAATTTTACGCTTTTTGCTGCCAGCTCGTCGATCACGGCGGCTTCGGCAATGTTCTGCAGTTTTGGGTCGATCGAGGTTTCGACCACGATGTCCTGATCGATCTGGCCGACCAGATCGTCCAGCACTTCGCCGATCCAGTCGGCGACGTAATTGACGGTGCCGGCGCCGGCCGCTTTCACATTGTAGGAGGGATGACCGATCGAGGCCTGCGCCTGTGCTTCGGTGATGAAACTGGCGTCCGCCATCGCCGCCAGCACGATCTGGGCGCGCTTTTCCGCGCCTTCCGGATTGCGGTTCGGCGCCAGCCGCGACGGCGACTTGACCAGGCCGGCCAGCATCGCGGCTTCGGCCAGCGTCACGTTCTTGGCCGACTTGCCGAAATAGCGTTGCGCCGCCGCCTCGACGCCATAGGCGCCGGAGCCGAAATAGACCCGGTTGAGATAGAGTTCGAGAATCTCGGCCTTGCTGTGCTTGCGCTCGAGCCAGAACGCCAGTTCGGCCTCCTGCAATTTACGTTGCAGGGTGCGCTCCTGGGTCAGGAACAGGTTTTTCGCGAGCTGCTGCGTTAGCGTCGATCCGCCCTGCGAGACGCCGCGATGCAGGACGTTGGTCACCGCCGCGCGCAGGATGCCCCAGGGGTCGACGCCGTAATGCGAGTAGAACCGCCGGTCCTCGATCGCGATGAAGGCTTTCGGCAGATAAGGCGGCAGATCCTTCAGCGCGACATTGGCGCCGGCCATTTCCCCGCGCGTCGCCAGCACGCTGCCGTCGAGGCCGGTGATCTGGATGGTCGGCGGCCGTTTTGGAATTTCCAGGGCCTGGATCGGCGGCAGATGCGCGCCGACATAGACCACCACGCCGACACCCGCGATCACGGCCCACAGGCCCAGCACCGCGCCCCAATAGAATAGCCGGTAGAACAGCGAGCCGCTTCGCGCCTTGGATCTTCGCTTGCTGCCGCTGCGGCTGGCGCGCGGCTTGCGCTCGACCGGCGGCTCGTCGTCGACATCGTCTTCTTCGACTTCAACGGGCTTGCGCCTGGCGGCGGCTTTTTTTGGCTTGCTTTCGCCGCCGGGAATCCGGTCCTGCGGCGACAGGCGCAGGTCGCCGAGCGCCGCGGCCAGCCCGAACAGCGGCTCCTTGCGGCCGCCGCTTTTTTTCCGTCCCCACGCCATACGCAACAACGCCCATGCCGACTTGGCCCACGTCGACTTGGCGCACGCTAACGTTCGGAGTTTAAGGGCCGGTTACCAGAACCTTAACCGCCGATTAGGAGGTGCGGCGGAGACGCTGGAAATGGCGTGCTTGACCGGCGCTTCGGCGTCCGTAAGCATACCGAAAAGCGCGCCGCAATGTCGCAAAACAGGACACAAGCATGGGCCATATCGATCCGACCAAGGAAGTATTCGCGCAATTCAAGGCCAATGACCGTGCTGGTCCGATTCACATGCTGAATCTGGTCCGGCTGCGGCCGATGGCCGCTTATCCCGACGGCCGCCAGGCGACCGGCGCGGAAGCCTACGCGGCCTATGGCCGGGAAAGCGGCCCGGTGTTTACCCGGCTGGGCGGCCGGATCGTCTGGCAGGGGCGGTTCGAACTGATGCTGATCGGGCCGCAGCAAGAGCGTTGGGACCATTGCTTCATCGCCGAATATCCAAGCGTCGCGGCATTCGCCGAGATGATCCGCGACCCCGTCTACCGCGAAGCGGTGAAGCATCGGCAAGCGGCGGTCGAGGATTCACGCCTGATCCGCCACGCGGTGCTGCCGATCGGCAAGACTTTTGGCGAAATCCCGGGATAGAGCGTTTTCGAGCGAAGTGGATACCGGTTCGCGTGAAGAAAACGCGTCAAAACGAGAATCCAGGGCATCATCGGTTCTGAACCGATGATGCCCTGGCCAGCACGCAATGCAAATCGGCGGCCCCGAGGGACCGCCGATTGTTCTATTGGCCAGGCTTTGCTGATAGGCGAACGTTCAGCCAGCCGCGCCGGTGTCTTCGAGGATCGGGCCGAACAGTTCCCAACGCTCGCCGTTGAACTTCATCATCTGAAGCTGCTTGTTGACGCGGTAATCGGTCGCCGTGGTGTTGGCGACGATGCCCGGCAGCGCAATGTCGAGCACGACATTCTTCAGGCTGGCCGCCTGCTTCATGACGTTCTCGCGGGTCAGATCGTCGCCGCACTCCTTGAGCACATGCACCAGCAATTGCGCGGTGCTGTAGCCGTAGGTGTTGAAGTTGGAGTCCTTGTCGCCATCAGGATAATACTTGGCCATGAAGTCGAAATAACGCTTCATGCCGGCGTCGTCCTTCCAGGTTGGATCGAGCGGATCCTTGCCGTAGTTGACGCTGATCACGCCCTTGGATGCTTCGAGGCCGGCCGGCTTCATCACCGCGCCGACCGAGGTGGCGTTGATGTCGACGATTTGCACCGGATGCCAGTTGATCTCGGAGATCTTCTTGATCGCCTGCGCCGCCTGCTTCGGCGTGGTTGCGGAGAAGAACAGGTCCGCGCCGGCGTCCTTGATCTTGAGGATCTGCAAATCGATGGTCGGGTCGGAGACTTCGTAGGACGCTTCAGTAACGATCATCGAGCCCGCCTTGTCGCCGAGGCCGGCCTTGATGCCGTTCAGATAATCCTTGCCGAGGTCGTCGTTCTGGTAGAGCACGCCGACCTTGGCGTTCGGATAATTCTTGATGATGTACTGGCCATAGATGCGGCCCTCGACGAAGTAGTTGGGGTTGAACCCCATCGTCCAGGGAAAATTCTTCGGGTCGGTAAAGCGCGACGCGCCGGTGGCGGCGAACAGTTGCGGCACCTTCTTGGCATTGAGGTATTTCTGGACCGCGGCATTGGGCGGCGTGCCGACCAGCTGGAAGGTCAGCAGCACTTCGTCGCCCTCGACCAGCTTGCGGACCTGTTCGACGGCCTTCGGCGGGCTGTAGGCGTCGTCATACTGGATCAGATTGATCTTGCGGCCGTTGATGCCGCCCTGATCGTTGATCATCTTGAAATAGGCTGCCTGGGTCTTGCCGATGGTCGCATAGGCCGAGGCCGGCCCGCTGAACGGCACGGTCTGGCCGATCTTGATCTCGGTATCGGTGGCGCCGCTGTCGTATTTCTTCTGCGCGTAGGCCGACGTCGCGGACAGTGCGATCGCAACCGCCGTTCCGGTAAGCAGATGAAAAAGGCCGTTCCTCATAGTGCTGATTTCCTCACATTTCGGGATTGTGCCGACGGTCTTGGCCGGGGATCTGCACACAGATCCGGCCGGCCGCCGTCGCTGGGTCCGAGTGTGACGGAAGGGATGCCGCAATGCAAGAACGCGCGTGGCGGAAAGGTGAACGTTTTCACGCCAATAACAGCAGAATCAGCGCGATCGCGGCGGGTGCGGCCTGCACCCAAAGTATGCTGCGGCTGACGGTCGCGGCGCCGTAAAGGCCGGCCACGATCATGCAGAGCAGGAAGAAAATCTTGATCTGGAATGCGAAGCCTGCGGTGGGCTGGAGCAGACCCCAGATCAGGCCGGCGGCGAGGAAGCCGTTATAGAGCCCTTGATTGGCCGCCAGAACCGCCGAGTCGGCCGCTTTCTCCGCCGAGTGGCGAAACGTCTTCAGGCCGTGCGGCCTGGTCCAGAGAAACATCTCCAGCACCAGGAAATAGAGATGAAGTGCCGCCACCAGCGCCACCGCGATATTGGCGATTACTGACATGCTGTGTTCCCCCCTGAGCCCGATCCTCTTTGGACGTTAGCACGCCTCCGATCTGGGGGGCGCGATGGTCCCGCCACATGATGGAAAAATGCTCATGTCCGAAAGCCACGAGGGCAAGCACCGCTTATCCGCGCGGCTGGGCAGCGATCAGACTGCAGACCTCATGAAGGTCCCGGGCGATGGCCACGCACAATTCCTTCATGTCGTCGGTCGGCGGAAACAGGTCGGGCACCATGATGGTCATCATTCCGGCGCCGGCGGCGGAGCGAACGCCGTGATAGGAATCTTCCAGCGCCAGGCATGATTGCGGAGCGACGCCCAGCCGCTCGGCGGCTGTCAGGAACGGCGCCGGATGCGGCTTGCTGCCGCTATAGTCGCCTTGGGCGATGACGGCCTGGAATCGTCCAACCAGCCCGCCGACGGCAAGGTTGTTGCGGACGTCCTCATGACGTGACGAGGTGCAGATCGCGCGGGGCAAGGTGATGCTGTCGAGCAGGTCGAGCAGTTCGACCACGCCCGCCTTCAGCCGCAGTTGCGACTTGGCCATCTCGGCAAACCGGTTCGACGCCGCGGTCCAGAAGGTGTCGTAATCGAACCCCTCGCCGTAGCGCTCGATGAATGCCAGCCGCGCGGCTGCGCCGGTAAGACCGACCGTGGACAGATAGAAAGCCAAGGGAACGTCATGGTTGGCATCGGCGGCCGTGGCCATCACCGCGTCGCGATAGATGTCCTCGGTGTTGAAGATTAGCCCGTCCATGTCGAACACCACGGCGCGAACAGGGCGGGGAAGTTTTGCGTCTGGCGGCTGCATTGCCCCGTTGCCCGCTGCGCCGGTCAGGCCGCGGGCTGTGCGACGACGTCGTCGTTGACCAAGAGATGGATCAGCGCGCTCTTGATCGCGGCCTGCCGGGTCGGCGCGTTGATCTGCGCGCCAAGCAGGTCGGTGACGTAGAACACGTCGCGGGCGCGCTCGCCGAAGGTCGCGACATGGGCGGAGGCGATGTTGAGGTTGAGCTTCGAGATCGCGGTGGTCAGTTGATACAAAAGGCCCGGGCGGTCGAGGCCGGACACCTCGATCACGGTGTAGCGATCCGACCATTGATTGTTGATGGTGACTTCCGGTTCGACCACGAACGGACGGGCCTTGCCGCGGCCGGAGGCGCGCCGCGCCACCACTTCGGGCAGCCGCAATTTGCCTTCCAGCACGTCCTCGATCATCTCGCCGATCCGCGTCGCGCGCCGCGCCTCGTCCTCGTCGCGGTCGTATTCCCGCGTGATCGCGATGGTGTCGAGCGCGCGGCCATCGGTGGTGGTGTAGATCTGCGCATCGACGATGTTGGCGCCCGCCGACGCGCAGGCGCCGGCGATGATCGACAGCAGCCAGGGGTGGTCGATTGCCAGAATGGTGAGTTCGGTGACGCCGCGGGCCTCGTCGAAACCGACATGGATCGCGAGCTTGTTGCCGGCCTGCTCGTTGGCCTTGAGGAAACGGGCATGGCGGATCTTGCGCTGCAGTTCGACCTTGAGCCAGTACGCCGGATAGTGCCGCGAGATATAGGCGTTGAGTTCCTGCTCCGGCCATTCGGTGAATGCCGCGCGGAATTCGGCCTGCGCCACCGCGATGCGCTGGGCGCGGTTGACCTCGGAGAAGCCGCCGGTAAGCACCGGTTCGGTTTCGTAATACAGCGTGCGCAACAGCTGCGCCTTCCAGCCGTTCCAGACCCCGGGACCGACGCCCCTGATATCGGCGGTGGTCAGGATGGTCAAAAGCTTCATCTGCTCGACCGATTGCACCACGGCGGCGAAGTTCTCGATGGTCTTGTGGTCCGACAGGTCGCGCGATTGCGCCACCGTGGACATGGTCAGATGCTGCTCGATCAGCCACGCGATGGTTTCGGTGTCGGCGGCGCTGAAGCCGAGCCGCGGGCACAGCCGCCGCGCCACCTTGGCGCCGGCGATCGAATGATCCTCGGGCCGGCCCTTGGCGATGTCGTGCAGCAGGGTGGTGATATAGATCACCGCGCGGTGCTCGGGACGGATCTTGCGCATCAGGTCGCTGGCGACGACGAACTCATCGTTGCCGCCGCGCTCGATGTCCTGCAAATAGCCGACGCAGCGCAACAGATGTTCGTCCACCGTGTAATGGTGGTACATGTTGAACTGCATCATCGACACGATCTTGCCGAAGGCGCGGATGAAATGACCGAGCACGCCGGTCTCGTTCATGCGCCGCAGCACCACTTCGGCGTCGTTCGAGGTCAGGATCTCCATGAACAGCCGGTTGGCTTCCGGATTTTCGCGAAGCGCGGTGTTGATCAGCTTCAGCGAGCGGGTCACGGTGCGCATCGCGTCGGGGTGGAACGCGAGATTGTTTTTCTGCGCCAGCCGGAAGATCCGGATCAGATTGACCGGGTCGTGCTTGAAGATATCGGGCGCCGCGAGGTTGATGCGGTTGTTGTCGATGATGAAATCGTCGCTGTCGGGCACCCGGCGCCGTTTCGTGCTCGGCCGCAGCCGCGCCATCATGCGGCTCAGCACCGGCGCGGGCTTGGCCTGCTGGTCCTCCAGCTTGGCGCACAGGATCGCGGTCAGATCGCCGACGTCCTTGGCGACCAGGAAATAGTGCTTCATGAAGCGTTCGACGTCCTGCATGCCCGGATGCGAGGTGTAGCCGAGCCGGACCGCGATCTCGCGCTGCAGGTCGAACGACAGCCGCTCTTCGGCGCGGCCCGAGAAGAAATGGATGTTGCAGCGGACCGACCAGAGGAAATCCGAGCAGCGGCGGAAGGTGCGGTACTCCTGCGCGTCGAACACGCCGCGGTCCAGCAGCTCGTCGGTCTCGCGCACCCGGTAGACATATTTCGCGATCCAGAACAGCGTGTGCAGGTCGCGCAAGCCGCCTTTGCCGTCCTTGACGTTGGGCTCGACCAGATAGCGCGATTGCCCGGCGCGGCGATGGCGCTCCTCGCGTTCGGCGAGTTTTGCCGTGACGAATTCGGCGGCGGTGCCTTGCACCACTTCCTTGTCGAAGCGCTCGACCAGTTCGTCGTAGAGCGGCTGGTCGCCGGTGAGGAAGCGCGTCTCCAGGATCGCGGTGCGGATCGTCATGTCGCCGCGCGCCTGGCGGATCGATTCATCGACCGAACGGGTGGCGTGGCCGACCTTCAGCCCCATGTCCCACAGGCAATACAGGATCGCTTCGGCGACCTGTTCGCCCCAGGCGGTCTGCTTGTAGGGCAGGATGAACAACAGATCGATGTCGGATTCCGGCGCCATCAGGCCGCGGCCATAGCCGCCGGTGGCAACCACCGCCATGCGCTCGGCGCCGGAGGGGATCGGCGAGTGATAGAGATGGCGGGTGGCGGCGGCAAACAGGATGCGGATGATCTCGTCCTGCACGAAACACAGCCGCTCGGCGCAGCGCCGGCCGTGGCGATCCTTCAACAGCACCGCCTGCGCCACTGCGCGGGCTTCGATCATCTCGGCCTTCAGCAGCTGCGCCATCGCGGCGCGAAAGGTGTCTTCGCGACCGGCGTGTTTTTCCGCGAGCGCATCGACCGCGGCGGTGATCCGCGCGGTATCGAAACGATCATCCGCGATAGGGCGGGGCTCGGTCACGACGCTGTCCATTCTATCCGGATAACGGACGCGGCCGATGCTGTCACGGGTCATTGTGCAGTGACAGTCGCGGCATGTTGCTTCTGATTTGGTTCATTCTCGGCCAGAGTTTCTGAAATCGCCTGTTCACGCGTTCAAGGCGAAGTATTAAGATATTGAACCAAAACAGTTTTTCAAGGCTGTCCGGTAGCGTGGGCCGACGCCCGTTCGGTGGTGACACCAGCGTCGCAACGCATTACATCCGATGACGCAAAAGAACTTCCGGGAGAACAAAATGGACGCCGCCACACTCCGCGCCACGCAGGCCCCGATCAAGGACCGCTACAAGAGCGATCCGAAGTCGGCTGTCATCACGCTGAAGGCCAAGGGCTCGATCGACAATGAAGGCATCGCCTGCAAGGTCGAAACCGGCCGCGCGCTCGCGGTCGCCGGCCTGCATCCCGCCACCGGCGGCTCCGGGCTCGAGCTTTGCTCCGGCGACATGTTGCTCGAGGCGCTGGTGGCGTGCGCCGGCGTCACCCTGAAATCGGTCGCGACCGCGATCGAAATTCCGCTGAAAAGCGGCGACGTGATCGCGGAGGGCGATCTCGATTTCCGCGGCACACTCGGGGTCGACAAGGAAGCCCCGGTCGGCTTCGCCGAGATTCGCCTGCGCTTCGAGGTCGGCACCGACGCGCCGCAGGAAAAGCTCGACCTGTTGCTGAAACTCACCGAGCGCTATTGCGTGGTCTACCAGACCATCAAGAACGGCCCCAAGGTCTCGGTTTCGATGCACAGGGTGTGAGGTTGTCGCCGCTTGAGGCAGCACGTCAACCGAAGCTCAGTACTTGGAGACCCCCACCCCCGACCCCTCCCCGCAAGGGGGAGGGGAGCAAAAGTTTCCCAAGGCTCTCTGCTCCCAGGGCTCTCTGCTCCCAAGGCTCTCTGCTCCCAAGGCTCTCTGCTTCGTAACAAACGCAAACGAAATGCAGCGTTGCCCATCTGAGCGATGTGATTTGTTATCTACCCCGCCGGGCGCTCGCCTGCTCCCCTCCCCCTTGCGGGGAGGGGTCGGGGGTGGGGGTCCGCAGGCACGGAGCTAATGACTCACGCGACCCTACCGAGACGTCATGTCCCTCGACCTTACCTTCCTCCTGACGCTCGGCTTCCGAATGGCGATCACGGCGGCGTTCGTGGTGTCAGCGTCCATCATCACCGAGCGCTCGGGGCCGGTGATCGGCGCGCTGGTCGCGACCTTGCCGATTTCGGCCGGACCGTCCTACGTCTTCCTCGCGCTCGATCATGACGCGGCCTTCATCGCCGAGGGCGCGCTGGCGAGCCTGCCGATCAATGCCGCCACCATCTTCCTCGGCCTGACCTATGTGCTGCTGGCGCAGCGCCACAGCGCGCTGTTCAGCTGGGTCTGCGCGGCCGCGGTCTGGATCGCGCTGGCGGTCGTGGTGCGGATGATCCACTGGTCGCTTGTTGGCGGACTGGCTGTGAATGCGATCGCGTTTGGAATTTGTATTCCGCTGCTGGCCCGGTTCCGTCACGTCAAGATGCCGCTGATCACGCGGCGCTGGTACGACATTCCGCTGCGGGCATCGCTGGTCGCGACATTGGTAGCGACGGTGGTGACGATGTCGGGCTGGGTCGGCCCCAGCATCAGCGGCATGCTCGCGCTGTTTCCGGTGGTGTTCTCCAGCATGATGCTGATCCTGCATCCGCGCATCGGCGGGCCGGCGACCGCGGCGGTGGTCGCCAACTCCGGCTGGGGCCTGCTCGGGTTTGGCGCCGGGATCGCGGTGCTTCATGTCGCCGTGTTGCAGTTCGGCTCGGCCGTCGGGCTCAGCCTCGCGCTTGCGACCTGCGTGAGCTGGAATCTGGCGCTGTGGTGGGGTGGACGCAGGCGGGTTGCATTGCCAAAGTAAATCCTCATGTTGAGGAGCGCGTCTTCGCGCGTCTCGAACCATGGGCCACAGATGCGGCCATCCTTCGAGACGGCGCTAACGCGCCTCCTCAGGATGAGGGTCTTTCACTTCTTCGGCAACTTCCCCTTCAGCGCATACAGCGCGTCCAGCGCCTCGCGCGGCGACATCTCGTCGGGGTGCAGCGCCTTGACGGCTTCCACCAGCAGTTCCGCCTCGCTCGGCGGCGCGGGCTCGGCGGCGGCGCGCGAGGGTACGGCGAACAGCGGCAGATCGTCGGCCAGTGCGCGCGCGGTCTGGCCGCGGTCCTGGGCTTCCAGCTTTGCGAGTACGGATTTGGCGCGCGCGATCACAGGCGCGGGCAGGCCCGCGAGCTTGGCGACCTGAATGCCATAGGAACGGTCGGCCGATCCCGGCAGCACTTCGTGCAGGAACACCACGTCGCCCTGCCATTCCTTGACCCGCACCGTGGCGTTGAACAGCCGCGGCAGTTTGGCGGAAAGCGCGGTGAGTTCATGATAATGCGTCGCGAACAGCGCGCGGCAACGATTGGATTCATGCAGATGCTCGATCGCGGCCCATGCGATCGACAGGCCGTCGAAGGTCGCCGTACCCCGGCCAATTTCATCCAGGATCACCAGCGAGCGCTCGCTGGCCTGGTTGAGGATCACGGCGGTCTCCACCATCTCCACCATGAAGGTGGAGCGGCCGCGCGCCAGATCGTCGGCCGCGCCGACCCGCGAGAACAGCCGGTCGACGACGCCGATGCGGGCGCGGGCCGCCGGCACGAAGCTGCCGATCTGCGCCATCAGCGCGATCAGCGCGTTCTGTCGCAAAAAGGTCGATTTGCCCGCCATGTTGGGGCCGGTGATCAGCCAGATCTGGCCGGAGGTCTGTTGCGGTCCCGGCGAGAGGTCGCAGGCGTTGGCAATGAAGGGTTGGCCGTCGCGTCTCAGCGCCTGCTCGACCACCGGATGCCGGCCGC
Source organism: uncultured Alphaproteobacteria bacterium (assembly GCA_963699465.1). Lineage (GTDB taxonomy): Bacteria > Pseudomonadota > Alphaproteobacteria > Rhizobiales > Xanthobacteraceae > Bradyrhizobium. The sequence goes on from CAVOTZ010000016.1 coordinate 36,867, forward strand.
CCTCGATGGCAAAGCCGAGCGAGCCATCGACCTCGGGCCGCACGTAATTGTCGTCGATCGCGAGCTTTGCCAGGGCGGTCGCAACGTCGAGCAGCGCAAAGCCATGCGCCGCGGCGCGCAGATCGTCGCTCGCCGCTGTCACCATCGCGTTGAGCCGTTCGAAGATGTCCAGCTCCAGCCCTAGCGCGCGGTCGCCGGCATTGGCGATGCGGGCCTCGATCTCGCCGAGTTCGGAGGTGGTGAAGCGGACCTGGCCGGCGAGCGTCTGGCGATGGATGAAGGTCGCATTCAGCGGCGCGGTCATCAGTTTGTCGCCATGCTGCGCCGTGACCTCGACGAAATAGCCGAGCACGTTGTTGTGGCGGATTTTTAAACCTTTGATGCCGGTGTCATCGGCATAGCGCGCCTGCATCGCGGCGACGACGAGCCGCGAGGCGTCGCGCAGGTTGCGGGTTTCGTCCAGCGCTGCGTCATAGCCTTCGCGGACAAAGCCGCCGTCGCGCTTGATCAGCGGCAATTGTTCGGCCAGCGCGCGTTCGAACTCGCGCGCCAGCTCGCGCGACGGCTGGCGCAACGCGGCCATGATCGCAACGACATCCTGCGGCGGCGTCTCGATCCGCGCCAATCGCGCCAGCGCCTGGTCGGCGGCGAGGAGGCCGTCGCGCAACGCGGCGAGATCGCGCGGGCCGCCGCGTCCGACCGACAGCCGCGCCAGCGCGCGCGACATGTCGGGCGCGGTGCGCAGCACCTCGCGGATGTCGTCGCGCGCCGGGGTGTCGGTGACGAATGTACTGATCGCATCGAGCCGCCGCGCGATGGTGGCGCTGTCGGTCAGCGGCGCCGCCAGCCGCTGCGCCAGCAACCGCGATCCGGCCGAGGTCACCGTGCAGTCGATCGCGTCGAGCAGCGATCCGCGCCGCTCGCCCGACAGCGTGCGGGTCAGTTCGAGATTGGCGCGGGTGGCGGGATCGATCGCCATGGTGGTGCCGGCGGCCTCGCGGGTCGGCGGCGACAGCGGCGGGCGTTTTCCGACCTGGGTGCGGTCGATATAGGTGACGGCGGCGCTGGCCGCGGTCGCCTCCAGCCGCGACATTGACGCGAGGCCGTCCATGGTCGCGACCGCGAAATAGTCGCACAGCCGCCGCTCGGCGGTGGCGCTGTCGAAATAATCCCGGGTCAGCGGCGTCACCGCCGGCAATTCGCGCAACAGCGGCCCGAGTTCGGCGTCGCCAAAGAGCGCGTCGGTGACGATGACTTCATTGGGGTTGATGCGCGACAGCGTCGCCGCCAGTTCCCCGGTTGCGCATTCCGTCACCATGAATTCGGAGGTCGAAATGTCGATCCAGGCGAGGCCAATGCGGTCGCCGCCGGCGGACGCCCGCGCGCGTGCGATCGCCAGCAGATAATTGTTGGCGCGGGCGTCGAGCAGCGTGTCTTCGGTCAGCGTGCCCGGGGTGACCAGCCGCACCACGCCGCGGCGTACCACGCTCTTGTTGCCTCGGGCGCGGGCCTCGGCCGGATTTTCGGTCTGCTCGCACACCGCGACGCGATGGCCGGCCGAAATCAGCCGGTGCAGATAATCCTCGGAGCGCTCCACCGGCACGCCGCACATCGGGATATCCTGGCCCTGGTGCTTGCCGCGCTTGGTCAGCACGATGCCGAGCGTTTTGGAGGCGATTTCGGCGTCCTCAAAGAACAACTCGTAGAAATCGCCCATCCGGTAGAACAGCAACAGCCCGGGATGGCCGGCCTTGATCTCGAGGTACTGCTCCATCATCGGCGTGACGCGCGAAGGCGCATCGCTGGCCGATGTGGGGTCTTCTGGCGGCAGGGGGATCGATTGCATGGGTATCGTCATGGGTGGCGCAAACTACAAAATTTCGCCGCCCGGTCCTATTGCTTTGCCGCCTCGATCCGGGTTTTCCACCCTCCCGGTACCCCTGTGGATCACCCCGTCGCTTAGGGCATGACGGCCCTCGCGGGAAAGCGGCGCTGGCATATCAGGAACATTTGACCTGCCGCCAGCGCGCTCCTAAAACTCGCCATCATTCGAGCCGTCAGGTTGGCGAAAACGCGGCATTCAGGGAGAAACTCAATGGGTGATGTATTTATTTGTGATGCCGTCCGCACCCCGATCGGCCGCTTCGGCGGTTCGCTGGCCAAGGTGCGCGCCGACGATCTGGGCGCCGCCCCGATCAAGGCCCTGATGGCGCGGCATCCCAATCTCGACTGGTCGCAGGTCGATGAAGTGTTTTTCGGCTGTGCCAACCAGGCCGGCGAGGACAACCGCAATGTGGCGCGGATGGCGCTGCTGCTGGCGGGCATGCCGGACTCGGTTCCGGGCCAGACGCTGAACCGGCTGTGCGCCTCCGGGTTGGATGCGGTCGGCGCCGCGGGCCGCGCGATCCGCGCCGGCGAGATCGATTTTGCCATCGCCGGCGGTGTCGAATCGATGACGCGGGCGCCGTTCGTGATGGGCAAGGCGCCGGAAGCGTTTTCGCGTTCGGCCGATATATATGACACCACCATCGGCTGGCGTTTCATCAACCCGCTGATGAAGGCGCAATATGGCGTCGACGCGATGCCGGAGACCGGCGAGAACGTCGCCGAGGAATTCCAGGTCTCGCGTGCCGACCAGGACGCGTTCGCGATCCGCTCGCAGCAGCGCGCCGGCGCCGCCATCGCGTCGGGCTATTTCGCCGAAGAGATCACGCCGGTCTCGGTGCCCGGCGGCAAGGCGGGCCCTGTGACGGTCGACAAGGACGAGCATCCGCGTCCCGAAACCACGCTGGAAGGCCTGACCAAGCTCAAGCCGATCGTGCGCAATCCGGGCACGGTGACCGCCGGCAATGCGTCGGGCGTCAATGACGGCGCGGCCGCGATGATCCTGGCTTCCGAAGCCGCGGTGAAGAAGCACGGGCTGACGCCGCGGGCGCGGATCCTCGGCCTTGCCTCGGCGGCGGTGCCGCCGCGCATCATGGGCATCGGCCCGGTGCCGGCAACGCGCAAGCTGATGGAGCGGTTGGGCTTGAAAATCAGCGACTTCGATTTGATCGAGCTCAATGAAGCGTTCGCCTCGCAGGGTATTGCTTGTTTGCGCCAGCTTGGCGTCAAGGACGATGCCGACTTCGTCAACCCGCACGGCGGCGCGATCGCGCTCGGCCACCCGCTCGGCATGAGCGGCGCCCGGCTCGCGCTGACGGCGGTGCACGGCATGGAGAAGCGCGGGGGAAAACGCGCGCTTGCCACAATGTGCGTCGGCGTCGGCCAGGGCGTCGCGATGGCGATCGAGAAGTTGAATTGAGATCAACCTCATCCTGAGGAGCGCGAAGCGCGTCTCGAAGGATGGGCCACAAGCAATTCATGGTTCGAGACGGCGCTCGCGCGCCTTCTCACCATGAGGCCTACCAAGTAGCAGGATCCGCCATGACGCTTTCCTACCCCCTATCGAGCCTGGCCGCGCATCCGGCGCGGCTGTCGCCGGCCTACAAGAGCACGGTCAAGCGCTCGCCCTCAAAGCCGCTGATCCCGATGCGGCATACGCTGACCGAGTTGACCGGGCCGGTCTACGGCCACGAGACGGTGCGCGAGAACGATCACGACCTCACTGTCCAGCACAAGGGCGAACCGCTCGGCGAGCGCATTATCGTGCACGGCCATGTGCTCGACGAAGACGGCCGCGGCGTGCCGAACGTGCTGGTCGAGTTGTGGCAGGCCAATGCCTGCGGCCGCTACATCCACGTCGTCGACCAGCACCCGGCGCCGCTCGATCCGAATTTTACCGGTGCCGGACGCGCGCAGTCGGACGCGCAGGGCTATTACCGCTTCATCACCATCAAGCCCGGCGCCTATCCCTGGGGCAATCATCCCAACGCCTGGCGGCCGGCGCACATCCATTTTTCGGTTTTCGGCCATTCCTTCGTCTCGCGGCTGGTGACCCAGATGTATTTCCCGGGCGACCCGCTGTTCGAGTTCGATCCGATTTTCAACTCGGTGCCGGACGAAAAGGCGCGGCTGCGCATGGTGTCGTCGTTCGACCTCGAAAACACCAAGCCGGACTGGGCGCTGTGCTATCGCTTCAACATTGTGCTTCGCGGCCGCGAGGCGACGCCGATGGAGACCAAGTAAGTGCAGGACAAGGGACTGACCCCGTCGCAGACCGTCGGGCCATATTTCAAGTACGGACTGACGCCGAACGGCGCGTACCAATGGAACGATGCCTTCACCAACAATCTGGTGACGCCGGATACCTCGGGCGACCGCATCCGCGTCGAAGGCCGGGTGTTCGACGGCGACGGCGCGCCTGTTCCGGATTGCATGCTGGAGATCTGGCAGGCCGATGCGCAGGGACGGTTTTCCGATCCGCAGGATAGCCGCGCGCTGAAGAATTCTTCGTTCAAGGGTTTTGGGCGCTGCGGCACCGATCCGAACGGCGGCTATTCGTTCGACACCATCAAGCCCGGCAGCGTGCCCGACCCCGACGGCAAGCCGCAAGCGCCGCATCTGTTGCTGGCGATCTTCGCGCGCGGCATGCTGCTGCAGCTTTACACGCGGATTTATTTCGACGGCGAAGGCGGCAATGCCGCCGATCCGGTGCTGGCGCTGGTGCCGGCCGACCGCCGCGCCACCCTGATCGCAACGCGCAAGGCCGGCGGCGGCAACGCCGTTTATCATCTCGACATTCGGCTGCAGGGCGACAACGAGACGGTGTTTTTCGATATCTAGCGCTTGCCGCGGCGCGCTACTTCTGCGCCTCCGCGGCGATGCCGTCGATCGCCAGCGCATAGCCCAGGGCGCCGAGGCCCGCGATCACGCCGGTGACCGCCTGCGACATCAGCGAGTGCCGATAGATCTCGTCGCGCTTGTGGATGTTGCTGATGTGAACCTCGACCTTGGGTCCATCGTATAGTTTCAGCGCGTCGAGCAAGGGGATCGACCGGAACGAAAGCCCCGCGGGGTTGATCACCACGCCGATTGTCGTGTTGCGGGCCTCGTGCAGCCAGTCGATCAGTTGCGCCTCGGAATTCGACTGCTTGAAATCGACATCCAGCCCGTGGCCCTTGGCGCGCTCGACGCAGCGCTGCTTGATATCGGCGAGCGTATCCCTGCCGTAGATATGTGGCTCGCGAACGCCCAGCATATTGAGATTGGGTCCGTTCAGGACCAGCACCGTCCGCGCCATCTTTTTTCCTCCCGTGATCGGCTTTTCTGATCACGGGAGCTTAAGATACTGCGCGGGGATTCACAGCGATAATTGTCGCCGCGGGGAGGTTATTCCGCCGCCTGCACTTCGCGGTCGATCGCGATCGCACCCGCTTTGATCAGCGGGATCAGGTCGCGTCCGATCGCGATGGTGTCGTGCGGATTTTCAAAACCGCGCAGCAGGAACGAATGGATGCCGAGGCGGTAATATCTGAGCACGGCATCCGCGACCTGTTCCGGCGTGCCGACCAGGCATGAGGTGTTGCCCGGCGCGCCGGTGGCGCGTGCGATCCCCATCCACAGCCGTTCGTCGTGCACGTCAGCGCGCGCGGCATAGGCGACCAGCCGCTCGCTGGAGTGGTTGCCGGGCTTTGGCGCCGGGCCGGTCTTGCCTTCGACATCGGCGAGCAGGCGATGCGCCTTGTCCCAGGCCTCGCCCTCGGTCGCCGCCATGATCGGACGCAGCGACATGTTGAAGCCGGCCTCGCGGCCGAATTTTGCCGCGCGGCGGCGGAAATCGTCGATGCGATCGCTTGTCTCGGCCAGGGGTTCGCCGAAGATCGCGAACACGTCGCAATGCTCGGCCCCCATCTGCACCGCGCCCTCAGACGAGCCGCCGAAGAACAGTTGCGGCCGCGGTTTCTGGAACGGCTTGATGTCGGTGTAGCCGCCTTCGAGCCGGTAGAATTCGCCGCGATGATCGAACGGCTTGTCGCTGGTCCACATCTTGTGGATCACGTCGAGATATTCGCCGCCGCGCCGGTAGCGATCGACCTTGGGCAGGAAGTCGCCTTCGCTGGCCTGGTCCTGGTCGGTGGTGCCGGCGATGATGTGCAGCAGCAGCCGGCCTTGCGTCAGCTGGTCGAAGGTCGCGATCTGCCGCGCGGCGAGCGCGGGCAGCACCGAGCCCGGCCGGTGCGCGATCAGGAATTTTATCCGTTCGGTATGGTCGGCGGCATAAAGCGCGATGCCAAAACCCTCGGCGGCCGAGGCGTAATATCCGACCAGCACGGCGTCATAGCCCCACTGCTCATGCAGGCGGGTGAAATCCACCACCCAGTCGCGCGAAATCTGTCCCTTGATGAGGTGAACCGCGACCCCCTCCATCTGGGTGCCGATCATCCCGAGGATTCTGGCTGGCATGGGATTTTCCCTCGATTTCCAGAGTGATCCGTACGCCTCAAATGAACCCGCAAGCCGACGCATTGGCAAGCCCAAGCTGGTTCCGGCGCGAAGGTATTTATTATGACCGGCCCGGTGGCTGCAGGCTCACCGCGACCTATAGCGTTTTCGAGCGAGGGAAGCCGGTTCGCGTAGAAGCGAGATGCGTGATCAGCCGGACAATTCAGTTGGCGTGACGCCATTGGCGATGGCACGGTGCAGGTGGGCGGAACTCTTCTGCGATTTTCCGAGCGCCACCAAGGCCGCGACCGTGACCAGGCTGCGGTCGCGCTTGGAAAGGTCCGGGTCTTCCCACACCTTCTTCCGAAAGAGCGGGATCCTCGACCAGCGCGCTCAGCTTCGGGGTAAAGGCCCGCGCGGCGTTGCGCGGGCTGGCGAAATTCGATGCAGCCATATCATCTCCTTGGAAGCACGCCGATGATGGAGATAAAGGGCGCCGCTACCGCCGCGCCAGCGCCTTACGCTTCATGCTTTCAGCAAACAACGGCGTCTCGCGCCGATTGTGATCGCCGCCCGAGGCCTGGCGAAGCGGACGCCGCCGTGTCAACCAGATTTTGTGTTCCTTGATGAAATCCATGAACTCGGCGGTGGGATGCGCGACCACGCTGTTGGTATATTCGCAATGGTTGGTGTTCGATCGGTTTTTACGTCGAGGTCCCAGATAATCTGAACCCTGGTGCGTCCATTGGCAGAAAACGCGTCAACGTGGAAACCATGCGGCAGTGATGTTTCTCGGCAATCTCGGCGACATACTGCTGGATCAGCGTCTCGCCGATTTGTCGACGTTGATCGACATTCGCTTGCCATCATCGGTCGAGGTGGTTCCAATCGGCAATGTGGTCCGGCGGGCAGCAGCGCTTGTATTCGTCGTTCGGAAGGTTGAACAGCCAGTCGGCGATGTCGATACGGTCGGCCGAGATATCGAGGACGTGGCTGAAGCTGCTGTCGGAAAGTTTGAGTTCGCTCACTATCATACCTTTTATGTTGGCTTGCGGATGCGCTCGACGGAACTGGCATCCGGTTACGCTCTCGCGACGACGAAAGATTGACCAGAGCACGACGCATCGAACGCGGCCTAGAGCAAAAATGATCAAATCGCTGTTAGTCGATGACCGCGTGTTCCGCTGGCGCGGCCCGGCTGCGCAGCGCGGCCTTGGTCGAGCCGATCATGATCGGGAGCGGGATCGAGCCCTCGATAAACATCATCCAGGTGCTTCATCGTTGCCGCTACAGACTCGCCGCGAACAGCTCCCAGCGCCCCGGCACGCCCTTGAGTTCGTGGGCGCCGCGGTCGGCGAATTTCAGCCCGGCGCCGGCGACGAGATCGGTGACCACGCGCGAGACCAGCACCTCGCCGGGGCCGGCCTGCGACATCACCCGCGCCGCGGCATGCACCGCGATGCCGCCGACGTCGTGGCCGCGCAGCTCGATCTCGCCGGTGTGCAGCCCGGCGCGCAGCGGCAGCCCGAATCTGCTTCGATGCGGTCTCGAAGGCGAGCGCGCAGCGCACCGCGCGCCCCGGTCCGTCGAAGGTGGCGAGGATGCCGTCGCCGGTGGTCTTCGACCAGGATGCCGCGATGCTTGTCGACCATCTGTTTCGCCAGTCGCGTCGTGGCTGTCGAGCAGCCGGCGCCAGCCCTGGTCGCCGATCCTTGCGGCGCTGCGCGGTGGAAGTCGACGATGTCGGTGAACAGCACGGTGGCCAGCACCCGCTCGAGCCGCGTCCGTCGCGTCATGGCGGTGGCCGGTGATGAACTCCTCGATGTCGCCGGCCAGCGCCTCGCTGTCGCCGGTCCAGAACGCATGGTCGCCGTCCGGATACTCGATGAATTTCGCGCCGGGGATCTGCTCGGCGAGGTCGCGGCCGTAGGCGATCGGGATCGAGCGCATCGGTCCTGCGGTGCTGCACCAGGGTCGGCACCCGGATCGCTCGGCAGCACCGGCCGCACGTCGATCAGCGTGTTCAGCAGGCCGAACGCGCGATAGGCCCCGGGACTGCCCGACAGCCGCTCGAATTTCGCGAGCATCGCCACCGCGTCCGGGTCTTCGACGCCTGTTCCGGCATCAGGCCCCTGATCAGCGATCCGGTGCCCCAGTGCTTGACGCGCTGCGCGACCACCTCTTCGGTGCGCGGACGGACCGCACGAAGCCGCCGAACAGCACCAGGTGCGAGACCCGCTCCGGGTAGGTCGCGGCGAACAACGCGCTCATCGCCGAGCCTTCGGAAAATCCCAGCAGCACGGCCTGCCGCGAGCCGATCTCGTCCATGATGGCGCGGACGTCGTCCATGCGCTGCTCCAGCGACGGCGCCCCCGGACAGGCGGTCCGACAGGCCCTGGCCCCGCTTGTCGAAGGTGACGACGCGGGCGAAGCTGCGCCAGCCGCCGCAAAAACGCGGTGTAGCCGGGAAACTCGTGCTGGAATTCGATATGGGAAACGATGCCGGGAACCAGGATGAGGTCGATCGGCCCGTCGCCCATGACCTGGTAGGCGATGCTGACATCGCCGCTGGCCGCGTAACGCGTTTCGGGCAGGGCGAAATCGCTCGATTCGTCTGCCGGCGGACGTACCGCGGGCACACTAGAGCCCGGTTCTGTTTCGGCTCAATTCGAGATGACCCGAACGGCTCTAGTCGATCACAGCGTGTTCCGGCGGCGCGGCCTGGCTGCGCAACGCGGCCTTGGTCGAGCCGATCATGATCGCCAGCGGAATTGAGGCCAGGATGAACACCATCACCAGCTGGTAGTCCTGTGAGAACGCGATGATCTGCGCCTGGACGGCGACCATGGCATCGGCCAGCCCGCGCCCCAGATCGCTATTCATGTTGATCATGCCGGCGACGTTCGGCATCTGCATCGCATGGTTGAACGGGGTGATGTGCTCGGACAGGATGGCGTAGTCGCGGCGGCCGCCTTCGGTCAGTTGCGCGATAACGATGGAAATGCCGATCGAACTCGCGACGTTGCGCATCAAGGTCAGCATCGAGGTGCCGTCGGTGCGCAACTGGTTGGGCAGCGTCAGGAACGCCACCGTGCTCAGCGGCACGAACACCAGCCCGAAGCCAAAACCCTGCAGGATCGAGATGGTCACGATCTCGGGCGCCGCGGTCTGGTCGGTCCAGCCGGTCATGTAGAACAGCGAAAGCCCGGTCAGGCTCAGCCCGGTTATGATCAGCGTGCGCGCCTCGATGTAGCGCATCATGCGGCCGACCAGCATCATCGCGACAAAGGTGCCGCAGCCGCGGCTCGCCAGCAGCACGCCCGCGGTGATGATCGGATAGCCGATCACGTTCTGCAGATAGGGCGAGGACAGCGCCATGGTCGAATACAGCACGAGGCCCATCACCGCCATGAACACGCAGCCGGAGACGAAGTTCCTGTCCTTGAAGATCGCGAACTGGATGAACGGCTTTGTGGTGGTGAAGGAATGGGCGAAGAAATAATAGAAGCCGACAGCCGAGACGATGAACTCGCTGATGATTTCGTTGGATTCCAGCCAGCCGAGTTGTTCGCCGCGATCGAGCGCGATCTGCAGCGAGCCGATGCCGACCGAGAGCGCGAGGAAGCCGAACCAGTCGAACTTCAATTCAAAGTTCTTCTTGGTCTCGTCCATGAAGATCATCAGGCCGAGCACGGTGAAGATGCCGAACGGCAAATTGACGAAGAACACCCAGTGCCAGGAATAGGTCTCGGTCAGCCACGCGCCCAATGACGGCCCCATGATCGGCCCCATCATCACGCCCATGCCCCAGATCGACATCGCCTTGGCGCGCTCATGCAGCGCGTAGGAATCGAGCATCACCGCCTGCGACAGCGGCACCAGCGCGGCGCCGAACACGCCCTGCAACAGGCGGAACAGCACCATCTGGTTGATGTCCTGCGCCAATCCGCACATCACGGAAGCGATCGTGAAGCCGCCCGAGCACACGATGAAGATGCGCTTGCGGCCAAAACGGTTGGCGATCCATCCGACCGGCGCGGTCATGATCGCGGCGGCGCAGATATAGGAAGTCAGCACCCAGTTGATCTGGTCCTGCGAGGCCGACAGCGTGCCTTGCATATAGGGCAGCGCGACATTGGCGATGGTGGTGTCCAGCGCCTGCATGATGGTCGCGGTCATCGCGCAGATCGTCACCATGTTCCGGCGCAGGCCGGGAACGGCGATCGGCGCGGCGGCCCCGGTGCTCACGCGCTCAGTCCTGGTTCGCCACCGCCGGCGACATGCCGAGCAGGGCGGCGAGCGAGCGGCGATGGCCGGTATCGATGGTGGTGTAGGCGCTCATGCCGGCCTTCAGCCTCTGCACCCAGCGGTCATTGCTGTCGAAATAGATCCGCACCGGCACGCGCTGCACCACCTTGACGAAGTTGCCGGTGGCGTTCTGCGGCGGCAGGATCGCGAATTGCGCGCCGGTGCCGGGGCTCAGCGAACCGATGGTGCCCTTGAATAGGTGATCCGGAAACGCGTCGACGTCGATATCGACCTGCTGCCCGATGGCGATATGGGTGAAATCCGATTCCTTCAGATTGGCGTCGACCCATGGCTGCGCGGTGTCGATCACGGAAAACACCGGCGCGCCGGCGATAACAAACCGGCCGAGCTGGATCTGATCGACTTGGGTCGCGATGCCGTCCATCGGTGCGCGCATCACGGTGTGATCGAGATTGCGCTCGGCCTGTCCGAGCGCGGCCGTGGCCTGGTAATAGGGCGGAAATTCCTCGAGCGGCAAATTGGCATTACCGAGCAACTGTGTTCTCGCGCTGGAGAGCTGTTGCTGGACGAACGCCCACTCGGCGCGCGCGGTCACCAAAGCGGCGGAGGAATTGTCGAGGTCGAGCTGCGAGCCGAAAGCGCTCTTGGCGAGGGTCGACTTGCGGTCGACGTCCTTCTGCTTCAGGTCGATGGTCTGCTGCATCAGGTCGGCCATCTGATCGTAAATCTTGATGTTGGCGACCAGGTTGTTGTACGTTGTCTTCGACTGATCGACCGCGGCCCTGGCCTGCTGCAAGGCAAGGCGGAACGGCACCGGATCGATCTCGAACAGCACGTCGCCCTTATGGACGCGCTGACCTTCCTTCACGACGACCTTCTCGACTTTGCCGGAGATATCAGGCGTAATCAGCACCTTCTGCGCGCCGACATAGGCGTCGTCGGTCGTCACATAGCGCCCGCCATTGAGATAGAAGATTATCCCGGCCAGCACGGCGACCAGCGGCAGCACGACCAAGAGCAGCACGCGCCGATAGCGCCGCATGCCGGCCATCAGCCGGCGGCGCGGTTCGGCGGCGAGCTTCTTGGGCGGGCTCGCCGGATTGCCCTTCTGTTCGGGCGGGAATTTGAGGACGGGATCAGCCATACTTTTGCTCTTTCTTGGCAAGTTCTTGCTTGGTCGGTTCGCCGGCCGGGTTCTGGATCGCGTTGCGGACGTTTTCCTTGATCGCTTCCAGTTGGGCGAGCAGACGATGCGCGTCGGCCGGATTGATGCCTTCGAGCGCGGCCGCGGTGAGTTCGGAGCGCAGGCCAGCGAGTTTGCCGAGCAGGGGACGGGCGGCCTTGCGCAAATAGAGCCGGTTGACGCGGCGGTCGGTGTCGTCGCCGCGGCGTTCGATCCAGCCATTGTCGCACAGCTTGTCGATCAGCCGGGTCAGCGTGATCGGCTGCATTTCCATCAGTTCGGCCAGTTCCGTCTGCTTCAGGCCTTCGCTGCGTTCCACCTTGGCCAGCACCGCCCATTGCGCGCGGGTGATGCCGTAGCGCGCGCCCTGCTTGTCGGCATAAAGCCGCACCAGGCGCTGCAATTCGCCAAGCGTAAACAGGAAGTTCATGTCCACGGAACCGCGGGCCATCAGGGATTCGATCTCCGTAAGCTTCGGATATAATAAGCTAGCTTATGAATTAATCATGGCGGGTTAATGGAAGGCTGCCCCGCCCCAAGCACATGGCTCGTATCGAGGAATCGCAAGGAGTTACCGGGATGGAGCTGGGAAAACGTCGGTGCGGGATTTGGGATTGGCCGCCGAAATGCTACATCTGGGTGGCATGACAGCCGCCAGACCTGCCTTTCCGGCCCCGGGCCATGACCACGACCGCTGCGCCGCGGACGCGATCCTGCATGCCGAAAAGGTCTGCGAGCGGCGGGCGCAGAAATTCACGCCGATCCGGCGTCAGGTGCTGCAGGCGCTGTTGTCCAGCCACCGGCCGCTCGGAGCCTATGAGGTGATCGACGAACTGGCCAAATCGATGCCGCGGCCGGCCCCGATCACGGTGTATCGTGCGCTCGAGTTCCTGATGGACAACGGCCTCGTCCATCGCATCGAAAGCCGCAATGCCTATCTGGCCTGCGCGCACGACCATGACGCCGCCGCCATGGTGGCGTTCCTGATCTGCGAGAAATGCGGCTCGGTCGGCGAGATTCCGGCCGCCCCCGTCGCGCAGAGCCTCAACGCCGCGGCGCGCGCCAGCGGCTTTGCGCCGAAATTATCGGTGGTCGAGATCACCGGCACCTGCGCGCACTGCCAAAGCGCGTGAGACACGCCGCGTGACTGGGTCAACAAGCAACACGGCGTCAAGCCGGACACGGGGATAGATGTCTTCCAATCAAGTGGCTTCTTCGGCCGAGCGTTCGCTCAGCGCGGGCGCGGTTGCGATGATGCTGATGTTGTGCCTGAGCTGGGGTTTCAACCAGATCGCGGTCAAGCTGGTATTGCCGGATGTGCCGCCGATGCTGCAGGCCACCATCCGTTCCGCGGGCGCGCTGCCGGTGCTGCTCTTGATCGCCTGGCTGCGCGGCGTAAAATTGTTTCAGCGCGACAACTCGCTGGTCCCCGGCCTGTTCGCGGGACTGCTGTTCGGCCTTGAATTCGTGCTGATCTATCGCGGCCTGCTGCTGACGTCGGCGCTGCGGGCGGTGGTGTTTCTCTACACCGCGCCGTTTTTCGTGGCGCTCGGCTCCTACCAGTTTCTCGGCGAGCGGTTGCGCGCCTCGCAATGGGGCGGGCTTGGTCTCAGTTTTGCCGGCGTGGCGCTGGCGATCGGCGTGCCGCAGGCCGATGTCGATGCCAGGGTGTTGCTGGGCGATCTCATGATCGTCGGCGGCGGCGCGCTATGGGCGGCAACGACACTGATCGTCAAGGCAACCACGCTTCTCAAGGTCGCGCCCGAGAAGGCGCTGGGCTATCAGGTCGCCACCTCGATTCCGATCCTCGCTATTGCTGCGTGGATTTCCGGCGAGACGCTGACGCACGTGCCCGGCCCATTGGCGCTGTCGTTGTTGGCCTATCAGGCATTCTGGGTGGTCGGACTGACGTTCCTGTTGTGGTTCGCGCTGGTGAAAACCTATTCCGCCAGCAAATTGTCGGCCTTCACCTTCATCACGCCGCTGTTTGGCGTGGTCGCGAGCTATTTCATCATGCACGACAGGCTGTCGCTGGCGTTCGGCGCCGCGGCGCTATTGGTGATCGCCGGGCTCTATCTGGTGAACAAGCCCGAGACCAAGGTCGTGCCGGATCCCAACGTTCCGGCGTGAGGTTGAGCGCGCGGCCTGCTGCCGTGGGTGCGCCGGTAGTCGGGGGTGCGATATTTTCGCAACACATCACGACAAAGTACAACCCAGAGGATATGCCAATCTGTCGCACCCCAGAGCTTTGTGCCAGAAGTTCATACGGGCTTGTTGAGTTGGGGACTGCGAATGCTTCGTTTTGCCGTCGTCGGGGCCGGATTGCTTTCGGTTGCCGGACTTACAACCGCGGCGTCCGCCGCCGATCTATCGACCCCGGTGTATACCAAAGCAGTCGCACCGCCGGTCATGACCTACAACTGGACCGGCTGCCACATCGGCGGAAATTTGGGTGGCGTGATCAGCCAGGACACGACGATCGGCACGTCAGGGGTCCCGCTCGACTTTAGCTCAGCCGGCTTTGTGGGAGGCGGACAAGTCGGCTGCGACTATCAGTTCGCGTCCGGCTGGGTCGCCGGTGCCGAAGGTAGGGCAGCCTGGACCAGTCTGCAAAACACCCATGCGGCAAGCGTCATAAGCTTTATCACGGGCGCGAGGGTCCCGTCGCAATTTACCGTGCGCAACGACTACCTTGCGTCAGCCACTGCCCGACTAGGACACACGTTCAGCGATCATTGGCTGCTGTTCGTCAGGGGCGGCGCGGCTTGGACCAATGAAAAGGTCGACGATGCCTTCGTCAATTTTGTGGGCATTCCCTCCGACCCTCGCGGTACCCTGGCGCGAACCGGTTGGACTGCGGGGGCCGGCGTGGAGTGGGCCTTTGCGTCCCATTGGTCGGCAAGCCTGGAGTATAATTATTACGACTTTGGCGACACGGGCACGACGCTGGTCGACTCCACGAACGGTACGACCGTCACCGTGTCCAACCTGAAGGACAAGATTCACGCGGCCACCGTAGGCGTGAACTATCACTTCTGATCGCCTGCGCCTGTCCTATTGCAGGCGAACCGGCAGATTGAGCGGGCCACGGAAACCGAAGCCGTGCCAGCGCACGCCGGCCGGATCGGGCAAGGTCATCCCGGGGAAGCGCTCGAACAACATCGGCAGCAGGATGACGCCCACGGTACGCCGCGACAGATGCGCACCCGCGCAATGATGCGGCCCGTTGCCAAAGGCCTGATGCGGATTGGGCTCGCGCAATCCGTTGTAATTCTCGCCATCCTCGAAGACTTCCTCGTCCCGGTTGGCCGAGGCCTGGATCGTCATCACGGTGTCGCCCTTCGGGATGAAGCAGCCGCGAATCTCGGTGTCTTCCATCACCAGCCGCGAACTCGCCTGGATCGGCGCCACCCAGCGCACCCCTTCCTCGAAGGCGGAGCGCCATTTGTCGCCCGCGCGTACGGCGTCAAGCTGTTCCGGATTGGTCAGCAAGCCGTAAAGCACCGTCAGCAGGGCGTCGCGCGGCTCGTTGATGCCGCCGCCGATCGCGATCTTGATATTGGCGATCATCTGGCTTTCCGGAATCGGGTTCTTGGCGTTCACCATGAAGGAGAGCGCCGAGGAATCCGGCTCGGCGCGCACGCGGGCGATATTGGCGCGGATGCATTGGTCCATCTCGGCATTGGCGATGTCGGTCGCCTCGAACGGCCCCGGCGTCCAGCCGAAATTGCCGGCGCCGTCGATCAGCGTCTGCGACCATCGCTGCATGTCCTGCATCGCTGGCGTCCGGAACGCCCATCGCATGTGCCAGTATCCGCGCGGCAAGCGGTCCCGCGAGAGCGGGAAACAGATCGACCACCTCGCCGCGCGGCAGCCGGTCAAGATATGCTGCCGCCAGTTTCGCATACAGCGGCGCCCAGATCGGATTCGATGGTCTTCGGCATCAGCGCCGGCATCATCGCCATGCGTTCGGCCCGGTGCTCGTCATGGTCCTTGCGCATCAGCGTGTGCGCGAGAAAGGCCCGTTTCATCGGCGTGTTCGGATCGTCGGCGCTGAACAGCGCCGGGTTGTCCTTGACGTATTTGGTGTCGGCCGCCTTGGTGAGGAAGGTGCGGCCGACGGATTTGACCCGCAACACCGGCGCTTCGCGGCGCAGGCGCCGGTAGATCGGATAGGGATCGCGCGTGAGTTGCTCGATCGTGATGGTTTCGTCGAGGGGAGCCAGGCAGGCCAGGTGTGCGGTCACCTGAAGTTCGAACCCTGCATTTGCGTAAAGCCGACACTGCCCTCGATGCTGAGTTGGGGCGTGATCTGGACGCCGACGCCGGCGGTCGCCGTCAAGGCTGTGGCATCATTGCCAGCAGTGAAATTCGTCAGGCCGGGCAGTCCCGCCGGGCCCGTCTTGAAACTGGTGACGCCGAAACTCGCCGTCGTGTAGAGGCCGTTGAGCAGCGCATTGTTGGCGTTCGATTTGTAACTGCCGGCAAACGACGACCGCCACGACGAATCCCCGAGGCTGGAAAACCAGGCGCCGGGCTGGGCGAGGTTGGAGAAAGGCAGCGGATCAAAAAAATTGCCGCTGCTTCCGATCGCCCGCGCGCCATAGTCCTGGGTATTGGTTGCGGCAAACAACCCGATCGTGCCGGATCCGAATTTGGTCGTGAACGCCTGACGGTCGATCCCGGGCGTCATGCCGGCGGCGGCGTTGAATCCAAAGGGCGCGGCAAGCGCCCATTGCGGATCATACGGATTGAAGCCGGCAGAGTTGGAATTGGCGGCGTTGGAATTGGCGGGAGGGGCGTTGGAACCGGTGAGGTCCATGGCCTGCACATGAACCGGCATGCCCGTCGCCAGCATGGCCATCAGGCCGATGCCGCCGAGCACGATGGTCCGCGAACGAGGTCTCCAGTTCATTACCGCCTCCGGCCGACTATGACGGGCCGATTATAGCACACTCATTTCGGCCGAAAACCGTCCGATCAGCGCTTCTCGCCGCAGAATGTCCGCCGCAGTTCCGATAGCCGGTCGAGCGCGGCCTGCGGCAGCGGGCCTTTCTGCACGGCGGCCAGCGCATCCTCGAACTGCTGCGGCGTCGCCATCCCCACCAAAATCGTGCCCATCGCCGGGTGGGAGATCGCAAACCGTGTCGCGGCCTCGGTCAGGCTTGAGGCAAAGCCGTCCTTGACCAGCGGGAGCAGGCGGCGCGCGCGATCGATATCGGCATCGTAGTTCATGGCCGAGCCGATCGGCTCGGGCGGCGGGCTCGCGATCGGGTGACGTTCGGCGGAGCCGGACAAGGCGCCGCCGGCCAGCACGCGGATACCCACGACGCCGCCGCCGGCCGCCTTGGTGCGGTCGAACAGCCGGCCGTAATCCTGTGCCGGATAGTTTTGCGGCAGCGCCTCGGCGGCGGACGGATTGAGCATGTTGTAGACGATCTGCGCGCTGTCGAAGGCGCGCGAATCGAGCACCTGATGCAGCGCCGCGGTGTCGCCGACCGCTGTGATGCCGAGGAAGCGGATCTTGCCCTGCTGGCGCAGGCGCTCGAACGCCGGCACCACATCGTCGAGCACCTGGCGGACGCTCAACGCCGCTTGCCCGCCTTGTTCGGTGATCGGATTGTGCAGATGAAGGATGTCGACCCGCTCGCGCCGCAGCCGCGCCAGGCTGCCTTCCAGCGATTGCGCCACCGCCTCGGCAATGCGGCCGAAATCCCGCTCCGGCAGCCGGACCTTGGTGCCGACGATGGCGCCCGTCGGCTTCAGCGCCTGCAGAACGCGCCCCAGGTTGGTTTCCGATTCGCCATCGCCGTATTGGACCGCGGTGTCGAAATAATTGACGCCGGCGGCAAGCGCGCGCGCGACGGTGCGCTCCTGGTCGGCGTGATCGCCACGCACCATGATTCCGCCCACCGCGCCGCAGCCGAAACCCAACGCCGAGAGCTGTATCCCGGTGCGGCCAAAGCTTCGCATTTGCATCGCGGCGCTCATGGCTGACACTCCCCGATACGCTCGCCTTCCAGTTCGGTTTTCACGTCGCTGATCAATTTACCTGACATCACGCCTTGGCTGCTGACGGTCGCGGTGTAGTGGCTGGCGGAATCGAAGTTGAAGTCGCCGAGCACATCGAGATCCAGCTGTCCCTTGCACTGCAGGTGCCATTTCAGGTTTCGTCCCGCCGTCTCCGGTTCCGCGGGCTCGCAGGTCGAGTTCACGGTGCCGCTGACGGGGCCAAAGGTTTTGGCGACGTCGCCGGCTTGCTCCGGCGTCAGACAGCGCAGTTTTATCTGCGCCGGCATGGCGGCGCCGTTCATCATGATGTGGGTGGTTACTTTCCACTGCCCGGGCTCGATGGCCAGATTGTCGGCCCGCGCGGCAACCATCAGCGCCGGCAGCCAGCACAACAACGTCATTACAAATCTGGTCATAACCCGTATCCCCGGATGAACAGCCGGGAGTGTAAGGGCTCGGGCGGGCGTTGGGAAAGAATTAACGACGCTTGACGCCAGGAGGGCTACCATAGCGTTTTCGAGCGAAGCATGCCCTCGGACTTGATCCGTGGGTGGATACCGGTTCGCGTGAAGAAAACGCGTCAAAACAAGAATCTAGACCTTCGGTTCTGATTTTATCAGAACCGAAAGGCTCTAGCCGGCCCGCGCTGTCCTGTGGTGGGGATGCAGTTCGCCCTCATCGATGAATTCGGCGCCGAATTCGCAACCGATCCGCCACGCCAGCCGGCACCGGCGTGACTGGCCGGTCGTGAATATCAGGGTGAATTCGGCGGGAACCTCGAGATTTTCGGCGAGAATTCGCGCACCGCCGTCCGACACGTCGATGATCGTGCAGTCGCGTGGCAACGAGCCAACCCCAAAATGCATCTTGGCGCCGCCATTGTAGGCGCGGCGCTCGCTTTTCCGTCGGTTCGCAAACATCGCGATGGCCACAGGCATTCTCCATTCGGCATTCCCGGTCGTTTTACCGAAAACCTGTTCGAATAGGGCTCGTGGAATTCGTCGCAATGCGCGGGTTATCTTACGGATTTGTTTACGGGATGCCGGCCGGCGGCTGGTTCCTCGTTCCAGGCGTCTTCGTTGTGCCTCCTCATCTTCTCCCGATGGACTCCTGATTTCCGGGTGTGATACGCGCTTGTGATGCAAACCGAATTTCCAGCGCTGCCCTACGTCGCTGTTACCGAATCGTTCAAGCTGCCGCCCGGCATGAATTTTCGCGGCACCTCGGGCATTGCCTTCAATTCCAAAGGTAACATCTTCGTCATCCACCGCGGGCCGATGTCGGTGATGGAATTCGATCCCGACGGCAATTTTATCCGCGGCTTCGGTGATGGGTTGTTCGAGCGGGCGCACGGCCTGCGGATCGATGCAGAGGACAATATCTGGGCCACCGACGTGGCGTCGAACCTGGCTTACAAGTTCGATCCCGGCGGACGCCTGCAAATGGTGCTGGGCGTCAAGGGCCACAGCGGCGAGTGGCATCCGTTCGGGCATCTGCGGCTGCTGCACGAACCGAACGAAGCCGTGGTCGGGCCGAGCGGCGACATCTTCGTGCTGCAGGGGCATGGCAAGGCCAAGTCGCTGGTGTTGAAGTTCGATCATGACGGCAACTTCATCAAGAGCTGGGGTGGCAAGGGCAGCGGTCCCGGTCAGCTCAACCTGCCGCACTCGCTGGTGTTCGACGCGCAAGGGCTGCTCTACATCGCCGATCGCAACAACGCCCGCATCCAGGTGTTCGACGCCGACGGCAATTACATCCGCGAGTGGGAGCAGCCGGGCACGCCGTGCGGGCTGTTCATGGGCGCCGACCAGCACATCTGGCTGGCACACGGCCATACTGGCCAGATCATGAAGCTCGACCTCAACGGCAGGGTGGTCGGCGCCATGGCCGATGCGGGCACCGGCAAGATTCCGGGCAAATACGGCGAGGCGCACTACATCGCGGTCAGCCCGCGCGACGAGGTGTTCGTCGCCGACACGCTGAATTGGCGGGTGCAGAAATATGTGCGGAAGTAGGGCAGATTAGCGAAGCGTAATCCGCCGCGGCGTCAACCTTGTGAATGGTGGGTTACGGCTATCGCCTAACCCACCCTAGAGTTCCTCCAATCCGTCGAGGAACGTGGCGCGCTTAGCCCAGCTTGATGTTGGCTTCCTTCACCACCTTGCCCCAGCGCTCCATCTGGTCGTTGATGAAGGCGCGAAATTCTTCCGGCGTGGTGGGCCGGCTCTCGATATTGAGGTTGTCGAAGCGGTCCTTGACCTCGGGTGAGACGATCGCCTGGTTGATGGCGCCGTTGAGCGCGGTGATGATCGCCTGCGGCGTGCCGTGCGGCACGAACACGCCGTTCCACTCAAAGGCCTCGAAGCCGGGCAGCGTGTCCGACATCGGCGGAATATCGGGCAGGCTTTTCAGCCGGCCCTTGCCGGTATGCGCGATCGCCTTGAGCTGGCCGCTCTGGATCATGCCGACCACCGCCGAGCCGTTGGCGAAGTAGAATTTTATTTGGCCCGCGATGACGTCGTTCACCGCCGGGCCGCCGCCGCGGTAGGGCACGTGGGTGACCTTGATCCCGGTCATGAAGCGGAACAGTTCGAGCGACAGATGCTGCAAGGTGCCGTTGCCGGACGACGCGATGTCGATGCCAGCGGGTTGCGCCCTGGCATAGGCGATGACGTCGGCCATCGTCTTGACCGGCAGTGACGGCGTCACCACCAGGATATTCGGCACCAGCGATACCAGGGCGACGGGATCGAAATCCCTGATGTAATCGAACGGCAGGCTGGAATAGAGCCCGCCATTGACCGAGAACGCGGTCGCGTCATGCAGGATGGAGTAGCCGTCGGGGGAAGCCTTGGCGACCAGCGCTTCGCCGATGGTGCCGCCGGCGCCGCCGCGATTTTCGATCACGAATTGCTGGCCCAGCATGTTGCCCACCTTGGCATAGAGAATCCGCGCCGTGGTGTCGGCGCCGCCGGCCGGCGGATAGGGCACCATCACCGAGACCGGGCGGGTCGGCCATGCGGCTTGCGCCCGGGCGCTGCGGACGAACGGTGCGGCGGCGATGCCGGCGAGCAGCGAGCGACGTGAAACCTGTCTTCCGAGCATCATCCATCCCTGTGATTTTTATTTGATCCGGCGTCGCCGGGTCCTTTCTGGAACGCAAGAACGATAGCAAACAGCGCTGTCCGGCGAAAGCATGGCCGGGTTGCGCAGCGCGGCCGGCGCGATGCACTTTAGTCGCGGTCGTGTGTTGCGCCCGACATGCGATTGTCGAATACTGGCGCCGCCATCGTCCCGCAGCGCGAGCGAAGACTGACGCCTCGGGAAACAAGAAACCAGGGAGCAAAGAAGATGTCGTTTTACCGAGGCATGACCTGCGAGAACGTCACGATCAAGGGCGACAAGGGAACGCCGATCACGGCCTACGCCGCCAAGCCGTCCGGGCCGGGACCGTTTCCGGGCGTCGTGCTGATCCACCATCTGCCGGGCTGGAGCGAGCTCTACATCGAAATCGACGCGCCGCTTCGCGCATCACGGTATTATGGCGATCTGCGCCAACCTCTATGAGCGGGGCGCGGCGACGGCAATCCGGACGACGTCGCCGCAAAAGTGCGCGCCGACGGCGGCATCGCGGATTCCCAGATGGTCGGCGACACCGAGGCCGCGGTGAAGTGGATGCGCGCGCAGCCGGAGAATAACGGCAAGGTCGGCCTGTTCGGCTCCTGTTCCGGCGGCCGCCACGCCTTCATCTATGCCTGCCAGAAGAAGGATGTCGATGCCTGCGTCGAACTGTGGGGCGGCCGCGTGGTGATGGGCAAGGAGGAACTCAACGCCAAGACGCCGGTGGCGCCGATCGACATGACCAAGGATCTCTCCTGCCCGCTGCTCGGCCTGTTCGGCAACGACGATCGCGCGCCGAGCCCGGAGCAGGTCAACCAGCACGAGGCCGAGCTGAAGAAGCACGGCAAGGCGCACGAATTCCATCGCTACGACGGCGCCGGCCACGGCTTCTTCTACTGGCACCGGCCGCTGTACCGGCCCGAGCAGGCGATGGATGGCTGGAGCAAGGTGTTCGCGTTCTTCGGCAAGCATCTGGCGAAGTAGGAGGCGCTGACATGTGCACATCCATCATCGAGGTCACGTCGCGCGGAAGGCATGGCCAAGCGCGGCGACGAGTGGTTTCCGCTGTCGCACGCGGTGGTCGCCTATGACCACGCGCGCCATGCGCCATCTCGGCGACGTCATCACGCTCGACTTCATCAACTCGGCCCTCGAGCCGGGCGCGCGCGCCGGGATCGAGCTGACGCTGGAGACGGCGAAGGAATTGCGCGCGGCGCTCGACCGGGCGATTGCCGCCGCCGATTTCGAGGAGGCGGAAGTGCGCGGCAAGGGCGCCGTGCCGGCGATCGTTCGCGCGGCGTAATGGATTCCGGGCTCGCACCCGCGATCTGTGCCTAAATCTCAGGTCGCGGGCGCGATCAGGCCGACCCGCATGTCTTTGGCGAGATAGACGCAGGTGTCGTCGGCGAACACGCGGCCGTTCGCAATTCCGAGCGCCAGCTTGCCGCGCCGGACCTGGCGCATGTCGACCACATAGCGCACGCGCTTGACGTCCGGCTTGATATCGCCTCTGAACTTTACTTCGCCAACGCCGACGGCGCGGCCCTTGCCCGGTGAGCCCGACCAGCCAAGCCAATAGCCGATCATCTGCCACATCGCGTCGAGGCCGAGGCATCCCGGCATCACAGGATCGCCGGGAAAGTGGCAACCGAAAAACCAGAGGTCCGGCGTGATGTCCAGCTCGCCGACGATATGGCCCTTGCCGAATTCGCCGCCGTCGAGGCTGATCTCGGTGATGCGGTCCATCATCAGCATCGGCGGCGCCGGCAATTGCGCATTGCCCGGGCCGAAATAGCCGCCTTCGCCCGACTTGAGCAGGTCTTCCTTGCTGTAGGAGGATTGCGGTTTGTGAAAATCGTGGGGGTTGGACAAGATGATGGACCTCTGATGATGTGCGGTTGCTGAAAGATCGTTGCGAGGTCAGGTAGGACGAAGTTATACCGGCGGCAACAGCTTGGCCGCCTGGAATTCGGCGAAGAATTTGCAAAACATCGCCTCGGTATCGATCACCTCGGTGAAGCCGGCCTGCATCAGTTTGATCGTGGAGACGATCGCCGGCGGGCCGGGCTCGTTGCGGCCAAAGCCCATGGTGTAGTCGGCATATTCGAACGACAGCCCGACGAAGTCGCGCAAATTTCCGGAGCGAAGCTCGTATTTGGTACGGATCGCTTCCCACTTCGCCTCGCGCGGGCGGATCTCGCGATCGAGCGACAGCGGCACGTTCCCGCCAGGCTTCATGCCGAGCGAGCCTGCGATGGCCGGCCAGATGTTTTCCCAGACGAACACATCGCCATTGGTGACATTGAAAATCTCGTTGCGGGCGTTTTGCGACTCGCCGGCCCAGCCGATGACGCGCGCCAAAAGGTCGGCGTCGATCGCCTGCGCCACCCGTGGGGCGCCGCCGGGGAAGGGCAAATCGAGACCGGATTCGCGGCGCAGCGCCGCATAGACGCCGAGCGCCGGGATCACGTTCATGGCGCTGCCGGTGGAAAAGCCGACGATCAGCACCGGGCGCAGGATCGACCAGCTCCACGCCTTGCCGTTTTGCAATTCGCGCAAATGGTTTTCCTGATTCCAGTAAAAGTTCGGCTGCTCGTGCATTTCCGAGCGGTTTTCCCGCGCCGGCACTTTTAACGGGCGGACGTGGACGCCATAGGCCTTGGTGCCCTGCAGCAGCGTCACATGGCGTAGATTTTTGGCGTGCCGCTCCAGCGGGTCGAGCAAATTGCGCAGCATCTTATCGTTGGTTTCGATCTGCTCGCGCTCGCGCCAGCCGGCCACCAGTCCCGGCTGTTCATGGAGCGCGGCATAGACCAGATGCGTCACGTCGGATTGATCCGCCGCAAACCGCTCGCAGGCCGCAGCGTCGGTCAGGTCCAGCGCACGAAGCGCGCGCCATGCGTATTGTCGGGCGCCCGCCGCGACAGCGCGACGATGTCGCAATCGGGCTTGCCGCCGAAATGCCGGATCGCCGCATAGCCGACCAGGCCGCTGGCGCCGGCGATCAGGACTTTTTTGCGCATCAGAACTCCAGGTTCGCTGACTCGTAGGGCGGATTAGCGAAGCGTAATCCGCCGCCTTTGTCGTTGGCGCCGCAATGGCGGGTTACGCGGAGTTTATCATCGGGCGCGCATTCGCGCGACCCGTTGGCTAACCCGCCCTACGGACCGCTCAACGCGTCATCGCGCCGTAGACGATGTCCTGCACCTGCTCGCGGTAATACTTTCGAATTTCACCTGGCGCCGCGGTGCCGACCACCACGACCAGATGCTGCTTCGGATCGCAGAAGAACTGCGTGCCATAGGCGCCGTTCCAGGTGAACTCGCCGGGATTGCCGGGCACCGACGCCAGGCCCTGATCGACACGAACCGCGACGCCGAGGCCGAAACGGAAGCCGCCGAGATGGGGCTCGATGTTGGGGACGTTGTTCTTGATTTCGGGGCCGAGATGGTTCGATGTCATGAGCTGTACCGTCTGCGGGCTGAGGATGCGCTGGCCGTCGAGTTCACCGCCATTGAGCAGCATCTGGCCGAAGCGGATGTAGTCGCCGACGGTGGCGAACGAGCACGCCCCGCCGCAATCGAACTTGGTCGGCGTGTCCAACAGCTTGATGGCCTGCGGCTTGCCGGTCAGAGGATCGTTGGGAAAAGGCCTTGCAAGGCGGGGCCGCTGCGCATCGGTCGGATGGAAGGTGGCGTCCTTCATGCCGAGCGGCTTCCAGACATGAGCTCCCAGATAATCGCCGAGCCGCTCGCCGCTGACTTTTTCGACCAGTGCGCCGACCACGTCGATCGAGAAGCCGTATTCGAATTCGGTGGAGGGTTGATGTATCAGCGGCAGTTTGGTGATGCGGTCGATGAACGCTTGCGTGTCGCCTTCGATGGCTGGCGCCGTCCCGTCCGGCCATTGCCGCGCCACGAGGCTCGGGCTGTCGGGCCGCCCGCCGTACACCAGGCCCGACGTGTGCCGGTACAGATCGTGGATATGGATCGGGGAGGACTGCGGTTCGAGCTTCAACGCTTCGTCCGGCTGCGGCACGCCGACCTTCATGTCGGCGAAGGCCGGGAAATAATCCGACACCTTGGCTTGCAGCGGCAGGCGCCCCTGCTCCATCAAGGTCAGGCCGGCAACGGTCGCCTGCGGCTTGGTCATCGAGGCCAGCGCGAAGATCGCGTCCAGCGGCATCTTGGTGTCCTTGGCCGGGTCGAGTTGGCCGTAAGCCTTGTAGAGCACCAGCTTGCCGTCGCGGGCGACGGCGACCACGGCGCCGGGCACGCGCTTGGCGGCGATCTCGCGCGCGAAGAAATCGTCCATCCGGTTCAGGCCGGCTTGCGAAAACCCGACGGATTCCGGCTTGGCTTCCGGCAAAGGCGCGGCGCTGGCGGTGGTGAATGCAAGACCTGCAAGCATGGTCGCGATCGTGACGATCGTCTTCTTCATCGTTTCCTCCCGGGAAAACTGAGCCGTGTTTTTGATGTGCGATCGAGCGTCGCAGCGCGCCCAGAACACGCCCGCGCGGCGCTCAAGTCAAGCGCGCGGCCGTGCGAGAAAAATGCATCGCTCGCAGGCGTCAGTCCGTCTCGATCGGCAGTGACGCATCTCTGGCCCACTCGCCCATCGAACCGTCGTAGAGCGTGAGGTTCTGGTAGCCGAGCCGATGCAGCAGGAACAGATCGACCGTTGCCGAGATGCCGCCGCCGCAATAGGCGATCACGCGCTTGTCCCTGGTGATGCCCTGGCTCGCGAATTTCTTTTCGGCCTCGGCCAGGGAGACAAACGCCTTGGTCTGCGGATCGAGCAATGTTGCCGCCGGCAAATTGCAGCTGCCGGGCACCCGTCCCGGCCGGCCGTAGCGACTCGGCTCCAGCCCCTTGTGGAATTGCGGACCGAGCGCATTGATCACCACAGTGTTGGGCTCGCCGCGGGAGGCCAGCACGTCGTTCTTGCCGACGAAATATCCGTTTCGCGGTTTGGCGGTGAAGGTCGCGGGCTTAAAACCTTTCGCCGGACCGGTCTCGATGGCGCGGGCCTCAAGCTTCCACTTGTCAAGACCGCCGTCGAGCACCGCGGCATTTTCAAAGCCGAGCGATTGCAACATCCACCAGAACCGCGTCGCCCACATCGGGGTGCCGATGGAGTAGAGCACCACTTGGCTGTTGGCCGAAACGCCGTGGCGGCCGAACGCGGCTTCGAGTTGCGCCACGCCGGGCATCATGAAGTGGAGTTTTGAATCGGAATCGGAAAACTCGCCCTGCAGGTCGAGAAAATCCGCGCCGGGAATATGCCCGGCCTCGAACGTGTGCCGCCCGGGCACCGCATCGTAGGGCTCGCTGCTGCCGGCGGGCGCCGGTTCCAGATAGGTGGTGCAATCGAACAGCCGCAGCGTCGGTCGGCCCAGCCGATCTGCGAGTTCCGCTGTGCTGATCAGCGCATGATCGCCGGACATGGTCGCCTCCCTGTTCTTGTTTGGGTTCCCCGGATGCAGCGCAGCGCCACTTGGCGGTGCGCTGCTGATCCGGGGTCCACCCGCGTGGGTAGGTCCCGGATCTGCGAAGCAGCGCTCCGCGCTGCATCGCGTCCGGGACACGAGTTCAGTTATTGGTGATGCTAGAGCGGGTCACCCCGGCTGAAAAGGCAGGCCTCGATCGCTCCCTGGCCTTTCAAATCGCCGATTCCCGTCCAATATAGCGTTGACGGGACCGTGCCGGCCTCGGCGCACGCGGCCGGCGCATCTATGGATTAAGGCATTGAAATAAAAGAGGAAAATTCGCCTCTTAATGATGTGTCCTTAAGCTTTGCCGTGCCCTTGGTGAATGTCATCAAAACCTGATATTTGTGAGCCCATGAACAAGCCCGAAAAGATATCCGATAACGACGTCGCCGGCCCCAGCGCACGGCATAAAACCACCCAGGTTATGGTCGGCAACGTCGCCGTCGGCGGGGGCGCGCCGATTGTCGTGCAATCGATGACCAACACCGATACCGCCGATATCGACGGCACCATCGCCCAGGTCGCAGCGCTGGCGCGCGCCGGCTCCGAACTGGTGCGCATCACGGTCGACCGCGAGGAAGCCGCCGCCGCCGTGCCGCATATCCGCGACGGCCTGCGCAAGCGCGGCATCACCACGCCCTTGATTGGCGATTTCCATTATATCGGCCACAAGCTGCTGGCCGACTATCCGGCCTGCGCCGAGGCGCTGGATAAATACCGCATCAATCCCGGCAATGTCGGCTTCAAGAACAAGCGCGATACCCAGTTCGCCGACATCATCGAGATCGCCAACAAGAACAACAAGCCGGTCCGCATCGGCGCCAACTGGGGTTCGCTCGACCAGGAACTGCTGACCAAACTGATGGACGAGAATATCGCCTCGGCCAATCCGCGCGATGCCCGCGCGGTGACGCGCGAAGCCATGGTGCAGTCGGCGCTGCTGTCGGCGGCCCGGGCGCAAGAACTCGGCATGCCCAAGAACAAGATGATCCTGTCGGCGAAGGTTTCCGCCGTGCAGGATCTGATCGCGGTCTATCAGGAGCTGGCGCGCCGCTCGGACTACGCGATCCATCTCGGCCTCACCGAAGCCGGCATGGGCTCCAAGGGCATCGTGGCGTCGTCGGCCGCGCTCGGCATCCTGCTGCAGGAAGGCATCGGCGACACCATCCGGATTTCGCTGACGCCCGAACCCGGCGGTGACCGCACCGTGGAAGTCCAGGTCGCGCAGGAATTGCTGCAGACCATGGGATTCCGCACCTTCGTGCCGCTGGTCGCGGCATGCCCGGGCTGCGGCCGCACCACCTCGACCACGTTCCAGGAACTGGCGCGCTCGATCCAGGATTTTATCCGTGACGAGATGCCGGCCTGGAAGACGAAATATCCCGGCGTCGAGGAGCTCAACGTCGCCGTGATGGGCTGCATCGTCAACGGCCCCGGAGAATCCAAGCACGCCAATATCGGCATATCCTTGCCCGGCACCGGCGAAACCCCGGCAGCTCCCGTGTTTGTCGACGGCCACAAGTTCCGCACCCTGCGCGGCCCGACCATCGCGACCGATTTCAAGGCGCTGGTGATCGACTATATCGACCAGAAGTACGGCTCGGCTGCGAAAAAGCCGGTCGTGGCGGAGCCGGCGGAATAAGCAATCGTAGGGCGGATTAGCGAAGCGTAATCCGCCTTTTTTGCGTCTGCGAGCGGCGGGTTACGCTTTCGCTAACCCGCCCACCGCTGCTACGATGTAACAAACACATCGGAGGAACGCACATGAGCTCGCTGTCCAGCAAGCAGGGCCCCCGCTATCGCCACACCGCCGGCGACACCGAGCCGTACGAGACCATCGGCGTCGAAAAGCTCACGCCGATCATTGGGGCGGAGATTTCCGGCGTCGACATCGGCAAACTGATGTCCGACGACGCCAGGTCCAACCGCCAGATGGACGAGATCCATCGCGCGCTGGCGGAAAATCTCGTGATCTTCTTCCGCGACCAGCACATCACGCCGCAGCAGCATCTCGCCTTCGGCCGCAAGTTCGGTGATCTGCATATCCATCCGGCCGCGCCCCATGAGGGCGACGATCCCGCTTTGATGAAGATCTATGCCGACAAGGATTCACCACGCGCCAATGGCGAGGGCTGGCACACGGATGTTTCCTGCGACGTCGAGCCGCCGATGGGCTCGATCCTCTACATCAAACAATGCCCGCCGCGCGGCGGCGACACGCTGTTCGCCAACATGTACGCGGCCTATGAATCGCTATCGGACCGGATGAAGGCCTATCTCGACGGCCTCACCGCGCTGCATGACGGCGAGGCGACCTATCGCGGGCTGTACGCCAATTACGGCGTCGCCGACCGGCCGGAGTACCCGCGCGCCGAGCATCCTGTGGTGCGCACCCATCCGGTGACGGGCAAGAAGGCGCTGTACGTCAATCGCGGTTTTACCCGTTTCCTCATCGGCGTGCCCCGCGACGAGAGCGACGCGATGCTGGCCTATCTCTACCAGCACTGCGAAAACCCGCTGTTCCAGTGCCGCTTCCGCTGGAGCGAAAACGCCATCGCGTTCTGGGACAATCGCTGCGCCCAGCACCGCGCGATGTGGGACTATTGGCCCCACACCCGCGCCGGCACCCGGGTGACCGTGAAGGGCGAGCGGCCGGTTTAATCACCGACGAATTTGGATGCGTGTCCCGGGCGCGGTGCAGCGCTTCTTCCGCGCTGCTCCGCAGAACCGGGACCCAGCCACAGCGCGCGTGGACCCCGGATCAGCAGCGCATCACGCCGAAGGCGGCGTGCTGCGCCGCATCCGGGGAACGGACTCCCGTGCGTCGCCGACTTAGTCCAATCCGCTAACCGCCCTTGACGGCGCCCGCCGTTAAACCCGCAACAATCTGCCTCTGTGCGAACACGGTCAGCAGCAGCACCGGCAGCGTGACAATCAGCGCCGCGGCGGCGAGTGGACCCCAGCTTAGTTGATCGAACGAGATCATGTTGTAGACCGCGACCGGCAGCGTGCGGGTCTCGCGACCGGCCAGCACGATACCGAAGACAAAATTGTTCCAGGAAAAGATCACCGAGAGAATGAACGCCACCGCGATGCCCGGCCGGGCGATCGGCAGCGCGACATAATGAAAGATCTGCCAGCGGCTGGCGCCGTCGATCAGCGCGCTTTCTTCCAGCTCCATCGGCGTGGTCTCGAAATAGCCGATCATGATCCAGATCACGATCGGCACCGTGACCACGAGATGGATGATGATCTGCGGCCACAGCGTGCCGAGCAGCCCGAGCCACTGGAACAGCAGGAACAGCGGGATCAAATACGACAGGCCGGGCGTGATGCGCGCGATCAGGATCACGACCGCGGATTTTTGCGCCCGCATCCGGGCCATGCCATAGCCCGCCGGCACGCCGACCAAAAGCGCGATCGCGGTCGCGGCCCCCGTGACGATCAGGCTGTTGAGGAAATAGGTCGAGAACCGCTTCGACGACAGCACCGCGGCATAATTGCCCCAGTTGAAATGCTCGGGGATGAAGACCGGCGGATAGGAGGCGTTGTCGATCTCGAATTTGACCGACAGCGACAGCATCCAGAGAAAGAACAATACCGCCGGCGACACGATCACCAGCACCGAAAAGCCGAGCCCGATCTGGCCGAGCAACCGCCGCAAGGGGCTCATGCGCTGCCTCCGGTCTCGTTCCAGTGCGTGGTCCGGCGCAGCTGCAGCAACGCGCCGGTCAGCACGATGATCAGCGCAAAGAACACCACCACGATCGCCGAGGCATAGCCGACGTCGTAATAGACGAATGCGGTGCTGTAGAGATAGAGGTTGATGGTTTCCGACGCGGTGCCGGGCCCGCCCTGGGTGATGGCAAAAATGATGTCAAAACTTTTCAGCGCGTCGATCGCGCGGATCATGCCGGCGATGAACAAAAACGGCATCACCAGTGGCAGCGAGATGTAGCGAAAAATCTGCCAGCGCGTCGCGCCATCGATCTGCGCGCTCTCGTATGGCTCGGTGGGAATCGCGGCGAGCCCGCCGAGCACGATCAGCATCACCAGCGGTGACCATTGCCAGGTCTCGACCAGCACCAGCGAGGGGATCACGGTCGCGGGATGAAACACCCAGAGCTGCGGCGGAATCCCGACCAGCGACAGCAGATAATTGAGAATGCCGAGTTGCGGGTGGAACATCATGGTCCACACCAAAGCGATCGCCACCGGGGTTGCCATCATCGGCATGATGAAGAGGCCGCGCAGAAAGCCGCGCATCGGGAATTTCATATGAAACACCACGGCTGCGAAGGTGCCGAAGATCAGCGGCAGCACCACCGACAGCGCGGAGTACACCAGGGTATGCCCGATCGATTCGACAAAACGCGTATCGCTCGGCAGCCGGATGTAATTGGCGAGGCCGACGAAGGTCGGTCGGCGAGCCGACCTTCCACTCATGCAGGCTCATCCAGATCGTGTAGACCCATGGAAAGATGATGACGCCGAGCACCACGACCAGTGCCGGCGCGATGAACGGCCAGTAGGACGGCGGTGTCCAGCCGGCCCCTGCGCCCGGATCGGCATCCGACCGCGAAGTGACCGGGGCGGTCGCGGTTGCCTCGCTCACGTTTTCTCGCTGCGCTCCAGGATCGGCCGGAACTGATCGTTGGCCTTCTTCAATTCGGTGGCGGGATCGGCGCCCGACAGGGTCGCGGTCAGCGCGGAACCGACGATGTCGCGGAATTCGGCGACCGGCACGATGATGGGCAGGCCGAGCTTGCTGATCTTGGCGGAAGCCACCACCGAGTCGAGCCACTCCTGGGTCTTGACGCCCTTGCGCACGGTCTCGTCGTTCAGGATCGAGTTGCGGAACGGCACCCCGCCGCCGCTTTGCAGCAGCCGCGCGCCCATGGTCTTCGACACCGCCCACTGGCAATAGAGGTAGGCGGCTTCCTTCTTGGTGGAGGCCTGGCAGATGCCGATGCCGTCGCCATAGGTCGAGGAATATTGTCCCTTCGGTCCGGCCGGCACCACGGCATAGCCGATCTTGCCGACCACGCGCGAGGCGTTGGGGTCTTCGATCGGCGGCGCCCAGCCGTCGGCGTCGATCCACATCGCGGCGCGCCCTTGCGTCAGCGAGGCCATCAATTCCATCCAGTTGAAGCCGGCGACGCCGGGAGGCGCGAACTTCATCAGCTTTTGATAGTACGTCGTTGCCGCGATCGCCTCGGGGCCGTCGGTCAGGATGTTGCCCTTGTCGTCGAGGAACTCGCCGCCATAGTTGAGGAAGAAATTGGTCCACAGCGCCATGTTGGCGTTGCGCAGGCCGCGCCCGGTATAGCCGTAGATGCCGGCCGCAGGATCGTTGAGTTTTTCCGCGGCGGCCAGCATTTCGTCGAAGGTTTTGGGCAGCGGAACGCCCTTCTTGGCGAAGATTTCCTTGTTCCAGTACAGAATAAAATAGTCGACCGACCAGGGCAGCGAATGCATCTCGCCCTTGTCGTTCTGGGCGAACGCCAGTCCGCCGGCGGAGAAGTCGCTAACCTTGAGATCCGGCGTGGTCATGGTCGGGTCGTTCATGAAGCCGGTCATGTCGGCGAGCCAGCCGGCGCGGTCGAACTGCCGCTTCTGCACGTGGTAGCTCAAATGAATGACGTCGAAGCTCGGCTTGCCCGAGGTGAGCTCGATCACCGCCTTCTGCCGCTGCTGCTGTTCCGGGATGATTTCCAATTCGACGGTGATGCCGGTCAGCTCGGTGAATTCGGCGGCGTATTTCTGCAAGAGTTCGCCGCGCGGGCCCTTGACCAAATTGGCTTCCAGCGTGGTGCCGGCGTATTTCTTCCAGTTGACCTCGGCGCCGTAGGCTCGCGGCCCGGTCAGGCCGAACAGGCCGGCGGCGGCGGTGCCGCCGAGTACGCTGCGGCGTGAAATCAAATTGTTCTTCATTTTAGCCTCCCCTTAATCTTCTGGTTTTGCGGTGAGACTAGCATCTCGCCGATTTCCCACAACCCGGTCATGTCCAGGGCGTGCGTTGACGGACGCCGCGCCCTGCGTCAATCTTGGGCAAAAGCAAAGATAACCCGGAGGACCGCCATGCTCCGCGCCGAAGACAATCAATTCCTGACCGAAAGCGACGCCGGTACGCCGATGGGCGATTTGCTGCGCCGGTTCTGGCTGCCGGTGCTGCTGTCGGAGGAATTGGCGGAGGCCGACGGCCCGCCGGTCAAGATCACGGTGATGGGCGAGGAATTGCTGGCGTTCCGCGATTCGCGCGGCGTGGTCGGCGTGATCGACCAGTATTGCGCGCATCGCGGCGCCAATCTCTGGCTCGGCCGCAACGAGGAATGCGGCATCCGCTGCGTCTATCACGGCTGGAAATTCGACACCGACGGCCGCTGCGTCGACATGCCGACCTCGTACCCCGACCTCAATGCCAAGGACCTGATCCGGATAAAGTCCTATCCGGTGCGCGAATGGGGCGACATGATCTGGGCCTATATGGGACCTGTGGATTCTGTGCCCGAACTGCCCGATCTCGAAATGGCGCTGCTGCCGGCCTCGCACCGCTACGTCTCGAAGAAATGGCAGGACTGCAACTGGGTGCAGGCGCTGGAAGGCTCGATCGACACCGCGCATTTCACCTTCGCGCATCTGTCGTTCGACAAGGAAGAGAACGAGATCCTCGACATCAAGAAGCATTTCGTCAATCCGATCGCGCGGATGGATGTCAACCAGATGCGCTGGATCGCCGAGGACCCGCGTCCCGTCATTAAGATCAATCCGCATGATGCCGGCCTGACCATCGCGGGCGGCCGGCTCACCGGCGGCGACAACATCTATTGGCGGATTGCCCAGTTCCTGATGCCGGTGCACGCCTATGCGCCGAGCGCGATGCCCGGCGAAAACATTTTCGGCCAGAGTTTTATTCCGGTGACCGACAGAAATTGCTGGATCTACACCTATGTGTGGAATCCGGAACGGCCGCTGACGCAAGCCGAGCGCGATGGCTATGACAGCGGCAACGGCGTGATCTCGGAGGTCGACGAAAACTACATGCCGCTGCGCAACAAGGCCAACAACTATCTGATCGACCGCAAGCTGCAGAAGACCAAAAGCTACACTGGCATCAAGGGGGTGTCGGAACAGGACGCGGCGGTGCAGGACAGCCAGGGCCCGATCGCCGATCGCACCCGCGAGCATCTCGGCCCGACCGATCTCGGCATCCTGCATTTCCGAAAAACCGTGATGGAGGCCGCCCGCGCGCTGCAGCAGGGCACGCCGCCGTCGCATCTGGCGCATCCGCACCGCTACGCCGTGCGCTCCGGCGGCTGCGTCACCAACAAGGCCAAGGATTTGCCGGCCGTGATGCTCGAGCGCTTCGGTGACGTCAACGGCTATGTCGGCCGTCCCGGACGGAACGCCGCGGCGGAGTAGGGCGCTCCCGGAGCGTGAAGCTGGCCTTCACCCCTCCCCGCAAGAGCGGGGCGAGGGAGCGCTCGCCTCACAACGGCGTCGTGCGATACTCGCGATTCGCAAGGCTGGCTTCCTCGAGATCGAGGTCGCGTTCGATCCGCCGCCTTGTTTCGTCGGTGATCTTGCCGTCGCGCAGCAGGATGTGGATGAACTTGCGCTCCTTGGCGATCAATTCGCGGGTCAGGTCGATGCCGGCCGCCGAGACGTCGTCGGCCTCTGGGTCGAGGGAATCCGGCAACTGGTTGGCGCGCGTCTCGTGGCGCGCGCGCAACAGCTTGATCACCTCGTCGGACAATTCGCGGTCGTCGGTGATGGCGTCGAGCGATTGCAGCGCCGCACCTAGCGCTTCGCGCCGTGCCGCGATCTCGGCTTGCAGCTCCTCGACATGTTCGGCGCGCCCGGCCTGGGCAATGCCGAGCCAGCGCGTCACCGGCGCCAGGCCGAGTCCGAGGCCGATCAGGGTGATGAAGATGACGCCGAACGCGACGAACAGGATCAGGTCGCGATAGGGAAAGGCCTCACCGCCCGGCAATGAAAGCGGCAGCGCCAATGCCGCCGCCAGCGAAACCGCGCCGCGTACGCCGGTAAACGAGATCACGAATACCGTCTGCCATCGCGGCGACGGGTCGCGCTCGCGCAGCCGCTTGCTCAATCTCGGCAAGTAGGTCGCGGGAAACACCCAGGCGAAGCGTGCGACAATCACGATCACGGCGACCAGCGCGGTCGCGAACAGGATGTCATGAAGCGGAAACGCCTTTGAGTTTTCGTACAGCGATCGCATCTGGAAGCCGGTCAGCAGGAACAGCAGGCCTTCGATCAGATAGATCACCAAATCCCAGAAAAAGATTCCCTGCAGCCGCGTGGCGGCCGAGATCAGCAGCGGGCCGTTCCAGCTCATGTAGAGACCGCAGGCCACGGTTGCGATCACGCCGGAACCGCCGAAATGTTCCGGCACCCAATAGGCGACATAGGGCGTGATCAGCGACAGCGTGATTTCGACCTGCGGATCGCGCGCCCAGTGCCGTGCCCGCAGGCTAAGCCAGCCGATCGCCGCGCCGAACAGCACTTCGAGCGCGACGATGGCGACGAACGTGCCGCTCGCCTTTGACAGCGAAAACGTCCCGGTAGTGATCGCCGCCACCGCGAAGCGATAGAGGATCAGCGCGGTGGCATCGTTGGCGAGGCCCTCGCCTTCGAGCACGATCAGAATGCGCCGCGGCAGTCCGAGCCGGCGGGCGATCGCCAGTGGCGCCACCACATCGGGCGGCGCCACGATCGCGCCGAGCACGAAGCCGACAGTCCACGGCAGCCCGATCAGATAATGCGTGGCGGCGGCGACCGCGAAGGCCGAAAAGATCACGCAGCCGACCGCCAGCAGGATAATCGGCCGCAGATTGGATTTGAATTCGCGCCAGCTCATGGCGACGCTGGCCGAATAGATCAGCGGCGGCAGCACCACAAGCAGCACCAGTTCCGGCGGCAATTCCAGCGAGGGCACGCCCGGCACGAAGGCCAGCGCAATGCCGGCCAGCAGCAGCAGGATCGCGGGCGCGACATTGATCCGCTTGGCCAACAGCGCGGTGCCCGCCAGCACCGCGAGCAAAATCAGAAAAATCTGGAACCTGGCTTCCACGCAACGCCCTTGAAAAGACTGTCCGGAAAAATCCTTGGTCCCTTCAATTCGCCCGGAAGCCGCGCGGGGTCAATGGCATGGAGAAGGCAAATCCAAGTCACACCGAGGAACGGATCGTGATGCGTCTGAAATGTTAGCGCCGATGGCTCCCCTCTCCCCCTGTGGGAGAGGGTGCCGAAGCGAAGCGGAGGCGGGAGAGGGGCGCCACGGAACGAGAATCAGAGACCCCTCTCCCGTCTTCGCCGCCGCTTCGCGGCGTCGATCCACCCTCTCCCACAAGGGGAGAGGGGAAAGGAGGAAGGAGGAAGGAGGAAGGAGGAAGGAGGAAGACTCGCTGCGATGACGAGCCGCAATCAAAGTCACCCCAGCCGCTGCGCCACCATCCGGCCGATTTCGGCAAACACCGTTTCAAATTGCGCGGATGTTGGCGCGCCGCCCTGGGTGTAGGCGCAGATCACAATTGCAACATCCGGCTTCGGCCATACCACGGCGATGTCGCCGCAGGCGTCCTTGCCGTTGTTGCCGGTCTTGTCGCCGATTTTCCAGTCCTTCAGCAGGCCGGCGCGCAGCCGGTTGCCGCCGGTCTTGCAGTCGATCATCCAGCCGGTCAGACGGTCGCGCGATTCCGGCGACAGCACCTTGCCAAGCACAAAACGTTGCAGGTTGCCCGCCATGGCCGATGGCGTGGTGGTGTCATGGGGATCGCCGGGCGGCGAGAAATTGAGTTCGGGCTCGTAGTGATCGAGCTGTGACACGGTGTCGCCGGTCGCGCGCCAGAACGATGTCAGCGCGGCCGGGCCGCCGAGCCGCGCCAGCAGCAGATTGGCGCAGGTGTTGTCGCTGAGTTCCACCGCGCCCTCGCACATCTCGGCCACCGACATCGCGCCCTTGGCAAGATGCTGTCTGGCCACGGGGCCGTAGGATTGCAGGTCCTTTTCCCCGAACGGCACCATCGCCTCGAGATGTTCCTCGCCGCGGTCGACACGCGAGAGCACGAGGGCGGCCAGCGAGGCCTTGAAGGTGCTGCACATGACAAAGCGCTCGTCGGCGCGCCAGGCGATCTTGCCGCCGGTCGCGAGATTTTCGGCATGCAGGCCGACCCGCCCGCCGGTCTCGCGTTCATAGGCCGTCAGCGCGGGAATGGCTTCCTGCGCGATGCCGGGCCGCATCGCGAGGCCGGCCGCCGCCGCCAGCAGCGTTCGTCGGTTCAGAATCATCGGAGTTCCATCGCGACGGGATGCCGCGAACGGAGCTTCGCCAGTCTTCTTGGCCCGCATTATGGCAGCAACCGACGAAAGATCAGACGGATCGCCGGTTCATTCGCGCATATCGTAGCGGTAGGATTTCGACACGATCTGCCAGCCATCGGCGAGCTTCATCGCCACCAGATAGTCCGTAAAATAGCGCGGCGGCAACTGGCAGCGCACCTTGATGAAGGCGGTGTTGTCGTCCGAGCGATCGATGGTGACGATGAAATCCTCGCGCGGCTTGCCCTCGGCTTTGGCCGAAGCGCGCTTTCGGATCCAGCCCAGCCAGTCCGGAACCGTCAGCACCTTCAATTCACCCTTCTCGACCCAGCGCAGGTCCGCGGAAGGGTGAAAGACCGTGCCCATCTTGTCGGCATCACCTTCGTAAAGCGCGTCGAAATAGTTTTTCACCACGGCCTCGACGCTGGAACGGTCTGCACTCATGAATTTACCCCTCTCTATTGTCATTCCGGGATGCGCCACTTGGCGCAGGCCCGGAATCCATAACCCCTGCGCCGAAGTTTTGCAGTGACGAAGTTGCATGTTGAACACGAATACAGGGAGTATGGATTCCGAGCCCATGCCAAGAGGCATGTCCCGGAATGACGGTTATCCCTACATCAAGAACACGCCTTTGCCATCGACCTGTTTGTCGAACAATTTATAAGCCTCGTCGGCCTGGTCGATGCTCCAGCGATGGGTGAACAGCCGATCGACGTCGACGCCGCGCTCCACGGAAAACCGCGCGCAATCGGCCTGGATGATATTGGAAAACGTCCACGACGCCACCAGCGTCAGTTGGCGTCGCAGCAGAAGCGGGCTGACATCGATATGGACGTCGCCGCCTTCGCCGACAAAGCACATCGTGCCCCACACCTTGGTGCTGCGGATCGCGTTGACCCGCGCATCCGGATTGCTCGAGGTGTCGAGCGTCAAATCGGCGTAGCGTCCCTTGGTCAGTTCCTTGATCGCGGCCACCGGATCGTTGGAGCCGGGATTGACGACCTCGTCGGCGCCGAACGCCTTGGCGCGCTCCAGCCGCTGCTGGCTGATGTCGAGCGCGATCACCTTGGCGCCCATCGCCTTGGCATATTGCGTGGCGGCGAGCCCAACCGGCCCTTGGCCGAAGATCGCGATGGTGTCGTTTCCCGACAAGTTCATGCGGCGCAGCGCGCTGTAGGCGGTGCCGGAGCCGCAGGCGATCGCGGCACCGGCGCTGAACGATAATTCGTCGGGCAGGGCCACCAGCGTGTCGGCCGGGACTTTCAGATATTGCGCGTGGCCGCCATGGGCGTTGTTGCCGTAGACTTTTACGGGCACCTCCTGACACAGCTGCTGCCAGCCGGAGCGGCAATGGTTGCACTGGGTGCAGCCGGTATAGTGATGCACCATCACCCGCTGGCCGACCCGCGCCTCCTTCGCGTCGACGGCGGTGCCGACCGCGACCACCACGCCGCAGGGTTCGTGCCCGGCAATGGTCGGCCCGTCTTTCATCGGAATGCCGCTGGCCTGGGTCTGGCCTTTGGGGCGGCGGTACTGGTGCAGGTCGCTGCCGCACATCCCCGACGCCTTCATCTCGATCACCACGTCATGGGCTTCCGGGGTCGGATCGGGGAACTGGATCAGATCCAGCCCGCGATCGCCGGTGAAGACGACGCCGCGCATGGCTTCCTCCGTTTGTTCTTGCTTTGTGGAACCGATCTTGGACGCAAAAGGCACTGAAGGCAAAGCGCGAAAGTGATGGAGGTCACCAATCGGCGGTTGCCGGCCGAGTGTCCCTGCGCCACCGTGAACCATCCGGGCCGTCATCGTGACTTATCCCACAGCAGGGGCCGCTGGCTTTTGGTAGCCTGCCCACCGTGCTACAGTTTTGTCTTTGCGGAAACGCGCCATGATCAATTTGTCTGCACTGCCGGGATTTTGTCGGGCCTTGCTCGCCGCCGCTTTGCTGCTGCTGTGCCAGCCAGCCTGGGCCGGCAAGCGCGTCGCGCTGGTGATCG
Organism: uncultured Alphaproteobacteria bacterium; assembly: GCA_963699465.1. Taxonomy (GTDB): domain Bacteria; phylum Pseudomonadota; class Alphaproteobacteria; order Rhizobiales; family Xanthobacteraceae; genus Bradyrhizobium. The sequence continues at coordinate 75,607 of CAVOTZ010000016.1, forward strand.
GCAATGCCGCCTATCAAAACGCCCCGACGCTGCCCAATCCCGTCAATGACGGCGCGGTGATATCGGCGACCCTGAAGGATGCCGGTTTCGACGTGGTGGATTCCCGGCATGATCTTTCAGCCGTGGAAATGCGCCGCGCGCTGCGCGACTTTTCCGATCGCGCCCGCGACGCCGACATCGCGCTGATCTACTACGCCGGCCATGGCCTCGAGGTCGACGGCAACAACTATCTGATCCCGGTGGACGCCAAGCTGGAGCGCGACGCCGACGTTTATGACGAGGGCCTCTCGCTCGACCGCGTGCTGGTGGCGATCGAACCCGCCAGGCAATTGCGGCTGGTGATCCTCGATGCCTGCCGCGACAATCCGTTCGCCAAGAGCATGAAACGGACGCTGGTCTCGCGTTCGATCGAGCGCGGCCTCGCCAAGGTCGAACCGACCAGCCCCAACACCCTGATCGCCTATTCCGCCAAGGCGGGCTCGACCGCGCTGGACGGCGACAACAAGAACAGCCCGTTTACCGTCGCGCTGTCGAAACATCTGACCACGCCGGGCCTCGACGTGCGCCGGGCGTTCGGATTCGTCCGCGACGACGTGCTGAAAACCACCAATAACCGACAAGAGCCGTTCGTCTATGGTTCGCTCGGCGGCGAAGACGTGCCGCTGGTGCCGGCCAAGCCGGTGGCCGCGGCGCCTGCCGCGGAGCCGGCGCCCAACCCGCAGGTCGAGGCGCGCCGCGACTATGAGCTGGCGGTTCAGATCGGCAACAAGGACGCGCTGAATGCTTTCCTGACCCAACACCCCGACGGCTACTACGCCAACCTGGCGCGGATCCAGTTGGCCAAGGTCGAGGCCGAGGAAGCGCGCGTGGTCGCGACCGAAAAGGCACGGCTCGCCGAACAGGAGCGCGCGCGGCTGGCCGCCGGCAGTGCACAGAACACGCCGCAATTGAAAGCTGCCGAAGCGGAGGCAAAGTCGGCGGAAGACGCCCGGATCGCCGCCGAGAAGGCAAAACAGGTGGCGCTCGACCAGGCCGCCGATGCCGAACGCAAGCGGGTCGCCGCGGAAGCTTCGTCCGCGCCGACGCCGGGCGGCAGGACCGCCGCAAGCAATGCCACGGTTGTTGCCGCGGCGCCGGCCGCGAATTCGCCGCCGCCCGCGCCGCCGAAGCAAACCCAGCCCAATCAGACGGATGTCGCCGCGCTGACGCCGGGATCCGCGCCGCAGGCCGAGCTCGGCAAATCGGTCCAACTCGAACTGCAGCGCGTCGGCTGCCTGAGCGGTCCCGTCGACGGCGATTGGAACGCGGCGACGAAACGCTCGCTGAGTTCGTTCAATCGTAACGCCGGAACCAAACTCGACGTCAAGACCGCGAGCCTCGATACGCTCGATGCCATCAAGCGCAAGGACGGCCGGGTCTGCCCGCCGGCCTGCGACCATGGTTTTAGGGCCGATGGCGACCACTGCAGCAAGATCGTCTGCGCGGAAGGATCGTTCGTCAACGACGACAACGAATGCGAGAAGCGCTCCGGCAAGACCCCGACGGCAAAAAAAGACCGTGAGCGCGAAGCGGACCGCAACAGAGAGCGCGAAGCGGATCGTGCGCGCGAGCGTGACCGGGATCGCCGCGACTATCGCGCCGCGCCGCGCAATGAGCGCGCCATGCAGGAGCCACCGTCATCCGACTACGGCGCGCCGCCGCCCCGGGCCTCGATCCGCAGGCCGGAATCCGGTTCAGGACAGATCGTCTGCGGCGTGAGCGGTTGCCATGCCGTCGCCCGCGGCTGCCACATCGAGTACAAAACCACCGCACAAGGCGGCCCGATCGAAGGCGGCGGCGGCAACGTGCAGGTTTGCAACTAAGATGTCGTCCCCGCGAACGCCGCCCGGACGAGGATTGCATATAGTCCTCGTCGCTTAGAGCGTTTTCGAGCGAAGTGGATGCCGGTTCGCGTGAAGAAAACGCGTCAAAACAAGAAATTAGAGCGTCGGTTCTGATTCTATCAGAACCGACGATGCTCTAGCCATGGTTCGAGACGCGCGGCGTTGCCGGGCTCCTCACCATGAGGCCTCATCCTGAGGAGGCGCGTAAGCGCCGTCTCGAAGGATGCGCCACACTCCCGCTCGCAATCATTCGACCCTTCAAATCGCACTCGCCGCGATGTTGACCATCAGTGCGACCAGCGCGGTGTTGTAGATGAACGAGACGATGCCGTGTGCGGTCGCGGTGCGGCGGATGGTCTTGTCGGTGATGCCGACGTCGGAGACCTGCGCGGTCATGCCGATCACGAACGAGAAATACACGAAGTCCCAATAGTCGGCGTTTTCACGGGTGTCGCCGCTCGGAAACTGCAGCCCGCCGGGCTTGGCGCCGCGATAAAATTCATGCGCGTAATGCAGCGCGAAGGTGGTGTGCACGGCGGCCCATGACAGCGCGATGGTCACGGTCGCCAAGGTCAGCGCCGGCCCGCTGTGCTGCGCGGCGCCGAGTTCGAACACGATCGCGGCGATGCTGGCAAAGGCCCCCAATGCCGTCACCAGCAGGATCAGGAAGCGGCCGTCGTCCTGCCGGATTGCATTGCGCTTGATGTGCGCCAGCCCGCTGCGCAGCACCATGGTGTAGACCAGCAAGAGATACACGCCGATGCAGATGTCCCAGCCGAGCAGCGCGCGGGTCACGAGCCGCAGCGATGGCGGCAGCAGCAGGAACGCGACGATGCCGATAATCACCGAAGCGAAGGTGCGCGGCCGCGCATAAACCACGCGGACCGGCCTTGCCATGTTCCGGAAGCGAACCAGGCCGTCGTCGGTTTCCGGGTCGGCCATCGGCCGCTTCAGTTCTTGCGTTCGGCGACGAAGCGCGCGGCGGCGCGCAGCACGTCGCCCTTCGGCCCGAACGTCGACAACGCGGCGTCGGCGCGGGCGAGTAGGTCGCTAACGCGCTTCTTGGCGCCGGCGATGCCGAGCTGGGTGACGAAGGTGGTCTTGCCAAGTGCCGCATCGGCACCGGCCGGCTTGCCGAGTGCTGCGGCGTCACCTTCGACGTCGAGCAGATCATCGGCGATCTGGAACGCTTCACCGAGCGCACGGCCGTAATCGTCGAGCGCCTGATATTCGCTCGGAGAGGACTGGCCGAGGATCGCACCCGCGATGCAGCCATAGCGCAACAGCGCGCCGGTCTTCATCTGCTGCAGGCGCGCGACGTCGACTGGTTCGCGGTCGCCGAACCGGCCTTCGCCGGCGAGGTCGAGCATCTGGCCACCGACCATGCCGCCGATGCCGGAGGCGCGCGCCAGCGCGCGGGTCAACTTTAGCCGCACCGTGGCGTCCTTGTGCAGTTCGTCGCGGGTGATGATGTCGAACGCCAGCGTCAACAGCCCGTCGCCGGCCAGGATCGCGGTGGCGTCGTCGGTCTTCTTGTGCAGCGTCGGCCGGCCGCGGCGCAGATCGCTGTTGTCCATCGCCGGCAGATCGTCATGGATCAGCGAATAGCAGTGGATGCATTCAAGCGCAGCGCCCGCCAGCAGCGCGGCCTCGCGCGGCACGCCGAACACCGCCGAGCTCTCGACCACCAAAAACGGCCGCAATCGCTTGCCGCCGCCGAGGCTCGAATAGCGCATCGCATCCATCAGCCGCTTCGGGCGCGCGATCTCGTCAGGCAACAGCGTGTCGGACAAGACGCGGGCCAGCACGGCCTCGGTATCTTCGGCGCATTGGTCGAGGCGCCTGGTAAAGTCGGTAACGGTGGTCATCTAGAACGGCTCCAGCTCGATTTGGCCGGACAATCGTTGATGGCATCGGCTACGTCAATTCCGGTAGGCCAGGCCGGATGCGCCTTGAAAGCGCTGGAAAAAACCGCGAAATATCATGGCGATGTCACTTAAGGCCCGATCCTCGGGGGATTGCGCCGAACCAGAAACATCCAATTTTGCGCATTGCCCGGTATTTATTGCTGATTTTGTTGGCAATCCTGTTGCTGCCCTATCTGCTGGCGCCGTTTTATCGCGCCGGCCATCCGGTCTCGGCGCTGATGGCCTGGCGAAAACTGACCGGCGCGCCGGTGTCGCGGCAATGGATCGATTTTGCCGCGATCTCGCCGTCGCTGCCGCGTTCGGTGGTGGGCTCGGAAGACTCCCGATTTTGCAGCCATCACGGCGTCGACTGGAGCGCGCTGCAGGACGCGATCGACGACGCGGAGGACGGCGAGCCCAGCGGTGGCGGCTCGACCATCACCCAGCAGGTGACCAAAAACCTGTTTTTGTGGCCGGGGCGCAGCGTGATCCGCAAGGGCCTGGAGATCCCGCTGGCGATGTGGGTCGATTTCGTGCTGCCGAAGCAGCGAATCCTGGAAATCTACCTGAATATCGCCGAACTCGGGCCGACCGGGCAGTTTGGCGCCGAGGCCGGCGCGGAGTATGCCTTCGGCCATTCGGCGGCCAATCTCTCGCCCCGCGAGGCGGCCCTGTTGGCGGCGATCCTGCCCAATCCGGTCAAGCGCAGCGCCCGCAATCCCGGCCCCGGGGTGCGCCGGCTGGCCGGGACCTATACGGCCCGGGCGCAGTCGGCCGGATTGCAGCATTGCTGGCATGAAAATCGGTCATTTTGAGCCGATTTTGGCTGCCCGGGACCCTAGCCTTAACGGCTTTCCTCCTCTATAAGCGCGGCCTTATCGGCATTTCGGTTCGCGCTGCTTGGCGCTGAGCCGTCCCTTTTTAGGGGAAGATGCCCAGCCAACACCCCTAGAGGATTGCGAAATGGCCGTTCCCAGAAGAAAAACATCGCCGTCGCGGCGTGGCATGCGCCGTTCGGCCGATGCCCTGAAGAAGCCGACCTATGCCGAGGACAAAGATTCCGGCGAATTGCGCCGTCCCCACCACCTCGATCTGAAGACCGGCATGTACAAGGGCCGTCAGGTCCTCAAGGCCAAGAAAGACGCCTGAGCGTCTGGCCGGAAAGCGGCTCATTTTTCGTCATGGCCGGGCATAGCCGTCTGAAGGACGGCGTCACTTCGCTCGCCTATGTCCCGGCCATCCATGTCTTTGGCCGGCCGAGAAAGTAAGACGTGGATGCCCGGGACAAGCCCGGGCATGACGAGCTTACCCAACTTTGCTAGTTTGAGTCAGGCCGTGAAAGCCGTCGGGGATATTTCAACGCCTGCCTGAATTCGGCCAACGAGTAAGATAAGACGGTTCCTGCGGGCGCGTCCGGATGGTCCAGGGTTTGGGCCGTTCCGGGGTTTGCTCGCGGACGCCTTGCTCTCCCGCTCGAAAAGAAGGCCCACAGGCCATGGTCGGTTTTCCGCTGCTTCTGATTCCGCTCGCGATCTACAACATCATCGCCTTCCTGATGCCCGGTGTGTCGCTGGGCGACACCATCGTGACGGTGCCGCTGGTGTCAGGCGCGGGCTGGCCGGTGACGCTGAGCGATATACTGCTGGCGCTGGCCGCCTTGATGCTGATGTTCGAGGTCATCAAGGGCGCGCGTCCCGGCGCGAAATTTCTCACCGATCATCTGCTGTCGCTGATCGTGACCGGTGCGGCCGCCGCCGAATTCGTACTGTGGAAGCAGTTTGCAACCTCGACCTTTTTCCTGCTCACGCTGCTGTCGCTGGTGGATTTCCTGACCGGCATCGCGTTGCGCGCGCGGCGCGGCACGGTTGTCGCGGCGGCGCCCGTTGTCTCGCGCAAGAGCGCGAGAACGGCCGCGCCTGTCGTGGCCGAGCCGCAATTCGATCCGGCGCCGATCCCCGCGCCCGCACCGATGCCCGCGCCGCCTCCGGCGATGCCGGCGGCACACTCAATCGCTGAATCGGTGTTGCTCGACCATCCCGAGCCAAGCCTCGCGCAGCCGCCAAGCCTCGCGCAACCCGCGGTCAGGCCCGCCGCGGCTTCGCCTGCCGAACCCGCGCCCGCCGCATCCTCGCCGGAAGTCGCCTCGCCCGATCTGCAGCCCGGCAATGGCGTCACCCCGCCGGAAACGCCGAAGCGCTGACGAAGGCGACGGCCTCACGCCGCGCCGAGGTCGCCGACCCGGGATAAAAACGTCTTCAGGATCGGCGAATTGTTGGCCTTGTGATAGCCGACCGCGACGTCGATCGTTGGCGCCTCGCCCTTGAGCGGACGGCTGACCACTGACCAGGGCAGGAAGTGCCGCGCCGACGCCGGCAGCAGCGCGACGCCGCGGGTGGATGCGACCAGCGAAACCGCCATCGCGTAATTGTCGATCTCGAATGACGGTGTGAGCTCGATCTTCCGCCGCGCAAGATAGGCGGCGATGATACCGCGCAGCACGCGCGGCACTTTCGAGATTCCGATATAGGTCTCGCCGGCGAAATCCCTGACGTCGACGCTCTTGAGGCGCGCGAGCCTGTGGTCGCTAGGCAGGATCGCAACCAGCGGCTCCTGCGCGATCACCCTGATTTCGATGTCGGGGATTTTTTCCGCCCGGACGATGGCGATGTCGAGCTTGCCTTGCATGAGCTCGTTGACCAGCGTCGCCGAATGATCGCTGGAAACCCGGATCTCGATATTGGCGAGTTCGCCGCGCAGCAGGCTGGTGGCGCGCGGCAGCCAGTCGACTTCCTGTCCGGTGGTAAAGCCCATCGCAAAGACCTGTTTGGCCGGCTGCGCGGCGCGGCGCGCGGCCTCGATCGCCGCCTCGGATTGCGTCAACGCCAACCGGGCGTGGTCGAGAAAGGCCCGGCCCCCGGCCGTGAGCGCCACGCCATGGACGCTGCGGGTCAATAGCGGCACGCCGACTTCATATTCTAGATCGCGAATTTGGCGGCTCAGCGAAGGCTGCGCGGTGTGCAGCCGCTTTTCGGCGGCGACCGTCAGGCTGCCTTCCTCGGCGACGGCGACGAAATAGCGGAGATGGCGAAGCTCCATTCCATGCCTCCTGGGTATGGAAGGCAACTTACAAAGTCTTTTTCAGTTGCGCCAGGGCAAACCAGATTATGCCCAACACGACAAGAGCGCTCGGTACCCATCCATGCCCACGTGGCAGGGGACGGGCTCCTGTGCGCGAGTTCAAGGAGCCTTGCCATGTCCAAACCAGTGGTTCTCGTGACCGGCGCGCTGACCGGCATCGGCCGCGCCACCGCGCTGGCTTTCGCGCGCCAGGGCGACATTGTCGTGGTTTCCGGTCGCCGCGAAGCGGAAGGCAGCGCTCTGGAGGCCGAGCTGCGCGGGCTCGGCACCGAAGCCGCCTTCATCGCCGCCGATGTCCGCCACGAAGACGATATAAGCCGCCTGGTCGATCAGACCGTCGCGCGCTTCGGCCGGATCGACGCCGCCGTGAACAACGCCGGCACCGAAGGCAAACCGGGCCCCGTGACCGAACAGACGCCGGACAGCTATGCCGCGATGTTCGAGACCAATGTGCTGGGCACGCTGCTCAGCCTGAAGCATGAATTGCGGGTGATGCAGCCGCAGGGCTCAGGCAGCATCGTCAATGTCTCCTCGACCATGGGCGAGCGTGGTGCTGCGAATCTCGCGCTCTATACCGCGAGCAAGCATGCCGTCGAAGGCCTGACCAAATCGGCCGCGCTCGAAGCCGCGGCTTTCGGCGTCCGCGTCAACGCGGTCGCGCCGGGACCGACCGACACCGCGATGCTCGATCGCTTGACCGGCTCGCCGGACAAGAAGGCCGCGTTCTACGCCGCGGTGCCGCTCAAGCGCGGCGCCAGGCCCGAAGAAATCGCCGAGGCCGTCACCTTCCTCGCGTCCGCCCGCGCGTCCTTCATCACGGGGCAGATCATCCGCGTCAACGGCGGCAAGACCGCGAGCTGACGCCATTCCTCTTTCATCAGGACAATCGGAGTTTGGCCATGACCACTCACACCCACGACACCGCGCCGACGCAATTCGTCGAAGCCAACGGCATCCGCTTCGCCTATCGGCGCTTCGGCAAGACCGACGGCGTGCCGATCGTGATGAACATTCACTTTCGCGGCACCATGGACCATTGGGATCCGGCTGATGACCGACGGGTTGGCCGAGCGCCGCGAAGTGATCTTGTTCGACAATGCGGGCGTCGGCGCGAGCTCGGGCAAGGTGCCGCGAGACATTCCCCGACATGGCAAGCGGACGCGATCGCCTTCATCAAGGCGCTCGGGATCAGCAAGACCGACGTGCTTGGGTATTCGATCGGCGGCAAGGTCGCCCAGGAGATCGCCGTGCAGGCGCCGGATCTGGTGCGCAAGCTGATCCTGGTGGGCACCGGGCCGCGCGGCGCCGATACCGCCGCCAGCAAAGCGGCGGAGATATTTTCCGCGGCTTATGATCCGCCCGAACATCTCTGGATCGCCGCGCATTTCTCGCCCAATGCGGCCGGCCGCGCCGCCGGACTCGAAGTACCTCGAACGCAAGCACCGCCGCCGGGACCGCAGTCCGGAGGTCAACGAGGCGTCCGCCGCCGCCCAGTACCAGGCGATCATCAAGTCGAACGAGAAGATCGACGGCGTTGTGGATTATCTGGTCGGAATTCGTCATCCGGCGCTGGTGGTGCATGGCAGCAACGACCTGATCATCCCCACCATCAACGGCTTCACGCTGCAGCAGCACCTGCCGAACGCGCAGCTCATCATCTACCCGGATTCCAGCCACGCGCCTTATCAGTATCCGAGCTATCCTGGCCCACGCCACGCTGTTCCTCGATCGCGTCTCGAAGGGTTCCTCGACCGCGGGCGGCTGGACCGAAGCGGCGGCTCCCAGGCCTCGCATGAGAAGGATAACGAACATGACCGACCGCGCAGCGGAAAAACCGCGCTCGTCACCGGCGCCTCGCGCGGCATCGGCCGCGCCTCCGCGCTGGCGCTCGCCGAGGGCGGCGCGCAGGTACTCGTCCACTATGCCAGCGGCGCCAGGGAAGCCGATGCCGTCGCCGCCGAAATTCGCAAAGCCGGCGGCCGGGCCGAAACGGTCGGCGCCGATCTGTCAGCAGCCGGAGGGCCCGCAAGGCTGGCCGGCAGGGTCGCGCCAGGTCGTCGGCGACCGGCTCGATATCCTGGTCGCCAATGCCGGCGTCGCGAAGCCGCCAGCGATCGAGGAGACCACTGATCGAGGATTTCGACGCGCTGTTCGCGGTCAATGTCCGCGCGCCGTATCTTCCTGGTGCAGCAATTGCTGCCGATCATGCAGGAGGGCAGCAGCATCGTGCTCGCTGTCCTCGCTGGCGGCCCATGCCGCGGTCGGCGCCTGTCGGCCTATGCCGCGACCAAGGGCGCGATCGACACGCTGGTCAGGCACTTTGCGTCCGATCCTCGGCGGCGCGCGGCATTCGCGTCAACGCCGTCGCGCCGGGCGTGGTCGAGACCGACATGTCGTGCTTCGCCAGGACCGACGCAGGACGCGAATTCACGCTCGGGCATGCAGGCGCTGAAGCGGATGGCCCAGCCGGAGGACATCGGCGGCGCGGTCGCCTTCCTCGTCTCCGCCGAGGCGCGCTGGATCGTCGGCGACACGCTGCGCGTCGATGGCGGCTCCAAGATCTAACTCGCACAAATCCCGAACCCGCAACTTCACAAGGAGTTTTCACATGTCAAACGAACTCGAGAACAAGGTTGCCCTCGTCACCGGCGGCTCGCGCGGCATTGGGGCTGCGATCGCCAAGCGTCTTGCGGCGAACGGTGCGCGCGTCGCCATCACGTATGCCCGGGGGACGCGGAGGGGCCGCCGCCAGGACCGTCAAGGCGATCGAAGGCGCCGGCGGCAAGGCGGTCGCGATCAAGGCGGATGCGACCGATCCCGCCGCCGTCAAGGCTGCCGTCGACAAGGCAGTCGCCTCTCTCGGCAAGCTCGACATCCTCGTCAACAATGCCGGCACGGCCATTCCGAAACCATTCGAGGAAACCACGCTGGAAGAACTTGATCAGGTGATCGACATCAACCTGCGCGGCGTCTTCATCACCACCCAGGCCGCGCTCAAGCACCTGAATAATGGCGGGCGGATCATTACCATCGGGTCCTGCGTCGGCGAGCGCATGATGACGCCGGGGTTGGTGGCCTATTCCGCGACCAAGGGCGCGATACGCATGTTTACGCAAGGCTTGTCGCGCGAAGTGGGCGGCCGTGGCATCACCGTCAACAATGTCCAGCCCGGTCCGATCGACACCGATCTCAATCCCGCCTCCGGCGATTGGGCCGTGCCGCAGAAGGAAGCCACCGCGCTGAAACGGTATGGCAGCGTCGACGATATCGCGGCGATGGTCGCTTTCGTCGCGAGCCCGCAGGCATCCTATATCACCGGCGCCAATCTCACCGTCGACGGCGGCACCAACGCCTGACGCTCCTCGGGCCACGCTCCGCGCGAGAGTGCGTTCCCCGGATGCTGCGCAGCACGCCATCTTCGGCGTGATGCGCTGCTGATCCGGGGTCCATCCGTGTGGGTTGGGTCCCGGCTCTGCGAAGCGGCACTTCGCGCCGCATCGCGTCCGGGACACCGGCTTTAAAACTTAAGCGATCTGCCGCGCCTTGAGGCCCGCGCCGCCAGTGCTGTGCCAGTTGGCCGTATACGCCGCCCGGGCGTCGGAGGCGGTGGCGCGGCGCAGGGTGCGGGTCTGCGGCGCCTGCTCGACGGTCGCGATCAGCTGGGTGACGAAATTCGAGTTGGGCCGGGGCAGCGGGCGGATCGGGTTCGACCAATGTGTCGTCTCCGTCACCGGCACCAGCGCGACGCAAGGCGGATTGGCCTCGGCGGTGAGGCCGTGCTCCTGGATGACCGCTTGGGTCCGTTCGATCTTATAGTGATCCATCGCCATCGATCCCGGCTGGCCTGTGTCGTTTCGGGACCGGTCGCGGTCCCGTCACAGCCTTCTCGCAAGGGGTGGGCCAAATCCGGCGGGAGCCGGCGCGTGAGGCCGGTTAAGGGCTGCGCCAAAGAGCTCATGGGCTTGCCGAGGGATTGGAGGCTCGCCAAATCTATGCGCAAGGGCCTGCCGCCGTTCCCGGCCGTCGTCCGGCATGGTTTCCGGATTATTAATGGGTGATTGGCAGAATCGGTCCTATCCTGTGATCTCAAGGGAATCACTTTGCACCCACCTGGGAATCACTTCCGGCGATGTCCCGAAACGAGGCGACCGTGACACTGGCTCCCCCGCAAGCATCGACCATCCTCGCATCGCTCGGCCAGGCCGCCTTTGTCTGGGATATCGCCACCGACGCAATGGCCTGGAGCGAGCACGCGGCCTCGGTGTTCACCGATATCCCGGCTGATGCGCTCAACAGCGGCGCCGAATTCGCAAAACTGATCGAACCGCTGCGCTCGATCCGCTCCGACGCGCTGACGCCGTCGCCGCTGGCGCGCGGCAGCGAGGGTGCGCCCTATCGCATCGAATATGGCGTGCGGGCCTCGACATCGGCGCCGGTGCTGTGGATCGAGGAATCCGGCACCTGGTTCGCGAGCCCCGACGGCAAGCCGGCGCGCGTGCAGGGTATCGTCCGCCTCAACAACGAGCGCCACGCCCGCGACGAGCAACTGGTAAAACTGTCGCGGCACGACCCCTTGACCGGCGAACTCAACCGCACCCATCTGGTCGCCCAGCTCGCCGAAACCATCGAGGAAGTGACGCGCTTCCGCGCCACCTGCGCCTTCATGCTGATCGGCATCGACCATTTGGCGCGCATCAATGACGCGTTCGGCTTCGATGTGGCGGATGCCGTGATCGCGGAAGTCGGCAAGCGAATCCGTGCACGCTTACGCGCCGGCGACGTGCTCGGCCGCTTCTCCGGCAACAGGTTCGGGCTGATCCTGAAGAACTGCACCGTCGACGACATGAACATCGCGGCCGAGCGGTTTCTGGCCGGCGTCCGCGACGAGGTGGTGCCGACCAAATCCGGGCCGGTGTCGGTCACCGCATCGATCGGCGCGGTCGGCATACCGCGTCACGCCCGCAACGCCGAGGAGGCGATCAACCGCGCCCAGGAAACCCTCGACGGCGCCAAGCGCCGCCGTGCCGGGTCGTTTTCGCTGTGGCGCCCCAATGTCGAGCGCGACGCCCAGCGCCGCGTCAATATCCGCGTTACCGACGAGATCGTCACAGCGCTCAACGAGCGGCGCATCGTGATGGCCTATGAGCCGGTGGTGGAGGCTGCCTCGCGCGCGCCCGCGTTCTACGAATGCCTGGTCCGGATGGATCAGGGCGACGGCCAGATCCTGCTGGCGCCGGATATCGTCCCCGTCGCCGAACGGCTCGGCCTGATCCGGCTGGTCGATCACCGCGTGCTCGAACTGGTGGTCGCCGAGCTCGCGGCCTCGCCCAACGTGCAGCTCAGCCTCAACATCTCGCCGGATACCACGATGGATCCGGACTGGTCGGCCACCATCGAATCGCTGATGCGCGCGCATCCCGGCGTCGCCGAGCGGCTGATCGTGGAAATCACCGAGACCGTGGCGATCCAGGATATCGACGATGTCAGGGGTTTTATCACCCGCCTGAAGAGTTTCGGCAGCCGGATCGCGATCGACGATTTCGGCGCCGGCTACACCTCGTTCCGCAATCTGCGCAAGCTCGGCGTCGACATCGTGAAAATCGACGGCGCCTTCGTGCAGAACATCGCTCGTTCCGCCGACGACCGCGCCTTCGTGCAGACGCTGATCGACCTTGCCCGGCGGCTCGAAATCAAGACCGTGGCCGAATGGGTGCAGGACGACGAAGTCGGCGGCGATGCTGCGCGACTGGGGCTGCGACTACATCCAGGGCCGCCTGATTGGGCTGGCTTCCACGCAGCGCCCCTGGGACAGCGGCGCCGAAATGGTGCTGCCGGCGGCGGGGTAGAGGCGGGGAGTACCCGTCTCGTCGGCGCACGACGTTTTGCGCGATCTTCACAAACCGTCTATAGCCTCCCGGCATTGTTCTATTGCCGCGGCTGGCCTTTAGATATTAGTTTTGAATCTCACGGGGGGACCTAACATGGCAGGCGTGCGATCCGGGCTTGTGATAATGGCAGCGCTGCTGCTGTCGGCTTCCGTCGCCGTGGCGCAGCAGGCGGGCCCGCCCTGTGCCGGCGATATCAAGAAGCTGTGCGCCGGCATTCAGCCCGGCGAAGGCCGGCACAAGGCCTGTATCAAATCGCATTTGACCGAGCTGTCGCAAAGCTGCGAGGACCGCGTGCTGACGGTGGCGGTGACCGGAAAGCTGTGCAAGTCGGATCTTGCGAAACTGTGTGCCGGGGTCGTGCCCGGCAGCGGCGGCGTCAGGGCCTGCGTCAAAGCGCATATGGCCGAGGTCAGCGACCCCTGCAAGGATGCGATGTCGGAGACCGCGGCGGGCAAGAAACTGCTGGGAGGCGGGGCTCTCTAGAGCCTTTTCGGCCACGGAGAAGTTCAGCGCGAGCAGCGGCGCGATGCCGTGAACCGGCACGCGGTCGGATGATTGTTTCACGGTCGCGCTCCGGTCGTCGGTTTTGCTGAACCTAGAACTTTGAAATCAATGCAATGCCCGCGACCATGAGCGCGGCGCCGGCCATCCGCCCGGTCGTGAGTTCGTGGACCTGCATACCGAACATCCCGAACCGGTCGACCGCCAGCGACATCAGGATATTCGCGGTGATGGTCAGCCCGGCGAAGGCGCCGGCTCCGACCTTGCCGACGAACAGCAATCCGGCGATGACCGCGAAGGCGCCCACCAGCCCGCCAAGGGGCGCCCACCACGGCATCCCGGCGAGGCCCTTTTCGCTGGGCAATGGATGGGGCAGGCACATCAGGGTACAGCCGAGCAGCGCCACGATCGGCAGAAACGAGATCAGGCTCGCGAGCCACGGATTTTCGAGCGAGTTCCGCAGCGCGTTGTTCATGGGCGGACCCCAGGCCTGCAACGCGCCGGCGACGAGAATGATCGGATAAAGCCAGGCGGCGCTGATATTCGACATCTCGAATTCCTTCGCTGTTGACCGGTTGCCGCTCACCACTTCCCGATATGCAGGTCCTCGAATTGAGCGAAACGCAGCGGGTTTTCGGTCTAGCCTGGCGGTGGATGGCTATTGAGAAGCTGGGAAACCGCGGTGACGAGCTGCGCCGGCGCGAACGGCTTGGCCAGCATGATGCTGTTGGGGACGCCCTTCGATGCCCACTCGGTGGCATCTTTGCCGCTCATGTAGACCACCGGGAATTCCGGATCGATTTCCCGCGCGCGCCGCGCGACTTCCCAGCCGTCGATGTTGCCCGTCCCCAGATTGATGTCGGTGACAAGCGCTCGATACTTTCCTTTAGCCGTATCGAGCAACTGCACGGCATCCTCGCCAGATGAAGCAATGACGATCTCGAAGCCGCCGTCAGTGAGGCTTTCTTCGACGACGCTCTGGATAAGATGGTCGTCTTCGACGACCAGGATTACCTGTAGGTTGATCACCTGCCCCCCAATCTCGCTGCGCAAAAGCAGCGATGACATCACGCGGTGGCGGGGATTTGGTTCCGGGATAAGTGTACAAAAGTGCACCAAACATCTCTCGTTCCTTAATCATGGAGGCAGGGGGTCCGGCGCGAACCCGCGCCGGGACCGACCGCGTGCTCGCTACGCGGGTTGTCGCAGGGCATCGCTCCATTTCGGATCGCCGCCTTCGACCGGCTTCATTTTGCGGATGTTCCCGTTAAGTTCGATGTGCAGTTCTGTCAGTCGATGGTTGCGCCGTGCCAGCACTTCGAAGTGCTTCGGCTTTCGGCGAGGCTGACCCAGCGGCTCGAAGCCGGCGTCGCGGGCCGCCTTCATCGCATCTGCGGATTCGCCATGCGCACCGTGATCGTGCGGCTTCTTCTTGTGCTCGATCGTGGTCGTCGTGTTACCGGCGGTGAGACGCGATACCTTCAACTCCGAGGGCTTCATCTCGCCCGACAGGCTGACAACCTCGCCGACACGCAGGGCATGCTGTTCGGCGCCACGGGGTGTGAGGTCGGCGAGCACAGCGCCTTGGCCTGTCTCAACCACGAAGCGATGGCCGAAAACGTGAGTGATCTTGCCTGTAACGGAGATGGTTTGATGGTCGGGCATTCTGGATTCCTGGGTCGGATGGATGAAACAAAGTGGAATGATCGTCGGGGCGAAATCTGCCCGCGGGTCAACGCGGCGGAGGCGGCGGCGCATCGCCATCCAGAGCATCGCGGTCGGCAGGCGCGGGCGGACCGCGGTCGGCGCGGGCGCCGGGGCCATCCTTCGGGCCTTTTGGACCGTTCGGTCCTCTGGGCCCGTGGTCGGGCGGCCCGAAAGCCTCGTTGCGGCCATCGGCATGAGCGAGCACCTCGGCGTGCACCACGCCGCGATCGAACCGGCCCTGCACGGTGACGGTCTCGCCCTTGGCGACCAATGTGCGATCTTCGCCACGGGGTCCGGTGTCGACCAGAGCGCGGCCGCTGCCGTCCTGCACCACGAACTTGTTGCCGAAGACCTCGGCGACGTCGCCCCTGATCGCGACCGGACTGCGTTCGGCCATCCGGTCGATCGGGGCTGGCTGCAGCAGCAGCACGCTGCGCGGCTGCCAGTTCTGGGCAAGCCTCGTCCCGCCCGCGCCAAGCGCAGCGCCGGCGATCAGCGCCACCGCGAGAGCGCCGATCGCGAGGCTGCCACGTAAGAGCCGCGGGCCGCGCCGTGGCGGCGGCAGCGCTTTCGGTTCGGAGGTATTTTCAGCATTGGTCATGATCCGGGTTTCCCTGTCTCGTTGTCGATGTCCGAACCTAGCGCGCGCCGCCAAACCCACCCTGAACCGAACCGTTCAGCTTGAGTTAAGCTAGGCCGCATAGCTCCTCACGCGCGGTTTGGCGGGATGGACCCATGAAGATATTGCTGGTCGAGGACGACGCCCTGCTTGCCGGTGAAATCGCCGCCGCGCTGCGCCGGGAGAACTTCGCCGTCGACACCGCCGCCGACGGCGAGGAAGGCCATTATCTCGGCGACACCGAGACCTATGACGCGGCCGTGCTCGATCTCGGCCTGCCGAAGATGCCGGGCGCGACGGTGTTGCGCGCCTGGCGCAAAGGCGGCCGGCAATTGCCGGTGCTGATCCTGACGGCGCGCGATGGCTGGACCGAGAAGGTCGATGGTTTCAAGGCCGGCGCCGACGACTACCTGACCAAGCCGTTTCGTGTCGAGGAACTGATCATGCGGCTGCGCGCGCTGGTCCGGCGTTCCGCCGGGCATGCCGCGCCCGAAGTCGCCTGCGGGCCGCTCACCTTCGATGCTCCGACCGGCGTTTTCGAACTCGATGGGCTGCCGCTGAAACTGACGGCGCTGGAATGGCGGGTGCTGCATTCGCTGATCATGCGCAAGGATGTCATCTTCGATCGGATTGAACTCATGGAGAAAGTCTACGAAGGCGATGCCGGGACGGATTCGAACTCGCTGGAAGTGATCGTGGCGCGTCTTCGCCGCAAGATCGGCCATGGCATGATCGAGACCGTGCGCGGTCGCGGATATCGGTTGACGGCGAGTCCGGCGTGAGTTGGCGAGATGCCTCGCTTAGCCGGCGGCTGCTGACCGCGGCTGGCGCGTTCATCGCGGTGGCGCTGGTGATTGCCGCCGTCCTGATCGGCTTCGTGCTGCATCGTTTCGTGCAGGGTCAGATCGACCAGCGGCTCGACACCCAGATCGTGTTTCTTTCGTCGATGCTGCGCGTCGACGGCAGCGGCAGGATCAGTCTCGCCGGCAATGCCGACGGTCCGCCGTTCGAACGGATGCGCCACGGCTGGTACTGGCAAGTGACCGGTCCGAACAATACGGTGCGTTCTGCCTCGCTGGGCGGCGCCGATCTCGACAATCCCGCGCTCAGGGAGATCGATGCGAGGCGACCCCCGCCGCCCAGGAAAGATCCTGATGCGCACGAGGAGCGGCCGCGGCCCGCGGACGGGATCGGCCCCGACGACGAGCATCTGCATTACCGGCTCAAGTCAATAAAGCTCGGGGCAATCGACGTCATGATCGTTGCGTCGGCGCCGCGCGGGGCGGTGCTTGGACCTCTGCGCGAGGCCATGACCACGCTCGGCGTTTCACTGGCGTTGCTCGGCCTGGCGCTGGTGCTCGCGATCGTGCTTCAGATCAGACTCGGATTGCGGCCACTCGAGCGCCTGCGGCAGGCACTGACGGATGTGCGGACCGGCCGCAGCGAGCGTGTCCCCTCGCGGCAGCCGCGGGAGATTCGGCCGGTGGTGGATGAGCTCAACGCGCTGCTGGACCAGAACGCGGCCAATCTCGAACGCGCGCGCCGTCACGTCGCCAATCTCGCCCACGGCCTGAAGACGCCCCTGGCGACACTCGCGATCGCCACATCCGGGGACGGCCCGCGCGATCCCCTCATGGTGCGCCAGTTGGTCGCACAGATGGAGCGGCGGATTCGTCACCATCTGGGTCGCGCGCGCATGGCGGCGCTCGACGGTCCGGCAGGGGCGCGGACGGAGGTCGCGCCGCGACTGCGGGATATCGGCGACGTGCTCGGCAAAATCCACTCCGATCGGTCCATGGCCTTCTTCATGGACGTACCGGCCGACCTCGCCACCGCCTGTGAACCACAGGATTTCGACGAGATGGCGGGCAATCTGCTCGACAATGCATTCATGTGGGCTCGTTCGAGCGTGAAAGTGAGCGCGTTGCGCAACGATGCGACGGTGCAAATTCGTGTCGACGACGACGGCCCCGGCCTGACGCCGGCGCAGCGCGAGCAGGTGCTGAGGCCCGGCGAGCGGCTGGACGAGGCTGCGCCCGGCTTCGGCTTCGGATTGTCGATCGTCCGCGAATTGGCGGAGCTTTACGGCGGCAGCATCGCCTTGAGCGACGCTCCTCTCGCAGGGTTGCGCGCGACCCTGAGCCTGCCGGCAAGAGCGCCGAATTAGCCGGTGCATCCCGCAATGACGGCTTGTTTTTTCTCCGTCATGCCCGGGCTTGTCCCGGGCATGACGGGCTACACTAAAGGGGGTAGAATCGCAGAGCCGCCGAACTGCGAGCCGTGCGCCTCTTTCTCACGTCGAATGAGGATGCTCCTAAAGATCGAAATTGGTGGGCAGCATGACCACGTCGCGAATCGTCATGCCACGTGGTCGGGTCAACATGAACATCACTACGTTCGCCACTTCGCTGGCCTCCAGCAGACTTCCCGACTCCCTGGCTTCCTTGAGCTTCTCGGCCGGCCAGTCCGCGAGCAGTGCGCTGATGACGGGGCCGGGTGAGATCGAGCCCACGCGAATGCCGTGCTTGAAGACCTGGCGTCGTACCGTCTGGACAAAGCAGTTGATCGCCCACTTGGATGACGCATAGACCGGCTCCCATGGCGTCGGAAAGTGGGCGGCCAGGGAACTCGTGACGATGATGTCGCCCGTCCGACGCTCGATCATGTGAGGCAGCACGTCGTGCACATTCTTGATCACGACGTTGACATTCAAGTTGAGCATTTGGTCGATAGCCCCGGTGTCGGCATCGACCAGGTCGCCGCCGATGTACGTTCCTGCATTTGCATGCAAGATGTCGAGTTGGCCTGCCTTCTCCAGGACTCTCGGCAGCAGGGCAGCGCAGTCCTTTGGGTCGAGCAGATCGATGACCAGCGGGATAACCGCGTCGCCGTACTTGTTGCAGATGCGCCTGCAACGCCACTTCGTCGCGGTCGACCATCACGACGCGCGCGCCTGCGGCCAACATCGCCTCGGTACTGGCCAGTCCGATGCCCGACGCAGCCCCGGTCACGGCGGCAACTTTGCCTTCCAATTCTCTCGCCATAGGTCTCCACCTCGCCGGGCTCACCACAACACGCGCCGCACTATAGCAATCCAGCAAGGGTCGTCGGGACAAAGGACGGGCTGACGCTCGGCGGCGTTCGCCGTCGCAACTGCGCGAGTCGCGCCGCCGCCTCTCAATGGGCCCGATCAGACCGGCTGCGCCGCAATCTCGAACGCGACCGGCAGCTTGCCAAGTTCCGCGCGCGCCGCTTCGACGCCGGCGGCGGGAACCCGCACCGAAAGCGTCAGGCCAGCCTCGTTGTGCGCGGCTTCGACATGGCAGGCCGCGCCCGGCAGTGCGATCGCCAACGCGTCCCGCGCCGCTGCTTCGGCGGCGATTTCGCGCAGCCGTGGCTTGAAGATCTTGCCGACCGGCGTCACTGGCATGTCCATGATCACCTCGATCGCGCGCGGCCGTGCCGGCGGCTCCATCACGCCGGCCGTCAGGAAATCGGCGAGCGCCGCGCGATCGATCGTAGCGCCGGGCGCCGGCGTGACGAACAGCATCGGCGTTTCGCCAGCGTAAGGGTCGGGTCGTCCGACGGCGGCGGCAAGGGCTATGCCGGGAAAACGCAGCGCGACGTCCTCGATGCCGGTGGGATCGATATTATGGCCGCCCCGGATGATGAGGTCCTTGGCGCGGCCGGTGATGTAAACTTCGCCATGCGCGCCGATCCGCCCGAGATCGCCGCTGCGCAGCCAACCCTGGTAGAAAGGCTGCGGCTTCCGGCGGGCGTCCGAAATAGCCCGCGAACGTCTGCGGCCCCCTGACAAGAATCTCGCCGGTCGGCGTCGAAGGGCCGAGATGCAGCTTGCCGCTGGCGAGAACAGCGACTTCCGCCAGCGCGACCGGCAAGCCCGCGGACGCGGGCGCTTGCGCGCGGTCGTGCGGGGTCTGGGTGATCGAGCCGCCGAATTCCGTCATGCCATAGATCTGGCGCAGACAGTCGCTGGGCCAGACCGCGAGGAAGCGCTTCTCGATCTCCGGCGGACAGATCGATCCGCCGACGATGCAGAGGCGCAGGCGGCTGAGGTCGGCGCCATCGAGCGGCGCGTCGGCTGAGGCTGCGATCATGGTCGGCACGCCGCCGCCCAGCGTCACGCCCTGCTCCGCGATGATGCGCCAATGATTGGCGACCACTTCGGGGTTGCGGAATCCGGACGCGGTCGGGATCACGATGGCGCCGCCGGCCCCGAGCGCGGGCAGGCTGGTGCAGAAGGCGCCGCCGACATGGAATATCGGCAAAGCGACCAAAAACCGGTCGGTCGGGCCTGCACCTGCCGCAAGCATGGCGCCGATCGAGGCGGACACGATGTTGCGATGGGTCAGCGGCACGATTTTGGGCGCGCCCGTGGTGCCGCCGGTCGGCAACAGCGCGGCGATTTTTTCTGGCGAAGGCGCGGCTTCGTTGTCGCCATCGGCAACTGGCAAAATCGTTTCGCCATCGAAGGAAATGCGGCCGTCGAGCGGCAGCGCGACGATGCGTTTAAGCGTGGGCGCCAGCGTCTCGAGGCCCTCGACCTTCTCGAACAGGCCGCCGGGCGCGCCGGGCGGGGCCACGAAAAGGATTTTTGCTCCGACCGCGTTGACCAGCGCGATGATCGCCTCGCGGCTGAACAACAGGTTGATGGGCAGCACCGTCGCCGAACTCATCGCGGTCCAGTACACGGCCGCGGTTGCGGTGCAATTCGGCGCCAGCACGGCGACGACATCATCGGGGCCTATGCCCTCGCGCCGCAGCCATCGCCGCGTCGCATTGATCAGTCCGAGCAATTCGCCCGCGCTGGTAACGACCGGCGCGGGATCGCGGGCGGTTCGCAAATAGATCAGCGCAGGTGCTTCCGGACGGGGCGACAGACCATGGCGAATGAAGGCTCCGACGTCGGGCGATCGGTCGAGGATTTGTCGGGCCTTTGCATTCAGCGCGGTACGTTCGGCCGACGCGTAACCGACCTTCATGTTTTCCCCCGCAGGCCCTTGAACCGAGGTTCGAAACATCGACGGCCCGACCAGGCCACGATAGCCGCAGGCGGCGGCATTTCTCAAGCGCCGAGTCTCAAGCGCGAACGCACACTCCATCGTCGTCGCTGCGAACGCAGGGACCCATACGCCGTGTGCTACCGTCGTTTAAAACGATGAAGCAGATGCCTTCCGCGATCATAACCGCCAGGGGTTATGGGTCCCTGCGTTCGCAGGAACGACCAAACGTGGTTGGCGACCGAAGCCGCCTACTCGCTCTTCGGCTCTTTCGACATGCGATCGAGGCGATCCTGCATGTCTTTCATCTGGCGGCGCAGTTCGTCGATGTTGCCGCCGTCGGCGGCCGGCTCCGGGGTTTTCTCGGGCTCGGCCATGCTCGGGACGCCGCCGCGCGGCGGCACGAACGGCTTGAACATCGAGAAGGTCTGCTGGAACAACTCCATGTTGCGGCGGACATGTTCTTCGAGCGGCGCGAACGGCGTGCCGCTGAAGGTGTTGGTGAGCTGCTTGCGGAATTTTTCCTGCTCGCGCGTCAGCGTGTCGATCGATTGCTCGAGATATTTCGGCACCACCATCTGCATGCTGTCGCCGTAGAAGCGGATCAGCTGGCGCAGGAACGTGGTCGGCAACAGATTTTGCCCGGCCTTGTTTTCCTGTTCGAAGATGATCTGCGCCAGCACCGAGCGGGTGATGTCGTCGCCGGTCTTGGCGTCATAGACGAGGAAATCCTCGCCGTCCTTGACCATCGCCGCGAGATCCTCGAGCGTCACGTAGGTGGAGGTACCGGTATTATAGAGCCGCCGGTTCGCGTATTTCTTGATCGTGGTGGGTTGGTCTGTTTTCGCCATGGGCTCACACATGCACACCGAGGACGGGAACCCGACGGCATGCCGGCGGGGCAACAAGCAACGCAACGCAACAAAGTAAGCATTTTCAAAGAGGTTCGGCTACCGTTTTGTGCAGCACGGTTAATCCGGGGGCATTTTTAGGTGCGATGCGGCGCGATTCCGGGCTCTGGCCGATTGACACTTCATCACTAGGTTAACAGGATAGGAACCGAGAGACAGGCCCGCCATCCGGCCGCCCGCCGTCCGAGAAAACCTCAACGCTTCAACTTTAGGAGATGCCCATGTCAGACGATGTCGTCATCGTCAGCGCCGCCCGCACCCCGGTCGGCAGTTTCAACGGCGCGTTCGCCACCACCCCGGCCCATGATCTCGGCGCCATCGCCATCAAGGCGGCGCTGGAGCGCGCGGGTATCGAACCGGCGCGGGTTTCCGAAGTCATCATGGGCCAGATCCTGACCGCGGCTCAGGGCCAAAACCCGGCCCGCCAGGCCTCGATCGCCGCCGGCATCCCGGTTGAGAGCCCGGCCTGGGGCGTCAACCAGCTCTGCGGCAGCGGCCTGCGCACGGTCGCGCTCGGCTATCAGGCGCTGCTCAATGGCGATTCGGAAATCGTGGTCGCCGGCGGCCAGGAATCCATGAGCATGGCCCCGCATGCGCAATATCTGCGCGGCGGCATCAAGATGGGCGCCTTCGAGATGGTCGACACCATGATCAAGGACGGCCTGTGGGATGCCTTCAACGGCTATCACATGGGCAACACCGCCGAGAACGTCGCCCGGCAGTACCAGATCACCCGCGCCCAGCAGGACGAATTCGCCGTCCACTCCCAGAACAAGGCCGAGGCCGCGCAGAAGGCCGGCCGGTTCAAGGACGAGATCGTCCCGGTCACCATCAAGTCGCGCAAGGGCGACATCATCGTGTCCGACGACGAATATCCGCGCCATGGCGCCACCATCGACGCGATGGCCAAGCTGAAGCCGGCGTTCGAGAAGGACGGCACCGTCACCGCGGGCAGCGCCTCGGGCATCAATGACGGCGCCGCCGCCGTGGTGCTGATGACCGCCAAACAGGCCGCCAAGGAAGGCAAAAAAGTTTTGGGCCGCATCGTGTCGTGGGGCCAGGCCGGCGTCGATCCCAAGATCATGGGCACCGGGCCGATCCCGGCCTCGCGCGCGGCTTTGAAAAAGGCCGGCTGGAGCATCGGCGACCTCGATTTGATCGAGGCCAATGAAGCCTTCGCGGCGCAGGCCTGCGCCGTCAACAAGGACCTCGGCTGGGATACCGGCAAGGTCAACGTCAATGGCGGCGCGATCGCGATCGGCCATCCGGTCGGCGCTTCCGGCGCGCGCGTGCTGGTGACGCTGCTGCATGAAATGGAGAAACGCGACGCCAAGAAGGGCCTCGCCACGCTGTGCATCGGCGGCGGCATGGGCATCGCGATGTGCATTGCACGAGACTGAAGTTGCATTGCACGCGACTGAACTAGAGGCAGCGGGATGCGTTGAGTGATGAAAAGATCATCTGGCAACTCAGGTTCATGCTGATATCAATGAAATGCCCGGTCTCGCGCCGGGCATTTTTGGTTTTGAAGGCATTGGTCAAAGACCGGACAATTTCCGGCTTATAAAAAGCGCTTAAGGAGGATTCGACATGGCACGTGTTGCATTGGTGACGGGGGGTACGCGGGGCATTGGGGCTGCGATCAGCAAGGCGCTGAAAGACGCCGGCTACGCGGTCGCGGCCAGCTATGCCGGCAATGATACGGCGGCGGAGAAGTTCAAGGCCGAGACCGGCATTCCCGTCTACAAATGGGACGTCAGTTCGTTCGATGCCTGCGCCGCCGGCGTCAAGAAGGTCGAGGCGGATTTGGGCCCGGTCGACGTGCTGATCAACAATGCCGGCATCACCAAGGACACCGCCTTCCACAAGATGACGCTGGAGCAGTGGCAGGCGGTGATCAACACCAATCTCGGTTCGCTGTTCAACATGACACGCCAGGTGATCGAGGGCATGCGCTCGCGGAAATTCGGCCGCGTCATCTCGATCTCCTCGATCAATGGCCAGAAGGGCCAGTTCGGCCAGGTCAATTATTCCGCCGCCAAGGCCGGCGACATCGGCTTCACCAAGGCGCTCGCGCTGGAGAACGCCAAGATCGGCATCACCGTCAACGTGATCTGCCCGGGCTATATCAACACCGAAATGGTGCAGGCGGTGCCGAAGGAAGTGCTGGAGAAGAGCGTGATCCCGCAGATTCCGGTCAACCGCCTCGGCGAGCCCGAGGAAATCGCGCGCGCCGTGGTGTTCCTCGCGGCCGACGAAGCCGGGTTTATCACGGGATCGACGCTGACGGTCAACGGCGGGCAATATCACGCGTGATACGATGTACGTGGCGCCTTCCTACACCTCTCCCATAGGGAGAGATCGGCGCGTAGCGCCGGGTGAGGGGTTGCGACAGAACGATAGGTCGTAACCCCTCACCCCAACCCTCTCCCTACGGGAGAGGGGGCAAGCTGCAACTGTCGAAACGTCGGGCAAAAATCATTCTTGAATATTGGCTCTACCGGATTCGACACAACGCAATGACCTCGCGCACCGCCACGCTGATCGGATTGACCGCGATCCTGATGTGGTCGCTGCTCGCGGTGCTGACGGTGGCGACCGGCAAAATTCCGGCGTTTCAACTCGCCGCCATGACGTTCGCGGTCGGCGCGCTGGTCGGGTTTCTGACCTTTATCGGCCGGCCCGATGCGCTCCGCGTCTTGCGGCTGCCGGCACTGGTGTGGATGGTCGGCGTTGGCGGTCTGTTCGGCTATCACGCGCTGTATTTCCTGGCGCTGCGTTTCGCGCCGCCGGCCGAAGCCGGGCTGTTGAATTATCTCTGGCCGCTGTTGATCGTGCTGTTCTCGTCGCTGCTGCCGGGCGAGCGGCTGGCGCCGCATCATATCGCCGGCGCGCTGCTTGGTCTTTGCGGAACGGTATTGTTGTTCGCCGGCAATAGCGGTCACGGCTTTGCGCCGGGGCAGTTGCCGGGCTTGATCGCGGCCTTTGTCGCGGCTTTTATCTGGGCCGCCTATTCGGTGATGTCGCGCAAGCTGAAGGCGGTGCCGACCGATGCGGTGGCCGGCTTTTGCCTCGCTACCGCGCTGCTGGCGGCGCTGGTTCACGCCGGCGTCGAGACCACGGTGTGGCCTGAAACCACCGCGCAGTGGCTGGCGATTGTCGCGCTCGGCATCGGCCCGGTGGGAGCCGCGTTCTATGCCTGGGACATCGGCATGAAGCGCGGCGACATCCGCGTGCTGGGCGCGGCATCCTATGCGACGCCGCTGATCTCGACGGCGCTTTTGATTCTTGCGGGCTTTGCGCAAGCCAGCTTCACCATCGCCATCGCCGCGGTATTGATCGCGGGCGGCGGTCTGATCGCGGCAAGGGATATGATCTGGAGGCGATCGGCCTGAAATTAACGCGGCGCCCAGTCTCTTGCCGCGAGTTCAAATTTGGCAAAATCGAACCCGGGCGCGACGGTGCATCCGACCAGCGTCCAGTCGCCGCTGGTTTCGGCCGCCTGCCACGCATGCGGCGGCACGATCGCCTGCGGCATTTCGCCGGCAGCGAGGTCGGGACCAAGCCGGATGCTGCGCTGTCCGACATCGTCCGCGATCTGCAAGGTCAGCGCGTCGCCGGCGTAATAGTGCCAGACCTCGACGGCATCGATGCGGTGCCAATGCGAGCGCTCGCCGCGCGCCAGCAGGAAATAGATCGCGGTCGAGAAGGCGCGGCCACCGGCATCGCCGCGCGGGTCGCGAAAGGTCTCGCGATAATGGCCGCCTTCGGGATGCGGCTTGAGCGCAAGCCGCGCGATGATGTCGGCGGCCGAGACCATCGCGATTTGCCGCATCAGGACTTGTTCTTGCGCTCGCGCAACTCGCCGAAAATCTCGGCGGCGCCGGCGCCCTTCATCCGCACGCTGGCGGCGACCGACGGTTCGTCGGCGCGCAGGAACACGTTGGCCTTCTTCTCCTCGCCGAGCGTGACCGGAATCGTCGGCTTGCCCTCGGCGCGCAGTTTCGTCACTTGCTCGGCGCGGGCCTTCAGCGCGGCGTTGTCGGGCTCGATGGTCAGCGCGAATTTTATGTTGGAAGCGGTGTATTCATGGCCGCAATAGAGCTTGAAGTCGTCGGGCAGCACCCGCAGCTTCAACAGCGAGTCCCACATCATCGGATAGGTGCCTTCGAACACCCGTCCGCAGCCGATCGAGAACAGCGTGTCGGCGGCGAACAGCGCCTTCTCGTTGTCGAACACGTAAGCGACGTGGTCGAGCGTATGGCCGGGCGTTTCCAGCACGCGTGCGAGAAGACTGCCGACCTTGATGACGTCGCCTTGCGCGGCGCGCAGATCGACGTTCGCAATCTTGGTGGACTTGTCGTGCGGCGCGACCACGCGGCATTGGTATTTCTGCTTCAGTTCGGCGACGCCGCCGACATGGTCGTGATGATGGTGGGTGATCAGGATATCGGTCAGCGTCCAGCCCTCGCGCTCCAGCGCCCTGATGATGGGGGCGGCTTCCGGCGCGTCGACCGAGGCGGTCGCCTTTGTGGCGGGGTCGTGGATCAAATAGCCGAAATTATCGGACAGGCAGGGGAAGGTACGAATTTCGGCGGCCATGAGTACTCCATCGTCCGGATCGGGATGCATGCCGGCGGCACGGCCCCCATATAGTGCGGAATTATGGCGTTAACGCCAAATCCGCAAGCCGATATTGGGCGCGCCCGGATTTGTTTGGCCGTGATAGGCTCGGTTCATGACCATCGACGTGATCGATCTGCGCGATTTTTATTCGCAACGCCTCGGCATCGTGGCGCGGCGGCTGATCAATCGCGGCATCCAGGCGCGCTGGCCGGACGCGCAGGGCCAGCGGGTGCTTGGGCTGGGCTATCCCACGCCCTATCTCGGCCTGTTCCGCGAAAACAGCGAGCGCTGCATCGCCTTCATGCCGGCGGCGCAGGGGGTGTTGAAATGGCCGACCGCGCGGCCGGCGCTGGCCACTTTAGTCGACGAATTTTCACTGCCGTTGCCCGATGCCGCGGTCGATCGCATCCTGCTGGTGCATGCGCTGGAAATGTCCGACGATCCGGAAGGGCTGCTGCGCGAGGTGTGGCGGGTGTTGGCGCCGTCGGGCCGGATGATGGCGGTGATCCCGAACCGGCGCGGGGTGTGGACCCGCACCGACACCACGCCGTTCGGTCACGGCCGGCCCTATTCGCGCTCGCAGATCACCCAATTGCTGCGCCAGACCTGGTTCACGCCGACGGCGTGGGGCGAGGCGCTGTTCATGCCGCCGGTCGGCGGCGGCTGGTTTTTGCGATCGGCGATGGCGTGGGAACGCGTCGGCGCGGCGCTGTCGCTGCCGTTCGCGGGCGTCCACATCGTGGAGGCGACCAAGCAGGTCTATCGCGCGATCCCGGCGCACCGCGAACGCACGCGGTTGATTCCGGCGCTGCAGCCGGTGCTGGTGCCGTCGTCGCTGCAGCGCTGATCGATAGCGTTCTTACTCGTTGCCCGGATTGAAATCGTCGCCGGGCGTCGCAGGCGCCATGCCTTCGGGGCGCGGGCCGCCATGCGGACGGCGGCGGCGGCGCGGCGGGAAGCGTTCGCCGCCATTGCCCTCGAAGCCGCCATTGTTGGTCGGCCCGCCATTGATCTGCGGCTGCGGCCCGGTGATGAACGACGGCAACCGGTCGACGCCGACATCCGGAATCACCGGCTGTGGCTGGGGTTGTGGCGGTTGAAACTGCGGTTGCGGCCGGTGGTCGCGATTGTGGTTGTGCTCGCGCGGCTGATGCTGCTCGCGCGGCTGGTAGGACGGCTGTCCGTCGCGCTGTTGATTCTCGCGCGGCTGGTTCTCGCGCGGCATGTACGGCTGCGGCTGCGCCGGGACGAAGCCGGGCTCCTGCCCAAAGTTGGAAAAATTCTCGCTTTCGTCGTCGCTGTCCTCCGAGGGCATTTCGTTCTCGGTGCGCGGCTGCGGCTGGCTCTGGCGGAATTGCTCCTGGGCCGTCGCAATCAGGCGGAAATAATGCTCGGCATGCTGGTAATAGTTCTCGGCGGCCACCGGATCGCCGGAAGAGCGGGCGTCGCGCGCCAGTTGCACATATTTTTCGGCGACGTGCGAGGCGGTGCCGCGGATCTTGATATCGGGTCCGTTGGACTCGAACACCCGGGTCATCGGGTTCTGGCCGCGCCGGTTGTTATTGTTGTTGTTACTGTTGTTGTTGTTGTTCCGGTTACGCATGCGCTTGTTGTTATTCTGACCGTTTCTCATGTCTTGCCTTTATCCCAGCCCTGAAGTTACCAGCCTTGAGGTCAACGCCTCGGATTAAACGCCTTGAATTGCAGATCTTGAGTTGCAGCCTATCGAGGTTGCTTCGCATGGTGCGGCGTGCGTTGCCTGCACAGATCCTGTGCAGTTCGATCTCACACGGATTTTGCCGTACGTCGCAGTCAACAAAGACGCGTTCCCCAGCAATCCAGCGCAACCGCGCCGGCTGCACCAAATCATTCAGCCTGCCAAAACAAGCCCAAACCCCAAGCCCAAATCCAAGCTCAAGTCTTCGACCTGGAGTTCTCTCACGTGAAATTTAAAGCGCAATAGCAGGCTTTCGTTCGCTTTGCGGTCACAGTAGCGCAGCTCTCTAAAGCCATTGCGCTCAATCGGACCTGCGTTTTGGAACCTTTCAATCGGGCGGGCTCTCGCTGTGAGAACTCTGGCCTCATCCGTAGCACCTACGGGGCCAGCGACCCTGAACCGACGCTGTGGGTGGAAGGTAGTCGGTCCGGGGCGATATTCCAAGAGGTTTTTTGTAGTTCAATCGGGCATTATGGGGGCAATTTCAGGCCCGCGACCGCCCGCCGGATACCCGCCAGATCGGCTTTGGGAGGCCGTCCACACGTTAACCCTGCGGCCTTCATCAAAGCTTCAATATCGGCGCTCTGGCCAAGCCCGGCCTCTACAACCAGCGCGGCGCCAGGGGCCAAAAGACAAGCGGCCTGCGGGATCAGCGCGCGATAGGCATCGAGCCCGTCCGGGCCGCCATCGAGCGCGGCGAGCGGATCGTGTTCCCTGACCTCGGCGGCGAGACCCGCGATCTCCGCCGAGCGGATATAGGGCGGATTGGACACGATGAGATCGAAAGCGCCGGACAGGCCGCTGGCATAGTCGCAGCTGACAAAACTGGCGCGATCGGAAAGCCCCGCGCGCGCCGCATTGGTTGCCGCGGTCTGCAGGGCCTCCGCTGAAATGTCGGTGCCGATCCCCCGGGCCTGTGGCAGCTCCGACAACAGCGCCAGCAGGATCGCGCCGGAGCCGGTGCCGAGATCGGCTATTCGCAACCGACGATCGGGAGCGCCGCTGGCGCGCAGCATGTCGAGCGCCAGTTCGACCAATGTTTCGGTATCGGGCCGCGGCACCAGCGTCGCGGGCGACAGCTGCAATGACAGTCCCCAGAATTCCCTACGGCCCACAATGCGCGCGACCGGCTCGCCGGCGAGGCGGCGCCGCGCGAATGATTCGAGGCGATCTGATTCGTCCGCGGTGAGTGTCCGGTTGGCGGCCGTGATCAGGCCGGTCAGGTCGAGCCCGAGCACCTTGCCGGTCAACAGCCGGGCGTCGAGTTCGGCTGAATTCGATGGCGCTGTTTCGAAATCGTTCGGCCAGCCTTCGCCTCGCAGCTTCCACTGTCGGCGCGGACGACGAAATGCTCACGCCGCGGCGCCCTGGGCCGCGAGCTGGGCGGCCTGGTGTTCGGTGGTCAGCGCCTCGGTCAATTCGCCGAGCGCTTCACCCGCGATCACCTGCGGCAGCTTGTAGAGCGTCAGATTGATGCGGTGGTCGGTGACGCGGCCTTGCGGGAAATTATAGGTGCGGATGCGCTCGGAGCGGTCGCCGGAGCCGACCTTCTCGCGGCGGTCGGCCGAGCGTACCGCGTCGATGCGCTGGCGTTCGGCGTCATAGATCCGCGAGCGCAGGATGTTCATCGCCGACGCGCGATTCTTGTGCTGCGACCGGCTGTCCTGCATCGTCGACCACGATGCCGGTCGGAATGTGGGTGATGCGGATCGCCGATTCGGTCTTGTTGACGTGCTGGCCGCCGGCGCCTTGCGCGCGCATGGTCTCGATCCTGAGATCGTCGCTCTTGATGTCGACATCGACCTCCTCGACCTCGGGCAATACCGCCACCGTCGCCGCCGAGGTGTGGATGCGTCCCTGGGTTTCGGTGTCGGGCACGCGCTGCACCCGGTGCACGCCGGATTCGAATTTCAGTTTGGCGAACGCGCCGCGGCCGCGCACCTCGGCGATGATTTCCTTGTAGCCGCCCATGGTGCCTTCGCTGGCCGAGATCACCTCGACCTTCCAGCCCTGCAGCGCGGCGAAGCGCTCATACATCCGGAACAGGTCGCCGGCGAACAGCGAGGCCTCGTCGCCGCCGGTGCCGGCGCGGATTTCCAGCACCACGTTGCGGTCGTCCATGGCGTCCTTGGGCAACAGCGCGACGCGAATCTGCTGCGCCAGTTCCAGGCTGCGCGCGACAAGCGTCTCGCGCTCGGCTTCCGCCATGCCGCGCATCTCGGTGTCGGTCGCGGGGTCCGCGATCAGCTGGTCGATGCCGGCGATCTCGGCCTCGGCGGCGCGGTAGGCTTTGACCGCGTCGATCAGCGGATTGAGTTCGGCCAGCTCGCGCGTGATCCGCACGTAATTTTCCGAGCTGAGCTGGCCCAATAGCTCGTTCTCCAGCGAGGCGTGGTGCGCCAGCAGGATATCGAGTTTGGCTTCGGGAAGCATGGACATGGTCTGGGTCTCGAATGGCGAAGAGGGCGCGGCACGAACAAAGGCAGCGTCGCTACAACGAAAGTCCCTCGGCCTCGGCGAACTCGGTCAGTTTCTCGCGGATCGAGACGCTGCCGGACGGCGCTTCGAGCAGCGGCATCATCATCGCCTCGGCCTTTTTGGCGTCGAGGTCGAGAATCAGCGCTTTCACCGGGCCGTGCGCGGTGGCCGACAGCGACAGCGAGCGGTAGCCGAGCGCAATCAGCGCCAGCGCGCCAATCGGCTTCGACGCCATTTCGCCGCACAGCGAAGCGGATTTTTTCGCGATCTGCGCCTTGCGCACGATGTCGCGCAGCGCGCGCAGGATCGGCGCCGACATGGTGTCGAACCGTTCGGACACCTTGGCGTTGCCGCGATCGACCGCGAACAGGAACTGGAACAAATCGTTGGATCCGACCGAAATGAAATCGACCTTCTGCAGAAGCTCCTCGAGCTGGTAGAGCAGCGCCGGCACTTCCACCATGGTGCCGACGTCGACGCGTTCCGGCAGTGCGTGGCCGTGCTGGCGCAAATAGGTCAGCTCGCGTTCGACGATGCCCTTGGCGAGATCGAATTCGGCGACTTCCGAGATCATCGGGAACATGATGCGCAGCGCCCGTCCGCCGCCGGCACGCAACAGCGCGCGGATCTGGCCGCGCAACAGGCCGGGACGGTCGAGGCCGAGCCGGATCGCGCGCCAGCCGAGCGCGGGATTTTCCTCGATCACGGTTTCCATATAGGGCAACGCCTTGTCGCCGCCGATGTCGAGGGTGCGGAAGGTCACGGGCTTGGAGCCGGCCGCATCCAGCACCGTGCGGTACAGCGCGAGCTGGTCGGAGGTGCGCGGCAGGCTCTGGCCTACCATGAACTGCAATTCGGTACGGAACAGCCCGATGCCGGCGCTGCCGGTGTCGTCGATATGCGGCAGGTCGATGGCGAGGCCCGCATTGATCATCAGTTCGATCGGCTGGCCGTCCTTGGTCACGCAGGGCTTTTCACGCAACGTCGCGTATTGCGCCTGCCGGCGCGCGCGAAAGCGGACCCGCTCGGCATAGGCCGATTCGACCTCCGCGGACGGCCGAACATAGATCTCGCCGGTGGTGCCATCGACGATGATGGCGTCACCGGGGTCGGCGATCCCGGGCGCGTTCGGGATTTCGCCGACCGCGGGAATGCCGAGTGCCCGCGCCACGATCGAGACGTGGGAATTGGCGGTGCCTTCCTCCAGCACCAGTCCGCGCAGCCGCTTGCGGTCGTAGTCGAGCAGCGCCGCCGGGCCCATCGCCCGCGCGATCAGGATGGCGTTGTCGGGCAATTGTTCGCGCGACGGCGCGTGATCCTGGCCGACCAGTTGCCGCATCAGCCGGTGGCCGAGGTCCTCGAGGTCGTGCAGCCGGTCGCGCAGATAGGGATCGGTGGAGCGCAGCATGCGGGCGCGGGTGTCGGATTGCACGCGCTCGACCGCGGCTTCCGCGGTCAGGCCGGTGGCGACCGCCTCGTGCAATTTGTGCGACCAGCCATGGTCGTTGGCGAACATGCGGTAGGCTTCCAGCACGTCGCGGTGCTCGCCGCCATCGGCGACATCGCCGCGCTCCAGCATGCGGTCGAGATCGGCGCGCAGTTTTGTCAAAGCCGCGTCGAGCCGCTTGAGCTCCTTCGGCAGGTCCTCGGCGATGTAGTTGGTGATGACCACGCGCGGCTCGTGCAGCACCACATGACCGAGCGCGATGCCGTCGGACAGGATCGCGCCGGTCTTGTGCAGCGAGTGCCGCGCGGCGGGTTCGGCGCCGGGCTGCGCCAGCGCCGACAATTCGCCCGAGGCGATCATCTCCGCCACCACCATCGCGGTGGTCTGCAGCGCCTCGACCTCTTCCTCGACATAGGTCCGCTTGGCGCGGTTCTGCACCACCAGCACGCCCAGCGTGTTGCCGGCGCGCAGGATCGGAACGCCGAGGAAGGAATGGTAGATTTCTTCGCCGGTCTCGGGCCGGAACGAGAAGGCCGGATGGCTTTGCGCGTCGTTCAAATTGAGCGGCGCCGCCTCGCTGGCGACCAGGCCGACGAGGCCTTCATGCGCGCTCAGCACGGTACGGTGAACCGCGTCGCGGTTGAGGCCTTCGGTGGCGTAGAGCTCGAGCGTGTTGTCGACGCGCAGCACATAGGTCGAGCAGACCTCGGCCACCATATTGGCCGCGATCAGCACCACGATCTTGTCCAGGCGTTCCTGGGCCGAGACCTGCTCCGCCATGGTTTCGCGGAGCCGTCTCAGCAAGACGCGGGGGCCTCCCGACGCGCTCCGCATGTACTAAAATCCCCCTCCGTGAGGCCAGCCTGCCGGGTGGCCGGGAGCTGGCGGTAAGATTAAGCAAAGCAACAAATTTATACATTCGACGCCGGCGCAGGCGATCGATGGACCTGCCAAACCGGCCGAATCGATCACCGAAACCGGGTCACAGTTCGCGGCAGCCCGCCCTTCAGGCCGTATAGCGAATCGAGGCTTGTTTTGCCAAGCAAAACGCCTGCCAGAGGCCGATGCGTCTCTGCCGGCGCAATGCTGCGGCTGCTAAGGGAAAATTCTTCTAAACTTGATCGAGTCCATACAGCGTGTGCAGCGTGCGCACCGCAAGTTCGGTGTAGGCGGCGTCGATCAGTACCGAAAACTTGATTTCCGAGGTCGTAATGGCGCGGATGTTGATATTGCGCGCGGCCAATGCCGCAAAGGCCTTGGCCGCGACGCCGGCGTGGCTGCGCATGCCGCTGCCGATCACCGAAACCTTGGCCACATCGGTGGCGCTGTCGATGCGGGCATAGCCGATGCCGGTTTTGGCCGAGGTGATGGTGTCGCGGGCGCGGTTATAATCGGACGCCGGCACCGTAAAGGTCAGATCGGTGGTCTTGCCGTCCTCGGAGACGTTCTGCACGATCATGTCGACATTGATGTTGGCGTCCGCCAGCGGCCCGAAGATCGAGGCGGCGACGCCCGGCTTGTCCTCGATCTGGCGGACGGAAATCTGGGCTTCGTCCTTGGAAAAGGCGATGCCGGTGACGACGTGGCTTTCCATGATTTCCTCCTCGCTGCAGATCAGCGTTCCCGGCGGCTGGTTGGCGTGCGGGTCGATATCTTCGGGCTTGTCGAAACTGGAACGGACGAAGATCGGCATGTTGTGGACCATGCCGAGTTCCACGGAGCGGACCTGCAGCACCTTGGCGCCCAGCGAAGCCAGTTCCAGCATGTCCTCGAACGCGATGCGGTCGAGCCGGCGCGCCTTCGGAACCACGCGCGGGTCGGTGGTGTAGACGCCGTCGACATCCGTATAGATGTCGCAACGGTCGGCGTGAATGGCGGCGGCCACCGCCACCGCCGACGTATCCGAACCGCCGCGTCCGAGCGTGGTGATTCGGTTGGTTTCGGGATTGATGCCCTGGAAACCGGCGATCACGGCGACTTCCTTGCGATCCCTGAAGCGGTGGATCAGCTCGGTGCCGTCGATATCGAGAATCCGCGCCGAAGCGTGAACGTCGCTGGTCTTGATCGGGATCTGCCAGCCCTGCCAGGATCTCGCCTGGATGCCGATCGCCTGCAATGCGATGGCGAGCAAGCCGGCCGTGACCTGTTCGCCCGATGCCACCACCGCGTCATATTCGCGCGCATCATGCATCGGCGAGGCGTCGCGGCACCATTCCACCAATTCGTTGGTCTTGCCGGACATCGCCGACACCACCACGGCGACGTCATGGCCGGCGTCAACCTCGCGCTTCACATGCCGCGCGACGTTGCGGATGCGGTCGAGATTGGCGACGGACGTGCCGCCGAATTTCATGACGAGGCGACCCATGACTACCGGTGGTTTCCCTGACAAGGTAAAAGCTGTGGCGCGCACGACAAACCGAGCGCGCGCCGGCCAAAAGGCGCGTATACATAGCGGTGCGGTTCGGGGCAAGCAACCGGGCTGCCCCACCCCCGGGGATAGCGCCCCCGGGGGTGTAAAATAGCAGTAAAACAAGGCGGAAGCGTATGGGGCGTTATATCGACGATATCCTGCAGCCGGGCGAGAAGGTGCTGTATTCGACCAATGCGCACTGGATCTTCTATCTGCCGGCGATCGGGGCATGGATCGTGGCGATCGCCTTCCTGGTGCTGTCGCGGACGATCGTCGCGGAAACCCCGACCCTGATCTGCCTGTCGCTGGCGGCGATCGCGGCCATCTTCGCCATCTACAAAATGTTGACCGCCTGGTTCCATCGCTGGACCACCGAGACCGACGTGACCAATCTGCGGGTTGTCCACAAGACCGGCTTCATCAAGCGCCGCACCTTTGAAATGAGTCTCGACAAGGTCGAGAGTGTGGACGTCAATCAGACCATCCTCGGTCGCCTCATGAACTATGGCGACGTCACGGTGCGCGGGGTCGGCGAGGGGGCCGAAACCATCAAGACCATTGCGTCTCCGCTCGACTTCCGCAACCACATCACGGCGCGATAGGGAGCCGGTGAGTTCATCCATGGCCATCCAGCAGAACTCGCAACAGAATTCTTCCAGCGCCTCGGGCGGTACGGTCGATCCGGCCGAGATCGCAAAATTTTCAAAACTGTCGGAGACGTGGTGGGATCCCAACGGCAAGATGGCGCCGTTGCACAAGATCAATCCGCTGCGGCTGAGCTATATCCGCGATGCCGCCTGCCGCAAGTTCGAGCGCAGCGTCAAAAGCCTGAGCTGCCTTTCCGGCCTGCGCATCCTCGATATCGGCTGCGGCGCCGGGCTGTTGTGCGAGCCGTTCACCCGGCTCGGCGCCCAGGTGATCGGGGTCGATCCGTCCGAAAGCAACATCGCGGCGGCGAAACTGCATGCCGACAAGGGACATCTGTCGATCGACTATCGCTGCACCACCGTCGAGCAGATGGACGTGCGCGAACGTTTCGACATCGTGCTGGCGATGGAAGTGGTCGAGCACGTCGCCGATGTCGGGGTGTTCATCAACCGCTGCGCGGCGATGCTCAAGCCGGGCGGCATCATGGTGGTCTCGACCTTGAACCGCAACTGGAAGAGCTTTGCGCTCGCGATCGTCGGCGCCGAATATGTCCTGCGCTGGCTGCCGCGCGGCACCCATCAATGGGACAAGTTCATCACCCCGGACGAACTGGCGCGGCACCTGCTCGACAACGGGCTTTCCGTGACCGAAGAGACCGGCGTGGTCTACAGCCCGTTCGCCGACCGCTGGAGCCTGTCTTCCGACACCGACGTCAACTACATGGTGATCGCGGAAGGCGGTTAGTTAAACATCTACGTCGTCCCTGCGAACGCAGCAACGACGGGATGTGTAGCCCGGATGAGCGGAGCGATATCCGGGACCGGCGCTTCCCGCATGTCGCTCCGCTCATGCGGGCTACGACACTGGTTTACGTTTGCACAGAACACTTACGTCCGGGGTTATGGGTCCCTGCGTTCGCAGGGACGACGAAGGGTTATGTCGCATGCAATCCCGATAGTTGACCGCGTCCACCGCGCCCGGCACGGTGCGGCTACTTCCCGCACGTCAACGAATCCCCCCGATGTTCAGCACCACGACGCTCTGGATTCCCTTCACCATCGTCGCCGCGCTCGGCCAGGTGGCGCGCAATGCGATGCAGCGGAGCCTGACCGGGCCGCTCGGCACCTGGGGAGCGACCAATATCCGCTTCCTGTTCGGTTTTCCGTTCTCGATCGTCTTCTTCGGCGTCGTGATCGTTGCGACCGGCGACGCCGTGCCATGGCCGACCGCTTCGTTCTGGCCCTGGCTGTTGCTCGGCGCGCTCAACCAGATTACCGGCACCGGCATGATGCTGCTGGCTATGAATGACCGCTCGTTCGTGGTGACGACGGCCTATCTCAAGACCGAGGCGATCCAGACCGCGATCTTCGGCTTTGTGTTTCTCGGCGATCACCTGACCTGGTTCAAGGTGATCGCGATCCTGATCGCGACCGCCGGCGTCGTCATTGCAGCGCTTCGGCCCGGCGGCGCGAAGGGCTTTGGCGATTGGAAGCCGACATTGCTCGGGCTCGGCGCAGCCGCGTCGTTTGCGCTGTCGGCCGTTGGCTTTCGTGGCGCGGTCATCGTTGTGCCCGGCGTGTCGTTCGTGACGGCGGCGTCCTACACGCTGGTGTTCGGATTGTTCGTGCAGACGCTGGTGCTGACGATCTATCTGTTGGCGCGCGCGCCCGAGGTGCTGACGAAAATCCTCGGGCTGTGGAAACCGTCGCTGTTCGCCGGCTTCATGGGCGCGTTCGCCTCGCAGTTCTGGTTTCTGGCATTCGCGCTGACGGCCGCCGCCAACGTGCGCACGCTGGCGCTGGTCGAGGTGCTGTTCGCGCAGGGCGTGGCGTATTATTCCTTCAAGCAGCCACTGTCGCTGCGCGAGCTGTCGGGGATTGCGCTGATTGTGATCGGCGTCGGGCTATTGGTCGCGGTGTAGCTTGAAATATCGATCCGCGAGACAAAACGCTTGACAGCGATTCACTGATTTGCCCGTCGTGCCAAAATGTCGCAGTTTTTTCTTGTTGAACGCCGCGGCAAATCACCGGCTTTTATGGTGCATCCCGTGCCCGCAAGAGGGGCGTGTCGACCGTCACGAAACGTTGGGCGCGGGGAGCGATGGGCGCGTCGTGTCACAAGGCGAGTGATATGGCGCGCACGGCGAAAGCGTGTGGTCCTGACGCCCGGAATGCTGGCGTCAAGTCCTTGGGAGGCTAACGCCTCCCGGGGGCGATGGTGGCAAGAGGCTCCGATTCACCAGGGAGAGCACGTATAAGTCGTAAAGCCATTGCGCAGGGAAGGCCGGAGTGTTTCCGCTGAACCTGTATGCTCGTGTGCGCATTTCCTTGTGCATCAATGCACACGAGACCGCGGGTGCAGCGCGCACCCGGTCTTCCCTGCGCCCTTGCTTCTGAGGGAGCAAACGATTCGTAAAACCTCGGGCAAAAGCCTGTCGCGAGAATGCGGGAGTGTGTTTTCTCACCCTCCCCTGGAGGGCAGGGCTATCGCATGTGGCCAAGGAGTTCGAAGAGGAAGGTATCGTTCCATCCGGCGCGCTTGAGCTTACCGCGCAGGGAGACTGTCGTATCTGGGTGGGCTTGGGCAATGTTGAGGGCCAGGCGGCGGAGCACGGCCAGATTGGCCGGTCCGTTGTCCTTGCGATTACGGGCAAGGTCCTCGTCGAGGGTGACGTCCAGCGGCCAGTGAAGGCTATTTTCGATGCCCCAATGAGCGCGGACGATGCGCAGGACCTCTTTACGGCTGTAGGGGCGGCTCATCAGGAAGTAGCGCTCGACCGTGTCGTCCTGGCCCCGCTTGCTGGTGATGCGGGCAACAGCTTTGAGGCCCGGAAAGTCATGCTTGTTGGCCATGCCGGGAGCCGGCGCGACGAGAGCAACACGCTTCTCGTTGCGTCCGTGTTCAGCGTCTTTGGTGGTGAGCGAGGTCTTGCCCTTGCGTTTGACGGCGCGGATTGCGGCTTTGGCATCCTCCAACAGAGCAGGCTGGTTCGCCTTTACCGCCAGCACGTAGTCGCCGCCCCGTGCCACGATCGCTTCGGCCATCGCGCGGTGGCAATGCAGGGCATCGGCCGTGACGACGCAGCCCTTAAGCTGCAGAAGTTCGAGCACCTGCAAGGCGCCGGCGGCTTCGTTGTTGTTCGGTGCCAGTACATTGGCGAGCGCCATACGCGTCTGCGCCGCCCAGGCGGTCACCATCACCGGCGGCATGTGGCCCTTGCCGCGTTCGTAGCCGCGCCGCAACGCCTTGCCATCGAGCGCGATCACCCCGCGCGGCCGCTTGATCTTCGCGCCTTGCGCAAAGGCCTTCATGAAACGCCGAAACGCGACTTCAAACGCTTTCGGGTCAAGCATCCGGAACACCCGGCTGAACGTGTCGTGGCTCGGCAGACCGTTCTTGAGTTCCAGCACATCCTGCCAAAGATAGGCCTTCATCCGGGCAAACAGCGCCATGTCGGTGCAACTCGTCGCCCCGCACAGCGTCGCCATCAGCGCGATGAACAAGATCTCGGTCAGGTCATGCAGCGCGTTGTCGGCCCGCGGGTCGGGCAACTCCGAAAAGCACTCCGCAAATCGCTGCATCGGCCGCTCCCTCCACATCAGGAGCTACCCTCAGAATCCCTTTCTTTCGATTTGGCAACTACTTGCAGGCGTACACATGCGATTCCCCTGCCCTGGAGGGGGAGGGTCGCCGCGAAGCGGCGGGGTGGGGTGAAGCTCCACAACGAGGCGCCGCGATTTCAGAAACGCCGCCACCCCACCCCGTCTCACATTTCGCTGCGCTCATGCGAGCCGACCCTCCCCCTCCAGGGGAGGGTAAAGAGGAGCGGATGTCTTCGGCTCGGTGGCCGGGACGACTCGAAGTGGCTGTTTGAAATGTGAATCAAAACGTCGGTGGCAGGCTTGCCGTCGCGCGCCAGCGCCGCGCTCAGTTCCTGTCGTCTGGCAACACCGGCAGCGGCGAGACCTCGACGCCTTCGTCGATCAGGGCGCGCGCCTCGTCGGGCGAGGCCTCGCCATAGATCGGACGGTGCTCGATATCGCCGTAATGCATCTTGCGCGCTTCGTTGGGAAAACGCTCGCCGACATTGTCGGCATTTTTGACGATGTGATCGCGCAACTCCCGCAGTTTGGCGCGCAGTTCGCGTTCCTGGGCCATCAACAGCGGGGTGGAAGTCGAGGCGGCGACCTCGGTGTTCGCAGCCGGTGCAGCGGCGACCGGCGCCGGCTCGGCCCTGTCGCGGCCCTTCTTGCTGACGATCTGCGGGGCCATGATGCCGCGCTCGACCTTGGCCGAGCCGCAGATCGGGCAGTTCACCAGCTTGCGCTTTTCCTGCTGCTCATAGGCCGCCGAACTCTGAAACCAGCTTTCGAACGCGTGGCCGCGTTCGCAGCGCAGGTTGTAGTGGATCATGCCGATCCCCGAACCAGATGCAGGTGTTCGGGTCCGGCCTTGGGGTCGGCAATGGAAAAACGCCTGCCATGCTGCAGCGACGGCACGGTTTTGCGCGCGGTCTCGACCCTGGCGGGGTCGATCCTGGCCAGAAAAACCCCGGGCTCGACGCCGCCCTCGGCGAGGATCTCGCCCCAGGGGGCGATGATCAGCGAATGGCCATAGGTCTCGCGCTTGTTCTCATGCAGGCCGCATTGCGCCGCCGCGAACACGAAGCAGCCGTTCTCGATGGCGCGGGCGCGCAGCAGGGTGTGCCAATGCGCTTCCCCGGTTTTGCGCGTGAACGCGGCCGGCACCGCCAGGAACGAGGCGCCGGTTTCGGCCAGCGCGCGATACAGCGCCGGAAACCGCACGTCGTAGCAGATGGTCAGTCCCATCCGGCCCCACGGCAGGTCGGCGATCACGGCGGTTTCGCCGGGCTGGTAGTTGGCGGATTCGCGGTAGCTCTCGCCGCCCGGCAGATCGATGTCGAACATGTGGATCTTGTCGTAGCTGGCGATTACGCCGCCATCGGGCCCGATCAGGAACGAGCGATTGACCGCCCGCTCGGCCGAGGCGCGCAGCGCCAGCGAGCCGACATGCAGATAAATCTTCAGCTCAGCTGCGAGCGCGCGATAGGCTTTCAGCGAAAGGTCGTCCTCTTCCGCCGCCAGATGCTCGAACAGCGCCTTGCAATTCAGCTGCATCATGTTGCTCACCTCGGGGGTGAGCACATAATCCGCGCCTTGCGCCGCGGCCTCGCGGATCAGCTTGATGCCTTGTTCCAGGCTCGGTTCCGGCAACAACCCGGTGCGCATCTGCACCATCGCGGCGGTGAACGGGAGATTGTTGCTCATGATTGGGCCTTTTCGCCTGCCAGCATTCCGTCGAGCTTGCCCTCGCGGTCGAGCGCATACAGTTCGTCGCAGCCGCCGATATGGGTTTCCCCGATGAAAATCTGCGGGAAGGTCGAGCCTGCGCCGGCGCGATCGAACATCCGCTCGCGAAACGCGGGATCCTTGGCGACGTCGAATTCGGTGAACGCGGCCTTTTTGCGGGTCAGCAGCGATTTGGCGGCGCTGCAATAGCCGCAGCCCGGACGGGTGTAGATTTCGATGGTGGCGGTCATGCTGCGCTCGGGTTGGAAGCGTTTGAATTATATGGGAGCTTTGTGGGTGTCCACAACCCGCGCAAATACCAGCACGTCGACCTGGGCGGCCTTGGCGCGCAAAAGCGCCTGGGCGCAGGCGCCCGCGGTCGCCCCCGAGGTCAGGACGTCGTCGATCAGGATCACCCGGCGCCCCGCAATATCGGCTTTTCGGTCGGCAGCGACCTTGAAAGCGCCCTGCACATTGCTGGCGCGCTCGGACCTCGACAGGCCGATCTGCTGCTGGGTCGGCCGCACCCGCCGCAGCGCCTCGGAGACCAGTTTGACGCCGGTTTGCCGCTCGATCACCCGCGCCAGCGCGCCGGACTGGTTGTAGCGGCGGCTCCAGCCCCGCCGCCAGTGCAGCGGCACCGGAACCAGCGCGTCGGCCTCGGCCAGCAATTCACGCCCGGCGCGCGCCATCCAGCGGCCCATCGCTGGCGCGAGGTCGGTGCGGTCCTGGTATTTCAGCGCATGCACCAGCGTGCGCGCGACGTCGTCATAGCGCACCGCGGCGCGGGCGCGCTGGTAGGCCGGTGGATTGGCGATCGCTTCCATCGACAACAGTTCCGGACCGGGATCGTAGACAAAGGGAATGCCGAGCCGTGGGCAATAGGGCGGCGCGATGAAGGACAGCTTGGCCCAGCATTTGGCGCAGACCCCTTCGCCGCTGACCGGTTCGCGGCAGGCCACGCACAGCGTCGGCAGCGCGATGTCGAGCGCGAGCCGCGACGCGTGCGACCACGCGCCCTGCGCCAGCCGAAGCGCGCCGCGCAAATGGTCGGAGAGCGAGCGGGGTGACGAAGTCTCGGCGTCCATGGGCGCCAAGCTAACGGTGCCGGCATTTCCGCTCAAGCGCCAACAAGGGCGTCTCAGCCCTGTGCGACGCGCTGCCGCGAGCCCGGCCGATAAGCGAGCCGGCTGTGGCCTGCGCAATAGGGCAGGCCGGCGGCCGGCGCGTTGCCGCAGAAGCAGAAATCCTCGGCCCCCGGCGTGTTGATCGGCCAGCGGCACCTGGTCTCGTTCAATTCCATCAGCGAGCAGCTATGCGCGCTGGGAATCGGATCCTCGACGGTGGCGGGCTGCGATCCCGCGTAAAGCGCCTGCAGCAACCGGTACTGCTGCCGTGGCTTGGGTTCGCGGCGCTTGCCCTCGGCGGCCTCCTTGCGCGCCTTGGGTGGCGCATCGCCGCCCGGCTCGCGGGTCAGGTTGAGGCGGGAAAGTTTTCCAATGACGGCGTTGCGGCTGACGCCGATATCGACGGCGATTTCGCGGCAGGACCATCCGGCTTCAAAGCCGGTTTTCAGGCGTTCCAGGCGTTCGGTGGTCCAGGTGGGTGCATTGGAGGACATGTTGCTGGTCCTATTCTAGGAGTCATCACACTGGCCAATAGTCGTTCGAACCGCCCCTGCGCTTGCGGGCTCGCTACGGTGTCTTGCCGTTGTCGCGGATTGAAAGCAGCCCATCCTTGATGGCGAGCCGAATGCCTTCCTCGATCAGGGTTTTTGCGACGCCGGGGACGCTGGTGCCGTGGGTGCCCTGCCGCACCAGCTTTTCGAGATAACTGATGGTCGAGAGCGCCAGGGTAATCGGAACACGGTCGGTTTCGGCTTTTTCTGTGGCCATGCCAAAAAGCTAGCCTCAAACTGGTGTACTGAAAAGTATCTTTTTAAAGTCTATTTCAAACTCCGGGCAATTGGTATCTGCGTCCCGTTCCCCGCGACCACCGCGCGCGCTGTCCAGGCTCGCCGGATTGCCAGATACGGACCGGCCGGCGTACCAACCGGCATGGCCCCGACCCCGAATGCCGCGCCGATGTTGTTCGACCGCACGCTGCTGCGCGCGCGGCAGTCGCGCGCCTCGAAGCTCGGTCCCGCGACGTTCCTGCTCGACCGGGTCGCCGGCGATCTGGGGGAACGGTTGCAGGCGGTGGTCAGGAAATTCGATCGTGGCGCCGACATCGGCACCGCGGGTGCAGCATTGTGCGACGCCTTGCGCGGTCAGGTCGGCGCGCTGGCGCATATCAATTTGCCGGATATCGAAAGCCAGGGCCTCGCGCTGGCGCCGGCTTCGCTCGAACTCGCGGTCTCGGCGCTGGCCTTGCAGTTCGTCAACGATCTGCCCGGAATCCTCAGCCAGATTCGTCGTGCATTAAAGCCGGACGGGCTGTTGCTGGCGGCGATGATCGGCGGCGACACGCTGACCGAACTGCGGCAATGCTTTGCCGCGGCGGAAGCCGAGTGCGAAGGCGGCCTCTCGCCTCGCGTGGCGCCGTTCGCCGATTTGCGCGATGTCGGCGGCCTGTTGCAGCGCGCCGGCTTTGCGCTGCCGGTCGCCGACCTCGACCGCATTGTGGTGCGATACGGCGATGCGTTCGCGCTGATGGCTGATTTGCGGCGGATGGGCGCGACCAACATCCTGTTCGAGCGTCGGCGGACGCCGACCCGCCGCGCTACCATGTTGCGGATGGCGCAGATTTACACGGAACGCTTCGCCGATCCCGACGGCCGCATCCGCGCGACGTTCGACGTGATCTGGCTGTCCGGCTGGGCGCCGCATGAAAGCCAGCCAAAGCCGCTGAAGCCGGGATCGGCGACGGCGAGTTTGGAAGCGGCGGTGAAGCGAAAGCAAAAGTAATCCGCCCTTATGGTGAGGAAGCGCACTTGCGCCGTCTCGAACCATGGCAACAGGCACTGCGTGCTGCCGCCCATCCTTCGAGACGGCGCTGACGCGCCCCCTCAGGATGAGGTGTTCCTCACATCAAGATGTCGATCAGATGCGGGATCAGCGGAATGTCCGCCGGCGGCATCGGGTAGTCGCGCAATTTGTTGGCGCGGACCCAGGCGAGATTTTGTCCCTCGCGCGCGGTCACATCGCCTTCCCAGCGCCGGCAGATGTAGAGCGGCATCAACAGATGGAAACTCTCATAGGCGTGGCTGGCGAAGGTCAGTGGCGCCAGGCACGCCTCGCTGACGGTGATGCCGATTTCCTCATGCAGTTCGCGGATCAGCGTCTGCTCCGGCCGCTCGCCGGCCTCGATCTTGCCGCCGGGAAATTCCCACAGGCCCGCCAGCGCCTTGCCTTCCGGCCGCTGCGCGATCAGCACGCGCTTGTCGGCATCGAC
This sequence comes from uncultured Alphaproteobacteria bacterium, assembly GCA_963699465.1. Classification (GTDB taxonomy): domain Bacteria; phylum Pseudomonadota; class Alphaproteobacteria; order Rhizobiales; family Xanthobacteraceae; genus Bradyrhizobium. Next base: position 119,213 of record CAVOTZ010000016.1, read on the forward strand.
CAGTGCACAGGCGACGACGAGGGTGAGTTTGATGGCGGCCATGTCAGCCTCGTTCGTGCTGATCAGGAGCGGTAGTCACCGTTGATCGCGACATATTCCTTGGTGAGGTCGCAGGTCAGCACGCGGTCGCGGCCCTTGCCGAGGCCGAGCGCGATCCGGATCTGGATTTTCGGATTCTTCATCGCGTTCGAAACTTCGGTCTCGTCATAGGACGGGTCGCGCGCGCCGCTTTTTGCGACGCGGATGCCGTTGAACGAGATCGATAGTCTGTCGCGATTGGCGGGCTCGCCGGCCTTGCCGACCGCCATCACCACGCGGCCCCAATTGGCGTCCTCGCCGGCGATCGCGGTCTTCACCAGCGGCGAATTCGCCACCGACATCGCGATCCGGCGCGCCGAAACCTTGGTGGTGGCGCCCTCGACGATGATCTCGACCAGCTTGCGCGCGCCCTCGCCGTCGCGCGCCACCTGCTCGGCGAGGTCGGCCAGCACGGCATTGAAGGCTTTTGTAAAAGCCTTCAAACGCGGGTCGCTGGCGCGGCTGATTTTGGGCGCGCCGTGCGCCGCCGCCGCGCCGGTGGCGAAGGCGAGCAGCGTATCGGATGTCGAGGTGTCGCCGTCGATGGTGACGGCATTGAAGGTGTCCTCGACGCCGCTCTTGAGCAGCGATTGCAATGCGCCGGCCGCGATCGGCGCGTCGGTGAAGACAAACGACAGCATCGTCGCCATGTCGGGCGCGATCATGCCGGCGCCCTTGGCCATGCCGTTGATGGTGACGCTGGCCTTGCCGAGTTTGACGGTGGCGGTCGCGACCTTCGGAAAGGTGTCGGTGGTCATGATCGCCTTCGCGGCGCTCATCCATTCGCCAGGGGCGACCTCGGTCGCCAGCGTATCGAGCACACCGTTGAACTTGGTGGCGTCGAGCGGCTCGCCGATCACGCCGGTGGAGGCCAGATATATCTCATTGGGATTGCATCCGACCGCCTTGGCGGCGATCGACGCCGTCAAGGCGGTCGATTGCTTGCCGGTCTTGCCGGTGAAGGCGTTGGCATTGCCGGAATTCACCACCAGCGCGCGGGCCTTGCCGCGGGGCAGCTTGGCGCGGCACCATTCGACCGGCGCCGACGGGCATTTCGATTTGGTGAATACCCCGGCCACCGCGGTGCCCGGGTCCATCACGGCCATCAGCACGTCGGCGCGGCCCTGGTAGCGGATGCCGGCGGCCGCCGTCGCGAGCTTGACGCCTGATATCGCGGGCATCTCGGGGACGTTGGTCGGGGCGAGGGGCGAGACCGGGGGCGTGGCAGAGACCATGGGCTGAAATCCGAAACGTGAGGATCAATAAAAGATCGTCATGCCACGTCTTCGGCACTCCTAGCGAGGTCCTAATACGTGGATGCCCGGGCGCGAGCCCGGGCATGACGTCAAACTACTGAAGTCCGGGTGCGAAGTCGATTTACTTCTTCGCCGGCGCCATCTTGGAATCCTTCGCGGCGTCGGGCGCCTTGGTATCGGACGCCTTGGTGTCGGAAGCCTTGGCTGCGTCAGGCTTTGCCGCATCGGGCAGCGGGCCCGAGGTATTGGCGGCCTGGTCCATGCGCTCGATCTTGGCGCCCTCGCGCAGCTTCGCCACGTAATCGGCCTGCGCCTTGCGGGTTACATACGCCTCGATCTGGCTCTTGACCTGATCGAACTCCGGCGGCTTGCGGTTGCGCTTTTCCTCGACCTTGATGATGTGCCAGCCGAACTGCGACTTCACGGGGTCGGAGATCTTGCCCGGCTCCAGCGCGAACGCCACCGCCGAGAATTCCGGCACCATCTGATCCTTGGTGAAGAAGCCGAGATCGCCGCCGTCGGAGGCACCGGGATCCTTGGATTTCTTCTTGGCGAGTTCGGCGAAATCGGCGCCCTTGTCGAGTTCGGCCTTGACCGCCTTGGCCTCGTCCTCGGTCTCCACCAGGATGTGGCGGGCGCGGACTTCCTGCTCGCCGGTGATCTGCTTGGCGGCGTCCTCATAGACCTTCTTCATCGCCTCGTCGGTGGTGGCCGCCTTGCCCTCCTGGGCGAGCAGGCTGTCCATCAGCAGCCGGTTGCGCGCGAAAGCCAGCCGCCGCTTGAATTCATCGCCATTCTCGACCTTCTTGTCCTCGGCGGCCTTGGAAACGATCTTCATGTCGATCAGGAACGCCAGCAGGTTTTCCTGCCGGGTCGCCGGGTCCATCTTGTCGAGGCTCGGCCCCAATTCCTCTTCGGCGATCGCCATGTCGCTCTGCCGGATCTCCGCGCCGTTAACCTTTGCCAATACCGGATTGGCGTCTTCGGCACGGACCGGCAGCGCCGCGAACAGGACCATCGCGAGACAGCCCGCCACAGTCGCGGAGGCAAGGCCAAGGCGTGAACCGGTTTTCGTTTCCGGGAACGAGGTGGTCATGGAAAATCCTTATGGGGCTGTTTGAGGCGGCGGGACACTCGCCCAATCGCGTGGCCTTGGCAACGCGAAAAGTCTGTCAAAATGATGAAATCCTTGACAGCTTTGCGACGCCGTTCCAGCCGTTCCGCGCCGTTGACAAGCCTCCGACCCAGCCATATCTCTGCCAAACCGGGCAATGGCGATGGCGCCTATTTGGCTGCGCTTTTGGTCGTTGAACCTTGGATCGCTGAATTCCCACTCACTTGGCGGATGTTCCCGGATCGGGGCGGGAGCCGCGATGCGTCACAATGAGTTGATGGGCAGACTGGTGGACCACGTCATGGCTGCAACGCCGAACCGCAAAGACAGGAATTTGGCATGATCGGCGCGCTCGCCCGCAAGTTTTTCGGCTCCGCCAACGACCGCCGGGTCAAGGGATACCAGGCCCGGGTCGACGCCATCAACGCCCTCGAGCCGGAGGTCGCGGCGCTGTCGGATGATGCGCTGCAGGCCCGCACCGCCGAATTCAGAAAGCAGATCGCCGACGGCAAGACGCTGGACGACCTTCTGGTGCCGGCCTTCGCCACCGTGCGCGAGGCCGCCAAGCGCACGCTCGGCCAGCGCCATTTCGACGTCCAGTTGATCGGCGGCATGGTGCTGCATGAGGGTGACATCGCCGAGATGAAGACCGGCGAAGGCAAGACGCTGGTCGCAACCCTTGCGGTCTATCTCAATGCGCTGGCCGGCAAGGGCGTCCACGTCGTCACCGTCAACGATTACCTCGCCCGTCGCGACTCCGACTGGATGGGCCAGATCTACGGCTTTCTCGGGCTGACCACCGGCGTGATCGTGCACGGCCTCGACGACAACGAACGCAAGATCGCCTACGCCTGCGACATCACCTACGGCACCAACAACGAATACGGCTTCGACTATCTGCGCGACAACATGAAGTATCGCCTCGAAGACATGGTGCAGCGCAGCCACTTCTACGCCATCGTCGACGAGGTCGACTCGATCCTGATCGACGAGGCGCGCACGCCGCTGATCATCTCCGGCCCGCTCGACGACCGCTCGGAGTTCTACAACACCATCGACACCTTCTTCCCGAAACTCGACAAGACCGATTACGACGTCGACGAGAAGCAGCGCACGGTGACGCTGACCGAAGCCGGCATGGAAAAAATCGAGACGCTGCTGCGCGACGCCGACCAGCTCAAGGGCGAGTCGCTCTACGACGTCGAGAACGTCTCGGTGGTCCACCACATCAACCAGGCGCTGCGCGCCCACACGCTGTTCACCCGCGACAAGGACTACATCGTCCGCGACGACGAAGTCATCATCATCGACGAGTTCACCGGCCGCATGATGCAGGGTCGGCGCTATTCCGAGGGCCTGCACCAGGCGCTGGAAGCCAAGGAGCATGTTTCGGTTCAGCCGGAAAACCAGACGCTGGCCTCGATCACGTTCCAGAATTATTTCCGGATGTACGAGAAGCTCGCCGGCATGACCGGCACGGCGCTGACCGAGGCCGACGAACTGTTCGACATCTACAAGCTCGAGGTGGTGGAAATCCCGACCAACGTCCAGGTCGCCCGCCTCGACGAGGACGACGAGGTCTATCGTACCCAGAACGAGAAATACGCCGCGATCCTGGCCGAGGTGGAGCGCGCCAACGCGCGGCTGCAGCCGGTGCTGGTCGGCACCGCCTCGATCGAGAAGTCCGAAGTGCTTGCCGAATATTTGAAAAAGCACGGCTACAAGCAGATCGATTTTGGCACCGAAAACGCGATGGAGAAGCTCTACGCCGCGGCGCGCGCCGGTAAGCCGGCAAAGCTGTTCGCGGTGCTGAACGCGCGCTTCCACGAGCAGGAAGCCTATATCGTCGCCGAAGCCGGTGTGCCCGGCGCGATCACGATCGCGACCAACATGGCCGGCCGCGGCACCGACATCAAGCTCGGCGGCTCGCTCGAAATGCGCATCCTGCACGAGACCGCGGGGATTACCGACGAGGCCGAGAAGGCCAGGAAGATCGAGCAGATCAAGGCCGACGTCGAGCGCTTCCGCGACATCGTGCTGAAGGCGGAAGACACCATCGAGGTCGAACCCGCCAAGGGATCGAAGCCGGCCAAGACGGTTACCCGGCCCGGCGGGCTCTACATCATGGGCTCGGAACGCCATGAATCGCGCCGGATCGACAACCAGCTGCGCGGCCGCTCCGGCCGCCAGGGTGACCCCGGGCGTTCGAAATTCTTCCTGTCGCTGGAAGACGATCTGATGCGGATCTTCGGCTCCGACCGGCTCGACAGCATGCTGACGCGGCTTGGCCTGAAAGAGGGCGAAGCCATCATCCATCCCTGGATCAACAAGGCGCTGGAAAAGGCGCAGCAGAAGGTCGAGGCCCGCAACTTCGACATCCGCAAGAACCTCCTGAAATTCGACAACGTCCAGAACGACCAGCGCAAGGTGATCTTCGACCAGCGCATCGATCTGATGAAGGACGAAAGCGTCGCCGAGACGGTGGCCGACATGCGCCGCGCCTTTGTCGAGGACGTCGTCACCAAGCACGTGCCCGAGCATGCCTATGCCGAGCAGTGGGACGTCGCCGGCCTCAAGGAAGAATTGAAGCGGGTGCTCGACATCGACCTGCCGGTCGACCAGTGGGCCAAGGAAGAGGGCATCGCCGACGAGGAATTGCTGTCGCGCATCGAGCAGCGCGTCGACGAGCAGATGGCCGCCAAGGTGGCGCAGTGGGGTCCCGACGTGATGCGTTACGTCGAGAAGACCATCCTGCTGCAGACGCTGGACCATCTCTGGCGCGAGCATCTGATCATGCTCGACCATCTGCGCCAGGTGATCGGCCTGCGCGGCTACGGCCAGCGCGACCCGCTGCAGGAATACAAGTCCGAAGCGTTCAGTCTGTTCGAGGCGATGATCGCGCATCTGCGCGAGGCCGTGACGGCGCAATTGATGCGCGTCGAGATCGTGCCGCCGGAAGAGCAGCAGCCGGTATTGCCGGCGATGGAAGCGCACAAATTCGATCCGAATACCGGCGAGGACACTTTTGCAAATGCTTCGTTGGTGCCCGCCGCCAGCGCCAATCGCGATCCGAAGAATCCCGCGAGTTGGGGCAAGGTCGGCCGCAACGAGGATTGTCCGTGCGGCTCCGGCAAGAAGTACAAGCACTGCCACGGGCGGTACGCGTAAGCCGGTCGGATGACGCGCGGAGATCGGCCGCGCTTCAATCCAAACGACGCAACAGCCAAACGCCTGGAAATTTTGAGGATGCGCCGTGCGCGCCGGTTCGCGTGCGTTGACGCGTTGCCTGGCTGTGAGAATTTGCTCGCGAGTGCAGACTTACTGCATCGCCCCGAAACGGCTGCTGAAGGAGTTCGCTGGCACGATCGGCTGGGCGCCGGCAACGACGGCTCCCTGACCGGTGGCAGGCGCGGATGCGGCGGCCTGGGCCGGCGGATTATCCGTCACGGAAGGCTTCAGGGTCGGCTTGGTCGCGGCCTGTTTGGTTTCCGCAGGCTTGGGCTTCTCGTTGTGCTGGGCCTGCTTCGGCTTGGCAGGCGGGGCCGGTGGCGGCGGAGCGCTCGCCGTGGTATCGGCGCTGCCGCCGAAGCCGACCTTGCGCGCGAGGCTCGAGAAGAAGCCGCCCTCGGATGACGAACTCGGCGCTGCCGAAGCGACCTGGGTGGGTGGCTGGGCCGATGGCTGGGTGGCCGGCGCGGCTGCAATCGACGGAGGCGCCGATGCGATGGCGGCCTGGTCGATGGCCGGATCGTGCGGCGGATTGACGTGGGCGATCGGGATCGTTCCGGGCAGGCGCTCACGGACCAGCGACAGGCCCTGGCCCTGGCCGCCCTCGGACAGTCCGGTGTTGCCGTTGGGTAGGGCTGCGGCAAACACCTTGTTCATGCCGCCGTCGATGCCGGTGTTGAGCCGAACCACCGAGGTGCCCTTGGCGACCAGCCGCGCCATCTCGACTTCGTCTTCCTGCTGCTTCTGGCGCACGGCATCGGCGACTTCATCCGGGATCACATAGGCCGGGCATTTGGCCGAGGCCTCGAACACCGGATCGCGCTTGGCGTCGGGCGGCTTCACCGCGTCGAACACGTATTTCTTCTCGCAGAAGTCGACCTTGGGTTCCTGCTTGGTCACCTCGAAATGGTCGTTGCCTTCCTTGATCATGCGCCAGAAGGCCATGTTCGGGTTGTTGCGGTGCTTGGCCATGTTGGCCGCCGTCATGTGGAACGGATAGGCCTGGAACTGGAAGGCGCGCTGGCCGCCGAAGAACAATTCGCGTCCCAGCGCGTAGATTTCCGCGATCTGCTCGTCGGTCATGGCGTAGCAGCCGCGCGACGAGCAATCGCCATGCACCATCAGCTCGGAGCCGGTGCGTCCCAGCGATCGGTCATAGGCGTTGGGGAAGCCGGTGTTGAAAGAGAGGTAGTAGGCCGAATTGGCGTTCATCTGCGCCGGCGTGATCGAGTAAAAACCTTCCGGCGCCTGGCGGTCGCCTTCGCGGACCTTGGGTCCGAGGTCGCCCGACCAGCGGCAGATCGGATAGGTTTTCAGCAGCGCAAAGCGGCCGGAACGGTCCTGCTTCCAGACCTCGAGTTCAGCCTCTTCCTTGAACAGCCGGACCAGGATCGGCGAATTCAGATCCATGTCCTTTTCGGTGATCGTGGCGAGCAGCTTGGGCGGGACCGGCTGGTTGGCCTTGGCGTTGGTCGCGAGCGAGACTTCGTCGCTGTTGCAGCCGGCCAGCAGCACACCGGCCGCCAATGCGACCGACGTGACGAGCGCGCGAACCAGCGAGCGGTAAATCAATGAAAAGCTCCACACCCCAAATTGCCGTACTTGGTGGGCAAATCCGCACCCCGAATTATAGCGTCCATGCCCTGAAGCCATTGACTAAAATATTACCCTTTGGCCCCCCTGCTCGCAAGCCGATCAGGCCGTCGCGTCGGGTTCCCTCAGGAGCATAGTCAACAGAGGTTAAATATCGCGCTCAGGGCCTAATTGCGGCCAAAATCGCCGATTGTTCCAAAAGCCCGCGAGTTAAATCAGGGGTGTCGCGCGGCGGTACCGGGGCACGGCACCGCTCAGCCCAGTTTGCGGCCGATTTCGAGGAATTTCTGCCGCCGCTGCTGGCGGACCATTTCGGGTGTCAGATTGCCCAGATCGGAAAAGGCCTGCGCGATGGCCTCGCCGGTGGCCGCGATCATGGCCTGTGCGTCGCGATGCGCGCCGCCGGCGGGCTCTTTGAGTATCTGGTCTATCACGCCGAACCGCAGCATGTCCTGCGCGGTGATCTTCATGCTGTTGGCGGCTTCCTGGGCCTTGGTGCCGTCGCGCCACAGGATCGAGGACGCCGCCTCCGGCGAGATCACGCTGTAGATCGCGTGCTCAAACATCAGGACGCGATTCGCCGTGGTGATGGCGATGGCGCCGCCCGACATGCCTTCGCCGGTGATGATCGCGACATTGGGCACGCCCAGCGACAGGCACGCATCGGTGGAGCGCGCGATCGCCTCGGCCTGGCCGCGTTCCTCGGCGCCAATGCCGGGATAGGCGCCGGCCGAATCGACCACCGACAGCACCGGGATGCCGAAGCGATCCGCCATCTCCATCAGCCGCACCGCTTTGCGATAGCCTTCGGGACGCGCCATGCCGAAATTGTGCTTGATGCGCGATTCGGTAGAGGCGCCTTTTTCCTGGCCGATCACGCAAATGCTCTCGCCGCGAAAGCGCCCGAAGCCGCCGACCAGCGCCTCGTCCTCGGCGAATTTGCGGTCGCCGGCCAGCGGCGTGAATTCGGTAATCAGCGCACCGATGAAATCGCTCAGATGTGGCCGCTGCGGATGGCGCGCCACCAGCGTCTTCTGCCAAGGCGTGAGGTTGGCGTAGAGATCGTTCAGCGCCTGCGCCGCCTTGTCCTCGATCCGCGCGATCTCGTCGCCGATGTCGCTGCCGGTCGCCGCCAGCGCGCGCAGTTCGTCGACCTTGGAGTCGAGTTCGGCGACGGGTTTTTCGAAGTCGAGATAGGAGCGCATGGGATCCGGCATCAAGGCAATATAGAGAGGAAGGCGGCGGGGCGCGAAGCGGATTTAGGCTTGGCGAAGAAAGCAAGCATCTTCAATGAGTTGGTTTGGTTTCCGACGCGGACAAGAAGCGGTTTGACGGGCAGCGCGAAGCGCTATCCACGGGCGGGCACGGCTCTTTCACGGCTGAAGGCCCGGAAGTCAAGGTATCAACGCACAGGGTTACTTCTCCGCCAGTGGATGCAGGTCGCGCACCAGGCTTTTTAAGCGCTCCTCGACCACATGGGTGTAGATCTGGGTGGTCGAGATATCGGTATGGCCGAGCAGCGTCTGCACGATGCGCAGGTCGGCGCCGTTGTGCAGCAGGTGGCTGGCAAAGGCATGGCGCAGCACATGCGGGCTGACCAGCCGCGGCGCGATGCCGGCGGCCGACGCAAGTTCTTTCAGGTCGCGCGCAAAATGCTGCCGGGTCAGATGTCCGCTCTCGCCGAATGACGGAAACAGCCATTTCGAGGCGGCGGCGTTTTTCTTCTTTTCAGGCTTGAGCGCTTCGATCGCCGCGAGGTAGTCGGCCATCGCCTGTCGCGACGCCTCGTTCAGCGGCACCAGCCGCTCCTTGTTACCCTTGCCGCGCACCACGATCATCCTTGCATCGCGGCGCGACGCCGACAGCGGCAGCGACACCAGTTCCGATACGCGCAGGCCGGTGGCGTAAAGCACTTCGAGCAGGCAATAGAGCCGGATGCCGCGCAGCCGCTGCTGCGGCGAGGCTTCGGCGGCGTTGGAAAGTTCCTTGGCGCGCATCAGCAGCCGGTCGACGTCGGCGATCGACAGCACTTTCGGCAGGCCGCGCCCGCGCTTCGGACCCGACAGGATCGCGGCCGGATCGTCGCTGCGAATCCGCTCGTTGAGCAGGAACCGGAACAGATGCCGGATCGCCGACAGTCTGCGTGCCACGCTCGATGATTTGAACCCTCTTGTATCGAGATCGGCGAGATAATCCCGCAGCATCTCGGTCTCGGCGCCGGCAAAGGTCTGGCCACTGCGGCCGAGGAATTCTGAAAAGTCGGTCAGGTCGCGGCGGTAGGCGTCCAGCGTATTTTCGCCGGCGCCCTGTTCGGCCGCCAGCATGTCGATGAAAAGGCCGGTCAGTTTGGCATCGGAGGTTTTGGCCATGCCGAGACCGTAGCAGTTATTTCTTGAGGAATTTATCCGCCGGCACGGTCACGGTCATTTCCCGGGGTTTTGGGTTGACGAAATTCGCCAGCGCGTAGATGGCTCCGTAGACCACTCCGACGATGATGGCGACGACCGTCAGAAAGCGGAACAGGCTGGGCATGCGCGAGCCTCATAGCGTTTTCAAGCGAAGTGGAAACCGGTTCGCGTGAAGAAAACGCGTCAAAACAAGAATCTAGAGCTTCGGTTCTGATTCTATCAGACCGAAGCTCTAGGGGGCGAATTAACCATTGAATCATCGGGATGATCGAGCCCCGACTACCAACATGTTCCGCCAATGGTTGCAAGAGTCTATGGCAACGGTATCGGCGGGGGTAGTATAGGTGGCATGAATGCCGTGCTTCGGTGGCCACAGAGCTTTTGATGCCTGAGATCGCTTCACAATCCACGACTGGTTCTTCCCCGGAGGCCGAAATCCTTGCGGCGCTGGGAACGCGTTCGGTCGTGCTGGTGGGCATGATGGGGGCGGGCAAGTCGACCATCGGGCGGCGGCTGGCGGCGCGGCTGCGGCTGCCGTTTCTCGACGCCGATACCGAGATCGAGACGGCCGCGGGCATGTCGATCCCGGATATTTTCGAAACCCATGGCGAGCCGCATTTCCGGGACGGCGAAGCGCGGGTGATCGCGCGGCTGCTCGACGGCGGCCCAAATGTACTCGCGACCGGCGGCGGCGCTTTCCTGCGCGAGGAAACCCGCAACCGCATTCGCCGCCAGGCCATCTCGATCTGGCTCAAGGCCGATGTCGACACCATCATGCGCCGGGTCAGGCGCCGCGCGGACCGCCCGCTGCTGCAGACCGCGGATCCGGTCGCGACCGTCGAGCGCCTGGTCGGCGAACGCGAGCCGTTCTATCAGGCCGCCGACCTCACGATCTGGTCGCGCGAGGTGCCGCACGAAAAAATCGTAGATGAATGCATCGACGCCCTGCATGCCAGGCTTTGCGGTGAGGCCGCGAGCGCAAAGATATCGGACACGGCTGCGTCGGATATATTGGACGCCAGATGATGACCGCGCCCCTAAAGCATTCCGCTTCCATTACCGTCGATGTCGCGCTTGGCGATCGCGCCTACGACATCGTGATCGGCCGCGACGTGCTGCCGTCGCTGGGCGCGCGGATCGCCGCGTTACGGCCGGGCGTGCGCACAGCGATCGTTACCGATCGCACGGTGGCAAAACACTGGCTGGCGAAGACGGAAGCCGCGCTGGCCGATGCCGGCGTCGCGACGTCGCGTATCATCGTCGATGAAGGCGAGGGTTCCAAGAGCTATGCCGGGCTTGAACAGGTCAGCGAAGCGCTGATCGCGGCCAAGATCGAGCGCAACGATCTGGTGATCGCGCTCGGCGGCGGCGTGGTCGGCGATCTCGCTGGCTTTGCGGCCGCCATCCTGCGCCGCGGCGTCGATTTCGTGCAGGTACCGACCTCGCTGTTGGCGCAGGTGGATTCTTCCGTCGGCGGCAAGACCGGGATCAATTCGCCGCGCGGCAAGAACCTGCTTGGCGCGTTTCACCAGCCGGTACTGGTGGTGGCCGATACCGCGGTGCTCGACACGCTGTCACCGCGCCAGTTCCGCGCCGGCTATGCCGAAGTCGCCAAATATGGCGTGCTCGGCGACGAGGCGTTCTTCTGCTGGCTGGAAGCCAACCATTCCGATGTTTTTGCCGGCGGCGCCGCGCGCGAACATGCCATCGCGACATCGTGCCGCGCCAAGGCCGCGATCGTGGCCCGCGACGAACGCGAGACCGGCGAGCGCGCGCTGCTCAACCTCGGCCATACCTTCGGCCACGCGCTGGAAGCCGCCACCGGGTTTTCCGACCGGCTGTTCCATGGCGAAGGCGTCGCCGTCGGCATGGTGCTGGCGGCGGAATTTTCCGCGCAGCTCGGCATGATTGCTGACGCCGATGCAACGCGTGTGCAACGCCACCTTTCAAGTGTCGGCCTGCCGACCCATCTGCGGGACATCGCGGGATTTGCCCAGGAGGGTCTTGCCGACGCCGATGCCTTGATGGCGCTGATGGCGCAGGACAAGAAGGTCAAGCGCGGCCGGTTGACCTTCGTCCTGCTCGAGGCGGTCGGCCGTGCCGTGATCGCGCCGGACGTCGATCCGTCGCTGGTACGTGATTTTCTGGCGCGCAAGCTGTTGCAGAAACATTAGCCATGGACTGGTTTACGATCTCCATCGTCATCGGCTGTCTCTTCGTCTCGGCGTTCTTTTCCGCCAGCGAGACCGCGCTGACCGCCGCCTCGCGCGCCAGCATGCTGCGGCTGTCGAAGCAGGGCAACAGCGAGGCCGGTTTTGTCTCCGCTTTGTTCGCAATGCGCGAGCGGATGATCGGGGCGCTATTGCTCGGCAACAACATCGCCAATATCGGGGCCTCGGTGCTGGCGACCGGCATCTTCACGTCATGGTTTGGCGAGGTTGGCGTGCTCTACGCCACCGGCGTGATGACGGTGCTGGTCGTGATCTTCGCCGAGGTGCTGCCGAAGACCATCGCCATCAACGCGCCCGACCGGGTTTCGCTTCTGGTCGCGCGCCCGATGACGCTGATGGTCTATCTGTTCGGACCGCTGCTCACCGTGATCGAGGCGGTGGTGCGGGTGCTGATGACCGCGCTCGGCATCAAGATCGGTGCCAACCAGCCGATCCTGTCGCCGACCGAGCGCCTGCGCGGCGCGGTCGACTTGCTGCATCACGAGGGCAAGGTCGAAAAGCAGGACCGCGATATGTTCGGCGGCCTGCTCGATTTGCGCGAATTGCAGGTCTCCGACGTGATGGTCCATCGCACCGAAATGGTGATGATCAATGCCGACATGCCGCCGGAAGAACTGGTGCGCGAGGTGCTGGCGACCGAATACACCCGGATCCCGTTGTGGCGCGACAAGCCGGAAAACATCATCGGCGTGCTGCATGCCAAGGACCTGCTGCGCGCGATCCGCGCCGCCGACGGCGATACCGCCAAGATCGACGTCTCGACCATCGCATTGCCGCCCTGGTTTGTGCCGGAGATGCGTTCGGTCTCCGAGCAGCTCAAGGCGTTCCGCCGTCGCAAGACCCACTTTGCGCTCGTGGTCGACGAGTACGGCGAAGTCGAAGGCATGGTGACGCTGGAGGACATCCTGGAGGAAATCGTCGGCGACATTTCCGACGAGCATGACGTGGTGGTGGCCGGCGTGCGCGCCCAGCCCGACGGCTCGGTGGTGGTCGACGGCTCGGTGCCGATCCGCGATCTCAACCGCGCGATGGACTGGCATCTGCCGGACCAGGAAGCGACCACGATCGCCGGTCTGGTGATCCACGAAGCCCGCTCGATCCCGGAGCGCGGACAGAGCTTTACCTTCCACGGTTTCCGCTTTCGCGTGCTGCGCCGCGAGCGCAACCGCATCACCGCACTGCGCATCGTCGCGGTGCCGCGCGAAGCCGAAACCGATGAGAAAAAGCCGAAACGAGCAGGCACGGCGTTCTAGTGCGTTTTGGAGCGAAGTGGATACCGGTTCGCGTGAAGAAAACGCGTCAAAACAATAAACTAGAAGCCGGTTCTGATTCAATCAGAACCGATAAGGCTCTAGGCTTATCGCTACCTTTGCCGCGACCGCGCGGTGACCACAAATGGAGACGCCCGATCATGATCAAGCTGTATTACTCTCCCGGCGCCTGCTCGACCGCCTCGTATCTCGCGCTGGAAGAAGCCGGCGCGGATTACAGCGTCGAGCGGGTCAACTTCGCGGCCAATCAGCAGCAAAGTCCGGAGTACAAGGCAATCAACCCGAAAGGGAGGGTGCCGGCGATGGTCACGGACCGCGGCGTGCTGACTGAAACGCCGGCGATCCTGGCGTTCGTCGCGCAAAGCTATCCGAACGCGAAGCTGGCGCCGCTCGACGATGCCTTTGCCTTCGCGCAAATGCAGTCCTTCAACAGCTATCTCTGCTCCACGGTTCACGTGGCGCACGCCCACAAGGGGCGCGGCACGCGATGGGCCGATGACCCCGCCGCGATCGCCGAGATGAAGCGCAAGGTTCCGGAAAGCGTCGGTGCCTGCTTCGATCTGATCGAGAAAGGCTTGAGCGGGCCGTGGGCGATGGGCGACAGTTTTACGGTCAGCGACCCCTATCTCTTCACCCTGTCGGGCTGGATGGAAGGCGATGGCCTTGATCTAGCGCGCTACCCGAAGGTGATGGATCATCGCCGCCGGATGCTGGAACGGCCGGCCGTCCGCAAGGTGATGGCGGCGGTCGCGGGCTGAGCCGCCGGGATCAGCGCACATAATCCAGCGCGTCGGCCAGCAACTGCTCGGGCGGGCCGTCCGACGTGTCCAGCGTCAGTCGTTCGTCGGGCCAGGGTTGGTATTCGGCGCGACGTTCGAGCACCCTCGACCACGGAATTTCGGGCATGGCTTCGATGTTGCGAATCCGTGCCTCGATGCGCTGGCGGTGGGTCGTTTCGTTCACGCAGACGCATTCGATGATTTTCAGATCTGCGCGGTATTTCGCGGCAAGATTTCGCCATCCCTGGCGCGGGGCTTCGATCGGATTTACCGCGCCCACGATGACGGAGTGCCCCAGCCGCAGCTATTCGTCCGCCAGCGCGGCCGCGACTTCATAGGCCGCGATGCCGGTCTGATCCCGTGCGATTCCATTGCGCCACATGGCCGCCTCGATCGGATCGATCGAAAATACCGGTATCGAAAGGCTGCGTGAGAGGCCATCGGCCACCGTGCTTTTACCGGAGCCCGGCAATCCGCAGACGAGTATGAGCTTTTGCGACGTCATCGGCCTGCTCAAATCTCCGGCAGAATGAGCTATTCGCCCGGCGCCTGCGCCTTGATCGCCAACGCATGAACGGAGCCCGCGAGTTCCGCGGCCAAGGTGGCATTTATCATGCGGTGGCGCTCGATCCGGCTCTTCCCTTCGAACGCGTTCGATACGATATAGACCCTGAAATGCGTCTCGCCGCCCGGCCTGTGGCCGGAATGGCCTTCATGAAGATGTGACTCGTCGATGACGTCGAGGCTTTCCGGCGTGAAAGCTTCGCGCAACTTGTTTGTGATAGTGTGCTTGACCGGTTGATCGGCGCTCATGGCCGGGGCAATACGTCCGCGACTGCCATTCGTCAATGGCGCAACCGATTGGGCGAGTCAGAATGGAGGGTTTCGCAATGTCAAGACTTGAAGCCTTTCGCATTGCGTTGTCATAGTCAGCCATGCCGATTGATTCATCGAAATTCTTCGACTCCATTCGCATCAAGCCCAACAAGCTGAGCGCAAAGCAGCAGGCACAGGCGCGCGAGGAATCCGCGATATGCGAGTGGCCGGAGTGCAAGAACAAGGGGCCGCACCGCGCGCCCAAGGGCCGGGAGAATTCCAGGGAATACTGGCATTTCTGCCTCAACCATGTCCGCGAGTACAATCAGTCCTACAATTTCTTCCAGGGCATGAATGCCGATGCGGTCGCGCGCTATCAGAAGGATGCGCTGACCGGCCATCGCCCGACCTGGAAGATGGGCGCCAACACCTCTTCCAAGAAGGGCAAGGGCAGCGCGGAAGCCGATCTGGAAGGCGCTTCCGATCCTTTCAGCATGTTCAGCGAACTCAACGGCCGTGGCCGTTGGCGGCCGGGTCCGGGCGCCGGTGCCGAGGCCAAGGTTGAAACCCGCAAGGTGTTCAACGCCGAGCGCAAGGCGCTGCAGGTGATGGGGCTCGGCTCCGATGCGACGATCGAGGACGTCAAGGCCAAGTACAAGGCGCTGGTGAAGCAGCATCACCCCGACGCCAATGGCGGCGATCGCTCCACGGAGGATCGCCTGATCGAGATCATCAAGGCCTATAATTACCTGAAGACGGTGGTGCGCGGCGCTTAAGCTACTTCCGCGCCGGCTCGATGACGCCGCTGCCATGGCGGCGGCGGATCGCCCATACCACCAGCGCAATGATCAGCGTGCAGACGACCACCACCGGCATCCAGTAATGCTTGGCGGTACCGCCGAGGCCGGCCAGATGGCCGTAGTGTTCCAGCAGCGACACCGCCAGCACGCCCGGCAGCACGTGGGCGGGCGCCCAGAGCAGGATGGCCGGAATATTGACGGCGTAGAACCGTGGCGGTTGCATGCCCAGCGCGCCGGCGGTGATCGGCACAAAGGCCCGGATCGGCGGCACGAAACGCGCGAAAAAAACCGCCAGCGCGCCCCAACGGTGGAAGAACGCCTCGCTCTGGGCGATCACCCCCGGATACTTCTCCATCGGCCAGGTCGAGAGGATTTCACGCTGGCTGCGGTGCCCGACCCAAAACGCGGATCCGTCGCCCAGTATGGCGCCGGCAACCGCTGCTGCCAGCACCCAGGGGAGTTGCAAATCGCCGCCGGGAACCAGCGCGCTGAGCGCCAGGATGATGGTCGAGCCCGGAATCACCGATCCCACCACCGGGACGGCTTCCAGCAGGGCTGCAAGGAAGAGCGTGAGATAGGCGAGCCACGCATTCGCAGAGACGAAGGCGACCAATGAATCGATGAATGACGTCACAGGGTTCCTGCGTTGGCGTGGCGGCCGGGTCCGGCCCGACCTAACATAAGTAGCGACAGGGATGGAAAGTGCCACCAAATCATCCCCGGTCCTGGTGGCCAAATCGCCGCGGCAAAAGTACGGCGTGATTCGCAGGGCAGCCTTCCAAAAACCGCGCCCAACCCCTATCTTGATGATAAGGCAACGGAACTTTGATTCGGCCCCGCCCAAGTCTTGGGCTTCTGCCGGCCGTTGCTCTCTGCTAGGTTCCGAAAAGCACCCATCCGCAGCCACACCGCAAAATCTGGTTTCGGGAACGCCCGACACCCCGGAGGACTGATGACGACCGCCGCCATGACCAAAACCCAAGCGCCCGTCGGTTTGCCTGACATGAAGGTGTCGGTCCGGCAGGTATTCGGTATCGACAGCGACCTCGAGGTGCCGGCCTATTCCGAGGTCGACCCGCATGTGCCGGATGTCGATACGGATTACCGCTTTGATCGCGCCACCACGCTCGCCATTCTCGCCGGCTTCGCGCACAACCGCCGCGTCATGGTCACCGGCTATCACGGCACCGGCAAGTCGACGCATATCGAGCAGGTTGCGGCGCGGCTGAACTGGCCGTGCGTGCGCGTCAACCTCGACAGCCACATCAGCCGTATCGATCTGGTCGGCAAGGATTCGATCGTGGTCAGGGACGGCAAGCAGGTCACCGAATTCCGCGACGGCATCCTGCCCTGGGCCCTGCAGCACAACATCGCGCTGGTGTTCGACGAATACGACGCCGGCCGTCCCGACGTGATGTTCGTGATCCAGCGCGTGCTGGAAGTCTCTGGCCGCCTGACGCTGCTCGACCAGAACAAGGTGATCAAGCCGCATCCGGCGTTCCGGCTGTTCTCGACCGCCAACACGGTCGGCCTCGGCGACACCTCGGGCCTCTATCACGGTACCCAGCAGATCAACCAGGGCCAGATGGACCGCTGGTCGATCGTCACCACGCTCAACTATCTCGCCCATGACGAGGAAGTCGAGATCGTGCTGGCCAAGGCGCATCACTACCGCACCCAGGAAGGCCGCGACATCGTCAACAAGATGGTGCGGCTCGCGGACCTGACCCGTAACGCCTTCGCCAATGGCGATCTGTCGACGGTGATGAGCCCGCGCACGGTGATCACCTGGGCGGAGAATGCCGATATCTTCAAGGACATCGGTTTTGCGTTCCGCGTTACCTTCCTCAACAAATGCGACGAATTGGAACGCCCGCTGGTCGCCGAGTTCTATCAGCGCTGCTTCAATGTGGAACTGGCGGAATCCTCGGTGAACGTGGCGCTGTCGTAAATGCTGTCGTCCCCGCGAAAGCGGGGACCCATACGCCGGGAATTCCCGGTTGAGCGATGGAGCCCGCGCCAACACGAACAATGACCGCCGGTGGTTATGGGTCCCTGCTTTCGCAGGGACGACCTGGGTGAGACCAAGATTGCAATGTCAACTTCCAACTCCAAATTCCGAACCGGATCGAAGGAAGCGCCGACCGAGCCGTTCAAGCGCGCGGTGACGTCGTGCCTGCGCGCGATCGCGAAGGCGCCCGAGCTGGAAGTGACGTTCGCCGCCGAGCGCCCGGGCCTGGCGCCCGGCAAGGCGCGGCTGCCGGAGCCGGCGCGCAAGATGACCAAACGCGATGCGGCGATCGTGCGCGGCCACGCCGATTCGATCGCGCTGAAACTCGCCTGCCACGACCCCAAGGTGCACCGCAAGCTGATGCCGGGCAACCCGCAGGCGCGTGGCGTGTTCGAGGCGGTGGAGCAGGCGCGGGTCGAAGCGATCGGCTCGCGGCGGATGGCCGGCGTTGCGAAAAACCTCACCGCAATGCTCGACGATCATTTCCATCGCGGCAAGTTCGACGAGATCACCGATCGCGCCGACGCGCCGCTGTCGGATGCGCTGGCGATGCTGGTGCGCGAGCGCCTGACCGGCCTGGCGCCGCCGGCGGCGGCACGCAAGATGGTCGATCTCTGGCGCCCAGTGCTGGAAGACAAGATCGGCGCGCGGCTCGATCAATTGAGCCGCGTCACCGAGGACCAGGCCAAGTTTGGCGACCTCGTGCATGATCTGTTGTCGGCTCTCGATCTCGGTGACGAGCGCAATGCGGAGACCGACGACGACGATAATCAGGACGAAAACCAGGACGGCGAGAACGACCAGTCCGGCGCCGAAGGTTCGCCCGACAGCGATGCTGCGCAGGAGATGAGCGCCGACCAGGCCCAGGCCACGTCAGACGAAATGTCGGAAAGCGCGATGGAGAGCGCGCAGGCCTCCACCAGCGACACCTTCGATGACGGCGAGCTCGGCGACGACGAGACGCCGGGCGAAGCGACGCGGCCGAATTCGCGCGGCGCCAACGAGCCGCGCGGACCGGAATATCATGCCTTCGCGCCGAAATTCGACGAGGTGATCGCGGCCGAAGATCTTTGCGACCACGACGAGCTGGAGCGGCTGCGCAGCTATCTCGACAAGCAGCTGGCGCATCTGCAGGGCATCGTGGCGCGGCTGGCTAACCGGCTGCAGCGCCGCCTGATGGCGCAGCAGAACCGCGCCTGGGAGTTCGATCTCGAGGAAGGCATGCTGGATCCGGCGCGGCTGTCGCGCGTGGTGACCGATCCCTATCATCCGCTGTCGTTCATGAACGAAAAGGAAGCGACTTTCCGCGACACCGTGGTGACCCTGCTGCTGGACAATTCCGGCTCGATGCGCGGCCGCCCCATCACGGTGGCGGCGACCTGCGCCGACATCCTGGCGCGGACACTGGAGCGCTGCGGCGTCAAGGTCGAGATTTTGGGCTTTACCACCCGCGCCTGGAAGGGCGGGCAGTCGCGCGAGGCGTGGCTTGCCGCCGGCAAGCCGGCCAATCCGGGCCGCCTTAACGATCTCCGCCACATCATCTACAAATCCGCCGACGCGCCGTGGCGCCGCGCGCGCAAAAATCTCGGGCCTGATGATGCGCGAGGGCCTGCTCAAGGAAAATATCGACGGCGAGGCGCTGGACTGGGCGCACAAGCGGCTGCTCGGGCGTTCCGAACAGCGCAAGATCCTGATGATGATCTCCGACGGCGCGCCGGTCGACGATTCCACGCTGTCGGTCAATCCCGGCAACTATCTCGAGCGGCATCTGCGCCACATCATCGAGGAGATCGAGACCCGCTCGCCGGTCGAGCTGATCGCGATCGGCATCGGCCACGACGTCAC
>CAVOTZ010000017.1:0-44552 GCA_963699465.1 uncultured Alphaproteobacteria bacterium
TCCCGGTTCGCACGGCCTCGAGACCTACTGGAACACGATCATGTCGGGCACCGGCAAGACCACGCGGCAGCCGGTCGGCACCATGATGCTCAACAGCCTGATCTCGGCCCTGATCATCGCGGCGGGCAAGATCGTCATTTCGATGGCCTCGGCCTATGCGATTGTCTATTTCCGCTTTCCGGTCGCGTGCTGTGCTTCTGGCTGATATTCATCACCCTGATGCTGCCGGTGGAGGTGCGCATCCTGCCGACCTACAAGGTGGTGGCCGACCTGGGCATGCTCGACACCTATACCGGCCTGACCCTGCCGCTGATCGCCTCGGCCACAGCGACTTTCCTATTCCGCCAGTTTTTCCTCACCATTCCGGACGAGCTGGTGGAGGCCGCGCAAGCATCGATGGCGCCGGGCCGATGCGTTTTTTCCGCGACATGCGTGTTGCCGCTGTCGGTGACCAACATCGCGGCGCTGTTCGTGATCCTGTTCATCTACGGCTGGAATCAATATCTCTGGCCGCTGCTGATCACCACGCGCGACGACATGCAGACCATCGTGATCGGCATCACGAAGATGATCGACGTGCATGACGCCCTGACCGAATGGCAAGTGGCAATGGCGACCGCCGTGCTGGCGATGCTGCCGCCGGTCGCGGTCGTCGTGCTGATGCAGCGCCTGTTCGTCAAGGGCCTGATCGAGACCGAAAAGTGAGGGGACGAGTGGTGGGCAATAACCATGGCTAACGTCGCGCTGCGCAGCGTCACCAAAACCTATCCGGGCGGCTTCCAGGCCATCAAGGGCATCGACTTCGAGGTCGGCGATGGCCAGTTCTGCGTGCTGGTCGGCCCGTCCGGCTGCGGCAAGTCGACGCTGCTGCGGATGGTGGCAGGGCTCGAGACCATCACCGGCGGCGAGATCGATATCGGCGGGCGCATCGTCAACCAAATCGAGCCGGCCGAGCGCGACATCGCGATGGTGTTCCAGAATTACGCGCTTTATCCGCATATGACCGTCTACAACAACATGGCCTACGGTTTGCGCAACCGCGGCATGGCCGAGGCCGAGATCAAGACCCGGGTCGACGAAGCCGCGCGGATCCTCGAGCTCGGCACCATGATCGAACGCAAGCCGGGCCAATTATCCGGCGGCCAGCGCCAGCGCGTCGCGATGGGCCGCGCCATTGTGCGGCAGCCGAAAGTATTTTTGTTCGACGAGCCGTTGTCGAACCTCGATGCCAAGCTGCGCATCGCGATGCGGGTCGAGATCCGCAAATTGCAGCGCCGGTTGAAAACCACCTCGATCTACGTCACCCATGACCAGCTCGAGGCGATGACGCTCGCCGATATCCTTGTCGTGATGAATGGCGGCCAGGTCGAGCAGATCGGCAATCCGCTTGCTATCTACCAAAAACCCGCGACGACGTTTGTGGCCTCCTTCATCGGCGCGCCGCCGATGAATTTGCTACCGATGCGCGCGGACGAATTCAAGCCACAACTCGGCAGCACGCCCGAGGCCGGCATTCTGGGAATCCGCCCCGAAGATTTCGTGGTCAGCCATGACGCGGGTAATGGCATCGCGTTCGATCTCACCGTGGAAGCGATCGAGCGGGTCGGCGCCGAGACGTTCATTTACGGCGCCCGGCAGCGCGACGCCCAGGCGGTTGCCGCCAATCCCGGCGAGCTGCCGCCGGGCGAGGTGATCGTGCGGATTCCCGGCGCGGTGGCGCCCGGCATCGGCGAACGCATCCGCGCCATGGCGCCGCGCGAAAAAATCCATCTGTTCAGCGCCGATGGCCGCAAGCGGATCGAATTCCTAGGCCGCAAAGTGCCTGCCGCGGCGGATTTACGCAGGTTCCACAGGTGCTTGAACACCCGCCAGATCATGCCCATATTGCCTGTTGACCGGAGGGCAGACCCGCCCGATGGCCAAAAATGGGGTGCCGCAAGGGCCCCTCAAAGTCGCTTCGAGAGGACTTTGTAATGTCTCGTGTTCCTTCGTTATCCAGTCCGTTCCTGCTTGGGTTCGACGAAATCGAGCGTGCGCTCGATCGCGTCGTCAAAGGCGCCGACGGTTATCCTCCCTACAACATCGAGCGTTGCGATCGCAGCAACGGCCAGCCCGAGCGCTTACGCATCACGCTGGCGGTGGCGGGGTTTACCCGCGACCAACTCGATGTAACCATTGAGGAAAACCAACTCGTGATCCGGGGCCGCCAGCAGGACGACAAGGCCCGGCAATACATCCATCGCGGCATCGCCGCGCGCCACTTCCAGCGCACTTTCGTGCTGGCGGAGGGGATGCTGGTGCTGGGCGCGGATTTGAAGAACGGGCTATTGGCGATCGACCTTGCCCGGCCTGAGCCGGAAAAGGTCGTTAAGACAATTGCTATCAATGAACACGAATAATGGAACGAGTAGCGGACTCGACCGCTTATCAGACAGGAGTTGAGACCATGAGTGAAGTGAACGTCACATTCGAACCCGAAAGCGTCTCTTCCGAGGCGCTGGCCCATCTGGGCGAGGGCCATATCGCCTACGTCAAGCAAGTCCGTTCCGAGGACGTGCCGGGACTGTTTCCGCAGGCGCCAAAGATCGCGCCGGGCCTGAAATTGTTCGCGCTGCACGCCGCCGATGGCACGCCGATCATGCTTACCGATAGCCGCGAAGCGGCGATCGCGAACGCATGGAGCAACGAGCTGCAGGCCGTCAGCGTACACTGACCTGGTTTCCGGCGTCACTGATGCCGGTTCTGGATTTGCGACCGGCAGCATGATCGGCTGCCGCAGGCGTCAACCAATTCACGGCGCAACGGGCGTCCGTCTCCGGCCACTCCGGAGCGGGCGCCCGTCGCTTTTTCGCTGATCTGCCTGCCCTGACCGCAGCCCTGCAATGCTCTGGCCTGTTTGACCGGACAGAGGGTGGACGATAATCTTGTCAGAGATGGTGATGGATTGCTTAAGACCCGCCGCTGGCGGGTTTTTTGTTGCCCGCCCCCCGACCAATTTGACGACCAGAGGAACGCCGATGCCCGCCTATCGCTCCCGCACGACCACCCACGGCCGCAACATGGCGGGCGCCCGCGGCCTGTGGCGGGCCACCGGCATGAAGAACGAGGATTTCGGCAAGCCGATCATCGCGGTGGTCAATTCGTTCACGCAATTCGTTCCCGGCCATGTCCATCTGCAAGAATCTCGGGCAATTGGTGGCCCGCGAGATCGAGCACGCCGGCGGCGTCGCCAAGGAGTTCAACACCATCGCGGTGGATGACGGCATCGCCATGGGCCATGATGGCATGCTCTACAGCCTGCCCTCGCGCGAACTGATCGCCGACAGCGTCGAATACATGGTCAACGCGCATTGCGCCGACGCCATGGTCTGCATCTCCAACTGCGACAAGATCACGCCCGGCATGCTGATGGCCGCGCTGCGCATCAACATTCCCACGGTGTTCGTCTCGGGCGGCCCGATGGAGGCCGGCAAGGTCACGCTCAAGGGCAAGACGCGGTCGGTCGACCTGATCGACGCGATGGTCGCCGCCGCCGATACCTCGGTGAGCGAGGCCGACGTCGAGGAGATCGAACGTTCGGCCTGCCCGACCTGCGGTTCGTGCTCGGGCATGTTCACCGCGAATTCGATGAACTGCCTGACCGAGGCGTTGGGCCTCGCGCTGCCGGGCAACGGCTCGATCGTGGCGACCCATGCCGATCGCCGCGATTTGTTCGTCAAGGCCGGTCACCTGATCGTGGATCTGGCGCGGCGCTATTACGAAAAGGACGACAAGCGCGCGCTGCCGCGCGAGATCGCCAGCTTCAAGGCCTTCGAAAACGCCATGACGCTCGATATCGCGATGGGCGGCTCGACCAATACGGTGCTGCATCTGTTGGCCGCCGCCTATGAGGGCGAGGTTCCGTTCACGATGGCCGATATCGACCGGCTGTCGCGCCGGGTGCCGGTGCTGTGCAAGGTGGCGCCGAGCGTCGCCGACGTGCATCTGGAAGACGTCCATCGCGCCGGCGGCGTGATGGCGATCCTCGGCGAACTCAGCCGCGGCGGTCTTCTGACCACCGATCTTCCTGTCGTGCACAGCGAGACGCTGGATACCGCGCTGAAATCCTGGGACGTCATGCAGACCTCGAATGAAAAGGTCGCGGGTTTCTATCGCGCCGCGCCCGGCGGCGTACCGACGCAAACCGCGTTCAGCCAGAAGCAGCGCTATGACGAACTCGACACCGACCGCGCCAATGGCGCGATCCGCGACGTCGCGCACGCCTTTTCGAAAGACGGCGGGCTTGCGGTGCTGTCAGGCAATCTCGCGCTCGACGGCTGCATCGTCAAAACCGCGGGGGTCGACGAGAGCATCCTGAAATTCTCCGGACCGGCGCGGGTTTACGAAAGCCAGGACGCGGCGGTCGCCGGCATCCTCGGCAACAAGGTCAAGCCCGGCGACGTCGTCGTGGTGCGTTATGAAGGACCGAAGGGCGGTCCGGGCATGCAGGAAATGCTGTATCCGACCAGTTACCTGAAATCGAAGGGCCTCGGCAAAGTCTGCGCGCTGGTCACCGATGGCCGGTTTTCCGGCGGCTCCTCTGGCCTGTCGATCGGACATGTTTCTCCCGAGGCGGCCGAAGGCGGCCTGATCGGCCTGGTGAATGATGGCGACATCATCGAACTCGACATCCCCCATCGCACGATCAGGCTCGCGGTCGACGAGGCCGAATTGTCGCGCCGCCGCGCCGCCATGCAGGCGCTCGGCGCGAAAGCATGGAAACCGGCCAAGCGCGACCGCAAGGTGTCGACCGCGCTGAAGGCCTATGCCGCGCTGACCACCAGCGCCGCGCGCGGCGCGGTCCGCGTCGTCGAGGACTGAACGGAGGCCGCGTGAGCGACCAATCGATCCTATCGATCGACCCTGCGGAAATTTCGTCCGGCTCGGCGTTGGGCGACAGATTGCTCGCGCTGAACAATTCGCATGCGCGGGAATTGTCGTGGCTGGAGCCGGAACGACTTGAGCATCTCGTCCGCGAGGCGTTTTACGCGCGACGCATCGGCGATCTCGATGCAATTCTGATCGCGTTCGACCAAGGCGCAAAATACGACAGCCCGAACTTCCTGTGGTTTCGCGAGCGCTATCCGCGCTTCGTCTATGTCGACCGTATCGTGACGGCGGCTTCGGCGCGCGGGCGCGGCTACGCGCAACAACTCTATTTCGACCTGTTCGAACAGGCGGCGCGCGCCGGCCACCAGCGCGTGGCCTGCGAAATCAATTTAAGCCCGCCAAATCCCGGGTCCGACGCCTTCCATGCGGCGCTGGGATTTGCCGAGGTCGGCAGTGCCGCGGTTCACGGCGGCGCCAAGACGGTGCGCTATCTCGCCCGCGCGCTTTCCTGACGCCCCTCGTTAACCGCCCGTATTAAGCTTGACGCTTCAGCTTAACCACCGAGTTCGGTTGCGGCGGCAGCCCGCGACGCTATCAGTTCGGCAACACTTCACACCGTGCAGAAAAACCGAATCGATGAATTTGAGTTTTGCCACCGTGCTGTTCGCGGCGATCGTTGCCGCTCTGATTGCGATGCCGACACCGGCGCCCGCGCCGGCAAAGGCTGCGACGACCGTGCTTGCGAAAGCGGATCGGCTTCCCCTCCTGCCGGGCAGGCCGTTTTGTTCGCAACAAAACTGGCCGAATTTCGACGCCGCCTGCTTGCGCTACACCGACGACAGACAGGCGGTCGGCGGCATTCGCGCGGTGGGCGATCAGAGCTGATCGCGGGCCGGCATTTTGTCGGTCGGATTTTCGTCAGCCTGCGCTGATTTTCCAGATCGGATTTTCTACGCCGCGCTCGCGGGCGGCAGCGCCAGCACCGAGTAGATCGCCTGGGCGTCGCGCGAGGCGCGCAGCTTCTTGGCGACATCGACATCCCGCAGCAGCCGCGCGATCCGCGCCAGCGCCTTCAAATGATCGGCGCCCGCGCCTTCCGGCGCCAGCAGCAGGAACACCAGATCGACCGGCTGGCCGTCCATCGCCTCGAAATCGATCGGGCGCTCGAGGCGGGCGAACAGCCCGAACAGCTTTTCCAGCTTGGGCAGCTTGCCATGCGGGATGGCGACGCCATAGCCCACGGCGGTGGTCCCGAGCTTCTCGCGCTGCAGCAGCACCTCGAACACTGTGCGCTCGTTCTGTCCGGTCAACAACGCCGCCCGCGCCGCCAGCTCCTGCAGCGCCTGCTTCTTGCTGTTGACCTTCAATGCCGGGAGAATCGCCTCGGGTGCGACCAGGTCGGTAATCGTCATTTGGCGTTCCGAGGTGAATTGGGCCGTCAGGTTGCGAAATAGGTTTTAAAGCGGCGGCGTCAAGAAGATGAGCCGGGAGGCGGGTTTATCCCCGGGTCCCGGCTGGGGGCTTCTACTCCAACCCTTGACCGGTGCCAACTGCCGAAAGGCTGTTCCCGGCGGCTATATTTTGCCGGCGCGGACCCTTAGCGAAGGGCCCAAAAACCGTCAATCCCGGGGCATCCCTACCCCCCGGCGTTAACCGATGGCGGGTCGATCCAGCCGACATTGCCGTCGGCCCGCCGGTAGATGATGTTCAGCCGGCCGCTGCCGCCGTGCTGAAATACCATGCAAGGGGCGCCGGTCAGATCCAGCTCGATCACGGCCTCGCTGACCGAAAGCCGCCGCAGCGACGTCGTCGCCTCCGCGATAATCACCGGGCTGTAGCCGTCGCCCTCGTCTTCGGTGTCATGCGCCGGCGCCTCGATCACATAGCTCGGCGCATCCAGCGTCGGCGCACCTATTTCGGCGAGCGCGGCGGAGGCCGCATAGGCCTTGCGGGCCGAGCGGTCCTTCAGCCGGCTCTTGTAGCGGCGCAGCCGCTTTTCCATCATCAGCAGCGCCTGGTCGGCGCTGGCATAGGCGTCGGCCGCGTTGGAATCGGCTTCCAGCGTGATGCCGGAATCCAGATGCACCAGACAATCGGTGCGGAAGCCGAAGCCGTCCTTGCTCAAGGTGATGTGGCCGGAATAATTGCCGTCGAAATATTTGCGCAACACTTCCTCGGTCCGCTCGCTGACGCGATCACGCAGCGCTTCGCCGATGCTGATGCTCTTTCCCGAGATCCGAAGGGTCATGGTGAAGCCTCGCTTGGTTGGCTCGAACTTAAGCCGACACTATTCCGATTTAGGCGGGACGCAATCAAGCCGGTGCGGTGTCGCGGGACCGGTCGGAAGAGGCGGCGGGGGCCGATAGGGCATTACCGAGCATGCTCTGTTTGTCACGGCGGCGCTGCACCGAGGACGGGATCCGCATCGCTTCGCGGTATTTCGCGACGGTGCGGCGGGCGATATCAATGCCGGTCGCGCGCAATCGTTCCACGATGGTGTCGTCGGAGAGGATCGCGACCGCCTCTTCCGCGTCGATCAATTGCTTGATGTGGTGACGGACGGCCTCGGCCGAATGGGCTTCGCCGCCGTCGGCGGAGGCGATCGAGGCGGTGAAGAAATATTTCAATTCAAAACTGCCGCGATTGGTCGCCATGTATTTGTTGGCGGTCACCCGCGACACCGTCAATTCATGCATCTGGATCGCGTCGGCCACCGCCTTGAGATTGAGCGGCCGCAAATGCGCCACGCCGTGGGTGAAGAAGCCGTCCTGCTGGCGCACGATCTCGGTCGCCACTTTCAGGATGGTGCGGGCGCGCTGATCGAGCGCGCGCACCAGCCAGGTGGCGTTCTGCAGGCAATCGGTGAAATAGGATTTGTCGCCGTCCTTGCGGATCGTCTTCGACAGCTTGGTGTAATAGACCTGATTGACCAGCACGCGCGGCAGCGTGTCGCTGTTGAGTTCGACGTGCCAGCCGCCGTCGGGCCCCGGCCGGACATAGACGTCGGGCACCACGGTCTGCATCCGCGACGCGCCGAATTTCAAACCAGGTTTGGGATCGAGCCTTCTGATCTCACCGATCATCTCGGTGATATCCTCGTCGTCGACGCCGCATAGTCTGCGCAATGACGCGATGTCGCGCTTGGCCAGCAAATCGAGGTGCTCGACCAGCGCCTGCATCGCGGGATCATAGCGGTTGAGCTCGCGCAGCTGGATCGCCAGGCACTCGCTCAGGTTTCGGGCGCAGACGCCGGGCGGATCGAATTTCTGCAGCACCGCGACCACCGCATCGACGTCCTGTTGCGATGCGCCGAGCCGCTCGGCGGCCTGCCCCAGATCCGGCGGCAAATAGCCGGCATCATCCACCAGATCGATCAGATATTGCCCGATCATGCGCTGCATCGGCGCGCTGAACGCCACCGCCAGCTGCTCGGCCAGATGGCCGCCGAGCGTGATCTCGGCGGCGACAAAGGCTTCGAGATTGTATTCGTCGTCGTTGGAAGCGCCGCCGCCCCATTCGGTATAGGCGGTGGGCGCCGCATCCTGCGCGGTGCGCGCCGCGGCCTCGGCCGGCTCTTCGGAAAACACGTTATCGAGGCCGGTATCCAGGGTCTGCTCGATCTCGGCGCGGCTGCCGAGATCGTTGTTCAGCCATTCCGCCTCGGCCGGCTCAAAACCGTCACCGGATGGCCCGCTGCCGGCCTCGGCGCCGGTGCTCTCGCCATAGGAGGCTTCGTCGGAATCGGAAAATTCGGTCCGTTCAGGTACCGGCTCGCCGGCCACCGGCGGCTCGGTGCCGTCATTGGCCCGCTCCAGCAGCGGATTGCGCTCCAGCTCGTCTTCGACAAAGGCCGACAGATCGAGATTGGACAGCTGCAGCAGTTTGATCGCCTGCATCAACTGCGGCGTCATTACCAGCGACTGGGACTGGCGAAACTCTAATCTCTGCGTCAGCGCCATGAAGGCAAGAACCGTTCCCTAAAGTTGGTCCGATTCTTGCTTAAACTAGTCCAAAGCCGATGTATACGGCTTGACGGCTGGGAAAATCTGGCTAGGCCGCAATCGGCGGAATTGGTTACCGGCGTTTTGCGCCTTGCGCAGCGCCCCGATTAAAGCCGGAATTCCTCGCCGAGGTAAAGCCTGCGCACATCGGGATTATTGACGATCTCGTCCGGATTGCCCTCGGTCAGGATTTCGCCGGCATAGACAATATAGGCGCGGTCGGTCAGCCCGAGCGTTTCCCGCACATTGTGGTCGGTGATCAAAACGCCGATGCCGCGATTGGTGAGATGGCGGACCAGATCCTGAATGTCGCCGACCGCGATCGGATCGATGCCGGCAAACGGCTCGTCGAGCAGCATGTAATTCGGGCGCGTGGCCAGCGCGCGCGCGATTTCGACACGGCGCCGTTCACCGCCGGAAAGCGCGATCGACGGGGTTTTTCGCAACCGCGTGATGTTGAATTCGTCGAGCAGCGAATCCAGTTCGATCTCGCGCTTCTTCTTGGAGGGTTCGACCACCTCGAGCACCGCGCGAATATTCTGCTCTACCGACAGGCCGCGAAAGATCGAGGCTTCCTGCGGCAAATAGCCGATGCCGAGACGAGCGCGCTGATACATCGGCAGCTTGGTGACGTCGTGGCCGTCGAGTTCGATAGTGCCGCGATCGGCCGGTATCAGCCCGGTGATCATGTAGAACACGGTGGTCTTGCCGGCGCCGTTGGGGCCGAGCAGGCCGACCGCCTCGCCGCGGCGCACATAGATGCTGACGCCGCGCACCACCTGGCGTTTGCCAAAGCTCTTTTCCACGCTATGCACAGCCAGATAGCCCGCTCGGGTCGCCAGCCGCGGCGCGCCGGCCGCGCCGTTGGTCTTGCCGGCCTTGTTGTTCGCGGGGTGGGGGCGCGGCTTTTCGGCCGGAGCGGGCGCGGGAGCATATTGTTCGCTGCGCGGCGGTTCGGCGCGCGGTAGTTCAGCCCGTGGCAGCGGCGTGTCGCGGGCGATTGGCGGCGCGTCGCGCACCGGACTCGTCAGCATCTCGCCAAAGGAATCGCCGAGCGCGGTGATGTCGTCACGCGAGCGCGCAAATCCTGGCGCCACGCGTTTGGCCGGGCGTCGACGGAACATGCCGAGTAAATCCACCATCGCCGCCTTGTCAGCCTTTCGCGGTGCGCCGGAGCACAATCGGTTCTGGTCAGATCAGAACCGAAGCTCCAGTTTGTTATTTTGACGCGTTTTCTTCAGGCGAACCGGCATCCACTTCGCTCGAAAACGCTTTGGACTTCCGATTCGCGCAGGAATCATGAAGGAACCGATGCCCCTTGCCCAGCGCAACGGCGCCGATTCGAGGCGCCGACCCCACCGCCAGCCGGCCCGTAGATACAGGCTCGGACCGCGGGCTTCAACCGCACCCCCCGCGGATATCAAACAAGTGATTGATATTATTCCGGTTTATTTGAGGCGCCCGGCGTCGAAGCGGCTCCCTGTCAGTCTTGCCGCTATTTCGGCCTGCCGGATGGGGCGGGCGCTTGCGTCGCGCCCGGTGCCGGCGTGGCACCCGGCGCGGGCGTGGCTCCGGGCAGCAGCGGGCCGCCGGCACCGCCGGACGACTGGAACAGACCCTGCACCCGGCCGCTGTCGGATTCGACCCGCGACACGCCGGTGGTCATGTCCACCAGCAGCCGGTCGCCGCGCAGCACGTTCTTGCCCTGGGTCAGGACCACCCCGCCGAGCATGGTGACGAGATTGGTCTTGGTGTCGAACACCGCGGTCTCTCCGGTGACGACCTGATCCTTTTGCGTCACCACCACATTGCCTTTGGCTTCCAGCCGCTTGATCGAGGACGCTCCGCCCGGACCGGGGGCCGCGGCCTGGATCGGCGCGCCCTTGGCCGGCGCCGCGCCCTTCGCGTTGGGCGGCGGCGGCGCAATGACGGGAGGAGCGCCTGTCGCGGGCGCACCGGCAGCAGGGGCTGGGGTTGATTCGTAGAACACGACCAAAACCTTCGAGGTCATGGTGGTGTCGCCCTGAATCACCTTCACATTGCCGGTGAAGGTCGCTTCTTTCTTCTTGTCGCGCATCTCCAGCGACGCGGCCTCGATCTGGATCGGCTGGTCGCGGTTCTGCGAAAAGCCCTGCATGGCATTGGGCACGCCCTGCACCGAACTTTGCGCACGCACGGCACCAGCCGCGAGCAGCGCCAGCGAAAACGCCAATCCGCAAATCCGGCAAATCGGGATTGCGAACAGCCGGCTCCTGAAATTGCTTCCGGCACTGCGCGGCGAGAGCATCATGATGCTGATCATTTCTGGCTGGTCTTGGTTGGGGCGTGCCGTGCTTTGGGATGCGTCGATACCGGCGCGGGCGCAGGCTCCGGTGCCGGCGCCGCCGGTGCGGGGGATGCCGATGGATCCTGCGCGTTGTCCAGATGCATCACCACATTGCCTTCGAACCTGACCACCTCGCCGCCTCCCGTGACCCTGAGCCGGTCGGAGGAAACCGTGCCGCCCACGAATTTGACATCGACATGCTCGTCCGATGCCACGTCCCCCTTGGCCATATCCACGGTGGCCTGGCTCATCCAGGCTTCATTGCCGGTCGTGGTTTGCACGTAGATGTCGTGATGCAGGTCCAGCATCTGGTCCTTGGTGTTCATCAGGCCGTTGCGCGCGACCAGGGTGACGGTCGACTGATCCTCGTTGAGCATTTTGGCGCGCAAGGCGTTGAGCTCGACGTGATCGGGGTCGGTGACGTCCTGGGTCGCGGTCTTGGCCCAGACCTCATAGGGCCGCTTGTCGGCCGAGAAGCCGGCCATGTGCGGCGATTCCATCGTGATCTTGGTGCCGGAGACGAGCAGGTTTCCCATGTCGATCGGCAGCTTGGGCAGCAGCATCCGGAACGGGTTGAACACCGATACCAGCACGATGGCGGCGACCGACAGCAACACGGCGCCGGGCACCGCGACGCGCAAAACCCGCACCATCCGGCTGTGGCGCGCCGCGACCCTGAAGCGCGCGTCCATTCCGGCTTGATAGGCTGGGACTTGAACCGAATTCACCGCTGCTCCAAAGCGCTGACGCCATCAGCCGCATGATCCGCCAAGGTAGGCCAAGCTGCGACGAAGCCGGCGGAAAGGTCGGACCCACGCTCGCCCTATTCTACCCGGAATCATCTGGCGATGCAGCCCGAACCCGCCCCCGGCACCCGTCCCCCCGGGTCCCCCAAGGCCTCGTCGCAAACCCTCGTGCCATGAGTATGACCGAAACGGGGCGGCAAAGACGCCCGGAAGCGTTTTTCGCCTCCACTTACGAATGCGCGAAAATGTCCTCGGTGTCCCAGCCGTCCAGGTCGAGCTTCGCCCGGGTCGGAAGAAATCCAAAACAGGCCTGCGCCAGTTCGGTGCGGCCCTCACGGGCGAGCATGGCATCGAGCCGTTCCCGCAACGCGTGCAGATGCAGGACGTCGGAGGCGGCATAGCTCAATTGAGCCTCGCTGAGCGCCTGCGACCCCCAGTCGCTCGATTGCTGCTGCTTCGACAGATCGATGTTGAGCACTTCGCGGACCAGGTCCTTCAGGCCGTGACGGTCGGTGTAGGTGCGGGTCAGCCGCGAGGCGATCTTGGTGCAATAGACCGGCTGCGGCATCACCCCGAACGCATGGTAGAGCGCCGCCAGATCGAACCGGGCGAAGTGGAAGATTTTCGTGATTTTCGGGTTGGCCAGCAGCGCCTTCAGGTTCGGCGCGTCGGTGTGGTCCTTCGGGATTTGCACGACGTCGGCGCTGCCGTCGCCATTCGACATCTGCACCACGCAGAGCCGGTCGCGATGCGGATGCAGCCCCATGGTCTCGGTATCGATCGCCACTGACGAGGTATAGCGGGACAGATCGGGCAGATCGCCGCGATGCAGGCGGATGGTCATGACTTTCCAGAACCCCGGTTTTTCGAATCGATGCGGACCAAACTACCGCCCAAACCCCCAAGAGGCGAGCGATAGCCATGCCGTTCCGGCATGGAAATAACGCTCCGGCGGCGGTTTTGCACCCCGTCCGGGCGGCTTTTCCGGCCGGTTCGGCGCCGGGCGATGGAACGGGCGAGGCCGCGCTGCGGATCGCCGTTGGCCCCGACCGACCCCCGGTCGTAGATCAACAATTCGCTACCGTGCCGGACAACGTATTGCCCGCTTTTGGTCCTTGAACGCTTCCGCTTTGCGCCGACGTCGTGTAAATCGCACCGATCAACCCATCTTTATTCCGCAGGCCCGCGCGGCGTCCGCCGCTCGTCAGGCCTGTTGTGTTTTTCAATGAGCCTCATGACCGAACAAACCCTGGCCGCGCCGATCGACGCCCCCGAGCCGCGCATCCGCGGCTTTTCGCGCTATCAGTCGGCGCTGGTCGCATTATTGGCGCTGGTCCAGTTCACCATCATTCTCGACTTCACGATCATGTCGCCGCTCGGCGCCATCATCATGCCGTCGCTCGGCATCAGCGCGGCGCAGTTCGGCGTGGCGGTCTCGGCCTATGCCTTCAGCGCCGGGATTTCCGGCATCTTCGCCGCCGGCTTTGCCGACCGGTTCGACCGCAAGCGCCTGCTGCTGTTCTTTTACGTCGGCTTCACGCTCGGCACCGTGCTGTGCGCGCTGGCGCCGAACTATCATGTGCTGATGGCCGGCCGCATCGTCTCCGGGCTGTTCGGCGGCGTGATGGGCTCGATCGTGCTGGCGATCATCACCGACCTGTTCGCGCTGCATTTGCGCGGCCGCGTGATGGGCTTCGTGCAGACCGCGTTCGCCGCGAGCCAGGTGCTGGGGATCCCGGCCGGCCTGTTCCTGTCCAACCACTGGAACTGGCACGTCTCGTTCGGCGCGCTGGTCGCGCTGTCGATCGCCACGATCGATATCCGTGATGCTGCTGATGCGGCCGGTGAACGCGCATCTCGCGCTGAAGCAGGACCGCAACGCGTTTGCGGCATCTGATCGCGACCGTCGGCCAGCCGCATTACACGCTGGCGTTCATGGTGACGACCCTGCTGGCGACCGGCGGATACATGCTGATGCCGTTCGGCAGCGCCTACACCGTCAACAATCTCGGCATCGACATCGTGCATCTGCCGACCATCTATCTGGTCTCCGGACTGTTCAGCATTTCATCGGGCCATTGGTCGGCAGCGCCAGCGACAGCTTCGGCAAATTTCCGACCTTTGCGTTCGGCACCGCTTTGTCGATCATCATGGTGCTGATCTACACCCATCTCGGCCATGTCAGCCTGACCACCGCGATCGTGGTCAATGTGCTGATGTTCGTCGGCATCTTTTCGCGCATGATCCCGTCGCAGGCGCTGATCTCGGCGATCCCCGGAGCCGAGCCAGCGCGGCTCGTTCAGCGCGGTCAGCGCCTCGCTGCAGCAGCTCTCCGGCGGCCTCGGCTCGGTGCTGGCCGCCGCCATCATCGCGCAAAATGCCGACGGCTCGCTGCGGCATTTCGACTGGCTGGGCTACATCGTGGTCGCGACGCATTGGTCTCGCTGACGCTGATGTATTTCGTGCAGAAATCGGTCGCGGCGCGGGCCGGCAGGCAGATGGTCTGAAGCGTGGGCCGGACCCCGGCCGCGGGGTTGCCCTGCCGAACGAGGCCGGCCTTCGCAATCTTGATTTCGGGCATGGGCACTGGTGCCCAGGAAAGGACTCGAACCTTCACGGCCGTTAAGCCACTGGCACCTGAAGCCAGCGCGTCTACCAATTCCGCCACCTGGGCCCGGGCCGGTTAGTACGGATCGGTCGCACGCTTGTCAAATTGGCGAACCGGAGTGCCAAATATGCTGTACAGCGCCGGGCCGATGGCGCATCGCGAAATGCGCTGGGACAGCCCCGCAAATCACACCGCATTTCGGACTGGCAGGAATGGACCCCGATGGCATCGAATCAGGACACCCTGGTCACGGTTTTCGGCGGATCGGGCTTTCTGGGGCGGAACGTGGTCCGGGCGCTGGCCAAGCGCGATTACCGGATCCGGGTCGCGGTGCGGCGGCCGGAACTGGCCGGGCATCTGCAGCCGCTCGGCAAGGTCGGCCAGATCCACGCCGTGCAGGCCAATCTGCGCTATCCGGCCTCGGTCGAGGCCGCGATGCGCGATTCCCATGTCGCCATCAACCTGGTCGGCATTCTGACCGAGGGCGGCGCGCAGACCTTCGACGCCGTGCAGGGCACGGCGCGCGGCGCGGTGGCCCAGGCGGCCAGCCGCCGTCGGCGCGCCGGATGGTGCATGTTTCCGCGATCGGCGCCGATGCCAATTCGCCGTCGCGCTATGCCCGCGCCAAGGCGGCCGGCGAGAAGGCGGTGCTGGCGGCGATCCCCTCCGCCACGATCCTGCGGCCTTCGGTGGTGTTCGGCCCCGAGGATCAGTTCAGCAACCGATTCGCGGCACTGGCCCGGATGTCGCCGGCGCTGCCGCTGATCGGCGGCGGCGCTGACCCGGATGCAGCCGGTCTATGTCGGCGATGTCGCGACCGCGGTCGCCGATGCCGTCGACGGCAAGACCAAAGCGGGCGCGACCTATGAGCTCGGCGGCCCGGAAGTGCTGACCATGCGCGAGATCATGGAAATCATCCTGGCCACCACCGACCGCCAGCGCATGCTGGTGTCGCTGCCGTTCGGGCTGGCCAGATTACAGGCGCATGTTCCTGCAATTCGCGCCGGGCGCGCTGAAGCTGACGCCGGATCAGGTGGCGCTGCTGCGCACCGACAATGTGGTGTCGGACGCCGCCAAGGCCGCCGGCCTGACGCTGGAAGGGCTCGGCATCACGCCGGATTCGCTGGAAGCGATCGCGCCCGCAATATCTCTGGCGCTTCCGCGCCGCCGGGCAGTTCCAGAAGAAGAGCGCGTAGCCCCAGGATCACCCTCATGGTGCGGAGGCGCGAAGCGCCGTCTCGAACCATGGGCTGCGCGTACTGTGGCCCATCCTTCGAGACGCGCGCAAATGCGCGCCTCCTCAGGATGAGGTCGGCGATCTTGCTACCGTCCCATCGCCAGCGCGATCAGGCCGAGCGTGCCGACGATGACGCGCCACCACGCGAACAGCGTAAAGCCGTGGCGGGTGACGTAGCTCAGGAACGTCTTCACCACGACGATCGCGGTGACGAACGAGACGACGAATCCGATCGCGACGATGCCGAGATGATCGGCGTTCATGTCGGCGCGGTTCTTGTAGAAATCATAGGCGAACGCGCCGACCATGGTCGGGATCGCCAGGAAGAAGCGAAAACTCCGCCGCCGCGCGCTTGTCGGCGCCGAGCAGCATCGCCGCCACGATGCTGGCGCCGGAGCGCGACACGCCGGGAATCATCGCCAGGCACTGCGCGAAGCCGATCGACAGATACATCGGCAGCGGAAACTTGGTGGCGTCGTGCTCATGCGGATTGTGATCGAGCTGATCGACCCACAGCAGGATCGCGCCGCCGACGATCAGCGAAAAGCACACCACCCAGGGATTGAACAGAAGGCCTTGATGTAGCTGCCGGCGGCAGCGCCGATCACGCCGCGGGCAGAAACGCCACCAGCACGCCGATGACGAAGCGGCGGTCGTCCGGATTGGAGAACATGCCGAGCGCGACCCGCCACAATTTGACGAAATAGATGCACGACAATCGCCAGAATCGCGCCAAGCTGAATCAGCACCGTAAAACTGTTCCAGAAACTGCCCTCGCCGAGATTGAAGAATCGTTCCGCCAGCAGCAGATGGCCGGTCGAGGACACCGGAAGGAATTCCGTCACGCCCTCGATGATGCCGAGAATCACCGCCCTCAATGCATCAGACATCATGAGTTTGGTCCGTTATGATCGAATTGACCGAAAAAGCCGCGTTCTTCTCGCTTATTCGCTTGCGCTGCCGCAATCGCAAAAAACGCCAAAACACAGGTTGCCTCGTTCGCGCGCTTACGGTAGTTTGGCGCGCGCCGCGCGCTTTCGCGGCGGTGAGAGTTTCTTAAGCACCGCAAAATTATCAAGGGCTTCATGTTCACGCTGTTTCATCATCCGTTCTGTCCGCATTCGCGCTTCGTCCGCCTGGCGCTCGGCGAATACGGCCTCGATCTGCGGCTGGTGGAAGAGCGGGCCTGGGAGCGGCGCGAGGCGTTTCTGGCGCTCAATCCCGCCGGCACCACGCCGGTGTTGATCGCGGAAGGCGTGCCGGCGATTCCGGGCGCCGCGCATCATCGCCGAATATCTCGACGAGACCCATGGCGCCGGCGATGGACGAGCGCCGGCTGCTGCCGACCAGCGCCGGGCGAGCGCATCGAGGTGCGCCGGCTGATGGCGTGGTTCAACGACAAGTTCTTCGAGGAGGCCTCCAATCCGCTGGTCACCGAGCGCATCTACAAGCGCTTCATGAACGAGGAGGATGGCGGCGGCGCGCCGGCGGCGGAGGTGATCCGCGCGGCGAAGGCCAATGTGCGCTATCA
Source organism: uncultured Alphaproteobacteria bacterium (assembly GCA_963699465.1). Classification (GTDB taxonomy): domain Bacteria; phylum Pseudomonadota; class Alphaproteobacteria; order Rhizobiales; family Xanthobacteraceae; genus Bradyrhizobium. The sequence continues at coordinate 17,319 of CAVOTZ010000017.1, forward strand.
TCTGGCCTATATCGGCTGGCTGGCGCAGACGCGGAATTATCTCGCCGGCGACCAGCTGAGCTATGCGGACCTCGCCGCCGCGGCGCATCTTTCGGCGATCGATTATCTGGGCGACGTGCCATGGATCGAGGACGACGCGGCAAAGGCGTGGTACGCGCGGGTGAAATCCCGCCCGTCGTTCCGTCCGCTGCTGAGCGAATGGCTGGCCGGCGTGCCGGCCTCGCGGACCTATGTGGATCTCGATTTCTGAACACAACCGGCATCGCGTCCCGGATGCGCCAGCACGTCATGCGTCCCGGCTCTGCGGAGCGGCTGCCGGACGCTGCATCGCGTCCGGGAGAACGCCGGCATCTTCGCTGGCGACATGTCAGTGATGCCTCGCTCAAGGAAGCGCTGGCCAGCGAAGCCCGCGCGCTCGGTTTCGATTGCGTCGGCGTCACCGATCCGGCTGCGATCGCGGATGCGGGCCGGCATTTCCAGGCCTTCCTCGACGCCGGCGCGCCATGGCGACATGGACTGGCTGGCGGCGCGGCCCGGAACGCCGCGATCGACCCGCGCGTGCTGTGGCCCGAGCGTGCGCTCCGTCATCATGCTCGGCGTCAATTACGGGCCCGACGAAAATCCGCTCGAGATCCTGCAAGCAGCGCGCAAGCGGCGCGATCTCGGTCTATGCGCAGGGCGACGATTATCACGACCTGATCAAGAAGCGGCTGAAGCGCTGGCGCGCTGGCTGGTCGACCGATCCGGCGCCGAGGTCAAGGTGTTCGTCGATACCGCGGCGGTGATGGAAAAGCCGCTGGCGCAGGCGGCGGGACTGGGCTGGCAGGGCAAGCACACCAACCTCGTCTCGCGCGAATTCGGCTCATGGCTGTTTCTCGGCGCGATCTTCACCACGCCGAATCTGCCGCGCGACCGCGGCCGAGACCGACCATTGCGGCTCCTGCCAGGCCTGCCTCGATATCTGCCCGACCGCGGCGTTTCCGGCGCCCTACAAGCTCGATGCGCGGCGCTGCATTTCCTATCTCACCATCGAAAGCAAGGGACCGATCCCGCACGAATTCCGCAAGGCGATCGGCAACCGCATCTATGGCTGCGACGATTGCCTCGCGGTCTGCCCGTGGAACAAGTTCGCGCAACAGGGCCGCGAAGCCAAACTCGCCGCGCGCGAGCAATTGCGCGCGCCGGATGCTCGCCGAGCTGGCCCGGCTCGACGATGCGGCGTTTCGCGCGCTGTTTGCGAAATCGCCGGTCAAGCGCATCGGCCGCGACCGCTTCATCCGCAACGTGCTGATCGCGATCGGCAACGCCGATGACGCTGACCTGGCGGTCGAGGCCGAGCGCCTGCTTGACGACGAAAGCCCGCTGGTGCGCGGCGCCGCGGTGTGGGCGCTGTCGCAATTGATGGAGCGGGATGAGTTTCAGCCCTTGCCGCCAGCAAATCGGCCGGCGAAGCCGACGAGAGCGTGCGCGCGGAATGGCGAGCGCCTGCCTGAGCACAACCCTCATCCTGAGAGCGGCCTATGGCCGCGTCTCGAAGGATGGGCTGCATGTGTGGCCATGGTTCGAGACGGCGCATCGCGCCTCCTCACGATGATCGTCATGCGCCACCCTTGATTTCGTCGCGCAGAATCCGTCATGGTCCCGCGCCATGACCAACCAGCCTTTCTTCACCCATGATCGCGTCCGCGACGCCTTCATCCCGACGCCGGCCGCGCAACGGGCCGTGGGACCCGAAATCGCTGCACGGCCGCGTCATCATCGGGCTGCTGGCCTTCGTGATCGAGCAGCGTCACGGCGCCGAAGATTTCGTGCCGGCGCGGCTGACGGTGGACATGTTCCGCCTGCCCGGCCTGGCGCCGATCGAGATCACACGCGGCTCGATCCGCGACGGCCTGCGCATCAGGGTGGTCGAGGCCGAATTTTTCAGCGGCGGCGTCAGCATGGCGCGCGCTTCCTGCCAGCTGCTGCGCAAAACGCAAAATCCCGAAGGCACAGGTGTGGTCGCCGCCGAACTGGCAGGTGCCCGCGCCCGCGGATATTGCCGCGCCGACCGATCCGCGGCTCGGCATGAACGGCAAATGGACCACCCGCCCGATCGTCGGCGCGATGGGCAGCGTCGGCCCGCGGCGGCTGTGGATGAGCGAAGTGCGCGATCTCGTCGAGGGCGCGGCGCTAACGCCGTTCGTGCGGGTCGCGGTGGCGGCGGATTTCGCCAGCCCGTTCGCCAATGCCGGCGAGCAGCGGGCTCGGCTACATCAACAGCGACGTCACGCTGTATCTGCATCGGCTGCCGGTCACGGAATGGATCGGCTTCGAGGTGGTGAACCACCACGCCAGCGACGGCATCGCGATCGGCGAATGCTGGCTGTACGACGAGCAGGGCCCGATCGGCACCTCGACGGTCGCGGCCCTGGCGCAGCGCAAGCCGATGGCGAAACCAACGCCGCCGTAGCGGCCTTCAATTCTCCAGATGCCGTTTCATCTCCGGCCGCGCCTTCAAGGCCGCGCCCTGCTTCGCCGCAATTTTCGCGATGCGCTCGGGCGCGAAATTCATGTCGACAAAGCCGGGCGCGGTGTTGGCGACCTCGTGATAGCCCGCGATCTTGCCGTCGCGCAGCTTCATGATCGCGACGCCTTCGAACATCGCCCGCGCCCCCCTGGCTTCCGGCAGCGTCGAGCGGTAACTGAACGTGTAGCGCGCATACAGCGTTTCGCCGTCGCTGACCGGCGCGTGCATGTCCCAGCGAAAATCCTCCGCCGTCCGGTAGAACCAGTCGTCGATCATTTCAGCGATTTTTTCGCGGCCGGCAAAGGCGCCGTAGAACACGTCATGATAGACGCCGTCTTCGGTGAACAGCTCCGCGAACGCAGTGCCGTTGCGCTTCTTCAACCGCGTCGCAGAACGCGCGCAGCATCGCGGTGATGTTCATGGCTTCCTCTTCTTTCCCCTCTCCCCTTGCGGGAGAGGGTGGATCAATCGAGCGAAGCTCGATTGAGACGGGTGAGGGGTAGCTGAGTCTCCCGATGTGACGACCCCTCATCCGCCTTCGCTTCGCTACGGCACCTTCTCCCGCAAGGGGAGAAGGAAAACTAGCCCATCTCGGCAACGGCCGCGATGATCCGCGCGATGTCCTGTGGCCGCGACAGCCGGTGATCGCCGTCCTGGATCATGGTCAGCACCACATCGTCGACCGGCAGCCGATGCGCCAGCGCGAACGCGTGCCGCCATGGCACGTCGGGATCCTGCGCGCCCTGCAGGATGCGCACCGGGCAGCCGACCTCGATGGCGCTGCCGAGCAGCAAATGGTTGCGGCCCTCCTCGATCAATGCGCGCGTGATCGGATAGGGCTCGCCATAGGGCGACGGCCGCAGCCACACGCCCTTGGTCTCGATCTCCTGACGGATTTCCGGCGAAAAGCCTTTCCACATCAGCTCTTCGGTGAAATCCGGCGCCGGCGCGATCAGCACCAGCCCGGCCAGCGGCCGTCTGGCCGGCCGCGCGGCGCCAGTCTCGCGCGCCAGCAACAGCGCCATCCAGCCGCCCATCGACGAGCCGATCACGACCTGCGGGCCGCGGCAGAACCGCTCGAACACCGCAACGCTCTCCTCCAGCCAGCGCCCGATGGTGCCGTCGATGAACGCGCCACCGGACTCGCCATGGCCGGAATAATCGAACCGGACGCAGCGCGCGGTCCATGCTCGGCAGCCCAGCCGTCCAGCGCCAGCGCCTTGGTGCCCTGCATGTCCGAATTGAAGCCACCGAGCCAGAACAGCCCGCGGCGCAGCCGCCGGCGCGGGCACGCACCGCGATGCGGCGCCGGCCGCCGGCCGCGCCGACCTCGATGAAGGCCGGTTCCTGCATCGGACGCGTGCCGATGCGTTCGGTCATGGATCATTCATCTCCTGCAGTCTGCCAGCAAGTCTGGCTGCTGTTTGCTGCAGCCCATCGCGTCCGTCAACGGATGCGATACCAGGGTCTTGCAGGTCTTGCAGGGCTTGCGACCGCGGCGCTTGCGAAGCGCAGCCATGCGCTCTATCTGGGCTGAGTCTGAACCATTTCCTGTCAGCGCCGGCGTTGTCCGGCGTGACCAAAATGCCTCGCATTTGATGGTTTTCGGCGCCGGCAGATGCGAGTTTGCTTGCTCGCTGAGCCTTATTCCTTCAAACTATCGCCTTCGTTCACAACCTTGGAGAACTACCCATTCGCCGTCCCAACAGAGCCCCGCCCGCTGCAACCAAAGACGGGCCGCGCACCAATGATGAAATCCGCAACGCACCAGATCCAGCTGATCGATCAGACCGGCCTAAACCACGGCACTGTCGAAACCATCGCCGCCGTCAAGATGGCGATCGAAGCCGGCATGGATCTGGTGGAGATTTCGCCCAATACCAATCCTCCCGTTTGCAAGATCATGGACTACGGGAAGTTCAAATATTCGGCGCAGAAAAAGGCCGCGGAAGCCCGCAAGAAACAGAAGGTCGTCGAGATCAAGGAGATCAAGCTGCGGCCGATGATCGACGATCACGATTACGACGTGAAGATGCGCGCGATGCAGCGGTTCTTCGAGGAAGGCGACAAGGTCAAGATCACCTTGCGCTATCGCGGCCGCGAAATGGCGCATCAGGAAATCGGCACCAAGCTGCTCGACAAGGTCAAGGCCGACGTCGCCGAATTCGCCAAGGTCGAGCAGGACGCGCGTTTCGAGGGCCGTCAGGTCGTGATGGTTCTGGCGCCGCGCTGAGACACCACGCAAGACGACTTATGGATCCCGGCCTTGCGCCGGGACTTTTGCGTCTAGCGGGACAGTCCTGAGCGTGCCTTTCAACTTTGAACTCAGCTCCGCGTCGCCTGCCAGCTGCCGCTGCAACGATCGCCGGTAATGATCCCGCTCCAGCGGCCCGAGCCCGAATTGCCGACCAGCCGGCCGCTGCCGCTGGCCACCGAGGCGCCGACCGAATGTTGACCGACACCACGCCGGCCGCGGCTGATGCCGCCGGTGACCTTGCCGCCGCCGGCCGACGAAACCCGCGTGCCGGCGACTGCGAAGGGAACGCTGTTGGTCGAGCTGCAATTGCCGGCCTGGGTGGCGAAGATCACATTCCAGGTGCCGTCATAGGCGCCCGGCCGGACCGTTCGCGGCGTCGGCCGCGCCGGGGATGGCAAAAGCGGCGACGACGGCGACGGCGGCAAATCCATCGCAAGGCGCGATCGGACGCTGAAATCGGCGGAAAGGGCAATCGATCGGGCTGAAATGGTCATTTTTCCCTCGCTTGGGTTACGCCGCTGCTGGCGTCGAGCCGATTTGTCGAGCGATCCGGTTCCACGGTTCATCGTTGCCAAATCGAGCCTTGCTCTGCCATAAGCCGCAACTTCATCGCCCGGCTGATCAAGGGCTGCCGTGTCGATGTCCGTGCGGGTTGTTTCATTTCGGAGATAATCGAGCACTTTCAACGCTCTAACGAGCATTTTAGCCGGCCGGACGCCTTCACGGGCGCTTTCGTGTTGCGGCAACAGGAGAGCCAAATGCCCAAGCTGAAGACCAAATCGGGCGCTAAAAAGCGCTTCAAGGTGACTGCCACCGGCAAAGTCATGGCCGCCCAGCGCGGCAAGCGCCACGGCATGATCAAGCGGACGAAGAAGCAGATTCGCCAGCTCCGCGGCACCCGCGTGCTGTTCAAGACCGACGGCGACAACATCAAGAAGTACTTCTTGCCGAACGCCTGACCGCGCAGCGCGATCTTTCATTTGAGCCAAGCCGCGTCCGCGCGGCGATCCCGTCACCTATTTTCAGATCAAAGGAGATCCGTCATGTCTCGCGTCAAACGCGGTGTGACCTCTCACGCCAAGCACAAGAAAGTCTACAAGGCCGCCAAGGGGTTTTCCGGCCGCCGCAAGAACACCATCCGCGCCGCCAAGGCCGCGGTCGACAAGGCCGGCCAATATGCCTTCCGCGATCGCAAGCGCAAGAAGCGCACCTTCCGCGCGCTGTGGATCCAGCGCCTCAATGCCGCGGTGCGTCCGTTCGGCATGACCTACAGCGTCTTCATCAACGGCCTGTCCAAGTCGGGCATCACGGTGGACCGCAAGGTGCTGTCGGATCTGGCCATCCCGAGCCGGCGGCGTTCCAGGCGATCGCCGAAAAGGCCAAGGCCGCGCTGGCGGCGTAAGCCGCCGCCGGATCGATTCTTTCGCGAAGTCCTTGAAGTCGTCATGGCCGGGCAAAGCGCGAAGCGCGTCTTTGCACTGAGTACGCGGCCATCCACCTCTTCATTCTCGCATGCGCCGCAAGACGTGGATGCCCGGGACAGACCCGGGCATGACGGCCCAGGAGCACCGGCTTAGCATCCTGGTCAAAAGGGATTGCCATGACCGATCTCGTTCAACTCGAATCCGAAATCCTGACCCAGATCGCCGCGGCCGGCGACGAAGCCGCGCTGGAAGCGGTGCGGGTCGCGGCGCTGGGCAAAAAAGGCTCGATCTCGGCGCTGCTGTCGACGCTCGGCAAGATGTCGCCGGACGAACGCAAGACCCAGGGTGCTGCGATCAATCTCGCCAAGGACAAGGTCACGCAGGCGCTGACCGCGCGGCGCGATATCCTGAAAAATGCCGCGCTCGACGCCCGCCTCGCCTCCGAGACCATCGACGTCACGCTGCCGCTGCGCGAAGCCGCGGTCGAGCAGGGCCGCGTCCATCCGCTCAGCCAGGTGATGGACGAGCTGACCGCGATCTTCGCCGACATGGGCTTTGCGATCGCCGAAGGTCCCGACATCGAGACCGACGACTACAATTTCACAAAACTGAATTTTCCCGAGGGCCATCCGGCCCGCGAGATGCACGACACCTTCTTCTTCAATCCGAAGGACGACGGCTCGCGCATGCTGTTGCGCACCCACACCTCGCCGGTGCAGGTGCGCACCATGCTGACGCAGCAGCCGCCGATCCGGATCATCTGCCCGGGCCGTACCTACCGCATCGATTCGGACGCCACCCATACCCCGCAGTTTCACCAGGTCGAGGGCCTGGTGATCGACAAGGGGTCGCATCTCGGTCACCTCAAATGGATCCTGCACGAGTTCTGCAAGGCATTCTTCGAGGTCGATCACATCAACATGCGATTCCGGCCGTCGTTCTTCCCCTTCACCGAGCCGTCGCTCGAGGTCGACATCCAGTGCCGGCGCGACAAGGGCGAAATCCGCTTCGGCGAGGGCGAGGACTGGATGGAGATTCTCGGCTGCGGCATGGTGCATCCCAATGTGCTGCGCGCCTGCGGCATCGATCCCGATGTCTATCAGGGCTTTGCCTGGGGCATGGGCATCGATCGCATCGCGATGCTGAAATACGGCATGTCGGACCTGCGGCAGCTGTTCGAGAGCGACGTGCGCTTCCTCAGCCATTACGGCTTCAAGCCGCTCGACGTCCCGACCCTGGCGGGAGGATTGAGTTCGTGAATCATCCGATACCGGCCTCTTCGCAGGTTCTTTCTGTTCCCTCCCCCCTTGTGGGGGAGGGGCAGGGAGGGGGGTAGCCGCAAGTGCCGCATGCAATTATCAGGGAACATCAACGCGGCCGCGCGAAGCAACTTCGCCAAACCATGACGCCTGCGGAGACTTTGCTTTGGCGTTACCTGAAAGCAGGCCGTGTCGATGGTCTCGGCTTTCGCAGACAAAGCCCGATCCGGAACTACATCGTCGACTTTCTTTGTCACTCCGCAAAGCTGGTTGTCGAACTTGACGGCGCTTCGCATGATTTCGAAGAGCAAATGAAAACCGACGAAAGCCGTGATGCCTTCTTCGTGTCAGAAGGTTTTCAGGTCCTGCGCTTCACGAATGAACAGGTGCTGTCCAACCTGGAAGGTGTTGTGGAAACGATCCGGCAAGTAGCTTCCTCCCGGATGTGTGGCTCACCCCCCTCCCTGCCCCTCCCCCACAAGGGGGGAGGGAACAGTGACGCCGGCGCCGATATCACAGAGAACATCAGCAAAACTCGAGGCGAGCAGCCATGAAATTCACGCTTTCCTGGCTGAAGGAACATCTCGACACCGACGAGCCCCTGGAAAAGCTCGCCGACAAGCTCACCATGATCGGGCTTGAGGTCGAGCATATCGAGGACAAGGCCAAGGCGCTGGCGGCGTTTTCGATCGCGCGCGTGATTTCGGCCGAGCAGCATCCCAACGCCGACCGCTTGCGGGTGTGCATGGTGGATACCGGCAATGGCGCTGCGCCGGTGCAGGTGGTTTGCGGCGCGCCGAACGCGCGCGCGGGCCTGGTCAGCGTGTTCTCGCCGCCCGGCACTTTTATCCCCGGCAAGAACATCACGCTCGGCGTCGGCACCATCCGCGGCGTCGAAAGCCGGGGCATGCTGTGTTCGGCGGCCGAACTGCAGCTCTCGGAAGATCACGACGGCATCATGGAATTGCCGGCCGACGCGCCTGTTGGCGCCGGCTATGCGCAATGGGCGGGCCTCGGCGATCCCGTGATCGAGATCAATCTGACCCCGAACCGGCAGGATTGCACCGGCGTGCACGGCATCGCGCGCGATCTTGCCGCCGCCGACATGGGCAAGTTCAAGGACCCCGGCATCAAGCAGATCAAGGGCGAATTCCCCTGCCCGGTGCAGGTCACGGTCGAGGACCCCAAACTGTGTCCGGGCTTCGCGCTGCGGCTGGTGCGCGGCGTGAAAAACGGTCCGTCGCCCGACTGGCTGCAGGAGCGCCTGACCTCGATCGGCCTGCGCCCGATCAATGCGCTGGTCGATATCACCAACTTCATGACCTACGACCGCGCCCGGCCGCTGCATGTGTTCGACGCCGCGAAGGTGAAGGGCAATCTCACCGTGCGCCATGCCCGCGACGGCGAAACGCTGCTGGCGCTCGATGGCCGCACCTACACGCTCGACACCAGCGTTTGCGTGATCGCGGACGATCACGGCGTCGAATCGCTCGCCGGCATCATGGGCGGCGAGGCCTCCGGCTGTTGCGACGAGAACACCACCGACGTGCTGATCGAATCGGCGCTGTGGAACGAGATCAATATCGCGCAGACCGGCCGCAAGCTCGGCATCAATTCGGATGCGCGCTATCGTTTCGAACGCGGCGTCGATCCGGCCTTCATGCTGCCGGGCCTCGAGATGGCCACCCGGCTGGTGATGGAATTGTGCGGCGGCTCGCCGTCGGAGAATGTCGTCGTCGGCAAGCATTTCGGCGATGACCGCGTCATCGATTTTCCGCTCACCGAGGTCAAGCGCCTCGCCGGCATCGAGGTGCCGATGATCGGAGATGCAGCGCATCCTCGGCCATCTCGGCTTCATGATGGCGGGCCCCGGCCCGGTGGTGAAGGTCGCGGTGCCCTCGTGGCGTATCGACGTGCAGGGCAAGGCCGACATCGTCGAGGAGATCGTGCGCATCGTCGGCGTCGACAAGGTGCCGATGACGCCGTTCGAACGCGGCGACGCGCCGCGCAAGCCGATCCTCAAGCCGATCCAGCTGCGCACCCGCCGCGCCAAGCGCGCGCTCGCCGCGCGCGGCATGGTCGAGGCGGTGACATGGTCGTTCATCGCCAAAGCCGCCGCCGAATTGTTCGGCGGCGGGCAGGCTGAACTGGCGCTGGCCAATCCGATCGCGTCCGACCTGTCCGACATGCGGCCGAGCCTGCTGCCCGGCCTGGTCACCGCGGCGCAGGCCAACTATCGACCGCGGCTTTGCCGATGTGGCGCTGTTCGAGGTCGGGCAGATCTTCAAAGGCGACCGGCCGCAGGACCAGTTCATCGCGGCCTCCGGCATTCGCCACGGCTTTGCGTCCGTCGCAAGGGCATCGGACGGCACTGGTCCGGCTCGGCCACGGCCAGACGCGCTCGACGCCAAGGCCGATGCCTTCGCGGTGCTGGCGGCCGCCGGCGCGCCGATGCAGGCGCTGCAGATCGTGCCCGGCGGCCCGAACTGGCTGCATCCCGGCCGTTCCGGCACCATCCAGATCGGCCCGCAAAACATGCTCGGATATTTCGGCGAGCTGCATCCGCGCGCGCTGGAAGCGCTCGACGCCGACGGCCCTTGATGGCGTTCGAGGTGATCCTCGATCGCATTCCCGACGCCAAGCAGAAGCCGACCCGCGCCAAGCCGGTGCTCGAACTGTCGGCGTTCCAGCCGGTGTCGCGCGATTTTGCCTTCATCGTCGATCGCGGCGTCAAGGCCGGCGACATCGTGCGCGCGGCGCAGGGCGTCGACAAGAAGCTGATCACGGCGGTCACGGTGTTCGACGTCTATGAAGGCAAGGGCATCGACGACGGCAAGAAATCGGTCGCCATCGCGGTGACGATCCAGCCGCGCGAGAAAACCCTGACCGACCAGGAGATCGACGCGGTTGCGGCCAAGATCGTGGCCGAGGTGACCAAGAAGACCGGCGGCAGTCTGCGGGGATGACCGCGGACGCCGCAAAATGAGCCTCGCAAGCCTGATCCCGGACAGCGTCAGCCTCGATGCGGCGATGGCGATTTGCGCGATCGCCTTCGTCTCGGGGACGGCGCGCGGATTTTCCGGGTTCGGCTCGGCGCTGATCTTCATGCCGCTGGCCAGCAGCATGGCCTCGCCGCGCCTGGTCGCGTCGTTGCTGCTGGTGATCGATTTCATCGCGGCGGCGCCGCTGCTTCCCAACGCCTGGCGCCACGCCGACCGCAAGGCGACCGCGGTGATGGCCGCCGGTGCGCTGGTCGGGGTGCCGATCGGCACCTGGTGCCTGAGCCAATTCGATCCGGTCACCACGCGCTGGATCATCTCCTGTTTTGTCGCCGCGCTGTTGCTGTTGCTGCTGTCGGGCTGGCGCTATCGCGGCAAGGATCATCCGGCGCTGTCGGTCGCGGTCGGCGGGCTCTCCGGATTTACCAGCGGGCTGGCGCAAACCGGCGGTCCGACCATCGTCGGCTATTGGCTTGGCCGCCCGATCGCCCCGGTGATCGCGCGCGCCAACATCTTCCTGTTTTTCGGCGCGTCGGACTTCTTCTCGCTGGTGAGCTATCTGGTCGCCGGGCTGATCAGCGCCGATTCGATTCGGCTCGCGCTGCTGGTCGGACCGGTCTATGCCATCGGCGTCTGGTTCGGCACGAAACTGTTCGGCCGCGCCAGCGAATCGGTGTTTCGCTCGATCTGCTACGCGCTGATCGCCAGCCGCCGCCATCATTGGACTGCCGGCGCTCGACGGCGTGCTGCGCTGACGTTCCTGCCGCGACTAAAGTCCGGCTGTTGCCGATTTCGCCAATGGCGCTAGGCTCGAACCAACAATAAATCGGGGAGAACGCCATGATCGATCGTCGCAACGCGCTGAAGCTGGCTCTCGGCGGCACGGCGATGGCACTCGCGGCGCCGGCGCCGGCGCAGACAAAACCGCGCAGCAAGATCGTGTTCCTCGGTACCAAGGGCGGCCCGCGAGTCGGCATCGGCGCATCGAACCCGGCCAATCTTTTGATCGTGAACGACACCCCGATCGTGATCGATTGCGGCATGGGCGTCAGCCGTCAGCTGGTCAGCGCCGGGGTCCCGATCCCGTCTGTAAAATATATCTTCATCAGCCACCACCATTCCGATCACAACCTCGAATACGGCAATTTGTTCTACAACGCCTGGGCCGCCGGGCTTTCGACCCCGATCCATTCGTTCGGCCCCAAGGGCATCGAGGCGATGACCAGGGCCTATTGGGAGCTCAACAAATTCGACGTCGAGACCCGGATCGAGGACGAGGGCCGCCCCGATCCGCGCCCGCTGCTGATCGCCAGGGACATCACCGAGGATGGCGTGGTGCTGCAGACGCCGGATCTGAAGGTGACGGCGTTCCGCACGCCGCATCCGCCGATTGTCGACAACTTCGCCTATAAGTTCGAAACGCCTGATGGCGTCGTCGTGTTCTCCAGCGATACCGCCTACAATCCAAAACTCGCCGAGTTCGCCGAGGGCGCCGACGTGCTGGTGCATGAGGCGATGTATCTGCCGGCGGTCGATCGTCTCGTCATCAAGACCAAGAACGGCGCGACACTGAAGAAGCATCTGCTGGCGAGCCACACCAGTACCGAGGATGTCGGCCGCATCGCGGCCGCGGCCGGCGTCAAGGTGCTGGTGCTCAGCCATTTCGTGCCGGGCGACGACCCCGACGTCAGCGACGACGACTGGACCCGCGACGTGAAGAAGAATTTTTCCGGCCGCATCATCGTCGCCAAGGATCTGATGCAACTGGCGCTGCCGGTGTAGGTCGCGCATTCTCTAGCTCCGTAGGGCGGGCAAAGGCGCAGTTGTGCCGTGCGCACCACTGGGAGGTCTCCATTCGTGTTGGTGGGCACGCTTCCGCCTTCGCTTGTTGAGCTACGGCGGACGTGATCGCTTTGCCCACCCTACGCGGCTGCCGGTGTAGGCCTCCTCAATCGATCGGTGACCTTGGCGTCGCGGTTCGCGCCGGCGCGGCGCGACGGCGCTGTCTCGCAACCGGCGCCGCCGCGGGCTCGCTATCCCTGAGCGCGCCGATTTTTCGCAGCGCCGCATCGGCGGCGCGCTCGCCGCTTTCCCAGGCGCCGTCAACGGTGCCCCACAGCGTTTCGTGGGTGGCTTCGCCGGCCAGGAACATGCAGCCGACCGGCTCGGTCAGGATTTTGCGCGACGGTTGCCCGCCCACCGCCGCCACCGACATCGCGCCGAGCGCGAACGGCGCGGCGTTCCAGCGCGTGGCGCTGGTCTTCTTCACGGCGGCGCCGACATCGCTGCCGAACAGTTTGGTCAGCCATTCCACCGCGAACGCCACCATCGCCGGCTTCGCCCTGTGCCGACAGGTCGCGGCCGAACGAGCCCGCGACATCGAGCATGCACAGCGAGGAGCCCCCGATATTGGCGAACAGCATCGCGGTCCGCGTCGAACTGCTCTGCTCGATCAGGACATCGTCGCGGCCAAGCCCGAGCGGATTGCCGGGCAGTTGCAGCGCGATGCGATCGTAGCTGCCGAGGCTCAGTTTCGCGGCGGCATCGAGCTGGCGCTTGGGAAGTTCGGGCGTGAATTTGATTCCGCCGGCGACCAGCACATTGCTCGACACCGTGATGATGGCGGCGCGCGCGGCGATCTTGCCCGACGGCGTATCCACGGTGACGTCGCGGCCGTTCCAGGCGATGCGGTTGGCCGGGGTCGACAGCGCCAGCGGAACATCCGCAGCCAAGCTTTGCGATCAGCGTGCCCAAGGCCCTGGCGGCAGCCGATCGCGGCGCTGCGGTCCTGCGCGCGCGCCTTGTCGACCGCGGAGACGTCCTTCAGATCCTTGCCGGTGGCGTTGGCGCCGAGCAGGAATTCCGCGGTCCACCGCCCAGTCGCCAAGGTCCTTGGGCAGCGCCGAGGCGCAGGACACATCGGCCTTGCCGCGCGAGGCGTCGTCGATGGCGCGGTTGGCGCGCACCAGGGCGGCGAGAAATTCCTCGGTTTCGCCGGCCCGCGCGTTGCGGCGGCCGACGCGGATTTTCTGACCCAGCGGCGCCGCTAGACATGTCGAGCCCGGCGCCGCGCGCCAGCCTGACCATCGGGTTGGTGTCGGGATTGTGCAGCCAGCGCGCGCCGCGATCGAACGGGACGTCGAACGTCGTGGTGTCGGTCAGGCAGCGGCCGCCGATCTGGCCGTGATGCCTCGATCACGATCACCTTGCGGTTCGCGGCCATGATCCGCCGCGCCGCGGCGATGCCGGCGGCCCCGGCGCCGATCACGACAATGTCGGCCTCGCGCGGCAAAGGCGCCGCCTGCGCGCGCCGTGCCGAGCGCCGGCATCGCCGCAAGGCCGCGGACGCCGACAGGAAATCGCGGCGCGTCATTGTCATGTCATGGTTTCCGAATTTTTGAAAAAGCGCGAGCTCCCGATGCGGCGGTGCAGAACCCTGCTGTCTTTCCGGCTGCCTGCCGGAACTTTCCAGCAAAGCCGGGACTGCACCAAAACCGTACTGGAATCAGTAGTTTCACATACCCCCCGGGATTCGAAAGCCGCCCCGATCGACCACAAGGCCGGCGATTTTCGGATCCCGAGCGAGCCTGAACTTGCCGCATCCGGACACCGGCGGCAACACTCATGGTGAATCAATCATGATTGATCTCGTTCAGCCATGAACCAAATTGCAACGGCTTTCGACCATGATAAGGAAAGGGAAAAGCGGCCGCGAAAAGGCCGTGGGGGGATACCATGGGCGTCGTGCTCGATACCGTCGGCAAGTGATTGCGGGCTACCTGCAGAAGGAGGTGCCGGGCTATGAGCCGTTCACGCCGAGCGATCCCGAGCATCTGCGCGGCGTCATCGAGCCGGGCGACGTGCTGCTGGTCGAGGGCAACAACCGCGTTTCCGGCATCATCAAATACCTCACGCAGTCGACCTGGTCGCATGCCGCGCTGTTCGTCGGCCCGATCGACGGCGCGGCCGAGCCCGACGGCGAGCCGCATGTGCTGATCGAGGCCAATATCGGCGAAGGCGTGACCTCGGCGCCGCTGTCGAAATATTTTCCCTATCACACCCGGCTGTGCCGGCCGGTCGGCCTGATCGTTCGAGGACCGCTACACGGTGTGCCGCTACGCCATCAACCGGATCGGCTTCGGCTACGACACCAAGAACATCCTCGATCTGATGCGCTATCTGATCCCGCTGCCGATCCCGCAGCGCTGGCGGCGGCGCATGATCGCGTTCGGCTCCGGCGATCCGACCAAGATCATCTGCTCGGCGCTGATCGCGCAGGCGTTCGACGCCGTGCGCTACCCGATCCTGCCCAAGATCACCCGCGCCGGCTAGCCGGCAAGGCCCGGCGCGAAATCCTGCACATCCGCAATTCATCGCTCTACATGCCGCGCGATTTCGACATCTCGCCCTATTTCGAAATCGTCAAACCCACCATCGTGCACGGCTTCGACTACACCGCCCTGCATTGGGCCGACAAGCAGAAGCCGCTCCGGGAGGTAGCCGGCGAATTCGGTCCGTTTCCAGAAGCGATCGAATCGCCGCCGCTTGTTCCTGAAGCGATTGACGAAGCGGCGCCGCTTCCTGCTGCGGAAATGATCGTGACGATCGAGACGACGGTGATCGAGCGGGTTGTTGTCGCGGCGGAACATCATGCGGTCGCCGATCATGCGCCGGCCGGTGAGCCGAAGCGCAGCAAGCACGAGTTTGCTGCATAATTGTATGGTCGTCCTCGCGAACGCGAGGACCCATCACCCCTGGCGCGGGTTATAAAACAAGACACTGCATCACTGCTCCACCGGGAACACACGGCGTATGGGTCCTCGCGTTCGCGAGGACGACCGGATGTCGAGTCATCGTTCTCGCGACAGCACTTGCCCGAGTTTTGCAATTCATTAGCTCCGCCCCAAACAGAGGGCGCACGCGACCCTCAAGAGAGGGCGCGGGGAAGACCGGGTGCGCGCTGCACCCGCGGTCTCGTGTGCACTGTGCATCAAAAGAAACCGCACACGAGCATACAGGTTCAGCGGAAACACTCCGGCCTTCCCTGCGCAATGGCTTTACGACTATACGTGCTCTCCCTGGTGAATCGGAGCCTCTTGCCACCATCGCCCCCGGAGGCGTTCAGCCTCCCAAGGACTTGACGCAGCAATCCGGCGTCAGGACCACACGACTTCAGCCGTACGCGATCGCGCCGTTCGTTATCGGCACTTCCGCGTCCACCGCATCCCGCCCCGCGTTTCGTGACGATCGCGAGCCGCCCCTCTTGGTGGGACGAGACGCGAATCATTTTCCGGTGATTTGCGAGGGGAGTCAAATAATTTTCGGTAAATCGGAATCGATCCTTCTCCCCTCCCCCTGTGACGACCCTTCGGCGAAGGCGGATGCGGAGGGAAGACAGCGGCCTCGTTTACGCCGCCGCGCGCTTCTTGTCCGGCAATCCGGCGCGCGCCATGCCGCCATAGAGCTGCTCGCCCGGCATTTCCGAGCGCAGGATGCCGCGCACCGCGACCAGTTTTTCGATGTCGATGCCGGTGGCAAAGCCCTTGCTCTCGCACAGGAACACCAGATCCTCGAACACCACATTGCCGGTGGCGCCGGGCGCGAACGGGCAGCCGCCGAGGCCGCCGAGCGAGCCGTCGAGAATGCGCGCGCCGGCATCGAGCGCCGCCGCGGCATTCGCGATGCCCATGCCGCTGGTGTCGTGCAGATGCACGCAGACCGGTTTTGCGCCTGCGATTTTGACCGCGGCCTTGGTGAATTCGCCGACCTGCCTTCGGGCCGGCGTAGCCGACGGTATCGGCGATGGCGACCGAAATCGGCGCCGGCCTCGAAACATTTTTCCACCAGTCTGATCACTTCCTTCGGATCGACGTCGCCCGCGATCGAACAGCCCAGCGCCATCGAGATCGCGGCATTGCACGATCGGCTTGTGGTCGCTGGCGTCGCGCAGGTCGCACAGCCGCTTGACATTGGCGATCGCCGCATCGCGCGACCGGTTGGCGTTGGCCTGGCTGTGTTCCTCGGTGGCCGACACCACGGTGGCGATTTCGCCGACGCCTGAGTGCCAGCGCCTCGTTGCCGCCGCGCTCGTTGAGCACCAGCGCGATGCCATGCGCGCCCGGCAGCTCCTGCCACCGTCGCGATGATCGTCGCGCACATCGACAAATTGCGGAAAGGTCTTGGCCGGCAGGAACGAGCCGACCTCGAAATGCCGCACCCCGGCGCCGTATTCCTCGCGGACCCAGCGCTGCTTTCCGGCGGTAGAAGGGAATTTCTTCACCAGCTGCAGGCCGTCGCGCAGGCCGACCTCGCGCAGGATCACGCGATCAGCGGGATAGATATCCTGAACCTTGGTCATGCTGTTCTCCCTGCGACCTTGCCGATTGCGGAGATTCTTTTTTCTTCGCGTTCGAGTTCGGCGCGCACCGCCTCGGTGTCGGCGCCGAGCACCGGCACTTGAACCCTTCGCCGAGATGGCCGCCGTTCCACTCGATCGGCAGCGCCGGCACGCGGAACGGCTTGCCGTTCGCGTTGGTGTTGTTGACGAGGCCGCCGGGCCGCAGCACGTGCGGATCGGTCAGCAGATCCTCGGGCCGATTGATCGGCGAGAAGCAGATGTTGAGCCGGTCGAGCTTGGCGGACAGCTCGTTGACGTCCCAGCGTTTGATCTCCTCGGCGACGCGCGGAATGATCCGGTTGCGCGCCATGATGCGATCGGTGGTCGAGCGCCAGGGTCTGGATCTTCCAAAAATTCCTTCAGGCCGAACTCGCGGCAAAAACTCTGCCAATGGCCTTCGGTGACGACGCCGATGAAGATGCGTCTCGCCGCCCGCGGTATCGAAAATATCGTAGATCGGCCAGGCGTGTTCGCGCTCCGGCATCGAGCGCGGCTTGTTGCCGGTCATCTCGTACTCGACCATGTGCTGGGCGACCAGGAACAGGCAGTTCTCGAACAGCCCGATGCGGATATCGGCGCCACCGGCCTTGCCGCTGCTTCTTCTGGTACAGCGCGGCGAGAATCGAGATCACGCCGAACATGCCGCCCATGATGTCGTTGGCCGAGGAGCCGACGCGCTGCGGTTTTGCACTGGTTCCGGTCATGGTGGCGAGCCCCGACATCATCTGCACGACTTCGTCGAGCGCCGGGCGATGCTCATAGGGACCGGACATGAAGCCCTTGTGGCCGGCGATGATCAGGTGCGGATATTTCTGCGCGCAGTTCGTCCGCGCCGAGGCCCTGCTTCTCCAATTGCCCGTCGCGAAAGTTTTCCAGAAAGACGTCGGCGCCTGTCGAGCAGCCGGTGCATGGATTCGCGATCCTCCGGCTTCTCGAAATCGAGCACGACACTTCGTTTGCCGCGATTGAACAGCGGGAAGAACGATATTCCCATGCCGCCCAGGCTGCGGGTCTTGTCGCCGGCCGGCGGTTCGACCTTGATGACATCGGCGCCGAGCTGCGCCAGGATCATGCCGCAGGTCGGCCCCATCACCATGTGGGTCATCTCGATGACCCTGACCCCAGCCAATGGCAGCTCTTGAGGCAGTTGCGTCCCTGTCATTTCGTCTCCCGTATCGTCCGTTTTTCTCTGGTCCGCAGACTAGGCTTTTGGGCGTGTCCTGGAAAATATTATCTGGGCAACGGCCCATCCACGTCTGCATGACGCGAATGCAGGGTTAGAGATCAGAGCGGCACCGCGACGTCGCACTTGATCTCCTTCAGGACGATGTTGGTGCGGACGTGCCGGATGCCGGGGATCCGGAACATGAACTCGTCCAGGAAACGGTTGTAGGCCGCCATGTCTGACGTGACCACGCGCAGGTGATAGTCCGCATCGCCCGTCGTCGCGAAACACTCGAGCACCTCGGGACGGCGTTTGACCCGCGGCGACGAATTCGGCGACGAATTTCTCGTCGTGCCGTTCCAGCGAAACGTGCAGGATCGCGGATGTCGAAAAGCCGATCTTTTCCAGATCAACCAGCGCGGCATAGCGCGTGATGATCCCGCTTTCTTCCAGCGCCCGCACCCTGCGCCAGCATGCGGAAGACGACATCCCGACCCGCTCCGCAAGCTCCTGATTGGTCAGCCGGCCGTCCTGTTGCAGGTGGGATAGCAGCCGCCGGTCTTCAGCATCGATCATGACTGCCAGCGCCCTCGCGAATGGTAGATTCTACCTATTATATGCAATTGCAAGGACGATCCTACCAGAAATTGGCGTGTGGAGGGAGAAATCAGGACAAATCTTCCGGCCAAGCGGGCCGATACTGACCTGTCCGTCTCTGCTCCCGGGAGGTCTCGCCATGGCATATCCGCACCGCCTTCCGCTCGACGATTACGAACTGATCGATCGCTACAGCAGGAGCACCGGCCGCGTGCTGCTGACGGGGACGCAGGCGATCGTCCGCATCCTGCTCGACCAGCGCGATCGCGACATCGCCGACGGCCTCAATACCGCGGGTTTTGTCTCCGGCTATCGCGGCTCGCCGCTGGGCGGGGTCGACGCGGAATTGTGGCGGAACAAGGAGCGACTGAAGCAACGCCGGATCGAATTTCTGCCGGCGGTCAACGAAGACCTCGCGGCAACCGCGGTGTTGGGCTCCCAGCAGGTCGAAACCAACGCCAGGCGCGAGGTCGAGGGCGTGTTCGGCCTCTGGTACGGCAAGGGACCCGGCGTCGATCGCTCCGGCGACGCGCTCAAGCACGGCAATGCCTATGGTTCCTCGCCGCATGGCGGCGTTCTGGTGGTGGCCGGCGACGACCATGGTTGCGTTTCGTCCTCGATGCCGCACCAATCCGATGTCGCCTTCATGGCCTGGTTCATGCCGACGCTGCAACCCGTCGAGCGTTGCGGAATATCTCGCGTTCGGCGAATACGGCTACGCGCTGAGCCGCTTTTCGGGCATGTGGGTCGGGTTCAAGGCAATTTCGGAGACGGTGGAGTCCTGTCGGCCTCGGTCGAACTTGCCGCCGCGCCGCGTTTTCGACACGCCCGGATTCGAGAAGCCGCCGGGCGGCCTGCATTATCGCTGGCCCGATCTGCCCGGCCCGCAGATCGAGCACGCGGCTGGAGTTCAAGAAGAATGCGGTGCTGGCTTTCGCCAAGGCCAACCCGATCGATCGCAGGATCTACGACATTGCCGGAGGCGAGCTACGGCATCGTCACGACCGGCAAAGGTCATCTCGATCTGATGGAGGCGCTGGAGCTGCTCGGCCTGATGAGGCCGCGTGCCGGCAACATCGGCATCGACATCTACAAGGTCGGCATGGTGTGGCCGCTCGCGCATCACGACGCGCTGGAATTCGTGCGCGAGAAGCGCGAGATCCTGGTCGTCGAGGAAAAGCGCGGCATCATCGAAAGCCAGTTCAAGGAATATTTCTACGACTATCCCGGCCACAAGCCGGAGCGGATGGTCGGCAAATACGACGAGAACAACACGCCGCTGGTGCCCTGGATCGGCGAATTGTCGCCGCGCCTGCTGGCGCCGATCGTGGCGAGACGGCTCGATGCGATGTTTCCCGGCCTTGATCTCGGCGCCCGCGCCGCAAGCGCTTGCGCGGCGGCAAGACCGAGGTCGTCGACGATCGCCAGGCGCGACCCGCACCCCGTATTTCTGCTCCGGCTGCCCGCACAACACATCGACCAAAGTGCCTGAGGGATCGCAGGCGCTGGCCGGCATCGGCTGCCATTTCATGGCGAGCTGGATGGATCGCGAGACCACCTCGCTGATCCAGATGGGCGGCGAAGGCGTCAACTGGGTGGCGTCATCGCTGTTCACCGGACGGCCGACACGTATTTCAGAATCTCGGCGAAGGCACCTATTATCATTCCGGCTCGATGGCGATCCGCCAGGCGGTCGGCGGCCAGGACCAACATCACCTACAAAATCCTGTTCAACGACGCCGTTGCGATGACCGGCGGCCAGCCGGTCGACGGCCCGATCAGCGTCGCACGGCATCGCCCATGAAGTCCGCGCCAATGGCGTGGCGCGGATCGCGCGTGGTCTCGGACGATCCGGAAAAATTCCACGCCGCCGATTTTCCGCAAGGCGTGACGTTTCATCCGCGCGCCGACCTCGATCCGGTGCAGCGCGAATTGCGCGACATCCAGGGCGTATCGGTGCTGATCTACGAGCAGGCATGCGCCACCGAAAAACGCCGCCGCCGCAAGCGCGGGCAACTAGTCGATCCGCCGACATTCACCGTACATCAACGATCTGGTGTGCGAAGGCTGCGGCGACTGCTCGGTCGAATCCAACTGCCTCAGCGTCGAGCCCAAGGAAACGCCGTTCGGGCGCAAGCGTCAGATCAACCAATCGACCTGCAACAAGGATTTTTCCTGCGTCAACGGTTTCTGCCCGAGTTTTGTCACGATCGAGGGCGCGACCCGGCGCAAGCGGCGCGGGCAAGAAACTGACCACGAGATCGATGCGGTTGCGCGCGCGGCGGTGCTGCCCGAGCCGGTGATTCCGGATTTGGCAAAACCCTTCAATCTGCTGGTGACGGGTGTCGGCGGCACCGGGGTCATCACCGTCGGCGCGCTGATCACGATGGCGGCGCACCTCGAAGGCAAGGGCGCCTCGGTGCTCGACTTCACCGGCTTTGCGCAGAAGTTCGGCCCGGTGCTGAGTTTTGTGCGGCTGGCGGCAAGCCCTGTGGACCTGCATCAGGTTCGCATCGACGAGCACTCCGCCGACGCGTTGATCGGCGGCGATATCGTGGTCAGCTCCTCGGAGAAGGCATCGCGGACATATGGCGCCGGCATGCGGGCCGTGATCAATACCGCGGAAATGCCGACCGGCGATATCGTGCGCAACCGCGATGCCAGCCTTGAATCGCGCCGGCGCGGTTGCGCGCCATCCGGCACGCCGTGGGCGCCGAAGCGGTCACGAGCTTTCGATGCCAACGGATGTCGGAATCGCGCGTTCGGCGAAACCGTCTACGCCAATGTGATCCTGATGGGCGCCGCCTGGCAATCGGGCCTGGTGCCGGTTTCGCTTGGCGCCCTGCAGCGGGCGATCGAGCTGAACGGCGTCGCCGTCGCGCAGAACAAACAGGCGTTTGCGCTGGGGCGCCTTGCCGCCGCCGATCCGGACTTCGCGGCATCGATCACCGAGGAACAGCAGCCGCCGGAAACGCTCGAGCAAATGATCGCCCGCCGCCCGGCGTTCCTCGGCGCCTATCAGGACGCCAACTATGCCGCGCAATATGCCGCGCTGGTCGAACGCGTTCGCACCGCCGAGACCTCCGTGGCGAAAAACTCGCGAGCGTTTGACCGCCGCGGTCGCCCGCGCGTTGTTCAAGCTGATGGCTTACAAGGACGAGTATGAGGTCGCGCGCCTGTACACCGAGACCGGGTTTCGAGGAAAAGCTGCGCCGGGAGTTCGAGGGCGATTTCTAGCATCGACTATCATCTCGCGCCGCCTCTGCTGTCCGCTGAAAAAGGATGCGCGCGGCAGGCCGGTGAAGCGCAGCTTCGGGTCGGGCAACGGGCCATGTTTGCGATGCTGGCGCGGCTGAAATTCTGCGCGGAACGCCGTTCGACATTTTTGGCTATGCGCGCGAGCGGCGGACGGAGCGCAGACCTGATCCGCTGGTATCAGGCCCTGATGAAGGACTGTGCCGCGGATTTGGGCGCCACCGACATCGACCCCTGCTCGAAATCGCCGCATTGCCGATGGACATCCGCGGCTATGGCCCGGTCAAGGATCAGGCGGTGACGGCGGTCGGCGCACGGCTGCCGCCCTGACCACAAAAATGCGGCGGCCGATTGCCACGGCCTGGCCTATCCATGAAACCCGCGCTCTTGCGCTAACCCAAACGCATCTCTACCTCTGCCGCTGTTGTCGCAGGAGATCGACCATCATGCTGGACGCCGCCGTCAAGGCGCTATCGCAAATCCTCTCCCCGCCGATGCGATCGATCCTGTGGCGATCGATCGGGCTGGCGCTGGTGCTGATCGTGGTGCTGGCGATCGGCCTGCAGCGGCTGTTGAGCTGGCTTGCGGTCTATGGCGAAGGCTGGGCCGAAGCCATGCTGGGTCCGGGCTTCCACACCCCGCTCAATGCGCTGGCCTGGATCGTGTCGATCGCCGCTGGCCTCGGCGTGGTGTTCGGCGCGGTGTTCCTGATGCCCGCGATCACCTCGCTGGTGGCGAGCGTGTTCGTCGACGAGGTCGCCGACCATGTCGAGCGCGAATATTATCCGGCGGAGCGGCCCGGCGATGGCGCTGCCGTTCGGCCTTGCCATGACCGAAGGCGTCAAGACCGCGCTGTTGACCATCCTGGTCTATCTGATCGCGCTGCCGTTCGTGTTCGTCGCCGGCGCCGGCTTCATCGTCTTCTTCATCGCCACCGCCTGGCTGCTCGGCCGGGAATATTTCGAACTCGCGGCGATGCGGTTTCGCTCCGCCGGCGGAAGCCAAGGCGATGCGCAGGCAGAATGCGGCCACCGATTTTCACCGCCGGGCTGGTGATCGCGGCGTTCGTGTCGATCCCGATCGTCAATTTGGCGACGCCGCTGTTCGGCATGGCCTTCATGGTCCACATGCACAAACGGCTGATCCGGTCCGCGGCCCGAATTGATCGAGCCGGCGCGCAAGACGGGCGTGACGGCGGAGATAAGGCACAAGCTACGATCATCGCCGCGCAACAATCGCGCCGTCATCCGAGGTGTGCGCCGTTCGAACGCCTCGAATGATGGCAAACAGGACATGGATGCCCGGCCATCTTCGAGGCGCGCAAGAGCGCGTACCTCAGGATGACGGCTTTGACCACTCGCCTGCAACCCCGGATGCTGAGGAGACGTCGCATCTTCGCCGCGTCTCGCAGCTGATCGGGTCGTCCGCGGAACAGCTCATGGTTCGAGAGCAGCGTTACGCGCTGCACCTCACCATGAGGCGCTACCTCAATGCTGCGCGACCAGCGGGCAGCCGCCTTCGGACATCGGCCTGAAAGCCTGATCGCCCGGGATGGTGGAGAGGATCTTGTAATAGTCCCACGGCCGGGTGGATTCCGCCGGCGTCTTGACCTGCGCGAAATACATGTCGTGCACCAGCCGGCCGTCCTCGCGGAGGTGGCCGTTTTTGGCGTAGAAATCGTTCGACCGGCAGTCTCGCGCATTTTCGCCATCACCGCCTTGGCCTCGTCGGTGCCGGCGGCGGCGATCGCTTCGAGGTAATGCCGGATCGCCGAATAGACGCTGGCCTGGGTCTGGGTCGGCATCCGCTGCTGGCGCTCGAAGAAACGCTTCGACCATGCGCGGGTCTCGTCGTTGCGATCCCAGTAGAACGCGGTGACGAATTTCAGCCCCTGCGCGGCCTTCAGCTCCATGCTGTGAACGTCGGTGATGAACACCAGCAGCGAGACCAGGCTCTGGCTTTTGGTCAGGCCGAATTCATTGGCCTGCTTGGTGGCGTTGACCATGTCGCCGCCGCCGTTGGCGAAGGCGATGACCTTGGCGCCGGAGGCCTGCGCCTGCAGCAGATAGGAGCTGAAATCGGAGGTGTTGAGCGGATGGCGCACGCTGCCGAGCACCTTGCCGCCGGCCGCCAGCACCGCGGCGGACGCGTCCGCTTCCAGCGAATGGCCGAACGTGTAATCGACGGTGATGAAGAACCAGCTGTCGCGGCCTTCCGCGACCACCGATTTGGCCACGCTCGTGGTCAGCGCGTAGCTGTCATAGATCCAGGACGCTTCGGTCGGCGTGCAGGATTTGCCGGTGAAGGCCGTGGAGCCGACCGCGCCCGCGATCGCGATTTTGTTGTGATCGGCGGCGAGCTGCTCGACCGCCGAGCGCGACCGCCGAATTGTCGAAGCCGATCGCCATGTCGACCTTGCCGACCTCGAACCATTGCCGCGCGATGTTGATGCCGACATCGGCCTTGTTCTGATGATCGGCAAACACGATGTCGACCGGCTTGCCCAGCACCTTGCCGCCGGCATCCTCGACCGCCATCTGCGCGGCGATCACCGAGCCCGGCCCGCCGAGCGTCGGCATACAGGCTGGATTGGTCGTTGAGCACGCCGATCCTGACCACATCGTCGGAGATTTGCGCTTGGGCTGTGGATGATGCGAGGCCGATGATGGCCAGCGCGGACATGAGAAGCGGCAATCGCACGGCGTTCCCCCAGTTTTTCCGGGCCCGTTGATCCGGACCTCGGCGCGGAAGGTAGACGTGGCGGCGCGGGCCGACAAGACCGACATAACGGGCAAGGTAATCGCTTGCGTTCCCCGGACGCAGCGCAGCGCGTCGCACTTGCGACGTGGTGCGCTGCTGGTCCGGGGTCCATCCGTGTGGGTGGGTCCCGGATCTGCGGAGCAGCGTGAAGAACGCTGCACCGCGTCCGGGACACGTGTGAGCCTCATCCTGAGGAGCGGCGTCTTCGCTGCGTCTCCAAGGATGGGCCACAGCACGCGCGGCCCATGGTTCGAGACGGCGCTTCGCGCCTCCTCACCATGAGGGCTGCAATTCGCGAACGCTACACCGTCTTTTCCGGCCAGCGGCAGAGATCGTTGATCAGGCATACCTCGCAGCGCGGCTAGCGCGCGAGGCAGGTGTAGCGGCCGTGCAGGATCAGCCAGTGATGCGCGTGCAGCATGAATTCGGAGGGGATCACGCGCTCCAGCCCGAGCTCGACCTCGAGCGGCGTATTGCCGGGCGCCAGCCCGGTGCGGTTGCCGACGCGGAACACATGGGTGTCGACCGCCATGGTGTGCTCGCCGAACGCCATGTTGAGCACGACGTTGGCGGTCTTGCGGCCGGCGCCCGGCAGCAATTCGATTTGCTGCGCGGGTACGCGGCACCTCGCTATTGAATTCGGCGATCAGTTTTTCCGACAGCGCGATGACGTTTTTGGCCTTGTTGCGGTAGAGCCCGATGGTCTTGATGTAGTCGCGCACCTTTTCCTCGCCGAGCGCCAGCATCTTTTGCGGCGTGTCGGCGACCGCAAACAGCGCGCGCGTGGCCTTGTTGACGCCGGCGTCGGTGGCCTGCGCCGACAGCACCACGGCGACCAGCAGGGTGTAGGGATTGAGATGCTCGAGCTCGCCCTTCGGCTCGGGGTTGGCCTTGCGAAAGCGGCTGAACGCCTCGTAGACCTCGGCCGCCGTCCAGGGTTTTGACGATAGGCTTTCTCGGACCTTGGCCTTGGCGGGGAATTTTTTAGCAACGCGCTGCCGGCTT
This sequence comes from uncultured Alphaproteobacteria bacterium, assembly GCA_963699465.1. Classification (GTDB taxonomy): domain Bacteria; phylum Pseudomonadota; class Alphaproteobacteria; order Rhizobiales; family Xanthobacteraceae; genus Bradyrhizobium. The sequence continues at coordinate 42,946 of CAVOTZ010000017.1, forward strand.
TGCCTTCGACGGCTTTTTGGAGCCGCCGGCTTGCTTCGATGCCGGCTTGGTTTGAGCTGGATGAGCTTGCGGGTGATTTTGGCCATGATCGGGGTATACTGATACGTCATGACCGCAGGCAACGATTTTGATCAGCTCGCCGCCGAGCCCGAATTGTTTTCGGCGCTGCTGACGCCGCACCGCTCGCTGAACCGCACCGGCAATTCACGGTGCTGATGGCGTTTGTCAGCGTGGTCAGCTTCGCCGCCGGCGTGGTGTTCTGGCTGATGGGGGCATGGCCGGTGTTCGGCTTTTTCGGCCTCGACGTGCTGGCGATCTACTGGGCCTTCCGGGTCAATTTCCGCCGCGCCAACGCCACCGAGCAGATTTCGATCACGCCGTCCGAGCTGCGGGTGCGGCGGGTCAGCCACCGCGGCCATGTGGCCGAATGGGTGCTCAATCCGCTATGGGTGCGGCTCGACCAGAAGATCCACGCCGAATTCGGCATCGAGAAGCTTTATCTGGTCTCCAGGGGCCGCCGCATCTCGATCGCGAGTTTTCTGGGCGCTGACGAAAAGGCAAGCTTTGCCAAAGCTTTAACCGCGGCACTGCAGGCCGCCCGGCGCGGCCCGACCTATAATCCGATCCGGTGAGAGGCTGTCGGGAATCGGGTGGTTCTGCGGCGCGCCCCGGCCTACATCTGGAAGCCATGATGAACCTCGCCATCAACGACCAACGCCTGACCAAACCCGGCCCGCAGAACGCCGCGCTGCGCGACTATGATTCGGTGCGCCGCGCCATCGCCTTCATCTCGGAGCACTGGCGCGCGCAGCCGACCATCGAAGCGATGGCGGAGGCGGCCGCGCGTCACGCCGGACGAACTGCACCATCTGTTTCGCCGCTGGGCCGGGCTGACGCCGAAGGCCTTCATGCAGGCGCTGACGCTCGACCACGCCAAGGGCCTGTTGCGCGATTCCGCCAGCGTGCTCGACGCCGCGCTGGACTCCGGGCTGTCGGGCCCGGGACGGCTGCACGATCTGTTCGTCACCCATGAGGCGATGTCGCCGGGCGAATGGAAGAACGGCGGCGCCGGCATGACGCTGCGCTACGGATTCCATCCCTCGCCGTTCGGCACCGCGATCGTGATCGCCAGCGGCCGGGGCCTCGCCGGCCTGGCGTTCGCCGATCCCGGCGAGGAGCAGGCTGCGTTCGCCGACATGCAGCGGCGCTGGCCGCAACGCGGTCTATGTCGAAGACCATGCACGGCACCGCGGCGACTGGCGCAGCGGATCTTCGACACGCGGATGTGGCGCGCCGACCAGCCGCTGCGCGTGGTGCTGATCGGCACCGATTTCGAGGTCCGGGTCTGGGAGACGCTGTTGAAAATCCCGATGGGCCGCGCGGTTTGCTATTCCGATATCGCAACCAAGATCCAAAGCCGAAGGCCTCACGCGCGGTCGGCGCCGCGGTCGGGAGCAACCCGCTGTCGTTCGTGGTGCCCTGCCATCGCGCGCTCGGCAAGGGCGGCGCGCTGACCGGCTATCACTGGGGCATCACCCGCAAGCAGGCGATGCTGGGCTGGGAAGCCGGACAGGTCGGCGTGCATTGAGATTGGTAGGGTGGGCAAA
>CAVOTZ010000018.1:0-345512 GCA_963699465.1 uncultured Alphaproteobacteria bacterium
ACCACCACATCGGCGGACTTGCGCATGGCGTCGACCATGCGCTCTTCCTCGGCGGCGTTCTTGATCCAGAGCCCGTCGCCCTGGGTGTACATCGCATAGGTGGCGCCGCCGACCTCGAGCGTCGATTCCGATCCCGGCTTCAGCGCGTAGCCGATCATGATCGAGACCTCGTTGTTGACCTTTTCCGCCGGGCGGGTCGAGACGAACGCATAGGCCGGGTCGCGCGGACGGTTCGGCGGATTGGTTTTCGACGAGGAGGGTTTGGCCAGCGCGAAGCATACCTTCTTGCCGTTCGGCGTCGCGGTATAGGCGCCCCAGGTGCCGAACTGGCCGATCAGCGTCGGCTCCGCGCCGCCGGCCACGGCGGCGGCTGGCGCTGCCGCTGGCCTGGTATCCGGCTTGGCCGGCGGGCCGGCTTGGTGGCGCGCTTTCGGCGACGCGCTCTGCGCCTGCGCGAGATCGCGACCCCGCACATCAACGCACTCGCCACCAGAACTGTCAGCATTCGCCGCACGGACATCACCAAATCTGGTTCCCTCATCATTGTGACTGGAAGATGGCCCGGCATGGGCGGCCGTCACGCGGGGCGATGGATAGCGGGGAAACGCGCTTTTTGGGAAGGCAGTTACGGTGCAAGTCACGGTGCAAGCGCAGCATCGTCGACGCTACCCCTTCGCCGGATCCTTCGGCCGCGCGGCGCGTTGCGCTTCCCACTGCGCGTCGGTCCATTGCAGCAGATCCTCGGCGCCGGAACTGCGCAGATGCGCGCCGCCGTCCTGCACCACCATCTCGCCATTGATGTAGCCGGCGGAATCCGAAATCAGGAAACTCGCAAGATCGGCAAGTTCGCGATGTTCGCCGACGCGGCCGAGCGGATTGCGCGAGGCCCAGTCCCTCGTCGCGGCCTTCGGGCCGCAGCTGGCCCGAGGCGCCCGCGGTCGGAAACGCGCCGGGCGCGATCGCCACGGTGCGGATGCCCTTCGGTCCCCACTCCACCGCGAGGCTCTTGGTCATCGCCAGAATCGCCGACTTCGCCATCGCCGACGGCACCGTGAAGGCGCGGCCGGTGATGGTCGAGGTCGACAGGATGCTCAGCACCACGCCCTTGTGCCGGCCCTCGATCCAGCGCTTGCCGGCGCCGAGCGTGCAATACATCGTGCCGTGCAGCGTCGGCGCCAGGATCGGCGTCGGCGGCGCGAAACGACAATCGCTTCGGTCTGCGCGATGAAGGTCGCGGCGGCGTTGTTGACCAGCACGTCGAGCGGCGCCTCGCGCCAGATCGCATCCATCATGGCCTCGACCGCGGCGCCATCGCGAATATCGCATTGGACGCGCCGTGATCTTGCCGCCGAGATCGCCGCGCAGTTCTGCCGCGGTCGCCTCCAGCAATTCGAGCCGGCGGCCGCAGATGATCAGCTCGGCGCCGAGTTCGACAAAGCGCCGCCCCATCGCCGCGCCAAGCCCGGAGCCGCCGCCGGTGACCAAAATCCGCTTTGCCGCCAGCAGGCCTTTTTCAAACATCGTTTGATCCTCCCGTTGGACCAACCAAGCTACCCCGTCATTGCGAGGAGCCCTAGCGACGAAGCAATCCAGTGCTTCGCTTGTTGCCTGTGGATTGCTTCGCTTACGCTCGCAATGACGGAATGCAGCCCTGCGCGCCGCCCAAAAGCAACTGAATCAGATTGTAGCCCGGCATGCAAATCCGGCATGAAGCTTCCAGTCTTATTCCTGCGCGTCCGAAACACCAGGTGTGTCCATGAAAGCCATTCTCTGCTCGCAATATTGCGGACCCGACGATCTCGTGCTGGCCGACGTGCCCGATCCCGTCGCCGAAGCCGGCCAGGCCGTGATCGCGATCAAGTCCGCGGCGCTGAATTTCTTCGACCTCCTGATGATCCAGGGCAAGTACCAGATCAAGCCGCCGTTTCCGTTCTCGCCGGCGGCGGAAGTCGCGGGCGTGATCGAAAGCGTCGGCGCCGGCGTCACCGACCTGAAAGTCGGCGACCGCGTCGTGGCGTCCTGCGGCCACAATGGCGCGCGCGAAAAGATCGCGCTGCCGGCCAATTCCATCGTCAAGATTCCCGACAATCTGGATTTCGACCGCGCCGCCGGCATCATCATCATCTACGGCACCGCGCTGCATGCGCTGGAAGATCGCGCCAGCCTCAAACCAGGCGAAACCATGGCGGTGCTCGGCGCCGCCGGCGGCACCGGCCTGGCGGCCTGCGAGCTCGGCAGACTGATGGGCCTGAAGGTGATCGCCTGCGCCTCGTCCGACGAGAAGCTCGAATTCGCCAAGGCGCATGGCGCCGAGCTCGGCCTGAACTACGCGAACGAGGATCTCAAGGAAGGCCTGCGGCGGCTGACCGGCGGCAAGGGCGTCGACATTATCTTCGACCCGGTCGGCGGCACCTATGCCGAGGCCGCGCTGCGCTCGATCGCCTGGGAAGGCCGCTTCCTGGTGATCGGATTTGCCGCCGGCGACATTCCGAAGATGCCGCTCAATCTGGCGCTGCTGAAGGGCTGCGACATCCGCGGCGTGTTCTGGGGCGCACTGGGCGCGGCTCAATCCGGAGAAGAACCGCGCCAATCTGGAGAAGCTGGTGAAGTGGACCGCGGAAGGCAAGATCTCCTCGCATGTCGACCGCACCTTCCCGCTGGCGCAGACCGCCGACGCGCTGAAGGTGCTGGCGGGCCGCAAGGCGATGGGCAAGGTGATCCTGCATCCGTAAAATTTTAGCTAAGTTTTAACTATTTCGACCTGACGTAGAAGACATTTGATTCAATGGGAGGTTGATCGTCCAAAAACCGCCCGGTACTGCCACAATGAAACCAAACTTTCTTCTGATTCGCGCCGCCAACGGCCCCTTTTTGGGCTGATTCTCCATGCGATCTGGTTCCCGTAGTGGGGCGCTCGTGGACGACAGTGGACAATGATAGGTTGATGAGAGGCGCCCCCCTTGTTGCGTATGTGTAATGGGGAAGCATCACGATGGTGGATATCAGGAACGCTGAAGCGATCGATTCAGGCATCAACGCATTCGATCAAGTCATTCAGGACATCCGGGAAATTCGGGAGAAACAAGATCAACGTTCGCTGCTGCATCGCCGCGCGCGATCGGCGGACGCGGATATTGCGCCGGAGGAATCGCTTCCACTGTTTCTCTCCTCGTCTGAAGATCAGGAGCAGCCGCCCGCCGATCCACTGACCGACATTCCGCAGCAGCGGGCGTGGCAGCCCAGCGCAAGGCATCAAGCCCCTCTGCAGCAAAGCCCCTTGCAAAGCCCATTGCCGCAAAGCCCATTGCCGCAAAGCACTCGGCGGCACAGCAATCGGTCGCAAGACATCCGATATCAAGGCACGCGATATCAGGACGCTCAATATCAAGATACGCCATACGATGAGTCTGAATATCAGGACACCTGGTTGCACGGCGCGCTGGAGTCGGATCGCGAACGGGTCAAGGCGGTGGTGGCGCCGGCCTTTGTGAAGCGGCTGATCAGGGCCGGCATGCTGGCTACCTTTATCGTTGCCGCCCTCGCCGCGCTGTTCACGCTGGAAGATCGCCGTAGCCTGATCACCAATGCGAGCGCCTCGCTGGCGGCGGTGCTGCCGGCTTTCTCCGCCGGCATCGGCCGGCCCGCGCCCGCGATGGCGAGGCCGCAAATCGCCGAAACCAGTTCGACGCCTGTCGCGACCGTGGCGGTTGCGCCGACCCGCGAGGCCATTGCCAACGCCTATCAAACCGCGTTGCAGAGCCAGCCGGAAATCCGTCAGCCGCCGGCTGCCGTGGTTGCGCCGCCGATGCCCACGCCCAGCCCGGCGGCGCGGCGTCTCGACCCCGACGAACTCGCAACCCTGCTGAAGCGGGCGCAAGGCCTGCTCGACACCGGCGATCTCTCTGCCGCGAGGTTGCTGCTCGAGCGCGCCGCCGATGCCCACGAGGCAAAGGCCGCGTTCATCCTGGCGCAAACCTACGATCCCGCGGTGCTCGGCACGGCGGACGCGCGCAGCATCGCGCCCAATGCCGAGGCGGCTCGCCTCTGGTACCAGAAGGCGGCCCAGTACGGATCGCAAGAGGCGCAGCAGCGCCTCACTCAAATGCAGAATTAATTTTCACGAGCTTCGGGGGCATACGATGCAACGTTGGTTAAGACTGGCCGTGATTGCCGCGACGATGGCGTGCGGCTTTCCGGCCGCGGCCGAGGAAACCCAATACGACCCTGCCAAGGTCAGCGACAGCCTCAAGGCCATCTTTCAGTTCGGTTCTGCCGCAACCAAGCAGGCCTTGAACGAGAACACGGTGACGTGCATCACCGGCACCATCGGCGGCACCTATGTGCAGGTCGGCGCCGACCTCGCCTCGGTGCTCGATGACGGCAATAATCTGCGTGTGCTTCCGATCGTCGGCCGCGGCTCGGTGCAAAGCGTCGCCGACATCCTGTTCCTGCAGGGCGTCGACATCGGCATCGTGCGCGGCGACACGCTCGACTATCTCGAGCGCAAGGGTTTTGCGAAGGACATCAAGAAGCAGTTCACCTACATCACCAAGCTCTACAACGAAGAGATGCAGGTCATCGCGCCGAAGTCGATCCACAGCCTGCGTGATCTCGAAGGCAAGACCGTCAGCGTCGACCTGCCCAACGGCGGCACCTTCGTCACCGTGCTGACGGTGGCCGAGCGACTCGGCATGAAGGCGAATTTCGTCTACATCGAGCAGCGCATCGCGATGGAGAAGATGAAAAAGGGCGAGATCGACGCCGTCATCGTCGTCGGCGGCAAGCCGTACAAGTCGGTTTCGCCATTCGAGAATGACGGCCGCTTCCATCTGGTCAAGGTCGATTACGAAAAGCCGCTGCAGGCCGACTATCTGCCGACGACGCTGACGTCGAAGGACTATCCGAACCTGATCGCGGACGGCGAGACGGTCGACACCATCGCGGTGCCGGCGCTGCTGGCCGCCTACAACTGGGCGCCGAAGACCGATCGCTACCGCAAGCTGACGAATTTCGTGAATGCCTTCTTCACTAAATTCCCCCAGTTCCAGAAGCCGCCATTCCATCCGAAATGGAAAGAGGTTTCGCTTTCGGCGCCGCTGCCGGGCTGGAACAGGTTCCAGCCAGCCCAGGACTGGCTTAACAGCCATGGCGTCGAGCCGGTGACGCGCTCGAAGTTCGACGCGTTCCTCAAGCAGAATCCTGGGGTGCAGACAGGCACCGACAACGAAACCTTGTTCAAGCAATTCCAGGCGTGGGAAGCCACGCAAAATGCCAAGGCTCAGACAACCCCACAGGCGGCACCGGCTCGCCCGGCGCCACAGCGATAGAGGCCATCGCCCCGGCGGCTATTCGCCGGCCGTCGGCGCCTCGCCGAGCCCGCGCTGCAGCGCGGCGCGGGCGGCGTCGCGGTGATCCGGCGTGATGTGGGTTGCGACCAGCCGGATCGCGGTGGCGAGCACCGCGGCGTCGTCGGTGAAGCCGAGCACCGGCAGCATGTCCGGAATGAAATCGAACGGCAGGATGAAATAGGCGATGGCGCCGAGCAGCGTCGCCTGCACATGGCGCGGCGTCTGCTTGTCGAACGCGCAATAATAGGCCGCCAGCAGATCCTCGGCGAACGGCAGCCTGGCCGCCACCCGCTTCAACTTGATCCAGAAGCGCCGGCGCACGCTTTCGCGGTCTTTCGCCAGCCGGTCGGCCGGCTCGAAACCCACGGTATGTTCGGTTGCCATCGCCCGGGCTCCCTGCCTCGGCCGCCGCAGCGTATCCATTGCGGCGGGCCGCGCTGCAAGTTAGGGATGTCTGACGCCCGACCTGCAAGATTGCGCCGTTCCGGTCACGCCATCGCCGAGCTGGCTGGCGATCGCGTTCATGGCGGTTGGCAAGCTCGATGTCGAGCGCGGTGACGCCGCCGGCGTCATGGGTGGCCAGCACCACTTCCACCGTCTTGTAGACGTTGCGCCATTCGGGGTGGTGGTCGTTCTTTTCCGCCACCAGCGCCGCGCGGGACATGAACCCGAAGGCTTCGTTGAAATCCTTGAAGACAAAGGTGCGGCCAATCGCCTCGCCGCCCGGGCGTCTCGCGTCCATCCGGGCAAGCCCTTCAGGGCCGATTTTCGCGCCTCCGCCGACAGCCGTTCCGCCATGATGGCCTCCCTGTATCTCACTGGCAGCTTTACCCTAACACCGAAAGGCCGCTCCGGGTCCTCCGGCCGATAACCATGACGCAGATGGCATCGCGCCGACCGCCGGAAATTTGCTACACATGAGCATGATCCGGAAAAGTGGACACCGGTTTTCCGAAAAGATCATGCTCAAGCAAAACCATAGAGCAGGATGACGATTCGAAGAAAAGTCATCCTGCTCTAGCGTCGGAAACCCCAATCGCAGCATGCCCCTGACCCTCAAGCCATTGTCCGCCCGATGACCGACCGCCTCGATTTTGCCGATGCCGATCGCCGCGTCCGGTGAAGCGGCAGATGACGTTGCTGACGCTGGCGGCAATCCTCGCCGTCATCGGCGCGCTGGCGGGCGGCTATTATTTTGCGATGCGGCCGGTGATCCTGCGGATCGCGGTCGGTCCGGCCAACAGCGACGACCTCAAGGTGGTGCAGGCGCTGACCCAGGGCTTTACCCAGGCCCACAGTCATATCCGGCTGCGCCCGATGCAGACCGATGGCGCAACCGCGAGCGCCCAGGCGCTGGCCGACGGCAAGGTCGATCTCGCCATCATCCGCGGCGACCTCGACGTGCCGAAAAACGCGCAAGCCGTGGCGACGCTGCGCAAGAATGTCGCGGTGCTGTGGGTGCCGCCGGCCGCCAAGGGCAAGGCGAACAGTAAAGGCAAAAAGCCCGCCGCCAAGATCACCAAGATCGCGCAACTCGCCGGCCACCGCGTCGGCGTGGTCGGCCGCACCCCGGCCAATGTCAATCTGCTCAAGGTCATCCTGCAGCAATATGGCGTCGATCCGGCCAAGGTCGAGATCGTGCAGTTCCCGGCCAGCGAAGCTCGCCGAGGCGATGCGCGGCCAGAAGGCCGATGCCTATCTCGCCGCCGGGCCGGTCAACAGCAAGATCACCGCGGAGGCGATCGCGGCATCGACGCGCTGACGGCGGCACGCCGACCTTCCTGGCGATCGATTCGGCCGAGGCGATCGCGCAAAATCATCCGGTCTACGAGGCGTCCGAAATTCCCGCCGGCGCCTTCGGCGGCTCGCCCGACCGGCCGGACGACGAAGTGAAGACGATCAGCTTCTCGCATCACATCGTCGCCCGCAAGGACCTGTCGGAATCGACGATCGCCGCCTTCACCCGGCAGTTGTTCGCGATCCGGCAGGCGGTGATGGCGGAATTCCCGCTGGCCGCCAAGATCGAGACCCCGGATACCGACAAGGATGCGGTGATCCCGGTGCATCCGGGCGCGGCGGCCTTTGTCGACGGCGAGGAAAAGACCTTCCTCGACCGCTACAGCGATTACATCTGGTGGGGGCTGATGGGGCTGTCGGCGATGGGCTCGGCCGGCGCGTGGTTCGCGGGCTACCTGAAAAAGGACGAGCGCAGCAGCCAACAGCCTCGCTGCGCGAGCGGCTGCTGGACATGCTGGCGGCCGCGCGGCGCTGCGATTCCGTCGACGAACTCGACTGCGATGCAGTCCGAGGCCGACGACATCCTGCGCGATACGCTGCGGTGCTTCGAGCATGGCGCGATCGAGGAGGGGGCGCATGACCGCCTTCAACATCGCGCTCGAGCAATTCCATAACGCCGTGGCCGACCGCAAGGCGCTGCTGCCGCACAATCTGCAGCGCGCCGGCGCGCCGTTCCGGGTCTCCGGAACGCTGTAGACAGGCCGCTCCTGTAATCCAGCCGTCACATAATCTTCCTAGGCCTGTCAGAGGCAGCCGTGATGCTGCCGGCAGATCTCACGGAGGCCCGCATGACCATCAGAATTCCCCGCCGCGCCGGCGCTGGATTGACCCGGCGACACTTTTTGACGACCGCCGCGACCGGAGTCGGCGTGCTCGCGATGCCCTATCTGAGCCGCGCCGCCGACCGGCCGCAGATCAGCCATGGCGTGCAATCCGGCGACGTCGGTGCCGATGGCGGCGTGGTGTGGGCGCGCGCCGACCGGCCGTCGCAGATGATGGTCGAGGTCGCGACCACCGAATCCTTTGCCAATGCGCGGGTTTTGCCGCCGATCGCGGCCCTTCCGGAGAGCGACTTCACCGCCAAGATGCTGCTGGAAAACCTGCCGGCCGGGCAGGATATATTTTACCGCGTCCGGTTCCGCGACCTGTCGCATACCGACGTTTCCAGCGAGCCGGTGACCGGCCGCTTCCGCACCGCGCCGGCCGATCGCCGCGACGTCAGTTTCGTCTGGGGCGGCGATGTCGCGGGGCAAGGCTGGGGCATCAATCCCGACGATGGCGGCATGAAGACCTTTGCGACCATGCTCAAGCACCAGCCGGATTTCCTGCTGCATTCCGGCGACACCATCTATGCCGATGGTGTCATCCGCCGGAGGTGAAACTGCCGACGGCAAGATCTGGAAGAACATCACCGATCCCGGAAAAGGCAAAGGTCGCCGAAACGCTCGACGAATTCCGCGCCGCGCATAAATACAATTTTCTCGACGACAATGTGCGCGCCTTCAACGCCGAGGTGCCGATCTTCGTGCAATGGGACGACCACGAGGTGATGAACAACTGGTCGTCGTCGAAGCAGATTCCCGACGTCTACAAGGTGCGCGACATCTCGCTGTTGGCGGCGCGCGCCGGCCAGCGCGTTTCACGAAATGTATCCGATGCGCGAAAGCATCGTCGAACCGGGCCGGGTCTATCGCACCCTCAACTACGGCCCGCATCTCGACGTCTTCATGCTGGACGAGCGCAGCTATCGCGGCGGCAACGGACCGAACCTGCAGACCAGCTACGGTCCCGACGCTTACTTCATCGGCCCCGACCAGCTCGCCTGGCTGAAGCGCGCCCTGCTGAATTCGCGCGCCACCTGGAAGGTGATCGCCTCCGACATGCCGCTGAGCCTGATCGTCTATGACGATGCGACCAACAAGAAGGGCTCGGAGGCCTTCGCGCAGGGCGACGGCCCGGTGCGCGGCCGCGAATTCGAAATCGCCGACATCCTGCGCTTCATCAAGACCTCGGGCGTCACCAACACGGTGTGGCTGACGGCGGACGTGCACTACGCCGCCGCGCATTACTACAATCCCGACAAGGCGCAATTCCAGGATTTCGAGCCGTTCTGGGAATTCGTCTCGGGCCCGCTGCATGCCGGCACCTTCGGTCCGAACGAACTCGACAATACCTTCGGCCCCGAAGTGAAGTTCATCAAGGCCCCCGGCCTCGACAAACAGAACCTGCCGCCATCGGACGGCATGCAGTTCTTCGGTCACGTCCAGATCGAGGGCAAGACCGGCCAGATGACCGTGACCTTGCGCGACCGCGCCGACGTCGCGCTGTGGTCGACCACGCTCGATCCGAAACTGGGGTAATTCGGGGCGCCCGCGCTCCCCTCCCCCTTGCGGGGAGGGGTCGGGGGTGGGGGTCTCCAAGCGCGGAGCTTGTGGCTACCCCCCTCCCCGACCCTCCCCCGCAAGGCAGGGCTATCGCATGTGGCCAAGGAGTTCGAAGAGGAAGGTATCGTTCCATCCGGCGCGCTTGAGCTTACCGCGCAGGGAGACTGTCGTATCTGGGTGGGCTTGGGCAATGTTGAGGGCCAGGCGGCGGAGCACGGCCAGATTGGCCGGTCCGTTGTCCTTGCGATTACGGGCAAGGTCCTCGTCGAGGGTGACGTCCAGCGGCCAGTGAAGGCTATTTTCGATGCCCCAATGAGCGCGGACGATGCGCAGGACCTCTTTACGGCTGTAGGGGCGGCTCATCAGGAAGTAGCGCTCGACCGTGTCGTCCTGGCCCCGCTTGCTGGTGATGCGGGCAACAGCTTTGAGGCCCGGAAAGTCATGCTTGTTGGCCATGCCGGGAGCCGGCGCGACGAGAGCAACACGCTTCTCGTTGCGTCCGTGTTCAGCGTCTTTGGTGGTGAGCGAGGTCTTGCCCTTGCGTTTGACGGCGCGGATTGCGGCTTTGGCATCCTCCAACAGAGCAGGCTGGTTCGCCTTTACCGCCAGCACGTAGTCGCCGCCCCGTGCCACGATCGCTTCGGCCATCGCGCGGTGGCAATGCAGGGCATCGGCCGTGACGACGCAGCCCTTAAGCTGCAGAAGTTCGAGCACCTGCAAGGCGCCGGCGGCTTCGTTGTTGTTCGGTGCCAGTACATTGGCGAGCGCCATACGCGTCTGCGCCGCCCAGGCGGTCACCATCACCGGCGGCATGTGGCCCTTGCCGCGTTCGTAGCCGCGCCGCAACGCCTTGCCATCGAGCGCGATCACCCCGCGCGGCCGCTTGATCTTCGCGCCTTGCGCAAAGGCCTTCATGAAACGCCGAAACGCGACTTCAAACGCTTTCGGGTCAAGCATCCGGAACACCCGGCTGAACGTGTCGTGGCTCGGCAGACCGTTCTTGAGTTCCAGCACATCCTGCCAAAGATAGGCCTTCATCCGGGCAAACAGCGCCATGTCGGTGCAACTCGTCGCCCCGCACAGCGTCGCCATCAGCGCGATGAACAAGATCTCGGTCAGGTCATGCAGCGCGTTGTCGGCCCGCGGGTCGGGCAACTCCGAAAAGCACTCCGCAAATCGCTGCATCGGCCGCTCCCTCCACATCAGGAGCTACCCTCAGAATCCCTTTCTTTCGATTTGGCAACTACTTGCAGGCGTACACATGCGATTCCCCTGCCCCGCAAGGGGGAGGGAGAAAAGCAAGCCCCGGCGCTTAGCGCCGACCTCTGCTGATGAGAGAGGTAAGTCAAGCCGCAGCTTCAGCTATCCTCGAGATCAGCTATCTTCGAGATCCCTCGCGCCGCCGCGGGCGTGGAGTTTCAATACGGTTTGAAGCGCCTCGGTCGAGCACGGCTTTAATAGCCGCGGCCGCTCCGCAAACGCTTGCGGCAGCCTGACATCGGCACCGTAGCCGGTGACGAAGGCAAACGGAATTTTTAGCGCGTCGAGCCGCTCGGCGATCGCAAAGCTCTTTTCGCGCACCAGGCTGACATCGAGCAGGGCAAAATCTGGCGCCCGATCGGCGATCAGCTGCAGCGCCCGGGCGACGCCTGCCGCCGTTCGCACCTTCTTCACGCCGAGCGCGAGAATGGTGTCCTCGAAGTCGAGCGCGATGATCGGGTCATCCTCGACCAGCAATACGTCGTTCGGAAGCGCGGGCGTGCCGGGAGAGGCGGGTTCCATGATCTCGCCAGTCTGGTTGGGTTGGATGCGGTCGAATGAGCGGGACTGCCAGTGCCGAGGCCTGCGAACAGCGCCCCGACCGGTTCCCGAAATGAAACCAGCACAGCACGAAGCCGCCGTCTGTCCACTTGTGCACACAGAAATCGAATAAGATCGGTTACCGTGGTGGCCATGGTTCGGGAACCAGTGGTTCCGGAACCCGTTGGAACCCTAGAATGCTCGCCCGAAATCAAAAATCTGCTGACGTCCGCGACCGGCCGTTCAACAACCTGTTGCGGCGGCTGAGCGCCGGCGATTTTGCCCTGCTCGAGCCGCATCTTCTATCCGAGGAGGCCCCGCCCGGCGAACTGCTCTACAATCCCGGCGACGACGTCGAGGTCGTGCACTTCCCGTGCGGGCCGAGTCTGGCGACCTACATGGTCCCGAACGAGGATGGCCGCGACGTCGAAACCATCCTGGTCGGCCGCGAAGGCGCGGTCGGCGGCATCGTCAGCGAGGGCTACCTGCCGGCCTATACCCGCATCATGGTCAAGTTCGGCGGCCCGTTCGTGCGGCTGCGGGTCGCAAAGCTGGAAGCGGCAAAACTCAAATCGCCAACGCTTGCGCAACGTGTTCGCGCGCTACGCGGATTGCATGCTGGCGCAGATGTTCCAGTCGACCGCCTGCAACGCGATCCACTCGATCGAGCAGCGCACCGCCAAATGGATCATCTCGGCGATGGAGCGGACCGACGGCGACAGCCGTGCCGCTGACCCATGAGCAGCTGGCGACGCTTTTCGGGGTCGGCCGCAGCTATGCCAGCCGGGTGATCCAGACGTTCAAGGCCGAAGGGGTGCTGGAAACCCGCCGCGGCTCGATCCTGGTCCTCAACCCCGACGGCCTGCGGCTACGGGCCTGCCAATGTAACGAATCCGTCAAAAACCACTTCGAGGAAGTGCTGCGCGGGGTCTATCCCAGCGAAGACACCCCCGGAGGCTGAGTGCGAAGCTGATAACGGCGTCTTTTTGAGCCAAAATCAGCTAACCAAATCGCAAACAACACATTGTTTTTCGGCGATTTCTGACTATATTGCGCCGCAACGAGTAGGGTTGTGCCCGGTCCTTTTGGCCGGGCTTCCTTTTTGGGCGCTGTACGCCCTTTCGAATTCCAGGTTTTTGAGCGTGATCCGGAAAAGTGGGTCCCGGTTTTCCGGCGAGATCGCACTCCAGCCATGGCCCAGTCCAAAGCGGCCCAGTCAGAAGAAGAGCTATGAACCTTCGCAACGTCGCCATCATCGCCCACGTCGACCACGGCAAGACCACGCTGGTCGATCGCCTGCTGCAGCAATCCGGCACCTACCGCGACAACCAGCGCGTGGTCGAGCGCGCGATGGATTCCAACGATCTGGAGCGCGAGCGCGGCATCACCATCCTGGCCAAGGCGGCCTCGGTGCAGTGGAAGGACACCCGCATCAACATCGTCGACACCCCGGGCCACGCCGATTTCGGCGGCGAGGTCGAGCGCATCCTGAACATGGTGGACGGCGCGCTGGTGCTGGTCGACGCCGCCGAAGGCCCGCTGCCGCAGACCAAATTCGTGGTCTCCAAGGCGCTGAAGGTCGGCCTGAAGCCGATCGTGGTCATCAACAAGGTCGACCGTCCCGACGCGCGGCCGACCGAAGTCATCAACGAAGTGTTCGATCTGTTCGCGGCGCTCGACGCCAGCGAGGAGCAGCTCGATTTTCCGATTCTGTACGGCTCGGCCAAGCAGGGCTGGATGGCGGATAGCCCGGATGGTCCGAAGGACGCCGGCATGCAGCCGCTGTTCGACCTGATCCTGCGCCATGTCGCGCCGCCGACCGTCGAGGAAGGCCCGTTCCGCATGCTCGGCACCATCCTCGAAGCCAATCCCTATCTCGGCCGCATCATCACCGGCCGCATCACCTCGGGCTCGATCAAGCCGAACCAGGCCGTCAAGGTGCTGAGCGGCGACGGCAAGCTGATCGAGACACGGCCGCATCACCAAGATCCTCGCCTTCCGCGGCATCGAGCGCACGCCGCTCGAGGAGGCCGAAGCCGGCGACATCGTCGCCATCGCCGGCCTCACCAAGGGCACCGTCGCCGACACCTTCTGCGATCCCTCGCGTCGATACGCCGCTGCAGGCGCAGCCGATCGATCCGCCGACCGTGTCGATGTCGTTCATCGTCAACAACTCGCCGCTCGCCGGCACCGAAGGCGACAAGGTCACCAGCCGCATGATCCGCGACCGCCTGCTGCGCGAGGCCGAAGGCAACGTCGCGCTGCGCGTCACCGAGGCCGCCGACAAGGACGCCATGGAAGTCTCGGGCCGCGGCGAATTGCAGCTCGGCGATCCTGATCGAGACCATGCGCCGCGAAGGCTTTGAGCTGTCGGTGTCGCGCCCGCGCGTGGTGCTGAAGAAGGACGAGGCCACCGGCGAGTGGCTGGAGCCGATCGAGGAAGTCGTGATCGACGTCGACGAGGAGCATTCCGGCGTCGTCGTGCAGAAGATGAGCGAGCGCAAGGCCGAGATGATCGAGATGCGCCCGTCCGGCGGCCACCGCCTGCGGCTGGTGTTCTACGCGCCGACCCGCGGCCTGATCGGCTATCAGGGCGAATTTCTGACCGACACCCGCGGCACCGCGATCATGAACCGGCTGTTCCACGGCTACGCGCCCTACAAGGGCGACATCCAGGGCCGCCGCAACGGCGTGCTGATCTCCAACGACCAGGGCGAGGCGGTGGCCTACGCGATGTTCAAGCTGGAAGACCGCGGCCCGATGATGATCGAGCCGGGCTGGAAGGTCTACAAGGGCATGATCGTCGGCGAGCACACCCGCGACAACGACCTCGAGATCAACATCCTCAAGGGCAAGCAGCTCACCAACATCCGCACCACCTCGAAGGACGAGGCGGTGCGGCTGACGCCGCCGATCCGGATGACGCTGGAAAAGGCGCTGGCCTATATCGAGGACGACGAGCTGGTCGAGGTGACGCCGAAGTCGATCCGGCTGCGCAAGAAGTTCCTCGACGCCAACGACCGCAAGCGCGCCGAAAAGGCCAAGGAAGCGGTGGCGTGAAGGCAATGGCGAGCTAGCGGAATAGCGAATCAGAAGGGCGTCAGCCAATCAGAGCATTCCGGCATCGCCGGCTCTGCTATACGCTATCGCTTGACCGCTCGCGACTATATCGCCATTTGCACTGGCTACTCGCCATTCGCCACTCGAACCATGCCCCTCCCCTCCGAAGTCGATGTCGCCATCATCGGCGCCGGCGCCGCCGGGCTCGGCGCGGCGCACGCGCTGCAGGACTCCGGCCTTTCCGTCATCGTGCTGGAAGCGCGCGACCGCGTCGGCGGACGCGGCCACACCGTTCATGGCGGCGCCCGGCATTCACCTTCGACGTCGGCTGCGGCTGGCTGCATTCGGCCGACAAGAACTCGCTTCGTCGCCGATCGCCGAGCGACTGAATTTCGAGGTCGACAAGACGCTGCCGCCCTGGCGCGAGCGCGCCTACGGCCAGGCGTTTCCGGCAGCGGAGCGCGACGATTTCATCCGCGCGCATCGACGCGTTCTACGACCGCGCCGAGCAGGCCGCCAAGGACCGGCCGCGACAGCGCCGCCGAGCCACTGCCTCGAGCCCGGCAATCGCTGGAATCCGATGATCGACGCGATCTCGACCTACATCAACGGCTGCGAGCTCGACCAGGTCTCGATCCTGGACATGGACGCCTATGAGGACACCGAGTATCAACTGGCGGGTGCGGCGCGGCTATGGCGCGCTGATGGCGGCCTATGGCGCGATCTGCCCGCTGGCGCTCGAACTGCGCGGTGAGCGCTGATCGATCATTCCGGCACGCGGCTGCGGATCGAGACCTCGCGGGGCACGCTGGCCGCGGACAAGGTGATCGTCACCGTGCCGACCAATCTGATCGCCGACGAGGCGATCCGCTTTCACCCGGCGCTGCCGGCGAAAGTCGACGCCGCCGCCGGCCTGCCGCTCGGGCTTGCCGACAAGGTGATGCTGGCGCTGGACGAGCCGGAGGCGCTGCCGAAGGACGGCAATCTGCGCGGCGCCACCATGCGCACCGCGCATGGGCAGCTACCATCTGCGCCCGTTCGGGCAGCCCTGCATCGAGGGCTTCTTCGGCGGCAGCTTTGCGCAAGAGCTGGAAGATGCCGGCGAGGGCGCGCTGGCGGCGCAAAGCATCGACGAGATCGCAGGCGCTGCTCGGCAACGATTTTCGCCGCAGGCTGAAACCGCTGGCGGAATCGCGCTGGGCCCACGATCCCGTTCGCGCGCGGCTCCTATTCCCACGCGCTGCCCGGCCACGCCGGCAAGCGCGCCGTGCTCGCCGCCCCGGTCGACGGCCGGCTGTTCTTTGCCGGCGAGGCCACCTCGCCGAATTTTTTCTCCACCGCGCACGGCGCGCGCGATTCGGGCGAGCGGGCGGCGGGGGAGGTGATGGCGGCGCTCGAAGGGATAGCGCTACCCGTCATTGCGAGAAGCGGAGCGATGAAGCAATCCAGTCTTTGCTTGCAGCACTGGATTGCTTCGCTTCGCTCGCAATGACGAAGAGACGCCTCACTCCATCACCCTCGCCTTCATCGCCGCATCCGGCACAAAGCACTCCTCATACTTCCCGAAAATCCGGTAGCGGTTGCGCGCGACCAGATTGTAGGCCGCATCGCGCAGCGGCTTCGGCACGGCGAACAAGGCGCGCGTCCACCGCCATCCCGGCAAATTCGACAGCACCGTCAGCGCGGCGTCGGATTTGAACAGGCGATACCGCCATGGATCACGGCGTTGGTGTCGGGATCGGCGGGTCGATGCCGAAGGCTTGCGCCAGCCGCGTGCCGTAGGCCGACTGGATCGCGGTGAAGCGGAAGCGCCGCTCGACGTCGCGCGTGGCGACGAAGCGGATCCAGCGCGAGCAGAACACGCAGACGCCATCATAGAGAATCACGTCGTCGTCCGGCCATCGGCTCGGCCGTGCCGGACATATCATCGCTTCTTTCGCCGCTGACTTCGGCGTGGCCGCCTTCAACGCGCTCTCCAGCACCGGGCCAAAGATCTTCTCCGCCGCCGTCGGTTTCCGCCAGCCAGTGGCCCTCGCTGCGGAACGCCGGCAGCACGCGAAAATCGACCTTGTCGCCGCCGCGCGCGAAACGCGTCGGCCATCTGCCGCGACAGATCGGGCGAGAAATAGCTGTCATTGGCCGCCACCAGCCAGATCACCGGCACCCTGCGCGTCCTCGCCGAACTCGGCCGCGGAGGCGATCAGCGTGTGCGGCGCGCAGACCTGGTCTGGGAAGTCGTTGGCATGGCCGCCGCGTCCCGGCGCGAACACGATGATCGACGCGATGCTGTTTCGGGTCTTCGCTCGGCCAGCGCCAGCGCGCCCCAGCCGCCGGCGGAGTGCCCGATCACGACCGCGCCGTCCTGCCGGATGAAGGATTCGCCGCGCGCAGATAAGCCGAGCGCCGCCTTGATCGAATCCGCGGTCGCATAGCCGGCGCGGGAATAATCGGCGTCGTCGCAGCCGCCCTGGTCCTCGAGATATTTGCCGCCGGTTGCGCCATGGCCGGGCCGCTCCGGCACCAGCACGGCAAAACCCCGCGCCACCAGCCAGGCCGCCAGCGCGCGCGTATTCGGGCTGCGGCATTTGCGCGCGGCGCAGCACGTTCTGGGTCGAGGCGTGCGCGATCAGCGCCAGCGGAAACGGCCCGTCGCCGGGCGGGACGAAACAACAGCGCATGCGCCGCGATGTCCGGATCCGGCGACGGCACCAGCCATTGCTGCGTGCGGTTGGGCTGTGCCCTCGCTGCCCTGCGGCGCCAAACGCGGGTTTGCGCCTCCGCGCGCTGGGCACAGGCCGACAGGCCAAGCACGATCAAGACCAAAAACGCCCTGGAGAACTGCATGAATTTACCTGACGCGGCCGGAGCGGAGAGTTGGACGCGCGTTGGTAGCAAGCTGGATCGGCCCGCACACTAGCTTGTTTTAACGCGTTTTCTTGACCGCGAACCGATACCCACTTCGCCGATACGCTTTGCCACCGCGAATCAAATCCGGCGCATTTTTTCGTGAACAGCCGGGCACGCCGGAAAGTCCGGTTCCGGCACGCCGATGCCCGCCCGGCCGGCAGCCGAGATGCCGCCCAAAGCGCCGCTTTGTCCTTTTTCGGTACAGGATCGCGGCAAAACTGATGCAAAAAATCCACAGGTTAACCGATAATTAAGGATGGACCTTGAAGCCGGCGCGCCGACTTGCTTTGATTGGGTCCATGAGCACAACCCTGATCGAGGTTCGGCCGGCCAAAGCTGCGGACGCAGCCGCGGTGGCGTCCACCCATGACGAAGCCTGGCGTTCGGCCTATCAGGGCATCATTCCCGGCGCCGAGCTGGAGAAGCTGATCAACCGCCGCGGCCCGCAATGGTGGGACAGCGCGATCCGCAAGGGCAGCCGCGTCAGCGTGCTGGTGTTCGGCGACAAGGTCGCGGGCTACGCCAATTACGGCCGCAACCGCGCCCGCAGCCTGCACTTCGAAGGCGAGATCTACGAGCTTTATCTGCGCCCGGAATTTCAGGGCCTCGGCTTCGGCCGGCGGCTGTTCACCGCGGCGCGGCGCGACCTGCTGCAGAGCGGCCTGAAGAGCATGGTGATCTGGGCGCTGTCCGACAACGATACCGGCGACGGAGTTTTACCGCGCCCTCGGCGGCCGCATGGTGGCGCGCTCGTCGGAGAAATTCGGCGCCAAGTCGCTCGACAAGGTCGCCTTCGCCTGGACCAACTGAGGCCGGCACCTCAGCCGGGTCTCGCTCGAATCTTCGGCATCTGCTTTGGAATACGCGCTCGATACGCGGCTTGAGCGCGCGTACTGACGATGCTCGGTACTAACTGCAAGCCACGCGGAGCCATCCATGCGCATTGACGCCATTTCGATCGGAATCGATCCGCCGCGTGAGGTCAATGTCATCATCGAAGTGCCGGTCGGCGGCGAGCCGATCAAATACGAGATGGACAAGGACGCCGGCACGCTGGTGGTCGACCGCTTTCTCTATACCGCGATGCGCTATCCCGGAAATTACGGCTTCATTCCGCATACGCTGTCGAACGACGGCGACCCCTGCGACGTGCTGGTCGCCAACACCCGCGCCATCGTCCCCGGCGCGGTGATGAGCGTGCGGCCGGTCGGCGTGCTGCATGATGGAAGACGAGGCCGGCGGCGACGAGAAGATCATCGCGGTGCCGTCCTCGAAGCTGACCCAGCGCTACGACAAGGTGAAGACCTACAGCGACCTGCCCGAGATCACGCTGCAGCAGATCCAGCACTTCTTCGAGCACTACAAGGATCTCGAACCCGGCAAATGGGTCAAGGTGCTGCGCTGGGGCGGCGCCGAGGATGCGCACCAGACTGATCCTGGAAGGCATCGCGCGCGCCAAGGGGAAGTGACGGCGTAGCCGTCATCCGGCGATGCGAAGCTCGCCCGCGACTGCGCACAGCCTGCTCTCTCCCGTCTTGCGGGGCGCGTTCGAAGAGGTGGTAGCCGCACACGCATGCGTTTGCGGCTACCCCCCTTCAAGCGCATACCCCCCCGGCAAGATTCGCGAGCGGAACATCAGGACTACACCGCCGGCTTCGGCAGGCCGTCGAATCGCGCAGGCGGCGCGCAGCGTGTTGACCAGCAGGCACGCCACCGTCATCTGGCCGACGCCGCCGGGCACCGGGGTGATCGCGCCGGCGACGTTCAACGCCTCGGCAAAGGCGACGTCGCCGACCAGCCGGGTCTTGCCGTCGGCGCCGGGCAGCCGGTTGATGCCGACATCGATCACGGTGGCGCCCGGCTTGATCCAGTCGCCGCGCACCATTTCCGGCTTGCCGACCGCGGCATAGACCAGGTCGGCGCGGGCGCATAATTGCGCGAGATCGCGCGAGCGCGAATGCGCGATCGTCACCGTGGCGTTTTCGTTCAGCAGCAACTGCACCAGCGGCCGGCCGACCAGATTGGAGCGGCCGATCACGATGGCGTTCATGCCTTCGAGCGAGGCATGCACGCTCTTGGTCAGGATGATGCAGCCGAGCGGCGTGCACGGCGACAGCGCGGCAAATCCGCCGGCGAGGCGGCCGGCATTGCTCGGATGCAGCCCGTCGACATCCTTGGCCGGATCGATCGCGTTGATGATGGCTTCGGTGTCGAGCGATTTCGGCAGCGGCAGCTGCACCAGGATGCCGTGCACGGCGGGATCGCGATTGAGCTGTGCGATCAGCGCCAGCAGCTCGCGCTTGCGCGACATCGGCCGGCAAGCACATGCTCGAACGACGCCATGCCGGCGGCCTGGGTCTGCTTGTGCTTGCTGCGGACATAGACCTCGCTGGCCGGGATCGTTGCCGACCAGCACCACCGCAAGCCCCGGCGTCAGCCGATGGTCGCGCCGCACCCGGGCCACCTCGTCGGCGACGCGGGCGCGCAAGCTCGGCGGCAATGAGTTTTCCATCGATGATCCGGGCCGTCATCTCGATCCCTTGTTTGTCATCTATTCGGCTTTGCCGCCGTCGGCCTTGCGCAGCGCGTCGCCAAGCCGTGCCGGGTCGCCGTCGACCGCAATCTGCTTGAGCCGCGAGGTGGTGCCGGACAGCAGCCGCACGTTGGCCTTGGGCACGCCGAGCGCTTTCGCCAGCAGTTCGGTCACCGCCCGATTGGCCTCGCCGCCCTCGGCGATGGCGCGGACCCGCAGCTTGAGCACCGCGCGGCCGTTGGCGAGCGTCTCGATGCCGTCGATGTCGTCGCGGCCGCCGCGCGGCGTCACCCGCAGCGCGACGCTGATGCCTTGGGTGGAATAGCGCCAGGGATCCGTCACGCATCGAGCATCCCATGCCCGCGATCAGAACACGCATGGGATAGATGTAATAGATGATCACCCGCTGGATGAACATGATGATCAGGATCAGGATGATCGGCGAGATGTCGAGGCCGCCGAGATTGGGCATGATGCGCGCGGATCGGCGCCAGCACCGGCTCGGTGATCCGGTACAGGAACTCCGCCACCGCCGCCACGAAGCTGGTTGCGGGTGTTCACGACATTGAAGGCGATCAGCCAGGACAGGATGGCCGAGGCGATCAGCAGCCAGACATAGAGATCGAGAACGATGAGAACGATGTCGAGAACGGCACGCATGGGCAGGGCTTACTCGCGGGTTCGGTCGCGGATTCGACCTTCCGCTAAATATCGGTTCCCTCCCGCGCAAACAAGGGAAGTCGGTGCCGGTTCTTGGCCAAAAAGCCCCGGAAAACAACGATTTCGCCGTTCTTGACTTGGCCTTGGCGCGGATTGTAAATGGCGCCGATTGCCGGCCGCCGTCGACATGTTCGAGGCGGCCGCGGAAGGGGCCATAGCTCAGCTGGGAGAGCGCGTCGTTCGCAATGACGAGGTCGGCGGTTCGATCCCGCCTGGCTCCACCACGCCTTCGCCGGCTTCGCCGGCTACGCGCTCGGCCAGCCACGCAAGGCCCGAAGCGCGAAGGCGAGGCTGCCGCGGCGAGGCCCGCTAGGGCGAAGACGGGCTGAAGCTTAAAACTGATTCCCCTCATTTCCCCGTAAACCGCGGCGGCCGCTTCTCCATGAAACTCGCGACACCTTCGCGAAAATCGCTGCCGCGCAGCGCCACCAGCCATCTCGCGGTTGGCGTCGAGGGTGGCTTCGGCCAGCGTCTGGAACGGCACGTCGTAAAGCTGCCGCTTGATCACGGCGATCGCGCTCGGCGAGACGAAATCGGCGAGGTCGCGCGCATAGGCATAGGTCTGCTTCGCGCAACTGGTCCGGCGGATACAGCCGGTTGACCAGCCCGATGCGCAGCGCCTCGTCGCTCGAGACCCGCCGCGCGGACATCAACAGATCAAGCGCGTTGGCGTGGCCGACAATGCGCGGCAGCATCCAGCTGATGCCGTGCTCGGCGATCAGCCCGCGGCGCGAAAACGCGGTGGTGAACACGGTGTTGTCGGCGGCGAAGCGCAGGTCGCAATACAGCGCATGGACGAGGCCGATCCCGGCGGTGGCGCCGTTCAGCATCGCGATGACGGGCTTTGCGATCGACGGATAATAGGCATAGCGCGCCTGCCAGTCCGGCCGCCGGTTCATGTCGAACGGCGGCAGCGTTCCGGCGCGCTTGATGTCGTCGGGATCGAGCCCTTTCAGCGCATCCATATCGGCGCCGGCGCAGAAGGCGCGGCCGGCGCCGGTCAGCACGATGACGCGCACATTGTCGTCGCGCGAGCGCGGCCTCCATGGCGTGGCGCACGTCGCGCTCCATGATCGGCGTCCACGCATTCATGCGGTCCGGCCGGTTCAAGCGTGATGGTCGCGATCTTCTCGCTGACGTCATAGAGAATATGCTGATAGGTCACGGCGATCTCCCCGGGTGCTTTTTTGGTAGCCCGGATGAGCGAAGCGATATCCGGGTGTCGTCCCGCATATCGCTACGCTCATGCAGGCTACGAAAGAAAGCCTACCACATCTGATCCTTTGGAAAGATCCGCCGCGTCTATTCCGCGGCCTGCAATACCGGCATCGGCGTGCGCGCGAGCCAATCACCGAGGAAACGGTTCAGCCAGGCGCGCTCGGTGACGTCGTGCACCGCGCGGTCGGCAAAATGATGGTGGCGCGTCGCGGGCGCCCGGCGATCGACATCCGCTCGCAGCCGCGCGTGGTCCAGCGATGCATCATCGCGTAGGTGACGTCGGGGTGAAACTGGAACCCGAAGGCGTGGCCAAACTGGATGGCCTCGACCGGGAAATCCGAGCCTTCCGCCAGCAATTCGGCGCCGGCAGGCAGTTCAAAACCCTCGCGGTGCCAGTGATAGACATGGTCGGGCCAGTCCGGGCAGGCCGCGAGACCCGCCGCCGTCGGCCGGATCGGGTAATAGCCGATCTGCGCGCGGCCTTGCGGATGCGGCGCGACTCGGGCGCCGAGCTGCCTGGCCAGCATCTGGGCGCCGAGGCAAATTCCCAGGAACGGCCGCTGTTCGCGCAGCGGCACCGCGATCCAGTCGATCTCGCGGCGAACGTAATCATCGGGATCGTTGGCGCTCATCGGGCCGCCGAAAATCACCGCGCCGGCATGGTCGTCCAGCGTTTCCGGCAACGGATCGCCAAATCGCGGACGCCTGATATCCAGCCGGTAGCCGAGCCCCCGCAACGCGTTGCCGACCCGGCCCGGCGTCGAGGTTTCCTGGTGCAGGACGATCAGCACCGGCAGCAGGCAAGCCGCCGGCTCGGGCGCGGCGGAGGCCTCGCGAGGGAAGCGCAGGACGGTCGCGTCGGTTTCGGTGGGGTCAAGCGGCATCGGATTTCGACTGTTGGCCTATCTAGGCCGAAGGATAGCTAAGCAAATCTTAATTTCATGTGAGCCTGGGCACATATGAAGCAAATCGCGGGCCAAAAAAGCCCGGCTGGGGTGTCTGGATCACCGGGCGGATGTGTTCCCCGGATGCTGCGCAGCACGACGCTCTTACGGCGTGATGCGCTGCTGATCCGGGGTCCAAACTTTGCCGATTCGGGTGGGTCCCGGCTCTGCGGAGCCATAGCGCGTCAAAGACGCGCGTGAACGCGCTTTCGGGCGCCTCACCGCGTCCGGGACACGATCAGCGTTTCCTGAGCTGGAAACGGCCGACCGCCGCCAGGATAAATCCGCGCGGAAACAGCCGCAGCAGAACGGAACGATCTTGATACCGAGCCCGGGCAGCACGGCGCGCTTGTTGGCCATCAGCCCGCGATAGCCCTGCCTTGGCGACATCGGCCGCGGAGACATTGAGGATCGCGGAATCGAAGCCCGGCGTCAAATCCCGCGCGGTGCTGGAATTCCGACGGCACCGGACCCGGGCACAGCGCGGTGACGCGCACGCCACGGGACGCGAGTTCCCCGCGCAGCGCTTCGGTGAACGACAGCACATAGGCCTTGGACGCATAATAGACCGCCATTCCCGGCCCCGGCAGAAAGCCGGCGATCGAACCGACATTGAGGATGCCGCCGCGATGCCGGATCAGGCTGTCGGAAAACCGCAGCGACAGGTCGGTCATGGCGCGGATATTGACGGCGATGATGCTGAGCTGCTCGGCGCGGTCGAGTTCGACCGCATTGCCGAACAGGCCAAAGCCCGCATTGTTGACGACGTACTCGACCTCGACATCGGCGGCGGTCAACGCCGCGGCGATCCTGTCGCCGGCATCGGGCTGTTCGAGATCGCAGGCAATCACGATCGGCGCCGCAGCCGCCGGCGGCGTCGATTTCGCCGGCCAGCGCCGTCAGGCGGTCCGCGCGCCGCGCCACCAGTGCGACGCGATGGCCGTTGGAAGCGAAAACACGCGCCAGTTCGGTGCCGATGCCCGCGGAGGCACCGGTAATCAGCGTCACACACTCGGTCACGATTCAATGCTCTTGAATTCATCGCCAGGAGCGGCCAACGCCGGGCCGAGAGCATACGCCTTAGGCGGGCTGCAAGTAAGCTGCAAGTCATCTACCGGCATGGCGCTGTACCCCCACGCACAGGGCGGAAATCAAATGCGGAAATTGGCGGCAGGAAACGGCGGCCTGATACAAGCCGTTACATTACAAATCGGTCATGTCGGGGCGCGCGGTTAAGTCGCAGCTTCCGCGGTATCCGAACTGTCCTGTGACCGGCGCCGGTTGCCGGGCGGCGACCCGGTGCTTGAGCTCGATGCGGTCGCGCGAGGACACGCCCAACAGGTCGGCCGCGCGCCACACCACATTGTCCTCGAACTCGCTGACCTGGCCATCGGCATAGACCAGCTCCCACATCATCTCGACGATGCGAAGCCGGCCCTGCTCGTCCACCGAGCGCATGATGACGCTGGTGAAATGATAGAGATCGACCGCCTCGCCCTCGACCAAGGTGGCGGACGCGATCAATTGATCCGCGGTGCCGGGGTCGAGCCCGAAATGGCTCTCCAGCAGGCTGTGCAGCTTGCGTTGCTCGACGTCGGAGGGTTCGCCGTCGAGCGAGATGACGTGAATCAAAAGCGCCGTCGCCGCCAGGCGATAGCCGGTATCGTCGAACTTCTGATCGCCATGCGCGCTGGGAGAAACGACATCGGCAATGAATTGGCGTAGTCCGTCCAGCATCGTTCTGACCGAAAGGAGGGGAACCTGTCGGCCGCGGATCGCGGCCTCTTCGACCGATATATGGGTCGGAAAATCAACCCGCGCAATCCATGCCGGTTCCGCCGGCTGCATTACCTTTCGGCAATGCGCTTCCCTTCGTCATGCCCGGGCTTGTCCCGGGCATCCACGTCTTTGCTTAGACTAAGCAAGAAAGGCGTGGATGGCCGGGACAAGCCCGGCCATGACGAAACGGAAAAGTACGTTCCTGATTTGCTCGCCGGATGCGTTCCCCGGATGCTGCGCGGCGCGCCGCGCTTGCGGCGTGATGCGCTGCTGATCCGGGGTCCATCGTGGGTGGGTCCCGGCTCTGCGGCGCCATAGCGCGTCGAAGACGCACGCAAACGCGCTTATGCACGCCGCACCGCGTCCGGGACACGAACCGAGTTGTATGCCTAGGGTATCTCATACACCACGATCTTGTCGGCGATGCCGCGCAAAGCGGCCTGCTTCTGGATCGGCTTTATCTCTTTCTGGTCGAGCAGGGCCGCAACGCCGGGCGCGTCGATCACCGGCCCGGTGATGTGGATCTCCTGCGAGGTCGACAGGCTCTGGACCCGGGCCGCGATATTGACGGTCTGGCCGAAATAATCCTGCCGCTCGTTGAGCATCACGGCGAGACACGGGCCTTCATGGATGCCGATCTTCACGATCAGATCCTGGGTGCCGCGCTCGGTATTGAGCGCGTCCATCGCCGCGCGCATCCGCAAGCCCGCGACGATCGCGTGTTCGGGCCGCACGAAGGTCGCCATCACGGCGTCGCCGATCGTCTTCACCACGGCGCCCTTCTCCGACGAGATGATCTCCAGCAGCGCGTGGAAATGCGCGCGCACCAGATCGAACGCGGCGAGATCGCCGACCCGCTCGTACAGCGCGGTCGAGCCCTTGAGGTCGGTGAACAGGAAGGTCAGCGAGGTGATCTTGAGGCGCTGGTCGATGTTGAGATTGTCGGCCTTGAAGACGTCGCGGAAGGTCTGGTTGGTCAGCATCCGCTTGGCGGTCAGGAACGGCTTGCGTTTGCCGATCAGATGATGGAGCGCGTCGGCCGCGATGAAAACGGTCGGCAGCACCCGCACGCCGGCCTGGTTGTCGAGCGACAGCCGCAGCGGACCCGGGCGCAAGGTCGATGGTCTCGACCGGCGCGTGGGCGTTGTTGTAGATCAGCGACAGCTGCTGCCGCTCCTCGGTCGGCTCGCCCTGGACATCGATGAACTGGGCGGAGTGCGTCACCGGCTCGAACACGATGATGAACTGCGGCGGCAATTGCAGCGACAGCTACCGCCTTCTCGCCCGGCCGGCAGCTCGAGCGCATCCAGCACCACCTCGTCGGTCAGCGAGGCGAACGATTCCTCGTCGAAATCGACACCCGGAGCTCCAGAAAACCTGCTTGAAATATTCCCAGATCGGCAGCGTGTTGGGATCGTGCGCCGCGATCCGCCTGGACCTGCGGACTGACGGTAAAGGCAACCTCGACCTGCTCGTCGACCGAGGCCTCGTAACCGCAGGCGCACAGGCCGCATTGATAGTCGTCGTGGCGCAGCGATTTCAGCGTCGAATGGGCGTCGAGCACGCCGCCGCAGCCGGGGCACAGCACGTTCCAGGTCAGGTCGAACAGCCCGAGCCGCGAGGCATGCAGAAAGCCGGAAATGACCCGTTCTTCGTCGAGCCCGGTCCGCTTCGAAAAATCCAGCACATTGATGCGGTTGAGCTCGTGATCTTCGCCGGTCTCGATCAGCCGCACGATGGCATCGGCGACCGCCGGATCGGCGGTCTGCTTCAGCACCGAAACCTGGGCCTGGATGTCGCTCATCGGGGAACCGCAGACCATATTGCGAGTCAAGCCGGATGACAGTTACGCGTAAAACGCTGCGGTGACGTTTTTATCAACGCCGCGTCGATCCCGAACATCGGCGAGCGATCGGGCTGCGTCGTCACCACGCCGATCGGCATCACCGGCTCTCTGTCGAGCAGCGTCGACCCGGAAGGCGCCGATGACCTTGGCCAGCGCCAGGGTGGCTTCGACCAGCGCAAAATGCGCGCCGATGCAGACCCGCGCGCCGACGCCGAACGGCAGATAGGCAAACCGGTCGGGCGGCTGGCGCCGGCGGCATGAAGCGCGCGGGAATGAACGCGTTCGGATTGCTGCCAGAGCTTTTCATGCCGGTGCAGCAGCCACGGCGCGATCAGGATCACGTCGCCCTTCTTGACCGCGCAGGCCGGCGATGCTTGTCGGGACCGGCGGCGGCGCGCGCGATCAGAAACGCCGGCGGATAAAGCCGCATGGTCTCGTCGAGCACGGCGCGGGTGAATTTCAGCCGGTCGATGTCGAGCACGCCGTCCGGCAGTCGCCGCGACCTCGGCCGCGACCTGCTCTTGCGTGGCCGGATCGAGCGCCAACAGATACAGCGACCAGAACAGCGCCGTGCCGGTGGTCTCGTGGCCGGCGAGAATCATCGTCGCGACCTGATCGCCGAGCTGCTCGTCGCTGAAGGCTTCGCCGGTCTCGGGATCGCGCGCGGCATCCATCAGGTCGAACAGGTCGCGCAACGGCGCGCTGTCGTTCTTGCCGGCGGCGCGGCGCTCCGCCATCAACATCGCGACGAATTTCGTCCAGCGCTTGCGGAATCGGGCGCGGGCAAAATCCTGCGGGGTCGGCCAGCACAGCGGCAGCAGCAGATCGAGAAAATGCGGCCGCGCCAGCCGCGTGCCGTACTCGTTGACGAAAGCGCGCAATTCCGCGCCGTGACGGTCCATGCCGAACGAGAACATGGTGCGCCCGGCGATCTCCAGCGTCATGCGCTGCATCGCCTCGCGCAGATCGACCGGCGCGTCGCTGACCGCATCGAGCTTGGCGATGGCCTCGTCGGTCGCCGCGATCATATGCGGCACCAGCGTCGCGACCGCGCGCGGCGTGAAGGCCGGCGCCAGCGTACGGCGCTGATGCTTCCAGGCGCGGCCCTCGGCGATCAGAGGCCTTCGCCCAGCATCGGCCGCAACACCCGGATGCCGACCGCGGTGCGGGTATAGTTCTCGTAATTGTCGACCAGCACATGCCGGATCGCATCCGGCGTAGTTGAGAATAAAACTGCCGCGCCCGAAGAAGCGGCCCTGGATCGACATCCTCTTCGTACGCGCGCTGGCCCCAGGTCGCGATCGCGCTGGTGCGCATCGCCACCATCCGCCCGATCGGGCCCATGGTGGGCGGCGCGCGCGGCGGGCTTGGCGGCACCAGCGGCGCGCGCGCCAGTGGAACGTCATAGGCTTCGGCGATGCTCATGGGCGCTCCTCACTCGCTGGAGATCGGCACCCAGCACAGCTAATCAGTCAGTTCCGCGACCGCAATCCTGTTTTCCGCGGCCGGCCACGCCCGCGCCACGATCCGCTCCTGGTTGAACAGCGCCGCGACAGGGCGGCCCAGTTCCGCTGCCGAAAACCGCAACGTAGATACGGAATCGCCGGGCACACCGGGCTTCACGTCGACCGGGCTCCTTGCCGTCGAACAGCACGATGTCGCGCGGCAGGCCGAAATAGCCGCGCGGCCGCGACATCAGCACGACCGCGCCGGCGCTGGCGTCAGCCGGCCGAGCGGGCGCGCGGCACGCAGATGCACGATGTCGGACGAGCGCGGAAACGGCGAGCGATAGAAATGCGTGGTGGTCGAGCCTGATGCCGTGAGCACGATTTCGAGATGCCAGACTGGGTCGACCTGCGCCGGCCCCCAGCGGCCATCCGCGCCGGTCTTTGAGCCGTGAACCAGGCCGCCGCTGCGCTCGCCGGTGTCGGGAGACACGCGATAGATTTCGACCGACGCGCCCTCGACCGGACGGTTGGTCTGGACGCCGCCGGGCGTGCCGGTGACCAGCCCGCTGAACTTGACTTCCGCTTCCGGCGCGACCGCGATCAGTTGCGGCGCGCGTCCGGCGATGAATTTGAAGATCTCGGCAAACGCGCGCGGCGAATACGCGGTCTCGCGATGATCGACGCCGCCGAGCACGAGATTGGTCGCGCCCTTCAACGCCGGGCCTTCGCTGGTCGATCCCGGTCGGCGTGCCCGGCTTGCCGACAAAGCGGCCGTCGGCTTGCGCGAATTTGTCCATGCCGTCGCTGCGCAAGGTCAGGAACGCCACGCCCGGCGTGACTTCGCTGTCGCCTTCGTTGAGGCCGCGCAGGAAAGGGCCGCGGCCGTTGAATTCATTGTTGAGGCACTGCTCCCAATCGTAGACGCCGTGGTTGGGAACGCCGCACAGCACGGCGTGGCTGACATCGGCGGCGCCGCCGTTCTTGATGAAGTTGCGCACCGAATTGCCGCCGCGCGAATTGGCGACCAGGGCCACTTTTGCAGCCCCGGTGCGTTGCTTCAACGCCGCGACGGCTTCCGCGAGCTCGCGGCGGTTGTCCTCGGCCGAGGATTTGTTCGGCTCGGGCTTGGTGTCGTCGGTGCGCGCCAGCGGATCGGTGAAATTGATCGCGAACATCCGCTCGCGGGGAATGCCGTTGGATTCCATCC
Source organism: uncultured Alphaproteobacteria bacterium (assembly GCA_963699465.1). Classification (GTDB taxonomy): domain Bacteria; phylum Pseudomonadota; class Alphaproteobacteria; order Rhizobiales; family Xanthobacteraceae; genus Bradyrhizobium. The sequence continues at coordinate 28,992 of CAVOTZ010000018.1, forward strand.
GCCACAGCGTGGTCATCCACAGCGCCGCATGGTCGCCATTGCCATGGACGAACAGGATCGGCGGAATTTCGCGCGCCTGATGCGGCGAGGGGTCGGCCTGCGCAAAGGCGGCCCGCAAGGCTGCCCCAACCATTGGCAGGCGCCAGAGGCAAGGCGCTCGCGCCCTTCAAAATCGTCCGCCGCGACAGGCTCATTTTACGTCTCTCCCGTAGTTTTCCGTGGCTTCTTGTGCTGCCGCACCGCTCATAGCCGTCTGGGCACTGGACAGCCAAGGACTTTCGCAGGCATCACATGGTTGTCACGGGGAATCACCGGCGAAACGGGCCTTGCGGTCCGGCGCCAACGGAACGGGCCATGACCGAACAGGTGCAGCGCTCGACCTTTGCCGCCGACAGCATCGCCGCGCCGCTGCGCCATCGCGGTGTTCCGCCGCATCTGGCTCGCCAGCCTGGTGTCCAATCTCGGCCTGTTGATCCAGGGCGTCGGCGCCGCCTGGGCGATGACCCAGATGACCTCGTCGGCCGACAAGGTCGCGCTGGTGCAGACCGCCTTGATGCTGCCGATCATGCTGATCTCGATGCCGGCCGGCGCCATCGCCGACATGTACGACCGGCGCATGGTCGGCGCTGGTCTCGCTGGTGATCGCGCTTTCCGGCGCGACCGCGCTGTCGGTGCTGGCCTGGCTCGGCCTGGTCACGCCGCAAATCCTGCTGGCGTTCTGCTTCGTGGTCGGCAGCGGCATGGCGCTGTTCGGGCCGGCCTGGCAGTCCTCGGTCAGCGAGCAGGTGCCGGCGGAAACGCTGCCTTCCGCGGTGGCGCTGAACGGCATCAGCTACAATATCGCGCGCAGCTTCGGCCCGGCGATCGGCGGCATCATCGTCGCCACGCGCCGGCGCGGTCGCGGCCTTCGCCGTGCAATGCGGTGCTCTATCTGCCGCTGTTGGTCGTGCTGTTTCTGTGGCGGCGGACCAGCGAGCCGTCGCGGCTGCCGCGCGAGCGGCTCAGCCGCGCCATCGTCTCGGGCGTGCGCTATATCGCCAACTCGCCCTCGATCCGCATCGTGCTGGCGCGCACCCTGGTGACCGGCGTGATCGGCGGCTCGGTCTCGGCGCTGATGCCGCTGGTGGCGCGCGACCTGCTGCATGGCGGCGCGCAGACCTACGGCATCATGCTCGGGGCCTTCGGCATGGGCGCGGTGATCGGCGCGCTCAACATCGCCGAAGTGCGCAAGCGCATGACCGGCGAGGCCGCGGTGCGCGCCTGCGCGCTGTCGATGGGCGGCGCGATCGCGGCGATCGCGATCAGCCGCGAGCCGGTCATGACCGCCGCTGCCCTGGTGGTGGCGGGCGCGGTCTGGATGCTGGCGGTGGCGCTGTTCAATATCGGCGTGCAGCTGTCCGCGCCGCGCTGGGTCGCGGGCCGCTCGCTCGCGGCGTTCCAGGCCGCGATCTCCGGCGGCATCGCGATCGGTAGCTGGGGCTGGGGACGGCTGACCGACGCCGCCGGGGTCGAGACGGCGCTATTGGTTTCGGCCGCGACTGATGTTCGTCTCGCCGCTGCTGGGACTGCTGGCTGCGCATGCCCAGGGTCGGCGCCCGCAACGAGGACGCCGAAGTGCTGGCCGATCCCGAGGTGCGGCTGTCGCTGACCGGGCGCAGCGGGCCTTTGGTGGTCGAGATCGAATACCGCGTCGCCCAGGACAACGCCCGCGCCTTCCACGGTGTGATGCAGGACGTGCAGCTCAGCCGGCAGCGCAACGGCGCCTATGGCTGGTCGATCGCGCGCGACATCGCCGATCCCGAATTGTGGACCGAGCGCTACCACTGCCCGACCTGGTTCGATTATCTGCGCCAGCGCAACCGCACCACCCAATCCGAACGCGCGCTGTACCAGCGCGCCAACGCATTTCCACCTCGGCCCCGATCCGGTGCGGATCCGCCGCATGCTGGAGCGCCCGTTCGGATCGGTGCGCTGGAAGGAAGACACCCCCGACCGCTCCGCCGGCGAAGTATTGCCGGTCGCGACCGCCGCGGGCGGGAGTACGTAGGCCTCCAGCCGTCATTCCGGGGCGCGCGAAGCGCGAGCCCGGAATCCCATAGCCCCTGTCGTGATGTTTTGCCGTGACGTCGGTTGGTTCTGAACACGAGCACAGGGCGTATCGGATTCCGGGCTCAGCCCTACGGGCTGCCCCGGAATGACAATCACTGCCCGTGCTCGACCAAAACCTTGTCGCAGCCTTTGCTGATGCGGGCGCGGTTTTGCTTCAGGCAGGCCAGCACGGCCTGATCGCCGTCATTCATCACCGCGCGGCAGTGACGGGTCACATCGCGCGCGCAGGCGTCGTGGCCGGGCTGCTGCTGTTGCGCGGAAACCTGCGCCATCGAGGCGAAAACGATCAACGGGGCGATCAAAACAAATCTGGTCATCTTGTTACTTCCTCACAAACTCTCATCGACGCGATCAAATTCCGGCATTTCAGTGCTGTCAACGCGCCGCCGGGACGTTTGGTCGCGTCCGCAGGCGGAAATTAGTTCGCGGGAACCGGGCCGTGTTGGCACGACGTTAACGTCTATTTCTCATTAATGACAGGGATGCGAGAGGCGGCTGCGGCGTCAATATTTGCAGTCGTCCATTGGCCGAGCCGCATGAAGCGCGCGCCCGGCCATCCATTCGAGTGTGTGTAGAGAGTGTAAACATGCGTAATGCGTTAGGCCTGATGGTCATCACCGTGGTTTCGGCCGCATTGATCGCCGGCGTGTGGTTCTGGACGGCCCGGCCGCATGTCCAACTGGCGGCTTCCGCCCCCGCCACCGTCGCCGCCGCCCCGTCCGAGCGACTTTCTCCCGCCGCTGCCGCCAAAGCCGCCGCCCAGGATACGGTCAACACGACAGCCGCGATCCCGGAAAAGCCCGCGGCCGCGCCGGTTGCGACCGCGACGGCAGCCGCGCCTTGCGCCAATCCGGACGCGCTCGGCGTCAGCCGCGTGGTCGAGGTCGACACTACGGGCGGACCTGGATTTGGCTTCGAGCATTTCAAGCAGCTCGATTTTCTCCAGGACAAGGAGGTCGTGCTGACCTTCGACGACGGTCCGTGGCCGGGCAACACCCCCGCGGTGCTGAAGGCGCTTTCCGACCAGTGCACCAAGGCGGTGTTCTTCTCGATCGGCAAGCACGCCGGCTATCATCCCGGAAATCCTCCGCCAGGTCTATGCCGCCGGGCCACACCGTGGGCACCCACACCTGGTCGCATGTCAATCTCAACAGCAAGAAGATGACCGAGCAGCAGGTCAAGGACGAAATCGAAAAGGGCATGAGCGCGGTAAAGCTCGCGCTCGGCACTTCACCTGCGCCGTTCTTCCGCTTTCCCGAGCTGCAGCATAATCCCGCAGCGGTGGCCTATCTCGGCACCCGCAATGTCGCGATCTTCTCCTGCGATCTCGAATTCCTTCGATTTCCGCAAGACCAGCACGCCCGACAAGGTGGTGCAGACGGTGATGACCAAGCTCGACAAGCTCGGCAAGGGCATCATCCTGATGCATGACTTCCAGAAGCACACCGCCGACGCGCTGCCCGAACTGCTGCGCCGGCTCAAGGCCGGCGGCTACAAGGTGGTGCAGATGAAGGCCAAGCAGCCCTTGGAGACGCTCGCCGAATACGACGAGATGGTACGCAAGGAAGGCAGCAAGATCCCGGTCGCCACCGCCCGCCCGGTCGACAGCGTGATCCAGACGGTTTCGCAGTAAGCGGTCCGCGAAACGCCAATTCGTTCCAACAAAACGCGCTCCCGGATACCATCCGGGGGCGCTTTGTTTTCGATCGGAAGTCGGATGACGACTCTCCACCTTGGGCCTCAATCGCGCAAATCTTATATGGAGTCCGGTAGTTCACTGCGTTTGTAACGGAGTTCCGAATTGAGCGTCGCATTCACCAAGGAAGAAAGCGCGGAAACGGCGTCGGAAACGTTGTTGCCCGACCGCCCGATTTCCGAGCACCTCAATTTGGTCACCGAGCAAGGTTTCAAAGCCCTCGAGCGCCAGTTACAGGAGGCGAAGACCGCGTTCGAGGCGGCGCAGCAAACCGACGACATCAACGAGCGCCGCCGGCTGTCGGCGGTGCCATTGCGCGACATGCGCTATCTCGCCGAGCGCGTCCGCACGGCGCAGATCATCGCCGCACCTGATAGCACCGAAATTGTCGCCTTCGGCAGCACCGTGACCTTCAGCCGCGCCGACGGGCGCGAGCAGACCTACCGTATCGTCGGCGAGGACGAAGCCGACCCAAAGGCCGGCTCGATTTCGTTCGTGTCCCCGGTGGCGCGGGCGGTGATGGGCAAGGGTGTCGGAGACGTGGTCACCGCCGGCGATCAGACGATCGAGATTATCGCGATCGCTTGATTGAATTGCTTTTCGTCGAGGCCTCCACTCACCTCGGCGTCATCCTGAGGAGCGGCCTCCTAGCCGCGTCTCGAAGGATGGCCCCCCGGAACAGCTCAAGGTTCGTGACGCGCGAAGACGCGCTCCTCACCATGACGTCTCCCTATTTCGGTTCGCCGTCACAGCGCGAATGGTCGATCACGCAGGACTCGCGGCGTCCGGCGCCCGCGGTGGCCTTGCATCGCGTCATCGCCTGGTCTTCGGCCAGCTGCAAGGTGCCGCCGATCGCCCAGCCGACGCCCGGCGTCCCCTGCCCCGGATCCATCGCAACGGCGACGCACTGGTTGGTGAAGGTCCCAACCGTCTTGCAAAGCTTGCGCCCCGCATCGCTCTTGCCGTTGCCGGGCTTGCGGCAGGTTTCCAGTGCCTCGGTCGAGGCCGACTTCAGGTCGGGCTTGCCGGTCGAGTAACCGTAGGCATAACCGTCCTTGGCGACGTCCTTGGGCTCGCCCACCGCAATCGCGCCCTCGGCTGCTGCGCGTTGGGGTTGGAGCATGGCGATCCCCAGCAGCGCGGCGAAAAGCCCCGCGCTTGCACGGCCAAACGACAATGAATTCATTTGAATACTCCCGAGAAAAACCCGATGTTATCGATCATGAAACCGCTGTCAACGCGCGGCGGCGCTCAGCTTCCGAGAGCCTGGTTATCGCGCGCTTCGAGCGTCTTGCGCAGGAAATCGACCAGAAACTCCGCTTCATCCCGCGAAAGATATTGTCCGACCTTGAGAAGCGCGACGCCGCCCGCGAGCATCAAGAAAGGGATCGCGGCTTGCGGCCAACGGTTCGCCGGAATGGCGCCGGTCGCTAGCGGCACGATCATCGCCATGCAGCCGATCAGCACGAAGCCGATCCAGACGGCAAGGAACGCGATCACGAACGGATGTAGCCCGACCCGGCAATGCAGCCGTGTCTCGCCGTTATCATCGATCAGTTTGCCGGAGAGCGAAGCCTGAAACGAGTTGCGATAGAAAATCCGCTTGCGCAATCGAAACGAATTCTCGCCAACCGAGCCGATCACGGTGGCGCCATCCCACGCCGTGCCGACCTTCGATCGAAGCCTGCGTACACACTCCTCGCGCGGCAGCGGCGACATCAAATCGAGGATCATCGAAATAAAATACCAAAAGCCGCAGCCTGACACAGCCGCGGCGCGGCTGCCATGATCTTTGATGGCTTAAAGTCAGGCGCGAGCTTTGCCGCTGCGCGATCAATTCCAAATCGGTTTTTATGTAATAAGGCTGGTGCCGCAAACAGGACTTCGAACCTGTGACCCCGTCATTACGAATGACGTGCTCTACCAACTGAGCTATTGCGGCGAACCATGAAGGCGCGTCCGGCGAGGAGCCGAAAACGCCCGCACCTGATATCGGTCGCGGTGCGATTTTGCAAGAAAAACGGCGGCGGCTTCGGGCGGTTTCGGACGCTCGCAAAATCCGGGCCTGACGTCAGGAAAACGCCGTCGAAATCAGGCGTTTCGAACCAGCGCAGCCTCTGATCCGCCTGGCCGCTAGGCGCCCCAGCGCGACAAAAATCCGCGCCAGCCGCCGGCCTGGCTCACCGGCGGGCCGATTTGTTCCGCGAATTCGTCGCGGCCGCCCTCGTCATCGATCCCGGGATCGTCGGGCGCCCGCAGGATCGGGATCACCGGCCGGAATGTTCTGCGGCGTGACTTTCGGGATGTCCTGGCGGGCGCGGAACAGGGGCGCGGCGGCGGGTGCATCGGCGGAAGGTTGCGGCGCGGGCACCGGGGCTGGCGCCGGCTCCGTGGCGATCTCCGCGGGCGGCGCATTGTCCTGCGCCGCGACGGGCGCAGGCTCGGCCGCAACGGGTTCGACCGGGATGGCTTCCGGCGCGGCCTCCGGTTCGATCGCCGCACCGCTTTCGAGTTTTGCCACCGGCTCGCGGCGCGGCGCCAGCATCGCTTCCTCGAATGGCGAGGGCTCGATCGCGGCGGCCTTGTCCGACGGCAACGCCGCCAGCGGCGTCTGCCACTGGAAGGCGTCGAGCCGGCCCGTGACCGGCGACACCGGCCGCCAGGTCGCCGACACATAGCCGTCCGCGGTCCACACCGGATCGTGCAGCGCGCGCACCGCGCGCAGGGTCCAGGCCCGCGCCCGGCCGCTGTCGCCATGTTCGGTGCGCTCGATCTCCGCCATCAGCATCGCCACCCGCTGCGTCGGCGCGTGCGATGAACGGCGCCAGCGCCTCGCGGGCGCGGGCGAACTCCGAGGCGTCGATCGCGGCGCGCGCGACCGCCAGCGCGCTTTCGATATGGCCCGGCGCTTTGGCCGCCAGGGTCTCGACCCGCACCAGCCGCTGCCGCGCGGAATCGCCGAGCTTGACATGGGCATAGGCGTCGGCGAGATCGGGATGCGGCTGCGCCAGCCATGCCGCTTCGACGATGCGCATCGAACGGCGCACCTGATGCGCCTCGCTCTGATATTTGCTGGCCAGCACCGCGGCCGGCACCAGGGTCGGCGCCAGCTTGATCGCTTCCATCACGCTGTCGCGCGACGCGGTCGCGGTCGACCTTTTCCAGTTCCAGCGCGCGCGCCGTCAGCAGCACGCCGCGCTGCCGCCGATAGGTCGCCTTGTCGATCAGCCTTGAGGCGAGATTGTTGTCGAGGATCGCCAGCGCCCCGCTCCAGTCGCCCTTGGCGCAGCGAAATCCCAAGCACCGCATGCGACGCCCAGGTCGATGCCGGCGCCAGCTTCAGCGCCTCTTCCGCGATCATCACGGCGGCGACCGGATCGTCGGCGCGCTGGGCTTCGATGAACAGGCCGCGCAGGCCGAGCAGCCGCGTGTCCTCGCGCTCGGCCATGGCGTGGAAGGCGGCGCTGCGCGCCGGCGCGGTCGCCGTCGAGCTGCGCCGATTGCGCGTGCAGCAACAGCGCCAGCGGATCCTGCGCGGCATGGCGGCGCGCGACTTCGGCATGGCCGCGGGCCGCAGCGGAATCGCCATGGCCGATCGCGAGCAGGCCTTGGGTGATGGCATGCCGGCCGCGCGCGATGACGCCGTTCGCGGCGGCGGCGCCGGATCTGTCCGGGCGTGCGCCACAGCGCGCGCAACAGGCGTCCACAGCCACCACCGCCGCGACGATGGCAATGCCGAGCGCCAGCGCGAATACCGGCAGCGCTCGGCGATGCGCTGCCGCCAGCCGCCCCACGACAGCACGACCTCGCCGCGCTGATCGGCAACCCATGCCGCGCCCGCAGCCGCGAGCGCAATCAACAGCAGAAACAGAATGATCCGGATACATCGAAAACCTTATGGCGCTGACTTGCCGCGCCGGTTTGGCGAGCGCCGCCATGGCGTCGGCCGCGAATTGACGGGATGCGGCGAGCGCGGCGTCGCGCGCATCGGCCTTGTCGATCCAGGATTGCGCCGCGGCGCGATCGGCCGGCGCCAGCGTGTTCAGTTCGCGCCGCGCCTCGTTGGAATCGTTGCGCAGCGCCGCCGCCGTGACCCGCGCGACCACGGCGCCGCGATCGGTGCCGGCGGCATCGGTGCGCTCGATGCGGACCAGCTTTGCCGCGCCGCGCCTGCAGCCGATCGACCAGGCTCCGGAACCGGTGGTGGCATTGTCTCGGCGGCCGGCGGCGTCAGTTTTGGCACCAGCGTCAGCAATTCGCGGCTGAGGCTGGCCGCGGTCGGCACGCCGGTGGCGGCGAAACCGTCCAGCGGCTTCAGGGCGGTCGCGGATCCGGCGCCAGCGCTTTCGCCGCCGTCAGGGCCGCCGTGAAGGGCTCGCCCTGCCGCACCGACAGTCGAGCAGGGAGGCCACCACGACGCGGCGCAGCGGCGCGTCGTCGGCCTTGGCTTGTGCCTTGTCCTGCGCGATATCGGCCGTTGCGCTGCGGCTCGGTGCGTTCGAGCTGGTCGAGGCGCGTCGTTGATCGCGGACAGATCCGGACCGCCGCTGCCGGTCACGTCGGCGCGGATTTCAGCCGGCGATTTCGACCGGCGAGCTTTTCCGACTGCGCGCGCGCGGCCGCGAAGCTTCATCGCGCAACGCGCCGATCGATTTCTCCAGCGCCGTCGAGCTGCGCGGCGATTGCGCCGGATCGGGTCGGCGGCTTTGCCGGCCTGGTTTCTATGCTCGCGACTCGCTGAGGTGAGCGCATCGACGTGTCGAGGTCACCTGCGGCGTCAGCGCGTGGGCTGCACCGGCGGCCAGCCCAGCATCCAGCCGGCGCCGATCACCAACGCCGCCGCGACCAGGCCGAGACCGGCGCGATCAGCCCAGCGTGAAATCGGTCGAGGCGGCGCTGACGTCCGTGATCCTCGGCAGATGGCCGTTCGGATGCAGGCCGCCGGATCCGGTCGCCGATGCCGACGGCTGCTCTGCCGGCGATGCACGGGCTCCTGTGGCCGGAGACCGGCCTCCGCTTGCGGGTTTCGCCGGACACTTCGGTGGCTTCGAGATCGATGGTCGGCGGCCGCGCGCCTGGCGCGGCCGGAATCCGGCGGCAGCGCCGTGTCGTCCAGCTTCTCGTCAGCCTTGGGTTCCGGGCCTGTCATCGGCCATCGCGACGATTCCCTGTTGCTGCAGGGCGGACGTCTACCAGATTCGGACCGTCCTCTTAGCGCGATCAGGGCCGCAAAGCACGGTCCAGCAGCTCGAACACGGCATTTTCATCCGGCGCTGCGCGCGGCCAATGACCTGGGTAGGCCCCGGCGTCGCGGACAATCGAGGCGACCGCGTCGGAAATGCAGCATTGCGGGATCGCCAAAGCGCCGAGATTTCGACGCCGGCGGCCCGCGCCGCCTCCAGGAACGCCCGCGCGCTGCGCCGCGAGTAATGCAGCACCGCCTCGATCCGGTTGGCGGCGAAAGCCGTCGGCAACCTCGCGCGGCAGGCTCGTCACCGGGATCATCCGGTAGGTGGTGTGGGTGACGACGGTAAAACCGCGTTCGCCGAGTTCGCCGGCGAGATCGCGCGCCAGGTCCGCGCCGGCGAGATACAACAGCGTGCTGGCCTTCTTCAGCTGCCTGGCCTTGACCGCTGGCGAGCACCAGCATCGCGCAAGGCCGTCGGCATCGCCGTTCGGCCGGAGATCACCTTGTCGAAGCCGGCGCCGCGCGCCGCGGCGGCGGTATGTTCGCCGACCGCGAACAGCGGCAGTTTCAGCAGTCGCTGCCCGGCCAGATGTGTTGCGATGCCGCGCAGCGCATTGGCGCTGGTGACGATGACCGCGCCATAGCGGGCGTCGGTATCGTCCTGGAACGCCACCGCCTCGAACCGCAGCATCGGCGCCAGCAGCGCCTCGAAACCCCGCGCCCGCAGGGCCGCGGCGGTGGCCTCATCGTCGGGCTGCGGGCGGGTGACGAGAACGGCCATGTTCCAAGCCTCTTGTCGCAAGCTTTCGATCCAAAACCTTTGAGGCCGAAAGCCCTTAAGCCTCTGCGACAGCGGACGATTGCACTTCTGGCGACCCGCGATGCTACCCGAAGTACCGAGAAACGCACGCTTCGGCCGATAGCGCAAGGGCTCAAATTGGGTAACGACACAGTGCGAATGCTGGTGCTCGGGCATCGAGACCACCTGCGATGAAACCGCCGCCGCCGTGGTCGAGCGCCAGGCCGACGGCTCGGGCCGGATCCTGTCCAACATCGTGCGCTCGCAGATCGAGGAGCACGCCCCGTTCGGCGGCGTGGTGCCGGAGATCGCGGCGCGCGCCCATGTCGATGTGCTCGACGGCATCGTCGCCGCGCGATGAAGGAAAGCCGGCGTCGGCTTCGCGCAGCTTTCGGCGGTCGCCGCCGCCGCGGGCCCCGGCCTGATCGGCGGCGTCATCGTCGGCCTCACCACGGCGAAGGCGATCGCGATGGTGCACGACACGCCGCTGATCGCGGTCAATCATCTCGAGGCCCACGCGCTGACGCCGCGGCTGACCTGCGCGCTGGCGTTTCCCTATTGCCTGTTTCTCGCCTCCGGCGGCCATACCCAGATCGTCGCGGTGCTCGGCGTCGGCGACTATGTCCGGCTCGGCACCACCGTCGACGACGCCATGGGCGAAGCGTTCGACAAGGTGGCAAAGATGCTCGGCGCTGCCCTATCCGGGCGGGCCGCAGGTCGAGCGCGCCGCGCGCGGCGGCGACGCCAACGCGGTTTGCGTTTCCGCGGCCGATGCTCGGCCGCGCCGACGCCAATTTCTCGCTGTCGGGATTGAAGACCGCGGTGCGCAACGAGGCGAGCCGGCTCGGCCGCTGGAGCCGCAGGACATCGGCCGACCTCTGCGCCGGCTTTCAGGCCGCGGTGCTGGAATCCACCGCCGACCGGCTCAGCGTCGGCTTGCGGTTGTTTCACGAACAGTTCGGCCCGCCGCGCGCGCTGGTCGCCGCCGGCGGCGTCGCCGCCAACCAGGCGATCCGCGGCGCGCTGCAGGATGTCGCCGCCAAGGCCGCAGACCACGCTGATCATTCCGCCGCCGGCGTTGTGCACCGACAACGGCGCGATGATCGCCTGGGCCGGCGCCGAGCGGCTGGCGCTCGGCCTGATCGACACCATGGACGCCGCCGCCGCGCGCGCGCTGGCGGCTCGACGAAAACGCGGTGCGCGCCGCCGGGCTTCGCCAACACCCGCGCGGGGTTCTAGACGGAGACGAGCGCGATGCCGTCGTTCAAATCCGTCGCGGTGATCGGCGCCGGCGCCTGGGGCACGGCGCTGGCCGGCGTCGCGGCGCGGGCCGGGCGCGAGGTCGTGCTGTGCGCGCGCAAGCCGGACAGCGCGGCGCGAGATCGCCGCGACGCGCGCCAATCCGAAACTGCCCGGCGTAACGCTCGATGCGAGCGTCGCCGTCACCGGCGATATCGCGCAGGCCGCGAGCGCCGACATCATCCTGATCGCGACGCCGGCGCAGAATCTGCGCGAGGCGGTCGCCGCGCTCGCCGCCGCATCTGGCCAGGCGCCACGCCGGTGATCGCCTGCGCCAAGGGCATCGAGCGCGGCACGCACCAATTCATGACCGAGGTGATCGCGGAAGCCGCGCCCGATGCGACGCCGGCGATCCTGTCGGGGCCGAGCTTTGCCGACGACGTGGCGCGCGGCCTGCCGACCGCGGTGACGCTGGCGGCGCAAGGACGAAGCAGCTTGCCGGCGCGCTGGTGCAGGCGCTGGGCTCGGCGACCTTCCGGCCCTATCACACCACCGACGTCCGCGGCGTCGAGATCGGCGGCGCGGCCAAGAACGTGCTGGCGATCGCCGCCGGCATCGTGGTCGGCCGCAAGCTCGGCGCCTCGGCGCAGGCGGCGCTGACCACGCGCGGCTTCAGCCGAACTGGTGCGGCTTGGGCGCGCCTGCGGCGCGCGCAGCGAAACCATGGCGGGACTGTCCGGCCTCGGCGATCTGATCCTGACCTGCTCCAGCCCGCAATCGCGCAATTTCGCGCTCGGCATCGCGCTCGGCCGCGGCGAGCCGGCGCCGCGCGGCAAGACTCGCCGAGGGCGAATTCACCGCCCCGGTGCTGATCGAACTGGCGGCTTCGCAACAGGTCGATATGCCGGTATCACAGGCGGTGGCGGCGATCCTGAGCGGGCGCCGTCACCATCGATGCGGCGATCGAAAGCCTGCTGACGCGGCCGTTCAAGGCGGAGGGATAACATCCTCCCGTCATGCCCGCGCTTGTCGCGGGCATCCACGTCTTGATACGCTGATCAGATAGAAAGTAAGACGTGGATGGCCGGGTCAAGCCCGGCCATGACGGATAGGGGTAAGCGTCATGAATTACTGGCTGGTGAAATCGGAACCTTCGGCCTGGTCGTGGGACCAGCAGGTCGCAAAAGGCGCCAAGGGCGAAGCCTGGACCGGCGTGCGCAATTTCACCGCGCGGCAGAATCTGGTGAAGATGAAGAAGGGCGACCGCGCCTTCTTCTATCATTCCAACGAAGGCAAGGAGATCGTCGGCATCGCCGAGATCATCAAGGAGGCCTATCCCGACCCGACCGACAAGACCGGCAAGTTCGTCTGCGTCGACATCAAGGCCGACAAGCCGCTGAAGACACCGGTGACCATGGCCGCGATCAAGGCCGACAAGCGGCTGGCCGAGATGGCGCTGGTGAAATATTCACGGCTGTCGGTGCAGCCGGTGACCGCGGAGGAATGGAAGATCGTCTGCAAGATGGGTGGGATGTAGCCGGGCCTCGCTGTCGTGCGTGCATTGAATACACCAAAGAGAAAAAGCCGCCGGGCGTTACACCGTCGGCTTCTTCTTGCGGCTGCCGGCCCGACACCGGTTCCGCCGCATTCCATGATCGGAGGGTCATCGGATTCGGTTAACGGGAGGTTAACCATGATCACTCCGGCCGCGGCCCTCGCGCGGCAAATCTCCGGGCGCGCCATTCGGCTGGACGTCGGCGGCTTGCCAGCGCCGGCCTATTTGTTGGCCGCTTTCCCAGCAGCAAAGGGAATCGAGCCGGTCGCTTCCGCGGACTTGATGCCCTCAACCTTCATGGCAATTTCGCTCGTTACCGCTGGATGGAAAGCCACCACGGTCAGGAGCATCAGCGCGACCGTGCCGTAAACGATCGCAAAGCCAATGGTCCATTGCCGGTGAACCCGGCGAACTTCGTCGTTCAGATGGTTCGGAGACATTTGCATTGACGAGCCTCCTGTTGGTTATTTCGAATGGATGACTTCCGCCCAGGCGCCCGGGCGTATCGGCTTGCGCGCCAGGTATCCCGCGAGCCTGACAGGCGCCGCTTCGACAGGCGCATTGGAAAACTCGGCCTGGGTACTTTCGGCGAGCCAACGGGCTGCGGGTGGGTGCCAAACAACAAGCCCGAGCAGGATGGCGCAAATGACGCCGAAGGCGCCGAGAACGGCGATGCCGCTGGTCTGCTGCTGATGTGAATCCGGCACCGATCTGCTCCGCTTGAGATGGAGTATTTCTAGGCGCTTCGTCTCAAGCAGGGTGTGAATTGGTTCACTCACTTGAAATTTATGCGCAGCTCGCGCCCTCAATGCTGATTGCCAAATTCCGATATCGATTTTTACTGGTTCGCGATCGGCGTCACTTCGATTTTTGTGGGCTCGCCACGGACGAACAAGCCCTTTGGCGGAGCTTTTTGCAGCGACGATATCCCGCTCGGAAGTTATGGATTTCATTATCGATTTCAGCCGGACCGGCCGGCCGCGTTGAACCGCCGGCGCAACGCCCATGCCGGCGAATCCGGCTCTCAATTTCAGGTTGTAGCCGCTTAATGCCTGGTTAAACATTCGGACGCACAGTTTTACGTAGTTTTACGGGCGTTTTGCGCTTTCAGATTTCGATTTCGCTTGGCTCGCCAAAGGCGGGGAATTCATCATGCCAGCCGCTGCATCGGCTCCGCTTTTCGCGGAGCTTGGAGGAGCCGTAAGCTCTGGATCGTCACCGACGCAACCGCGCACCAGCTTTAAAGGCAGCGCAAAGAACGATCTGGTTTTGGTCGGACCGCCGTTCCGCCGGAACGGCGTCGGGAGCCTGACGACATGGCCTGGGGCGCGCGAAAATCAGATCGGGTTACTTTCGTCCGCGGTCATGTCGTTCACATCATGGGAATCGACGGCACCTGGCGGCGAAAGTGCAGCCTGCTGGACGTGTCGGCCACCGGCGCGCGGCTCACCGTCGATGGCTCGATCGAGGGGCTGAAGCTGACGGAGTTTTTTCTGCTGTTGTCTTCGACCGGGCTTGCCTTTCGCCGCTGCAGCCTTGTCCGCGTCAATGGCGATGAAATCGGCCTTAAATTCAGTGAAGGTCAGCCGCGCAAGAAGCAAAGCGCACGCTCCGCCGTCGAACCCGCAACAACCCGTGAGGCGTAACGATCCAATTTCGGGATTTGGGGATCATGCACCTTGTCGTTTCGCGAAAGTGCCCGTTCATTGATAGCCGATCGCTCGAACTGCGCACCGGCAGAGAGGCTCTGTTCCGGCAGAGCGACGGAAGTTTTATCCTTTATCTGTCCGACAGCGACGAATTGTCCGAAGCGGAAGAGCGCATCGTAAGGCTGGACGCAAGAAGCGCGCTGATCTGGGCCAACGAACCGCCGGAAAATCAGGGATCGTTTTGGGAATGATGCCGGCAGATACCCGGGATGATCTCGGGGTCGAGATCGCAACGCGGGGTAAACCGATGCAATGGGCCGGAAGCACCGCGCGCATGGCAAACGCCATGCCGCCGGCCTGCGAAAAGTGCGGCGATAGCCTGGCTTTGGTCGGCAAGCTTCCGGCGATCAGGCTGCATCCGTTGCTCGAGGTCTACAAGTGCTCCCCGTGCAACCAGGTTGTGATGCGGCCCTAGAGCGTTTTCGAGCGGAGTGGATACCGGTTCGCGTGAAGAAAACGCGTCAAAACAAGAATCTGGACCTTCGGTTCTGATTCAATCAGAACCGAAAAGGCTCTAGGTCTATCCCGCCTGCAACAGCGGCCGCATCGCGCGCAGGTCGGCTTGCGTCTCGATGGTGAGCACGAGCTTGGTCAGCGCATCGCTGCGCGCGGTGCCGAGCACGGGCGCCATCAGGTCGCGGCATTTGGCGACGACCTCGTCCTTGGTCATCGGGTTTTGCGCGGTGCCGCGCACGGCGCTGACATGTTCGCTGAAGCGGCGGTCGCCGCTCAGCACCACATCGACGGTGGCTTCGCGGGCCGGCCGCCGCTTTTCCAGCTCGTCGTCGGGCACCAGCTCGACCTTGGCGCGCTGCCGCAGCACTTCCGGGTCCTTCATTCTGGCGACATCATGCGCGGCGGCGAACGACGCGGTGCCGTCGATCAGCATCACCGCGATCATGTGTTGCAGGCAGATATCGGGGATGTCGCGGTTGTTGACCACCGACGCCTCGGTCCTGGCGACCCGCACGATCACCTTCTCGACCTCGTCCGGCCTGAAAGCGTGGGCCTGCATCAGGTTCCACAGCGCATCGAGCGGCGCCTGGATCGGCGAGCCGACCGTCCATTTCTTGATGTTGGTGCGTTCGACCTCGAATCGCGTGCCCAGCGCCTCGATCAGCCCGTTCGGATCGGCCTGCGGTCCATAGGCGGCGAAGAAATTGTCGGCGCCCGACAACACGTCGTCCACGCCGGTCCAGCCGGCCTGTACCAAAAGCGCGGCGTTGACGCCGTTGCGCGCGGCCATGCCCGCGAACACAAAGGCCTTCTCGATGTGGTCGCGGTCGCGCTGCCACGACGTGATGCCGGCCGACTGCTGCGCGGTGTAATCCACCAGCCAGCGCATCTGCTGTTCGTTCAGGCTCGCGCAGCAGCCGGCCGCCGCTGCCGTGCCCCAATTGCCGGCGACCGCATGCGTGCTCTTGTGCGCCGGCAGCATATATTCCGGCCCCAGCGTCATGGTCATGCGCGGTGCCGATGTCATAGCCGAGCGCGACCGCCCGCACGAAGCGCGCGCCGTCGATGCCGAACTTTTCGCCGGCCGCCAACGTCGCCGCCACCACCGGCGCGCCCGGATGGGAAGTCGACGGCGCGTGACTGTCGTCGGTCTCGTCGCTGTGCGCCAGGATGCCATTGGCCAGCGCCGCCTCGATCGGACCGACGACCACATCGGAGGCGACCACGGTCGCCACTTTCTCGCCGCCATAGCTGCGCGCGAATGCGATCGCAAGCTTGCCGGGCCGCAAGCTGGCGCCCGACACCATGGCGCCTAAGGTATCCAGAATGTGCAGTTTTGCCTGTTCGAGCGCCGGCGCCGGCAGCGGGGTGGCTGCCGCCGCGGCCATGTATTGGCTGAGCCGTTGCATCACCGGCCCGACCGGCTGATCCGCGCGGGCGGCGCGCCATGGCACCGTCAGAGCCGCCGCCGCCCCGAGCAACAGGCTTCGACGGTCCGTCACCAGCGCGTGGGGCATGAGGATCCTCCCGTTTCTCTATGTTTCTTGGAGCATCAGCTCATCGACAGGCTAGCATCTCGGCACGCAGCCGCAACCAGTCTTACTTCCCCTCCCCCTCGTGGAAGAGGGTGGCTCGCATCGAAGATGCGAGACGGGAGAGGGGGCGCGGCGTTGGTGTTTGCGGCACCCCTCTTCCGCCCTCGCGGGGCCTGTTATCGGGCGCGCATTCGCGCGACCCGTTGGCTCGGGCACCTTCTCCCACTCGAAGTCGGATTTATCCGACTTCGACAATGAAATGACCAACTCGGGTAAACCCGAGTTGGTTGGGAGAAGGAAAAGAAAAACGCTTGACGGCAATTTGGTGATTTGCTCGTCGCGCGTGGGGCCGACTAGGAAGATAAGGCTGCGGCGTGGATGGAAGATCAGATCGCCTCGCTATCGCGCCGCTCGGGCTAATCCACGATTCGGATCAGCGTGGCCTCAAAAGTCAGGCCCGGCGCCTGTTCGGCGGTTCCGGTGCACGATGCCGTCGTTGGAGTCGATTTGCCGGTCAGTCTCAGATCGACGTTGTCGATGCCGAACACCGAAGGTCCTTCCGTGCAACGCCGGGAGGCAATCGAAGCGGTAAATTTTGCTCCGTCCAAAGCGTAAGCCCCGGTGTAACTGCTGACGAAATCGCCTCCGGTCAAAACCCCGTCGCGAAGCGCGACGACGCCGACGCCTTCCCCGAGCTTGGTTCTGAACCACGCAGAATAGCTGCCGTTCCGCATCATCGCGTTACCTAAAGGCCGGTTTGTGGTTTTCGAACCCATGCCTAGCATCCGCTGGGTTGCCCGATGGTTTATTTAGTCTGCGGCTTCCTAAACAGTTCGCATTCAGCGGGGGCGGCAATTTACGGGGTTACGATCTCGTCAACCTGTGCATGGCCGCCAATATGCGCCGCATCCGCAACACGGGCCAGGTGATCAAAATTGCTCACCTTCCGGAATGACGGAATAGGGTCACTCAATCGGCGTTAGCCGCGTGCGCGAGCAGGCCGATCTGAAATATCGCGCCTTTCGGCGTGTTCGGGACGACAGCCAGTTTTCCGTTATGCCTTTCGATGATCGAACGGCAGATCGACAGGCCCAATCCCATGCCGCCGGATTTTGTCGTGAACAGCGGCTTGAACACCCGCGGGATATCGTGCGGCGCAATTCCTGTTCCGGTATCCGCGACCGATATCACGACCTGCCCGCCGTCGCGAACTTCCGAACTGACGCTCAGCACCCGGGGCCCATCCTCGACCGCCATGGCATCGATGGCGTTGGCGACCAGATTGACCAGCACCTGCTGCAACTGGGTTCGATCTCCCATCACCGGCGGCAACTGCAAATTCGTTTCGGCCTTGACCAGCACCCGGTGGCTTTGCAGATCCTCGCGCATCAGCGCGAGGGATTTTCCGATCAGTTCGTTGACGTCGAGCAGGGTGTCGGCCTGGTCCTGCTGCTTCAGGGACGAACGAATGCTTTCGATCAGCGCTTCCGCGCGATCGCCGGCGGTGGTGATCTGCCGGAACGCGGCCTTGGCCTTGTCGAGATCGGGATTTTCGCGATTGAGCCAGCGGAACCCGGTGTCGGCCAGCGTGATCATGGCGGACAGCGGCTGCCTGAACTCATGCGCCATGGTGGCCGCCACCGCATCGCCGGTCATCAGGCGCGCGTCGCGCTCGCGGCGCTGCTCGACAATTGCGCCGAGCAGCCGGCCGTACAGCATCGTGATCTCGTACAGCAGGAAAATCAGCACGAGGCTGCTGGACAAAACCGCGAAGCACCGCACCGCGTACCAGCCGACCCCGAAGCGCACCCCGGAGGAAAAGTAACTCAGCGGGATCAGCATCGAATTGGCGGACATCACGACCAGCAGCCAGAGATCGAGCATCGAATGTTGCCGGAACCAGAGCACGATAAAAGCCGCGACACTGACCGACGCGACGGGCAATCCGATATACGGCCATAGCGGCCCAAGATGGGACGGATCGAGCATGACATAAGGCAACAGCGCATCGCCGGCAACGACAAGAATGCTGGCTCCGAGGACGAGCGCCGCCGTCGAGACGACGCTCAGAACGATCGCCGTACGCGCGGCGCCACGCCAGGATCGTTTCCCGGGCTCGGCATCCTTGCACAGCGCGTAGGCGATCACGAACATCGGGAAAACCGCGTATTGGAAAAAATAGACCCACGACGGGCTTTCGAGGCCGCCGATCAGGCCTTTCGGCACGAACACCCCCGGAAACGTCAGGATGTAGGGGATCAGCATCAGCGCCGTGAACAGATAGCCACTCGCGATCAAGAGCAGCGCGCGCGAGCGCTGAATGGAAAATTGGGCGAACAGCAGGATTGCAGTAATCGAATCGTTGACGAACATCGCCGTCAGATAGATCGGGATGAAGGCATCGATCCGGCTGGTCTGGATTCTCGACAGCGGCCCGGCAATGATCAGGACAAAGACAGCGAACAGGCCGAGCACAACGACCAGCGCGAAACGCTTTTGCGCCCGCCCCGGCGGTGAGCTCGCAAGGGTGAAATGCTGTTGCTCCGGGCCAACAGCGACTTCGTTCTGCATTCGAAGGTGCCCCTGCCGGTGACGGTGAGCCACCAGCCGTCCCCATGGCTCTCCTGGGTGAGGACAGACTATCTCATGGCCGAACGCTCATGCAACGACATCACCGGCGAAAAACGCCGATGGCCGCGCTGCGATCCGCCCGGATGATGAACTTCGCAAAAACGCCGAAATGTGACGAGCTGTTTCACGCCGTCGCCGCGAGCGCAGGCTTGACGTCGCCGCGCAGCGCCGCTTCGAGAATGGCAACGTCCTGCTCGACGCTGCCGCCGCTGACGCCGACGCCCGCGACCAGTTCGCCATCGCTGGTCAGCGGCGCTCCGCCGCCCATCGAGCAGAACCGTCCGCCGGACAGGCCCATCAGGGCAAATAGATCCTGTCCGGGTTGCACCATCGGGGCGAGATCGGCGGTTCGTTGTCCCACCAGCGCGGAGGTGTAGGCTTTGCGCTCCGATATCTCGAGCGAGAAGGCCGGGGCTCCGCTCATGCGGTGTTTGAGAATGACGTTGCCGTGAATGTCCATCACGCAAACGGCCACCGGGATTTTGGCGCGTGCCGACTGCGCTTCGACGCGATCTGCAACGTTCTTGGCGAAAGCAAGTAGATCCATGACTGCAATCCTTTCTGATGCGCATTGCGCGCAAGGCAAAACAAGGGAAAATGGTGGCGAGCGACCCGAATTTGCGCTTTCTCCGTCTTCGCGTGCATTGCAAGCTCCATGGCATGGGTGTGATGGAACGATAGTCCACAGTATTCCGGCAATTGATCCCATCGGCGAGGCGCGCATCGAAGCGTCTCTGCGACGGCAAAGCTGCGACCGCAGTTGGTTGAGGGATATCGATCTACGAAGCCGTATCTACGAAGCCTTGTCTACGAAGCTTTGGCCGCCGGTTTGGCCCTTTGCTTCAGCGCGGCCAGCAGCGTTTTCGCGGCCGGCCCCGAGGAATGCGGGTTCTGTCCGGTGATCAGCAGGCCGTCGCTGACAACATGGACTCCCCAGTCGGCTGTCTTCGAGAACACGGCGCCGAGCTTCAACATCTCGTTTTCGACCAGGAACGGCACCACCTTGGTAAGCCCGACGGCTTCTTCCTCGCCATTGGTGAAGCCGGTGACTTCCTTGCCCTGCACCAGCGGCTTGCCGTCCGGCGCCTTGACGTGACGCAGCGCGCCGGTGGAATGACAGACAACGGCGATGGTTTTTCCGGCGGCGATGAACGACTCGATCAGCTTGATGGAGTCCTTGTCTTCCGCGAGATCCCACATCGGGCCATGGCCGCCGGGATAGAACACGCTGTCGAAATCCTGCTGTCTGACGCTGTCGAGGCGAACGGTATTGTCGAGCTGCGCTTCCGCCGCGGTGTCTTTCTCGAATCGCACGCGTGAGGTCGGTGCGCATGTCGGGCTCGTTGCTCTTGGGATCGAGCGGCGGCCGTCCGCCCTTCGGCGAGGCCAGCGTGATCTCGACGCCGGCGTCCTTGAAGACGTAATAGGGCGCGGCAAGCTCTTCCAGCCAGAAGCCGGTCTTTCGCCCGGTGTTGCCCAGTTGATCGTGGGAGGTAATAACCATCAATATCTTCATGACCCTCTCCAGTTTCGAGATCGAATGAAACCGCGCCAAGCACCGCGTGCAGCGATGCGCCTGCGGACTTTGTACGCTCTGCAAATCACGCCGGATAAATTTCGGAACTTTGCAAAAAGCGATTGATGCTTTTTATCCAATCGACAGGCCGCGCTCACTCATACATTGAGCGACGACCCCTCATACATTGATATGAACGGTCTCTTCTCGACGTCGGAGTTCCGCTGCTGCCTCATCCTGAGGAGCATCGCGAAGCGATGCGTCTCGAAGGATGGGCTGCAGCACCCGTGGCCCATGGTTCTCCCGGCGATGCGAAGCATCGTCCGGAGACCGCGCTAGCGCGCCTCCTCACCATGAGGAAATAATCCTTGACCGCGATTCACTGATTTGCCCGTCGTGCCAAAATGTCGCACTTTTTTCTTGTTGAACGCAGCGGCAAATCACCGGCTCTTATGGCGTATCCCGTGCCCGCAAGAGGGGCGTGTCGACCGTCACGAAACGTTGGGCGCGGGGAGCGATGGGCGCGTCGTGTCACAAGGCGAGTGATATGGCGCGCACGGCGAAGTCGTGTGGTCCTGACGCCCGGAATGCTGGCGTCAAGTCCTTGAGAGGCCAACGCCTCCCGGGGGCGATGGTGGCAAGAGGCTCCGATTCACCAGGGAGAGCGCGGTATATGTCGTAAAGCCATTGCGCAGGGAAGGCCGGAGTGTTTCCGCTGAACCTGTATGCTCGTGTGCGCATTTCTTTGTGCATCAATTGCACACGAGACCGCGGGTGCAGCGCGCACCCGGTCTTCCCTGCGCCCTCTTGTTTTTGGGGGTGAGGTTATATTTGCAAGCCTCGGGCGCATGCTGTCGCGAGAACGAGAAGGCGTGTTCGGTTTGTAGCCCGGATGAGCCAACGGGTCGCGCGAATGCGCGCCCGATGACAGGCTCCGCGACATCGGGGTTTTGCTTGCGATCCCGCATATCGCTTCGCGAATGCGGGCTACGGGCAAGGCTGTTTGAAATGTGAATCGAAGCCAGAAAAATCCTCATCCTGAGGAGGCGCGTTAGCGCCGTCTCGAAGGATGGGCCGCAAGCAAGCTTGAGAGAAGTGCAACGCCCGAAACTTCATGGCTCGAGACGCGCGCCGGAGGCGCGCTCCTCACCATGAGGCTGTACCGGATGAGGCCGTGGCTTACGCCGCGGCCGCGGTGACGACCTGGGCCAGCAGCGCTTCGCGCTTGGATTGCGAGCGGTAGCCCTTCATGGTCGCGGCAAAGCGCTCGAGGATGCCGTCTTCGAACGCGGTGACGATGGTGTCGTGCACGTAGCTCTTGCGGCAGATCGCCGGCGTGTTGGACAATTCGTCGGCGGCGGCGCGCACCGCGTCGAGCACCTGCTTGCTTGCGGCCGCGGGCGCTGGCCGCCGGCGAAATCCGCGACAGCGATTCCAGCACCACGGCGGACGCCATCAAAGTGCGAAAATCCTTCAGCGAAATCTTGATGCCGGCGATCTCGCGCAGGAACGAATTCACCGTGGTGGTCGAAACCGTGCGGGCGACGCCGGAATCATCGCGATACTGGAACAGGCGCTTGCCCGGTACGCTGCGCAGGATGCCGATCGCGCGCACCAGCTTGGCGGCGTCGCATTCCTTGCGCGTGGCCTTGCCGCCCTTGGCCTTGAAGGTCAGCACGATGGTTTCGTCCTCGATCGTAACATTGGACTTCAACATCGTGGTGGCGCCGCGGGTGCCGTTGAGGCGGGCGTAGGATTCGTTGCCGGGCCGGATCGCGGTGCGCGCGATCAATTCGATCACCGCCGAGAGCGCGAATTCGCGGGTCGGCTGGTCGCCGGACGAGGTGCATCGTAGACGTTACGGCGGATTTTCGGCAGCGCCGCGACCAGTTGGCCAGCCGATGCGCCTTGCGCTGCTCGCGGACCTTTTCCCAATCGGCGTGATAGCGGTATTGCAGCCGGCCGGCGGCATCGCGGCCGACGGCCTGCAGATGCGAGTTCGGGTCGGGCGAATAGCGCACTTCCTGGTAGGCCGGCGGCACCGCCATCGATTGAGGCGGCGGATGGTGCCGGCATGGCGGATCGCCGTGCCGTTGGCGCGAATGAATGAATAGTTCTTGCCGCGCTTGATGCGGCGAATGGTGAGTTCGTTCTGGTCGCCGAGGGTGAGACCGAGTTCACCGGCCAGTTCCTCGACCGAGGTCTTGACCAGTTCGGCCTTGGCAGACGTCTTGGCGGGCGCTTTGGGGGATTGCCCCAGTGCCTCGGCCAACGCCACGGCAGGATCAGCGGAAACGGGCCGCGTAGCCTCGAAATTCTGCTGATCCATGGTCACGTCGGTATCCTGTCTCACCTGTTATCCGGTAATGCCGCTTGTTATGGCTTGGTTCCGGCGGGCCTTGCGGCCTCGGGGAGGCGATTTAGGGGGTAATGATTGATATTGCGAGTCGGGAATCTGTCGCATGCTGTATCTAAATACCGATCATGGCTCCCATTCGCGCGATAACGTTGATTTCGGCCTGCGGCAAAACGCGAAAGTGATCGTTTGGGCAAGCAATCGGTAACCAGAGCCGGAGGCGATTTCCGGATCGGAGGGCGCAGAAACGCGTCCGCCAACCAAGGTCGGAGAGGTTTCCGCCTTGTCGGCCGCCCGGCCCGGCGACGCATAATCATTTCAACAATGAAGACGGCCAGTCGCCGCGTTCGCTGGCGTTTCGGCCGGTTCCGGGTGGAGAGTTCGATGTCCGAGAAGATCTACGACGTGTCGCCCGAATGGGCCAAGCGCGCCTTTGTCGACCAGGCCAAGTACCGCGACATGTATGCGCGCTCGATCAGCGACCCCAAGGGGTTCTGGGCCGAGCAGGCCAAGCGGATCGACTGGATAAAGCCCTTCACCAAGGTCGAGAACACCTCCTATCGCGCCGGGCAATATTTCGATCAAATGGTTCGAGGACGGCGTCCTCAACGTCGCCGCCAATTGCATCGACCGGCATCTGGACAAGCGCGGCGACCAGACCGCGATCATCTGGGAAGGCGACAACCCCTCCGAGTCGCAAGCACATCACCTATCGGCAGCTGCACGACGAAGTCTGCCGGTTCGCCAATGTGCTGCGCACCCGCGGCGTCGAGAAAGGGCGACCGCGTCACCATCTATCTGCCGATGATCCCGGAAGCGGCCTATGCCATGCTGGCCTGCGCGCGGATCGGCGCGATCCATTCGGTGGTGTTCGGCGGCTTCTCGCCCGACAGCCTGGCCGAGCGCATCACCGACTGCGAATCCAAGATCGTG
The DNA here is from genome assembly GCA_963699465.1 of uncultured Alphaproteobacteria bacterium. Lineage (GTDB taxonomy): Bacteria > Pseudomonadota > Alphaproteobacteria > Rhizobiales > Xanthobacteraceae > Bradyrhizobium. The sequence continues at coordinate 52,714 of CAVOTZ010000018.1, forward strand.
ATCACCGCCGACGAAGGCCTGCGCGGCGGCAAGAAGGTGCCGCTGAAGGCCAATGTCGACGCCGCGATCGCCAAAGCCGCCGGCGTCGACTGGGTGATCGTGGTCAAGCGCACCGGCGGCACCGGTCAACATGGATCCGGTGCGCGACTTCTGGTATCACGACGCCGCCGAAATGGTGACGACGGACTGCCCGGTGCGAGCACATGAACGCGGAAGATCCGCTGTTCATCCTCTACACCTCGGGCTCGACCGGCAAGCCCAAGGGCGTGCTGCACACCTCCGGCGGCTATCTGGTGTTCGCGGCGATGACGCATCAATACGTGTTCGATTATCACGACGGCGACATCTACTGGTGCACCGCCGATGTCGGCTGGGTCACCGGCCACAGCTACATTCTCTATGGCCCGCTGGCCAACGGCGCCACCACGCTGATGTTCGAGGGCGTGCCGAACTATCCCGACAATTCGCGGTTCTGGAACGTGATCGACAAGCACAAGGTCAACATCTTCTACACCGCGCCGACCGCGATCCGCGCGCTGATGCGGGACGGCGACGAGCCGGTGAAGAAGACCTCGCGCAAGAGTCTTCGCCTGCTGGGCAGCGTCGGCGAGCCGATCAATCCGGAAGCCTGGGAATGGTATCACCGCGTGGTCGGCGACGAGCGCTGCCCGATCGTCGACACCTGGTGGCAGACCGAGACCGGCGGCATCCTGATCACGCCGCTGCCCGGCGCCACCGAACTCAAGCCCGGCTCGGCGACCCAGCCGTTCTTCGGCGTGGTGCCGGAAATCGTCGACGCCGACGGCAAGGTGCTGGAGGGCGAGACGCCAGGGCAATCTGTGCATCGCGCGAGTCTGGCCGGGGCAGATGCGCACGGTCTATGGCGACCATGCGCGCTTCGAGCAGACCTATTTCACGACCTACCAGGGCAAATATTTCACCGGCGACGGCTGCCGCCGCGACGCCGACGGCTATTACTGGATCACCGGCCGGGTCGACGACGTGATCAACGTCTCCGGCCACCGCATGGGCACCGCCGAGGTCGAAAGCGCGCTGGTGGCGCAATCCCGAGGTCTCGGAAGCCGCCGTGGTCGGCTATCCCGCACGACATCAAGGGCCAGGGCATCTACGCCTATGTGACGCTGATGGCCGGCGTCGAACCCAGCGACGGGCTGCGCAAGGAACTGGTGGCGTGGGTGCGCAAGGACATCGGCCCGATCGCCTCGCCGGATCTGATCCAGTTCGCGCCGGGCCTGCCCAAGACCCGCTCCGGCAAGATCATGCGCCGCATCCTGCGCAAGATCGCCGAGGACGAACCGGGCAGCCTCGGCGATACCTCGACCCTGGCCGATCCCGCCGTGGTGGACGATCTGGTCGCGCACCGCCAAAACAAGAAAGGCGCGGGGGCGTAAGCTTTCCGCGAGGAGGGGCACATGCGATTGAAATCCGGCGGTTTTGCCGGCAGCTTCGCCGCCGTGGCGCTTGTTGTGACGTTGGGCTGGGCGCAAGGAGCTCTCGCCGCGACCGCCGCACCCGCTGGGCCGGCCATCGCCAATCTCGATGAGGCCTGCGGCGGGCCGGACAAGATCACCTGCAACTCGGCGCTGTTCTGTCATTTGCCGGATGGGCAATGCAGCGCGCCGGATGCCGCCGGCACCTGCGCAAAAGCGCCGGATTTCTGCATGCGGGTGTCACGGCCGGTGTGCGGCTGCAACGGCAAGACCTACCAGAATGAATGCGAAGCGCGTCACGCCAAGGTGGCGATCGACACCGCCGGCGCCTGCAAGAAACCGCCCCCGGTACCCGGCGCGCCGGTGTTAAAGCCCGCGGCAAAGAAGAAGCCCGCAAAGGACGCCAAGGGTACGAAGGGCGCAAAACCGAAACCGAAGCCGGCGCCGCCGCCTCAGTAACGGCCGCTCAAAACTTCGGCGGCGGCAGGCCTTGGCGCCCCATTTCACGCCATTGTCAGGGCAGAAATCCCCCGGCCCCGACGTTTGCACGCGGGTGTTGTTTCCCGGTCATTTACTTTAATTCGAACATTCCCCTACCTCTCCCATCAAATGCGTCCGCCGCCCCAGCGTGGAAACCGCCTGGTTAAGACACGCGGTTAAAAATAGGTGGGCGAGCGGGTTAGGGCCCCTGGCGAGGGGCAAGCGAAGTGGGAGAACATGATGTCGTTGAGGATTGCGGTGGCGCTGGCAGCCACCATCGGGGCGGGGCTGTTGATGTCGACGCGAGGCCGAGGCGCGGCCGGACATGGTCGGTTTCCGGGGCGATTATTCGCCGGGAACGATCGTGGTGAAGACCAATGAGCGCCGGCTCTATCTGGTGGTCGATCCCGGCCACGCCGTGCGCTATCCGGTCGGCGTCGGCAAGGCCGGCAAGCAATGGGCCGGCGTCACCCGGATCAACGGCAAATACCGCAATCCGGCCTGGTCGCCGCCGGCCGAGGTCAAGCGCGACAAGCCGTCGATGCCGGACGTGATTCCCGGCGGCTCGCCGCACAACCCGATGGGCGTCGCGGCGATGACCCTGGCGGGCGGCGAATACGCCATCCACGGCACCAACATGCCGGGATTCGGTCGGCGGTTTCGTCTCCTATGGCTGCATCCGGATGCTGAACGACGATATCACCGACCTCTATCAGCGCGTCTCGGTCGGCACCACCGTGGTGGTTTCGCGCTGATCCGCGATCCATCGCATCTGCGAATGCAAAGGCCGCGCCGAGAAGCGCGGCTTTTTCGTCGCGGGCGTGTCGCTGCGCGAGCCCGAATCGCCGGCCACCGCGGCTTCAAAAATCCGAGGCGATGCCCTTGTTCTCCCAATCGCCGTAGCGGGTCGGTTCCGGGCCCTTCGGGCCCTGCAGTTCCTTGGCCGTCGGCTGGGCGTTGGCCTCGGCCGCCGCCTTGCGGCGCGCTTCGGCCTCGGCGAGCGCGCGCTGTGCCGCCGGCGACAACGGCTTGCGTTCCGCGGCGCCGATGCCGTGCGGCCGCGGTCGAAGCATCGTGGGTCATCTGGCGGTCTCTCAGCCATGCGGTTCCGGCCATGCGGCATTCGTCCATGTCAAATCCCGACGCCGCAGAATCATACCCCAACTGTGAAATCATGAAGGCGATTCTTATATTTGGCATATTCGCATGCCAGAGGTGTTTTTCCATCCGATGGCAGGCGCCTATCCGTTGCGGACCGCCATCGCTTCTTCCGAGATGTTCCCGCTCCATGCCTCCTCAACGATTCGCATCTGCCATCCGAAGTGCCCGGTCTCGCGGCGCGGCGGATCGCAGCGGATATTCTTGACGGCGTGCTGCACAAGCATCGGACGCTCGACGAGCAGCTCGACGGCGCCGCCGCGCATCCCGGGCTGAAGACGCTGTCCGATCGCGACCGCGCCCTGATGCGGCGCCTGGTGGCGACGATTCTGCGGCGGCTCGGCACGCTCGGCCATGTGCTGTCGCGGCTGCTCGATCGCGGCATCCCGACCGACGCGCCGCGCGCGCAAAGCGCGCTGTTGATCGGCGCCGCGCAGATCCTCTGGATGGACGTGCCCGATCATGCCGCGGTCGATCTGTCGGTGCGGCTGGTGCAGTCGGACCGGCGCGCCGCGAAATATGCCGGGCTGGTCAATGCGGTGCTGCGCCGCTGCGCGCGCGAGGGCCAGCCGCTGATCGACGAGGTCAAGTCGCAGACGCTGGACGTCCCGCCCTGGCTGCTGGCGCGCTGGATCGCCCATTACGGCGAGAGCGACCGCGCGCGACATCGCCGTCGCGATCGGCCACGAACCGTCGCTCGATATCACCGTGAAGTCCGATGCCGAGCAATGGGCGACCCGCCTGCATGGCGAAATGCTGCCGACCGGATCGGTGCGCACGCTGCTGCAGGGCTCGGTGACGATGCTGCCGGGCTTCGCCGAAGGCCAATGGTGGGTGCAGGACGCCGCCGCCGCGCTGCCGGCGCGGCTGTTCGGCGACGTCGCCGGCAAGACCATCGCCGATCTCTGCGCCGCTCCCGGCGGCAAGACCGCGCAGCTCGTGCAGGCCGGCGCGCGCGTCACCGCGGTCGACCGTTCGCCCGGCCGCATGGCGCGGCTGCGCGACAATCTGGCGCGGCTGGCGCTGCAGGCCGAGACCGTGGTGGCCGACGCCGCCGAATGGCCGGGCGGCGAAGCCGGCGGCGGCTTCGACGGCATCCTGGTCGACGCCCCCTGCACCTCGACCGGCACCATCCGGCGCCACCCCGACGTCGCCTGGCTGCGGCAGGAAGCCGATATCGGCGCCGCTGATCGCGCTGCAGAAGCGGTTGCTGCAGCGGGCGGTCGCGCTGCTCAGGCCGGGCGGCACGCTGGTCTATTGCACCTGCTCGCTGGAACCGGAAGAAGGCGAGCAGGCCGATCGCGGCCCTTCTCGCCGCCGAATCGTCGCGTGCGCCGGGCGCCGATCGACGCCGGCGAGGTCGCGGGCCTCGACCGAAATCGTCACCGCGGAAGGCGATCTGCGCACCCTGCCCTGCCATCTGCCGCACGACGACCCCCGGCTGGGCGGGCTCGACGGCTTTTACGCCGCGCGGCTGGTTAAATCCTGATTTTGCACCGCATTTTCGCCCGCTCGCCGCTGATTCGCGGGGTTTCAAGATGGTGTCTTGACGGCGTTTCCGGATTAAAAGGATTCGCACCGAGGAATCCTCCCAATCAAGGCAAGGCGTGTCGGTCGCTCAACGCAGACGCATTTCGACACTGATCATGGGCCGCTTCGCGCGGAACATGATGGCGCGCGCCAGCGGCGGCTCGGTGGCGCTGTCGCGGCTGTGGCCGGGCCGCACCGACCGGCTGATCATCGCCCCGCACGATCTGCGCACCGCCGACGCCACCCGCGCCGCCGAAATCTATGCCGGCCGCTTCGTGTTCGCCGGCAAGATCGTGACCTGCCACGGCCGCTCGATCTTCGATCTCGAGCCGCCGTCGGAAGATTGGGAGGTGGCGCTGCTCGGTTTCGGCTGGCTGCGGCATTTGCGCGCGGCCGATACCGCGCTGACCCGCGCCAACGCCCGCTCGCTGGTCGACGACTGGCTGTCGAATCCGGCGCAGAAGCGCCCGGTCGGCCGCCGCGCCGACGTGCTGGCGCGCCGCGTCATCTCGCTGTTGTCGCAGGCGCCGCTGGTGCTCGGCGACACCGACGGCAAATTCTATCGGCGCTATCTGCGCGGACTGACCCGCGAGATCCGCTATCTGCGCTACACCATGCTCGACATTCCCGACGGCGTGCCGCGGCTGCAGGTGCTGATCGCGCTGTGCTACGCCTCGCTGTGCCTCGCCAACCAGGCCCGCCACATCCGCACCGCCACGCGCAAATTGTCCGACGAATTGCAGCGCCAGATCCTGCCCGATGGCGGCCACATCTCGCGCAATCCGGGCGCGCTGATCGAACTGTTGATCGACCTGTTGCCGCTGCGGCAGACCTTTGCCGCCCGCAACATCGCGCCGCCGCCGGCGCTGTTGAACGCGATCGACCGCATGATGCCGATGCTGCGCTTCTTCCGCCACGGCGACGGCAGCTTTGCGCTGTTCAACGGCATGAGCAGCGCGCCGTCCGATCTGCTGGCGACCCTGCTCGCCTATGACGACACCCACGGCGCGCCGATGGCGAACATGCCGCATACCGGCTTCCAGCGGCTCGATGCCGGCGCCATGACGGTGATCATGGACACCGGCCCGCCGCCGCCGGCCAATGTCAGCCACGACGCCCATGCCGGCTGCCTTTCGTTCGAATTGTCGTCCGGGCCGAGCCGGATCGTGATCAATTGCGGCATGCCGTCCACCGGCCGCGACAACTGGCGCAGCTTTGCGCGCGGCACGCCGGCGCATTCGACCCTGACCTATCACGAGACGTCGTCGTGCCAGTTCGTCGAGCTCTCGGCGATGAAGCGGCTGCTGCAGGGCGCGCCCGTGATCAGCGGCCCGACCAATGTGGAGAGCTACCGCGAGTCGGTCGGCAATGGCGAGCTGCTTGACCACCTCGCATGACGGCTATCTGCCGCGCTTCGGCGTGGTGCATCGCCGGGTGCTGATGGCCGCGCATGACGGATCGCGGCTCGACGGCGAGGACACCCTGTCGCCGGCGCCGGGCGCCCGGATCAAGGGCCGCGAGACCGACTATGCGCTGCGGTTTCATCTGCACCCGTCGGTCAAGGCGAGCCGTCTCAGCGACGCCCGCGGCGTGATGCTGGTGCTGCCCGAACCGCGACGTCTGGACCTTCGAGGCGCTCGACGACAAGGTCGAGCTGGAAGACAGCGTGTTCCTGGCGGGAAATGACGGCCCCCGCCGCACCGCCCAGATCGTGATCCGGCAGGATTCCCGACAGGCCTCCAGCATCCGCTGGAGCTTCGTGCGCTCGACGGCCTCGGCCTCGGCGACGACGGCGCGGCGCAATGCGCGCCGCGAACCGGAATTGCCGCTGTAGAAAGCGTCGCACAGGATGTGGCGTCGGCCGTCAGCCGGCCGTTGTGAAGGGCGCCGAAAGCTGCTAGCTATCGGTCACTCGCGCGACTGGCGACTTTGGATGGAGCACCATCGGGAAGCGCGGGACTATCTGCCGCGCGCCTGGGCAAAAAGCACCCTTTTAACTGAGGATCTTGCCCATGACCGACCATCCGCGCCGCGTGACCCGCGCATTGTTGTCCGTTTCCGACAAATCCGGCCTGATCGAATTCGCCCGCGCGCTGGCCGGCGCACGGCGTCGAGCTGGTCTCCACCGGCGGCACCGCCAAGGCGATCGCCGCCGCGGGATTGAAGGTCACGCGACGTCTCGGAACTCACCGGTTTTCCGGAAATGATGGACGGCCGGGTCAAGACCCTGCATCCCAAGGTGCATGGCGGGCTGCTCGCGATCCGCGACAATGCCGAGCATGCGGCAGCCATGAAGGACCACGGCATCGCGCCGATCGATCTCTTGGTGGTCAATCTCTATCCGTTCGAGGCCACGGTCGAGAAGGGCGCCGATTTCGAGGAATGCATCGAGAATATCGACATCGGCGGCCCCGCGATGATCCGCGCCGCGGCGAAGAACCATGACGATGTCGCCGTCGTGGTCGAAGCGCAGGATTATCAGGCCGTGCTCGACGAACTCGCCGCCAACCAGGGCGCGACCACGCTGACGCTTGCGCCGCCGGCTGGCCGCCAAGGCCTATGCCCGCACCGCCGCCTATGACGCGGCGATCTCGAACTGGTTCGCGGCCGAGCTCAAGACCGACGGCGCCGGATTTCCGCGCCTTCGGCGGCCGGCTGATCCAGGCGCTGCGCTATGGCGAGAACCCGCACCAGCACGCCGCGTTCTATCGCACGCCGGATCGAGCGCCCGGGCGTCGCCACCGCGCGGCAGCTGCAGGGCAAGGAACTGTCCTACAACAACATCAACGACACCGACGCGGCCTATGAATGCGTCGCCGAGTTCGATCCCAAGCGCACCGCGGCCTGCGTCATCGTCAAGCACGCCAATCCCTGCGGCGTCGCCGAAGGCGCCGATCTCGTCGGCGCCTATCGCAAGGCGCTGGCCTGCGACACCCAATCGCCTTACGGCGGCATCATCGCGCGTCAACCGCACGCTGGATGCGGAAGCCGCGCGCGCCATCACCGAGATCTTCACCGAAGTGATCATCGCGCCCGATGCCACCGAAGAAGCGATCGCCATCATCGCCAAGCCAGGAGAAATCTGCGGCTGTTGCTCGCCGGCAGCCTGCCCGATCCGCGCGCCACGGGCCTGACCGCGAAGACCGTGGCCGGCGGCCTGCTGGTGCAGAGCCGCGACAACGCCGTGGTCGACGACATGACGCTGAAGATCGTGACCAAGCGCGCGCCCACCGACGCCGAGATTGCGCGATCTCAAATTCGCCTTCCGCGTCGCCAAGCACGTCAAATCCAATACCATCGTCTATGCCAAGGATCTCGCCACCGTCGGCATCGGCGCCGGCCAGATGAGCCGGGTGGATTCGGCGCGCATCGCCGCGCGCAAGGCGCAGGACGCCGCCGCCGATGCCAAGCTGGCCGCAGCCGATGACCATGGGTTCGGTGGTGGCCTCCGACGCGTTCTTCCCGTTCGCCGACGGACTATCTGGTCGCGATCGAAGCCGGCGCCACCGCGGTGATCCAGCCCGGCGGATCGATCCGCGACGACGAGGTGATCAAGGCCGCCGACGAAGCCGGCATCGCCATGGTGTTCACCGGCGTGCGGCATTTCCGGCATTGACGCGCCGTCATGTCCCGGCATCCGTCCGAAGGTTATGACGCCGAACGCATGTTTGCCTAGTCGCCGCGGCACCCGCATCGTGCCCCGGCTCTGCGGAGCAGCGTGAAGGCCCGGCACCGCATCCGGGACACGGGCTGGGCTGGACTATCCTTCACCCTTGCCAGCAGCACCAGTCCCGCCACGAAGAACACCACCAGCACCGCCATGCCGGCCTTCTGGCTCTCGGTCACCGCCGTGATCACGCCGATCAACAGCGGGCCGACGAACGAGGTGACTTTTCCGGTCAGCGCGAACAGTCCGAAATATTGCGCGATGCGATCTTTCGGCGCCATCCGGATCAGCAGCGTGCGCGATGCCGCCTGCAGCGGCGCCGCCGGCCGCGCCGATCAGGCATCCCAGCACCAGATAGGCGCGCTCCGCCGCGCTGAGGCGAACAGCGCGCCGCCCGGGCATCGGCGGCGCCACCTTGACGAACAGGACGCTGTCCTTGTCGACCAGCAGGATCGCGACGATCGCGACCAGCAGCATCGCATGCTGCCTGCGATCACGCGCTTCGGTCCGAACGCATCGTCGAGCTTGCCGCCGAGCCAGCCGCCGAAGCGTGCCGGCGATCGCCAGAATGATGCCGAACGTGCCGATCTGGATCGTGTTCCAGCCGAACGTGCCGGCGGCATAGATGCCGCCGAACGCGAACAGCGACACCAGCCCGTCGGTGTAGATCATGTTGGCGAACAGAAATGCCGCCATCGATTTCCGCGCGGGCAATTCGCGCAAGGTCTGCCGCAAATCCGTCAAGCCCTCGCGCAGCGCCTCGCGCAAGGCTGCGTTTGGCCGGATAATCCGGCGTCAACAAAAACATCGGCAGCACGAAGATGATGAACCAGACACCGGTCAACGGACCGGTGATGCGGTCGCCCTGATGGGTGACGGGATCGAGGCCGAACAGCGGGGTAAATCCGAACAGCGTGCGGCCGGTTTCGGGATTCGCGGCGAGAAAGCCGAGCACCAGGATCAGGCTCAGGATGCCGCCGATATAGCCGGTGGCCCAGCCGGTGCCGGACAGCCGCCCAATGCGGTCCGGCGGCACCAGGGTCGGCATCATCGCGTTGTTGAACACGGTGGCGAATTCGACACCGACGGTGGCGATGGCGTAAGCGAGCAGCAGCGGCGGGATCACGCTGGGGTCGCCGGGCCTGCCGAACCACATCAGGCAGGAGCCGATCACCAGCAGCGCGCCGAACGCCGCGATCCATGGCTTGCGGCGGCCGCTGGCGTCGGCGATGGCGCCCAGTACCGGCGACATCAGCGCGATCGACAGCCCCGCGGCCGCAGTGGCAAAGCCCCACAGCGACTGTCCGCTGGCGGGATCTGACGCCACATGGGTGGCGAAATAGGGCGCGAACACGAAGGTGGTGATCAGCGTGAAATAAGGCTGCGCCGCCCAGTCGAAGAAGATCCAGCTGATCACGGCCGCCCGCGGCGGATAGTCTCGTGGCGGATAACGCTGCGGCCTTCGGTCAAGCGTGATCGCCATCGAATATCCGTGCTCGCCATGGCCCCGAATAGCCCTGCCAAGTCACGCGGAGGCGTTTTGCCTGTGGCATTGCAGAACCCGTATAGCATCGGAAATGCGAAGGCGCGTGACGTTTCCGCTTGTACCCTGATTGGCATCAAGACCCCGGCGGAATTCCGATGAATCTCATTGACAGCACGATTCGGCGCACGGATAGCCGCGGCCTTGCTGATGATGCGCCATGCTTGCTGCGCGCCCGCGAGGCACAGGAGCAGCGCCGCGGCGTCTGGACGCCGCCGGCATCCGACGCACGATTCATGCCGTCGCTCGCCGAGCACGGCATGGTGGTGGCGCAGGAGAAGATCGCGGCCGAGATCGGCGCCGACGTGCTGAAGCGCGGCGGCAATGCGGTCGATGCCGCGGTCGCGACCGGCTTCGCCATGGCGGTGACCTATCCGCGCGCCGGCAATATCGGCGGCGGCGGCTTCATGGTGATCCACTCGCGCAGAGCGCCATCAGGACGTCGCGATCGATTATCGCGAGACCGCGCCGGCGGCGACCACGCCGCGGATATTTTCCTCGGGCCCCGACGGCAAACCCGACCATGCGCAAGTCGCGCGATTCCGCGCTCGGCATCGGCGTGCCCGGCACCGTCGGCGGGCCTGGCGCTGGCGCTGGAGAAATATGGCTCGGGCAAGTTCACGCTGGCGGACCTGTTGCGGCCGGCGATCGATCTGGCGCGCGACGGCATCGTGCTGGCCGACGACATCGCCGACACGCTGCCGGACGGGCATGAGCGGCTGGCGCGCTGGCCGGCGTCGGCGAAGATTTTTTCCCGCGCCGACGGCACGCTCGCTGCGCGAGGGCGACCGCCTGGTGCAGACCGATCTGGCGGCCGACGCTCACGGCGATCGCCGAGCAGGGCCCGCGCGGATTTTACCAGGGACCGGTCGCGGAAAAGCTGGTGAAGGCGATCCGCGACGCCGGCGGCATCATGACGCTCGACGATCTCAAATCGTATGCAGCCGACGATCCGCGCGCCGGTGCGCGGCAGCTATCGCGGCTATGACATCGTCTCGATGCCGCTGCCCTCGTCCGGCGGCGTGGTGCTGCTGGAGATGCTCAACATCCTCGAAGGCTTTCCGATGCCCGGACCTGAAGCAGGGCTCGGCGCCCTCGCTGCATCTGATGATCGAGGCGATGAAGCGCGCCTATGCCGATCGCGCGCACTATCTCGGCGATCCCGGCTTTCGTCAACGCGCCGGTGGCCACCCTGATCGCCAAGGACTATGCGGCGAGGCAGCGCGCCAGCATCGATCTCGACCACGCGACGCCGTGCGACCGACGTGTTCTCGCCGCGCCGCCGCCGCGCGAAGGCAGCAACACCACGCATTTTTCGGTGGTCGATAGCTCCGGCAATGCGGTCAGCAATACCTACACGCTGAATTTTCCCTACGGCGTCGGCATGGTCGCCGGCGGGCACCGGCGTGCTGCTCAACAACGAACTCGACGATTTCACCGCCGCGCCCGGCGCGTCCAACGCCTTCGGCCTGGTCGGCTTCGAGGCCAACCTGCCCGGCCCCGGCAAACGGCCGTTGTCGTCGATGACGCCGACCATCGTGCTGAAGGACGGCAAGCCGGTGCTGGTGACCGGCTCGCCCGGCGGCAGCCGCATCATCTCGGCGGTGCTGCAGGTGATCGTCAACGTGCTCGACTATCGACATGGATGTCGCGGCCGCGGTGGCGGCGCCGCGGCTGCACCATCAATGGCTGCCGGACGAGGTGCGGGTCGAGCACGGCTTTTCCGGCGATGACGCTGGCGGCGCTGCGGGCCAAGGGGCCATCGCGTGGTCGAGCCGCTGGGCCAGACCTCGGCCAATTCAATCGCGGTGACCGGCGAATGGATTGCTGGGCGCCCCCGATCCGCGTACCCGTGGCGCCGAAGCCGCCGGCGAATAGACGGCGGTCGCACCGCGGCTTTGCCTGATGACAGCATCAGGGATCAGCGTAGGATTTGCCAAAACCCCGTGCAAGCCGGCCGCGGGGAGTCAGGCACGGCCGGTCAGGAAATCTACCGGGGGGACGTCACCGTCATGAGCAGCCTAGTCGGACCGTCGGCGGCGATCGACGTCGCGCCGATCGAGGATTCCAGCCTTCTGGCCTTCTATCGCGACATGAACCTGCCGGAGCGGCGGACGTTCTGGGCCTGCGCGTCCGGCTGGGCGCTCGACGGCATGGATTTCATGATCTATCCGCTGGTGATCGGCACCATCATCGCGCTGTGGAAGGTCGATCCCGGCACCGCCGGTCTCGCCGGCACCGTGACGCTTGCTGGCTTCGGCGGTCGGCGGCTGGCTCGGCGGCTATCTCGCCGACCGCATCGGCCGGGTCAAAACCCTGCAGCTGACCATCCTGTGGTTCTCGGTGTTCTCGCTGCTCTGCGCCTTCGTGCAGAATTTCGATCAGTTGTTGATCGCCCGCGCGCTGCTCGGCCTCGGCTTCGGCGGCGAATGGGCCGCGGGCGCGGTGCTGATGGGCGAATCGATCCGCGCGCAATATCGCGGCCGCGCGGTCGGCTCGGTGCAGTCCGGCTGGGCGGTCGGCTGGGGCCTCGCGGTGCTGTCGCAGGCCGATCCTGTTTTCCTGGCTGCCGCCGGAACTGGCATGGCGCTGGATGTTCGCGATCGGCGCGCTGCCGGCGCTGCTGGTGTTCTTTCTGCGGCGCTATGTCGAGGAGCCGGCGATTGCCGCCGCGACGCTCGCCAGGCAGAATGCCAGCGGCGAGCGGCCGGGAATTCGGCGAGATTTTCGCCCGGCCCGATTCTCAAGACCACCATCCTGGCGTCGCTGGCGGTGACCGGATGTCAGGGCGGCTATTACGCCATCACCTTCTGGGTGCCGCGCTTTCTCACCACCGAGCGCAAGCTGTCGATCGTCAGTTCCACCGGCTATCTCGCGGCGCTGATCATCGGCTCGTTCGTCGGCTATCTGGTCGGGGCATGGCTCGCCGACAAGATCGGGCGGCGCAAGCTGTTTCTGTATTTCTCGCTCGGCGCCATCGCCATCATCATCGCTCTATACCCAATTGCCGCTGACCAACGAAGTGCTGTGGGTGCTGGGCTTCCCGCTCGGCTTTTTCGCCTCGGCGTTATTTCTCGGGCGATCGGCGCGTTCCTCACCGAGCTCTATCCGACCCGGCTGCGCGGATCGGGCCAGGGCTTCTGCTATAATTTCGGCCGCGGCATCGGCGCGCTGTTTCCGTTCCTGGTCGGCGCGCTCTCGACTCGAAACCTCGCTCGGCAACGCCATCGCGGTGTTCGCGGTGCGGCCTACGGCTTGTTCTTCCTCGCGGCCTTCGCGCTGCCGGAAACCCGCGGCAGGGTCCTGCACGCGGATGCGTAGCTGGAGCCTTGAAGGCGTCGCGACCGCGGCATGACCATCTCTCTGTGGAGAAACCAACAAGGAGGTCCACCATGACATCCCTCAAGGGCAAGACGCTGTTCGTGTCCGGCGGCAGCCGCGGCATCGGGCTCGCGATCGCGTTGCGCGCCGCGCGGGACGGCGCCAATGTCGCGATCGCCGCCAAGACCGCCGAGCCGCATCCGAAGCTCAAGGGCACCATCTACACCGCCGCCGAGGAGATCCGCGCCGCCGGCGGCAAGGCGCTGCCGATCCTGTGCGATATCCGCGACGAGGCGCAGGTGATGGCGGCGGTCGACCAGACCGTCGCCGAATTCGGCGGCATCGATATCTGCGTCAACAATGCCAGCGCCATCAGCCTGACCGATTCGCAAGCCACCGACATGAAGCGGTTCGACCTGATGATGGGCATCAATACCCGCGGCACCTTCATGGTGTCGAAATACTGCATCCCGCATCTGAAGAAGGCGGACAATCCGCATATCCTGATGCTGTCGCCGCCGCTCGACATGAAGGCCAAATGGTTCGAGCATTCCACCGCCTACACCATGGCGAAGTTCGGCATGAGCATGTGCGTGCTGGGCCTGGTCGGCCGAACTGAAATCCGCAGGCGTCGCGGTCAATGCGCTGTGGCCGCGCACCACCATCGCCACCGCGGCGGTCGGCAATCTCCTCGGCGGCGACGCCATGATGCGCGCCAGCCGCACGCCCGAGATCATGGGCGACGCGGCCTATGTGATTTTCACCAAGCCGGCGCGCGAATTCACCGGGCAGTTCTGCATCGACGACAAGGTGCTCTACGCCAGCGGCGTGCGCGACTTCGAGCGCTACCGCGTCGATCCGTCGGTATCACTGATGTCGGATTTCTTCGTGCCCGACGACGACGTGCCGCCGCCCGGCGTCACCGTGCGGGCGCTGCCTTCGGTCGGCGGAGTGCAGAAGTCGTCCTGAGGCGGTCTTTCCGAACTTTGCTGCGGGCGTCGAGATATTTTTACAGGTCCTCAACTCGCCCCGACCTCATCCTGAGGAGCATCGCGCAGCGATGCGTCTCGAAGGATGGGCTCCCGGAACATCTCATGGTTCGAGACGCGCGAAGACGCGCTCCTCACCATGAGGACTGCAATTGATTGGGCGAAAATCTACTTCCCACCGTATACGGCCCGCCTTTTTCCAGCGCGCGGGCATAGGCCGGACGGGCGTGAATGCGGTCGAGAAACGCCATCGCCTTGGGGTGACCCTGGTCGAGCCCGGCGCGCGCCGCGGCGGCTTCCAGCGGAAAGCTCATCTGGATGTCGGCGGCGGTGAATTCACCGCCGGCGAACCACTCGCTCTTGCCGAGTTCGTCTCTCCCAGAACGCCATGTGCTGCTTGAGCTGCGGATTGACCAGCGTGGTCAGCGCCTGATTGGAGACCTTGCGCACCAACGGACGCAGCAGCGCCGGCGCGCGCTTCGGCATCAGCCTGAACAGCAATTTCAGCAGCAGCGGCGGCATCGCCGAGCCTTCCGCATAGTGCAGCCAATAGATATAGCGCAGCCGCTCCGGCGTGCTCGGCGGCGGGATCAGGCGGCCCTCGCCATAGCGTGTCGATGAGGTATTCGATGATCGCGCCGGATTCCGCGATGGTGTTGCCGTTGTCGGTGATGACGGGCGATTTTCCGAGCGGATGGATCGCGCGCAGTGCTGGCCGGCGCGCGCATGTCCGGCTGCCGCTGATAGCGGACGATCTCGTAGGGCAACTCCGAGTTCCTCCAGCAGCCAGAGCACGCGCTGGGAGCGGGAATTGTTGAGATGATGGACCGTGAGCATGGCGATTTCCCCCGGGTTGTACGGCGCATCTCGAGCGCGGCGCGCTTGGCGTGCCGGCCTGCGCGCGGAAAGTCGAGGTGCGCGGCCGCCGACAGATATTACCCGGATGTATATTGACAGCTCTAATTTACCCGGGTAATATTTGACGGGCAATTGGGACGGGTTTTCCGATGAGTCACGGCCAATCGACCCCGCCTTCATTGCTTTCGAAGGCGATCGCCGGCATTGCCGGCCGGCGATCTGCGCGAGGTCGCGCCGCGCCGGCCAAAAGGCGCTCGAAGCGGCGCCGCCGAGCCCGATCCTGATATTCGACGATGTCGACCGGCCACGCCGTCGATGTCGATTTTCGCGGCACCGTCGCAGGACGTCGCTGGCGCGGCTGCCGCAGCCGATCCCGATTCGGCGACGCCCGGCAGCCGGACCCGCCGCCCGGAGGCGCGCGGCCCCGGCCGCCCAAGCTCGGGGTCGTCGCGCGCGAGGTCACGCTTGTTGCCGCGGCACTGGGAATGGCTGGCGCAGCAGCCCGGCGGCGCATCGGTGGCGATGCGCAAGCTGGTCGAAGAGGCGCGGCGCGCCGGCGAGGACAAGCGACCGCAGCCGCGCCGGCCAGGGACGCGGCCTATCGTTTCATGTCGGCCATGGCCGGCAACATGCCGCATTTCGAGGAGGCGATCCGCGCGCTGTTCGCCGACGACCGGCGCGGTTTCCGAGAGTTGATCGCCGGATGGCCCGCCGACATGCGCGACCATGTCGTCAGGCGCGCTCGGCGGAACGGGCGAATTCACGGCGGATCGGGCCGCCAGCGTCGCGAGCGCCGGTTGATCCCGCGCAAACTGTGAAGCGCGATACGGCTGAGTTGGGATGATAAGCGATCATATAATATACGGCCGTCTATACTAAACTCGCCAGGGAGACGCGCCGTGACGCACCACCGCCCCGCAATTCATGTTCGATTTCGGCAGCCCCAATGCCTTCCTCAGCCACGAGGCGATCCCGGCGATCGAAGAGCGCACCGGCGCCAAATTCGAATATGTTCCGATCCTGCTCGGCGGCATCTTCAAGGCCACCAACAACAGGTCGCCGGCCGAAACCCTCGCCGGCGTCAAGAACAAGCGCGAGTTTCACGCGCTGGAGACCGAGCGGTTTGTCACGCGTTTCGGCGTCAAGCCCTACATCTGGAATCCGTTCTTCCCGGTCAACACCCTCAATCTGATGCGCGCCGCCGTTGCCGCGCAGCTCGAGGGCGTGTTCGAGAAATATGTCGACGCCGCGTTTCATCACATGTGGGTCGAGCCGAAGAAGATGGACGATCCCGAAGTCGGCGCCAAGGCCTTGACGGCGTCCGGCCTCGATGCGGCAAAACTGTTCGCGCGCGCGCAGGAGCCGGAGGTCAAGGCGAAGCTGATCGAGAACACGCAAGCCGCCGTCGAGCGCGGCGCGTTCGGCTCGCCGACCTTCTTTGTCGGCAAGGAGATGTTTTTCGGCAAGGAGCAGCTGCGCGAGGTCGAGGAATTGATTTCGGGGAAATGATTTCGTCATTGCGAGCGCCAGCGAAGCAATCCAGAGCAACACAAAGAGCTGGATTGCTTCGTCGCTAACGCTCCTCGCAATGACGGTTGTTGGGTTTGGTGGAGAATGCTCATGCAAAAGCGCAACGCAACGGTCGCGGTGATCGGCGCCGGCGACTACATCGGCAGCGAGATCGCCAAGAAATTCGCCGCCGAAGGCTTTACGGTGTTCGCCGGCCGCCGCAACGGCGAAAAGCTCGAGCCGCTGGTGAAGGAGGTCGAGGCCGCCGGCGGAACCATTGTCGGGCGCATCGCTCGATGCGCGAAAAGAGGACGAGGTCGCGGCCTTCCTCAATGACGCCGACAAGCATGCGCCGCTGGAAGTCACGCATCTTCAATGTCGGCGCCAACGTCAATTTTCCGATCCTGGAGACCACCGACCGCGTATTCCGCAAGGTCTGGGAAATGGCGTGCTGGGCCGGCTTTGTCGCCGGCCGCGAATCGGCGCGGCTGATGCTGCCGCGCGGCCAGGGCAACATCTTCTTCACCGGCGCGACCGCCTCGTTGCGCGGCGGCAGCGGCTTTGCCGCCTTCGCCAGCGCCAAATTCGGCTTGCGCGCGGTGGCGCAGGCGATGGCGCGCGAACTCGGCCCCAAGAACATCCACGTCGCGCATCTGATCATCGATTCCGGCGTCGACACCGCCTGGGTGCGCGAGCGGCGCGAGCAACTCTGGGGCAAGGAGGCGCTCGACAATCCGGATCTGCTGATGCCGCCGGCTTCGGTCGCGGCGTCCTACTGGCAGCTCTACCAGCAGCCGCGCAGCGCCTGGACCTTTGAGCTGGAAATCCGCCCGTTCGGGGAGAAATGGTAAAGAAGCGAATGGCGAGTAGCGAATGGCGAATAGAAATTCTTCCCTATTCGCTACTCCCTATTCGCCATTCGCCACTCTTCAAAACCAAACAACAAAGGAATCCAACTCATGCGCATTCTCGTGGTCGGCGCCGGTGCGATCGGCGGATATTTCGGCGGCAGGATGCTGCAGGCCGGCCGTGATGTGACCTTTCTGGTCCGCCCGCGGCGCGCCGCCGAACTGGCCGGCGCCGGCCTGGTGATCAAGAGCCCGAACGGCGACGTGACACTGAAGAACCCGCCGACGGTGCAGGCCGACAAGCTCAGCGAAAAATTCGACGTCGTGCTGCTGAGCTGCAAGGCGTTCGATCTCGACGATGCGATCAAATCGTTTGCGCCCGCGGTCGGGACCGCAGACCGCGATCATCCCGCTGCTCAACGGCATGCTGCATCTCGACGTAGCTCGACAGGCAAATTCGGCGCGCGAGCGGGTGCTCGGCGGCCTCTGCGCGATCGCGGTGACGCTCAATGACAAGCGCGAGGTGGTGCAACTCGCGCCGATGCAGTCGCTGAATTTCGGCGAGCGCGACGGCAAGCATGTCGGACCGGGTCCGCGCCATCGCCGAGGTGATGGCAAGCGGCAATTTCGGCTCGGTGGCGAGCGAGCAGATCGTGCAGGAGATGTGGGAGAAATGGGTGTTCCTGGCCTCGCTCGCGGCCTCGACCTGCCTGATGCGCACGTCGGTCGGCAATATCCTGGCGGCACCCGGCGGCAAGGATTTCATTCTCGGCATGCTCGATGAATGCAGCGCGATCGCCGCTGCCGAGGGCCATGCGCCGCGCGCGCCGTTCCTGGAGCGCACGCACGGGATGCTGACCGCGGAGGGCTCGCCGATGACCGCGTCGATGTTCCGCGACATCAAGGCCGGCGCACCGGTCGAAGCCGATCACGTGATCGGCGACCTGATCCGCGCGCGGCGATGCCGGCAAGGTGCCGGTGCCGAAGCTGCGCACCGCCTACACCCATCTCAAGGCGTATGAGAAGCAGCGGGCTTAGGGGATTGCCTCATGGTGAGGAGGCTTTCTGCTTGGGCCATGCGGTAACCGGGCACAGCGAAGGAGCCAGCCGAGGTATTTGAGTATTGGCGCTGCCGGGCCCGACGTGACAACCTTCGCGCAGCAGGGGCGTTGATTCTGTTCCGTCCTGGAGGGATTTGCACTTGAAGCCCGCTGATATCCTGGAATCGCCGGCAAGCCGTTGGGACAAGAGAATAGCCGCCGATCTCACCGCCGAGATGGAGCAGCATCTCGCGGAAAAGATTTCCACTATTCCGGAAATGCGCCGTTTCCTGGCGGTCAAGGGCTACCGCGAACTGCGCGAAGCGATCGAGCGCGACATCGCCGGCAAGAACGGCACTGAGGCCTTGCAGGCGCTGATGCTGAGCATGCGCCGTTACGCGCTCGAACGCCCGGGAATGTCGACCGCGACCTTTCGCAACGCCGACACCGACAGCCCGGAATGGCGCGAGGCGCAGATGCAATTGGGTGGCGTGGTGCTCTCGGTCCTGGCGCAGGTCGGCATCAAGGACGAACAAGCCATGCACGCGCTGCGGATCCTGCGCAGTTTTGTCCGCGGCTTCGTCCTGCACGAAGTCGGCGCGTCATTCCTGGAGCCGCTCGAGCACGACCAGACCTACGAACTCGGCGTAAGGGTTTTTATCGAGGGACTGCAGATTCTCAAATCTTGAGGCGCGCGATCCTCGGAGTCATCTCGGGCATTCCTGTCAACTCGTCATGCCCGGCCTTGTGCCGGGCATCCACGTCTTTGTTTCAATTGCAGAAGAAAGACGTGGATGGCCGGGACAAGCCCGGCCATGACGGAGGAGGTCGGTCATCCTTCTACAAATGCGCGAGATAATGCGCCAGCGCGGCGATTTCTTCGTCGCTCAGGGGATAGGCGACATCCGCCATCGCCGCGCCGGCGCCGCCGGATCGCGCGCCCGATTTGTAGTCGTGCAGCGCCTTGACCAGATATTCCTCGCGCTGGCCGGCGAGGCGGGCGACGGCCTTGGTGCCGGCGAAGCGTATCGCCGTGGCACGAGGCGCAGCGCCGGCCCGCCGCGGCCTGCGCGCCCTTTGCGACAGATCGGGATTGTCGTCCGGCTTGTTGCCTCGCCGGCGGCGTCAGCGAGGCGAAATAGGCGCCGAGGTTGCGGATATCCTCGTTGCTGATCTGCTCGACGATCGGCTGCATCAGCTCGTTCTTGCGCGCGCCGCTGCGGAAGAAGACCAGCTGCCACTGAATGAACTGGTCCGGCTGGCCGGCCAGCGAGGGAATGTTCTCGGTTTGCGAAATGCCGTTTTCGCCATGACAGCCGGCGCAGAGTTCGGCCTTCTCCTTGCCCGCGGCGAGCGTCGGCGGCGCATGCGCGGGCGACAGCGCCGGCCAGGCGCCGACAATTCCGGAAGTCAACGCAGTCCGCATCAGAAGCTTGAGATGGCGGTGCATGATGGGCATCCTGTTCCAGATGCGGTAGTCGTCTGCGTTGGCATCCATTATTCGGCGCCCTGAGCGGCATGCCGGCAACGGCATGCACGCATGATCCGGTTAGCGAACATCGCACAAAAAGCTGCGGCCACGCGCTTGCCGAGCGGCCGCAGCCCCTGATCGTCGCGTCGCTTACTTGCTGTAGCTGATGCGATAGATCGCACCGGCCCAGTCGTCGGCGACGAGGATCGAACCATCCTTGTCGAGGATGATGTCGTCGGGCCGGCCGAGATAGCCCTGGTCGCCTTCGATCCAGCCGGATGCGAACACTTCCTGCTTGGCGTTCTTGCCGTCCGGATCGACGATCACGCGCACGATGCGGCCGCCCTGGTACTTGTGCCGGTTCCACGAGCCGTGCTCGGCGATCAGGATGTTGTTCTTGTAGTCGGCCGGGAACTGGCTGCCGGTATAGAACTTCATGCCGAGCGGAGCCACATGCGCGCCGAGATTGAGGACCGGCGGGGTGAATTCCGAGCACTTGTGACCCATCGCGAACTTCGGATCCGGCATGTCGCCCTGGTGGCAGTACGGATAGCCGAAATGCTCGCCGATCTTGCGAGATCATGTTGAGCTTGTCGCTCGGCATGTCGTCGCTCATCCAGTCGCGGGCGTTTTCGGTGAACCAGTATTTGCCGCTGCGCGGATCGACGTCGCCGCCGACGCTGTTGCGGACGCCGAGCGCCACGATTTCGGCATTGCCGGTCTTGGGATCGACGCGGCGGATCTGCGACACGCTGGTCGGGGGAATGCCGATGTTGAAGGGAGGTCCGAACGGAATGTAGAACCAGCCGTCCTTGTCGGCGGCAAGGTACTTCCAGCCATGCGCGGCGTAGGACGGCATGTCGTCATACACCACCTTGCCTTCGCCGAGCTTGTCGAGATTGGCTTCGGCGTTGTCGTACCTGATCAGCTTGTTGACGTCGATGACGTAGAGCGCGCCGTCCTTGAAGGCGAGGCCGGTCGGCATCGCGTTCAGGCCCTTGATGATGGTCTTGACCTCTTTCTTGCCGCCCTTGTCGGTGATGGCATAGACGTTGCCGAGGCCGAACGAGCCGACGAACAGCGTGCCCTTGTCGCCCCAGGCCATCTGCCGCGCCGCCAGCACGCCCGAGGCGTAGACTTCGATCTTGAAGCCCGGCGGCAGCTTGATCTTCTTCATCATCGTCGCCAGTTCGGCGTCCGATGCGCCGGTCGGCGGACCGGACGGCGGCGCCAGGCCCTTCTGGCGCTTCGGTTTCGTCGCCGAGGAACCAGTCATCCGGCGGATGGGTCCAGAATTCCTTGTTGCCGGACTGATAAGAGTGCAGGGGCTTTTGCTGTGCGTTGACCTGACCGGCCCCCGCCACAAAAGCGATTGCTGCGAACGCCAGAACAGATCGATTTAAGGCCGATTTCATCGCGTCACTCCCTATGCGGCCAATGGCTGGCCGCGCATGTTATTTATTGAACGTCCGAGAGACGAACTTTTGGTGGTCTGGTGCGAGGTGGGTCAGACGGTAAAGATGCTAGCACATCCATTGCGGCTGAGAAGTGGCGGCATGCAACCCGACGACGTCAAAACCAATTGAGAAGGAATTTCTTCGGGCCGCTTTCATTTGAGACGATTTTTATTTTGCGTTTTTCGCGTTGCAGTGCGGCATGCGCACGCTGCGCGGCAGCCATCGGGAAAAATCCATCGCCGCTGTGGTAGCCTGCCCACCGATCGATTTCATTTCATTTCCATGACAAGCTTCCGCGAAAAAAGACGCCACAAGGATGATGCCAAGGATACTGCCAAGGATACTGCCATGACGCCGCGACCGTTCGTGCTCGACATTCCCGACGCCGCCATCGCCGACCTGAAAACCCGGCTTGGCCTGACCCGCTTGCCGGACGCCGCACCCGGCGAACCCTGGGCTTACGGCAGCAGCGTCGATTATGTGCGCGAGCTGGTCGGCTACTGGAAAGATCGCTTTGACTGGCGCGTGCAGGAAGCCGCGCTCAATGCCTTTCCGCAGTTCAAGGTGCCGTTGCACGACATCGACGTGCATTACCTGCACGTTCCCGGCAAAGGTCCGAATCCCTATCCGCTGCTGTTGCTGCACGGCTGGCCCGGCTCGGTCTACGAATTCCTGGACATCATCCCGCGGCTAACCGATCCCGCGCGCTTCGGCGGCGACCCCAGGGACGCCTTCACGGTCATTGCGCCGTCGCTGCCCGGCTACGGGCTGTCGTTCAAACCGGGGCAAAAACGTTTTATTCTTCAGGACATCGCGGCCTGCGTGCACGATCTGATGACCAAGGTGCTGGGCTTCGAAAAATACGCGGTGCAGGGCGGTGACTGGGGCGGCGGCATCGCCTCGATCATCGGCCAGAAATACACCGCGTCGGTCTGCGGCATCCATGTCAATTTGCTGTTCGCGCCACGCGACCCCACGGCAAAAGGCACCACGCCGGAAGAAGACCGCTATTTCGAAAACCTGCGCCACTGGCTCAAGGAGGAGACCGGCTATCAGCAGATCCAGGGCACCAAGCCGCAAACGCTGGCGTTCGCGCTGACCGATTCCCCCGCCGGCCTCGCCGCCTGGATCGCGGAAAAATTCCGCTCCTGGTCGGATTGCGACGGAACAGCGGAAAACGCCATCAGCCGGGATCGCATGCTGGCGAACATCGCGTTCTACTGGTTCACCGGCGCGATCGGGTCGTCGTTCTGGCCCTATTACGGCCGCATCCATTCGACCTGGCCGATCTCGCCGGCGCAGCCGGTCACGGCGCCCACCGGCTATGCGGCCTTCCCGAAGGAAATCATCGTGCCGCCGCGCTCGGTCGCGGAAAAAACCTACACCAACATCCAGCGCTGGACCGTGATGAAGAAAGGCGGCCATTTCGCCGCCATGGAACAGCCCGAGGCGCTGGCCGAGGAAATCAAGACGTTCTTCCGCCCGCTGCGCTGAGAAGCTATTTGGGCAATTTTCCCGCTTCGATCGCGTCGATCTGCAAGGCGATATAGCGGCTATAGATCCGGCACTGCGAAAACGCGCCGCCGGTGAACCACAGGCCGGGCTGTCCGGTCCTGGTCCACATGTTGCGCAGCTCCTGGGTGTGGTCATCAAAACCCCAGACGCGTCCGACGCGCTCGGCAACCTCCGTGCCGAACAGCTCGCCGACCAGATGATCGATGCCCTTATATCCGGTGGCCAGAACCACCAGATCCGCCTTCCGCTCCGAGCCGTCCTTCAGCCTCACACCGTCGGCGACGAAGCAATCGATATCCGACGCCTGGATCAGGCCGATCCTGCCGTCGGCGATCAGTTCGGACGCGCCGACATTGAAATAATAGCCGCCGCCGCGGGTCCGGAATTTCAGCGGCCAGCCAGTGCCGTCCTCGCCGAATTCCAGCCGAAAGCCCACCTGCTCGAGCCGCGCCAAAAGCGACGCGTCGAGCCTTTTCACTTCATCGGTAATCAGCCTGTGCGCGGCTTTTGTCACCTCCAGCGGCACGCCGGAATTCAGGACATCGCGGACATCGATCGGAGGGCCATCGCCCAGATAGGTCTTGTCGTAGAGCTGCGCCGGCTCGACATTGACGATCATGGTCGGGCTTCGCTGCACCATGGTCACATCGGCGCCATGGGCTTGAAGCTCCTGGCAGATGTCATGCGCGCTGGTGCCGGTGCCGAGCACGACCACCGATTTCCCGGTCCATTGGCGGCCGCCCTTGAACTGGCTGGAATGCAGCACGCGACCGGCAAAATTATCCAGCGTTTCGACCTTGGGAATATTCGGCGTGCCGCTGACGCTGGTGGCGAGTACGATATGCTTGGGCCGAAGCGTGCGCACGGACCCGTCAGCCTTTCGGATCTGCGCGGACCATTGTTGCGTGGCCTCGTTATAATCGGCGCCCTCGAAAACCGTTTCGGTCCAGAAATTGACCTCCATGATATCGACATAGCTTTCCAGCCAGTTCGCGATCTTGTCCTTCGGGATGTAGTCCGGAAAGTTTTGCGGAAACGGCAGATAGCGCAAATGATTGACCGGCGTCTTGTTGTGCAGCTTGAGGCCGCGATAGCGCAGCCGCCAATTGTCGCCGACGCGCTTTTCCCGGTCGATGACAAGCGCATCGAGGCCGATGCGCTTGAGCTCGACCGCCGCCGAGATGCCGGCATGGCCGCCGCCGACGACCAGCACATCCGGCTCGCGGCCCTCAAAGGCGATCTCGGCCCGCCGCTGCTCCAACCAGTCCGGTCCGGCGAAGTCGCGCATCGACGACGCGGACGCGGGCTTGCCCGAGCGCGCGTCGCAGATCCTGTCGAAGTCGGGAGCCGTCGACATCGTCCAGGCCTGCGGTAAGGCCTGCGGCGGCGCGCCGGACGAACAGATCAGGCGGAGCGATCCGATGCCCGGTCCATTGATGGTCTGAAACGAAATGACGGCCTCGACCACCTCGCGGCCCGCGACAACAGCGCGGCGGGGCGCCAGCGCCGATGGTTCAACCTGGAAGTCCGCCGCGTGAACCTCCGCGGCGCGCCGGATCAGTGCTTTGCACAATGGCTCGCGGCCGCTGAAGGTCGCCAGTTGCCAGGAAATCCCGAAAATATCGCGCCAATGGCTGTCGGGCAGGAAGAGATTGCCCAAAGCGTCGGCGTTGCGGGCCGCCAATGCGAGATTGAACGCGCCGATCCATTGATCGGCGATTTCCTGGTCGATTTCCTGGGCTTCTTCGGCCGAGGGCGTCAGTCTTTCCAGCATCGTGCTTCCCGATCAATCGGTTCGTATTAGTCCGCCCATCTGACAGGATGAGTTGCCCGCGCTCAACCGCTTTTCTAAAATCTGCGCGGACACGGAACCAAGCGGAAGCCCTGCGGCTTAACGACACGGACTTTACGTGGCCCCGTCAACCAAGGCCCACCAAGATGAAGATGCTCAAGCGTCTCTTTCAATTTTCGCGCGCACGGATGGAAATCCGCGGCAAACCGCAACCTACACCGCAGGCTTATTCGGCGATCGACAATGACGAGTTCGCCCGGCTGATGGGAAGTGGCCGGCTTGAGGATTTAAAAATCCTGGCGCAAAAACTCAGCGGGACCCCGAAGGTGAGAATCTGAGAGCGGCTAAGTCGCCTCAGACCCGTCCTCATGCTGAGGAGCGGCGTCCTCGCCGCGTCTCGAAGGATGGGCTCTCGGAACATCTCATGGTTCGAGACGCGCGCAAGAGGCGCGCTCCTCACCATGAGGGCTGAAAACCACCGGCGAGCGGCCGCCGTCGACATTGATCGCGGTGCCGGTGATGTAGGAGCCCT
This sequence comes from uncultured Alphaproteobacteria bacterium, assembly GCA_963699465.1. Taxonomy (GTDB): domain Bacteria; phylum Pseudomonadota; class Alphaproteobacteria; order Rhizobiales; family Xanthobacteraceae; genus Bradyrhizobium. The sequence goes on from CAVOTZ010000018.1 coordinate 77,875, forward strand.
GCTCGGAAGCCAGGAAGCAGGCCAGATTGGCGAATTCCTCCGCGGTGCCCATCCGCCCGAGCGGAACGGTTTTGGCGAGATTTTTCGTGTAGGCGTCGAAATCGGTATCCGGCGCGGTCGCGGCATGCCGCTTGACCCACTGATCGCTGACGATCAGCCCCACCAGCATCGCGTTGACCAGGATGTTATGCGGCCCGCCTTCGACCGCCATCGCCTTGGTCAGCGCCATGCCGGCCGCCCGCGACACCGAGGTCGGGGTCGATGACCCGGCGGGCGCCTTGGCGCCGATGTTCAAGACATTGATGATGCGGCCCCATTTGCGTTGCTTCATGCCGGGCCAGACCAGCCGGTTGAAGCGGATCGCGCCGAACAGCTTTAGATCGAGGTCCTGCTGCCACATTTCATCGGTCACGGTTTCAAACGACATCGCGCGCGAGGTGCCGGCATTGTTGACCATCACGTCGACCTTGCCGAAATGCCCGGCAATCTTCTCATAGGTACTGGAAATGTCGGCCGCCCTGGAGACGTCGCAGACGTAATCGCGCACCTCGAGGCCATCCTTGGCCAAGGCGGTCCGCGCCGCGCCGAGATCCTTTTCGCCGCGCGCCACGATCGCGACCTTGGCCCCGGATTCGGCAAACCGCCGCGCCACCGCAAAGCCGATCCCCTTGCTGCCGCCGGTGACGATGGCAACGCGATCTTTCATGCTGACTTGCATTCGATTTTCTCCCGTCGCGCCTTGTACCGGCGTCTGTTGGTGGGTTTTGACGGCTTCAGACTAGTCGGCGAATCCAGGATTGAAAACAGCTCACTTGAACGCTCATTTGGGCGACGCGGCCGATGCATTGAACAGCTTTTCGCCGTTCTTCTGGTAGGCGTCGATGGCCTGCTGGCCTTCCGGCGAAACCAGCCAGTCGGCGAGCACTTTGGCCTCGGCGAGCCGCGGCTTGCCATGCTTTTTCGGATTGAGCTCGATCACATCATAGCGGTTGAGCAGATGCGGATCGCCTTCGATCGCGATCGTCAACGGCCCCTTGTCGGCAAAAGCGAGCCACGTCGCGCGGTCGGACAGCGTGTAGGCAGCGCCCGTGGCGGCGGCGTCGAGCGCCCCGTTCATGTCGCCATTGATGTTGCGGTACCATTTTTCCGGCGTCAGCGCTTCCGAGGTGCGGCCGGCCAATCGCCACAGCCGCAACTCGGCGATGTTCACGTCGCTGCGGTCGCCGCGGGTGACGAACGCGGCGCGCATTGCTGCGATCGCCTTTAACGCTGCGGGTCCGTCCTTGCCGCCGGCGATTTTCGCGGGATCGCTGGATGGCCCGACAATGACATAGTCGTTCCACGCGACTTGCCGGTGCGCCGTGCCATAGCCCTCGTCGATGAATTCCCGTTCCGCCGCCGGATCGGCAACCAGCACGAGGTCGGCGTCGCCCCGGCGCGCGGTGTCGAGCGCCCGGCCGGTGGCCTGGGCCACGATTTTAACGGCAATGCCGGTCCTGGCGGTGAAGGAGGGAAGGATAGTGGCGCGATCACAACTGACGTAAGTACTTGCGCGATCGTTTATAAGAATGAGTTATACGACTTAATGCGAGGGCGACAGTGGACCCTGGACGCGCCGATATTTGGTGTGACTTTCGGTGCCAAGCATATTTCCATTCATATTGAGTTGGCCGAGGATTGTTCTGTGCGGCCTGAGGCCTATCGACAGTTCCTTCGTTATAGAGAGGGAGATCAGCGTCAAGTATTAAACCAGGATTTTGCGAATTTGGTTCGTGAGAACCGGCCTGCATGGTTGATCGAAATAATCAACTCGCTGGCGCCCGCCGATGCAGGCAGCACTAAAGAAATTAGAGATGAATTGCAGCAACTTTTGAACAGTTTACGTATCAAATCAAAGAGCCCACGCTTAGACGCGGCTGGGGAATTTGCGGTAGATTTCGTTGCTGCAGGCGATGGAGCCGCCCCCGTTACTCAGGGCAATGGCTTTTCGGAAGGAAAATCGCCCCGACTAAAGCCAGATGATTTGTTGGCCGTTCCGACTGGAGCTAAGCGAGCAAAGATTTCGCTCAATGCGGAGCGCGCTCCGGAGATTATCGCGCTGCATGACGAGAGCGCCGTAGAAGAAAAGGGCCTCAAGGGCAAGGCCGGGAAATCTACCCCGAAGCTGGGCAATTGTTTGTGAATATGCACTACCACGCTGTAGCCGAAATGCGTGCCCAGCTCGAATTGGAGTACGCTCATGCGCCTGAGCCCGATGCGATGAGGCGCATGGCCAAGGACTTTGCAGAACGGACAATAATTATCCGTGTCGGTCGCGCCGTTGTATATGCGCTCGCGAAGCAATTGAACCACGAGTGGTCCACTGAGGATATGGCACGGGCTCAATCTCCGGAGAGTCTTAGTATTGCGGCCGATGATTTCATCGATGCCCTACAAAGTGTCCGCCGTCGAATGGGAATTGCGCTTCGTGCAGCGCGACAAGACGTTCCGGAATCAGCAGCATGACGGCCCTGCGTATCGAACGTAGAAATCCCCGCGATGGATTGCACGAACAGCCCGTTGAGACTAGCCGAGGCTTTGAACTAGTTGACGGACGGATATCAACCGACAAGCATCACGCCAAGAACTCGACATTTGTTCGCTCAATTGAAGAGGCCGCCTATCTTGTCGAGCAAGGATATTCAATCCGAATGACGGCTCCTGGAAAACGACCGTCGTTAATTGCACCAGACAGCCTAAGGATTGTCCGTTTGTAGGTGAATAGGGGGCAGAGGCTGCATGGGCGGCCTGGCGGGCGCATTTGTACAGCAAAAACAAAGGCCCGCTGACGCAGCGGGCCTTGTTAGTTTGACTTCCAAGAAAAAATTGGAGCGGGCGAAGGGGCTCGAACCCTCGACCCCGACCTTGGCAAGGTCGTGCTCTACCACTGAGCTACACCCGCATCCGTGTGGCCGACGATGGCTCGCCGGCAACCGGGCAGACCTATGCCAAAAGCGGCCCTCGAATGCAACAGCCGGAATCCCCGGCGGAAGCCCCCGAGCGGCCGATATCGGCGGGTTTGCCCCGAAATCGACCCTAAATGCCTCGGGTCGCCCGTTAACTTTCGGCATCCATACATTTTGGCGAATTCGCACACCCACATCAGGTGGAACCAGCCTCGACCGCAACCGATTGAAATTTCCGCGTCACCCGCCACTTAAGGGAGCGGAACCTGTGAACCACGGGGCGGGGCCGTGCTAGAACGGGCCCAATTCGTTCAGACATCAGGCGAGGATATCGTGACGATAGTTGAGCAGGGTAGCGGACCGGCGCCGCAGGCGGCGGCCGATCTGATCAAGGAAACCACCACCCAGACGTTCGTGAAGGACGTCATCGAGGAATCGAAGCGCCAGCCGGTGCTGATCGACTTCTGGGCGCCGTGGTGCGGGCCCTGCCGCCAGCTGACGCCGATCATCGAAAAGGCGGTGCGTGCCGCCAGGCGGCAAGGTCAAGCTGGTCAAGATGAACATCGACGACCACCCGGCGATCCCCGGCCAGATGGGTATCCAGTCGATCCCGGCGGTGATCGCCTTCGTCAACGGCCAGCCCGCCGACGGTTTCATGGGCGCGGTGCCGGAGAGCCAGGTCACGGCCTTCATCAACAAGCTGACCGCGGGCATGCCGGCCGCGGGCGAGCCGAATATCGCGGAAATCCTGCAGGAGGCCGAAGCGGTGCTGGCCGAAGGCGATCCGGCCACCGCCGCCCGATCTATGCCGAGGTGCTGGCGAGCGGACGCCACCAATATCGCCGGCGTATCGCCGGGCTCGCGAAATGCTACCTCGCGACCGGCGCGATCGAGCAGGCCAAGCAGACGCTCGCGATGGTGCCGGAATCCAAGCGCAACGACGCCGCGGTCAAGGCGGTGCAGGCCGTCGATCGATCTCGCCGAGCAGGCGCAAGGCGCTCGGCCCGGTGACCGAGCTGGAACAGAAAGTCGCCGCAAACCCGCTCGATCATCAGGCCCGATTCGATCTGGCGACCGCGCTCAACGCCAGCGGCCAAGCGCACCGAGGCGACGCAACAGCTGCTCGAAATCGTCAAGCGCGACCGCAAATGGAACGAGGACGGCGCGCGCAAGCAGCTGGTGCAGTTCTTCGAGGCCTGGGGCCCGACCGATGAGGCCACCGTCGAGGGACGCAAGCGGCTGTCGACGATCCTGTTTTCGTAACGCGTTAAGGATTCGCGCCCGGGATTTTTCAGCCCTCGTAGCTTTAAACCCTGCGCTAACAGCGGGACGCAAATGCCGATCAATGCCGAATATCGCGGGCCCGGCGACCTTCCCGAGGTGATTCCGGTATTTCCGCTGCCCGGCGCGCTGCTGCTGCCGCGCGGCCAGATGCCGCTCAACATCTTCGAGCCGCGCTATCTGGCGATGGTGGACGATGCGTTTGCGCGACGGCCATCGGCTGATCGGCATGATCCAGCCCGACGTCACGCCATTCGCCCGACGAAGCGAAGCCGGCGCTGTTTCGGGTCGGCTGCGTCGGCCGCATCACCCAGCTCGCCGAAGCCGGCGACGGCCGCTACATCCTCGAACTCACCGGCATCGCGCGCTTCAAGGTGATCGAGGAAATGACGGTGCTGACCGCCTATCGGCAATGCAAGGTGGATTATTTCCCCTTCATCGACGATTTTACCGCGCGCAAGGGCGAGGAGGCCGTCGATCGCGAGGCGCTTGCTGGAAGTGCTGACGGATTTTCTGAAGGCCAACAATCTCAAGGTCGACTGGGAAGGCGTCGAGAGCGCGCCGAACGAGGCGCTGGTCAACGCGCTGGCGATGATGTCGCCCTACGGGCCGCCGGAAAAGCAGGCGATGCTGGAAGCGCCCGACCTGAAGACCCGCGCCGAAATCCTGATCGCGGTCACCGAGATGGATCTCGCCAAGAAGCGCACCAGCGGCGATCCGCCGTTGCAGTGAGCCGGGCGCTACGTATGCAGGCGCTCACCACGGGCGTGTCTGTTAGCGATCCTTCTGGCATCTAGAGAAGCTCCGGGACCACCCAAAGAGCTGGCTCGCCGCGCGCTACCCTCTGGACATTGTCGAAGCCGTTGCGCAGCCGCGTGATGTTGCTCTCGAACGTCGGTCCGGCGAGATGCGCCGTGAGGACGACGTTGTCGAGCTTGAGCAGCGGATTGTCGGCCGGGGTTGGCTCCTCGTCGAATACGTCGAGGCCGGCGCCGAACAGATCGCCAGCGCTCAAAGCAACTGTCATCGCCTTCTCGTCGATGACGGGTCCACGCGAGGTATTGATGATGATCGCAGACTTCTTCATCAATGCGAGTTCGCCGGCGCCAATCAGGTGCCGCGTCGATTCGTTCAGAGGGACGTGCAGCGAGAGAATGTCGGAATGGCGCAGGATTTCGGGCAACAGGCGGAAGCGCACGCCAAGTGCGTCTTCCTGTTCTTCCTTCAAGCGTGCAATATCGTAGTAGTGCACGGTCATACCGAAGGCCTGCGCCAGGCGCGCCACCTTCTTTCCGATCGTGCCGAGCCCCACGATCCCCAGCACCTTGCCGCGCACCTCATGGACGCTCATCGGAGCATTTCCGTGCCAGCGGCCCGCTGTGACGTTGGCATGCTGGCGAATGAGCCGGCGCGAAACCGAGAGCATCAATAACAGCGCGTGCTCCGAAACGGCGACGGAATTCGCGCCGCCGTTGTTACACAACGGAATTTTGCTCCGGCGGGCCGCGACGAGATCGGCCTGATCGTAGCCGGCGGACAGGCATTGCACGAGCCTCAGATGGGGCGCGGCCTTGTAGAGCTTCTCCGACACCATCTGTTGCACGAAACCCACGAGATAGTGCGCGCCAGGCAGCGCCGAACTGGCCTCCGGAGAATTGGAGAGAGCCTTTATGATCTCGAAGCCTTTCGGCGCGAGGTCGTCGACCATCGCCAGACAGTCTTTCGGACCCACCACGAGAATACGTTCGACCATCCTAAGCCCTCCGGAGCACCATTTTTATGTGCGGAACGAAAGTCTGGCCGCGCAGCAACCGCTGCCGGGCAAGACAGGCGCCCCCGACGATACCTGTCGACATTAGCGCACCCGCGATATCCGCTTATCGCCCGAAGCGGGCATACCGGCCATGCCTCTTTGTCATGATGGGCCGATGGCGTTCACCCCTCCCGCACCGAGCCTTTCGTGTTGTTGCGTCCAGGCTTCACCCACCAAATCCCACAAAGGTGGTCGCATCGTCGACGGACTTGCGCTCGGATACGACGGCGTTCGCCGGAAAACTCTCGTCCGGCCAGCCGAGCGCGATGCTTTTCATGATCACCTGATCGTCCGCGATTCCGGCATGCTGACGCACCACGGGCGACTGCATGATCCCCTGGCTGTTGATGACGGCACCGAGTCCGCGCGACCATGCGGCGTTGACCAGCGCGGTTGCCACGGCGCCGCAGTCGAAGGCGGTATCGTCGCTGCCCGCGAGCTCGCGATCATAGGTGACGATCACGCACACCGGCGCGTCGAACTGACGAAAGCCGCGCATAACCCAGTCCTGCCGACGCGCCTTGTCGTCGCGCGCGATTTCCATGGCGGTGAATAATTGCTTGGCGACGCCGATCTGGCGTTCGCGATGCACCCCCGCGAATGGCTGACCAATTCGAAACTCGCGCGAGTGCGGCACGCCTGCCAGATTGCGCTCAGTGTTGCCTTGCCGAATGGCATCGAGCGGGGCGCCGGTGATGACGTAGAAATTCCAGGGCTGGGTATTCATCGAAGACGGCGCGCGCATCGCCAGTGCCAGGATTTCCCGGATCAATTCCTGCGGCACCGGATCTGGCTTGTAACCCCGGATGCTTCGCCGGCCGAGAATGACGTCATCGAACTTCATCGTTGCACTTCCCGAAATTGGCATGAGGACTGTGGCCATTCCGGTTATCGCATGTCCCCTTGTGGGCTGTCACCGACGCCGTGACCGGACCGGCGTGCCGATGTCGCCCCGTGTGACCCCTGATGGGCCAAGCGGCCCAGCCACCGTTACCGGTTTTCTCAGGGCTCTCTAATAGCCCGCCACCGCCAGCACGATCACTGCGCCGAGCGCCATCCAGCCGAAATGACGGCCGCGCGACCACCACGCGTTGCCCAGCGCCCCGACGCCGTAAACGATGGCGATCGTCATAATGATCCAGTGCCGTGCCGGCTCGGACTGCATCCACGGGGCCGCAATCAACAATACGCCGCCGCCGATCCATGCGACCGTGCCGGCCTGCCAGACCACCCGGATCAGGGTGCGCAACCGCTGTGGCTCGATCGTCGCCCGCGCGAACACCTTGGTCTCGCCCAGCACGCCGTGAATCAGCGCAACCACGATGGCGGCGATACCAGCGCATTGCAAAATGAGGTCGCGCATTATCGGCCCTCCATACAGTACTGTATGGTTATGCGGCGGCCGGTGGCGAATGTCAATACAGTGCTGTATGGTGGTGCCTTTGGGGGCGCGGTGTGGGCGATCAATTATCGGCAAAAGACTGGCTCGATCAGGGCCTCAGAACGCTGGCAAAGCATGGCTTTACCGCACTGAAGGCCGAGCCGCTGGCCAAGGCCATGGGGGTGTCGCGCGGCAGTTTTTACTGGCATTTCGCCGATATCGGCGCGTTTCACCGCGCGATCCTCGAACATTGGCGCGACGTCGCCGTGGAGCGGATCATTGCCGACCTCGAGGCGCTGTCGCCGGACGCGAACGCATTGTCGGCCCTGTTGAAGCGGGCGTTCGGCGGCAAACCGCCTGTGCTGGAAAGCGCGATGCGGAGCTGGGCCGCGCACGACCCGGTCGCCCGGTCGGTCGTGCAGGCCGTCGACCAGCGCCGGATGGGTTATATCGAGAAACTGCTCAGCGACGCCGGATTGCCGCTCGAAGTGGCCCGGGCCCGTACGCAAATCCTGTATTGGGCGTTTCTCGGCTTTGCGCTGTCCGACGGCCCGCCATCGCGGACCCGGCAGGCGGCAATCCTCAGGGAATTGCTGCGCGTCACTTCACCTGACCGCAGATAGCTTCGCGCGGCCGGCGCGGAATATGCTATGGGGATCGAATATCCAGCCGGAGCCCACCGCATGAATTCCCCGCCCGACCGCCTCGACGGCACCGTCGATCCGAAACTTCTGGAAATCCTGGTCTGTCCGATGACCAAGGGACCGCTGGAATTCGATTCGACGCGGCAGGAATTGATCTCGCGCTCGGCAAAACTCGCTTATCCGATCCGCGACGGCATCCCGATCATGCTGCCGGAAGAGGCCAGGAAGATCGATTGAAGATCGGCTGGCCCATGCGCGCCCGAATCACCGTCGTTGCCCTCGCGATATCAGGCGTTCTCGCGATAGCCGCGACCTGCCTCCGCGCAAGAAAGCAAAATCAGCGTCGGCGCCATCGATGCCGTGCTGACGGTGCCGGCCGGCGTCGATCATCCGCCGGTGGCGCTGTTGATCGCGGGCTCCGGCATCCACCGACCATGACGGCAACGGGCCGCAGGTCAAACCCGCGACATTGAAGAAACTTTCCGAGCAACTGGTCGCGCGCAAAATCGCGACGCTGCGCTATGACAAGCGCGGCGCCGGCGGCTGGAAGCCGGAATTCGGCCAGCCGGAGGATTTCCGCTTCAAGGATTTCGTCGACGATGCCGTTGCGCTGGTGAATTATCTGCGCAGCAGCGGCAAATTTTCAAAGGTGGTTGTGGTCGGACACAGCGAGGGCGGCCTGGTCGCGATCCTGACCGCGCGGCGCGTTCCGGTCGACCGGCTTGTTCTGCTGGTCACCGCGGCGCGGCGGCAGGGCGACCTGGTCAAGGCCCAGCTTGAAAAGACCGTTCCCGCCCGACGTCTACGCAGCCGATCGCGAAAGCGATCGACGCCATCATGGCCGGACAGATCGTCGATCCGCCGCCGCCGGGGCTGGCATCGCACCCGTCGATGCAGCCCGGCATCGCCTCGGCCTTCACCGAAGACCCGATCGAGCCCTTGAAGACAGATCGACCAGCCGACGCTGATCATCGGCGGCGGCCGCGACCGCCAGGTGGCGCGGGTGGATTTCGCCGCGCTGTCCGCGGCCTCGCCGGTCGCCAAAACGCTTTGGCTGCCGGACATGAACCACGTGCTGGTCGATGTCGTCCGACGAAGCCGACGAATCGGAGGCCTACAACCAGCCGAGCGGCCGCTCGACCCCGCGATGATCGATGCGGTGGCGGATTTTGTCACGGCGGGGGATGCGGAAGTCGACGCGACAACTCCGGCGTCATTGCGGCGAAGCGAGCAATCCAGAGCACAAGCGAGACTGGATTGCTTCGTCGCTGCGCGCTCGCAATGACGGAGCTTGCTACAGCGCCTCGCCCTTCAACAGCCGCGGCACCTCGCCGGACAGTCCGGCGGCCTGGCGGATGAACAGGCTTTTCAGCGGCGGCGCGCGGTCGACCAGGCCGAGCCCGATATCGCGCACGGTGCGCAACAGCGTCGACTGGTTCGAGAACAGCAGGTTCAGCGAATTGGTGGCAAGCCCCATCGCCATGGTGTCGAACCGCCGCCAGCGCTGGTAGCGATCGAGCACGTCGGCCTGGCCGAGATCGATGCCGAGCCGCGCCGCATCGACGATCACTTCGGCCAGCGCCGCGACATCCTTCAGGCCCATGTTGAGCCCCTGGCCCGCGATCGGATGAATCACATGCGCGGCGTCGCCGACCAGCGCCAGCCGCTCGCGCGATGAACGAGCGCGCGACGAAATAGCCGAGCGGAAAGGCGCGCGGCTTGTCGAGCGCCTTGATCTCGCCGAGATGCAGCCCAAAGCGCTGTTCGAGTTCGCCGTGGAATTCGTCGTCGCCGAGCGCGACGATGCGCGCGGCCTCGGCGCGCTTCTCGGTCCACACCAGCGACGAGCGCTTTCCCGTCAGCGGCAGGATCGCGAACGGGCCGGCGGGCAGGAAATGTTCCTCGGCGCGGCCGTGATGGTCGCGCTCGTGGCCGACCGTGACCACGATGCCGGACTGATCATATTCCCAGCCATGGGTGGCGATGCCGGCGCGCTCGCGCAGCTTCGAGCGCGCGCCGTCGGCCGCCACCAGCAGGCTCGCCTCGATCACGCGGCCGTCGGCAAACGTCACATCGACGCCGTCGGGGCGCGAGGCGAAATCCGTCACCGCGGTGGCGCGTAAGCTCGATGCCGTCGGCTTCCGCGCGCCGCACCAGCGCGTCGATCAGATGGCGGTTCTCGACCATATGCGCGAACGGCTCGCCCGGCTCGACATGGCCCGCGAAGGTCAGGAATACCGGACGGGTGGCGTCTTCCAGCTTGGAGTCGGTGACGACCATGTCGAGGATCGGCTGCGCCTCGTCCGCGACCTGATCCCACACCCCGATGGCCTCGAACAGCCGGCGGCAGGCCGCGACGATGGCGGTGGCGCGCGGATCGCGGCTCGGCCGCGTCGCCAGCGCCGGATCGGCCACGACCACGGGAATGTCCGGCGCCGAGGCCCTGGCGCAGCGCCAGCGCCAGCGCCAGTCCCGCGAACGCGCCCGCCGCCGATGACAATGCTTCGCTGTGCCGACATGCCGTACCTAACTCTCAGCCCTTGCGCCCGGACTATAGCTGGGCGAAACAGGTTCACGCAAACAAGGGTCTGACCACGCCCGACCAGTCGTTCGCGCGACGGCACGCCTGGAAACGCATTCCGGGAATCGCTATTCCGGAAACCGAAAGCACGCCGATGTCCAAAGGCCTGATCGACCTGATTTCCATTCTCGACCTCGAGCCGCTCGAGGTGAACATGTTCCGCGGCAACAGCCCGAAGACGAGCTGGCAGCGGGTGTTCGGCGGCCAGGTGATCGGACAGGCGATGGTGGCGGCATGCCGCACCGTCGAGGGCCGGCTGCCGCATTCGCTGCATTGCTATTTCATCCTGCCCGGCGATCCGCAAATCCCGATCATCTACGAGGTCGAGCGGCTGCGCGACGGCAAGAGCTATTCGACCCGCCGGGTCACCGCGATCCAGCACGGCAACGCGATCTTCTCGATCATGGTGTCGTTTCATGTCGAGGAGGCACGGCTCGTTCGATCATCAGGACAAGATGCCGGACGTGCCGCCGCCGGAAAAACTCACCGCCGAGGAAGTGGCGAAGCAGCCGATGTTCCGCGAGATGCCGGAATTCATCCGCCGCTATTACGAATCCGACCGCCCGATCGAGTTGCGCCCGGTCGAACTCGGCCGCTATTTCGGCGAGAAGATCGACGACGGCCGCATCCATGTCTGGATCCGCACCGCCTCGAAACTGCCGGACGATCCGGCGCTGCATATGTGCGCGCTGGCCTATGCGTCGGACTTCTCGCTGCTCGACGCGGCGATGGCGCGCTACGGCCGCACCCTGTTCGACAGCGCATGATGCCGGCAAGCCTCGATCACGCGATGTGGTTTCACCGGCCGTTCCGCGCCGACGAATGGCTGCTCTACGCGCAGGATTCGCCGAGCGCGCAGGGCGGCCGCGGCCTGACCCGCGGCATGATCTTCAAGCAGGACGGCACGCTGGTGGCCTCGGTCGCGCAGGAAGGCTCGCTGCGCGAACGCGAAGTAGACGCCTCAAGTCTCAGGCGGCGCGGTCGACCAGTTCGAATTGCGAGACCATCCATCGCACGTACCAGCATCATCACCCACGGGATCGGGATGATGAAGATGGAGCCGATGCCGACCACGAGACCGCGCCACAGGATTTCCAATCCCGTCGCCTTGAACAGGATCTCGCGGTTGGTGCCGTCGATGTTTCGGCAGATCCACCGCGCCTGCGCCGCAAGCACCCAGGCCCAGCCGACGATGGTGATCCCGGAGATCACCAGCAGCACGTGCCAGCCGATATAGGTCAGCACGTTGCCGTTGAAGGTGATCGGCAGCGGCTGACCGTTGGAGCTGAGATGGCTCACCACCCAGCGCAGAATGACCCACGCGACATAGGCGTCGGCGACCATGCCGAGCAATTTGAAGATGCTGCCGAGCATTCCGACATAGATCAGGGCGCCGAGGGCAACGAAGGCCCACCAGATATCCATGGGCTGGCCGGTGAAGCCGAGATTCGGCCGGTCCGGTACCCGCACCTTTGGCGCGCCCCAGCGATAGAAGCCGGTCGCGAGCCAGGGCGCGGGCACGACCAGGAAGAGACCGATCACGTAAAGCAGGCTCTGACCAAGCAGCGCGAACACTCCGGCATCGAACGACAGCGCGCCGCCGTCCCCGCCGTAGCGATCGCCGGCGTATTTGTCCACCGCACCATACTGGCCGCCGCCATATTGGCCTGCGGCACCTGGTTGGCCCGCGGCGGTCGGCTGCTGGCTGCGCAACGGCGGCACGGCCGGCGGGCCTGACCGGCCCGACATCAGGCCGGGAATTTCCCCGCACCGCTGCCAGCCTGACATACCGTCGGTCCACACCAGCGTATCCGCGGTGACGGTATTTCTGGCGATGAGGTTGCGAAACTGAGCTTCCGGAAACGGGCCTTGTTGCTGGCCCTGGGCGGCATAGAACCAGGATCGATCGGACATTTCATTCCCTTAGGCGCCGCGGGCCGAGAGCCCGCCTAGCGCGTAAATCGGCTTTTGTTCAATAATCCGGGTCCTCTTTGGCGGACGGACCCAGCGAAAGGTTCAGCCTATCAAACAGAAACAGCAGAACATCATCGTTTTTCGGTTGGCGTTGCAAACTTTTTGTGCCATTCGCACAAAAAGATGCCAGACTTGAACATGCCCTTTCGGGATCCGGAAACGAAGGCCCTGACCATGAAGCTCGTCGTCGCCATTATCAAACCCTTCAAGCTCGACGAGGTGCGCCAGGCGCTCACCGCGATCGGGGTCAGCGGCATGACCGTCACCGAGGTCAAGGGCTATGGCCGCCAGAAGGGCCATACCGAGGTCTATCGCGGCGCGGAATATGTCGTGAACTTCCTGCCCAAACTGCGCATCGAAATCGCGGTGCCCTCCAACCTCGCCGACAAGGCGGTCGAGGTCATCACCGCCAGTGCCCGCACCGGCCAGATCGGCGACGGCAAGATCTTCGTGACGCCGATCGACAGCGCCGTGCGGATCCGGACCGGCGAAACCGACAGCGACGCGCTCTAAGTCGAAATTCCTGCAATCCGTCGCACCGGGCAACGACGCCTTCGGCTGCGATCAATCAAATCGCGACCGGGGAAATATCATGGGGGCATCTCTGTGCCGCGCAGCGAAGCTGGCTGCGCCGATCGGACTTGTGACGATCATTGCAACGATCTTGGCGACAGCCTTTTCGACTCCTGCATTGGCGCAAGCACCGACCATCAATGCCGCCGACACCGCCTGGATGATCGTCGCGACCGCGCTGGTGCTGATGATGACGATCCCGGGACTGGCGCTGTTCTATTCCGGCATGGTGCGCAAGAAGAACGTGCTGGCAACGATGGCGCAGAGCCTCGCCGCGGTCGCGATCATCTCGATACTCTGGGTTGCATTCGGCTATTCGCTGGTGTTCGCGGCATGGCCCGTGGCTCGGAACGCTGGATCGCTGGTTTCTCGCCGGCGTCACCATGGACAGCGTCAATCCCGCCGCCAAGACCATTCCGGAAGCGCTGTTCATGCTGTACCAGATGACGTTTGCGATCATCACGGTGGCGCTGGTGGCCGGCTCGGTCGCCGACCGGATGCGGTTCTCCGCCTATCTGATGTTCTCGATCGGCTGGTTCATGTTGGTCTATGTTCCGCTCGCGCATTGGGTGTGGGGCGGCGGTTTCCTGGGTGCTGCCGGCGTGCTGGATTTTGCCGGCGGCCTGGTGGTGCATCTGTCGGCCGGCGTCGGCGGACTGGTGGCGGCGAAGGTGCTGGGCCGGCGCCACGGCTACGGCAGCGAGAACCTGTCGCCGTTCGATCTGTCGCTCGCGGTGGTCGGCACCGGATTGCTGTGGGTCGGCTGGTTCGGCTTCAACGGCGGCTCGGCGCTGGCGGCGAATTCGCGCGCGGTGATGGCGATCATCGCCACCCATCTCGCGGCCTGCGCCGGCGCGCTGACCTGGGGCGCGATCGAATGGTCGATCCGGCGCAAGCCGTCGGTGCTCGGCATGATTTCCGGCGCGGTCGCGGGCTTGGGCACCATCACGCCGGCCTCCGGCTTCGTCGCGCCCTGGGCCGGCATCGTGATCGGCGTGATCGCGGGCATGGTGTGCTTCTGGGCCTGCACCTGGCTGAAGCACCGCTTCCGCTATGACGATTCGCTCGACGTGTTCGGCGTCCACGGCATCGGCGGCCTGGTCGGCACGCTGCTGGCCGGCGTGTTTGCCTCCGCCGCGATCTGCGGGACCTCCGGCCTGATCGAGGGCAATCCGCACCAGTTGCTGCTTCAGCTCTATGGCGTTGCCGTCACTTTGGTCTGGTCGGCCGGCGCGACCTTCGTGCTGCTCAAGCTGGTCGGCGCCTTCGTGCCGCTGCGGGTTTCCCGCGAACACGAGCTGCTCGGCCTCGATATTTCGCAGCATGGCGAGGCACTGCAGTAAAATCCGCTACTTAGCTACCGTTTACCTGCCCGTCCCGTGGGCAGCATTATGTCGCTCGCCTGTCGTGCCTCCGTTTTGAGCAGATATGGCTAGGCTTTGGGCGCGACCGAATAGCGCAGTTTGGGCTCATTGCCGCAAAGCGCGAAAAGGCCCGCGTTCATAGTCCGTTAGGGAATTCACTCCGATCTGGCACGGCATTTGATTCTATGGGTCCTGGCTGTGCCCGCGTAGTGATCTCTCTCCGCGTGGTGAACCTCAGTCGATACGCCCGGTCGCGTCTGGACCGGGCCCAAGCGGGGATAGGACCCATGAAAATTGTTATGGCGATCATCAAGCCATTCAAGCTCGAAGAAGTCCGGGACGCCCTGACCGCCATTGGCGTTCACGGTCTCACGGTGACGGAAGTCAAGGGATACGGCCGGCAGAAGGGCCACACGGAGATTTATCGCGGTGCTGAATACGCGGTGAGCTTCCTGCCCAAGATCAAGATCGAGGTCGCGGTCGCATCCGACCAGGTCGACAAGACCATCGACGCCATCACGTCTGCCGCGAAAACCGGACAGATCGGCGACGGCAAGATCTTTGTCATCAACCTCGACCATGCGGTTCGTATCCGCACCGGCGAGGCCGATGCCGCTGCACTTTGATTTCGCGCTCACCCTTATTCAATCAGGAGTAAAACAAATGACGTTCAAACGTCCCACCCCCGCGGGATGGGCAATCCTCGCAGTCGGAGCGCTCTGCGCGGTAGGCTTCGTCGACGCCGCAATGGCACAGACGGCGGCGCCTGCTGCGGCACCCGCAGCTGACGCAGCGGCAGCGGCTCCCGCCGCCGCGGCTGCCGTGCCCAACAAGGGCGACACCGCCTGGATGCTGGTATCCAGCGCGCTCGTTCTGATGATGTCGATCCCCGGCCTCGCGCTGTTCTACGGCGGTCTCGTCCGCACCAAGAACATGGCCTCGGTTCTGACCCAGGTGTTCGCCATCGTGTCGATGGTCGGCGTGGTCTGGACCATCTACGGC
Source organism: uncultured Alphaproteobacteria bacterium (assembly GCA_963699465.1). Taxonomy (GTDB): domain Bacteria; phylum Pseudomonadota; class Alphaproteobacteria; order Rhizobiales; family Xanthobacteraceae; genus Bradyrhizobium. The sequence goes on from CAVOTZ010000018.1 coordinate 93,433, forward strand.
TACTCGCTCGCCTTCGGTGACGGCGGCAGCATGACGCCGTGGATCGGCGGCTTTGCCAAGGCCTTCATGCACGGCATCGACTCCAATTCGACGGCGGCAACCTTCTCCAACGGCGTGGTGATTCCGGAACTCGTCCTACTTCGTGTTCCAGATGACCTTCGCGATGATCACCCCGGCCCTGATCGTCGGCGCCTTCGCCGAACGCATCAAGTTCTCGGCGGTGATGCTGTTCATCCTGCTGTGGGTGACCTTCGTCTACTTCCCGATCGCGCATTGGGTCTGGTACGTGGCGGCCCCGGATGACGTCGCCGCCGCTGCCAAGGCGCTCGCCGCGGCAACCGACGGTGCGGCCAAGACCGCGGCGCAGGCCAAGCTCGACGAAGTCACCGGCGCTGTCGGCTGGCTCGCCGGCGCGGGCGCGCTCGACTTCGCGGGCGGCACGGTGGTGCACATCAACGCCGGCATCGCCGGCCTGGTGGGTGCGCTGATCATCGGCAAGCGTGTCGGCTACGGCAAGGACCTGATGGCTCCGCACTCGCTGACCATGACCATGATCGGCGCCTCGCTGCTCTGGGTGGGCTGGTTCGGCTTCAACGCCGGTTCGAACCTCGAAGCCAACGGCGTCACGGCGCTGGCCTTCGTCAACACCATGGTGGCGACCGCCGGTGCGGCGCTGTCCTGGCTGCTGTGCCGAATGGATCGTCAAGGGCAAGCCCTCGCTGCTCGGGCATCTGCTCGGGTGCGGTCGCGGGTCTGGTGGCGGTCACGCCGGCTTCCGGCTTTGCCGGTCCGATCGGCGCGATGGTCCTCGGCTTCGTCGTCTCGCCGGTCTGCCTGTTCTTCGTCTCCACGGTGAAGAACGCGCTCGGCTATGACGACGCGCTCGACGTGTTCGGCGTGCACTGCATCGGCGGAATCATCGGCGCCCTCGGCACCGGCATTCTGGTCAATCCCGCGCTCGGCGGCGTCGGCATCACCGACTACACCAACATCACCGGCAACAATGCCGGCACCTACGATCTCGTCACGCAGATGATCGCGCAGGGCAAGGCGGTCGGAGCCACGCTGCTGTGGTCGGGCATCGGTTCGGCGATCCTCTACAAGCTCGTCGACATCATCGTCGGCCTGCGTCCCACGCGTCGAAGAGGAACGCGAAGGTCTCGACATCACCGAGCACGGCGAACGCGCCTACAATATGTGAGTTCTCCCGGGGCGCGATCCCACGGGGTCGCGCCCAGAACTACGGTTCGGGCACATACCCGGCAATGCCCCGACCGTTGAGGGGCTCCAGCGCAAGCTGGGGCCCCTTTCTTTTCTCGGGAAATAGAGGCTGGATAAACCGCAGCGGACCGATGGTTAATCGCGTCTTAACCTCGCCGTATCTATGGTGGTTCTGATCCTCTATCGGCGGGCCTCGACGCGCGAAGCGGCCGCCCCGGAGTGCTGGCATCTTCGATTATGGCAATGACCGCTTCATCCCGCACGCCGCAAGGCGCCGGCAGTCCGGAAAGCGAGCGCTCGCCATTCGCGCGGCTGACCGAGCTGTTGGCGCCGTACACGCCGGCCAAGCCGTTGATTACGCTATCGTTGGGCGAACCGCAGCATCCGGTTCCGGCCTTTGTCGGCCCGGTGCTGGCCAAACACATTGCCGATTTCGGCCGCTATCCGATCGCCAAGGGCATCGAACCGTTCCGGCGCGCGGCGGCCGAACTGGCTGTCCAGCCGATTCGACCTGCCGCGGCCGATCGATCCCGAGAGCGAGATTCTGGTGCTCAATGGCAGCCGCGAAGGGCTGTTTTTCGCGGCGATCACCGCGGCGCGCTATGTCGGCGCCCGAAAGGGCCGGCCGGCGATCCTGGTGCCGAATCCGTTTTATCCGGCCTATGGCGCCGGCGCCCGCGCCGCCGATTGCGAGACCATCTACCTGCCGACCACGCTCGCCAACGGATTTCTGCCCGACCTCGACGCGCTCGACGAAGCGACGCTGGCGCGCACCGTGGCGATCTACATCGCCTCGCCGGCCAACCCGCAGGGCGCGGTGGCGTCGCGGGATTACTTTGCGCCGATTGAAGCAGCTCGCCGACCGCTTCGGCTTCATGATCCTGAGCGACGAGTGCTATTCGGAAATCTACACCAAAGCGGCCCCCGGCAGCATGCTGGAGGCCGCCGGGCCTGACTTCGGCAACGTGGTTGCATTTCAGTCGCTGTCGAAACGCTCCAATCTGCCGGGCATGCGGGTCGGCTTCGCCGCCGGCGACAGGAAATTCCTCTCAGCCGTTTCACGAGCTGCGCAATGTCGCCGCGCCGCAGGTGCCGGTGCCGCTGCAGCATGTCGCGGTGGCGGCCTATGGCGACGAGGCGCATGTCGAGGAGAACCGCAGGCTGTACCGGATCAAGTTCGATCTCGCCGACCAGATTCTCGGCAACCGCTACGGCTATGTCAGGCCGGCCGGCGGCTTCTGCGTCTGGCTCGACGTGTCGGATCGCGGCGGCGACGAAGCCGCGACCATCAAACTCTATCGCGATGCCGGCGTGCGCGTGGTGCCCGGAAGTTATCTGGCGCGGCAGCAGCCCGACGGCAGCAATCCCGGCGCCGGCTATATCCGCCTGGCGCTGGTGCAGGACAGTGAAACAACGGCCGAAGCGTTGCATCGGCTGGTCGAAATTCTGGATTAATCGCAGGTCGGGATGAGCATGCCAGCGATCGAACGTGTCATTCCCCTGGTCGGCCAGCTGCCGGCCTCGATCCGCGAGGCGCTGGCGCGGCGGTTGCGCGAATGCGCGGGCCTCGGCCTGATCGCGCTGTCGGGCGTGATCGCGGCCGCGATGATGACCTGGTCGGTGCAGGATCCGAGCCTCAGCCACGCGACGTCACGCGCGATCCGCAATTTGCTCGGCTATCCCGGCGCGATCGGCGCCGATCTCCTGATGCAGATTCTCGGCCTCGGCGCCGTGATGCTGATCCTGCCGGTCGCGGTGTGGGGCTGGCGCATGCTGACCCATCGTACCTTCGATCGCGAGGCGCTGCGGCTCGGCTGCTGGATTCTGTGCACGGTGCTGGCGGCGGGCTTTGCCAGCTGCTGGCCGCATGATGGCGCCTGGCCGCTGCCGACCGGGCTCGGCGGCGTGGTCGGCGACGCGCTGGTGCGCGCGCCGGCGGTGGTGTTCGGGCCGCCCGGCTTCCTGTATCGCCTGGTGCTCGGGATCATGCTCGGCGCGGCGATGGCCGCGACCTTCCTGATCGCCTGCGGCCTCGGCTCGCGCCCCGAGGGCGAGGAGTTGACGACGATCGAGGACGACGACACGCCGTTCGTGGAAGAAGACGAAGACGCGGCTCGGTCTCGCTGGGATGGGTGTTCCATGCCGTGATGAGCGCCAAGGCGCGGCTCGCCTGGCTGCTCAGCGCGGCCTATCGCCGGCTGGTCGCCAGCGGGCCGGCGAAGAGCGCCGCGGCCTTCGAACGCCAGGAGCCCAATCTCGGCGGTCGCGCGGCGCCCTCGCTGTCGCCCGCAAGCCGATGAGGATCTGGAGGACGAAGACGCGGAAGACGATGAGGCGTCCCGGCGCGCGCGCCGCGCAAGAAAGCCGCCCCGCGCACACCGGCAGCGCGCAAATCCTCCGAAAGTTCGAACTGCCGTCGGTCTCGGTGCTGACCGCGCCGAAGGCATCGGACCGCCAGCCGCTCAGCAAGTCCGAACTGGATAACAATTCGCGCGCGCTGGAAAGCGTGCTCGGCGATTTCGGCGTGCGCGGCGAGATCGTCAAGGCCAATCCCGGTCCGGTGGTGACGCTGTACGAACTCGAGCCCGCGCCCGGCATCAAGTCGTCGCGCGTGATCGGCCTTGCCGACGACATCGCGCGCTCGATGAGCGCGCTGTCGGCGCGCGTCGCGGTGGTGCCCGGCCGCAACGCCATCGGCATCGAACTGCCGAACGCGCATCGCGAAAAGGTCTATTTGCGCGAATTGCTGTCGGTCAAGGACGGCAACGAATCGATGGCAAAGCTGCCGCTGTGCCTCGGCAAGAACATCGGCGGCGAATTCCATCATCGTCGATCTCGCCCGCATGCCGCATCTGCTGATCGCCGGCACCACCGGCTCCGGCAAATCGGTCGCCATCAACACCATGATCCTGAGCCTGGTGTACCGGCTGCGCCCGGACCAGTGCCGGCTGATCATGGTCGATCCGAAGATGCTCGAACTCTCCGTCTATGACGGCATTCCGCATCTGCTGACGCCGGTGGTGACCGATCCGAAGAAGGCGGTGGTCGCGCTGAAATGGGCGGTGCGCGAGATGGAAGAGCGCTACAAGAAAATGTCCAAGCTCGGCGTGCGCAACATCGACGGCTACAACGCAGCGTCTGGCGGAGGCCAGGGCCAAGGGCGAGGAGCTGACCCGCACGGTGCATACCGGCTTCGACAAGGAAACCGGCAAGGCGATCTACGAGGACGAGAAGCTCGATCTCGATCCGCTGCCCTACATCGTCATCATCGTCGACGAAATGGCCGACCTGATGATGGTCGCCGGCAAGGACATCGAAGGCGCGGTGCAGCGGCTGGCGCAGATGGCGCGCGCCGCCGGGCTGCATGTGATCCTCGCCACGCAGCGGCCGTCGGTCGACGTCATCACCGGCACCATCAAGGCCAACTTCCCGACCCGCATCTCGTTTCAGGTCACCTCGAAGATCGACAGCCGCACCATCCTCGGCGAAATGGGCGCCGAGCAGCTGCTCGGCCAGGGCGACATGCTGTACATGGCCGGCGGCGGACGCATCAGCCGCGTGCACGGCCCCTTCGTCTCCGACGAAGAGGTCGAGAAGGTGGTGCGCCATCTCAAGTCGCAGGGCCAGCCGGAATATCTCGAGGCGGTCACCGCCGAAGAGCCGACCGACGAGGACGGCGCGGTGTTCGACGGCACCGGCATGGGCGGCGATGGCGGCGGCGACCTGTTCTCGCAGGCCGTGGCGATCGTCAAGCGCGACCGCAAGGCCTCCACCAGCTACATCCAGCGCCGGCTGCAGATCGGCTACAACCGCGCCGCGTCGCTGATGGAGCGGATGGAACTCGAAGGCATCGTCGGCCAGGCCAATCACGCCGGCAAACGCGAGATCCTGGTCGAGGAAGAAGAAAGCCGCTTCTGAGACGCTTTGCCGCGCCGGGATTGCCGGAGCTGAAATCAAATTCTCACGGAAAAACGATATCCGAGCGGGCTAAAATCACGATAGAAGAGGCCAAGCCAGACAAGGCAATGTGTTTGAATAGAGATTCGAAATTCCCGATGACGAAAGACCAAGCGATTCACGGCCTGCGCATCGGCCCGGCGATTCTGATCGCCGCCTGCCTGATCGCCGCGCCGTCGTTCGCACAGAGCGTGCCGATTCCGAAGCCTGCGCCAAAAGGCCGCGACCTCCAGCTCAGCGCGTCGGACCAGCAGCGCGGCCCGGCCACCACCGGCACCACCCAGGGGCAGCCGCCGGAGCCGGTGATTCCCGATCCGCGCCGTAATCAGCCCGCCAATATTTTCGCGACCTTCGACGCCAACCAGAAGGCGCAGGCCGCGCGCGTCAGCGCCTATCTGTCGTCGCTGCAGACGCTGGTCGGCAATTTCGTGCAGGTCGGTCCGGACGGCAGCAAGACCAAGGGCGATTTCTACATCCAGAAGCCCGGCAAGGTGCGCTTCGAATATGACGCGCCGAGCCCGATCGAACTGATCGCCGACGGTTCCTCGCTGGCGGTGCGCGACCGCAAGCTCGCGACCCAGGACATCTATCCGTTGTCGCAGACGCCGCTGCGCTATCTGCTGTCGGATCGCATCGACCTGATGAAGGACACCAACGTCGTCGACGTGAAATCGGATGATCTCTACATCAGCGTCACCATCGAGGAGAAGCAGGCGCTGATCGGCACCAGCCGCCTGATGCTGATGGTCGGCGCCAAGGACGGCCAGCTCAAGCAGTGGACCGTGACCGACCCGCAGGGCTACGACACCACGGTGGCGATCTACAATCTGGACACCGGCAAGAAGGTCGATCCCGGCCTGTTCAAGATCGATTTTACGAAATATCCGACGTCGCCGGGCTGAATTACTTACCCACGACATTCGTTGACCGGATCGCCTCGCCACGCTCGCAATGGCGGCGGTAAACCTCGTATGTTGCCGGCGATGCGCTTTTCCCTGACCACCTGGAATATCAACTCGGTGCGGCTGCGCATCGATATCGTCGCCAAATTCCTCAAATCGGCGCGGCCCGACGTGCTGTGCCTGCAGGAAACCAAAGTGCATCGACGACGCCTTTCCGCTGAAGCGCTTCAAGCGGCTCGGCTATGAGCACGTCGCGCTGAACGGCCAGAAGGGCTATCACGGCGTCGCCATCGTCTCGAAGCTGCCGTTCGAGACCACTGACATCCGCACCTTCTGCGACAAGCTCGATTCGCGCCATATCTCGGTCGCGTTCGGCGCCGCGGCGCAGCTGGCAAAACCGCTGGTGCTGCATAATTTCTACGTCCCGGCCGGCGGCGATATTCCCGATCCCGCGCTCAATCCGAAATTCGAACACAAGCTGCAATTCCTCGACGAGATGAAGGCCTGCGAGCCGCTGCATCCGCGCGGCGACGACCGCCATATCCTGGTCGGCGATCTCAACGTCGCGCCGCATGAGAACGACGTGTGGTCGCACAAGCAATTGCTGAAAGTGGTGTCGCACACCCCGATCGAATGCGAGAAGCTGCTGGCGGCGCAGGCCAGCGGCGAATGGATCGACGTCGCGCGCGACCGCATCCCGCTGTCGGAGAAAGTCTACACCTGGTGGAGCTATCGCGCCGCCGACTGGACCGCCGGCTGATCGCGGCCGCCGGCTCGATCACATCTGGGTATCGCGCGCGCTGAAAGACGGCGTCAGCGATTTCCGGATCACCCGCGACGCGCGCGGCTGGGAGCGGCCTTCCGACCACGTGCCGGTTACGGTGACGATGGAAGTGTAGATTTGGTCGTTGCCGCGACGAGGGGCGCTACGTCGCCAGCTTCGCGCCGGCCATCAGTATGTCGCTGGCAATCTGGCTGGTGCGGTTGGCGAGTTCGTCGCGCAGCCGGCGCGCGGCGGCGGGATCGCTTTCCAGCACGCGCTGAAACAGGCTGCGCGCGACCCGGATGACCGAGGAATGCTCCAGCGCGGTGGCGGTCGACGGCCGCGGCATCGCCACGATCAGCGCCAGTTCGCCGATCAACGCGCCGGGGCCCGCGATCATTTCGGCGCCGCCGTTCGTCGCTCGATCCGGAACGAGCCGCGCTGCACGATGAAGCCGGCGTCGGCATCGTCGCCCGCCGTGAACAGCCGACTCGCCGCGCGCGAAATCGCGCTGCTCGGAGCCGATCGCCAGCATGCGCAAGGCGCGTCGTCCCCAACAGGCGCAGTGTCGGGACGCGCTCCAGCAGGGCGACATCATCTTCGATCGACATGGAAAACCGGTATCGGCGGCGTCAATCGCGAATCGTTGACCGAATCGTATCACGGCACCAGCTTGTAGCCACCGGCTTCCGTCACCAGGATCTCGGGATTGGCGGCGTCTTTCTCGATCTTCTGCCGCAGCCGGTAGATATGGGTTTCCAGGGTGTGGGTGGTGACGCCCGAATTGTAGCCCCAGACTTCCTGCAGCAGCGTCTCGCGCGACACCGGCAGCTGGCCGGCGCGGTAGAGGAAGCGCAGGATCGCGGTTTCCTTTTCGGTCAGCCGCACTTTCCGGGCATTGGCGCCGGTCAGCATCTTGGAGCCGGGCCGGAAACTGTAGGGGCCGACCGAAAACACCGCGTCTTCGCTGGCCTCATGCTGGCGCAGCTGGGCCCGGATCCGCGCCAGCAGCACCGCGAAGCGGAACGGCTTGGCGACGTAGTCATTGGCGCCGGATTCGAGCCCCAGGATGGTGTCCGAATCGGTGTCGTGGCCGGTCAGCATGATGATCGGCGCCTTGAAGCCGCCCTTGCGCAGGCTGCGCACGACTTCGCGGCCGTCGGTGTCCGGCAGCCCCACATCCATCAGCACCAGATCGGGAGCATTGGCCTTGGCGGCGCTGGCGCCCTTGGCGCCGGTGTCGACCGCGGAGGCCTCGAACTCGTCGTGCAGCGACAACTGCTCCACCAACGTGTCGCGCAGATCGGTGTCGTCATCCACGATCAGGATCTTGCGGGCATTGGCCATGCGTACAATCCTCTGGGGACGAAGCGGGCGAGGCGGAAGCGGCTTCAGCCAGGTCTAGTCGGTTGGCGATCAAATCTGCAGGTATCGTCAGTCTGGTTCGTCTTGAGGTAGGGGGCTGTTACAAATTCACAAGCCGCGACGCAGTCTACTCCAGAATTCACGGGCATTTAGATGAATGTCCTGTAATGGCCGCCAAATCAGGCATTTTGGCTGCAGCGGACGCCGAAGCAGGCTGCGATTCGTAACGAAAGCAACGTTATTTCAATGGCTTATATGCACAACACCGCAGCACCGGCCGGCTGTCGGCGATCCGGATTCGCGCCGCCGCCGGCGATCCGCGCCGCGGCTGGCTGACGGCCGGCGGGCAAACCGTCGCCGGTCGCGCTCGGCCGTGGCGGCATCAAGGCCAACAAGCGGGAAGGCGACGGCGGCACCCCGCGAGGCACCTTCCGGCCGCGGCAATTGTGGTGGCGCGCCGACCGCCATCCGAGGCCGCGACACCTTGCTGCCGGTTCGCGCGATCCGGCCGGAGGACGCCTGGTGCGAGGACCCGCACGAGCCGCCACTACAATCAGCCGATGCGGCTCGACCCGCGATCGCGGCGGCGACCGGCTCACGCGCGACGACGCTCTCTATGATTTCATCGTCGAGATCGATCACAACACGCTCGCCGCGCATCGCCGGCCGCGGCAGCGCGGTGTTCCTGCATCTGGCGCGGCCGGATTTTTCGCCGACCGCCGGCTGCGTGTCGATGACCAGGCCGGCGATGCTGCGGTTGTTGGCGCGGCTCGGGCCGACAGACCAGAATCGTGATCGGCTGAGATCGCCGCAAGCAAAAGCCGTCGCAAGGAAAACCCATGCTGACAACGATCAGATCGCGGCGGCATCACGGACCCTGAACGGTCACTGGCGAGCCGGCTCCAAGCTTGGCGGGCTCGAAGCTGCGCTGCGGCCGCGCGACCGCGCCGAAGGCTACGCCATCCAGGCGGCGATCGAACACACCTCGACCGAAGCCCCTGTTCGGCTGGAAGATCGCCGCCACCAGCGAGGCCGGGCAGAAGCATATCAATGTCGAGGGGCCGATGGCCGGGCGCATCCTGGCCGAGACGGTGATTCCGGATGGCGGCACGGCTCTCATGGCCGGAAATGAAATGCGGGTCGGCGAACCCGAATTCTGCTTCCGCATGGCAACCGACCTGCCGCCCCAGGCACAGCCCTATTCGGTGCAGGAGGTGCTCGACGCCGTCGCGACGTTGCATCCGGCGATCGAAATTCCGGACTCGCGGTTTGCTGACTTTGTCAGCGCCGGCGCGCCGCAGATCATCGCGGACAATGCCTGCGCGCATCTGTTCGTGCTCGGCCCACCGACCAGCGCGAACTGGCGCGCGCTCGATCTGATCGAGGAGAAGCCGGTCATCACGCTGCGCGGCCAGCGCTACATCGGTCACGGCAAGAACGTGCTCGGCGATCCCAGGGTCGCGCTGGCCTGGCTCGCCAATGAATTGAGCGGACTCGGGGTGACGTTGAAGGCGGGGCAGGTCGTCACGACAGGCACCTGCCATCCGCCGCTGCCGATCCAGTCCGGCGATCTGTTTGCCGCCGATTTCGGTTCGCTGGGGAAGGTGTCGGTCGGGTTTAGCTAAGGTTCGACGCAGAGATGACGTCATCCCCGGATGAGCGCAATCGCGCTCACTCGGGAGGTGCGAGCCGCAGGCGAGCCTCGAAGGATGCTGTTCAACGCTGTCCTCGAAGCATCCTTCGAGACGCGGCGAAGACGCCGCTCCTCAGGATGACGGCGGTGAGTGGATCAGCGGCGCCCGAAGATCGCCGAGCCGACGCGCACATGGGTGGCGCCGAACTGGATGGCGATGGCGAAGTCGGCGCTCATGCCCATCGACAAGTTCTTCAGCCCGTTGCGCGCGGCGATCTTCGCGGTCAGCGCGAAATGCGGCGCCGGCGCATCGTCGACCGGCGGAATGCACATCAGCCCGGAAATCGCCAAGCCATATTTTTCGCGGCAGCCCGCGATGAAGGCGTCGGCCTCGGCAGGCGCGACGCCCGCCTTCTGCGGCTCCTCGCCGGTATTGAGCTGCACGAACAATTCCGGCCGCCGTTTTTGGAACGATTTGCTTATTGATTTCCTTGGCTAACGCTTCGCAAATGCTCGGACGGTCGACCGAATGGATGGCGTCGAACAGCGCCACCGCTTCCTTCGCCTTGTTGGATTGCAGCGGCCCGATCAGATGCAGCGCCATGACCCGGGTAAGCCGACATTAACCCTGGCCATTTGGCCTTGGCTTCCTGCACGCGATTTTCGCCGAAAACGCGCTGTCCGGCCGCGATGACCGGCGTGATCGCCTCGGCGTCGAATGTCTTGGACACCGCGATCAGCGTCACCGACGCGCGATCGCGGCCGCGCTTGCTGGCAGGCGCGCAGGATCTCGTCCTCCACCGCGGCGAGCGCGCTTGGTAAAGACGGGGTTATCGGAGCAGCATTTTCAGGCGCCATGACAGTCAGCCGATGGTAGATTTACGGAGGTAAGTCGAATTTTACCGAGTTCGGGAAAGGCTTCTTGAACCCTTGCCACTAGGTTGCATGTCGGGGCAGGGGACCGAAGATGTCACGTTTCACATTCAACCGCAAAAGAGCGAAACTCAAGAAGCTCCTCGGAATCCGGGCGCGGCTGGCACTGCTGGCGCTGATTCTGGTGGCGCCGTTGATGCTCGACCGCGCCCGTTCGCTCGAGGACACCCGCGCCAAGCAGATCGCGCCGCGCCTCCCAGGAATTCTCCGAGCTGGCGCAGCACAGCGCCGACACCCAGCGCGAAGTCATCTCGTCGGTCGAGACCATGCTGAAGTCGGCCGCCTATATCCGCGCTTCGGCGGGTGGCGTCGGCCGCAGCTGCGATATCCTGCGCGCCAGCCTGCCGGTCAACCTGCCCTGGATCTCGAGCCTGATGATCGTCGGCGGCGACGGTCACGTGCAATGCGCGACGCGCCCACGATCTGGTCGGGCTCGATCTCAGCGGCCGCGAGCTATCTGAAGAAGGCGCCGCGAGACCCGCGATTTCGTCGTCAGCGACTTCCTGTTCGCCATCGCCACCGACCAGGCCGATCATGATGGCGGCCTATCCGGTATCCGCGATCGCGCGACGACGCCGATTCCGTCATCGTCGCCGGCATCAGTCTCGACTGGATGTCGAAGATCATGGGCAATCTCGGCGGCCGGCCGGGCATTTCGGCGGTGCTGATCGACAGCGACCGGAACGGTGCTGGCCGCGCCGGCGGATCAGGCCAGCATGATCGGCCAGGTCGCTGGATTCGATCCCGCTGTTGGCCGCGGTCGCCGACAAGGCGATCGGTTCCGACAAGCGACAAGGATCGCTGTCCTTCACCGCCGCCGACGGCTCGCGGCGCGTCGTCAACTTTGCGCGCATTCCCGGCACCGAATCGCGCGCCTGATCGTCAGCATCGACGAAACCAAGGTGTCGGCGGCGATCAATCGCGACATTCGCACCGCCTATCTGCAGCTCGGCTTCGTCTGCCTGTTCGTGCTGCTCGGCGCGCTGGTCGCCGCCGAGAAGCTCATCATCCAGCCGATCGAGATGATGGCGGCGATGGCGAAGCGCTTCGGCCAGGGCGACTGGTCGGCGCGCGCCGCGACGCAACCGCCTGCCGGCCGAATTCGTTCCGCTGGCCCGCGCCTTCAACGCCATGGCGGCGCAACTCGGTCGAACGCGAGCGCGAACTGATCGCGACCAACGACCGGCTGACGGTGATGGCCTCGATCGACATGCTGTCCGGCCTCGCCAACCGCCGCGGCTTCCAGAGCCGGCTCGACTTCGAATGGATGAAGGCGCAGCAATATGACAGCGAGCTGTCGCTGCTGATGATCGACGTCGATCACTTCAAGCTTTACAACGACACCTATGGCCATCCCGAAGGCGACGCCTGCCTCGACGAAGCTCGGCGAAACACTGGCCGGGATCGCCGCCGAGACTCCTGGGCTTTGCCGGCCGCTATGGCGGCGAGGAATTCTGCCTGCTGCTGCCCAACACGGACGCCGCCCGCGCGCTCGAGATCGGCGAGAGGTGCGCCAGGCGGTTCTGAGCCAGGCCATGCCGCACGCCACCAGCATGCATCAGATCGTCACCGTCAGCGTCGGCGTCGCCACCAGCAAGCCCAACGACAGCCAGCGGCCGGGCGATCTGATCGAGGCCGCCGACGCCGCGCTCTATGCCGCCAAGCACCGCGGCCGCAACGCCGTGGTCGAGCACGGCTTTGTCCGGATCACGACGGCGGCTCGATGGCGATCGCGAGCTGAGCGGCGGCGTTCCTCCTTGCCGAAGCTGATAAAGTGATCGAAACGGCTGGTCCAGCGGACCCTCCAACCCGTTGACCCCGCAGCCGCTTTTGTGGCCTAGTCCGCCGTCTTCCGCAAAACGGCCTCGAGGCCCCAAAAAGCCCTGCGATTTCATGACCTCCGAACGCTACAACGCACGCGAATCCGAGCCGCGCTGGCAACGCCAGTGGGACGAAGAGGCGATCTTCGCCTCCAAGAACGACGATCCGCGGCCGAAATATTACGTGCTGGAGATGTTCCCCTACCCGTCCGGGCGCATCCATATCGGGCATGTCCGCAACTACACGCTGGGCGACGTGCTGGCGCGCTTCATGCGCGCCAAGGGTTTCAACGTGCTGCACCCGATGGGCTGGGACGCGTTCGGCCTGCCGGCGGAAAACGCCGCGATCGAGCGCAAGGTGGCGCCGAAGGCGTGGACCTACGACAATATCGCGGCGATGAAGAAGCAGCTGCAGTCGATCGGGCTGTCGCTGGACTGGGCGCGCGAGTTCGCGACCTGCGATCCCGGCTATTACAAGCATCAGCAGAAGATGTTCCTGGATTTCCTGCGCGCCGGCCTCGCCGAGCGCGAGAAGCGCAAGATCAACTGGGATCCGGTCGACATGACCGTGCTGGCCAACGAGCAGGTGATCGACGGCCGCGGCTGGCGCTCCGGCGCCGTCGTCGAGCAGCGCGAGATGAACCAGTGGGTGTTCAAGATCACCCGCTATTCGCAGGAGCTGCTGGACGCGCTCGACACGCTGGACCGCTGGCCCGACAAGGTGCGGCTGATGCAGCGCAACTGGATCGGCCGCTCGCGAAGGCATGCTGGTGCGCTTCGCGCTCGATCCCGCCACCTCGCCGGCCGGCGAAACCGAGCTGAAGATTTTCACCACCCGGCACGACACGCTGTTCGGCGCCAAGTTCATGGCGATCGCGCCGGATCATCCGCTGGCGCAGGCCGCGGCCGCGAAGAATCCGAAGCTGGCGGAATTCATCGCCGAGTGAAACGGCATCGGCACCGCGCAGGAAATCATCGACACCGCCGAGAAGCAGGGTTTCGATACCGGCATCCGGGCGATCCACCCGTTCGACCCGAACTGGAAGCTGCCGGTCTATGTCGCCAATTTCGTGCTGATGGAATACGGCACCGGCGCGATCTTCGGCTGCCCCGCGCACGACCAGCGCGACCTCGATTTCGTCAACAAATACGGCCTCGGCAATACGCCGGTGGTCTGTCCGCGAGGGCCAGGATCCGAAAACCTTCGTCATCACCGACACCGCCTATGACGGCGACGGCCGCATGATCAATTCGCGCTTCCTCGACGGCATGACCATCGAGCAGGCCAAGCAGGAGGTCGCCAAACGGCTGGAGGCCGAAGTCCGCGGCAACATGCCGGTCGGCGAGCGGCAGGTGAATTTCCGGCTGCGCGACTGGGGCATCTCGCGCCAGCGCTATTGGGGCTGCCCGATCCCGGTGATCCATTGCGCGACATGCGACGTGGTGCCGGTGCCCGACAAGGATCTGCCGGTGGTGCTGCCCGAAGATGTCAGCTTCGACAAGCCGGGCAACGCGCTCGACCATCATCCGACCTGGAAGCACGTCGCCTGCCCGCAATGCGGCGGCAAGGCGACTGCGCGAAACCGACACCATGGACACCTTCGTCGATTCGTCCTGGTATTTCGCGCGCTTCACCGATCCGTGGAACGACAAGGCGCCGACCACGCCTGCGGTGGCCAACCGGATGATGCCGGTCGATCAATATATCGGCGGCGTCGAGCACGCGATCCTGCATCTGCTCTACAGCCGCTTCTTCACCCGCGCGATGAAGGCCACCGGCCATATCGGCATGGAGGAGCCGTTCGCCGGCATGTTCACCCAGGGCATGGTGGTGCACGAGACCTATCAAAAGGCCGACGGCAGCTTTGTCACGCCGGCCGAGGTCGAGCGTCGAGACCGGCGGCAACGGCCGCCGCGCCAGTCCTGACCGGCAACTGGCGAAGAAGTCGCGATCGGCCCGATCGAGAAGATGTCGAAGTCGAAGCGCAACACCGTCGATCCCGACGACATCATCGCGACCTACGGCGCCGACGTCGCGCGCTGGTTCATGCTGTCGGATTCGCCGCCGGACCGCGACGTGATCTGGAGCGACGAACGCGTGCAGGGCGCCTCGCGCTTCGTGCAGCGGCTGTGGCGGCTGGTCAACGAATCCGCGCGACTCGCCAAAGCCGCGCCGGCGGCCCGGCCGGCGATCGTTCGGCGCGGACGCGCTGGCGCTGCGCAAGGCCGCCCATGGCGCGCTGGACAAGGTCTCCGCCGGCATCGAAAAGCTGCATTTCAACGTCTGTCTGGCCTATATCCGCGAATTCGCCAATGCGCTCGGCGGACGTGCTGGCGCGGCGAGGGCGCAGCCGGCGCCGGATCTGGCCTGGGCGGTCCGCGAGGCCGCCGTCATCCTGGTTCAACTGTTCGCGCCGATGATGCCGCATCTGGCCGAGGAATGCTGGCAGGTGCTGGGGCAGCCCGGCCTGGTTTCGGAGGCCAATTGGCCGCAAATCGAACGCGATTTGCTGGTTGAAGACACCGTGACGCTGGTGGTCCAGGTCAACGGCAAGAAACGGGGCGAGGTCACGGTGGCCAGCGATGCCCAGAATCCGGAAATTGAGGCTGCCGTTTTGGCGCTCGATGCGGTAAAACAGGCCCTGGGCGGCAAGGCCGTCCGCAAGGTGATCATTGTTCCCAAGAGGATCGTGAATGTCGTTGGCTAGGCTCCGCATCGCCGTTCGGCTTCTGGCCGTCGCCGCGCTTGGCGGCACTGACCGCCGGCTGCTTCCAGCCGATGTATGCCGAACACGCCGACGGCACACCGGCCTGCGCGACAAGCTGCTGACGGTGGACGCTGCCGCCGGTCGACAAGCCCAACGCGTCGCGCGAAGCGCGGATCCAGGTCGAGATCCGCAACGCGCTGGCGTTCAAGCTCTACGGCGCCGCCGTCGGCGCGCCGCCGCTCTACCGGCTGGATGCTCAAGTTCACGTCCAGCCGCTCCTCGCTGATCATCGACCCCAACACCGCGCCTGCCCGACCAGCGAAACGTTCGGCATCGATGCGCAGTACAATCTGGTCGAGATCGCCGCCAACAAATCGGTGATGACCGGCACGACCTTCTCGCGCGTCTCCTACGACATCCCCGGCAGCTACCAGCGTTTCGCCCGCGCCCGCGCCTTCCGCGATGCCGAGGATCGCGCCGCCGAGGAAATCGCCGAACACATCCAGGACCCGGCTGGCGTCGTTATTTCTTCGCCACCACCGCGGCCGCGGAAGCCCAGGCTGCCGCCGGCCCGATGCCGGACGCCGCACCCGTTTCCCGGACCAAGAACGCGAACTAAGCTTCCAAAGGTCTGCTCGTGGTCGCGCTTCGAGGAAGGGACATCGACGCTTTCCTGGCCCGGCCCGATCCCGGCCGTCCGATCATCCTGCTTTACGGTCCCGATGCGGGCCTGGTGCGCGAGCGCGCCGATGCGCTGCTGGCATCCGCGGTCGACGATCCCAACGATCCGTTTTCGCTGGTCCGGCTGGATGGCGACGAACTTGTCGGCCGAGCCGTCGCGGCTGGTCGATGAAGCGATGACGGTGCCGCTGTTCGGCGGCCGCCGCGCCATCCGGGTCCGCGCCGGCTCGCGCAGCTTTGCCAGCGGCATCGACACGCTGGCCGATGCGCCGCTCAAGGATTGCCGCATCGTCATCGAGGCCGGCGAGCTGCGGCGCGGAAATTGCCGCTGCGCAAGGCCTGCGAACGCGCCAAGACCGCGGTCGCGATCGCCTGCTATCCCGACGGCGAGCGCGACCTGGCAAAACTGATCGACGATGAATTGCGGGTCGTCAAACCTGCGCATCGCGGCCGACGCGCGCGCGTCGCTGATCGCCTTGCTCGGCGGCGACCGCCAGGCCTCGCGCAACGAACTGCGCAAACTCACGCTCTATGCCCATGGCAAGGGCGAGGTCACGCTCGAGGATGTCATGGCGGTGGTGGCCGATGCGTCGGAACTGAAGATCGATCCGATCGTCGACGGCGCGTTCGCCGGCAGGCCGGAACTGGTCGAAACCGAATTCGCCAAGGCCATGGTCGCCGGCACCTATCCCGGCATGATCATTTCCGCCGCCCAGCGCCAGGCGGCCTGGCTGCACAAGACCGCGCTCGCCGTCGGCCGATGGAACGCCGGTCTCGACCTTGCTCGACAGCGGCTTTCCGCGGCTGCATTTTTCCCGCAAGGCCAATGTCGAAACCGCGCTGCGCAATTTCAGCGCGGCGCGGCTGGTGGCGGTCATCGAGCAGCTCGCGGCCGCCGCACTGGACATGCGCAAGCAGGCCTCGCTCGCCGCCGTGATCGCGCAGCGCACGCTGCTGTCGATTGCGGTGAATGCGAAGCGGCGAGGGTAGCGCGAAAGTTTGAACACGCTGTCGTTATGCGGCGCGAGCGAGACGGCGCAGGCCCGGATGACGAACTTCAGCCGGTGCTGTCCAGCCGCCGCACGATCTCGTCGAGCTGATCGAGGTCGCGGTAGCGGATGTGCGACGGTGCCGCCGGGATCGCGGTGTTCGACGTTGACCTCGAGGCCGAGCGCGTCGCTGACCCGCTTCTCCAGCGCCACCGTGTCGGGGTCCTTCGCCACCTTGCCGCCGCGCGCCTTCTGCGGCTTGCGCACCGGCACGCCCTCGACATGCGCCAGCGCCTCGGCCTGGCGCACGTTGAGGCCTTCCTCGACAATGCGCTTGGCGGCAGCGGCCGGATCGGGCACGCCGATCAGCGCGCGGGCGTGGCCGGCCGACAGCTGGCCCGAGGCGATATAGGCCTGCACCTCGGCCGGCAGTTTGGTCAGCCGCATCATGTTGGCGACGTGGCTGCGGCTCTTGCCGACGATCTTGGCGATCTCGTCCTGGCTGCGTTTGAATTCGTTGACCAGCGCGTGATAGCCCTGCGCCTCTTCCATCGCATTGAGGTCTTCGCGCTGCACGTTTTCGATGATCGCGATCTCCAGCGCGTCGCTGTCGCTGACATCGACCGGCACGATCGGCACTTCGTGCAGGCCGGCGATCTGCGAGGCGCGCCAGCGCCGTTCGCCGGCGATGATCTCGAAGCGGTCGGCGGCGCCCTTGACCGGCGCGCACCACGATCGGCTGGATCACGCCGTGCTGCCGGATCGAATCGGCGAGCTCGCCGAGTTCGGCTTCGGAAAAATCGCGGCGCGGATTGCGCGGATTGGGCTTGCAGGAATTCGATCGGCACCTTGCGCTGGGCGCGCGGCCGCTCCAGATGCGCGGCCTCGCCGCCGACATCGCCGATCAGACTTGCAAGACCGCGGCCCAGTCGCGAACGCGCTTCGTCGGCCATCGCCAGCTCCCTTGGATTCACGCAACTACTCCGAATTGGACGCCGATATTTTTCTTGGTCGTAGGGTGGGCAAAGCGAAGCGTGCCCACCAACACATCGCCGCGAAGATGGTGGGCACGGCGAAGACGCCTTTGCCCACCCTACGCGAACCATCTCAATGCGTGCGCAGCTCGCGCTCGCGCTGGATCACTTCGGTCGCGAGCTTCAGATAGGCTTCGCTGCCGACGCATTTGAGATCGTACACCAGCACCGGCTTGCCGTAGGACGGCGCCTCGGAGATGCGCACGTTGCGCGGGATCATGGTGTTGTAGACCTTGCTGCCCATGAACTGCCGGACATCGGCGACGACCTGGTTCGACAAATTGTTGCGCGAGTCGAACATGGTCAGCACGATGCCGTGGATCGACAGATTGGGATTGAGGGTCGAGCGCACCTGCTCCACCGTCTGCAGCAATTGCGACAGGCCCTCCAGCGCGAAGAACTCGCATTGCAGCGGCACCAGGATCGCATCCGACGCCGCCATCGCGTTGACGGTGAGAAGATTGAGCGACGGCGGGCAATCGATCAGCACATAGGTGTAATCGGTGTCGGGCGTCGCGTTGGTGTTCAGCGCCGCGATCGCGTCGCGCAGCCGGAACGCGCGGTCGCGGGTCGTGGCCCAATTCGAGTTCGAGGCCGGAAAGATCCATGGTCGAAGCCGCGATGTGCAGCCGCGGCACCGCGGTCGGCACCACCGCTTCGCGCAGCGGCGCTTCGCCGATCAGCACGTCATAGGTCGAGCAGTTGCGGCTGCGGCGGTCGATGCCGAGACCGGTCGAGGCGTTGCCCTGCGGATCGAGATCGACGATCAGCACGCGCTCGCCGATCGCGGCCAGCGCGGTGCCGAGATTGATCGCGGTGGTGGTCTTGCCGACGCCGCCCTTCTGGTTGGCGAGCGCCAGAATGCGCGGATGGCCGGGCGGAGACGGCGCCCTATCCTCTTGATAAATCTGATCAATTACGGTCATGCGCGGGATGCCATCGGCTGTTGGCGGAATAATCGCGCCGCTCGATCTGATCGAGTTCGACGATCCAGCCGTGTCCGCCGGTGCGGCTGGAATGTAGTGCGGTATCTGATATTCCAATATTTAGTGGCTTCGGTCAATTCAGCCTCTACATCTTGGCCCTTGAGAAACAGGGCCTTTGCGCCCTGCCTCGACCAGCGGTTCGGCGAAACCGATGAGCTGGTGTAGCGGAGCAAGCGCGCGGGCGGTGACGCAATCGACCCGGCCCACCATTCTATCCACACTATCCCCGATGTCCGCCAGATGAACGGTGCCTGGCGCGTTGGTAACCCGCAGCGCTTCGCGCAGAAAGGCGGCCTTCTTGGCATTGCGTTCGACCAGATGGACCATGGCGCCGGGACATCTCGGCCAGGGCGCAGGCCAGCACCATGCCGGGAAAGCCGCCGCCGCTGCCGAGGTCGGCCCAGACCTTGGCGGCCGGGGCCAGCGTCAGAAGCTGCAGCGAATCCG
Source organism: uncultured Alphaproteobacteria bacterium (assembly GCA_963699465.1). Lineage (GTDB taxonomy): Bacteria > Pseudomonadota > Alphaproteobacteria > Rhizobiales > Xanthobacteraceae > Bradyrhizobium. The sequence goes on from CAVOTZ010000018.1 coordinate 112,872, forward strand.
AGATATGCCGGGTCCACAGATTCGGAAGCGTCGAGGGCGCAACCAGATTGGTTTTGGCCTGCCATTCCAGCAGCAGCTCGACATAGCGATCGAGCCGCGCCTCTGTTTCACGTGAAACAGGTGTCAGCGCCAGCGCCGCCGCCTTGTCGGAGCGGCGGGGATCGGCGACAGGTTCTGTTTTGCGAGTTTTGGGCCATCGAGCTATCCGCATGAGCGGCGTCATCCTGAGGTGCTGAGCTCATGCGGCTTCGTCGAGCCGCCGTCAGGACTGACTTGGACGTCTGCACCGGTCCGCCAGTCAACGGTATTGGCGCAGCCGTGCCCGGCGTTGTTTCACGTGAAACAGCTCTCACGCGCGTGCGCCGTCGAAACGCTTCCGCCGCGCTTCGCCTGCGCAGATAGGCCGCCAGAATTCCGAGCGCCGCCGGCGTCAGGCCATCGAGCCGACCCGCCTGCCCCACCGTCCGCGGCCGCGCCGCCTCGAGCTTCGAGCGGGCTTCGTTGGAAAGCCCGGGCACCGGCGTAATCGATATCGGTCAGGAGCAGCCCTTCATCGCGCCGGAAGGCATCGACATCGGCGGTCTGGCGCTTGAGATAGACGTCGTATTTGGCGTCGATCTCGAGATGGACCGCGATCGCTGGGTCAATGGCCGACAGCTCCGGCCAGATACCGCGCAATCTCGCGCCAGCCGATCTCGGGATAGGCCAACAGCTCGAACGCCGAGCGGCGTTGGCCGTCGCTGGTTGAGCGCCAGGCCGTGCCTGGCGGCCTCGTTCGGGGTGATCGTCAGCGACTTTCGCCAACGCTTTCGCGGCCTCCAGCGCCGCCATCTTGGCGCCGATGGCGCAGCGTCGCGCGCGCTTGCCGACGCAGCCCAGCGCAATTCCCTTGTCGGTCAGGCGCTGATCGGCATTGTCCGCCCGCAGCGTCAGCCGGTATTCGGCCCGCGAGGTGAACATGCGATAGGGCTCGGTGATCCCGCGGGTCACGAGATCGTCGATCATGACGCCGAGATAGCCGTCGGCGCGGTCGAACACGATCGGATCGGCGCCGCCGGCGGCCAGAGCGGCGTTCAGGCCCGCGACAAGTCCCTGCGCGGCGGCTTCTTCATAGCCGGTGGTGCCGTTGATCTGTCCGGCCAGGAACAGGCCCGGCAGGCGCCTGGTCTGCAGGGTCGGATCGAGCTCGCGCGGATCGACATGATCATATTCGATCGCATAGCCGGGGCGGACCATGCGCACCCGCTCCAGGCCGGGAATGGTCGCGAGGATCGCAAGCTGCACCTCTTCCGGCAGCGAGGTCGAAATGCCGTTCGGATAGACCGTGGAGTCGTCGAGGCCTTCCGGCTCGAGAAAAATCTGATGTCCGTCGCGGTCGCCGAAGCGGACGATCTTGTCCTCGATCGAGGGGCAATAGCGCGGCCCGCTGCTCTTGATCTGGCCGGAATACATCGGCGAGCGATGCACGTTGGCCCGGATCACCTCGTGGGTCGCCGGCGTGGTGCGGGTGATGCCGCACTGGATCTGCGGCGTCGTGATCCGGTCGGTCATCACCGAAAACGGCTCCGGCGGATCGTCGCCGGGCTGCATCTCCACCGCCGACCAGTCGATGGTGGCGCCATCGAGCCGCGGCGGCGTGCCGGTCTTCAGCCGCCCCAGCGTGAAGCCGGCGCGCTCGAACGAGGTCGAAAGCCCCAGCGCCGGCGCCTCGCCGACCCGGCCCGCCGGCCAGTTCTTCTCGCCGAGATGGATCAGCCCGCGCAGGAAGGTGCCGGTGGTGATGACGACCGCGCCCGCCGGCAATTCGCGGCCATCGGCCAGGCGAACGCCGGTGACCCGGCCGTTCGACATCATCAGATCGTCGGCCTCGCCCTCGATGACGCCGAGGTTGGCGGTCTCCGTGATCGCAGCCTGCATCGCCGCGGCGTAGAGCTTGCGGTCGGCCTGGGCTCGCGGCCCCCGGACCGCCGGGCCCTTGCGGCGATTGAGCATGCGAAACTGGATCCCGCCGGCATCCGCGACCCGGCCCATCAAGCCCGTCCAGGGCATCGATCTCGCGGACCAGATGGCCCTTGCCGAGCCCGCCGATGGCGGGGTTGCAGGACATCGCGCCGATGGTCGCGAAGCGGTGGGTGACCAGCGCCGTCCTGGCGCCCATGCGCGCCGCGGCGCTCGCGGCCTCGCAGCCGGCGTGGCCGCCGCCGATGACGATGACGTCGAAGGATGTGGAGGCGAGCGCTCATGCGCGATCTTCTATCTCGAGAGCGCGAAAGCCGGAAGTCGAATTTCGGCGATGGGCCATGTTTCACGTGAAACGGCGAGCTTTTGGCACGGTTCCTTGCCGTTGTTTCACGTGAAACAGTTCCATAGAAATGAATATAAAAATAAATAAATATTCATTACTTACCTATGCAAAACTCCCGAAAGATCACGTCCAGGATGTCCTCGACATCGACCCGGCCGAGCAGCCGTCCCAAGGCAAAAGCCGCCGCGCGCAAATCCTCGGCCGCGAACTCCTCGCCGTGCTCGAACATGGCAATGCTGCGCCGCAACGCGCCGGCCGTCTGCCGCAGCAAATCCCGTTGCCGCTCCCGCGCGATCAAGCCGCCCTCGCCCCGCCCGAAAAACTCTTGCGCAAAAATGACCAAAGCCGAGATCAGTTCCGGAGACGCCGTCGCCGCGGGCGGCCGAAATCTCGAACTCGGCCCTGCCCGGCTCACCCCACAGGCCAGCCGACGGCGGCGAATCCGTCGCTTCGATCGCTGTCTCAGTCGATATCCGTGAATCGAGATCGATCTTGTTGCGCACGATCCATAACGGCGTCGCCGAATCGTGGTCACGCGCTGCCCGCCGGCCGATCGACCAGCCACAGCACCAGGTCGGCTTCTCGCCGCCCGCGCCCGGGCGCGCCGCACGCCTTCCTGCTCGACCGGATCGTCGGTCTCGCGGATGCCGGCGGTATCGATCACCGTCACCGGATAGCCGTCGAGATCGAGCTGCACCTCGATCACGTCGCGCGTGGTGCCGGCATGCGGCGAGACGATCGCGACCTCACGCCGCGCCAGCTGATTGATCAGCGTCGACTTGCCGACATTCGGCGGCCCGGCGATCGCAACCACCAGCCCGTCGCGCAGCCGTTCGGCCTTGCCCTGTGCCGCCAGCACTTCTTCGATCTCGTCCAGCAGCGCCATGATGCTTTGGCAGCGCCGGCGCGATCAGTTCGGCCGAGCACGTCGCCCTCGTCGGAAAAATCGATGCCGGCTTCGATCAGCGCCGAGGCCTCGATGATCTGCGCGCGCCAGTCGCGCGCCCGGTCGCCAAGCAGCCCCTTCAACTGTCGCAAGCGCCTGACGGCGCTGCCGATCGGTGTCGGCGTGAATCAGATCGTCGAGACCTTCGGCCTCGGTCAGATCGAGCTTGCCGTTCTCGAAGGCGCGCCGGGTGAATTCTCCAGGCTCCGCGGCCCGCATCTCCGCCAGCCCCGATAGCGCGGCGAACAGCGATGCCAGCACCGCGCGTCCACCATGGACATGAAACTCGGCAACGTCCTCGCCGGTGGCGCTCGCCGGTCCCGGAAACCACAGCACCACCGCATCATCGATCGGTTCGCCCTGCCCGTCCCGCAGCAGCGCCCGGGTCGCTTGCCGCGGCTGAGGAACCTTGCCGGCCAGCGACGTCAGCGCGGTCACGGCTTGCGGACCGGACACCCGAACGATGGCGATCGCGCTCGGCAGCCGTCCTGACGAAAGTGCAAAAATGGTCTGGTCCCGCGGATGCATCGCCTATTTGCCGCCAAGTCCCGCGCCAGGCAAAACAAATCCCGGGCCCGGCGGATGCCCGCCAGGTGGCAAACCGCCCCTGAGACATTTGCTATTGTGCGCCGCACAATTGCCGCAGCATTTGGCGCGGCCCAGGGTGCGGCAAATCACATATGCCCGTGGCAAGTTGAACCAGATGGGGCCGAGCCACGACCCATCCCACGGCCGGTTTACGTCGTACCGCCGGCCGTGCGACCAATGGAGCGACCCATGACCAAGTGGCCGTCCTTGCTGTTCGGTACAGGCCTTATCATGCTGGGCTGCATCGCCTTTTTCGACATTTTCGGCTTCGACGCGATGGGGCCCTATCTGCGCAGCGGGTCGCATACGCATCTATCGATGATTGCGGTCGCCACCACCACCTGGCTCGTCGTCGGATCGTTGCTGATGCGAACAGCCCGCCGCCGAAATCCGCATCTGGGCGACTGAACATCAAATCCGGTCTCGATCTGCTGCAGCATTGCCGCAGCATTTTTGCTGCGAAATCGGACCCGAATCCCGAGCTAATTTCGTCAAATTCCGTAAATCACAACGATTTCAGATAGTTGCAGCGCGGGCTACGAGTCGCGCCGTAGTCGTTATGCTGCACCCATGGTGCAGCATAACTGCAGCAATAGACTTCGTCGCAGGCCACGAAAAAGCACCCGGCTTGCGACCGGGCGCCCTCTCCAAAACCTGGAAACCAGCTCAGGTATTCATCGAATCGAAGAATTCCGAGTTGTTCTTGGTGTTGCGCAGCTTGTCGAGCAGGAAGTCGATCGCATCCATGGTGCCCATCGGATTGAGGATCCGGCGCAGCACATACATCTTCTTGAGCAGCTGCGGATCGGTGATCAGCTCTTCCTTGCGGGTGCCGGAGCGCGAGATATCGATCGCCGGGAAGGTGCGCTTGTCGGAAACCTTGCGATCGAGAATCAGTTCGGAATTGCCGGTGCCCTTGAATTCTTCGAAGATCACTTCGTCCATGCGGCTGCCGGTATCGACCAGCGCGGTCGCGATGATCGTCAGCGAACCGCCCTCCTCGATGTTGCGCGCGGCGCCGAAGAAACGCTTTGGCCGCTGCAACGCATTGGCGTCGACGCCGCCGGTCAGCACCTTGCCGGATGACGGCACCACGGTGTTGTAGGCGCGTCCGAGGCGCGTGATCGAGTCGAGCAGGATCACCACGTCGCGGCCGTGCTCGACCAGACGCTTGGCCTTCTCGATCACCATCTCGGCGACCTGGACGTGGCGCACCGCCGGCTCATCGAAGGTCGATGAAACCACCTCGCCCTTCACCGAGCGCTGCATGTCCGTGACTTCTTCCGGCCGTTCGTCGATCAAAAGCACGATCAGATAGCATTCCGGATGATTGGCCGTGATCGAATGCGCGATGTTCTGCATCAGCACGGTCTTGCCGGTGCGCGGCGGCGCCACGATCAGCGCGCGCTGGCCTTTGCCGATCGGGGCGACGATGTCGATAACCCTTGCAGAAAGGTCTTTTCGGGTGGGGTCTTCGAGTTCGAGCCGGAAACGCTGATCGGGAAACAGCGGCGTCAGATTGTCGAAATTGACCTTGTGCTTGGATTTTTCCGGGTCCTCGAAATTCAGCGTGTTGACCTTCAGCAGCGCAAAATAGCGTTCGCCTTCCTTCGGGCTGCGAATGTGGCCTTCGATGGTGTCGCCGGTGCGCAAGCCCGAAGCGGCGGATCTGCGAAGGCGAGACGTAGATGTCATCCGGTCCCGGCAGATAATTGGCATCCGGCGAGCGCAGAAAGCCAAAACCGTCGGAGAGAACCTCGACGACGCCTTCGCCGATAATGTCGGTTTCCTGGATCGCGAGTTGTTTGAGAATGGCGAACATCAGCTCCTGCTTGCGCATGGTGCTGGCGTTTTCGACCCCTTTTTCTTCCGCAAACGAGACCAGCTCGGCCGGCGTTTGGGATTTGAGGTCTTGAAGTTTCATTTCCCGCATTGGGATGGTCCTGTGGAGTAACTAGGGGGAGGGGGTGCAAGGTGGCTTTAAGGAAATGCGGACGCAAGATCAGGAAGGTCCGCAGGTCTGAGCGAGGAAAGTGCCGGAGAGGCTTCAAACCTGATGTGGCGGCCGGCTCAACGAGGAAGCCGAAGCGCAACCACATCCGCCTGCGTGGGGTGGGACTTCAGTAATATAGAAAATCGAACTCGCGCTTCCGCAAGGACATGCTGATTCGCTGCTGTTGACGACCGCAGGCGTCAAAACGGCTTGACCACCACCAAAATCACGATCCCGATCATCAAAACGGTCGGTACCTCATTGATAATACGATAGAATTTCTGACTTCGCTGGTTGCGGTCGGCGGCGAAATCCTTGACGCAGCGGGAAAAAAAGCCGTGGACGCCGGACAGCAGCAGCACCAGCAGCAGCTTGCCGTGCAGCCAGCCCGCCGAGAACCAATGCCCGGCCCAGGCGAGGTACAGCCCCGCCAGCCAGGTCACGATCATCGCCGGATTGATGATCGCCTGCAGCAGCCGCCGTTCCATCACCTTGAACGTTTCGGATTGCTTCGAGCCGGGTTCGGCGTCGCAATGATAGACGAACAGCCGCGGCAGATAGAGCATCCCCGCCATCCAGGCGATGACCGCGATGACGTGCAGCGCCTTGATCCACTCGTACACTCGGAACAACCTCACTCGTTTGTCGAACGATTGCGCGTCACCGACCGGGCTGGAACGTCTCGCGGTGCATCGGCGTTGCCGAGCACGCATGACCTCGTTCGAACGGAGACATATCCGCAAGCAGCGCCTTTTCTAAAACAATAATTTTAGAATCTTAGGTTTGAGTCTAAGTAGCGGTGGATTAGCGCCCACGCAAAACCGTCCCGCAGTTCTCCAGGGCTTGTTCACATCCATCAACAGTTTTGCCGATGGATCGCGCGTATCCGAATAATGCGACTGGCTTCAAGCGCTTGCGCCACGCTGATGGCGCAGCTTATGCAAGAGACAAGTCCACATAACCTCACTATCATTGCCGGACCAGGAATGACTTATTCCCTCTGACAGGCCTGTGAAGAAAAAGCCGGGTTATACCGGAGCCGCCGATCCGACCCCGATTCTCTCAGGTAAGCTCCACAGCGATTCACAGGATATACAGGGTCCCGCGTGCCCACGACCGGCAATTATTTTCACCTGCATCTGGTCTCCGATTCGACCGGCGAGACGCTGATCACGGTGGCGCGCGCGGTGGCCGCGCAATACGCCAATGTCACGCCGGTCGAACACGTCTATCCGCTGGTGCGCAGCCAGAAGCAGCTCGACCGCGTGCTCGACGAAATCGAGGAAGCGCCGGGCATCGTGCTGTTCACGCTGCTGGAGAAGGATCTGGTCGGCGCGGCTGGAAGCCAAGTGCAAGGAAATCAACATTCCGAGCCTGTCGATCATCGGCCCGGTGATGCAGTTGTTCCAGGCCTATCTCGGCGCCGCGACGATCGGCCGGGTCGGCGCCCAGCACACGCTGAACGCGGAATATTTCAAGCGCATCGACGCGCTGAACTACACCATGATGCATGATGACGGCCAGCATGTCGAAGGGCTGGAGGAGGCCGACGTGGTGCTGGTCGGGGTGTCCCGCACCTCGAAGACGCCGACCTCGATCTATCTCGCCAACCGCGGCGTCCGCACCGCCAACGTGCCGCTGGTGCCGGGCATCGCGATCCCGCATCAGCTGGAAACGCTGAAAAAGCCGCTGGTGGTCAGCCTGCACGCCACGCCGGAGCGGCTGATCCAGGTCCGGCAGAACCGGCTGCTCGAGCATGGGCGCCGGTCCCGGCAATGACGATTATATCGATCGCCAGGCGGTCGCCGACGAAGTCGCGTTCGCGCGGCAGTTGAGCGCCAAATTCAATTGGGCGCAGCTCGACGTGACCCGGCGGTCGATCGAGGAAACCGCGGCCGCGATCTTGAAACTGTTCGCCGACCGGCAGCGGCAACGGCTTGCCGAATGACGCTCTGGCGCGGAAAAGATCCGTTGATCCTGGCCTCGCAAAGCCGCGCGCGGCAGGCGCTGCTGGCCAATGCCGGCATCGCTTTCGAGGCCATGCCGGCCGAGATCGACGAGCGCGAAATCCAGCGCGCCTCGGGCCTTGTCACGCCCGGCGACGATCGCCGCGCTGCTGGCGCGCGCAGAAGGCGCTGTGCGGTGTCGGCGCGCCAGCCCGGCCGGATGGTCGTCGGCGCCGATCAGACCCTGGCGCTGGCGCAGCGGCTGTTCTCCAAGCCCGCCGGCCGTGCCCAGGCGGCCGAGCAGCTGCGCGCACTGGCCGGCAACAGCCATGAACTGCACTCCGCCGTTGCGGTGGCGCGCGACGGCAAGCTAGTGTTCGAAGACCGTAAGCATCGCGCGCATGACCATGCGGCGGCTTGAGCGCGGCGGAGATCGAGGCCTATCTGGATGAAGCGGGCGCGGCCGTCACCTCAAGCGTCGGCGCCTACCAGCTCGAGGGGCTCGGCGTTCATTTGTTCGAGCGGATCGACGGCGATCATTTCACCATTCTCGGGTTGCCGCTGCTGCCGTTGCTGGCGTTCCTGCGCAGCGAACGCCTGCTTGCGGTTTGAGACCGGTGTGGGCAGCGCGGCGATGATCATCCTTGGGCTGACCGGCTCGATCGGAATGGGCAAATCGACCACCGCAAAACTGTTCACGGAGGCCGGCGTTCCCGTCTACGACGCCGATGCCACCGTGCACATGGTCTATGAAGGCGAGGCGGCGCCGGCGATCGAGGCGGCGTTTCCCGGCACCACCGTGGGCGGCAAGGTCGATCGCGCGCAAGCTGTCGGCGCAGGTGGTGCACGATGCCGCCGCGATGAAGCGGCTGGAGGGGATCGTGCATCCGATGCTGCGCGCCTACCACCAGAAATTCCTCGACGACGCCGAACGATCCGGCGCGCCGGTCGCGGTGGTGGATGTGCCGCTGTTGTACGAGACCGGCGGCGAGAAGCGGGTCGATGCGGTCGTGGTGGTGACGACCTCGCCGGAAGTGCAGCGCGAGCGGATCCTGGCGCGCGACAACATGACCGGCGGAAAAGCTCGACGCCATCCTGGCGCGGCAACTGCCGGACGCCGAAAAGCGCCGGCGCGCCGATTTCGTGGTGGATACCTCGCACGGTCTCGATCCGGTGCGGGCCGGATCCGCGACATCCTGCGACCAGGCTGCTAAGATGCCGCGGCGGCGACCCTGATTCGCCGCGCTCCGTCATTCCTGCGATCCTGCCGGTTTACCATGCGCGAAATCGTCCTCGATACCGAAACCACCGGCCTCGATCCGCTGCGCGGCGACCGGCTGGTCGAAATCGGCTGCGTCGAGATCTTCAACCGGATGCCGACCGGGCAGACCTTTCACCGTCTACATCAATCCGGAACGCGACATGCCGGCGGAAGCCTTCGCGGTGCACGGGCTTTCCAGCGAGTTCCTCGCCGACAAGCCGCTGTTTGCCGCATGTGGTCGAGCGAGTTCCTGGAATTCATCGCCGACGCGCCGCTGGTGATCCACAACGCCTCGTTCGACATCAGCTTCATCAATGCCGAGCTCGAGCGCATCAAGCGGCCGGCGATTTCGCGCGACCGGCTGGTCGACACGCTGCTGCTGGCGCGGCGCAAGCATCCCGGCGTGTCGAACCGCCTCGACGATCTCTGCTCGCGCTATGCGATCGACAATTCCCGCCGCACCAAGCACGGCGCGTTGCTCGACGCCGAGTTGCTGGCCGAGGTCTATATCGATCTGATCGGGGCGCGGCAGTCGCAGTTGATCCTGGCGGCGGAAATTCGCGACACCCGTGTCGGCGGGCACGGCGAAATGCCGCGGCGGCAGCGCCCCGAGCCGCTGGCGCCGCGGGTCAGCGAAGCCGACCGCGCCGCGCATCGGGCGTTTGTCGCCACGCTGGGCGACAAGCCGGTCTGGAACGATTTTATCGGGGCGTGATCGCGGCCGAGAAGGCCGCAAGCCAGAGCTCGATTTCTTTTAACGCGTTTTCTTTACGCGAACCGGACTCCACTTCGCCTGAAAACGTTATCGCTTAGCTCGGCTTGGCGCGGTCGCGGCCTGGGCGGCAGCTTGCCGCTCCATGTTCTGGCGGTACAGGCCGACGAAATCCACCGGGATCGAGCATCAGCGGCGGGAAGCCGCCGTCGCGCACCGCGGTCGCGATGATCTCGCGCGCGAACGGGAACAACAGCCGCGGGCATTCGATCATGACCAGCGGGTGCAGGTTTTCCTTCGGCACGTTCATGATCCGGAACACGCCGGCATAGGCAGGTCGAAGCTGAACATGCACCTTGCCGCCGTTTTCGGCCTTGCCCTCGATCAACAGCGCCACCTCGAATTCGTTTTCGGCGACATTGTTGGCGTTGACGTTGATCTGGATGTTGATCGCCGGCTGCTGCGGCTGCGGTCCCAGCGAGGCCGGGGCGTTCGGATTTTCGAACGACAGATCCTTGGTGTACTGCGCCAGCACGTTGAGCTGGGGAGGAGGGGCTGCCTCGGGGGGCGTGCCGTTGCCGTTGGTCATGGAAGTCTCTCCGGATGCGTTTTCAAGCGAGCAGGGACCGGTTTTGCGTCTGAATTCGCTCGAAAGCGCGAAAGGGCCTCTGTCGGGCGAGTGGCTATCATAGCCGCGCCTTGTTCCACAAGGACGACCGGCCAGCACAATTAACGGCGATCGGGGCCGCTTGTGCTTGCCAGCCCAAGGGAAGCTCCAAGGTAAGCTTAAGGGCAGCGGTGGGCCGCGAAACCCTCAAATGCCGCCTGGAGGGGTATACGAGGCTGTACCCTAAATTGTTGAATATGCGCGATTTCCGGGCATCACAGGGGTTTCCCCTCAGGCCGAAAACCGGCTACAATTCAGGCGTGGTCGAACGGGCGAGGGCACCGGCTCGGCCTGTTTCCACCGGCATGGCCATTCATGCCAGGCGCGCCATTGGCCGGGCACAGTTTCGTGCCTACATGCTGCGGACCTAATCCATGCGATAATCTCTGCCGGCCTTGCGAGGGCGGAACGCGCTATCGCCGGACCGATTGCCGGCGTTGAGAATCAGAAAGCGAATGCGACGTGGATATTTACACCATCATCTTCCTGGCGCTGGCGGTCTTCATCTTCCTGCGCCTGCGCAGTGTCCTCGGACAGCGCACCGGGAGCGAGCGGCCGCCCTATGATCGCGCGGCGCGCAATGTGGTGCAGGGCGCCCAGGACAATAACGCCAATAACCCCAACAACAATGTGGTGCCGATCCCGGGCGCGGTGATCGACCAGGCGCCGCTGGCGCCGACCGCGGACGTGGTTCCACCGACCGATCGCTGGAAGGGCATGGCCGAGACCGGCACGCCGCTGGCGCAGGGGCTGGACGCCATCGCGGCGCAGGATTCCTCGTTCGATCCCCGGCATTTCATCAGCGGCGCGCGCGGCGCCTATGAGATGATCGTGCTGGCTTTCGCCAATGGCGACCGCCGCGCGCTGAAGGATTTGTTGTCGTCCGAGGTCTATGACAGCTTCGAGACCGCGATCAAGGATCGCGAGAAGCACGAGCAGAAGACCGAAACCCGCTTCGTTTCGATCGACAAGGCCGAGCTCGTGGGCGCGGAGGCGCGGGACCGGTCGGCACAGCTGACCGTCCGCTTCGTGTCGCAGATGATTTCGGTCACCCGCGACAAGGCCGGCACGATCGTCGACGGCAACCCGGACAAGGTCGCCGACATTACCGATGTTTGGACATTTGCCCGTGACGTCACCTCACGCGATCCGAACTGGAAGCTGGTTGGCACGGGCAGCGCCCACTAGTGCCGCCTGCTTGAGGTTCCTGCAGCGGGGGCTGCAAGCTGGCATCAGGAATTTCAAATCCAAAGGCGGCGTGAAACTCGCCGCAGCGGTGGCCGCGATCGCGGTCAGCCTGTCGCTTGCGCCGATGCCCGCCGACGGCTCGCATGTGCGCCATCTGCCCTATCCGCAACTCGCCTTTCCGCTTGTGATCAGCGGCACCCAATACGCCCCGATGGCGTGGAGCGATATCGCCGGCTGGAACGACGACGATCATCTGGCGGCGTTCAAGACCTTCCGCGCCAGCTGCAAGGCGATCTCGGCGCCAGACCGCGCCCGCCCGGCGACAAGGCGCTGGGCGGCTCGTTGCGCGAACCCTGCCAGCGACGCCCGCGCCGCCGACATCACCGACAACGCCAGGGCCAAGGCGTTCTTCGAGGCGCATTTCCAGCCGCTGCAAATTTCCCGGCTTGGCGAGGATGCAGGTTTTGTCACCGGCTACTACGAGCCCGTGATCGACGGTTCGCGGACGAGAACCGACGTCTACACCGTGCCGGTCTATCGCCGGCCCTCCAACCTGTTCGTTCGCGGCTACAATCAGGAATCGGTCAGCCTGCCCAACAAGGGCGAGGTGTTCCGCAAGATCGGCCGCCGCAAGCTGGTGCCCTATTACGATCGCGGCCAGATCGAGGACGGCGCGATCGCCGGCCGCGGCCTTGAAATCTGCTGGCTCAAGAGCCAGACCGATCTGCTGTTCTCGCAGATCCAGGGCTCGGCGCGGGTCCGCCTCGAGGACGGCTCGACCATCCGCATCAATTACGATGCGCATAATGGTTATCCCTACACCGCGGTCGGCCGCGTCCTGATCGACCGCGGCATCATTCCCGAAAGAGCAGATGTCGATGCAGAAGATCCGGGAATGGATGGAGCAGAATCCGGACGGCGCCAATGAAGTGCGCCGGCAGAACCGGGCCTATGTGTTCTTTCGCGAAGTGCAGCTGTCCGACAAGGACGAGGCGGTCGGCGCGCAGGGCGTGCCGCTGACGCCGGGCCGCTCGATCGCGGTCGACAAGGCGCTGCATGTCTATGGCACGCCGTTTTTTATTCAAGGCGAGCTCCCGATCGAATCGGAACAGTCGAAGACGCCGTTTCGGCCGCCTGATGATCGCGCAGGATACCGGTTCGGCGATCACCGGCCCGGCGCGCGCCGATCTCTATTTCGGCGCCGGCGCCGACGCCGGACGGGTATCGGGCCGTCTGCGCCACAATATGCGTTTTGTCATGCTGGTGCCCAAAAGCCTCGATCCGCTCGCGCGCGGCCGCAAGATGCCGCTGCCCGATCCGAGGCCGTCGGCGAGAATCGCAAAACTGTTTCCGCAAACCGATCCGCTAAAGGATCGCGAAGAGCGCCCCGGCCGCCACAGCGCAGGCGGCCTCCGCTGCGCCGGTCCAGGCAGACGCCACGGCAAGTGTGCCGCTGCCGGAGGCGCGCCCGGTCATCAAGCCGCGACCATGAACGGCGCCGTCACCGTCGCCGTCGGCGAACGCGGCGGCCGATGAAGCGTTCCCGTCTCCATTCCGGAGCTGGTCGATCCGCCGCGCCGCAAGCGCGCGCTGAGCGAGGAAGAGCGGGCGCTGTGGGAGACGGTTGCCAAGCAGACAAAACCGCTGCGGAAAAAGCCCCGCGCCGCCAAGCGCGGCTTTGCGAAACGGAAGCGCCGGCAGTGACAAAAGCCGCACATGCCGCGCCGCCGCCAGCGGCCAAAATGGTGCGCGTGGTCAAAACCCGCGCCTCTGCCATCGCCGCCGCCGCTGGCGCCGCTCGGACGCCGCGAGCGCTCGCAGCTGTCGCGCGGCCGCAAGGAAATCGACGCCAGGCTCGATCTGCACGGCATGACCCAGATCCGCGCCCACCGCGTGCTGCAGGGATTTCCTGCATCGCGCCCATGCCGACGGCCTGACCTTCGTGCTGGTCATTACCGGCAAGGGCAAAACCGGCGCCGAAACCGAACGCGGCGTACTGCGCCGCGCGGTGCCGCAATGGCTGGCTTTGCCCGAATTCCGCGCCATGGTGGTCGGATTCGAGGAAGCCCATATCGGCCATGGCGGCGCGGGCGCGCTCTATGTGCGGATCAGGCGGGTGCGAATTTAAACCCACTCGATCGGTGTCAATTCGTGTCCCGGACGCGGAGCAGCGTGTAACGCTGCTCCGCAGATCCGGGACCCACCCACGCAATGGACCCCGGATCAGCAGCGCATCACGCCGCAAGCGGCGGCGCGCTGCGCCGCATCCGGGGAACGCGTCGCGTCAAGTTCATCGCAGGCTAAAACGGCCGCACGATCCCGACCCGCGGGATCAGCGTGACGATCCAGCCGAAGATGGTGGTCTTGCGGTCATCAGTCGCGACCGGCGGCACTTCCTGCGAAGCCGGCAGGGTCTTGACCGCGTGCAGGATCAGGAACATGCAGACCGCCCAGTTCGAGATCCAGCGCGAATAATCGAACACAGTCGCGAAGATGATCAGATAGCCCGCGCTCACCATCGACGAGCGCTGATATGACCACGCGGCGATGCAGATCATCTCTCAGCGCGCGGATCAGCCCGGCAAAATATCGCCACAGCGGCATATGCAGCCAGATCAGCAGGGCAAACACCGGCACGCCCAGCAGGTTCGACGGCATCCGTTGCCAGGTGTCGTAAAATTCCTTCGACAGCGGCTGATACCAGATGTAGGCAAAACTCAGGAGGTCGGTACGATCAGGATCGGCCATTCTGGTTTTGAGATAGCCGACGAAATCCGCTTCCGGAACCGGCATCGATCCCCAGAATTGCGCCGCAACAAACAACGCGACGACCGCGATAGCCGCGGCAGTGCCAACCAGCGCGTTGGCCCGCGTCACGCCTTGCAGCAAATAATAGCGCAGCACCACGATCACCGCGATGGTCGGCACATACATCAGAAAATGGATGTGATGGACCAGGACCAGGATCATCGAGAACAGCGCCGCGCACAGCACGAACGCAGACCGAGCGCGCCGGCATCAGCAGCAGGCCAATCGCCAGCGCGCAGCCATAGATGTCGAAATGGCCGAGCGTGTGCATGAAATTTTTGAGGAAGAACGGCGAGCCCGCGATGAACACGAACAGCGGCATCTGCCGCGTCTCGAAACCGAAAGTGCGCCGGAACAGCGCTAAAAACAGCGCCAGCGTCACCAGCCAGGCTGCGCCGGCGAGCGCGAACACCAGCCATACCGGCACTTTCGCGGTGAACAGCCCGACGATCGCGCCGACCAGCGCGCGCTTTGTAAAACCGAAATGATAATCGACCAAAAGATGGATATAGGGGACGAACGGCGGCAGCGTGATCTTGTGGAGGAAAACCCCGATCATCACCGCGACATTGACGGCCAGCATCAACCGCCAAGGGTTTTCCCACACACGCCAGATTCATTCGGCCCCAAGACGGATCCAATCAGGCGAGAACTATCACATGGCGGGTGCCGGCCGCGCAACGCGCCTCTCGTCGTCCCGGCCAACGCCGGGACCCGTGACCCCTGGCGTTGGTTGTTGCGAAAACGTCGCCACACTGCGGAAACGCAACTCGCGCCGCCGCGACGAGCTACGCCCGCGCTGGGGTCCCTGCGTTCGCAGGGACGACAAACTCTACAAAATAAACCGGCTCAGATCGGCGTTCTTGGCGAGATCGCCGACGTGCTTCTGCACATAGTCGGCGTCGATCTGGATGGTCTCGCCATTGCGGTCGGGTGCGGCGAAGGAAATCTCGTCGAGCACGCGTTCCATCACGGTCTGCAGCCGCCGTGGCGCCGATATTCTCGACCGTCGAATTGACCGCGACCGCGACGTCGGCGAGCGCGTCGATGGCGCTCGTCGGTGATGTCCAGCGTCACGCCTTCGGTCTGCATCAGCGCGACATATTGCTTGATCAGCGAGGCCTCCGGCTCGGTCAGGATGCGGCGCATGTCGTCGCGGGTCAGCGCCTCCAGCTCGACGCGGATCGGCAGCCGGCCCTGCAATTCCGGCAGCAGGTCCGACGGCTTGGCGATGTGAAACGCGCCGGAGGCGATGAACAGGATATGGTCGGTCTTCACCGCGCCGTGCTTGGTCGACACCGTGGTGCCTTCGATCAGCGGCAGCAGGTCGCGCTGCACGCCCTCGCGCGAGACGTCGCCGCCGCTGCGGCCGTCGCGCACGCAGATCTTGTCGATCTCGTCGAGAAACACGATGCCGTTGTTCTCGACCGCGTTGATCGCTTCCTGCACCAGCTGGTCGGTATCCAGCAGCTTGTCGGATTCCTCGTTGACCAGGAGTTCGTGGGAGCCCTCGACGGTGAGGCGGCGGGTCTTGGTGCGGCCGCCCATCTTGCCGAAGATGTCGCCGATCGAGATCGCGCCCATCTGCGCTCCCGGCATGCCCGGAATTTCGAACATCGGCATGCCGCCGGAGGATTGCGTCTCGATCTCGATTTCCTTGTCGTTGAGTTCGCCGGCGCGCAGCTTCCTGCGAAACGAATCCCGCGTCGCGGCGCTGGAATTGGCGCCGACCAGGGCATCGAGCACGCGGTCCTCGGCGGCGAGCTGGGCGCGGGCCTGCACGTCCTTGCGCTTGCGCTCGCGGGTCTGCGCGATCGCGACCTCGACCAGGTCGCGGATGATCTGCTCGACGTCGCGGCCGACATAGCCGACCTCGGTGAATTTGGTGGCCTCGACCTTGATGAAGGGCGCGCCGGCGAGCTTGGCCAGCCGCCGCGCGATCTCGGTCTTGCCGACGCCGGTCGGCCCGATCATCAGGATATTTTTCGGCAGCACCTCCTCGCGCAGGCTGCCGGTGAGCTGCAGCCGCCGCCAGCGGTTGCGCAGCGCGATCGAGACCGCGCGCTTGGCGTCGGCCTGGCCGACGATGAAGCGGTCGAGTTCGGAAACGATTTCACGGGGAGAGAAGTCGGTCATGGCTCTCTAGCTAGGTTCGAAAAGGGGCGGGAACAAGCGCTTCCGATAACGGTCAGATGATCGGCGGCCCGGCCTGCCATTGCCGGATCGCGTCAAAGGGGTGGATCAGCATGATGATATTCAGGGTCAGATTGTCGCGGATGTGAAGTCCGACCAGGATTTCGAACGCCAGCGCGATCAGCATCGTCAGCGCGACCGGAAGCTTTCGCGCCAGCAGGAAGTCCGACGACCATCGACAGCGTATCCGAGACCGAATTGACGATGCTGTCGCCGAAATAGTCCAGCGAGATGGTCGCGGCCCGATAGCGCTCGATGATCCAGGTGGAATTTTCCACGATTTCCCAAGCTGCCTTCGAACAGCATGGCGATGATCAGCCGCGCCGGCCAGGCAAGCCGTGGAAGCAACAACCAGGTCGCGGCGTAGAGCAGGAAACCATGAATGATGTGGGAAAAGGTGTACCAGTCGGTGAGGTGTTGCGAATTCTCCGAGCTGTTACACCTCGCCTTCCCAGAGTTTTACGTAGCCGCAGGTGCAGATCGGGTGACGGCCCATCGGCGTACAGGATAGAGGCCTGTAGCGCGATCAGGCCGGCTGCGATCAACATCCACTGCCAGGGAGCAGATTTGAGGCGAAGCGGGCGTGGCGCTGCAATGTCGTCATGGGTTGCGCACCATCATCAACGCCGGACCGTCAGGCGTGTCGATCACGCGCTCTCTCTGAAAGCCGGCCTTTGTGTAGGCCCGAACCGCGCGCGCGTTATCCGGGTCGGGATCGGTCACGATGCGCGGAATGCCCGATGACGAGCAGGCCGTCGGTGAATTGCCGGATGAAAGCCGAGCCGTGGCCTTGGCCGATCATCGCGGGTTCGCCGATGAACTGGTCGATGCCGCGGGTGGCCTCTGGCTGCGGCCCAAAACTTTCGTTCCAGGTGCTCAGGGCGTAGCACTGGATATAGCCGAACGGCTGGTCGCCAGCCGCGACGATGAATTGATCCATGTCCGGATGCTCGAGATCCCCGCTGACCAATTCATATTGTTCGTCCGGGTCACCCCACCAGCGCACCACTTCAGGCGTCTCCAGCCAGCGCCGGATCATCGGCAGATGATCCCGCGACATCGGATGGAAGGCATAAGCAGACGCCATCGGCCATCTGCCTCACAACGTCTCGATGGTCACGTTGCGGTTGGTATAGACGCAGATGTCGGCGGCGATATCGAGCGCGCGGCGGACGATGGTCTCGGCATCCTTGTCGGTATCGACCAGCGCGCGCGCCGCCGCCAGCGCGTAATTGCCGCCGGATCCGATCGCCATCACGCCGGCCTCGGGCTCCAGCACGTCGCCGGTGCCGGTCAGGACCAGCGAGACATCCTTGTCGGCGACGATCATCATCGCCTCCAGCCGGCGCAGATAGCGGTCGGTGCGCCAGTCCTTGGCGAGTTCGACCGCGGCGCGGGTCAGTTGCCCCGGATATTGCTCGAGCTTGCTTTCCAGCCGCTCGAACAGCGTGAAGGCGTCGGCCGTGGCGCCGGCAAATCCGCCGATCACGTCGCCTTTGCCGAGTTTCCGGACCTTTTTGGCGTTGGATTTGATCACGGTCTGGCCGATCGAGACCTGGCCGTCGCCGCCGATCACCACCTTGCCGCCCTTGCGGACGGTCAAAATGGTGGTGCCGTGCCAGACCGGAATATCCGTTGGTGATGCCTGCATTGTGAACCCTCGTGTTACCCCGGATTTAGGGATTTGGCCGCCCGTGTTACAATCGGCCCGGTTTCGGCCGGGATTCCGGTCACCATAGGCCGAAGTTCAGCTCTGAAAGCGGACATCCCGCAGTAGCGAAGGGGGGACCAGCCTGTTAAAAGGGCGCGTTTTCAAGGACGGGAAAGCACTTTCATGCGCACGGCGACCATCAAGCGCAAGACCAAGGAGACCGATATCGAGGTGACCGTGAACCTCGACGGATCCGGCGTGTCCAAGGTTTCGACCGGGATCGGCTTTTTCGACCATATGCTCGATCTGCTGGCGCGGCATTCGCGCATCGACATCGACGGTCAAGGCGGTCGGCGACCTCCACATCGACCACCACCACACCACCGAAGATGTCGGCATCGCGCTCGGCCAGGCGGTCAAGCAGGCGCTCGGCACCATGGCCGGCATCACCCGCTATGCCTGCGATCCACATGCCGATGGACGAGACGCTGTCGCGGGTGGTGATCGACATTTCGGGCCGGCCGGTGCTGGTGTTCAAGGTCGAATTCCCGCGCGACAAGGTCGGCGAGCTTCGACACCGAGCTGGTGCGCGAATGGTTCAACGCCTTTGCGATCAACGCCGGCGTGACTTTGCACGTCGAGACCCTATATGGCGAGAACAGCCATCATATCGCCGAATCCTGCTTCAAGGGTCTGGCGCGGGCGCTGCGCGCCGCGGTCGCGATCGATCCGCGCGCCGCCGGCGAAGTGCCATCCACCAAGGGTCAGCTCGGCGGCTGATTTTTTGTTCTCGCGTTCTCGGCGGAGAGTTCCGATGCCGGTCTATACCGTTCACGCCCCGGTCGCGCCCGATGCGAGCATCGTCGCGGCCGACCGCTTCGCGTTCGTTCGCGACGGATTTCATTTCTGGGCGATGGTTTTTGGCCCGTTGTGGCTGCTGTCGCACCGGCTGTGGCTGGCGCTGCTCGGCTGGATCGTCGGCGCTCGCCGTGATCGATCTCGGCATGGTCGCGCTCGGCGCGGGCCTGATGGCGGTGCTGCTGGCGAATGGCGCTGATCGCGCTGCTGATGGGATTCGAGGCCGCCAGCCTGCGGCGCTGGACCCTGTCGCGCGGCAACTGGCGTCAGCTCGACGTCGTGGTCGGCGACGACGAGGAGGCGGCCGAGCGGCGCTTCTTCGATCGCTGGACCGCCCGGCAGCGCGGCCCGGGCTACGATCAACCGGCGATCGATCGCGGCGGCCCGCCGCCGACCCGGGATGTTCCCGGCCAGCCGTTCTCAAAGCCGCCGCCGCTGCCGCAGAGCGAAATCATCGGACTATTTCCGCAACCGGGAGCATCGCGATGAGCGTCGCCATCATCGACTACGGCTCCGGCAATCTGCACTCCGCGGCGAAGGCGTTCGAGCGCGCCGCGCGCGGCATGGAGAACCCGCCGACGATCGTGGTGACCCGCGATCCCGAGGTGGTGTTTCGCGCCGATCGCATCGTGCTGCCCGGCGTCGGCGCCTTCGCCGATTGCCGCCGCGGGCTCGACGCGCTCGACGGCATGATCGAGGCGATGACCGAAGCGGTGCGCAAGAAGGCGCGGCCGTTCTTCGGCATCTGCGTCGGCATGCAGCTGATGGCGACCCGCGGCAAGGAGCACGTCACCACCGACGGCTTCAACTGGATCGCCGGCGACGTCGAGAAGATCACGCCGCGCGAGGAAAACCTGAAGATCCCGCACATGGGCTGGAACACGCTCGACGTGCTGCGCGAGCATCCGGTGCTGGAGCGCCTGCCGCTCGGCCCGAAAGGCCGCCACGCCTATTTCGTGCACTCCTATCACCTCAATGCCGCCAACGAGGCTGATGTGCTGGCGCGCGCCGATTACGGCGGGCCGGTGACGGCGATCGTCGGCAAGGACACCGCGATCGGCACGCAATTTCACCCCGAGAAGAGCCAGCGTTTCGGGCTGGCTTTGATCTCGAATTTTTTGAAATGGAAGCCGTGATTCTCTTTCCCGCCATCGATCTGAAGAACGGCCAATGCGTGCGCCTGGAGCAGGGCGACATGGCGCGCGCCACCGTGTTCAACCTCGACCCGGCTGCGCAGGCGCGCGCCTTTGCCGCGCAGGGCTTCGAATATCTGCACGTGGTCGATCTCGACGGCGCCTTTGCCGGCAAGCCGGTCAATGCGCTGGCGGTGGAGGCGATGCTGAAGGCGGTCACGATGCCGGTGCAGCTCGGCGGCGGCATCCGCGATCTCGCGACCGTCGAGGCCTGGCTCGCCAAAGGCATCGCGCGCGTCATCATCGGCACCGCGGCGGTGCGCGATCCCGCGCTGGTCAAGAGCCGCCGCCAAGAAATATCCCGGCCGCGTCGCGGTCGGTCTCGACGCCCGCGACGGCAAGGTCGCGGTCGAAGGCTGGGCCGAGACCTCGCAGGTCACCGCGCTGGAAATCGCGCAGCGCTTCGAGGATGCCGGCGTTGCCGCGATCATCTTCACCGACATCGCGCGCGACGGCCTGCTGAAGGGCCTCAATCTCGACGCGACCATCGCGCTGGCCGAAAGCATCTCGATTCCGGTGATCGCCTCCGGCGGCTTTGCCTCGATCGACGACGTCAAGGCGCTGCTGGCGCCGCGCGCGAAAAAACTCGCCGGCGCGATCGCCGGCCGCGCGCTCTATGACGGCCGGCTCGATCCGGCGGCGGCGCTGGCGCTGATCCGCAGCGCGCGCGCAGCGGCCTAGGAAATCCCGATGTTCAAGGTTCGCGTCATTCCCTGTCTCGACGTCAAGGACGGCCGCGTGGTCAAGGGCGTCAACTTCGTCGATCTGCGCGACGCCGGCGATCCGGTCGAAGCGGCGATCGCCTATGACGCCGCCGGCGCCGACGAATTGTGCTTTCTCGACATCACCGCGACCCATGAAAATCGCGGCACCATGCTCGACGTGGTCCGGCGCACCGCGGAGGCCTGCTTCATGCCGCTGACGGTCGGCGGCGGGGTGCGCAGCGTCGACGATATCCGCGCCCTGCTGCGTTCCGGCGCCGACAAGGTGTCGATCAACAGCGCCGCGGTCAGCCGCCGCGAATTCGTCAAGGAAGGCGCCGAGAAATTCGGCGAACAGTGCATCGTGGTGGCGATCGACGCCAAGCGGGTCAAGCGCGGCGGCGGCGCGCGAGCGCTGGGAAATCTTCACCCATGGCGGCCGCAATTCGACCGGGATCGACGCCATCGAATACGCCCAGGAAGTGGTCTCGCTCGGCGCCGGCGAAATCCTGCTGACCTCGATGGACCGCGACGGCACCCGGCAGGGTTTTGATCTGCCGCTGACCCAGGCGGTGGCGGACAGTGTTCCGGTGCCGGTGATCGCCTCGGGCGGCGTCGGCAATCTCGACCATCTGGTGGACGGCATACGGCAGGGCCATGCGACCGCGGTGCTGGCGGCGTCGATCTTCCACTTCGGCGAATTTACCATTCGTGAGGCCAAGGACCATATGGTGCGTGCCGGGCTGCCGATGCGGCTCGATCCCTGACGACTCCCGGTCACGGAAATGCTAGATGTCGGGAGATGAGCGCCGCCTCTGCTTTCGAGAAGGCGCCGTGTGTGAGTTGAGTTGATGCCGCGTTTCACGATCCATGATCTTGCCGCCACCATCGATGCCCGCGCGGCGTCGGGAGGGGAGGCGTCCTACACCCGCAAGCTGCTCGACAAGGGCCCGGAGCATTGCGCCAAGAAATTCGGCGAGGAAGCGGTCGAGACCGTGATCGCCGCAGTCGAAAACAATCGCGAGCATCTGATCGCCGAAAGCGCCGACGTGCTGTTCCATCTGCTGGTGCTGCTGAAGTCGCGTGGCGTCAGCCTCGGGGATGTCGAGGCCGCGCTGGCGCAGCGCACCGCCATGTCGGGGCTGGAAGAAAAGGCGGCGCGCAAGCGCGACTAGAGCGTTTTCGAGCGAAGTGGATACCGGTTCGCGTGAAGAAAACGCGTCAAAACAACAATCTAGACCTTCGGTTCTGATTCTATCAGAACCGAAAAGGCTCTAGTTAAGGCCAGGTTCTTTAAAAGCGAAGTTCTAAAGGCGGCGTCATGGATATTCGCGCGGCGGACCAGCAATACAATCCCTACCGGGTGTTCTCCAGGGAGCAATGGGCGCATCTGCGCGACGATACGCCGATGACGCTGGAGCCGGGCGAGTTCGATCGCCTGCGCTCGATGCATGACCGGCTCGACATCAAGGAGGTCGAGGAAATCTACCTGCCGCTGTCGCGGCTGTTGTCGATCTATGTCGATGCCGCGCAGCGGCTTTATTATGCGCAGCGCCAGTTTCTCGGCATCCGCGACCGCAAGATGCCCTACATCATCGGCGTCGCCGGCTCGGTGGCGGTCGGCAAGTCGACCACGGCGCGCGTGCTGCAGGCGCTGCTGGCGCGCTGGTCGCCGCGACCCAAGGTCGATCTGGTGACAACGGACGGCTTCCTGTATCCGAACGCGGTGCTCGAACGGCAGGGCTTGATGCAGAAGAAGGGTTTTCCGGAGAGCTACGATCAGTCGACGTTGCTGTCGTTCCTGAGCGACATCAAGGCTGGCCGGCGCAAGGTGCGGGCGCCGGTCTATTCGCATTTGACCTAGGACATCGTTCCGAACAAATGGCAGGAGATCGACCAGCCCGACATCCTGATCGTCGAGGGCGTCAACGTGCTGCAGACCGGGCGGCTGCCGCGCGACGGCAAGGCGGTGGCGGTGGTCTCCGACTTTTTCGACTTCTCGGTCTATATCGACGCCGACGAGGCCGTGCTGCGCGAATGGTATGTGCGGCGCTTGCTGACGCTGCGCGATACCGCGTTCACCGATCCGAAATCCTATTTCCATCGCTACGCGCTGCTCTCGGATGAGGAGGCGATTGCGACCGCAACCGCGATCTGGGAACGCACCAACCTCGCCAATCTCGAGGACAACATCCTGCCAACCCGGCCGCGCGCGACCTTGATCATGAAAAAGGGCGTCGACCACGTCGTCGAGACGGTGGCGCTGCGGCGGCTGTAGACTACTTTCCGTCATTGCGAGGAGCCAACGGGTCGCGCGAATGCGCGCCCGTTGACAGGCTCCGCGACGAAGCAATCCAGGGCCACACGTGTTGCCCTGGATTGCTTCGCTCCGCTCGCAATGACGATTTAGAGATGCCTCAGAAACGCGAATTTACGCCGCGATGTGCCGCGAGGCGGCAAGGCCGGCCAATGCGTCGGCGAGCTTGTCGCGGTCGAGCGGTTTGATCAGGAAGCCGTCCATGCCGGCTTCGAAACAGGCGTAGCGATCCTCCACCAGCGTGTTGGCGGTGAGCGCCAGGATCGGCGTCGGCCGGCCGGGCTGCCCGGCCTCCAGCGCGCGGATGCGCTGGGTGGTTTCGATGCCGTCGAGCTGCGGCATCTGGATGTCCATCAGCACGAGGTCGTAAGGCGCGCCGGCGGATTTGGCCGCCAGCCAGGATTCCAGCGCCGCCTCGCCATTGGTGGTGATGACGGCGTGATGCCCGAGCCGCGTCAGCAGCGAACGCATCAATAGCGCGTTGATCTCGTTGTCCTCGGCGACCAGCACCGAGAGCCCGCGCACCGGCGCAAGCGTGGTCTTTTCCACCTCGACGGCCGGCTCGATCAAGGGATCGCCGGCGAGGTCCGGCGCGGCGACTTCCGGCGCCGTCGTCAGCCGCGCCGCGAGCGAAGCCGCGCGCAGCGGCTTGACCAGATAACCGGTGAAAGCGGGGGACAAGTTTCAAGTCCTGCCGCGCGGCAGGCGTGAACATCAGGATCCGCTGCGTGGCATGGACGCGCGCGGCCTCTCCGAGCGTTGCGGCCTCGATGGCGCCAAGACCATGCTCGACCAGCACGGCGTGCCACGACCGCTCCGGCAGCAGCGCCTGCGCCACGGCGATATCGGACACCATGCAGGTCTGGCCGCCCCAGCGCTGCAGCCGCCGCGCCACCAGCGAGGCTTCGATGGTTTGCGGCGCCACCAGCATGATCGATTGACCGCGTCAGATCGGGCGCGACGAACGCCTGTTGGCCGCTGTCTGTCGCATCGGCGGCCGCCAGCGGCACCGACACCTCAAAGGTCGAGCCTGTGCCGGGCTGGCTTTCCAGCGTGATGCGGCCGCCCATGCGCTTGACGATGCGCTCGCTGATGCTCAGCCCGAGCCCGGTGCCGCCATAGTTGCGGCCGATGCGCTCGTCGGCCTGCTCGAACTCGCGGAAGATGCGCTCGCTGCGCCTCCGGCGCGATGCCGATGCCGGTGTCGCGCACCAGGAAGCTGATTTCGTTGGGCCAGATCCCCGGCTCGACGATCAGCGCGACGCCGCCGGTCGAAGTGAATTTGATCGCGTTGCCGGCGAGGTTGAGCAG
The DNA here is from genome assembly GCA_963699465.1 of uncultured Alphaproteobacteria bacterium. GTDB lineage: Bacteria > Pseudomonadota > Alphaproteobacteria > Rhizobiales > Xanthobacteraceae > Bradyrhizobium. The sequence continues at coordinate 137,510 of CAVOTZ010000018.1, forward strand.
CACCTGCCGCAACCGCGCGGCGTCGCCGATCACTTCGACCGGCAACCGCTCGTCGACATAGGCCGCGATCTCGAGCTGGCGCGCCTGCGCCCGCGGCGCCAGCAGTTCGGTGATGTCCTCGATCAGGGCCGCGAGCGCGAACGGGCGATGTTCGAGGTCGATCTTGCCGGCTTCGATCTTGGAGTAATCCAGCAGTTCCTCGATCAGCGACAGCAGCGCGTCGCCCGACGTCTTCACCGCCTTGGCATAGGTCATCTGCTCCGGCGTCAGCGGCGTATCCAGCAACAGTCCGCTCATGCCGATGATGCCGTTCAGCGGCGTGCGGATTTCGTGGCTGGCCATCGCCAGGAAGCGCGACTTGGCGCGGTTGGCGGCGTCGGCATGGTCGCGGGCCTCGCCGAGCGCGCGCTCGGTCTCGGTGCGGTCGGTGACGTCGCGGCCGACGCATTGCATTTCCGCCGGCTGGCCGGCATCGGATCGCACCAGGCCTTCGCGCCAGGCGATCCATCGCGGCCCGAGCGGGGCTTGCGATCTTCTGGTCGTGCATCCGCGTGCCGTTGGTTTCGATCGCGGACTGTCGCCCTGCTCGAGCACGGCGAGCGCGAAGAAGCTGCCGATCAGCGCGCTCGCGCGGCCGGCTGCGCCAGTTCGCAATAGGCGTCGTTGGCGAAGGTGATGCGGCCTCGCGCGTCGCGCAGCACGATCAGGTCGCCCTGCTGCTTCGAACAGGCTGCGGGCGCGCTCTTCGGCTTCCTTCAGTTCCCAATTGCGGTCGGCCAGCGCCTCGTTATGCAGCACGAGCTTGCGCATCCTGCCGGTTCACCCAGCGCAGCCGCATGCTCAGGGTCGCGAGCGCCGACGCAGGCGATCGCGAACAGGAGACTGGCGCCGATCGCAAAGAGCGTGGGGATTATAGCCGGAACCTGATCGGAGCGGCTGCCGGCAATGAAACCGTAGGCGCCGCCGAACGCGGCGGAGAAGATCATGAAGGAGCGGACCGCGATCACCAGCCACGGGTGGCGCCGCGTGAATCGGCGGAGGCGCATCCTGATCCGGAAATTCTTCCCCATTGCCGACTGTCCCGAGCTTGTTTTTAAGTCCCCGCTTGCGGAAGACGATGCGTTGGCGACCTTGCAAAGTGCTTGAGGGCGGCGGCCGCGCGCCGCCGCGATGAGAACAGGGTTGATAGAGCGTTAATGTGGCCTTCTGGCCGGTCTTCAGCGGCGCTACAGCGACGCTGCGAGGCGCGGATGCCCGCCGCTGGCGCCGACGATCAGGGCGGCGGCTTCGCGCGCGCTAAAGGTTTTGGATTTGACGAAGATCCGGTAGTCGGCGGGGCCGTCGGGCGACAGATAGATCACCGGCGCGCTGCCGGACGGGCTGGCCGAGATCGCGATCAACTGCGTCGCCGCGTTGGCTTCGCAGGCGCTGTCCTCCGCGCTGTCGACGTCATCGACCACGGCGAAATCGGCGCCCTCGGCGCTATCGGCGATCTGGACCCGCACGGTGGCGTTGGCGGGATCGTCGGTGAAGGCGACGTGAAGGTCGGCGACGCCAGGGCACCGAGGCGATCTGCACCGAGGTGATCGCCGACCGCGATGCAGGGCCGCGGGCCCGGCATCAGCTCGACGCGCGCGAAACGGCGGCCAACGCCAAGGGAACAGCCGAAACCAGAACTTTGAAACGCAACATGACACGCCACACTCGCTCAACCAAGCCCGCCAACACACGGGGCTTATGGTTGGCGGAGCGTAAACAAAACTCGTTACCGGCGGGTTGACGGGGGCGGGACGGCCGTGGGGTGTTACGCCGCGCTCCTGAGATCCTCGGCCAGCGCGCGGTAGGACAGCGCTTCGGCCAGATGCAGCCGGCCGATGCTTGTCGGCGCCGTCGAGATCGGCCAAGCGTGCGGGCGACGCGCAGCACGCGATGATAGCCGCGCGCCGACAGCCGCATGGTCTCGGCGGCGTCGCGCAGCAGTTTTGTGCCCTGCGCGTCCGGCTGCGCGATCGCTTCCAGCACCGCGGCCGGCGCCTCGGCATTGGTGCGGACCTGCGGCAAGCCGGCCGCGGCATAACGCGCGCGCTGGATGTCGCGCGCCGCGGCGACACGCGCGGCGACTTCGGCGGAGCCTTCCGCCGGCGGCGGCAGGATCAGGTCGGCGGCGGTCACCGCCGGCACCTCGATGCGCAGATCGATGCGATCCATCAGCGGGCCCGAAATGCGCGGTCTGGTAATCGCCGGTGCAGCGGTCGATGCGGCCGCGCTTGCAGGCAATAGCCGGGTTCGTAGGCGTGGCCGCAGCGGCAGGGATTCATCGCCGCCACCAGCATGAAGCGCGCCGGATAGGTGACGCGATGGTTGGCGCGCGACACCGAGACCTCGCCGTTCTCCAGCGGCTGGCGCAGCGAATCCAGCACCCGCGGATCGAACTCCGGCAATTCGTCGAGAAACAGCACGCCCTGATGCGCCAGCGAGATCTCGCCGGGTTTGGCGCGGATGCCGCCGCCGGTCAGCGCCGCCATGCTGGCGGAATGATGCGGGCTGCGGAACGGCCGCCGCGCGGTCAGCGCGCCGCCGCTGGATCTCGCCGGCGACGGAGGCGATCATCGACACTTCCAGCAGTTCCGACGGCGACAGCGGCGGCAGGATCGAGGGCAGCCGTGCCGCCAGCATCGACTTGCCGGCGCCGGGCGAGCCGATCATCAGCAGATGATGCCCGCCGGCGGCCGCAATCTCGAGCGCGCGCTTGGCGCTTTCCTGGCCCTTGATGTCGCGCAGGTCGAGCAGCTCGGCCTCGCGCTCGCTGCACTTTGGGCTGCGGCCGCGACAGCACCTGCGTGCCCTTGAAATGGTTGGCGATCTGGATCAGCGAATTCGCCGCCACGATCTGGATGTCCGGGCTGGCCCAGGCCGCCTCCGCGCCGCAGGCGGCCGGGCAGATCAGGCCCTCGTCGCGCGAATTGGCGCCGATCGCCGCCGGCAGCACGCCCGCGACCGGCGCGATCGATCCGTCGAGCCCGAGTTCGCCGAGCACGGTAAAGCCGCTCGAGCGCATCCGGCGGGATCGCGCCGATCGCCGCCATCAGCCCGAGCGCGATCGGCAGATCGTAATGGCTGCCTTCCTTGGGCAGGTCGGCCGGCGCCAGATTGACGGTGATTCGCCGCGCCGGCAGCGCCAGCCCGGAGGCGATCAGCGCCGAGCGCACCCGCTCGCGGGCTTCCGACACCGCCTTGTCCGGCAGGCCGACAATGGCGAAGGCCGGCAGTCCCGGCGCGACCTGCACCTGCACGTCGACGCCGCGGGCCTCGATCCCCTCAAAGGCAACGGTGGAAACGCGCTGGACCATGCCGCCCCTCTTCCCGCAATCGAGGGTAGCGGAATCCCGCTAAAAGAGCAAGAACATTACGGGAACATGGTCAAGCCTTGGCGGGCGTCCGGAGGACGGCCTCGGCTGCCTTCGGCAGATCGGGAACACAAATCAGTCCGCCCGGGCGGGTTTCTGACTTACCGTCTTGCCGGATCAGGATCGGCCGCACCTCGGCCGCCCTTGCGCATTCGACGTCGGTATCGCGATCGCCGACCATCCAGGAGCGGCTGAGGTCGAGGTCCAGCTGCGCCGCGGCGAGGAAGATGTTGTACGGGCCGGGCTTGCGATCGAGCGACGGGCCGCTGAAATGCGCGACGGTGCCGTCGGGATGGCCCCAGGAATAATGGCAGCCGTCGAGACGGATGCCCTGTTCGGCCAATAGCGCCACGAACCGTTCATGCGCCAGCCACAGCGCGCGCAGCGTGGTCTTGCCTTTGGCGTAACCGCCTTGATTCGAAATCACGACCAGCGCGAAACCGGCGTCCGCAAGCTTTCGCAACGCGCCCGCCACGCCTGGCAGCAGCCGGACATCTTCGGCGGAGAGCGGCGCCTCGCGCTCGCCGGTATGGGCATAGAAAATTTCTTCGACCAGCACGCCATCCCGATCCAGGAAGATGGCGGGCCGGCTCATCGCGCCGATTCCCATTTCATCTCGTTGGCGATCAGTTTTGGATGGGTCACCATGGCGTGCCACACCACGGCCTGAAACGCCTCGGTGTGCGGCGTCACCGCGGCCGGATTGACGGTGGGGACCACGACGCAGGCGTCCGCAACCTGTTTTGTAAAACCGCCGTCGCGTCCGACCACGCCGATCACCCGCGCGCCCGCCGACTTCGCGAGTTTCAATGCCTCGACGATGTTGGTCGAGATGTTCTTTTCCGCATTGCCGCCGCCGACCGAAAACACCAGCACGACGTCGTCGGCGTCGATGCGGCTGCCCCTCAGCCAATTGGCGAACGAGGTCGCCCAGCCGTCATCGTTGACCCGCGCCGTTAGCTCCGAGACGTTGTCGGTGGGCGCATAGGCCTCGATCCCGCACAGTTTTCGAAAATCATTGACCGCATGGCCGGCATTGCCGGCGCTGCCGCCGACGCCGAGAATAAACAGCCGGCCGCCACGCGTGCGCGCGTCGACCAGAACGTCGATCATGCGGTCGACTTCGGTCTGGTCGATGCCACGCGCGACCTCGGCGACCTCGCGAAAGTAGTTTTGCGTGTAGTCGGTCATGTCGATCGGTTGCCTTTCAAATAATCGTTCGTTCCGGCCAGCCCTGACGGGGTGCCGATTTCGTAGAAACCGTTTTGTCGCCTCGAATCCGGCGAGCCGGCCTTGATCCGCCAATACCGCGTAGATCTCGGACAGATCGAACGCGTCCTCGTTACGGGCCTTGAGCAGATCGCTGTTCAAAATGCCAAGGCCATAGTCGATGAACTTCATATCCGTCGTTGGATGCCGCTTATCGTAGCGGATGACATCGGCGCCGTCGAACAGGACGTTGCTGGTGTCCCACTTTCCTTCGTTGCGAAACACCGTCATCAGCGCCGGCTTGCCGCGCTCGCGATAGGCCGCTTGCACCAATGCATAGGCGATCTCCAGATAGCTGTCGCCATAAAGCACGAAAAAATCCTGCCCCAAATGCGGCAGTGCCCGCCGCAACGCGCCGCCGGTGCCGAGCAGTTTATCGCCGTCAAAACTGTAGCGCACCGACAGGCCAAAGCGGCTGCCGTCGCCGACATGGGCCTCGATCATCTCGCCGAGATGACCGACACACAAGACGACTTGTTTGACGCCCTCGGCGCGCAGCAGTTCGAGCTGGTGCTCGATGAAGGGGCGCCCGGCGACCTCGATCAGCGATTTGGGAATGGTTTGGGTCACCGGATGCATGCGGGTGGCAAGCCCGCCCGCCAGGATCGCGACTGGAAACATCGCTTCGGTCGACGCCGCGCGCATTCGCAAATCTCGCTACACCGGTCTCACTGCACCAGCACTTTGGTGCCTTCGAAATCCATGTGGAAACGAACCTCGGTCAGGCCGGCTTCGCGCATGGCGTGGCGCAAGCCGCTGCTTTTCCTCGGCATAAAACATCAGGAAGCCGCCGCCGCCGGCGCCGATCAGCTTGCCGCCGATCGCGCCGGCATTGATGCCGAGCTCGTACCATTGGTCGATCTGCGAATTCGACATGCCGCTGGAGCGCTTGCGCTTGTGCTGCCAATGCTCGTGCATCAGTTTTCCGAACGCGGTGAGGTCGCCGCGCTCCAGCGCCGCTTTGGAGCGCAGGCCGATGTCCTTTACGAAATGCAGATTGTCGAGCATGGCGGCATCGTTCTGCTTCGAGCGGGTGTCCTGGTCGCGCAGGATGTCGGAGGCGGAGCGGGCAAAGCCGGTGAAGAAGATCAAAAGGTTCTCCGCCAGCGCGTTACGGGTGTCTTCGTCCAGCGCCAGCGGGTGCGCCTCGACCGTGCCATCGCTGCGGAAGTTGAAGCAGGTGATGCCGCCGAACGCCGCGGCATACTGGTCCTGCTTGCCGATCGGCTCCTTCAGCACGTCGATCTCGATGTGACAGGCCTGCTCGGCCAGTTCGCGCGGATGGATGATGTTGCGCGCCTGCGCGTGCAGCGCGCGCAACAGCGCCGTGGTAAAACTGCCGGACGAGCCAAGCCCGGTGCCGGCCGGAATATCGGCCAGCGTGGTGATCTCGATCTGAGAGGCCTCGCCGGGGAACAGCCGCAGCGCCTCGCGCATGATGCGGTGCTGGATCTCGTCGACCGCGTTGACATGCTCGATCGCCGAATACTTTAAATAGATGCCTGGCTGGAACGGTTTTATCACGCTGACATAGACGTATTTGTCGATCGCCGCCGCAATCAGAAATCCCTCATGCTCGCGGTAATAGGAGGCCAGATCGGTGCCGCCGCCGCCAAGGCTGATGCGCAGAGGAGATCGTACGATAATCATGATTGGGCCCGCTGGTAGACGGCCTGGATGATGGTGAGATTGGCGTGCGCGTCCTGGATATCGCCGATTGCGACCGCGCGCCCCTCGATCGCCGCTATGAAATTATCGAACTCGTCGGCAAAGGAGCGATCAGGAAACGGAAATTCCCAGGCGGTGGTTTCAGGCGGACCCATCTGCGGCAGCATGCGATGCAAGGTCAGGCGCTCGGTGCCATAGCTGCCGCCGAGCCCGTCGATGGTCAGTTTGCCGTCGCGGCCCATGATCTCGAATCCAAACTGATTCTTCCATTCGGTCCATGACGCATGCAGCCACGCCATCCGGTTTTCCGCGCCTGACAGCGCCAGGAAGCAATTGTCCTCGACCTGTCCGGGCCAGAAATAACGGGGAATAGCGCCGTAGGCCAAGGTGAGCTCGCCGAGAAACCAGCGCGACAGGTCGATCAGATGCGAGCCCTGGTCGATCAGTTCGCCGCCGCCGGAAATTTCCTTGTCAAAACGCCACTCGTTTTCATAGCCGATGCGGCCGCCATGGCCGTAGCGACCGCGAATGAACAACAGCGGACCGATCGCGCCCTCGTCCGCAAGCTTTTTGGCGCGCGCGATCGCGGGATGGAAGCGATGATTGAACCCGACCTTGACGATCCGCTTGTGCTTGCCGGCAGCCGCGAGCAGCGGAGCGACCTCGGTCGCCGTTCGGCCCGCCGGCTTCTCCACCAGCACATGGCGTCCGGCCTCGATCGCTGCGAGCGCAATCGGCGCGAGCTGATCGTGCGGGGTCGCAATCAACACGGCATCCGCGTCGACGGCGATCGCCTCGCGCCAATCGGCCAAGGCGCGCGAGCCGGTTTGTTGCGCCAGCCGCGCGCGGTGCCCGGCATCGGGATCACACACCGCGACAATTTCATGCCCTACCGCCGCGGCGGCTCGTTTCGCGCCAATAAACCCGCATCCGATGATCACCAACCGCATCAGCGGTCTCCCCATGTTTTGCCGCGATCTTTGGGCACGATGCGGCGCAGGGCATAGATATCGGACTCCGCGATCTCCTGTCGCTGCTCCGGCGAGAACGGCCAGGGATCCCAGGGCGCCGAGATCAGCCGTCCGGTCAGCCCGTCGCTTTCGGCGCTGGCCAGATAAGAGCAGAGCTCCGCACCCGCGGACAGCGGCGTGCCGCCTTCCTGCTTCAACTTGACCATGCGCGCATGCAACGCCGCGCCGACCCGATCCGGACCGGCTGATATCAATTGGTCGGTCAGTCGCGTCATCAGCGCACCGGGAGCGATTGCGTTGACGTCGATATTCCACTCCCGCGCTTCCAGCGCCAGCGTCTCGGTGAAGCGGACAATGGCGGCCTTGGAGGCGGCGTAGGCGCTGATGCCCGGCAGCGGGTTGGTCGCGCCGCCGCCTGAAAGCATCAGGATCTTGCCGTAGCGTTGCGGCTTGAAAGCCGCGAAGGCCTTGCGCGCGCAGTAGACGTTGCCGGTCAGGTTGATGGCGATCGCCTGTACCCATTCGTCCCAATCGACGCTGTCGATCGCGCCCATCGGGCCGTAGACGCCGGCATTGCTGACCAGAATGCTCAACTGCCCATAGCGGTATTGCGCCGCATCGAACAGCGCGTCGACATCGCTTCGAACGGAAATATCGGCAGGCCTCGCCGACACCCGCTCGTCGCCGTGAGTCGCGGCCAGCCGCTGGCGTTGCGCTTCCAGTTCATCCGCGTTGCGCGCGCACAGCACGACATTGGCGCCCTCGGTCAGGAAACGCCCGGCGATGGCGGCGCCAAGTCCCTGGCTTGCCCCGGTGATAATGGCGGTGCGGCCGGCGAGGTTCATGTCGCGCATCCGATCGACAGGACGGTCAGATCAGGGTGATTTCGTATCGATGTCAGGAACGCCGCCGGATCGAGGATCAGCCTGCCCGCCATTCCCTGCGCGAAATCATCGGCGCTCAATTCGCGGAATTCCGGCCACTCCGTCGCCACCACGACCGCGTCAGCATTCCGCAAGGTATCGCGGGCATCCTTGGCAAGGGTGATGGCGGCGTCAAGTTCGCCGGGCAATGTGCGGACCGCGGGATCGAAGGCCGTGACGATCGCGCCCTCGTCGAGCAACTCGCGCACCAGCTCGATCGACGACGATCTGCGGATCGCATCCGTTCCCGGCTTGTAGCTCAAGCCGAGCACCGCGATCGCCTTGCCTCGTAACGGCGCCAATTTCCGGCGCAACTGATCGAGCGACCATTGTCCGTGCGCGCGGTTGCTTACGATGATGCTGTTGATCAGCGGCGCCTGCAACCCCTGCTGCCCGGCGATCGACGAGAGGAATTGCACGTCGCGCGCCAGCGTACCGCCGGCGAATGCCGGGCCCGCCTTCACATAGGCATTGGGGCCGATCCGGGGATCGCTGCGCAACGCCCGCTCGATGTCGGCCGCGTTGGCGCCGATCCGCTCGGCGATCACAGCCAGTTCATTGGTGAAGGTAATGGACAGAGCGAGATAGCCGTTGAGGGCGTGTTTCACCATCTCGGCGGATTCGACGTTCATCCACATCAGATTCTTCGCAGAAATTCGTCAGCAGCGGCGCAAGCTTTTCGCGTGTCCGATCGTCGCGCACGCCGATGATGATGCGGCCCGGGTCGAGAAACACGCCAATGGCGCGGCCAAGCCGCAAATTTTCCGGCGAGCAGGCGAAGTCGACATCGCGTCCGTTCGCGACCGCGGCGAACGACCGCTCCAGTCGCGCCACCGTTCCCACCGGCAATTGCGCCGACACCAGCACCACCGCGCCGTCGCGCAGATGCGGAAACAACGATTCGCTCCAGCCGACCACCGCATCGACGTCGGCCCGGTCATCATCGTCGACCGGGGTATCGTAACAGATCCAGAGCACTTCGGCGTCCGCGACCGCCGTGGCATCGGTCGTGAACGACAATAGCCCCGCCTGGCGTCCTTGCTGGACGAGTTCGGCAAGTCCCGGCTCGAACAGCGGCGGCTCGCCGTCATTGAGCCTGGCCACCACCTGGGAATCGCGATCGATGCCGATCGTATCGATCCCGGCTTTTGCCACGCAGGCAGCCGTAACGCTGCCGAGATGCCAGAGACCCGCGACCGCGACCTTCATTTGACCCGATCCATCACCCAGCGATTCTGCGTCAGCCAGTCCACGGTGCGGATGATGCCTTCGCGGATCGTGAGCTTCGGCTTCCAGCCCAGCGCCGCGATCCGCGCGGTGTCGAGAAAAATAAATTTGTTGTCGCCGACCCATCCGCGGTCGCCGCCCGAATAGGCCAGTTGCGGCGTGAGGCCGAGATGACCGGTGATCCAGCCGATGGAGTCGTTGACCCGGCAATATTCCGGGGTGCCGAGATTGTAGACGTGGATTTTCTGCTGCGGCCGCTGCAGCGCGAACAGGATCGCATCACAGCAGTCCTGCACATAGAGATAGGACTTCTGCTGCTTGCCGTCGCCGAGCACGTCAAGCCGCGCCGGATCGGCCAGCAGTTTGCGATAGAAATCGAACACATGGCCGTGGGTGTAGCGTTCGCCGAGGATCGAGACGAACCGGAAAATCCAGGCGCGCATGTCCGTAGCCCTCGCAATAGGCCATGATCAGGCCTTCACACGCCAGTTTGGAGGCGCCGTAGAGCGAGGTCTGGATCGGAAACGGCGCGGTCTCGGGTGTCGGGATGATCTCGGCCTCGCCATAGATCGAGCCGGTGGACGAGAACACGATGTCCTTGATGCCGTTGCCGCGCATCGCCTCCAGCACGTTGAAGGTCGCAATGGTGTTCTGCTCGAGATCCTTGCGCGGATGCTCCAGGCCGAAGCGGACGTCGGCGTTGGCGGCGAGATGAAAAACGATGTCGCAGCCGGCCATCGCCGCGGTCAGCGCCGGCACGTCGAGGATATCGCCTTCCACCAGTTTGAATTCGGGATGCTTGAGCGCGCCCGCGAGAAATTCGCGCAGGCCGGTGCTGAAATTATCGAAGCCGGTGACGGAAAAACCCGCCGCGAGCAGGCGATCGGCAAGATTGCTGCCGATGAAACCGGAAGCGCCGGTGACGAACGCTTTCCTGTTTGAATGTGCCATCAGGCGTTGCCCGGATCGTTCAGACGAGTTTGTAACCGGCGGCGCGGGCGTCATCGTAGAACATCTTGACGGTCTCGAGCGAGTACTGGTTCAGGTCCTTGGCGAACAGCGCCAGCTTGGCGATGATGTCGGGTGTCGCGGTGATGATGTGGCAACCGCAGGCGTCGGCCTGCGCGACGTTGAGCACCTCGCGCGGGCTTGCCCACAGCAGCTCCGCCTTCGGCAGATGCGACAATCGCCGGATCGCTTCGGTCATCACGGGCACCGGATCGATCCCGGTATCGGCGATGCGGCCGGCGAATACCGAGACGATGGTGCGCGATGACGGGCTGACGGCCTTTGCAACGATGTCGACCTGCTCCAGCGTCAGCATCGCCGTGACGTTGAGCGAAAAGCCTTCCTTGGAAAGCGTCGCAATCAGCGGGCCCGCCGATTGGCCCTTGGTGTTGGTGATGGGTATCTTGACGTAGGTGTTGCCGCCCCAGCTCGCGATCTCGCGCGCCTCGCGCTCCATGGTCGCGAAATCGTCGGAAAACACCTCGAACGAAACCGGCATGTCGGGAATCGCCGCGATCACCTGCTGGGCAAATCCCTTGTAATCGGTGATCCCCGCCTTGCGCATCAGGGTCGGATTGGTGGTGTAGCCGCTGACCAGGCCGCGCTCGCGGGCGGCAATCATCGAGGCGATATCGGCGCCGTCCTGAAACAATTTGACCCGAAGTGACGGCATGCAAACGACCCCTCGCGCGACTCAGCCGAGCTGGCAGCCGGCCCGATCAACCGCCAAAGTGCATACGGCAGGCGACTGGGATAGTCCACGCCGGGCGGTCGGCGCCGCCGCCGTAGGGCACGATACGCGCGAAGGGGATAATGAAGCGTTTGGCCAAACGGTCGCACTCAAGCACAGCGGTATCGAGGGCAGGGAGTTGGTTTGAATTGAGCGGGAAACAATAGGGATCATAAAGGTTTGAAAACGATGTTCGCTATTTGTTCTTGTATAGGAGGAGCCTTCGACTTACCTTACCGATTCCAAAATTACCGCGTGGACATCGGGGAAAGGGATTTCTTCCAATTCGGGCGTAAAAATTGGTATGTTCCCATTCTTTACCGTGCTCTACGACAGGTCTTTCTGGTAAAGAATCATCCAGTTGCCTTTCGCACTAATGAGCTAGTGCTATGTCAGCAAGGCCGGTGGTTGCAAAAAACGATCCGGCATTCACGGTCAATGTTTTGGCCGAAACAGTCTTTAAAGCTCTTCCTCGATGCGCTCGGCCTGCGACGGGCTTCTGCGGCCATGACGAATGACAATTCGGCAATCGTGAGCTTATTTCTAAGCGTTTTCCTTGGGTGCTAACCCGCGAGATTCCCGCAGCTGGTAAGGATTTGCCGCCGAGCAACCGTAGGTAAACCGCTTCAGTGCAGTCCATGTAGCCGCGCCCGGTCACGTAATGGGATTTCAACGTGTCGGTGTAGGACACTCGTTGCCCCCTAGAGAGGGCACGCGCTCCAGCCCAACGATTCTCTTCGGCGGTGGCTCGCTCAAGGATTTCATCGGCAAGGGTGGCATCGCCCGACCGATATCGGAGCCAAACCTCTCGAACCTCAAGTTCGAGCTTGGGGCTAAGGTAGCCAGCGTATGCGGCGGCGAGGATTGGATGAGCAAAGGTCCCCGTGCTGCCTCTTCCTCTCTTTGCATAAAGGCTTGGAGCAACAGGCTTATTTTCTTTCAAAGAAGAAATTTGGATCTTTTTCTCAAGCTCTTGGATCAAGGCTTGGGCCATACGGCTCAGACGCCATTTCGATGGGGCTTTGCTTTCCTTGGCTTTAGCGGCCTTCCAAAGGTCATCAAGGCAGAGATGACCGAACACATCCTCCTGGATGCGGCTTCCTCGGATAACTACAGAACGCGCCTCGATCATGCGAATCTCCAGTAGTGCGCACCCCCTTTCGGCAACTACAGCGATTCACCTGATTCCCACAACGGGGTTCCGGCCCCGTTCCCCACCTTTGGGTGGGTAAAGTGCATAGTCTCCGTGAGCAGCGGAATTACACGAACATTCGGAGGCCCCCGGTCCCAGCGCCTGCTACAGCAGCATCGTCATCGGCTCGGGATAATAATGGAAGCCTTCGCCGGTTTTGGCGACGTGTCCATATCCCGGCCATGCGAAGTGATAGGACATCACCGGCGTCTTGTTGGCCGCCAGCACGGTCTGCATCTTGACCCGCGACTGCGCCGCCTGTTTCGGGTCGGTGTCGCAGGAAAATTCCATCAGCGGCTTTTCGAGCAGCAGCACCGCGTGATGGGCGAGGTCGCCGAGGAAGGCAAAGGATTTGCCGTCCGAGGTCACCATGAACATGTGGTGGCCGACGGTGTGGCCGGGCGCCGCCATCGCCTGGATGCCGGGCAGGAATTCCCGACCGTCCTTGAAGAACACCAGCCGGTCGCGAGGCCGAATGCGGAAAATTATTTTCCGCCGCGCTTCGCCTCGATCGCGTCCCAGATCTTCGCCGCCACATCCGGGCCGCCCAGCCGCGCGATGGCGCGGATGCCGGTCGGCGAGGTGACGTTGATCTCGGTGAGGTTGCCGTCGATCACGTCGATGCCGACAAACAACAGTCCGCGCTCGCGCAAGGCGGGCCCGACCGTGGCGCAGATTTCGCGTTCGCGCGGCGAAAGTTCGGTGGCCTGCGCCGCGCCGCCGCGCACCATGTTGGAGCGCAGATCGTCGGCCGCCGGCACCCGGTTGACCGCGCCGGCGAATTCGCCGTCGACCAGGATGATGCGCTTGTCGCCGTGCTTGACCTCGGGAAGGAAGCGCTGGATCACCCAGGGTTCCCGGAACGTCACCGAAAACATGTCGAACAGCGAGCCGAAATTCATGTCCTGCGGCATCACGCGGAACACCGCCGCGCCGCCATGGCCGTGCAGCGGCTTCATCACCACGGCGCCGTGCTCGTCGCGGAACGCGTTGATCTCGTCGAGGTCGCGCGAAATCAGCGTCGGCGGCATCAGGTGCGGAAAATCCATCACGAAGATCTTTTCCGGCGCGTTGCGCACGCTGGCGGGGTCGTTCACCACCAGCGTCTTGGGATGGATCCGCTCGAGCAGATGGGTCGAGGTGATGTAGGCGAGATCGAACGGCGGATCCTGCCGCAGCAGGATGACGTCGAAGGCCGCCAGCGGCTCGCGCCGCGGCTCGCCGAGGGTGAAATGGTCGCCGGCCTCGTCGCGCACGCTCAGCGACCTGGACCGGGGCCACCAGCTCCTCGCCGCGCAGCGACAGCTTGTCGGGCGTGTAATAGGACAGCCCGTGGCCGCGCTTTTGCGCCTCCAGCAGCAGCGCGAAGGTCGAATCGCCGCGGATGTTGATGCGCGCGATGGGGTCCATCTGGACGGCGACATTCAATTTCATGGCGGCGGGTCCGGGTCGGTTGCTGGGGTGACGGATTTCAGGTGCTGGCGTCGAACGCCGCCAACAGATGGCGCGGCAGCCGCCGCGGCGCAATCAGCATGGCGTCGAAACGCAAGCTCGAATTCGGCATGTTCGGGATGCGCCATCAGCCAGCCCTGCGCGGCATCGATGATGCGCGCGCTGCTGGCGCGGCGTCACCGCATAGGCGGCCTCGTCGAGGCTGGCGCGGGCCTTGACCTCGACGAAGGCCAGCAGGTTGCGCCGCCGCGCCACGAGATCGATCTCGCCATGGGGCGTGCGAAAGCGCCGCGCCAGGATGCGATAGCCCTTGGCCATCAGATAGGCGGCGGCGCGGGTTTCGGCGGAGATGCCGGTGCGAAACGCCGCGACGCGCTCGGGCGCCTGCGACCGGTTCGGCGGATCGGACGTGTCGGCGTCAGTCTTGACGTCACTCTTCGCCATCGTCGCCTTCCGCGTCGCGCTCTTTGGCCGAGTTCGAGCGCGCGGGCATAGATTTCGCGGCGCGGCCGGCCCGACAGCTCGACCGCATGCGCCACCGCATCCTTGACGCTGTCGCGCGCGAGCTGGCTGCGCAGCAGATCGTCGAGTTCGTCCGCCGCCATGACTGCGCGTCGGCCGCGCGGCGGGCCGATCACCAGCACGAACTCGCCGCGGGTCTCCAGCGTGGCGGCGGCCTGCGCCAGCTCCGAGACCGGCGCGCGCCGGATCTCTTCGTGCAGCTTGGTCATTTCGCGGCAAATCGCGGCGTCGCGCGCGCCCATGATGGCGGCGAGGTCGGCCAGCGTGTCCTGCACGCGGTTGCCGGATTCGAACATCACCAGCGTGGCGTCGATCCGCGCCAGTTCGGCCAGCCGCGCCCGGCGCGCGGTCTCCTTCGGCGGCAGAAAGCCCTCGAAGAAGAACCGGTCGGTCGGCAGCGCCGCCACCGCCAGCGCCGCCAGCACCGAAGAGGGTCCCGGCAGCGCGATCACGGTGTGTCCAGCGGCGCAGGCCTCGCGCACCAGCTTGAAGCCGGGATCGGAAATCAGCGGCGTGCCGGCGTCCGAGACCAGCGCGATCGAGGCGCCCTGCGCCAGCCGTTCCAGGATTTTCGGCCGCGCCAGCGCCGCGTTATGTTCGTGATAGGGTTTGAGCAGCGCGGAGATCCCGTAGCGCTCGGTCAGCCGGCGGGTGATGCGGGTGTCCTCGCAGGCGATGATGTCGACGCCGGCCAGCGTTTCCAGCGCGCGCAGGGTGATGTCGCCGAGATTGCCGATCGGGGTCGCCACCAGATGCAGCCCGGGCACAGCCTTCGGCGCGGTCAGGACGTGGCCGAACCAACGGAAAATGTCCTGTCGGCAGCTGCCGCCGCCGGTCTCCGATCCGTATTATGGAGGCTGCTTTTGCGCGCATTACTGGCAATCTATAAGCGTTTTCGAGCGAAGTGGATGCCGGTTCGCGTAAAGAAAACGCGTAAGACGAAACAACGGGACAGCGCGTTAGCGCCACAGCGGGCGGGGATACCGGCAAGGAGAGAGACGTGGCGCTGCAACCGGCGGCCGGCGCCGCAAGGCTATAATCCTTTTGTTTTGGTTAACTATTCGCCGACAATATGCCTGAATCTCACCTCGCTGCCTGATCGATTCAGTGAGGTTTGAAGATCCTGGCCGATGGCGGTCGGTCAAGAGAAGAGATGAGATGGTGGGCCCGCTCGATCCGAAATTTCCGACAAGGAGCCCCAAACCGGGCCTCGGTCCGGGCCTGCCGTCCAGCCTGGCATCCAGTCCGTCGGGCCGAGCCGGCGGACGGCGGTCGGCTTGATTCTCGGCGCGCCGCTGCTGGCGGCTTGCGCCGGCGTGCAGCAGAGCCTCAGCTCGTTTTCCAACCCGTTCGCGTCGTCCGCGCCCTCGCCCGGTCCCGCCGGACCGGCGCAGCAGCCGCAGGCGGTCGGCAACGGACAGGTCAAGGTCGGCCTGATCCTGCCGCTGTCGGCATCCGGCAATGCCGGCGTCGCCGCGCAGTCGATGAAGAACGCCGCCGAGATGGCGCTGGCGGAATTCCAGAATCCCGAACATCCAGCTTCTGATCAAGGACGACGGCGGCAGCCCGCAAGGCGCGCAGCAGGGCACGCAGCAGGCGCTCGACGAAGGCGCCGAGATCATCCTCGGCCCGCTGTTCGCGCTGTCGGTTCCGGCGACGGCGCAGCTGGCCCGCGCCCGCGGCGTATCGGTGATCGCGTTCTCGACCGATTCGAGCGTCGCCGGCCGCGGCGTCTATCTCTTGAGCTTCCTGCCGGAATCCGACGTCAACCGGATCATCGACTATTCCGCCAGCATCGGCAAGCGATCCTTCGCCGCGCTGTTGCCCGACAATGCCTATGGCAATGTGGTGGAGGCCGCCTTCAAGCAGGCCGTCGGCCGCAAGGGCGGCCGCATCGTCGGCGTTTCGAAAAATACGGCGCCGATCGCGCCGCGCGCGGCGCGCGCCGTGGCGCAGGCGCTCGGCCACGGCCGATGCGCTGTTCATTGCCGACGACGGCGATTCGGTGGTGGCGATGGCCGACGCGCTGACCGCGGCCGGCGCCAATTTGAAGAACATCCAGCTGCTCGGCACCGGCCTGTGGGACAATCCGCGCGTGTTCGCAGCGCCGGCGCTTGCAGGGCGGGCTTTATGCCGCGCCCGATCCGTCCGGCTTCCGCAATTTCTCCGGCCGCTACCGCGCCAAGTTCGGCAGCCGATCCGGTGCGCACCGCGACGCTGGCCTATGACGCGGTGGCGCTGGTCGCGGCACTGGCGCGAACCCAGGGCGCGCAGCGCGTTTTCGCCGGAGGTGCTGACCAATCCATCGGGCTTTGCCGGCATCGACGGCCTGTTCCGCTTCCGCGCCGACGGCACCAACGAGCGCGGCCTGGCGGTGATGCGGGTCGGACCGGCCGGCGGCGTGCCGGTCGCCGGCTCGCCGAAGAGTTTTGGGGCTTAAGCATAGCGTTTTCGAGCGAAGTGGCACCGGTTCGCGTAAGAAACGCGTCAAACTAAAAGTCTACGCCGCCAGATCCGCCACCACGGCATCGAGCACCGGAAATCCGGCCTGCGTGACCCGCAGCCGTCCGTCGGCGTCGACCACGATGGCGCCTTCCTCGCGCAGCAGCGCGATCCGGCTCGGGATCGAGCGTGCGGCCCGACAACGCCGCGTAGCGCTTGCGGATCGATGCCCTCGGTGAGCCGCAGCCCCATCAGCAAGAATTCGTCGGCGCGCTCTTCGCTGTTGAGGAGATCGTCGGTGACGACGCCATGGCCGTTGGCCTCGACGCGCATCAGCCACGCCTCGGGCCGCTTCTCGGTCGCGATCGCGTGCCTGACGCCGTCGATATCGAGACGGCCATGCGCGCCGGGACCGATGCCGGCATATTCCTCGCCGCGCCAGTAGACCAGATTATGCCGGCATTCCGCGCCCGGCCGCGCGTGGTTGGAAATCTCGTAGGCCGGCAAGCCCGTGGCTCGCGCAGACCTCCTGCGTCACGTCATACAGCGCGCGCGCGGTGTCCTCGTCGGGCGTCTTCAGCTTGCCCGCGGCATGCAGGCCGAAGAACGGCGTGCCTTCCTCGATGGTGAGCTGATAGAGCGACAGATGCTCGGCGGCTTCCGAGATCGCGAGCTTCAGCTCGTCGGCCCACATCTGCGGGCGTCTGGTCGGGACGGGCGTAGATCAGGTCGAACGAATAGCGATCGAATGCGCTGCGCGCGATCGCGACCGCATCCAGCGCCTCGCGCGCGCTGTGCAGCCGTCCCAGCGCCTTCAGCGAGGCATCGTCGAGCGCCTGCACGCCGAGCGAAACCCGGTTGACGCCGGCTGCGCGGTAGCCGCGAAACCGCGTCGCCTCGACGCTGGTCGGATTGGCTTCCAGCGTGACTTCGACATCGGGCGCGACCCGCCAATGCTTGCCGATCGCATCGAGGATCGCGCCGACGGTTTGCGGCTGCATCAGCGACGGCGTGCCGCCGCCGAGAAAGATCGACGACACTTCGCGGCCGGGCGTGCGCGCCGCGGTGGTTTCGATCTCGCGCGCGAACGCGCGGGCAAAACGTTCTTCGTCGATCGGCGGCATGCCGGACATGGCTGTTGAAATCGCAATACGGACATTTCGACAGGCAAAACGGCCAGTGCACATAGACGCCGAAGGCTGATTGGTCAGGCCGGCTCAAGGCAGATCTCCGCCAGTTTGACGAAGGCGCGGGCGCGATGCGACAGGCCGAGGCCCGAGCGGCGGCAGGCCGTGCTTCTCGATGCTGGTCATCTCGCCGAAGGTGCGGCCGTGGCCATCGGGCAGGAACGCCGGATCGTAGCCGAAGCCGGCGCTGCCGCGCGGCGGCCATACCAGCGTGCCGTCGGCGCGCGCCTCGACTTCCTCGAGATGATCGTCGGGCCAGGCCACGCACAGCGCGGAGACGAAATGCGCTCTTCGCTGTCCGGGCGTGGTCGCGCCGCGCTCCTGCAGCAGCCGTTCGATCCGCGCCATCGCGGCGGCGAAATCCTTGGTCGGCCCGGCCCAGCGCGCCGAGTAAATCCCGGGCGCGCCGTCGAGCGCATCGACCACCAGACCGGAATCGTCGGCAAAGGCAGGAAGTTGCGCGGCCTGGGCGGCGGCGATGGCCTTGATCCGGGCATTGGCGGCGAAGCTGTTGCCGGTCTCGTCCGGCTCGCCGAGGCCGAGTTCGCCGGCCGATACCGCCTCGATGCCATGGGGCGCCAGCAATTCGCGCATCTCGGCAAGCTTGCCGGGATTGTGGGTCGCGATCACGAGCCTGCCGGTGATTCGACGGTGCATGTGCTTGCTAATCTAGTGTCAGCCTCGCGGCGCGATCCGAAATCACGCCACGGCCATTTTCTGCAGGTCCACCAGCCGCGCGACGCCCTTGCGCGCCAGCGCCATCAGCGCCAGGAATTCGTCCTGCGAGAACGGGGTCTTTTCCGCGGTGCCCTGCACCTCGATGATGCGGCCGTCGCCGGTCATGACGAAATTGGCGTCGGTGTCGGCCTCGGAATCCTCGGCGTAATCGAGGTCGAGCACCGGCGTGCCGTTATAGATGCCGCAGGAGATCGCCGCGACGTTGTCGCGCAGCACGTTGTTGCCCTTGATCATGTTGCGGGTCTTCATCCAGCCGATGCAGTCGGCGAGCGCGACCCAGGCGCCGGTGATCGAGGCGGTGCGGGTGCCGCCGTCGGCCTGGATCACGTCGCAGTCGACGGTGATCTGGCGCTCGCCGAGCGCTTCGAGATCGACGGCGGCGCGCAGCGAGCGGCCGATCAGGCGCTGGATTTCGACGGTGCGGCCGCCCTGCTTGCCGGCGGCGGCCTCGCGGCGGGTGCGCTCCAGCGTGGCGCGCGGCAGCATGCCGTATTCGGCGGTGACCCAGCCGCGGCCCTGGCCCTTGAGCCAGGGCGGCAGCCGTTCTTCCAGCGTCGCCGTCACCAGCACATGGGTGTCGCCGAATTTGACCATGCAGGAACCTTCGGCGTATTTGACCACGCCGCGTTCCAGCGACACGGCGCGCAGTTCATCTGGCGCACGGCGGCTTGGCCGCATGGGAATCCTCCAATAGTTCCAACACTTCAGCAAAATGCTGGGTTCGCGGTGCTTGTAGGAGGGGGAAGCCGCAGCGGCAAGGGCCGTTTTGGCCGCTATTGGGCTGCTTGTAAGCGGGCCCCGAGATCGACAGATTAGGGGTTATCCAGGGAGTAGCCCGTGGCCCACCACGATCCGATTGGCCTGATCGCGCCGAATGCCGGGCTTGCCCAGCTCAACGAGCGCTCGCGGGACATATTTCGTCAAATCGTCGAGAGTTATCTCGCCACCGGCGAACCGGTCGGCTCGCGCAACATTTCGCGCCTGATCGCGGTGCCGCTGTCGCCGGCCTCGGTCCGCAACGTGATGTCGGATCTCGAGCAGCTCGGCCTGATCTATGCGCCGCATACCTCGGCCGGCCGGCTGCCGACCGAACTCGGGCTTGCGGTTTTTCGTCGACGCCCTGATGCAGGTCGGCGATCTCACCGAGCCGGAGCGGCAGTCGATCCAGACCCAGCTCGCCTCGGTCGGCAAGGCGCAATCGGTCGAGGCGGCGCTTGGCGAGGCGCTGACGCGGCTGTCCGGCCTGACCCGGGCCGCGGCGGTGGTGCTTACCGCCAAGTCCAATTCGCGGCTGAAGCACATCGAATTCGTGCGGCTGGAGCCGGAACGGGCGCTGGTGGTGCTGGTCGGCGAGGACGGCCAGGTCGAGAACCGCGTGCTGACGCTGCCGCCCGGCGTGCCGTCCTCGGCGCTGACCGAAGCCACCAATTTTCTCAATGCGCGGATCCGGGGCCGGACGCTGGCGGAAGCGCGGCTCGAACTCGAAACCGCGCTGGCGCAAAACCGCACCGAACTCGATCAGCTGACCCAGAAGGTGATCGCAGCCGGCATCGCGAGCTGGTCCGGCGGCGAGAAGCGACGACCGCCAGCTGATCGTGCGCGGTCATGCCAATCTGCTGGAAGATCTGCATGCGCTGGAGGATCTCGAGCGGGTCAGGCTGTTGTTCGACGATCTCGAGACCAAGCGCGGCGTGATCGACCTGCTGGGCCGCGCCGAACGCGCCGAAGGCGTGCGGATTTTCATCGGATCGGAAAACAAGCTGTTTTCGCTGTCCGGTTCCTCCACCATCATCGCGCCCTATAGCGATGGCGCCGGCCATATCGTCGGCGTGCTCGGCGTGATCGGGCCGACCCGGCTGAACTATGCCAGGGTGATCCCGACGGTGGATTATGCCGCGCGCATCGTCAGCCGGATGCTGGGCGGTTAATCCGCTGCGGGCAGCGCGGTTTGGCGCTTGATTTTCGGCGCCTAAAGCACGATATCCCGGCCAGCAGCCCGCAATTTTGATTCAGACGATTTTTCGAAGAAGGCAATCCATGACCGATCCGAACCGGCAGAACGATGATCCGGCGAACCCGGCGCAGGCCGCCGAGCCCGTGGTCTCCAAGCCCTACATCATGCCCGACGATCCGGAGGAGGGGTCGGTGGAGGCGTTGGCGAAGGAAGCCGCCGAATCGCGCGACAAGATGCTGCGCACGCTGGCGGAGATGGAAAACCTGCGCAAGCGCACCAGCGCGCGAAGTGGCCGATGCGCGCACCTACGGCATCACCGGTTTCGCGCGCGACGTGCTCGATATCGCCGACAATCTGCAGCGCGCGCTCGACGCGGTGCCGGCCGAAGCCAGGGCCGCGGCCGATCCCGGCCTGAAGGCGCTGATCGAAGGCGTCGAGCTGACCGAGCGATCGCTGCTCAACACGCTGGAGAAGAACGGCGTCAAGAAATTCGATCCGTCGGGCGAGAAATTCGATCCGAATTTCCAGCAGGCGATGTACGAGGTGCCGGATGCGTCGGTGCCGGCGGGCACCGTGGTGCAGGTGGTGCAGGCCGGCTACATGATCGGCGAGCGCGTGCTGCGGCCGGCGCTGGTCGCCGTCTCCAAGGGCGGCGCCAAGGCCGGCGCCGGCGACCAACGGCAACCAGACCTAACAGCGTCTGCCGAGCCGCCAGACTGCCGGCGGCTGGCGGCCGTTGGATTCCAGCGAGTATCCTGCGTCAGCGCGGCTGGATGCCGTCGCGCACGGCGCGGAAGCGCGGGAATGCCTTTGTCCCATTGCGTCGCGCGGGGCGCTGCCGATGATCCGCAGCACGGCCGGGCCGCCGAATCGCAGCCATTGCACCACGGTGACGGGGGTATTGTCCTTGCCGCTGATGGCGTCGAGGCGGGTTTCATAGCCGGGCCATGCCGTCGATCCGGACCGGCTCGGACATCGTCAGCCGCGCCTCGCGGATTCCGGGGATCGACGGTGGCGGCCTCCTGGGCGAAGCGGTCGCGATCGTCCGGCTGCGCCGGCGCTGCTCCCGATCAGGCCGATCACCATGAAGGGGGCGGCCTCGAAGCCGGCTGGTTTCATCGCCGTCGGCGAGAATGAGCGGCGCGCGCCGGGCGCCAGCGTGCGGACGTTCTTGAAATCGGCGAGATCGCTGATCTTGAACGGCATCAGGCCGAGCTGCTCCTCGACCGGAACCTCCTTGCGGATCACCGCCGAGGCAAACATCTGCCGCACCGCGTCGTCGGTGTAGATCTTGCCGGCGTTCTCGGGAACCTGCACCGCGACATAGCCGGAGAAGGTGCCGCCCGGCAGGATCATCGAATAGCGCCGCACGCTCGCCGCGCCGTTCATGGCGTTTTCGGTGGTGTAATAGGCGATGCCGGCCGCGGTCTCGATGCGTCTCGGGCTTGATGCCGATGGTGCCCGCCGGATTGGCCTTGAAGGCGTTCACGACCTCGCCATAGGCCTCGGCCGGGAGCTCCGCCACCAGCACCTTGACGCCGTGGTCCTCGGTTTCGAATCCGACGAAGGTCTTGGCCGGGACCAGCCCGACCAGCGGCGTCATCCCGACCCGGGTGCCCGGCGCGAAACACCGGATCGGCGGCAAGGGCCGGGCCAGGGCCGAGCCAAGACCAGGCAAAGGCTGGCCACGAGCAGGGCGACGGCGGACAATAGATCGAATGGGCTTCATGAAAAATCTACTGGGTTGGCATTGAGGCCGTTCAATGGTCGGCCGGGTGGCGGGTCGGCCAAGGCTTGGCGGCCAAGTCTGGTCAGGTCCGGCCAAGTCTGGCGCCTGCTTTAGCTGCTTTGCCGTCCCGGCAACAGGCTGTCGCGGCGATTGATCTTTTCCGGTTAACCCTCCGGTCCACCGCCGATGGCGGGCCGTTCCGCCGGCCCGGCGGGGCCGGCCGCTCCCGGCAGCGATACTATCTTCAAAGGAACGGGGTTTTCGCGGCTCAAGGTTGCGTCCCGGTCCTTGCAGGCCTGCCCCCCCTCCTATATGAGGCTCACCGTCGCAATATCGCGAGTATTTGATCGTTGGGGGTTCGGATTGGTGCGCCGTCAGGGCCCAGCCAACCTGCCGCAAAAAGAAGGATATGAGGACCATGGGAAAGGTCATTGGGATCGATCTCGGCACCACGAATTCGTGCGTCGCCGTAATGGATGGCAAAACGTCGAAAGTCATCGAGAACGCCGAGGGCATGCGGACGACCCCGTCGATCGTCGCTTTCAGCGATGACGGCGAGCGCCTTGTCGGCCAGCCGGCCAAGCGCCAGGCGGTAACCAATCCCGAGCGGACCTTCTTCGCGGTCAAGCGCCTCGTCGGCCGCCGCTACGACGATCCGATGGTCGAGAAGGACAAGAAGCTTGTCCCCTACAAGATCGTCAAGGCGTCCAACGGCGATGCCTGGGTCGAAGCCGACGGCAAGACCTATTCGCCCTCGCAGGTCTCCGCTTTCATCCTGCAGAAGATGAAAGAGACCGCGGAAGCCCATCTCGGCCAGAAGGTCGATCAGGCCGTCATCACCGTTCCCGCCTATTTCAACGACGCGCAACGTCAGGCCACCAAGGATGCCGGCAAGATCGCCGGCCTTGAAGTGCTGCGCATCATCAACGAGCCGACCGCGGCCGCGCTTGCCTACGGCCTCGACAAGACGAAGTCCGGCACCATCGCGGTGTACGACCTCGGCGGCGGCACCTTCGACGTCTCGATCCTGGAGATCGGCGACGGCGTGTTCGAGGTGAAGTCGACCAATGGCGACACATTCCTGGGCGGCGAAGACTTCGACATGCGCCTGGTCAGCTATCTGGCCGACGAGTTCCAGAAGGAGCAGGGCATCAACCTGCGCAACGACAAGCTGGCCCTGCAGCGGCTGAAGGAGGCCGCCGAAAAGGCCAAGATCGAATTGTCGTCGACCACGCAGACCGAAATCAACCTGCCGTTCATCACCGCGGACCAGTCCGGTCCGAAGCATCTGACCATGAAGCTGACCCGCGCCAAGTTCGAGGCGCTGGTCGACGATCTCGTCGCAGAAGACCATCGAACCCTGCCGCAAGGCGCTGAAGGATGCCGGCCTCACCGCCGGCGAAATCGGCGAAGTGG
The DNA here is from genome assembly GCA_963699465.1 of uncultured Alphaproteobacteria bacterium. GTDB lineage: Bacteria > Pseudomonadota > Alphaproteobacteria > Rhizobiales > Xanthobacteraceae > Bradyrhizobium. The sequence continues at coordinate 161,345 of CAVOTZ010000018.1, forward strand.
TGCTGGTCGGCGGCATGACCCGCATGCCGAAGGTCCAGGAAGTGGTGAAGCAGCTGTTCGGCAAGGAGCCGCACAAGGGCGTCAATCCGGACGAAGTCGTCGCCATCGGCGCCGCGATCCAGGCCGGCGTGCTGCAGGGCGACGTCAAGGACGTGCTGCTGCTCGACGTGACCCCGCTGTCGCTCGGCATCGAGACGCTGGGTGGCGTGTTCACCCGCATCATCGATCGCAACACCACGATCCCGACCAAGAAGAGCCAGGTGTTCTCGACCGCCGAGGATAACCAGAACGCGGTCACCATCCGCGTCTTCCAGGGCGAGCGCGAAATGGCGGCCGACAACAAGGTGCTCGGTCAGTTCGACCTGATGGGCATTCCGCCCTCGCCGCGCGGCATGCCGCAGATCGAGGTGACCTTCGACATCGACGCCAACGGCATCGTCAACGTCTCGGCCAAGGACAAGGCGACCGGCAAGGAACAGCAGATCCGGATCCAGGCATCCGGCGGTCTGTCCGAAGCCGACATCCAGAAGATGGTCAAGGACGCCGAGGCCAACGCCGCCGAGGACAAGAAGCGCCGCGAGGCGGTCGACGCCAAGAACCATGCCGACGCGCTGGTGCATTCCACCGAGAAGGCGCTGGCCGAGCATGGCTCGAAGGTCGAGGAGTCGCGAGCGCCGCGCCATCGAGGACGCCGTCAGCGACCTGAAGGAAGCGCTGAAGGGCGACGACGCCGAGGCCATCAAGGCCAAGACCAACACGCTGGCGCAGGCTTCGATGAAGCTCGGCGAGGCGATGTACAAGCAGCAGGCCGAAAGCGATGCGGCCAAGGATGCTGCCAAGGACGACGTGGTCGACGCGGAATTTACCGAAGTCGACGACGACAAGAACAACAAGAAATCCGCTTAACGCCGGTAACGATCATGGCCCCATTCCAAAGAGCGCATCTCTGGCGTCTCGATGGGAGGGGGTCATTTTTCGTTAAGCGATAGGCTGCATCTTTCAAGGCGCGCGTTGCGTTCTGCGCTTTGGCAAGGGGTTTGGCAGGGGCTTTGTAAGGTTCCGGGCTTGCAATGACGAAATTCGGGCGGATCTGACGGATGTCGACCAAGCGTTGCTATTACGAAACCCTGGAGGTCGAGCGGACCGCGGACGAGTCCAAGCTCAAGGCGGCGTTCCGCAAGCTCGCGATGAAATGGCATCCGGACAAGAATCCGGGCGATGCCACCAGCGAAGTGCGTTTCAAGGAAATCAACGAAGCCTACGAGGTGCTGAAGGACGGCGACAAGCGCGCCGCCTATGACCGGTTCGGCCATGCCGCCTTCGAGCAGGGCGCGGGCGGCGGCGGTCCTGGTTTTGGCGCCGGCTTTGCCTCGTCGTTCTCGGATATTTTCGAAGATCTGTTCGGCATGGCCGGGCAGCGCGGCCGTGGCGGCGGCCGCGAACGCGGCGCCGACCTGCGCTACAACATGGAAATCTCGCTGGAAGAGGCCTATCCTCGGCAAGACCGCCCAGATCGAGATTCCGGTCTCGGTGACCTGCGAATCCTGCTCCGGCACCGGCGCCAAGGCCGGCACCAAGCCGAAGGTCTGCTCGATGTGCGGCGGCGCCGGGCGGGTGCGGCAGGCGCAGGGCTTCTTCACGCTGGAGCGAACCTGTCCCGGCTGCCAGGGCCGCGGCCAGATGATCGAGGATCCGTGCCCGTCCTGCTCGGGCTCAGGGGCGGGTGACGCGCGAGCGCACGCTGTCGGTCAATATTCCGCAAGGCGTCGAGGACGGCACCCGGATCCGGCTTGGCCGGTGAAGGCGAGGCCGGCGTCCGCGGCGGACCTCCGGGCGATCTCTACATTTTCCTGTCGCTGGCATCGCATCAGTTCTTCCAGCGCGACGGCGCCGACCTGCATTGCCGTGTGCCGATCTCGATGGTGACGGCGTCGCTCGGCGGCGAGTTCGAGGTGCCGACCATCGACAAGGGCAAGACCAAGGTGAAAATCCCCGCCGGAACCCAGTCGGGCCGCCGCTTTCGCATTGCATCAAAAGGCATGCCGGTGCTGCGTTCGCGCCAGACCGGCGACATGTATGTCCAGGTCGCGGTCGAAACGCCGCAGAATCTGACCAAGAAGCAGCAGGAATTGCTCGCCGAGTTCGAAAAATTGTCGTCCGGCGCAACCCAGCCCGAGGCCGCGGGTTTCTTCACCAAGGTCAAGGACTTCTTCGGCAACAGCGCCAATGGCTGAGACGGCCATTAGGCTAACCAGGCCGGGTATTCGGCGATCTGGAAAAATCAACCTGCGCATGGCCTTATCTCGGATCGGCAGTGCGCAGACGGGTCATGCGAAGCGCCATTCGGCTTGACCGTTCAGGCCTCGACCTATACCTCTTTATGACGTTATTCTGACACTACCGCCCGATCTTGCGGTCCCGCCTGGTAGCGACATGCCTTTGCAATCGTCCGTGCGTGCGTTGAAGAAACCTCTTCGTCTCGACGACGAGGTTCGCTTTCTTCGTTCATGGATCGAGAAGCCGCTGCACATGGGCGCGGTGATGCCGTCGGGGCGGGTGCTGGCGCGCACCATGGCGCAATATGTCGACATCAATTCCTCGGGCCCGGTGGTCGAACTCGGGCCCGGCACCGGCGCGATCACCAACGCGCTGATCGAGCACGGCGTCGATCAGAAACGCCTGGTGCTGGTCGAATATAATCCGGGCTTCTGCGCGCTGCTGCGCGACCGCTATCCGCAGGCCAAGGTCGTGCAGGGCGACGCCTATGCGCTGCGCGACTCGCTGTGGGATGTGCTGAGCGCTCCCGCCTCCGCCGTCGTGTCCGGCCTGCCGCTGGTCACCAAGCCGATGCTGACGCGCCTGAAGCTGATCCGCGATGCCTTCCTGGCGCTGGCGCCGGGCGCGCCGTTCGTGCAGTTCACCTATTCGGTGGCGCCGCCGATTCCGAAATCGCTGCCCGGCGTGTCCACCGAAGCCTCCGAGCGGATCTGGATGAACCTTCCGCCGGCCCGCGTCTGGGTGTATCGCAAGGGCTGACGATTGCCCGGCGTCATCCGCGCCGTGGCCAAGTCCGTCAAGCGATCTGGCCCTCAACGCGATCTCAGATCATGTCCGCGCTGAAAATCCTGGTGATCCCCGGCTCGCTGCGCACCGGCTCGCTCAATGCGAGGCTGGCGGCGGCCGTCGCCGCCGAACTGGCGCAGGCCGGCGCCGAAGTCACCCGGATCTCGCTCGGCGATTTTCCGCTGCCGATCTATGACGGCGACCTGCAGGCGAAATCCGGCGTGCCGAAGCATGCGATCAACCTCAAGCGCATGATCGGCGCGCATCATGGCGTGCTGATCGTGACGCCGGAATACAATGCGTCGGTGCCGCTCGCTGCTCAAGAACACCATCGACTGGGTCAGCCGGGTGCAGGATCCGCACGAAACCCGCGGCGAGGTGTTTCGCGACCGCGCGTTTGCGATCGCGGCGGCGTCCGGCGGAACCGGCTCGGCGGCACCCGCGCGCTGATGGCGCTGCGGCTGATCCTGTCGGCCTGCCAGGCCATCGTCATTCCGAACCAGCTGGCGCTGTCGTTTGCTGCCGAGGCCTATGACGACATGGACCGGTTGAAACATCCGGCCGATATCGAGGCGCTGAAGGCGCTGGTGCGGCAGTTGATCGACATTTCCCAGCGCATGATGTGAGGTGACATGCAGCAACCCGAAATCGCCGCCCGCGACCGGCTGATCGTGGCGCTCGATCTGCCCGATGTCGGCGCCGCGGAAGCGATGGTGGATCGGCCTCGGCGACAGCGTGACGTTCTACAAGATCGGCTATCAGCTCGCTTATGCCGGCGGCCTGCCGCTGGTCGCGCCGGCTCGCTGCCGCCGGCAAGAAGGTGTTCGTCGATCTCAAGCTGCACGACATCGGCAACACGGTGGCGCGCGGCGTCGAGAGCATGGCGCAATCCGGCGCGACCTTCCTCACCGTGCACGCCTATCCGCAGACCATGAAGGCGGCGGTCGAGGGCCGCGCCGGATCGGACCTGAAGATCCTCGCCGTCACCGTGCTGACCTCCTATGACGACGGCGACCTGCATGCGGCGGGCTATCGGCTCGGCGTCACCGATCTGGTCGAGGCCCGCGCCCGGCAGGCCCAGGCGATCGGCGTCGACGGCCTGGTCTGCTCGCCGGAGGAGGCGGCGAGCCTGCGCAAGATCGTCGGCCGCCGGCATGCGATCTGGTGACGCCCGGCATTCGCCCCGCCGGCTCGGCCGAGCGGCGACCAGAAGCGGATCATGACGCCGGCGCGCGCCATCGCCGCCGGCGCCGACTATCTGGTGGTCGGCCGGCCCGGTGACTGGGGCCGCCGATCCCAAGGCGGCCGCGGAGGCGATCGTCGCGGAAATCGCGCAGGCGCTGGCGCTGAGCAGCAAGGAGAACGACAATGGCAAAAGGCTACTGGATCGGGCGCGTCGATGTTCACAACGAGGACGGCTACAAGCCTACGCGGCCAGGCCAATGGCGCGATATTCAAGAAATGCGGCGGCCGCTTTTTGGTGCGCGGCGGCAAGTTCACCGGCGTGGAGGGCCAGGCCCGCTCGCGCAATGTGGTGATCGAATTTCCCGACTACGACACCGCGCTGGCCTGCTACCACTCGCCGGAATATCAGGAAAACATCAAGGTCGCGCGGCTGCCGCATTCGACTCGCCGATCTCGTCGTCGTCGAAGGCTATGACGGCCCGCAGCCCGTAGACGGTTCGGCGAGGCGCGCGCCGTCCGGGCTGCATGGGCCCGGACGAGCACGCCTAGAGCGCGTCCTGACGGGACGTATGACCGTCGGTTGCCGGACGCTGCCCCGGCTATACGGCAAGGGCTGAGGTCGATGTCCGACATGCGCTTGATCGTTGCGGGGGCCGGCGGCCGGATGGGCCGCGCGCTGACGCGCGTGATCTCGGAAACGCCGGGCGCGGTGCTGGCCGGCGCGCTGGAGGCGCCGGGCTCGGAACTGCTCGGCAAGGATGCCGGCGTGCTGGCGGGCCTGCCCGCCAACGGCGTCCTGCTGTCGGCCGATCTGTGGTCGATGTCGGCCGAGGCCGACGGCATCCTCGATTTCACCGTGCCGGCCGCGACCATCGCCAATGTCGCGATCGCCGCCCAGCGCGGCCTGGTCCATGTCATCGGCACCACCGGCCTGTCGGCGTCGGACGACGCCGTGATCAAGAGCGTCACCTCGCGCGCCATCGTGGTGAAGTCGGGCAATATGAGCCTCGGCGTCAATCTGCTGGCGGCGCTGGTCAAGCGCGTGGCGCAATCGCTCGACGAGAGTTTCGATATCGAAATCCTGGAAATGCATCACAAGCGCCAAGATCGACGCGCCGTCGGGCACCGCGCTGATGCTCGGCGAGGCCGCCGCCGCCGGCCGCAAGATCGCGCTCGAGCAGCATTCCGCGCGCGGCCGCGACGGTATTACCGGCGCGCGCAGACCCGGCGACATCGGCTTTGCGTCGCTGCGCGGCGGCACCGTCACCGGCGATCACAGCGTGATCTTTGCGGGCCCGATGGAGCGCATCGAGCTGACGCACCAGGCCGAGGACCGCATCATGTTCGCGCAGGGCGCGATCAAGGCGGCGTTGTGGGCGCATGGCAAGAAGCCCGGGCTTCTATTCGATGGCCGACGTGCTCGGCCTGGGCGATTCTAATTCGCGGATTTAGAAAACGGGATCACAGCAATGAGCGACCGTCTTCTCGTGCTGGTGCGCCACGGCCAGAGCGAATGGAATCTGAAGAACCTCTTCACCGGCTGGAAGGATCCCGACCTCACCGAAAAGGGCATCGCCGAGGCCAAGGAAGCCGGCCGCAAGTTGAAGGCGCAGGGGCTTGTCGTTCGACATCGCCTTCACCTCGGTGCTGACCCGCGCGCAGCACACGCTCGATCTGATGCTGGCCGAAATCGGCCAGACCGGACTTGCCGATCACGCAGCAATCTGGCGCTCAACGAGCGCGACTATGGCGACCTGTCCGGCCTCAACAAGGACGACGCCCGCAAGAAATGGGGCGAGGAGCAGGTGCATGATCTGGCGGCGCTCCTACGACGTGCCGCCGCCCGGCGGCGAAAGCCTGAAGGATACGCTGGCGCGCACGCTGCCCTATTACGTCCAGGAGATCCTGCCCTGCGTGCTGCGCGGCGAGCGCACGCTGGTGGCCGCCCACGGCAATTCGCTGCGCGCGCTGATCATGGTGCTGGAGAAGCTGACGCCGGAAGCAAATCCTGGAGCGCGAACTCGCCACCGGCGTGCCGATCATCTACCGCCTCAACGCCGACTCGACCGTCGCCTCGAAGCTGGATCTGGCGGGGTAAAGTTGTAGGGTGGGCAAAGGCGCTCTTGCGCCGTGCCCACCATTGCAACGCGGGTAAGAAGATGGTGGGCACGCTTCGCTTTGTCGTACTGCGTCATAATTGCCGTCGTGATGTTGGGGCGCTGCTGCCGCAACACGGACATCGCGGCATGTTTTTGATGAGCGCTTTGATCAACCGCACGCGCATGGTCGCGATCGAGTTCGGGACGTGGCGTTCAGGCCGCAAGGGGGGATCCTCGGGGTCGATAACCTTCGGGTAGCGCAGACGTCTGGAATGGCGTGGCGCGACGAGGTTCTGAGGGGGGAATCGTCTCCCTCTCGGAGACCAGGAATCCGTAGGCTGCGATGCACATCGTCGCGTGATGGTGGAAGCCGCGCCAACCGCGCCCTTCAAAATGCCCGAGCCCGACCTCCTGCTTGAGCTCCAAGTAATCCCGCTCGATACGCCAGCGCAGCTTGGCGAAGTCGACGAGTTCGCGGAAGTCGATGTTGGCCGGCAACGTCGACAGCCAATATTTGGTCGGCTCGGCTTCGCCTACCGGCCACTCGATCAGCAACCATTCCTGCGATATCAATTCCGGTTTGAGCCGGGTATGTCCGACCCGGACGCGCACGCGGGCAAAGCGCGACGACAACCACTCCGCCGACCCCTCCCGCCACCGGATCGTTTGCCAGGCTTCGTTGGGCAGATCGCGTGCAATGCGTTTGGCCGAGATCAGATCGGGCTCGTCGCGACGCCCCGTATTGTTCAGCGGCCGTCCTTTCCGCTTCGGTTCGGTCCCGGGCGGCCACATCAGGAGCTTTGGCTGAATGCCGACGACGTAGCTCACGCCCAATGCTGTCATGCCGGTGCGTAGCCGAGAGTCCACGCCATAGGCGGCGTCCATCAAGGCGACCCCGCGAGGCAGGTCAGCCTCGCATGCCCACCTTATCTGATCGAGCGCGATCTCCGGCTTGGTCTTGAAGCGGATGTCCTTTGGCACGCCCGCCTTCTTCCGCCGCACTTTATCCTTGGCCCACTCCTTGGGCAGATACAGCCGATAGGCCACCGGCAGGCTGGCGGAGTGATTGGCGATCGACAGCGATACGGCCACCTGACAATTGGCCTCCTTGCCGAGTTGACCGCAATACTGGACCTGCACGCCTACCGAATGCTTCCCGTGCTTGGGAAAGCCCGTGTCGTCGATGATCCATGCCTCGATCGGCCCCTGCCGTTGCATCGAAGGCAGCACCATCTGGCGGACCTTGGCCAGCACCTTCTCGTCCGACCAGGCCGCGACACCAACAAAATGCAGCAACGACTGGTGCTGCGCCGCCGTCCGCGCCGGGGCCGTCTTCGCCGCCATCGGCTCCACGCTCTTGCGTTCCCCAGGCAGCATCAAGCCCGTACAATAGTCGCGCAGCGGTCTCGTCCGCTCCACGTGACCGATCACGCTTCCAAGACCCGCTACATACTCCGCAAACCGCGTTTCGCTATCTCCACCCTGATCAAGATTCATCTGGCCCTCCGCTCGCCAAATATTGAATCTCCTTAATTACTTGATTCTCAGCCGTAATGACTGCGACAGTCTGACTCAGTACGATTAGGCGTCTTCGCCGTAACCCACCGCTTTGTGCCGATGAAACGGCGGATTACGCTGCGCTAATCCGCCCTACGATGATAGCTCTTAACCCATGGAATGGATCGACGAAGGCATCGTGCTGGGGGTCAGGCGGCATGGCGAATCCTCCGCCATTGTCGAACTCCTGACCCGCGAGCATGGCCGGCATCTCGGTCTGGTGCGCGGCGGCGCCGGTTCGCGGATGCGGCCGTTGCTGCAGCCCGGCAACAGCGTGCGCGCGGTGTGGCGGGCGCGGCTCGACGAGCATCTCGGCTACTACGTGATCGAGGGCCTGCGGCTGCGCGCCGCCACCGTGCTGGCGTCGTCCTTTGCGGTCTATGGCGTGACCCATCTGGCCTCGCTGGCGCGGCTGTTGCCGGAGCGCGATCCGCATCAGGACATTTACGAAATGCTCGAGCGTACGCTGGATGATTTCGACGAAGCCGGCGAGGCCGCCGTGCATCTGATAAAATTCGAGCTCGCGATGCTGGCCGAACTCGGTTTCGGGCTCGATCTGGAAAATTGCGCCGCGACCGGCGCCACCGCCGAACTGATTTACGTGTCGCCGAAATCCGGTGGCGCGGTGTCGCGGCAGGCCGGCGAGCCCTACCACGACCGGCTGTTGCGGCTGCCGGCGTTTTTGCGCGCCCACGATGACGGCCGCAACGGCTGGTCGGACGAGGATCTGCAGGACGGCTTTCGGCTGACCGGGCTGTTTCTGCTGCGCCATGTGCTGGAGCCGCGCGGCCAGGGCCATTCCGACGCCCGCGACGGATTTATCAACGCGGTGACGAAGAGGCTTAACAAGGCCGAGATTCAGTCGAACTAATATTGCGAATTGAGCCTGGAAACAGCCGCGAATCGCCAAATATTCACCGCGTCTTTCGCATTAACTGTGCAGCGTATTTACCACCGCGCCCAGCGCATGGCGCTGCCCGCTGAGCGGGACTCTGTGCCCCATTTTGGCCACCTCAAATGCCTTAAAGCCGATCAGTAAAGCCTGCTGCCGGAACTTGGTTCGCGTGCAGTTTGATCGCGCCGCTGGACCAGAACACGTCCTTTCTTGAAGCGGCTGTCTTGATCGCATCGAAGCGATCTCTCCTACACAGGATTTCTAACAGTAATGCGTATCATCTTAGCTACAACGGCTGTGCTATGTACATTGGTCTCGAACGCGGAAGCGCACTCTCGTTATCATCATCATCATCGCGGCCATTCAGGCCGGCATGCTCACTATGCAGGTCACTCTTCGGGTCGGCCGGGTGCGTGGTGCGGATGGTATATGCGCAGCCAGGTCGGCAGCGATCCCGGGCCGTCATACAATCTGGCGCGATCATGGGCGAGTTACGGGTCCAACGCCGGCGGTCCGCAGGTCGGCGCCATTGTGGTGTGGCGCCACCACGTCGGGAAAATCGTCGGCCAGGAAAACGGCCAATGGATCGTGCAGAGCGGCAATGACGGTCATGCGGTGCGAACGCGTCCGCGCTCGCTGGCCGGCGCGATTGCATTCAGGACGGCGGGATGATTTCCAGCGCGTGTCATATCCACGTGTCGAATCATCGTGGCATGGCGCATGCTTCTTCAAAGCCGATCGCTTCACGGTTCGCCGTGCAGCGATCCGGCCTGGCGGGTAATCCGGCAAACCCGCCAGGCCGTTCCACTCGGGGAACCAAAGGTCCCCTTAACTGTTGCGATAGTGCCGTATCGCAGAACTCGGGAGGAATGCGTGATGGGCGCGCGATTGATTTGTCTTGTGGTGGTCCTGCTTGGGCTGTCATTCAACGCCGGTTCCAGTGCCATGGCGGCTGAGCGAAGCGGCCTGCTGCATCGTTTGTCGTGCACGGCGGTCCGCTACTACGTCGCGCTCTATTCGGCCACGGCCGCCGAACAATATGCCCGCGGCCAGGGCGCGACCGACGCGGACATCGAGGCCGCGCGCCGCTGCATCAAGAACGACCTGACGCACACCGCATCGGCTCAGCAGACCCCGAAGTAACGCTTCCCGCAGGCTTTTTCGGCCGCGCGAATAACGGGGGCATTGCCGGCAAATTGTGCTTCGGCACTGGATACAAGGCATTTTTCGGTCATTGGGACCAAGGCGCAATGGTTGCCGCGCGGCTGGGGACGACGCATTGTGGTTCCCCAACATCCCTGATTCGCGATCTTGATTCGCAAGGCTGGTTTGCGCCTTGCCCGATCCACCGCAAAAGTTTAACGCCTCCCCATGGGAAAACGTATCGTACCGTCGGAAGAGCCGGCTGAAATCCACGAGGTCATGCTGCGCGATGCGCTGGAAGAGCGCTATCTCGCTTACGCGCTCTCGACCATCATGCACCGCGCGCTGCCGGACGCCCGCGACGGCCTGAAGCCGGTGCATCGGCGCATCCTCTACGGCATGCGGCTGTTGCGGCTCGAGCCCGGCACCACCTTCAAGAAATCCGCCAAGATCGTCGGCGACGTGATGGGTTCGTTCCATCCGCATGGCGACCAGTCGATCTACGACGCCATGGTCCGGCTGGCGCAGGATTTCTCCTCGCGCTATCCGCTGGTCGACGGCCAGGGCAATTTCGGCAATATCGACGGCGATAATCCCGCCGCCTACCGCTACACCGAAGCGCGCATGACCGAGGTCGCTCGGCTGTTGCTCGACGGCATCGACGAGGACGGTGTCGAGTTCCGCCCCAATTACGACGGCCAGTCGAAAGAGCCGGTGGTGCTGCCCGGCGGCTTTCCGAACCTGCTCGCCAACGGCGCGCAGGGCATCGCGGTCGGCATGGCGACCTCGATCCCGCCGCACAACGCCGCCGAACTCTGCGAAGCCGCACTGCATCTGATCGACAAGCCCGACGCCAAGTCGAAGGCGCTGCTGAAATGGGTCAAGGGTCCGGATTTTCCGACCGGCGGCATCATCGTCAACTCCAAGGAAAGCATCGCCGAGGCCTACATGACCGGGCGCGGCTCGTTCCGTACCCGCGCCAAATGGACCCAGGAGGAGGGCGTCGCGCGGCACCTGGGTCGTGGCCATCACCGAAATTCCGTGGCTGGTGCAGAAGTCGCGGCTGGTCGAGAAGATCGCCGAACTGCTCAACGACAAGAAGCTGCCGCTGGTCGGCGACGTCCGCGATGAATCCGCCGAGGACATCCGCCTGATCATCGAGCCGAAATCGCGCGCGGTCGATCCGGAATTGCTGATGGAATCGCTGTTCCGGCTGACCGAGCTGGAAAGCCGGATTCCGCTGAATCTCAACGTGCTGGTCAAGGGCCGCATCCCCAAGGTGGTGGGGCTCGCCGAATGCCTGCGCGAATGGCTCGACCATCTGCGCGACGTGCTGCTGCGCCGTTCCAACTACCGCAAGGAGCAGATCGAGCACCGGCTCGAAGTGCTCGGCGGCTATCTGATCGCCTATCTCAACATCGACAAGGTGATAAAAATCATCCGGACCGAGGACGAGCCGAAGCCGGCCTTGATCAAGGCGTTCAAGCTGACCGAAATCCAGGCCGATGCCATCCTCAACATGCGGCTGCGCTCGTTGCGCAAGCTCGAGGAAATGGAGATCCGCACCGAGGACAAGAACCTCCGCGACGAGTTGAAGGGCATCAAGGGCCTGCTCGCCTCGGAGCCGGAGCAATGGGCCAAGGTCGGCGAGCAGGTCACGCAAGGTCCGCGACATTTTCGGGCCGAAGACGCCGCTCGGCAAGCGCCGCACCGCAGTTTGCCGACGCGCCCGAGCACGATCTTGCCGCGATCGAGGAGGCCTTCGTCGAGCGCGAGCCGGTCACGGTGGTGGTTTCCGAAAAGGGCTGGGTGCGCACGCTGAAGGGCCATGTCGCCGATCTCTCGGGGCTGACCTTCAAGACCGACGACAAGCCTCGACCAGGCGTTCTTCGCCGAGACCACGTCAAAGCTGCTGCTGTTCGCCACCAACGGCAAATTCTATTCGCTCGACGTCGCCAAGCTGCCGGGCGGACGCGGCCATGGCGAGCCGATCCGGATGTTCATCGACATGGAGCAGGAGACCGCGATCGTCTCGCTGTTCGTCAACAAGGGCGGCCGCAAATTCCTGATCGCGAGCCATGAGGGCCAGGGCTTTGTCGTCAACGAGGACGATTGCGTCGGCAATACCCGCAAGGGCAAGCAGGTGCTCAACGTCGAGATGCCGAACGAGGCCCGCGCGATCGCCACCGTTACCGGCGACAGCGTCGCTGTGATCGGCACCAACCACAAGATGGTGATTTTCCCGCTCGACCAGGTGCCGGAAATGGCGCGCGGCCGCGGCGTGCGGCTGCAGAAATATACCAGCGCCAAGCTGTCGGATGTCGCGACCTTCGAAGCCAAGGCCGGTCTGACCTGGAAGGATTCCGCCGGCCGCGAGCAGAGCCTGACGGCAAAGGAACTGGCGGATTGGCGCGGCAACCGCGCCGACGCCGGCCGCCTCGCGCACGGCCTGCCGAAGTCGAACAAGTTCAATCGCGGCGTCGAATAGCTTGTCGGGTGGGTTAGGCGTCTTCGCCGTAACCCACCGATTCATCGCTGGCCATCGCGATGACGCTCGGCGGATTGCGCCTTCGGCTAATCCGCCCCGCTATCTAACGTAATAGTATTCGCCCTTTCGTGTACGCTATAATCGGGGATCAACATCTTCCCTCGATCGTTCGAAGCGTATGGCCCATCAGCACGACCATCCCCACCACGCGCATGATCCTGGCCATAGCCATTCGCACGGCCACGATCACGCCCACGGTCATGTCGGCCATAGCCACGCGCCCGATCATTTCGGTTTTGCGTTTGCATTCGGCGCCGCGCTCAACACGGTGTTCGTGGCAGCCGAACTGGTGTTCGGCTACACCGCGAATTCGCTGGCGCTGATTTCCGACGCGGTTCACAATTTTTCCGACGTGATTTCGCTGTTGCTGGCGTGGTGCGCGATGTGGCTGGCCAGCAAGCAGCCGACGCAGCAGCATACCTATGGCTATCGCCGCGCTTCGATCCTGGCCGCGCTGTTCAACGCCGGCCTGCTCCTGATCGCGGTCGGCGGCATCGCGGTCGAGGCGATCAACCGGATCCAGGAGCCGGCGGCGGTCAAGGGCTGGACCGTCGTGCTGGTCGCCGCGTTCGGCATCCTGGTCAATGGCGGCACGGCGCTGTTGTTCATGCGCGGGCGCCACGGCGATCTCAACATTCGCGGCGCCTATCTGCACATGGCGGCCGATGCGGCGGTGTCGTTCGGCGTGGTGGTCGCGGCCTGCATCATCATGGCGACGGGTTGGCTCTGGGTCGATCCGGTGATCAGCCTCGGCATCGCGGCGGTGGTGCTGGCGAGCGGCTGGGGCCTTGCCAAAGACAGCGTCAACCTCGCGCTCGACGGCGTACCAAAGGGCATTGAGCTCGCGAAGGTGCAGGATTATCTGCACCAGCTCGAAGGCGTCACCGAACTGCACGATCTGCATATCTGGGCCATGAGCACCAAGGAGACCGCGCTGACGGCGCATCTGGTATGTCCCGAGGGCTACGACGACCGGTTTTTGCACCGGGTCTGCGAGGAACTGTCGCACCGCTTCAACATCCATCATGCTACGTTGCAGATCGAGGCGAGCGGCGATATCTGCAGGCTGGCGCCGGCGGAAGTGGTCTAAAACGCACTTATTGATGGTTGCGCCTTCGGAGGTTGACCATGCACTCCCATTCTCTCGATCAGTGGACCCACGACCACGTCTTTCTCGGCGCGCAGCACGCGCATAATGAGCGCCGCACCTGGTTCGTGGTGGCGCTGACGGCGGCGATGATGATCGGGGAGATCACGGCCGGCTCGTTGTTCGGGTCGATGGCGCTGTTGGCCGATGGCTGGCACATGGCGACCCATGCCGCCGCCCTCGGCATCGCGGCGCTGGCCTACCTGTTGGCCCGCCGGCAGGCGCGCAACGCGCACTTCGCCTTCGGCACCGGCAAGTTCGGCGATCTCGCCGCCTTTTCCAGCGCAATTATTTTGGGCCTGATCGCGGTGCAGATCGCCTATGAAAGCGCGCTGCGGCTGCTGCATCCGGTTCCGATCGCCTATGGAGAGGCGATCGCGGTCGCGGTGCTTGGCCTCGGCGTCAATCTGCTCAGCGCCTGGCTGCTGCGCGGTGAGCACGACCATCATGGCCACAGTCATTCGCATGGTCACTCCCACGGCGGTCATCATCATCACCACGACAACAATCTGCGCGCCGCCTATATCCACGTGCTCGCCGATGCCGCGACCTCGCTGCTTGCCATCACAGCATTGGTGATCGCAATGGTTTCGCAATGGGTCTGGACCGATCCGATTGTCGGCATCGTCGGCAGCCTGGTGATCGCCAGTTGGGCCTACGGGCTGGTGCGCGATTCCGGCTCGGTGCTGCTCGATGTCCGCGCCGATGAGGATCTCGAAGCCGTGATCCGCGACCGGATCGAGACCAAGGGCGACCGGATCACCGACCTGCATCTGTGGCAGGTCGGCCCCGGCCATTGCGCGGCGGTGATCTCGGTGATTTCGGACAACCCGCTGCCGCCGGCGACCTATAAGCGGCGGCTCGGCGGCCTGAAGCGGCTCTGCCATGTCACGGTCGAGGTCGAGCGCTGCCCGCACGTGGCGGCTGCGTAATTCAGTTTCGCGGGGCGGAAACCGGCGGCGGCGGGGTCGCGGTCTTCTTCGGGTTCATCGTTCCCGCAATGAAGGAAAGACCGCCGATCAAGACGATGCAAATGGCATAGACCATATAGGCCTGCGGCGGCGTCATCGCCCATTGCACCAGGCCCTGAAATCCAACCGGCTTGTCGCTTTCGTTTTCCATGCGCCGGTTTTGCTTTAAACAGGTAGGAATTGGAAGGCCAAATTGCGATGTCGCGGGCGGCTCGTTGTCGCGAGCCCGATTCGCCAAAAAAGACGGGGAATACCCATGAAAGCAGCCTTCATCGAACGGCACGGCGGGCCGGAAGTCCTGAAATTCGGCGAGATGCCGGATCCCGTGGCCGGCCCCGGCCAGGTCCTGGTCGATATCGTCGCTGCCAGCGTCAATGGCGCGGACTGGAAGGTGCGCGAGGGCAAGTCCAATCCGATCTTCAAATTTCCCTACGTCCTGGGGCGGGATTTTTCCGGCGTCGTCTCAGCGCTCGGAGCCGGTGTCAGCGACCTCAAGGTCGGCGACGAGGTGTTCGCGGTCTGCGACGTCGGCCAGGAGGGCGCCTATGCCGAGAAGATCGCGATCAAGGCCTCGATCGTCGCGAAGAAAACCGACCGCCTGTCGCATGTCGATGCCGCGGCGCTGGCGCTTGCGGGGTTGACGGCGATTGTCAGCATCGAAGATACGTTGAAGCTGAAGAAGGGCGAGGCCATCCTGATCCAGGGCGGCGCCGGCGGCGTCGCGAGCTTTGCCATCCAATTGGCAAAACATCTGGGCGCCCGCGTGATCACGACCGCTAGTGCTGCGAACCATGCGTACCTGCGCGAAATCGGCGCCGATGAGATCATCGACTACAACGCGGTGGATTTCACCAAGGCCGTAAAGGGCTGCGACGCGGTGTTTGATACCGTGGGCGGGGACGTTGCGCAGCGATCGTACGCGGTGCTGAAGCCGGGCGGCCGGGCCGCCTTTATCGCCTCGGGCGCACAGGCCCCAAAACCTGACCGTAACGATGTCGTTGGCTTGCGGCCGAGCGTCGGCCGCGACCGGCCGCATCTGGAGCGCATCGTGGAACTGGTGGCCGCGGGAGCCGTCCGCCCGCCGGAAGTCACGCGCTATCAGCTCAGCGACGCCGTCGCCGCGCACCGGCTAAGCGAATCCCGCCACTTCCGCGGCAAGCTGGTTTTTGTCGTGCGTTGAAATAGCCTCAGTCGGGGCTGCGGCCTGCATCCTGCTTCAACAGGCACAGCGCCAGCAACGCGGCGAGGCTGAGCGCCGACGACACGATCAGGATGCCGCTTCCCATGCGGTCGATCAGCAATCCGAACGCCAGCGGGGCGGCCGCCTGCGCCATCCGCGCCGGCGCGCCGATCAGGCCGAGGCGATAGCCGTAATTTTCCGGACCGAAGATCGCCAGCGGCAGCGTGCCCCGCGCGATCGTCAGGATGCCGTTGCCGGCGCCGTGGAAGATCGCGAATAAGCTGGCCGCGCCGCCGCCGGCGAGCGCGAGGATGGCGGCGCCGATCGGATGGGTGATGCAGGCGATCCGCGTCGATATCAGCGGATGATAGCGGCTGAGAAAACTCGCCTCGAAGATCCGCGCCAATACTTGCGCCGGGCCGATCAGCGCGCCGGCGAACACCGCCTGGTTGGCGGTCGCGCCCGCGGCTTCCAGGATGCGCGGCAGATGCGCCGCCATCGCGCCGGTCACGCTCCAGGCGGCGGCAAACGCGAACGCCAGCAGGATCATGGTGCGGTCGATCGGAATGTGCGGTTTGACCGGTCCTTCGACCGCGATCTCGAGTTCCCGTCACGGCGGGCAGCATCAGCAAGTTGATCGGCAGGCCGATCAGGATATGCGCAGAGCCCAGGCAAAGCAGGTCTCGCGCCAGCCGATGGTCTGCAGTCCCCAGGCGGTCAGCGGCCAACCGACGGTGGTAGCAAATCCCGCGATCAGGGTGATGCCGGTGATCGCGCCGGCGCGCGGCGTCGCCATAGGTGCGTCCGAGCGCCGCAAAGGCGGCGTCGTACAGGCCAAGGGCCATGCCGATGCCGAGCAGGAGCCATGCGCCGACCAGCACGGGGATCGAATAGGCAAGGCCAAGCAGCACCAGCCCCGCGGCCAGCACCAGATTGGACAGCGACAGCACCGAGCGGCCGCCGACCAGGTCGATCTGCCGGCCGATGCGCGGGCCGAGCAGGGCCGAAATCACCAGCGCCGCCGAGAAGGCAGCGAATACCCAGTTCGGAGAAACGCCGAGGTCGCGCGCGATCGGATCGGCCAGGATCGCCGGCAGATACATAGCTGGAGGCCCAGGCCAGCGTCTGCGTCGTGCCGAGCGCGACAATGATCGGAAGCTGTCGACTTCTCATGCGCTCGCGAACTTGTCGTCGTCGGACCTAGGCGGCATCGGCGTCCGTTTTTGCTTTGTGACAGGCATTTGCCCCTGTCACACAACCGTCGTCAAGCCGCGCCGGCGCGGGCCAGCGGCGCTTTCGCTGCCTGCGATTGCACGGCATAATATCGCATGGAATTGGCACTCCGACTGCAGCCTGACGAACTGGCTGGTCAACCAGGGCCTGACCGGCGCCGCCGAGCACGACCTCATTCGCGGTTTCTGCGAGCGCTGCCGGGCGGCCGGCCTCGAACTGTCGCGCGGCCTCGTGTTCATCGACACGCTGCACCCGATCTTCGAGGGCCGCGGCTTTCGCTGGAACGATATCGAGACCGACGAGAGCGAAATCTTCGAATACGGATCGACCGGCGAGGGCGACGCCGCGCAGAACTGGCGGCGTTCGACCCATCTATCACATGCTCGAATATGGCCGGGACGAGACTGCGGATCGATCTGTCGCACTGCGCCTCGCTCGATTTCGCCATGATCGACGATCTCGCCGAGCAAAGGCCACAAGCATTTCCTCGGCCTTCGTGCACCGGTTCGGCGAGGCCGGCACCATCGGCCAGATGGACTGCCTGTATTCCTACTGGGCGACCCGCAGCCCGAAGGGTTCGGCGCAGCAGGAACTCGCGGCGCTGCGCGACCTGGTGCCGGTGCTGGGGCTCGCGATCAAGTCCGCCGCGCAAATGGATATCGCGCGCACGCTCGGCCGGGTCTATCTCGGGCGCGACGCCGCCGAGCAGGTGATGCGCGGGCGCATCTCGCGCGGCGTCACCGAGCGCATCAAGCGCCGTGCTGTGGTTTTCCGACCTGCGCGGCTCGACCGCGATCAGCGAAACCATCGCGCCCGACGAGATCATCCCGTTTCTCAACGACTATGCGCAGGCCGCGATCGACGCCATCCACGATGCCGGCGGCGACGTGCTCAAGCTGATCGGCGACGGCGTGCTGGCGATGTTCACCCGCGACGACATGGCGCGCGCCAAGCGCGCCGCGCTGCGGGCCGAGCAGTCGTTTCGGCGCGAACATGGGCGTGCTCAACGCGCGCCGTTCCGCCGAGCGGCCGGCCGACCACTTCGGCCTATGTCGGCCTGCATGTCGGCGAAGTGTTTTACGGCAATATCGGCAGCGAGGACCGGCTCGATTTCACCGCTGGTCGGGCCGGCGGTCAACGAGGTCAGCCGCATTGCCTCGATGTGCCGCTCGGTCGATCGCGAACTGTTGGTGTCGACCGGATTTTCGCGACGGGCTCGATGCGGCCGGGCGGCGCTATCTGGTCTCCACCGGCCGGTTCGCGCTGCGCGGCATCGGCCGCGCCCAGGATCTCTACACGCTCGATCCGGTGCTTGCCGCGGATGACGCGGCGGGGGAGAGTTACGGGCGGTATTTAAAGGGATAAAGCGCACCCGTCATTGCGAGGAGCGAAGCGACGAAGCAATCCAGTCTTCCTCGTTGCCCCTGGATTGCTTCGCGGAGCCTGTCATCGGGCGCGCATACGCGCGACCCGTTGGCTCGCAATGACGAATCAACAAACCGGCTCGCCCACCATGTCCGGCTGCCGCGGCAGCGACACCGCGGGCGACAGCAGGATCACCAGCGCCTGGGCGCCGAAGATCGCGACCGCGAGATAGAGGCAGGCTTCGGCGCCGTAGAGGCCGCCGACGACAGCACCCAAGCCGGCGCCGATCGGGCGTGCGCCATAGCTCATGATGTTGATGGCGGAGACCCGGCCGAGCAGGCTCGGCGGCGTCACCGACTGCCGCAACGTCGTGGTCGAGATCACCCACAGGATCGGGCCGGCGCCGAGCAGGAAGAAGCCGAGGCCGGCGAGCAGCGGGCTCGGGATCACGCGTCGTTGCGGCCAGCACGGCGGCGGCGGCAAAACCGGTCACCGGTCCGAGCCCGATCACGGTGCCGAAGGCGAGGCGTTTCATCACGCGCGTCGCCAGCAGCGCGCCCACCATCATGCCGACGCCGTACATCGCCAGCGTCGTGCCGATGCCGAATGCCGACAGTTGAGATGACGCACCGCGTAGGGCACGAACACCGCCAGCACCAGGAACGAGGCGATGTTGAAGATGAACTGGGTGACGAACACCGGACGCAGCAGCGCATGGTGCAGCACGAAGGCCGCGCCCTCGCGGATTTCCTGCAGCGGGTGGCGGCGCGGCGCGGGTTTTCGCGAAGGCTCGTAAATTCCGGACAGCAGCATGACGGCCACGACCGACAGCGCCGCGGCGAATCCGAACGCGGGCGCGGCACCGACCCATCCGACCAGCATGCCGCCCAGCGCCGGCCCGCTCGGCAAACGCCACCGTGCGCGCCAGTTCGATCCGCGCATTGGCGGCCGGCAAGGATTGCGGCGACACCAGCGAGGGCACCAGCGCCGGCGCCGCCACGCTGTAGACCACGGTGCCGCACACCGCGACAAAACCCATCAGCGCCAACAGCGGCAGCGTCAGCCAGTCGAACCAGATCAGCACCAGGATGACGGCAAGTGCCACGGCGCGCAGCGCTTCGGCCGAGGTCATCAGCCAGCGTCGCGACAGCCGGTCCGCCATCAGGCCGGCGGGAATCGCAAACAGGATGAACGGCAGCGTCAATGCGGTCTGCAGCAGGCCGGTCTGGCCTTCGCCGACGCCGAGCAGCAGCACCGCGACGATCGGGGCTGCGGCCAGCGCGATCTGCTCGGCCGATTGCGCGGCGAGATTGGACCAGGCGAGGCGGTTGAAGGTCGCGGGAAGGGTGGGCGTTTTGTTGGTGCCGGACATCGCGGAAAATCCTTCTGGTGATCGATTTGATCGCCAGAGTCCCGCGTCGGGCGGACAAAACCCACCCGCTTTCCGATCAGCTTTCGCTCGTCAATTCAATACCCAGCCGTCCGGCAGCGTCCGGTAGGCGACATGCATATTGTCGTTCAAGGAATGGTTTTTGTAACCGTGATGGGCCCAGGCGGCCGCCAGCGCCTGTTTGGTGAACATCGAGACATGGCCGTTGCGCGGCCCGACATACCACCAGGCCATGCCCTGATTGTCGAAATCCGCCGGCTGAACCAGCGTCGAGTAAAAGATGATGCCGGGCTCGGCGGCGCATTCGATCATCCGCGCGAGGCCGCCGATCGGGTCGGGCAGATGTTCGAGGGTCTCGAAGCAGGTAATGATGTCGAACTTGCCTTGCGGGCGGGTGGCGTGTTCCGGCACCATCGGATCATAGGTGACGGCGGCCGCAAAACCCTGCGCGCGAAGCGCCGTGCACAACACGTCGTTGCCGCCGCCGAAATCGAGCACCCGCAGACCGGCCTTTTTCGACCCGAAAAATTGCTCCATCAGGCCGGCCATGCTGGTCGGTCGCTTGATTTTGTAATCGGGGTCGAAGACGATGTATCCGTCGTTGTAGATGTGGGTCTTGAACTGTTCGTGGTCCCAGTCGTCGAACGCGTCGGTGAACAGGAAGCCGCAGGCCGCGCAGCGGCGATAATAGATCGGCACGCCCGTCAGCGGCGCCCGGGCGCCGCCCGGCAACAGGCACGGCCGGTGCAAATCGACCACGCCGTACAGCTCCGCCGTGCCATCGCAGATTTTGCACGACAATGGGCCCGGGGATACCGGTCGCAGGCCGAGTTGTTCCGGGCCGAGTTGTGCTGGCGACATGACGACACCTCTGGCGGCGATTGTGATTCCGTTGCTGTCGGCGCCGCAGCCCATCAAGGGTTCATCATGGCTAATTTTTCGTTAACCGGCGGTCGGCTGCGGAAACGGCCGGGGGCGCGGGGGGTGGCCAGAGGGGCAGCATCGGCGCAGGGCTCCTCAGATGCATTTGCAAATGAGTTGCAATAAAGGGCGACATCCGCCATCTTGGTTGGATGGACGCACGGAGCCCCGATTTATCCCCGCAATCCCCACCGTTGGCGGTAGCCGACGACCGCCTGAACGGCTCCGGCTGGCGCGCGGAGCGCGGCGAGCCGTCGCTGGCGGGGATGTTCGCCTCGGTGCGGACCGCGAAGCAGGGGCCGTTCTGGCGCAAGCTGCTGGCCTTCCTGGGCCCGGGCTACCTGGTCGCGGTCGGCTACATGGATCCCGGCAACTGGGCGACCTCGCTCGCCGGCGGTTCCAAGTTCGGCTACGCGCTGCTGAGTGTCGCGCTGCTGTCGAATTTGATGGCGATCGTGCTGCAGTCGCTGTGCACCCGGCTCGGCGTCGGCGCCGGCCGCGACCTCGCGCAGGCCTGCCGCGATTCCTTTCCGCGCTGGGTTTCGCTGCCGCTGTGGCTGTCGGCGGAAATCGCCATCACCGCGACCGATCTGGCCGAAGTGATCGGCACCGCGATCGGCCT
This sequence comes from uncultured Alphaproteobacteria bacterium, assembly GCA_963699465.1. Classification (GTDB taxonomy): domain Bacteria; phylum Pseudomonadota; class Alphaproteobacteria; order Rhizobiales; family Xanthobacteraceae; genus Bradyrhizobium. Next base: position 182,664 of record CAVOTZ010000018.1, read on the forward strand.
CAATCTGCTGTTTCACATTCCGCTCGAGATCGGCGTGATCATCACCGCGGCCGACGTGTTCCTGATCCTGGCGCTGCAGGCGTTCGGCTTCCGCTGGATCGAGGCCTTCGTGGTGGCGATGCTGGGCGTGATCGCGGCGTGCTTCGCGGTGCAGATCGCGATGGCCGATCCGGACTGGGGCGCGGTGCATCAGGGGCTTTGCGCCGGATGCCGACATCCTGCGCAACCGCGAAATGCTTTATCTCGCGCTCGGCATTCTCGGCGCCACCGTGATGCCGCATAATCTCTATCTGCATTCCGGCCTGGTGCAGACCCGCGACTACGGCGATGGCATCGAGCAAAAGCGCGAAGCGATCAAGCTTGCGACCATCAATTCATCGATCGCGCTGTGCTTCGCGCTGGTCATCAACGCCTCGATCCTGATCCTGGCGGCGGCGACCTATCACCGCGCCGGCCACACCGACGTCGCCGAACTCGACCAGGCCCATGCGTTCCTGGCGCCGCTGCTCGGCTCGACCCTGGCGCCGACGCTGTTTGCGATCGCGCTGCTGTGCTGCGGGCTGAATTCCACCATCACCGCGACGCTGTCGGGCCAGATCGTGATGGAAGGATTTTTGAATTTGCGCATCGCGCCGTGGCTGCGGCGCATGGTGACGCGGATGATCGCGATCGTGCCGGCGGTGGTGGTGACGATCTGGGCCGGCGGCAAGGCCACCGGTCAATTGCTGATCCTGAGCCAGGTGGTGCTGTCGCTGCAATTGCCGTTCGCCGTGGTGCCGCTGGTGATGTTCACCGCCAGCCGCGCCAAGATGGGCGCCTTCGTCGCGCCGCGCTGGCTGACCGTGCTGGCGACGCTGACCGCCGCGGTGATCATCGCGCTGAACGCGAAGCTGGTGTGGGATTATCTGGCGGGGTGAAAGAGGCGAATAGCGAATGGCGAGTAGCGAATAGGGCGAGCAAATGGCGTTTTCCCTATTCGCTATTCGCCACTCCCCATTCGCCCTCCTACTCCTGCGGCTCCGACGGCACTTCGCCCGAGGCGTCGACGCGCAGCCAGCCGGAGGGCGCGAGCCGCTGCTGCGGCAGGAAGCGGCCCTTGTAGTCCATCTTCTTGGAGCCCTCGATCCAGTAGCCGAGATAGACGTAAGGCAGGCCCTGGCGGCGCGCGCGGTCGATGTGGTCGAGGATCATGAAGGTGCCGAGCGAGCGGCTTTCCTCGCGAGGGCTCGAAGAACGAATACACCATCGACAGCCCGTCGCTGAGCACGTCGGTCAGCGCCACCGCGAGCAGATCCGCGCCGCGGCCGGTGATGCCGCTGTCGGGATTGCGGCGGCGGTATTCGATGATGCGGGTTTCGACATGGCTGTCCTCGACCATCATGGCGTAGTCGAGCACCGTCATGTCGGCCATGCCGCCATGGCGATGGCGCTGGTCGAGATAGGCGCGGAACACCGAATATTGCTCCGAGGTCGGCACCGCGCTGCGCTGCTCGCCGATCATGTCTGCGTTGCGGGCCATGATCTTGCGGAAATTGCGCGAGGCGCGGAACTCGTTGGCGACGACGCGGACCGAGACGCAGGCGCGGCACTGGTCGCAGGCCGGCCGATAGGCGATCGACTGGCTGCGCCGGAAGCCGCCATGGGTCAGGAGGTCGTTGAGATCGCCGGCCTTTTCGCCGACCAGATGCGTGAACACCTTGCGCTCATGCCGGCCCGGCAGATACGGGCAGGGCGAGGGCGCCGTCAGATAGAATTGCGGGGTGTCACGCGAATGCTGGGTCACGTTGGATGTCGTCAGCCTCCGAGGCGGCGCAGATAGCATCGCGCCGCCGATACGAATGGTCAATCGGTTTGCCCGGCAAGGCTACCCTACGCAAAGGCTACTCTACGCGGAGACACAGCTAAGCTGAGAACGCGACTTTACGCCGAAAGGCCTGCCGTCCGGTTAAAGTGCCGGCCCGGCGGCCTTCCAGGGTCAGAAATTCCGCGCCGGCTGCGGCACCGGCATCCGCACCGAACTGTTGATGACCACGGTTCCCAGCAGGATATCGTGCAACAGGCGCCGGCGGCCGTTGAACAGCCCGACCAGCAGCACCAGCGGCGTCAGGAACGAGACCGAAACCCAGAACAGCACCGCGTGCATGGCGCCGAGCACGAAATAGCCCGGTGCGCCGTACCAGGTGCGCATCTCCAGATCCATCATCCGCATGCCCAGCGTAGCCGAATGCGGCCCGCCCAGCGAGGCGCCGATAATAGACCAGCGCCCAGACGATCGAGGCCGGCGACACCAGCCAGAACAGCGCCCAGCCCAGCCCGAGCGTGACCACGCCGAACACCGCGATGAACAGGCAGGCCAGGATCACCGGGATCGAAAGCACCACCAGATCGATCAGGAACGCGAAAAACCGCCGCGTCAGCACGCCGCGAAACAATTCCGGGCTGCAGATCAGGGATCGAAGGCGTGCGGCTGCGGGCCGCCATTGTTGCGCCAGGCAGCCGAGGCGCCGCCGGTATTTCCCGAACCGCTGTAAGACATGATCAGTCCTTTCGACTGTGCGTCCGGCGCGAGAAATGGGAACCGGCCGGCCGGTTGCAAGACCTGAACATTATTACCTGCGCGCAATATTCCGGCAATTCGGGGGCAAGCCTCGTGTCGCGGACGCGATGCGGCGCGAAGTGCCGCTTCGCAGATCCGGGACCCACCCGCGCGGATGGACCCCGGATCAGCACCGCACCACGCCGCAAGCGCGGCGCGATGCGCAGCATCCGGGGAACGCGACCTCCAATTTTCGTCGCTGCGCTCCTCGCAATGACGGTTGGAGAGGCGCGGAGCGGCCTCTTTACCGCTCTTGCTTGAGCTTCTCCGCCGCCTGCGCGGCAAAATAGGTCAATACGCCGTCGGCGCCGGCGCGCTTGAAGGCGAGCAGGCTTTCCATCATCGCCCGCTCGCCGTCGATCCAGCCATTGGCCGGCGGCGGCTGCGATCATCGCGTATTCGCCGGACACCTGGTAGACGAAAGTCGGCATCGCAAAGCGTGTCTTTGACCCGCCGCACGATGTCGAGATAGGGCATGCCCGGCTTCACCATCACCATGTCGGCGCCCTCGGCGATGTCGAGTTCGACCTCGCGCAGCGCCTCGTCGGAATTGGCGCTGTCCATCTGGTAGGTGCGCTTGTCGCCGGTCAGCGTTTTGGCCGAGCCGACCGCGTCGCGGAACGGGCCGTAGAACGCGGAGGCGTATTTCGCCGCATAGGCCATGATCTGCACGTCGAGAAAACCGGCCGCGTCCAGCGCCGCGCGGATCGCGCCGACGCGGCCGTCCATCATGTCGGAGGGCGCGATGATGTCGCAGCCGGCTTCGGCCTGCACCAGCGCCTGGCGCACCAGCACCGCCACGGTCTCGTCGTTGAGGATGCGGCCGTCCTCGAGCAGCCCGTCATGGCCGTGGCTGGTGAAGGGATCCAGCGCGACGTCGCAGAGCACGCCGAGGTCGGGAAATTCCTTCTTGATCGCGCGCACCGATTGGCACACGAGGTTGTCCGGGTTGAGCGCCTCCGAGCCGTGCTCGTCGCGCAGGCGACGGCTCGGTGAAGGGAAACAGCGCGATGCAGGGGATGTTCAGCTTCACCGCGCGCTCGGCGTCGCGCACCGACCTGGTCGACGGTGAGCCGCTCGACGCCGGGCATCGAGGCGACCGCGGTGCGCTTGTTGTGGCCGTCGACCACGAACAGCGGCCAGATCAGGTCGTCGGTGGTGAGGACGTTTTCCCGCACCATCCGCCGCGCCCATTCCGCCTTGCGGTTGCGGCGCGGGCGAATCGCCAGATCGAGCGTCGGCGCGGCCGGCGCGGGTCCGCGCGCGGCGGTCGTCGCGCAGTTCGATCGGACGGCCGAATTTGATCGCCATGAGGTGGTTACTCCCGGGCTGGCAGGCGGCTTGAAACGGCCAGTTTTGACTGGCTCTAATCTAGCACCTCTAGCCGGCCTCCGTCACCGCGAGCCTTGATGTGCCGCAACGAGCGATTGATTTTGCCGCGCCGAGGGGCCAAGAGTTGCGGGTCGAGACTGAGCTAAATCGGCAGGTTATTCGCGCCAATGAGCAGCCATTCCTCGATGTCTGAAACCCCATCGCGCGATCCGTCGCGGGATAAATCCAGGGACGCCATGTCGGTGGCGGCGATTTCGTCCGAGCGGATCGAGATCCGACGACAATGCCTGGACCCGGCGGCTGGTGCTTTTCCTGCGCATCATGGCCGTGATCTCGGTCGCCAAGGGGCTCTATCACTGGGCGCAGGTCACCGGCTTCATCGGCGGCGAGGAAGAAGCCTTCGAGAACCAGCCGATGGCGTGGCAAACCGCGACAGTGTATTTCGCGGTGATCGAACTCGTCGCCGCCGTCGGGCTGTGGCTGGCGACGCCGTGGGGCGCGGTGGTGTGGCTGACCACCGTGGTGTCGATGGCGGTGATCGAGCTGATGTTTCCGGGAATCTATGGCGGCAGCCTGGCGGTGGTCGGCGTGGAAGCCTGATGCTCGCGGCCTATCTGGCGCTGGCCTGGATGGCCGCGCGCGAACGGCCGCCATAGTTGGCGACGACACCCGCGGCCCATGGTCGAGACGGCGCTTCGCGCCTCCTCACCATGACGTTGTTGTTTTGAAGCGCCGCGATGTTCGCCGCACGCTCAAACCGTCATCCTGAGGAGCGGCCTCTGGCCGCGTCTCGAAGGATGGCCACAAGTATCAGACGCATCTTCCGATCAATCCCGCCGGTTGCGATAAAATTTTCCGCAATTTTTTCCGGTAACGTTTCGGTCACCCTGACGCTGCGGCCACACCTGTTACGCAGGTATTTCGAATTTGAGCGGTCCTGTTTCCATATGCGACAGCAGTGCGCAGACGAAGCGTGAACAGGCGCGTCCGCACCGTCAATGAAAGCGTTGCGAAAAGTCCTTTATTCATAGGCTTAATCCACGATTCACTGTCTTAAATTCATGATCTCTTTATTGTCTTATTTAAGCTGATCTTCAAACCGCCCCCTTAAGTTGAGGCTATCAGGCGGGACACAAGTTTCGTCGAATAAGTCGATAAAAACGACAACAGGGGAAGTGTCATGATGAAAGCCGTTGCTACGGCGGTGGAAACCGCTGAGCGCGCTCCGGGCCAGGCTCCGGTGCAGCCGCTCTATCTCGAAGCATTGACTTTGGTGGAGCGGCTGCATCGCCGCCTGCTCGACGTCATCAAGGATGAATTCGATCGCCGCGGCCGCGCCGACATCAATTCGGTGCAGGCGCTGCTGCTCTATAACATCGGCGACAAGGAATTGACCGCGGGCGAGCTGCGCACGCGCGGCTATTACCTCGGCTCCAACGTCTCCTACAATCTGAAGAAGCTGGTCGAACTCGGCTTCCTCGATCATCAGCGTTCGCGCGTCGATCGCCGCTCGGTCCGCATCCGCCTGACCGCGCAGGGCCAGGAAATCCGCCGCATCGTCGACGCGCTCTATCAGAAGCACGTCAAGACCGTGGAGCAGGTCGGCGGCATCTCGAACGAGGAGTTCGCGACCCTGAACAAGTCGCTGCACCGGCTCGAGCGGTTCTGGACCGACCAGATCCTGTATCGGCTCTGAGTTTTTGCGATAGCGTTTTCGAGCGAAGTGGGCGGCCGGTTCGCGTGAAGAAAACGCGTCAAAAAAGAATCTACACCAATAGCTGCGGCAAAGGGCCAAGCCGGCGTCTTAAAAGACCGGCGGCCCACACCGAGGCTGATACTTCCCCAGAACGTGCCGGGAGCGGTTTTCCGCCCCCGGTGCGCTTTTGTTGTTGCTGGTTTACCCGAATACCCGCCAGCAGATGGAACTTTCCCGCCGGCCCGCGCTTATGCCCCTATAGCTGGAGGCTGAAATCATGCTGGTCGAGCGCGGTTTGCAGGTGATGAATGTCGAGGTGGTCGGCGATGCCTATGCCATCGCCTCGAACTATCTGCGCAAGACCGGCGCAATTCCCGACGCTCTCGCCACCAACGATCGCCTGCTCGAGATGATCGTGCAGATGTTTCACCGCGGCGAGTACAACAAGATCCGGCTCGCCAACAAGGCGATCGCCAAATTCGAAGCCATCGAGCTCGCCTGAAAACCCGAATCCATCTGAAATCCCCAGGCATCAGAGGTATCCATGGAAGCCGCCATCGATCGCATCATGCAGACCTACGCGCTGCTGGTGAATCGCTCCGCTGCGGCCAGCGACGAGGCGCGCGCCAAGGTGACGGATTACGTTTCAAAACTGTTCGAGGCCGGTGAAAAGGATCCGCACCGGCTGGCCGTCTGCGGCCTGACCTATTTGCGCGAACTCGACGGCAGCGTCGATCCCGTGAAGGCGGGATTTACCGGGCTGTAAGACGAGACCGGGCGCACTACTGAATGCGTCATGGCCGGGCTTGTCCTGGCCATCCACGTCTTTGGCACGTAGAAATATGACGTCGATGGTTCGTTTTGTCCGGCCACAACCGTCCTTCCGTCATTGCGAGGAGCCAACGGGTCGCGCGAATGCGCGCCCGATGACAGGCTCCGCGACGAAGCAATCCAGCGCTTCACGTGCGGCCCTGGATTGCTTCGCTTCGCTCGCAATGACAGATTTGGCCGGCGACACGCGCGCCGCCTGGAGCTTCCGATGCCGTTTTTCATCTTCGCCCGTTTCCATGTCCACGAGGGCAGGGAAGCCGATGCCGCGTCCGCGCTGCACGACGTGCTGGCGCCGACCCGCGCCGAACCCGGCTGCCTTGCGATCGACGCCTTTGCCGCGACCCGGAATCCCCGGCTGTTCTACATCCACTCGCGCTGGGTCGATGAAGCCGCGTTCGAGCTGCACGCGACGCTTCCGCACACGGTGCGGTTTGTCGAAACCATGACGCCGCTGATCGATCATCCCTTCGAGCCGACGCGGGCGAGGGTGATGGAGTAGGGGCGGCGAGACCATGCGCCGCGCGTTCCCCGGATGCGGCGCAGCACGCCGACTTGCGGCGTGATGCGCTGCTGATCCGGGGTCCATCAGTGCGGGTGGGTCCCGGATCTGCGAAGCGGCACCATAGCGCGTCGAAGACGCGCGTGAACGCGCTTAACGCGCCGCATCGCGTCCGGGACACGTGCGACAAATTAGCCCGACGGGTAGAAATATTCTGTTTTACAGAACATGGCTTGACCGCCACCGCAAATCACCGGCTTATTGCGGCTACCCTGTCCCGAAAGAGCAACTGTGTTGGAAGTAGACCGGTGCTCGGCCGTGCTCAAGGCTGGCGCAAGCGCGCCCCCGCCTGCGGCGGCTGACGGCCTTGACCCCGTCCGCTCACCGGTCAGATGGCTTTGCAAGCGCTCGGTCGCAGACCGAGCGCGATCAGGTGCGCTCGCTCAGCTCAAGCTGCGTAACGGCTGGGATCCCATTTCTGCCGGCGCGCAATCATCGTGTTGAGGATCACGATCAGTTTGCGCATGCAGGCGATGAGCGCGACCTTTGGCTCCTTTCCCTTGGCGATCAGGCGCTGATAGAAGGCCTTCAGGACGGGATTATTCCGCGTGGCTGCGCCGACACAGGGCATGTAGATAGCGTTTCGGACCCAGCGGCGGCCTCCCTTGATGTGACGTTCGCCATGGCGCTTTCCGCTGTCGTCGTCATAAGGGGCGACACCGATCAAGGCCGCGGCGATCTCGTCGCTCACCTGACCAAGCTCCGGCATCCCTGCAACCAGGTTTGCAGAACGTCGTCTCGCGCGAACCCCGGCACACTCTCGATGATCTCGGCGCGTTCGGCAAAATCCGGCACGGACTTGATTTTGGCGCAGATGGCGGCCTCGAGCTTGGCAATTTCGGCTGGCCGAGACTCTTCAAAATGTGGGCACGCGCTTTTTGAACCAATCCCGGCGCAGCATGCTCACTCTTGAGCCTGACCAGGCGCATCTTGACATCAATCAGACCTGGCGCGCCTTCACCAAGGTCTGCGAGTTCCTCACGGGCGGCATCGTGCTTCTGAGCCCGGCGCATCGCTGAACGTCTCGGCGAACCAGGCGATCATCTCGGCGTCGATCGCATCGTTCTTGGCCAAGCCGTCCGGCCGACAACGCGAAGCTGCGGACCCGTTTGGGGTCGACAATCCGCACCTCGATGCCGGCCTCGCGCAACAACGTTGGCCCAGACGCGCTCGTAACCGCCACTTGCCTCCATCACCGCCTTGCCAACTTGGTGCTTGCGAAGCCAGCCAACCAGCTTGCGGTGGCCTTGTACGGTGCTCGGGAACGTCTGCCGCAATGCATGCGCACGAACGCACGCATCCACCTTGTCCTTGGCGACATCGATACCCACGACAACGAGATCTTTTTGTGCCATCATCCACTCCCTTCCTTGCTCGGTTCGGGCTCGAAGCCCATGCAACTGTTCGGGTTGAGGAAGACCACCGGAGCTGTCCCTCGCTCTTTCACAGGCTCTGTCGCCTTTGGGCGCAACGGGCTCAGTTCCAGCAACGGGCGGTTCTGATGCAACCGCCCGTTCGCACATTCTGACAGATTTTCAGGACACAAGGGGCGTTAGGCCTTCGTCACTGACGTTGGGACGGGTTGCGGTGGACGCGGCAGCGTCGGGCGCGCCTTTGGCGCGCGGCGAACGGTGCAGTCGCGTACGGCGAAATCGTGTGGTCCTGACGCCCGGATGCTGGCGTCAAGTCCCTGAGAGGCTAACGCCTCTCGGGGGCGATGGTGTCAAGAGGCTCCGATTCACCAGGGAGAGCACGTATAAGTCGGCGAGCCACTGCGCAGGGAAGGCCGGAGTGTTTCCGCTGAACCTGTATGCTCATGTGCGTTTTCCTTTGATGCACAGTGCACATGAGACCGCGGGTGCAGCGCGCACCCGGTCTTCCCTGCGCCCTCGATTTTTGGGGCGAACGATTTGCAAAGCTCGGGCAAAAAAAGCTGTCGCGAGAATGCGGAAGTGTGACTTCTCCCTCCCCCCTCTTGTCCGACGAAGCCCGCCTTCGGGCGAAGGCGGATGCGGGGGAGGGTCGGGGTGGGGGGTGCTACAGCGGGAGCCGTGCTTGCGGACCCCCACCCCCGACCCCTCCCCGCAAGGGGGAGGGGGAGCAGGGCCCCAATCCCCCGGAACTCGCAACCCACACCAACCCACACCATATCTTGCATAAATATCAGGCTCCTACCGCAACCGCTTGGCCATTGCGGCCGATATGGTATCTCGCGAGCCGCCGCTTACGATCGCCACCACGTGACCGCCCGCAGCCCCGCTAACCGGTTGCGGCGGTGGAGATATTTCGCCCATGAGCTCTTCTGCCAGCGCCAAGATCCACCGCCTCCGGCGCCCGAACTCGTTCTTCACCGCGCCGCCTCGCCGAGGCCGATCCGGAGATCGCCGCCGCGATCCGCGGCGAACTCGGCCGGCAGCGCCACGAGATCGAGCTGATCGCCTCGGAAAACATCGTCAGCCGCGCGGTGCTGGAAGCGCAGGGCTCGGTGCTGACCAACAAATATGCCGAGGGCTATCCGGGCAATCGCTATTACGGCGGCTGCGAATGGGTCGACGTGGTCGAAACGCTGGCGATCGAGCGCGCCAAGAAGCTGTTCGGCGCCAGCTTCGCCAATGTGCAGCCGAATTCCGGCAGCCAGATGAACCAGGCGGTGTTTCTGGCGCTGCTGCAGCCCGGCGACACCTTCATGGGCCTCGATCTGGCCGCCGGCGGCCATCTCACCCATGGCTCGCCGGTCAACATGTCCGGCAAATGGTTCAAGGCCTCGCACTATACCGTGCGGCGCGAGGACCAGATCATCGACATGGACGCGGTCGCAAAGCAGGCCGAGCAGGTCAGGCCGAAACTGATCATCGCCGGCGGCTCGGCCTATTCGCGCGCCTGGGATTTCAAGCGGTTTCGCGAGATCGCCGACAGCGTCGGCGCCTATCTGATGGTCGACATGGCGCATTTCGCCGGCCTGGTCGCCGGCGGCGTGCATGCCTCGCCGGTGCCGCACGCCCACGTCACCACCACCACCACGCACAAATCGCTGCGCGGCCCGCGCGGCGGCCTGATCCTGTGCAACGACGAGGCGCTGGCCAAGAAGCTGAACTCGGCGATCTTCCCGGGCCTGCAGGGCGGCCCCCTGATGCATGTGATCGCGGCCAAGGCGGTGGCGTTCGCCGAAGCGCTGCGGCCCGACTTCAAGATCTACGCCAAGAACGTGGTCGAGAACGCCAAGGCGCTGGCGGAAACGCTGCGCGGCCATGGCCTCGACATCGTCTCCGGCGGCACCGACAACCATCTGATGCTGGTGGACCTCCGGCCGAAGGGCCTCAAGGGCAACGTGTCGGAAAAGGCGCTGGTGCGCGCGGCGATCACCTGCAACAAGAACGGCATTCCCTTCGATCCGGAAAAGCCGTTCGTCACCTCGGGCCTTCGGCTGGGCACGCCGGCGGCGACCACGCGCGGCTTCGGCGTCGCCGAATTCAAGCAGGTCGGCGGCCTGATCGCCGAAGTGCTGAACGCCATCGCGCAGTCGCAGGACGGCCAGGCCCCGCTGGTCGAGGCCGCCATCAAGGAACGCGTCAAGGCGCTCACCGATCGCTTCCCGATTTATCAATAAGGTATTGTACGTAAAGGTCTTTCCCGGATGCGCTGCCCCAGCTGCAACAGCCTCGATACGCAGGTGAAGGACTCGCGTCCGACGGAGGATTCGGCCGTGATCCGGCGGCGCCGGGTCTGCGTCGCCTGCAATTTCCGCTTCACCACCTTCGAGCGGGTGCAGTTGCGCGAACTCACGGTGATCAAGCGCAACGGCCGCCGGGTGCCGTTCGACCGCGACAAGCTGGTGCGCTCGCTGCAGATCTCGCTGCGCAAGCGCCCGGTCGATGCCGAGCGGGTCGAGACGATGGTTTCCGCGATCGTGCGCGAGCTCGAAAGCGGCGGCGAAGCCGAGATTTCGTCGGAGGCGATCGGCGAGATCGTGATGGAGCATCTGCGCCAGCTCGACGACGTCGCCTATGTGCGGTTCGCCTCGGTGTATCGCAATTTTCGCGAGGCCAAGGACTTTGAGGCGGTGCTCGGCGAACTCTCCGGCGACGACGATTCGCGCCCGGTCGTGTTGCGAAAATGATCTTCCGGATTCTGGAAGACCAGTACGCGGAAAAATCGAAGACTGTCGAAAGCGGCCGACCAGCGTTTCATGCAGCTTGCGTTGTCGCTGGGGCGGCGCGGGCAGGGGCGGACCTGGCCCAATCCCGCCGTCGGCGCGGTGGTGGTGAAGGATGGCGTCATTGTCGGGCGCGGCTGGACCCAGCCGGGCGGCCGGCCCCATGCCGAGCCGGAAGCGCTGGGTCGCGCCGGCGACGCCGCGCGCGGCGCCACGCTCTATGTGACGCTGGAGCCATGCTCGCATTTCGGCAAATCGCCGCCCTGCGCCGATGCCGTCATCGCCGCCGGCATTTCGCGCGTGGTCTCGGCGATCGAGGACCCCAATCCCGAGGTCGCCGGCCAGGGCCACGCAAAACTGCGCGCCGCGGGCATCGCGGTCGATATCGGGCTGTGCGGCGCCGAGGCCGCGCACGACCACGCCGGCCATTTCCGGCGCGTTCGCGACAAGCGCCCGCATGTGATCCTGAAACTCGCGGTTTCCGCCGACGACAAGATCGGCGCCGCCGGCGGCAAGCCGGTCGCGATCACAGGCGAAGCCGCGCAGGCGCGCGTGCACCTGTTGCGCGCGCAATGCGACGCCATCCTGGTCGGGATCGGCACCGTGCGGGCGGACGATCCGCTGCTGACCTGCCGGCTGCCGGGCATGGCCGCGCGTTCGCCGGTGCGGGTGGTGCTGGACCGCGCGCTGCGGCTTCCCGGCGCCAGCCGGCTGGTGCATTCCGCCCGCGAGACGCCGCTCTGGGTGATGACCTCGGAGCTGGCCGAAGCGCCCGCCGCGACGAAGCTCGGCGCCGCCGGCGCGCAGGTGATCCGTATCGCGCCCACGCGCCGCGCCGGGGCTCGATCTCGCGGCCGTGCTGCATGCGCTGGCCGACAAAGGCATCACCCGGCTGATGGTGGAGGGGGGCGCGCAGAGTGGCGTCGTCGTTTGTGTCGGCCGATCTCGTCGATGAGGTCTGGCTGCTGCGCGGCCCCGAGCCGATCGGCGCCGGCGGCATCGCTGCGCTGGACGCATTGCCGCTGACCGCCATCACGCAGTCGCCGCGGTTTTCCGTTCGTGCTAGCGAAACGCTGGACGATCTCTACGATTTACGAACGCAGCGCTGAAGTTCGTCATGCCCGGACAGACCGACGACTCGCTAGACGTCAGTCGGAATGACCGGGCAGCCCGGCCATGACGGAGTGGATTTAGAGTCACATGTTCACCGGCATAGTCACCGACATCGGCGAGATCGTCGCGCTGGCGCCGACCGCGCAGGGCCAGTTGCACCGGCTGCGGATCGCCTGCCGCTACGACCGCGCCACCATCGCCGACGGCGCCTCGATCGCCTGCAACGGCGTCTGCCTGACCGTGGTCGCCTCCGGCATCGAGCGGCGACAAAACCTGGTTCGACGTCGATGCCGCCGCCGAGACGCTCGGCATGACCACGGCAAAACACTGGAGCGTCGGCACCAGGCTCAACCTGGAGCGCGCGCTGAAGATCGGCGACGAACTCGGCGGCCATATCGTCGCCGGCCATGCCGACGGCATCGCCGGCATCGTCCAGCGCGACGATCTGCCCGACATGGCGCGGTTCGAACTGAAAACCACGCGGGAGCTGGCGCGCTTCATCGCCGCCAAGGGCTCGGTGACGCTGGACGGCGTGTCGCTGACGGTCAATACGGTGCACGACGTGCTGTTTTCGGTGCTGATCATTCCGCACACGCTCAATGTCACGACATTGGGCGGCTGGCGCGCCGGCAGCGAGGTCAATCTCGAGGTCGATCTGATGGCGCGCTATGCCGCGCGGCTGTCGGAAATGAAGTAAAGGCGTTAGCCTTGGCATTGCGACGCCGCTGCGCCTAAAACGCGAGCGCCAACTCGCATACGATATTTCCAGATCGCGGCATCGTGAATGATGGCAGACGCGCGGCGCGCAGCAGCTGAAAGATCAGACCGACATTTCAGGCGCGCGGGCGCTGATCGTCGAGGCGCGCTTCTATGACGACATCCAGGATGCGCTGCTGGAAGGCGCGCTCGCCGAGCTGAAGGCCGCCGGCGTCAGCCATGACGTGATCACGGTGCCCGGCGCGCTGGAAATTCCGGCCGCGGTCGCGATCGCGCTCGACGCCGCCGAAAGCCACGGCAAGCCCTATGACGCCGTGATCGCGCTCGGCTGCGTGGTGCGCGGCGACACCATCCATTTCGAAATCGTCTCGATGGAATCCTCGCGCGCGCTGATGGACCTCGCGGTGGACGCGCAAGGTTCCGCTCGGCAACGGCATCATCACCGTCAACACCGACGCGCAGGCCTGGGCGCGGGCGCGCGCCAGCGAACTCAACAAGGGCGGCGACGCCGCGCGCGCGGCGCTGGCGATGCTGCGGATCAAGCGCCGGCTGGCGCGGGCCTGACCATGGCAGACAACAAGAACGAGCCACGATAAGAAGCCGGCCAAAGGGTCCGGACAAGAAGGCCAACCGGCGCGGCGCGGCGCGGCTTGCCGCGGTGCAGGCGCTCTACCAGATGGATATCGGCGGCGCCGGCATCAACGACATCTTTGCCGAGTTCGAGAGCCACTGGCTCGGCGGCGAGGTCGAGGGCGACAAATACCTGCCGGCCGAGGCCGCGTTCTTCCGCGACGTCGTCTCCGGCGTGGTGCGCGACCAGGCCAAGCTCGATCCGCTGATCGACGACGCCTTGTCGAAGGGCTGGCCGCTGAAGCGGATCGACGCCATCCTGCGCGCGGTGCTGCGCGCCGGCTCCTACGAACTGGAGCATCGCAAGGACGTGCCGGGCGCGGGTGGTGGTGTCGGAATATGTCGACGTCGCCCATGCCTTTGTCGAAGCCGAGGAGACCGGCATGGTGAATGCCGTGCTCGACCAGATCGCGCCGCCAGTTTCGCGCCGATGAGTTCGTCCGTGGCTAGCGAGCGGCCACGCCGTGACCGCCGAGCGCTCTGCGCTCCGGCGAGGACTCGCTGATCGCGCGCTATTTCAAGCCCGCTGGCGACCGATCCCGGCGCATTCGAGTCTCGGCGACGACGCCGCGGTTCTCAAGGCCGCATGGCGACGACGTCGTGGTGACGACGGACGCCATCGTCGAAGGCGTGCATTTTTTGCCCGACGATCCGCCCGACACCATCGCGCGCAAGGCGCTGCGGGTGAACCTGTCCGATCTCGCCGCCAAGGGGGCGACGCCCGCGGGCTTCGTGCTGACGCTGGCGCTGCGCAAGGCGCCGAGGAGGCCTGGCTGACAGCCGTTCGCGCGCGGGCTGGGCGAGGATGCGATCCAGTTCGGCTGTCCGCTGCTCGGCGGCGACACGGTTTCGACGCCGGGCCCGCTGATGATCTCGATCACCGCGTTCGGGCGGGTGGCCGCAGGCCGGATGGTCCACCGCAGCGGCGCCAAGCCGGGCGATCGCGTCGTGGTCACCGGCACGATCGGCGACGCCGCGCTCGGCCTCGATGTGCTTCAGCGCGGCGCGGCGGCCGCGGCCTCGCGGACGACGCCGCGGCGCGCGAGGTGCTGGTCGGGCGCTACCGGGTGCCGCAGCCGCGCACCGCGCTGGCAAAAGCGGTGCGCGATCACGCCCATGCGGCGATGGACGTGTCCGACGGTCTGGCCGGGGATCTTGCCAAACTGTGCGCGGCCTCCGGCGTGTCGGCCGTGATCGATGCGCAGAGCATCCCGTTGTCGGCGGCGGCCGCGGGCTTGCTGGCGCGCGGCATTGTCGGCGTCGAGGCGATCGTGTCCGGCGGCGACGATTACGAGATCCTGTGCGCGATCCCGGAGATCGGGCCTCGAAGCCTTCGCAGCAGGCCGCGCGGACCGCCGGGGTGGCGGTGACCGTCGATCGGCACGGTCGTCGCCGGGTTCGTCGTCGCCGCGGTTTCTGGACGAGCAGGGCAGGGAGATCGCGTTGCCGCGGCTGTCCTACAGCCATTCTGAGACGCCTAGTTGATCGCCGGATTTCCGGATGCGCGGTTTCCGGCGAAGCAAGCCGTTCCGGTGCCGGCGGCCCGGGAAATGCCAATCCGACGCAAAAATCGCTGCTCGGGGTCTTAAAACGCCCTTGAGGGCCTTTCGGAGCGTTGCGCCGGGGATGCGATTTTGGCATGGTCCCGCCGATTTGAGGCCGCCCTTTTGGGCAGGGCAGGCCTTCTTTTTATGCGCCCGCCGCGTCCCGCGGTCGATGGCGTGGGGCCAAATCAGGATCTGAGGCAAATTCAATGACAGCATTATGGGTGATTGTGCTCTGCGGAGCGCTTTCCATCGTTTACGCCATCTGGGCGACGTCATCGGTTATGAAAGCGGACGCCGGCAATCCGCGGATGCAGGAAATCGCCGCGGCGATGCACGAAGGCGCGCAGGCCTATCTCAAGCGCCAATACATGACCATCGGCATGGTCGGCGTCGTGATCTTCGCGCTGCTGGCCTATTTCCTCGGCATGCTGGTCGCGGTCGGCTTCCTGATCGGCGCGGTGCTGTCGGGCGCTGCCGGCTTCATCGGCATGAACGTCTCGGTGCGCGCCAATGTGCGCACCGCGCAGGCCGCGACCACGTCGCTGGCCGGCGGACTTGAACTCGCCTTCAAGGCCGGCGCCATCACCGGCATGCTGGTGGCGGGCCTGGCGCTGCTCGGCGTCGCCGTCTACTTCGCCTTTCTGACCCATTATCTGGGCCTCGCCGGCCAACAGCCGCATCGTGGTCGATGCGCTGGTCGCGCTCGGCTTCGGCGCCTCGCTGATCTCGATCTTCGCCCGTCTCGGCGGCGGCATCTTCACCAAGGGCGCCGACGTCGGCGGCGATCTGGTCGGCAAGGTCGAAGCCGGCATTCCCGAAGACGATCCGCGCAACCCCGCCACCATCGCCGACAACGTCGGCGACAATGTCGGCGACTGCGCCGGCATGGCCGCCGACCTGTTCGAGACCTATGCGGTGACCACGGTCGCCACCATGGTGCTGGCCGCGATCTTCTTTGCGACCTCGCCGCTGCTGGTCAACATGATGACGCTGCCGCTGGCGATCGGCGGCGTCTGCATCATCACCTCGATCATCGGCACCTTCTTCGTCAGGCTCGGCGCCAGCCAGTCGATCATGGGCGCGCTCTACAAGGGCCTGATCGCCACCGGCGTGCTGTCGCTGATCGGCGTCGCCGGCGTGATCAACTGCGCTGGTCGGCTTCGGTCCGCTGCGAGGGCGTCGAATCGTTCACCGGCATGGCGCTGTTCGGGTGCGGCATCGTCGGCCTCGTCCGTCACCGGGCTGATCATCGTGGATCACCGAATACTACACCGGCACCGAATATCGCCCGGTGAAGTCGATCGCGGCGTCCTCGGTCACCGGCCACGGCACCAACGTGATCCAGGGTCTGGCGATCTCGATGGAATCCACCGCCTGTCCGGCGCTGGTGATCATCGCCGGCATTCTCGTCACCTACAGCCTTGCCGGCCTGTTCGGCATCGCCATCGCCACCACCACCATGCTGGCGCTGGCCGGCATGATCGTGGCGCTCGACGCCTTCGGTCCGGTCACCGACAATGCCGGCGGCATTGCCGAAATGGCCGGCCTGCCCAAGGAAGTGCGCAAGGCCACCGACGCGCTCGACGCGGTCGGCAACACCACCAAGGCGGTCACCAAGGGCTATGCGATCGGCTCGGCCGGTCTCGGCGCGCTGGTGCTGTTCGCGGCCTACACCGAAGACCTCAAATTCTTCATCGCCAATGCCGTGAAGTATCCCTACTTCCAGGGCGTGCTGCCCGACTTCTCGCTGACCAACCCCTATGTCGTGGTCGGCCTGTTGTTCGGCGGCCTGTTGCCGTACCTGTTCGGCGCGATGGGCATGACCGCGGTCGGCCGCGCGGCCGGCGCGGTGGTCGAGGAAGTGCGGCGGCAGTTCCGCGAAAAGCCCGGCATCATGCAGGGCACCGACAAGCCGGATTACGGCCGGGCCGTGGACCTGCTGACCAAGGCGGCGATCAAGGAAATGATCATCCCGTCGCTGCTGCCGGTGCTGTCGCCGATCTTCGTCTACTTTGTCATCTTCGGCATTGCAGGCGGCGGCGCGGCCGGCAAGTCGGCGGCGTTCTCCGCTGTCGGCGCCATGCTGCTGGGCGTGATCGTGACCGGCCTGTTCGTCGCGATCTCGATGACCTCGGGCGGCGGCGCCTGGGACAACGCCAAGAAGTACATCGAGGACGGCCATTACGGCGGCAAGGGCTCCGACGCCCACAAGGCCGCGGTGACCGGCGATACCGTCGGCGATCCCTACAAGGATACCGCGGGTCCCGCCGTCAACCCGATGATCAAGATCACCAACATCGTGGCGCTGCTGCTGCTGGCGATCCTGGCGCACTGAGCCGCAGCGATGCCAAAGACAAAACCCCGCGGCGCAAGCCGCGGGGTTTTTTCGTATTGACTCGAAGACGTCGTGCAGCTCCGGCGGCGCTGTCGGCCTAATTGAAGCTGCATCAGCTTGAACAGCGGCGCGAGGTAGCTGATTTCCTGGCCGGAGGTCGGCGTGGTGCGGCTGATGAAGTCGAAGATCTTGCCGTCCTGCAGCCCGTAATTGGCGAGCCGCTGCACCTGGCGGTTCTTGTCGAAATAGATCGCGATCACGCGCTGGTCGATCGACCCGCTGGTTCATGAACAGCGACCGGGCGCTCGGAGCGCTGCGAAATGTAATAGAACACCTCGCCGTTGAGGGTCGCGACCGTGGAGGGCGTTCCCATCACGATCAGCACCTGGTCCTGGCTGGCCCCGATCGGAATTTGCTCGAGCGCGCCGGGCGGCAGGATATAGCCCTTCTGGAACTGCTCGCCGGTCAGGCAGCCGCCGAGCGTCGACGCAGGCCAGCGCGACGGCCGCGGCCGCGCGCAAGCCGCGCCAGCGCGCAGCGCGAAGGCCGCGCAGGGAACGCATGCGTGAGCGTGTCGGGCTCGTCTCGGTCATTCCGGAACTGGTCCCGTCCCCTTGCATCGGGCGAGGCGTTGACGTACCGGGCAGCACGTCGGATTGCAACAGGCGCGGTCGCCCGACGGCAAACCTTTGAGCGGCTCGCTTGCGGAACCCACAATGCTTTGGCCGTTCAATCACTTCAGGAAACCCCGGATCGCCCCGCGCGGCACCATCGAGGCCATCTATGGCATGATCGTGACGCAGGCGCGAGAACCGTTGTTTTATCGGGACTTGGCCGTGCCGGACACGGTTAACGGCCGTTTTGATCTGCTGGTGCTGCATCTGTGGATGGTGTTGCGGCGGCTGAAGCCGACTGGCGGACGGCGCCGCGCTGTCCCAGGCGCTGTTCGATCGCTTCTGCGACGATATGGACGACAATCTGCGCGAAATGGGGGTCGGCGACCTCACGGTGCCAAAGCGCATGCAGGCCTTCGGCGAGGCGTTTTACGGCCGGGCGGCGGCCTATGATCTGGCGCTCGGACGGCGGGCGATGAGCCGCTGGCGCTGGCCTTGTGCAAGAATATCTTGAACGGCGAGGGCATCGAAAGCGCGCGGCGGCTCGCCCTCTATGCCAAGGCGGCCATCGCTGCGCTTGGCCGGACAGCGGCGAGCAGGCGCTGTTGGCCGCATCCTGGAAATTTCCCTCGCCAACCGGCCGTGAGCGCGCAGCCATGAGCAGAAGACCCGTTATGATGGACCAAGCCGCCGATCCCTGGAGCGTTCCCATCGCGGTGGCGCAGATACCGGACACCGGGCTGCATCGCGATCTCGAAGCCGATCCGGCCGCGCGCGACGGCGATGGCCGAAGTCGCGGGCTTGCGCGAAATTCTGTCGGCCAGCGCCTCGCTCGACGTAACGCCCACCGGCGGCGGCCGTTTCCAGGTCGACGGGCCGGGTGCGGGCGCGGATCGGACAGACCTGCGTGGTCACGCTCGATCCGATCGAGAACGACATCGATGAGCCGATCGATCTGATATTCGCGCCGCCGGAGCAAATTCCTGAATTGGCCGACCTGGTCGATGAGGCCGCCGACAGCGACAGCGAAATTCCGGACCCGCCGGAGCCGATCGAAAACGGCGTCATCGATCTCGGCCGGCTCGCGACCGATGCGTTGTTCCTGGCGATCGATCCCTATCCGCGCAAGCCGGATGCGGTGTTCGAACCGCTCGTTGACCGCCGCCGATCCCGAGGATCACCCGTTTGCCGCCCTGAAGGCGCTCAAGGTCGGATCCGAAAGCACGCGCCTGCGAAGAAGCCCAAAAAGCATTGAAGCGGCGCCAAATCTCGGCTCGAGCCGGACTTGGTGGCCGTTTGGCCCTTATCGTCGCCGACATGGTTCGCGTTTCGGTACGAAAACTGTCCCTAACGTCATTGAATAATATGGGATTATCTGTTCGTTCTGATTCTGCCACACGCTGCTTCGATACGCCAAAACGATGCGGTCAAGAGGTTGTGTCGGGACGCGGACACGCTATTGTCGCGGCCCGGCTGGGGCGCAGCTTTGCGCTTCGCCGATCGGCGCTGTCTGCGGCGATTTCCAGCCTGCGGCCAAGCGCTTCTAGTCCGCACAAAATCAGGTTTCCGGGACGTTCATGCCTCAAAAGGTTCGAATCGCGCTTGACGCCATGGGTGGCGATGTCGGCGCATCGGTCGTCATTCCCGGCGCCGCGATTTCGTTGTCCCGACACCCCGACACGCGAATTCCTGTTGTTCGGCGATCGCGCGTTGATCGACGCGCAGCTTGCGCTGCATCCGGCGATGAAGGCGGCCTCGCGCGTCATTCATACCGACGTCGCCGTCAGCATGCACGACAAGCCGAGCCAGGCGCTGCGCCGCGGCCGCAAGACCTCGTCGATGTGGCTGGCGATCGATGCCGTCAAGAAGGGCGAGGCCGATGTCGCGGTCTCCGCCGGCAATACCGGCGCGCTGGCGGCGATGGCGCGGTTCTGCCTGCGCATGCTGCCGGGGATCGACCGGCCGGCGCTGGCCGCGATCTGGCCGACGGCGCGCGGCGATTCGGTCGTGCTCGACCTCGGCGCCACCATCGGCGGCGATGCGCATCATCTGGTGGCGCTGGCGGTGATGGGCAGCGCCATGGCCAGCGTGCTGTTCAATCTGGAGCGGCCGACCGTCGGCCTGCTCAATATCGGCGTCGAGGAAATCAAGGGCCGCGAGGAAATTCGCGAGGCCGCCGAGATGCTGCGCGCGATGAACCTGCCGCAACTGGAATATATCGGCTTCGTCGAGGGCGACGGCATCGGCAAGGGCGCCGCCGACGTCATCGTCGCCGAGGGTTTTAGCGGCAATATCGCGCTGAAGGCCGCCGAAGGCACCGCGCGCCAGATCACCGAATTCCTGCGCGCGCCATGTCGCGCACCTGGCGCTCGCAGATCGGCTATCTGTTCGCCAAGAACGCCTTCAGGGCGCTGCGCGACAAGCTCGACCCGCGCGAAGTCCAACGGCAGCGTGGTGCTCGGGCTGAACGGCATCGTGGTCAAGAGCCATGGCGGAACCGACGCCGAAGGCTTTGCCTATGCGGTCGATGTTGGCTATGAGATGGTCCGCTACGATCTCCTGACCAAGATCAATCAGATGCTCAATCGCGAAGGCAGCGCGCTGGTCGGCGCCGACCGCGCAGGAGGCTGTCTCGTGACTGCAATACGTTCGGTGGTGCTCGGCTGCGGCTCCTATCTGCCGCAGCAGATCCTGACCAATGCCGAACTGGCGGCGCGGATCGATACCTCCGACGAGTGGATCGTGCAGCGCACCGGCATCCGGCAGCGCCACATCGCCGCCGAAGGCGAATTCACCTCGCATCTCGGCGATCCACGCCGCGCCGCGCCGCGCTCGCCAATGCCGGGATCGACGCGCAGTCGATCGACCTGATCGTGCTGGCGACCTCGACGCCGGACAACACCTTTCCCGCCACCGCGGTTGCGGTGCAGAACGGGCTCGGCATCAACCACGGCGCGGCGTTCGACCTGCAGGCGGTCTGCTCCGGCTTCGTCTTCGCGCTGGCCACCGCCGACAATTTCCTGCGCACCGGCGCATTCAAGCGCGCGCTGGTGATCGGCGCCGAGACCTTTTCGCGGATCCTGGACTGGAACGACCGCGGCACCTGCGTGCTGTTCGGCGACGGCGCCGGCGCCGTCGTGCTGGAAGCGCAGGAGCAGCCTGGAAAAACCTCCGACCGCGGCATCCTGACCACGCATCTGCGCTCCGACGGCCGGCACAAGTCGAAGCTTTATGTCGATGGCGGGCCATCCTCGACCCGAACCGTGGGTTATCTGCGGATGGAAGGCCGCGAAGTCTTCAAGCACGCCGTCGGCATGATCACCGACGTGATCGTGGATGCATTCGAGGCCACCGGCACCCGCGCCGAGGACATCGACTGGTTCGTCCCGCACCAGGCCAACAAGCGAATCATCGATGCTTCGGCGCACAAGCTGCATATTGCGCCGCAGAAGGTGGTGCTGACGGTCGATCTGCACGGCAACACCTCGGCGGCGTCGATACCGCTGGCGCTGTCGGTCGCGGTCGCGGACGGACGGGTCAAGAAGGGCGATCTGGTGCTGCTCGAAGCCATGGGCGGCGGCTTCACCTGGGGTTCGGCGCTGTTGCGCTGGTAAGCGCTGTATTAAAAAGTCTATAGCAGTTTGCATGCGTTCTTTCATGCTATTGCATTGATGAGCGCTGTTGACCATCGCGTGTTAAGCTCATAATTTCAGGTGCGTAATTGTTCGCCGTGAGTTGGGGCAGGCGATGACCGGAACCGGAAAAACAGTTACACGCGTCGATCTGTGCGAAGCGGTCTACCAGAAGGTGGGCTTGTCGCGCACGGAGTCGTCCGCCTTTGTCGAACTGGTCCTGAAGGAGATCACCGATTGCCTGGAGAAGGGCGAGACGGTGAAGCTGTCGTCGTTCGGATCGTTCATGGTGCGCAAGAAGGGCCAGCGTATCGGCCGTAACCCGAAGACCGGCACCGAGGTGCCGATTTCGCCGCGGCGCGTGATGGTGTTCAAGCCGTCGGCGATCCTGAAGCAGCGGATCAACGGCAACAGTAACGGCACGCCAAGGCGACGGCAAGACTAGGCCGATTGAAGATTGGCTGACTGAATAGACTCCAACAGGTCGACCGAACAGGAGCGGGCATTTGGACAAGGCGCCGGATGCGTTCCGAACCATCAGCGAGGTCGCCGACGACCTCGACATCCCCCAGCACGTGCTGCGGTTCTGGGAGACGCGGTTCACCCAGATCAAGCCGATGAAGCGAAGCGGCGGCCGGCGCTATTATCGCCCCGACGACGTCGACCTGCTGCGCGGGCATCCGCCGGCTGCTGTACGGCGAGGGCTACACCATCCGCGGGGTGCAGCGCATCCTGAAGGAGTACGGCATCAAGGCGGTGCAGGGGCTGGTCGATGGAACTTCGTCCGCCTCCTTTGCCGGAATTGAGGCGGGGATCGAGGACGCGCTGCGCGAGCCTGCGGAGTATGACGAACAAGCACCCGAGCTCGCGGCCGATGAGGACGAGGAAGACGACGAGCTTCCGGAAGAGTCCATCGTCGAGCGCGTTTTCGCGCGCCGTGTGCCGGACTTCGTTCCGCCGCCGCGGCGGCCCGATCCTGCAGCCCGGTCCGACGCGCCGGCTGCTGCCGGGCGCCCCGATAGCATCGGGCGCAAGGTCGATTCCGCGAGACTTAAGGCCGCGCTGGACGATCTGATCGCCTGCCGGCAGTTGCTCGATCAGGCCATGGCGGATGGCTAGCGGCCTGGGAGCGAGGCTTGGGAGGGAGGTGCTTGGGAGCAAGACCTGCGGAACGCGTCGTGGCGTGCCGCGCGGGCTCCAGAGGCCGTTGCGGGTTCTTGCGCCCGGCCCTGATCGCAGCTAAGGGAACGGCATCGGAGCGTGGCGCAGCCCGGTTAGCGCACTAGTCTGGGAGACTAGGGGTCGGAGGTTCAAATCCTCTCGCTCCGACCAAAACATCGTTGAAAGCCCTGAGCTTTTCTCCCTACGATTCTGACACGCGGTTCCCCCGCAGCGCCAGCGGGCGCGGGAGGTTGTCGTATCGTCTATAGCGTTTTCGAGCGAAGCGGGTACCGGTTCGCGTGAAGAAAACGCGTCAAAACAAGAATCTAGACCTTCGGTTCTGATTCTATCAGAACCGAAAGGCTCTAGGAATGGAAATGCCGTCTTCCAGCCGCATGCGCGCCTTGTCCTTATGTTGTGCCCTGGTCGTTCTGTCGATCCTGCTGCTGGTCGCCCACGCGCCGCTGTTTCTGAACGATGGCGTGATCATGGACGATTGGCTGGTGCTCAAGCTGCGGCCGGACTACCCGATCGATCTCAGCTTCCTGGTGCACGGCGCCGGTCATCCGGTATTTTTCGGCTATTACAGCATCGCCAATATGACGGGGGCGCCGGTCGCCCTGATGGTGATCATGACGGTGCTCGCCATTCTGGCCGGGGCCATCTGCCTTGCGCTGGCAGCGTTGCGCAGCGGCCTGTTGAGCCGGACTGAGGCCATCGGCGTCGCGCTGCTGGTATGGACCTATCCCGGCTATCAGATGTGGGCTGGCAAGGCGAACGCCGTCTACGTCTTCAGTTTTGGGTTGTTCTTCGTTGCGACGTGGTTGTTGACGCTGGCTTTCGATGCGAAGGGCTTGCGCCATGTTGCGCTTCGCGCGGCGACCGCGCTGGCGTTTTTTGTCAGCTTTGCGCTGAATTCGCTGATGGTGCTGTACGTATTCGCGATGTTCGGTCTGTTCGTTGCGGTGTGGCGCGCGAATGACTGGGAGCAGGGCGCCTTGCGGCGGCTATTTTTGTCGGCATGGCGCTGCGCGGCCCGTTATCCCGAACTTGTGGTGCTGCCGCTGGTCTATTGGGGCGCGCTCAATATCTGGTTCAAGCGGATCGGTGCCTACGCGAGCTATTATGAAATCCATCTGCCAACGTTCTCCGAGTTGCGCAGCGGGTGGAACGCGTTCTTTCAGATGGGCTGCATGAATGTTCTGGCCAGGGCAGGTCAGACGGTATCGGACCACTGGCTGCTGTGCACATTGATCATCGGCATGGTGGTCATCGTTGCCTTGATGTTGCGTGCCAGGGAAACGCCGCCTCGCACGCCCGTTTTTCAGGTCGCATTGCCGTTTCTGCTCAGCGCTGCTGCTGTTTCTCGCGTTGTCGATGCCTTATCTGATCGCCGGCATTCAGCCGACGCTGGCTTTTTACGAAACCCGCCATCTGCTGCTGTTCGGCTTGCCGGCAGCGTTGCTGGTGCTGGCGGCCAAGCGCCTGGTGCAGGGCGCAATCGGCGATCGTGCCGCTTTGGTAGGGGTGTTTGGTCTGGCGTTCATCGTGTCGACCGCGGCACTCTGGAACAGCTACGTGTTGGTGCAGGCCAGAGCGTTGAAGCAGGAGGCTTTATCGAGTCGTCTCGCGGCCATGCCGATTCCGCCGGCGACGGTGTTCGATCTGGTCGACGGTTTTGAAAAAGTTTCGCCACGATTTGCACCATTCGGCGTCGCCGAGGTCAGCGGCATGTTGCGGCTGGCGTGGGGCGATCATCCGTTTTTTGGCTTTAGCCTGCCGGGAGAGCGGCCGACCGTTCTGCGGGAAATGGAGTCGGCCTGGACCACTGAAGGCAGTGCATTCCGGAATATGGATCCGTTCGGCCCGCAGGCAACCATTTTGCTCGAGCCCGGTCCGGCGGCGGCGCCGGATGCGGTTTTGGTCCGACACTATTATGCCTGCCGCCTGTTGGCGCGATGTGACGTGGCGGCGTTGCGGGCGCAGCTTGCGGTCGTCAAGGTCGAGGTTGGGCCGATCGCGGGCGTGCTGCCGCCGCTGCATTCGAAATAGCTGGTTTGCGAATAGTCGGCTGCCAACGGTCCGGTCGCGCCCGCTGAGATCATTCAGTGGCGCGGTTGCCGCAATGCCTAATGGTCGAATGCTATCGGCGCGGTCCGCGCTCGGTCTGCGCCGGCACCTGTGAGGGGTCGATATGACGGATCGGCGCGCGGCGAAGCAGCGAGACGATGGTGATGCCGAGTTCGAAATAGGTTCGCGGACGCAGTGCCCGGGAAGATCCCTTCAATTCCGCATTGAGGCTGACGGGAACCTGCACGTGGGTCAGGCCGAGTTGCAGCAGCGAGATCAGCGCGCAGATCTGGTAACCATAGCCATCGGCCTTGACCGGTATCTGGCGCAGCCATTTCACCGGGTAGATGATCATGCTGTGATAATCGAACAGCCAGAATCCGAACGTGCAATTCAGCAAAAACCGTAGCGAGTGCGACTGGAACGAGCGGTTGAGCGAGCGGTCCGATTGATTGTCGCGATAGGTGATCACGATATCGGCCGCCCCGGCGGCCTTGAACATCCGGGCAATGCCTTCGTTCTGGAAGGCGTGATCGCCCGGGATCAGCGTGATGGCGCCGAATTTGGCGCGCTGCAATGCCGATTTGAAACCGGCACCGACGCCCTGCCGCTGCGCGTGATGCACAACCACGATCCGCGGCTCTTCGGCTGCAAAGCGGTCCATGATCGCGCCGGTGTCGTCGGTGCTGCCGTCGTCGATCAGGATGATTTCAAAGTCGTCGAGCAGATCGCGTGCCAGCGGCAGCACGCCCTCGATGGTCTCGGCGATCTTTTCCTGCTCGTTGAGAGCGGGAATGACGATGCTAAGTGTTTTGTCCGGCCTGGATGATGACATTTTCGTCGTACCGTTGACGTGACTGGACACTGGCGGAAGACGAGAACGCCTTCATGAAGCTCGGCTGCCATGGTCTACTTCATCCGGCCGACGTAAACAATACGGTCGCGACCCTTTTCGATCGCGACGGGAACCTTGCCTTGTCATGGACCAGGCGTTTTTTTGGCCTGCTCGGCGAAATCGTACAGTCCGCTATCGCCAACAGCGAATGCGCGGCGAATACGCGCGAGCTTGTCCGCGAATGCGCGGCCCTTCGCCGTGACGGCGAACGACGTGCCTATGCGCTCAACCTGGCCGCCATCGATCAGGATATCCGCCCGTCCACGGAATATGTCAGGCGCGAGGCGGTCGACGATGTCCGCAAGCGGCGCTGTGTGTCCGGGCCGTTGCGCCACATTGAGCAGGATTTCGAGCGAAACGGATTTGTAGACCGCGCCGAAAGCAAAAACGTGACCCATCACCCCAAAACCGAAGATCGATGCGGCGTCCCAGTACTGGAATTGCGTAACGCTCATGGCCCCCAGCGCCACGCTGAGGCTGTGCGCGACGATCGCTGCGAACCCGAGCAGAATGGTCGGCGGCGTTGACAGGCCGGCACGTTGCGCGGTGAATACCATCGCCGGTGCGAGCGCGACGTAAAAGGCGACGCCGATCAGGCCGTAGACGAATGACATCATCGCGGCGACCCGGGGGCGGCCGCAAAACCCGAGGCGGTGAACGCAGCGGCACGAAACCGGTTGCCCAGACTACCCAGCCCAGGAACTGCCGTATGGCCGAACAGCAGTGCGGGCAGCAGAAGGCTGAGTACGACAGCGTTAGTTTGCAGAAGGCCCGGCAAATTGCTCACGGTTGAAGATCACATTGTTGAGGACCATCTGGCAGAGCGCATCGATGGTGCCTTCTACGGCTTCTAGTTTACGATCTCGGCAGCTATATGGGGTTGGATTTTGTCGGTCAATGATATCCAGGCAGGGGATCGCGCGCCAATCGGCGCGGGTTCGGCCTTGCCGTGAAGAACCCATCTTACAGCCGAGGAATGGGAATGCCGCCTTCCAGCCGCATGCGCGTATTGTCTCTGTTTGGCGCCATGGTGGTGCTGGCGATCCTGCTGCTGGCCGCCCATGCGCCGATATTTCTGAACGACGGCGTGATGATGGACGATTGGCTGGTGCTTCAGCTTCGCCCCGATGATCCGATCGATCTGAGCTTCCTGATCGACGGCGCCGGTCACCCGGTATTCTATGTTTATTTGAGCATCGCCAATATCACCGGTGCACCGGTCGCTGCGATGGTGGCCATGACGGTATTCGCCATCCTGGCCGGCGCCATCTGCCTTGCGCTGGTGGCGATGCGCAGCGGCCTGCTGAGCCGGACTGAGGCCATCGGCGTCGCGCTGCTGGTATGGACCTATCCCGGGTATCAGATGTGGGCTGGCAAGGCGAACGCCGTCTACGTCTTCAGTTTTGGGTTGTTCTTCGCTGCGACGTTGTTGTTGACGCTGGCTTTCGATGCGAAGGGCTTGCGTCGTGTTGCGCTTCGCGTCGCGGCGGCGCTGGTTTTCTTTCTCAGCTTTGCGCTGAATTCGCTGATGGCGCTGTACGTATTCGCGATGTTTGGTCTGTTCGTTGCGGTGTGGCGCGCGAATGACCGGGAGCAGGGCGCCATTCTGCGGCTATTTTTGTCGGCATGGCGCTGCGCGGCCCGTTATCCCGAACTTGTGGTGCTGCCGCTGGTCTATTGGGGCGCGCTCAATATCTGGTTCAAGCGTTCAGGCGACTACGCAGGCTATTACGGCATCCGTCTGCCGTCTTTCTCCGATTTGCTCGCGGGATGGCGCAGTTTCTTTGAGATGGGCTATGTCGATGTTATCGCCAAAGCGGGCCGGTTGGCGATGGACTACCGGCTTCTGTTCGCGCTCGTGTTTGTGCTGCTCGTCATCGCGACCGCTATGTTCGCGCGCAGGAGCGCGCGGCCCCGCTTGTCGGCTGCCCGGATTGTGCCGCCGCTGTGCCTCGGCGTGCTGTTGTTTGTCGCGCTGGCACTGCCCTATCTGATCGCCGGCATCCGGCCCAGCCAGCATTTCTACGAAACCCGCCATCTGCTGCTGTTCGGCTTGCCGGCAGCATTCGTCGTCCTGTCGGGCAAGCGGCTGCTGGAAAGTTTCATCGGCGAACGCGCCGCTTTTGCCGGCACGTTCGGTCTGGCCCTGATGGTGTCGGTTGCCGCACTCTGGAGCAGCTACATATTCCTGCAGGCGCGGGTGTTGAAGCAGGAGGCGTTGTCCAGCCATCTCGCCGCGATGCCGATGCCGGCCGCGACCGTGTTCAATCTGGATGACGGCTTTTACGACCATTCGCCGCGGCATGTTCCGTTCGGCATTGCCGAGGTCACCGGAATGCTGCGGCTGGCATGGGGCGACCAGCCGTTCTTTGGATTTAGCCTGGTGGGCGAGCGCCCGACGGTTCTGCAGGAGATGGAGTTGAGCCGGACCGCCAAAGGCAGCGCCTACCGCCACATCGATCTGTCCGGTCCGCAGGCGACGATTGCGCTGCAGCCCGGTCCGGCGGCAGCGCCAAACGCGGTTCTGGTACGGCACTATTACGCATGCCGGTTGCTGGCGCGATGCGACGTTGCGGCGTTTCTGACGCAGCTTGCGGTCGTCAAGGTCGACATTGGGCCGATCGCGGGCGTGACACCGCTTGAGAAATCGTAGTAGCGGGAACGTTCTTTCGGGGCTCAGCGATTGCCGTCTACGTGCCGTTGCCAGATCGCTTCAGCCAACGCGACGTCGGCAACCAAGTCCTCGCCCGAGGCCAGCGGGGTCGTTCGCCGTGCGATGTCGGCCACGAACGTGTCGGCCTGGCGCCGGAATGCCCAGCTCTGTTCGCGGGGCAACTCGCTTGATTGGCCGCCGTCGTCCAGAACGACGCGCGCTTCAACGCCGTCGGCGAAGGGCGGTGGCAGCTCGATGGTCAGCGAACCGCGTTCGAAGGCGATCGCCAGACCTTCGCGCCAGACGCCACTGCTCTCATTGGCAAGTTCCAGGGTGCACGGGATACCGTCGAAATCCAGGCGCACGGTCGTGGCCCCGGCCACCGGGATGCGGCTTTCCACGAGGCCAGGAGAGGTGCCTAGCGCGTAACGGGTGAGATTGATGATGTGGCTATAGACGTTGAGGAAGGTGTCGTAGCCCGGCCGCAGCGCCGCCGGCATCCAGTCCGCGCCGTCCGGCCACAGCACAATGCCGTCGGGCCGCGGTTCGCCGGTCATGGTGAAAGTGTCGCGCCCGCCGCCGGTCTCGCCCGCAAAACACCAGCCGCGCGCGCTGACGAGGCTGCCGAGGGACCGATCCGCCCGCAACCGAGCCAATAGCGACATCGCTCGCGCAACCCCGGCGTCATGGCGCTTCATATAGCCGATGCCGTAGACCAGATGGCGCTGCCGGGCGGCCTCGACCAGGCGCGCTGCCTGCGCCGTGGTATAGGCCATCGGCTTCTCCGAGAGCACATGCCGGCCGCTGTTGAGTGCGTCGAGCACGATCGGGCCGGTAGCGCGACGCCGGGTCACGACGACGACGCCGCTCACGTCAGGGTCCGCCAATAGCTCCAGATGGGTGCGATAGATCCGCTCGACGCCGAACTTGGCGGCGGCCGCCGCCGCCAGTTCCGGGCGCAAGTCGGCCAAAGCGACCACGCGGCATGCGGGATTGGCAGCGAAGTTCGCAAGGTGGCACATCTGGCCAACCATGCCGGCACCGACGATGCCGATGCCGGGCGTCAACGCGGCAAGGCCTGTTGCGAAGCGAAGCGCTTGCGCAGCACCAGGAAATGGTTCGGCATTCCCCAGGCTGAAATGAACGCCGGGTTCGCATTGGTCAGCCTGGTAACCTCATCGATATCCCGGCGACCGATCGCGCCGAAAATCTGCTCCAGCGCCTCCAGCAGCGCGGCGAAGTCGTCGATGGCCTTGGGATCGTCGACCAGGATGCGCGCAGTTGCGATCAACCGCCGCAATTGCTGCAATCCCGTAACGAACGCAGCCAGGCGATCGCCGAACGGATGTTCGATCAGCACATCGACATCGGCAACCAGCGTGTCGACCAGCGCGGTAACGGCATCGATCTCGGCGGTATCGCCTACCAGATAGATTTTTTGCCCCGACAGGAAGCTGAGTGGACTGCGCTTGAGATGATTGGCGTTCCGTCGCAATGTTTCTTCAGGGGGCAGGGTCTTCTTGTGCCAGTAGATGTCGAGCGTATCGCGATACAGCGGCCAGGAAGAGTGCAGATCGAGATCGTGATCGCCGGCGAGCCGGCAGAGATCGGCGGCATCGAGAAAGTAACGCAGCCGGACGAACGGATTTTCCAGCACGTCGCGAACCCAGGAACTGAACGCGCGCGTGTGCGGGATGCTGTCCCATTTGGTCTGGTACAGTTTTTCGGCCGCCGCCAGCGAGTTCGAGCGACGTCAGCGCCTTGCAGGAAGAATGGATCGCCTTCAAGGCCAGCTCGATGAAGGTGCCGCGCGTTTCGTAATAGGAGACGACAGCGTATCCGCCCGGTTTTAGATTGCGGCTGAAACAGCCCAGCCACAGGCTGGTCGGCTGCACCGTATAAATAAAGCCCTCGGCGTCGATCAGGTCGTATTTCTGTTCGCCCGAGAACGCCTCGATATCGTCGCTGCGCAGGCTTGCGATGCTGGCGCTCAGGCCGAACCGCTCGAAATACTGGCGGATCTGGCCGTGGGCGCGCAGATTGGGCTCGGCCAGTGTCAGCTTCGCGCCCCATTGCGCGAACACCAGCGCGTTCTCGCCGGTGTCGGGGCCGAACTCCAGCATGTCGGCGCCGTCGAACATCTGGATCGGCAGCATCAGCTTTTCGGCGAACACGGTTCGCCGCGCGTCGGTATATTGCGCGAGTTTGGCGGCGTTCTCCAAATTGCCGAAGGTCGGCAGGAACTGCTCGTGCGCGTAATATTGGAAGAGTTTGTCGTAGGCCATTGCTGCTCAGTGGGTCCCTACGAGTTGATGGGCTTCGGAAGCAAGCGCTGCGACGTAATCCTTGACCGCCGCCGCGTCGCTGCCATCCGGCGCCCAATCGGGAAACGCGGTGCGCGAGGGGTCGAACGGGCCGGCCGTGGTTTCATGGAACACCAGCCATTCGCTGGTGACCAGGATCGAGTGAAAGACCTGGTCGGGCATCCGGTAGTAACAGAGTTTTCCCTGGCCATAGGGCGCCATATCGAGCACGTCGCGGATTTTGCCGTCGTCCTCGAAGATCACCACGCGGGCGGTGCCCTCGATCACATGAAAGGATTCCGGCTTGGCGATGTGCTTGTGCGGGCGGACATAGGCTTCGCGGTGGTGCACGATCAGCATCTCGTGCAGGCCGGAGGACGGATCCGGATGGGTGCAGAGCCGGCTGCGCAGCCGCGGGTTTTGCGCGGCGATCCGCTTCAGCTCGGCGATCACGCCGTCGTCCGCCGTGACGATCGCGGCGTCCGAATAATAGACTTCGGCATTCTGCGCGCGCAGCGGCGTCCGTAAGCCTGCGCTATTCGAAGAAGATAAAACCATGATCGCCCGTATATCCGCATTTGGCGTAGATCCACGCCCAGGTTTCTGGGCTGTGGAAGCTCAGACAGGTGAGCTGCCAGTACAGCAAATTGGCCTTTTCGCGCTCGTTGCGGAAGGATTCCAGCATCAGATATTTCGACGTACCGCGGCCGACCCGCTCGATTTCCGGGACCGCGCGCCAGACGTCTTCCAGCGCAAGATTGTGCAGCACGCCGAGCGAGACCACGAGGTCGAAGCTGCGGTCGGGGTAGGGCAGTGCCACCGCGCTTCCGACCTTGAGGTATGGGCGGACCTCTTCCTTGGCGTTGTCGATGGCATATTGCGAGATGTCGATCCCGGCGATCTTCAGGTCGGGAACCAGCTGGGTGAATTCGTACAGTAAAAAGCCCTTGCCGCAGCCGACGTCGAGCACGCTCATGCCAGGCTTGATGCCGTAGCGGTCGATCAGCGTCTGCGCCAGCGGGCGCCAGCGGCCGTCATAACGGTAGCCGCCATAGCCGTACCGCCGCTCGCCGTCCCAATAGTCGCGGCCGAACCGCCGCGCCACCTCGGCGGATTCCGCCTTGTCGTGCTCGACCACGCGCTGGACGTAATCGCGCTTGGTGGAAGCATGCATGGACTGCACGAGGTTGATTTCGGTCATGATCGCCGGGCCAGCTGTTGCCGCATCATTACAGGATGGTCGCGTATTTCTGCACCATCAGAATATCCTCGATCGCCTGGATACCGTCGCTTGACCCCAGCGAGATTTCCTCGACGGCGGCGTGCAGATCGCATCCCTCGCGCAACACCCGATCGTAGATATCGCGCCGCCGCGCCTGGTCCGGCGGCAGCATGAAGATGCTGTAGCAGATGATGCCATTGAGCTTCGGCAATTCGTCCAGCAGATCCTCGAGGACCATGTAACTGCCGGGCATGATGTGTTCGACGGCGCTGAGCAGATATTGCAGGTTCTTGCGCTTGGCGTAATCGCGAATGACGATGTTCTGGACGTGCTGCGGCGTCCGGCTGCCGTTGAGCGGCCGGGCGCCGATATAGCCGCGATGGCCGCTGCGCTCAGGCATCGAAGCCACCGGGCAATTTGTACTGCATGCCGATCCGGGTCGCCGGCCGCAGCGAGATCGGTTCGAAGAATTCGCCGAACCGCTTGTCGGCGTAGGGCGACATGATGCTCTTGAAACGGCAGTTCATGGTCCAGCGGGTGCCGCTTTCCTCGTTGACGCGG
The DNA here is from genome assembly GCA_963699465.1 of uncultured Alphaproteobacteria bacterium. Taxonomy (GTDB): domain Bacteria; phylum Pseudomonadota; class Alphaproteobacteria; order Rhizobiales; family Xanthobacteraceae; genus Bradyrhizobium. Next base: position 215,284 of record CAVOTZ010000018.1, read on the forward strand.
TTGCCGTGCATCAGGGTCTGGTTGAATACCAGCACGTGGCCATAGGGGATATCGATCCAGACCAGATGCGGCTTTATCGTTTTGTACAGTTCCTCGGCGCTGCGCAGGCTCGCCATCCGGTCCTGCATCTCACCGTTGACCGAAGGCGGCAGCAGGTACATCGACTTGGTGCGGAACACGTCGACCAGCGGCACCCATACCACCACTTCGAACGGGGAGTCGCCCGACCAGACGTCGGAATGGACCGCCAACAGCGAACTGTCGTCGGCCGGCATCTGGATGCTGAGATTGATCCGCCGTTGCATGCAGAGTTCGTTGCCGACAATGGTTTCGATGGTCGAGCGCGCCAGCCTGAAATAGGTCGGCCGCAGCCAGGCTTCGGCGTTGAGGCCGCCGATCACGTGCATGCGCAGGCCGTTGAGGTTCTCGACGCTGACGCGCGAATGCACGCTGTCGAGGAAATCCAAGGGGTCGTTGGAATGCGGCAGCTTGAGATAGTCGGCGGCAAGCTCCGCGGCGCGGCGCTGGATCCGGTCGAGCCCCGCGCGGTCGTCCGCCGGTGCCGTGACGAAACCCTCGTTGACGAAGCGGCTGGTAAGCACCTGCTCCTCGGGTTCCAGGAAAGCGATGTCGTCGCTCATGCGAAAAACTCCCGTGCCGTAGAGCAGACATAGCTGATATCGGCGGATGACAGGAACTGGTTGATCGGGAAGGTCAGGATCTGGCCGGCTTGGCGCTCGGTGACCGGGAATGCGCCCTGGCCATGGCCGAGATGGGCCGCGGCCGGCTGCAGGTGGATCGGAACCGGGTAGTGGATCGTGGTCTCGATCCCTCGGCTGGCGAGAAACTTTTGCAATTCGTCGCGGCGCTCGGTCTGCACGACAAAAGTGTGGAAGCTGTTGAACTCGATATTGCGGCAGGGCGGAATGAACAGCGGTGTACCAGCGAGTTCGTCGCGGTACTGCGCGGCGTTGCGCCGCCGACGCTCGATCACCGAGGGCAAATGGCGCAGCCGGATTCGCAGCACTTCGGCCTGTATCGTATCGAGCCGCGAAACCATACCCCATTCCGTGACGTCGCTGCGGTTGATCAGGCCGTGGTTGCGCAGCCGCTTGATGTGTTCGGCGAGGCCGGCATCGGCGGTGGCGATAAAACCGGCGTCGCCGGCGGCGTTGAGGTTTTTCAGGGGGTGACCGGAAAAGCAGCCGATCGTGCCGATGGTGCCGCTCATGCGGCCGTCATAGGTCGAGCCGATCGCCTGCGCGCTGTCCTCGATCACGGCCAGTCTGTGCTTGTCGGCGATCGCCATCAGCGGGTTCATGTCGGCCATCCGGCCCGTCAGATGCACCGGCATGATCGCCCGGGTCCGCGGCGTCACCGCCGCCTCGACCGCGACAGGATCGATATTCTGGTCCGGCAGCACGTCGGCGAATACAGGCGTGGCGCCGACCGCGACAATCGAGGCGGTGGAGGCGACAAACGAGTTCGGCGGCGTGATCACCTCGTCGCCGGGGCCGATGCCGAGCACCTTCATGGCCAGCACCAGCGCATCGGTACCGGAATTCAGCGTCACGACATGCGGCGTGCCGAGATAGGCAGACAATTCCTGTTCGAGCTTGCCGACCGCTTCGCCGCCGATAAAATCCCCGCGCCGAAACACGCCTTCCACCGCCTGCATAATCTCGGTGCGTTCCTCCTCGAACTGCGCGGGGAGGTTGACGTAGCCGATGCGGCGCGTGGTTGCGTCAGTGTCCATCGTAGAACTTCCTGACGGTGTCGAGCACGCGGTCCTGCTGCGCGCGGGTCAGGTGCTGGTCGACCGGAAAGCTGATCACCTCGCGCGCATGGCGGTCGGTGACCGGAAAACGCCCGGCAGGATAGCCGAGATGCTTCAGGCCTTCCTGCTGGTAGAGCGGGATCGGATAGTGGACCTTGGCCTCGACGCCGTGGTCGAGGCAATATTGATAGAGCGCGTCGCGCTGCTCGGCGAACAGCATGTAGAGATGGTAGACGTGGCGCACATTGGGCCGCCGCGGCGGCACCTTGAGCCCGCGGATCCTGGCAAAACCCTGGTCGTAATAGGCCGCGTTGTCGATCCGCCGCCGGGTGATTTCATGGGTCTGGCCGACCAGCCAGTTGCCGACCACCGCCTGCACGGAATCGAGCCGAGAATTGCAGCCGAGGATCGAAATCTCGTCGCGGTTCTTCATGCCGTGGTTGCGGATCAGCCGCAGCTTCTCGTTCATGGCGTCGTCATTGGTGACGATCACGCCGGCATCGCCCCAGACGTTGAGGTTCTTCAAAGGATGCAGCGAGAAGCCGGCCGCGATGCCGTAGGTGCCGGAACGCTTGCCGGCGAATTCGGACAGGATGCCCTGGCAGGCGTCCTCGACGACAGGAAGATTGTGCTTTTCCGCGATCTTCATCAGCTTGACCATGTCGGTGACTTCGCCGGTCAACTGCACCGGCATGATCGCCTTGGTCTTGGGCGTGATCGCGGCCTCGACCTGATCGACATTCATGCAGAATGAATCGTCGCAGTCGACGAACACCGGCGTCGCACCGGTCTCGGCGATCGCGCCGACGGTGGCGATAAAGGTGTTGGCCGCGGTAATGACCTCGTCGCCATGGGCTGACGCCCAGCGCCTTCAGCGGCAGTTTTAACGCGTCGGTGCCGGAGCCGACACCGATCGCATGGCGGGTCCCGATCAGCTCGGCAAAACGCTTTTCGAATTCGGCAACCGGCTTGCCGAGGGTAAAGTCGCCGGTCGCGACCAGCCGTCCGATCTCGGCCAGGATCGGCGCCGGATCGGAAAACTGCTCGAGCAGATAGGAGTATCGAACGTCGTAGCTGGTGGTCATCTGTTGTCGATCACGTCGAATGAAGTTGCGAGGAAAGCACGCCGGAAGCGGCGACGGCGCGCTGGATGGAAGCCGCAATGCCCGCGGGGGCAAGATCGTGCTTTTTCATCAAGCTGTCCTGTGAACCGTAATTGTGCATGAAGGCGTCGGGCAGCGAAAGCCGCAGCATCGCGGGCAGGCCGTGGCCGAGCCGGTCGATCAGGCCGTCCGCGATCGCGCTGCCGAGACCGCCGGTCGGCACGTGCTCCTCGAGCGATACCAGCAACTTGACGCCGCGGATCGCCTGCAGCACGGCTTCGATGTCGAGCGGTTTTAAGGTATGCATATGCAGGATGCCGGCGCTGATGCCCTGCGACGCCAGCAGATCGGCCGCCGCAAGCGCCCGCTGCAGCATGATGCCGGTGGTGACCATCAGCACGTCGCCGGGGCTGCGCATCAGGATGGCCTTGCCGATCTTGAAGCCATGCTCGGCCTTGGAGACGATCGCATCGCCGCCCTTGGCAAGCCGGATATAGATCGGGCCGGGCCAGTCGAGCGTCTGCTCCATCAGCCGTGTGGTTTCGTCGGCATCCGCGGGGCAGACCACCGTCATGTTCGGCAGCGCGCGCATGATCGCGATATCTTCGATCGCCTGATGGGTGGGGCCGAGCGGTGCGTACACCAGCCCGCCGCCATTGGCGATCAGCCGCACCGGCAGATTATGCAAACAAAGGTCGACCGCGACCTGCTCGTAACAGCGGCGGGTCAGGAAAGTCGCGATGGTGTTGACGTAGGGCACATAGCCTTCCATCGCGAGCCCCGCCGACATGCCGATGATATGCGCTTCGGAAATGCCCTCGATCAGGTGGCGCGAGGGAAATTCCTTGCTCATCGCCCGCAGCGTGCCGGCGCCGGGGTCGGAGCCGATATACAGCACCCGCTCGTCGCGCGCGGCGAGCTTGTGCACCATGTTCATCGCGGTATTGCGCATCGGTGCAGCCGATCAGAAATCGCCGACCGCGACGCGAATTGCGTCCAGCTCGGGTTCGGTCAATTTGTTCTTGTGATGCCAGTCGGCGTTGGATTCCGCAACCGGCAGGCCCTTGCCCTTGACGGTATGGCAGATGATCGCCGTGGGACGGCCCAGCGTCGCCGGAACCTTGCCGAGCGTATCGCGCAGCGCGCCGACGTCATGGCCGTTGAGTTCCTCGACCACAAAGCCAAAACTGCGCCACTTGTCGGCCAGCGGTTCCAGCGGCAGCACATAATCGGTCGGCCCGTAGCTCTGCAGCTTGTTGTAATCGATCAGCGCCACCAAATTGTCCAGCCCGTGCTTGGCGGCGCCCATCGCAGCCTCCCAGACCGACCCCTCATTGATCTCGCCATCGCCCATCAGCACGAAGGTCCGATAGGCGCGCCCGCGCATCCGCGCGGCGAGCGCCAGCCCAACGCCGATCGACAATCCATGTCCGAGCGCGCCGGTGGAGGCTTCGACACCCGGCACCATGCCGTATTCGGGATGGCCGCCGAGGATGCTGTCGGTGCCGCAGAAATTGTCGAGTTCCGACAGCGGGAAAAAGCCGCGATCGGCCAACAGGGCATAGAGCGCGAGGCAACCGTGACCCTTGCTCAGGATGGCGCGGTCACGCTCGGGATCCCTGGGGTTTTTCGGGTCGATCCGCAGGATATCATCGTACAGCACGCGGACGATCTCGATCAGCGACAGCGCCGGGCCGACATGGCCGCGTCCGGCAGACTTTACGGCGCCAAGCACCAGCCGCCGCAAATAAAGGCTGCGCTCGTCAAGCTTGCAGGTCTGGGCGGCTTCAGCGTGGGGTGAGATCTGGATCAATTTTGCAAATCGCTTGATGGAGCCGCCGAGCCTTGTCGAGCTGGCCGGCCAGAATGGCCCCCAATTCGCCGCCTCGTCCGGCCATGACACGCCGGGATCGGCTTTCCGGCAGAAAATCGTTCAGGATGATCAGGCACCAGATCAACCCGAACACAGGATATAGCACGTCCCGGCGGACCGCAAACACGGCATCCCGGGCCTCAAATTCGTGCGAAAGCCGTGCCATCAGCCGCTTTGCGCCGTCTTCCGGGAACGCGCTGCCGGGGTGAAGCGCGGTATCCGAGACCAGTTTGACCGGATCGTCCCAGCCGAAATATTCGAAATCGATGAAGCGCAATCGGCCGGCCTCGTCACGCATCGCATTATGCAGGCCGAAATCGGACGGGCTCAACGCGCGTTGGGCAGGTGCGAGTTCGGCCGCGGGATCGAGCCCCAGCCTTAAGTAGCGCTCTTCAACGCGCCGGCGGGCGAGGACGGCGCTCGGCGCCAGATCGAGGTCGACGAACGCGCGCAGGTCCGGGTAGCCGGAGGCCTGCTCAAGCAGCCGCTGCAAACGCTGCTCGCATTGTGCGACGGCTTCGGCCGGCGAAAAAATGCCCGCGGACGCGCTTACGCAAGCCCCGCGCGCCGGCGACATCACGCAGCTTCTGCAATTCGACCAGAAAATCCGCCAATTGATCGACGTCATCAGGCCGTGGCCGCAGCACGGCGGCTTCGCCGTCAAACCATTCATACAGCGCGCAATTCTCCCCGCGATCGTTCGCAAACGGCCGCGGCGTCGATCCGACCCCATGCTGCGCCAGAAACGTCAGCGCCTCGTATTCCTGGCCCAGACGGTCGCGGCGATCGATGGCCTGCGAGGGGTAGTATTTGAGCGCGCGCCGGGAGCCATCGGCCATGTCGAGGCGGAACACCCGGTTGTTGCCGCCGGGCCGGGCGGGCGTGGCCGTGCGCACCGGTCGTCCGGCGAGGCGGCTGCCGGTCTCTATCGCGCGTTCGGTGCCGAACTCAGCCGCGCTCATGCCGCGAAGACCTCGTTTTGAATTTCGGCCCAACTCGCGGCGGATCGGAAGCGGGCGCCGCGCGCGGCATCCAGGCCGGCGAAAAGAATGGCCCGGGTCCGCGCCGGGAAATGCGGCTGCTCGAATACGTCGATCAGGTCGTCGATGAAAACATCGAGATCGAGGCTCGCCACCCGGTCGACCTTGGCGGCAAGGGTATCCTCGAAATAAATGCGATCGAGGCTCAGCGCCGAATCCGCCGATCCGGTCAGGCCTGACAACCGCAGCCAGTCCCGCGCGGCCAGGCGCAGGTCGGTGCGATCGGGGTCCTGATGGCCGTATTGGGTCTTGTGGCTGACGATGTAGACGTCAGCGCCGGCATGCCGGCAGGCCGCCAGGAACCCGGGCAGGCCGTGAAAAACCGCCGCGTCCTTGATGCCTTTGCCGTAAACCCATCCCTGCAGGCCCTGCCAGGCCAGTTCGCCGCCGGGTTTTGCGCGCAGATAGTCCCGCAATTCGCGCTTCAGCCCGACCCAATCGGCCGGCACAAGGCCGCGCTGCCGCGCGGCGGCGGCGAACACCTCGTCGTAGCAGATGATGGTGTTGTCGAAATCGATGCCGATCCGCACGCCGCTCACTTCAGGCTGATGTTCTGCATCATCTTGATGTTGAAATAGCGGGGGTCGTTCAGCGAGTTGGGCAGGCGGCCCGACCGGAAGGCGTCGACCAGTCCGGACACCGCCTGCTCGATGGTGCGCTTCGGGGCGAAGCCGAGCTCGCGGCGAATCTTTTCCGAGGAGACGTGATAGGAGCGCAGGTCGTCGGTCGGCTCGACCACGACGCCGATGTCGCCGCCGACCACCGATTTGACGATATCGGCGATCTTGAGCAGCGAATGGTTTTCATAACCGATGTTGTAGAACTTGCCGTCGATCTTGCGGTCCTCCTGCTGCAACAGGAACAGATAGGCATCCGCCATGTCGTCGATATGCAAATTGGGCCGCCGCTGCGAACCGCCGAAAACCCGGATACGGCCGGTGTTGACCGCGAGGTTGGTCAGGATGTTGACGACGACGTCGAGCCGCTGCCGCGGCGCGTAGCCGCAAACGGTGGCGGGGCGCACGGTGCAGGTCACGAAGCCGGACGCGGCTTCTTCCGCCAGGTCGACCTCGCACATCGCCTTGAACTTGGAGTAGTCGGTGAGCGGTTCGCAGGGCAGTTCTTCGGTCACTTCCGGCTCGCTCTTGACGCCGTAGACGCTCGAGGAGGAGGCATAGATGAAGCGCTTGATGCCGGCTTTCTTCGAGGCGCGCACCAGCGGGCGGAAACAGTCGTAGTTGATCGACTTGCCGAGGGTGGGATCCAGTTCGAACGACGGGTCGTTGGAAATGCAGGCGAGATGGATCACCGCATTGTTGCCGCGCAAGGCCTCATTAACCGCGGCGGCATCCCGGATGTCGCCCTTGACCAGGCGCAGATTGGGATCGCTGCGAACGGCGTTGAAGACGGAATCGCCGTACATGAAGAGGTCGAGAACGGTGACCTTGTGGCCCGCGGCCAGCAATTTCGGAATCAGCACGCTGCCGACATAGCCGGCGCCGCCGGTCACCATGACATTCCACTGCTGGTCGCTCATCTCTGTGTTTCCTTCAGGCCAGTTGGCGCGCTTATTTGAGCAGCGCGGTAATGAACTTCACCAGGGGCACCTTCTCGACGGAGTTGCGGTGGCCGACGATGCCGACCTTGATCGCGCCGGCGGCGTTTCCGACAAAGGCGACATCCTGGATGTTGCCGCCGGCGGCGACCAGCGGCGCCGTGATGGTCAGGAACGCGTCGCCCGCGCCGACCGTATCGATCACGGTCTTGGTGAAGGCCGGAACGCGCGCAACCCCGGTCTTCGCCGAGAACGGATAGCAGCCGAACGAGCCGTGGGTGACGATGATGTTGTCGCAATCGATGCGGTCGTGCAGCTGATTCTCGATCACGGAGGCGATGTCGCTGAATTTGTCGGCAGTGGCAAGGCGCGCTTCCGGCGCATCGATGCAGATGTAATCGGCCTTCGGATATCGTGTGACCAGATTATAGCCGAAATTGCCGCCGTTGCTCTGGGCATTGACGGCGAGGAATTTCGAATTGGCGATCAGCGCGTCGATCGTGCTCGACGCGATCATGCCGTGGCCGAAATCGGTGGCGATGACGACGTCGGCGTCGCGTACGCGCTCGCTGGTCACGCGGTCGATCTCCGCCCGCTCGGGCTCCCCGAACGGCGTATCGTTCATGGTGTAGACCTCGAACAGCTTCTGCAGATAGCCCATCTCGACAAACCGCAATTTGCGGGTAGTCGGGCGTCCATCGACGCGGATTGGCGTCAGCTTGACGTTCGGGCGCAGATGGGCCTCGATGAATCCCTTCGGGTAATCATCGCCGCCCAGCACGGTGACGATCTCGACCGACTTGCAAAAGCTAGCGACGTGGTTGGCCGCGGCGAGCACGCCGCCGGCGAACTGCTCGCGGCTCCTGAACAGGGTAGCGACGATGTTTTCCTTGGAGGGTTTGCCGAGCCCCGAAACATACTGGTATTCGTCGATGATGGTGTCGCCGACCAGCACGACGTGCATGTTCTGCACGCTGTCGATCAGCTTGAGCAGCCGCTCCGCGCCGCCGCCTTCGCGGACCTGCTGCAGGTAGTCCCGCAGCGGCGGATCGTAGATGTCGAAGTAGCGGTTGACCAGCGAGGACGAGCTGAAGGTGACATCGCGCGTGAACACGATGCGCCCGCCGTGACGTTCGACGACGTCGCGCTCGGATTTGATCTTGCCGGTGATGTCGTCGTCGGGGTTCTCGTAGTCCGAGCCCTTGACATAGATGTCGGGCCGCACGGTATCGAGCACCGGCTCCGCGCTGGTGGTGCGGTTGATCCCGACCCAGTCGACATTGGCGAGCGAGGCGAGCATTTCCGCCCGCATGTTCTCCGGGAAAATCGGCCGGCCGGGACCCTTGTTGACATAGCGATCCGCGGTGATCGTCACCATCACGACGTCGCCTTCGTTGCGCGCGGCCTGGATGTGCCGGATATGGCCGAGATGAACCAGATCGAACACGCCATGACACAACGCCACGCTGCGGCCCTGCGACTGGGCGACCCGCGCGATCTCGCCGAGTTCCTCGATCGTCTTGATCTTCGCATGTGCCGGGAGCGGCGCGGGCGAGGTCGGATTACTCGGTGCCGGATTAGTCATGTGAAGTGCCCAAATCGCCGCCGGATCCCTGCAGGGGTGATCAGCAGGAAATCACCGGCTGATCTCTCGAAAATAGTGCCGCTCAGGTAGAGGCCTTCCGCGGAGGGTTGGCGCTCGTTTTCTCGTCGTTGCCCAGATATCTGAACCAGTCTTTGGTGGCATTGGCAATCTTGTCCACGGTCCAGATCGGGGCGTCGCCCCATTGATCGATCGATTTCAGCATGACGGCCACGCCGTCCTCGAACCGGACCTTCGGGTTCCAACGCAGCACCCGCTTGATCCTGGAGATGTCGGCATGGGTGCAATCGGGTTCGCCGGGACGCTTGGGAATGTGAACCTTGTCGCCGCCGAGCAGTTCGATCAGCCGGTTGACGCTATAGGTATTGTCGGATCCGACATTGAATATTTCGCCGGATATGTCGGATTTTGCCGCGGTGACGAAGGCGTCGGCGACGTCGCTGACAAAGGTGAAATCCCGGGTCTGCTCGCCGTCGCCGACCACCGTGAACGGCTTGCCCGCGAGTTTTTGTGCGAGAAAAACCCCGAATACGGCGCCATAGGTCCCGGTGGTGCGGTGGCGCGGGCCGAACACGTTGAACAGCCGCAACGACACCGCCGGCAGCTTGTAGACCTTGCTCCAGTGCATCACGCATTGTTCGCCGAGATATTTGGTGAGGGCGTACGGATACATCGGGCGGGTCTCGGCACTCTCCGGCGTCGGATAGGTATCGGGGATGCCGTAGCAGGACGAGGATGCCGCATAGACCAAGCGCTTGACGTTGGCATGCCGGGCGGCTTCCAGCACATTGACCGTGCCATCGACGTTGGCGCGATGATAGGGGATCGGCTGCTCGATCGAGGGAACGATGTCCGCCAGCGCGGCGAGGTGAAACACCCAGTCGATGCCGGCGAACAGCGGCCGGATCACAGCGAGGTCGGTGACATCGGCCTTCACCAGCTTGAGGTGCGGCGATTGCGCGTGCGTTGCGAGATTTTCGGGGCGGCCGATCGCGAAATTGTCGATGACCACGACGTCATGGCCGTCGCCGAGCAGGCGATCGACAAGGTGACTTCCGATGAAACCGGCGCCGCCGGTAACGACGCATTTCATGACCGGATATGTCCGTTGTGAAGCGGCGGCCGAACCGGCCCGCCAAACCAGAATTTTGCAGGGGGCGGACTACCAGCCGACGAAGGATTCTGCAAGCGTTACCAATCTGTTCCGGCAAATTCCGCAGGGGCGGAACGCCCGGTCTGAGCAGCAACTTGCGAAGCGGGTCTTAAGCCTTTGCAATTCCCGGGCAATCTCTTTATCACACGGCAAAGCTGCGGGTGAGTTCTCAGGCCATATCTTCGGATTTCAAAATGTCTTCCGACCTCCATTCTGTCGATCCCGATCAAAAGGCGTTCCTCGACGATTACATGGGGCGCCTGCACCGCGTGATTACGACCGATGAGGCGCTGTTCGCGCAGATAGCGGCGACGCGCGCGGCCTGGCTGCGGACCCGGGAGCGGGGCGGCCGGGTCATTTTCATCGGCAATGGCGGGTCCGCCGGAATTGCCTCCCATTTGACCATCGATCTCTCCAAGAACGCCGCAGTTCCCGCGCTGTGCTTCAACGACGCCAGCCTGATCACCTGCCTCGCCAACGATTACGGCTTCGAGCAGTGGATGTCGCATGCGGTGCGGCTGAACGCGCGGGCGGAGGATTGCCTGGTCGCAATCAGCTCGTCGGGCCGCTCGAAGAACATCATCAATGCGGTGGCGAAAGCGCGCGAGATCGGGCTCGCCGTGGTCACGCTGTCGGGCATGAATGCCGACAATCCGCTGCGTGAGCTCGGCGATATCAACTACTGGGCCGACAGCCGCAGCTACAACATCGTCGAGACCGCGCACCAGTTCTGGATGATGGCGGTGATCGATCTCATCATCGGCCGCGCCGAATACCCTGCATCGTAAGGCTGTTGTAGCAGATGCCGTTGCGTGCCAAGCAGGCGACTTTCTTTGCAGCGAAGCTCCTGCTTTCGATCGGCGTGCTGATCTATCTGGTGCGCCGCCTCGACCTCGATCAGTTGCGGACCAATCTGTTTGCCGTCGATCCCTGGATGTTCCTGCTGGCGCTCGTGCTGGTCGGCTTGCAGTGCGTCATCCTCAACGGCCGCTGGATGCTGATCATGCGCTCGCTCGGCGTGACGATCGAGTGGCTGGCCGGCATGCGCATCCTGATGATCAGCCTGTGGTTCAACCAGGTGCTGCCGTCATCGGCGGGCGGCGATGTGGTTCGGATCTGGTTGCTGCGCCGCCGCGGCGTGCAGTGGTCGCAGGCCGTCAAGGGCGTGATGGCCGACCGGTTTACCGCGCTGCTCGGTCTCGTCGCGCTGATGGTCGCGGGATTGCCTTTCCTGGTCATGCGCGTGCACAACTCCGCGGCGGAACTGGCGATCGGCGGACTTGCCGCGGCGGGCGTCGCCGGCACGATCTTCCTGCTGACGCTTGATCGCTGGCCGGCGCGCATCATCGCGCTGGGTCCGATCGCCAGCTTCGTCCGGTTCGGCGTCCTGATCAGGTTCCTGCTGCTGCAATTCCAGCAGCGCGGACGGCTGTTCGGATCGGCGATCCTCATCCATCTGATGACGGCGGCATCGTGCTACGTGCTGGCGATCGGGCTGCAGGCCAATCTTTCGGTGCTCGACGCGCTGATTTTTTTCCCACCGGTCATCCTGCTGACCGCGGTCCCGATCTCGATCAGCGGCTGGGGGGTCCGCGAGGGTGCCATGGTGGCGTGCCTCGCGCTGGCCGGCGTGAGCCCGGCAAAGGCGCTGGCCATTTCCCTGTTGATGGGGGCTATCAGCGTGATAATCGGCGTTGTCGGCGGTATCGTCTGGCTGACCAGTCCCGAGCGCGGCAAGTTCACCGCCGCGCAGGCGGTCGCGATGGCCGAAGACGCGAGCGGTCCATTGCTTGACGACGGACTGGAGCCGACCAGCGATATGCCGACCAGTCCGTGAGCCATTGTTGGCGCAACCTCAGTGCGCCGTGTCGTAACATCGAGATTTTCGGGGCCCGCCATGAAAAACCTGTTCCACAAGCGAGAGACCTGCCGGCTCTGCCACTCCGACAGGCAGGAACTGGTGGTGCCGATGGCGGGCATGCCGATCGGCACACCGAATTTCCAGGTGCCCGACGCCGGCGTCGACGACCCGGTGTTCCGGACCGCGGTGCCGCTCGAATTGTATCTGTGCCGGGACTGCGGCGATCTGCATATCCTTCATGTCGGCAATCCGGAGATCCAGTATCGCCATTACGTCTATACCACCTCGATCTCGCTCGGCCTGCGCGAGCATTTTGCCACTTATGCCGACGACGTCATCAAGCGCTTCGCGGTGGCGCCAAATTCGCTGATCGTCGAGCTCGGCAGCAATGACGGATCGCTGCTCGGCTTTTTCAAGGAGCGCGGCATGAAGGTGCTCGGCGTCGATCCCGCGGTCGATATCGCCAAGCGCGCCACCGCCAACGGCATCGAGACCATCGCCGACTTCTTCACCGATGCGGTCGGCGCCGAGATCCGCAAAGCCCGCGGCGCAGCCTCAGTGGTGATCGCCAACAACATGATCGCCAATGTCGACAATCTCGACTTGCTGGTATCAGGCATCCGCAACGTGCTGGCGCCCGACGGCCTGTTCGTGTTCGAGACGCAATACGGCGTCGACGTCACCGAGAAGAACCTGCTCGATACCGTCTATCACGAGCATCTGTCGTATTTTAACATCAAGCCGCTGCAGCGCTTTTTCGCGCGGCTCGGCATGGAGCTGATCGACGTCCAGCACATCTGGACCAAGGGCGGTTCGATCCGCGTCACCGTTCAGCTCGCCGGCGGACCGCGCAAGCCGTCCTCGGAAGTCGCGCGCTTCATCGCCGAGGAAGACCGGCTAGGCGTCGGCCAGCCGCCTTATTACGCGGCCTATCTCCGCAAGATCGCTGCGATCCGAGACGAACTGGTGGCGCTGGCCGATGCCGCCCATGCGCAGGGACGGCAGGTGGCCGGCTACGGCATTTCGGTCGGCACCACGACGCTGCTGCCGCAATTCGGCCTCGAGGGCAAAATCGATTTCCTGGTCGATGACGATCCGCGCAAGGGCAACGTCATGGCCGGCCCCGGCTACGACATCCCGATCCTGCCGCCCACGGCGCTGTACGAGCGCAAGCCGGCCTTCGTGGTCGTGTTCGCCTGGCGCTATGTCGATCCGATCAGGGCGAAACACCCGCGCTATTTTGCCGATGGCGGCAAGTTCGTGGTTCCGCTGCCGACGGTGACGTTCATCGACCGCGCGGATTAAACCTTCACTGGCAGTAGTCCGCGGGCAATCCCAGCAGCCACAATCCGGCCTGAAGATGCGGGCGGTCGCACGGCGGCTTGAAGTCGGCGCGCGGCAGCGGCGAGAGCACGCCGTCGGTCAGTTTCTCCAGCCGGCCGCGACCTCCGGTGGTCGATGTCGGCCGGCTGAGCACAGCGGACATCAACTCGGCCATGCCCATCTCGTTGAGCGGGGGAATGCCCGGTGCTTCGTTGTACACCCAGGTCTCGCGATGGGCCGGGCAGTTATTGTCGTCGAGATACGACACCGGGCATTTTCCGCGTGGGACAATATTGGGATTGGTGAAGTCGCCGCAATTGTCGGTGTAGATAAACGATTGCGGCTTCGAGCCGTCCCGCAACAGCGTTTGGGCGGCGTTCATGTCCTGGGCACCGAGGCATCGGCTGCGGAAAAAAATCGGTGCCTGCGTCGGAGTGGGTACCTGGAGTTCGACGACCTCCGGTTCCGGGGAGGCCAGCAGCGCCGCGCGGGTCTGCCGCTGGATATCGCTGGTCACCAGCCCGTCATAGAGCAGCCATTTGCTGTCGTGGGCCGTCGACAGCGCAAACACGGTGATCGCGGCGCCCGCGATCGCCGCGCGCAAGCGAGCCGCTGGAAAGCATTGGATGGCGGTCGCAAGCAGCAGCAGGGCGCCGAATTGCGCGGGAAACAACAGCCGCGTCTCAGCGCGCGTCACGGCGCCGTAAATGCCGGCCATCGCATAGGGTATCGTGCCGAGCACGGCGATGGCCGCTCCAAGAAAAGCCAGCAGCACCGCATTGCCGCGCGATGCGACCGATTGCAGCAGCCACGAAGTGCGCAGTAGCCGGGCGCCGAGCAGGGCGAACAGGGCTGCCGTGGCGCAGACCACGATCACGGAGATGTTGCGCCCCAGAAATTCGAACCCTTCCGCCCGCGCATAGGATACCGCGGCGACGAGAGCGCGCAGATGCGTCAGAAAGGCCAACTTGATGATTCCGAAGTCGTGCACTGTCGCGTATTGGCTGGCGTAATGACCGCTCTTGCCCATGACGGTGAAGCGCAGCACGATCACCGCTAAAATCGCGACTCCGAACGGGATCAAGCGTACGATCCGCTGCCGCCATCTTCCGCCCATGCCGTAGACGCACAGCAATCGCAGCGGTTCAAGCGCAATCAGGGTTTCCAGCGAAAGCGAGAAAAACAGGCATAAGGGTGCGAGCCAACGCAGCCAACGCGACGGCGAGTACATCAGCACATAGGACAGCAAATAGAAAAACAGGAAGAAGTCGTAGACCGCATTCAGCGTCAGCCGGATCGCGTAGAATGGAGATAGATAGAACAGCGCCGTCGCCAGCGCAGCAATGGGGCGGGTTTGCGCGGGCTGCCGCAAGATCCGATAGAGCAGCAGGCCGTTGAGAAGGTGAAAGCCGAGCCCGGCGATCCGCGCCACGACATTGGGCGTGTCCTGGCCAAGCACGACGAACAAGATCCATCGGGACGAAATACCCGCCATGCGCGACGATCCACATCGAATGTATGATGCCGGCAATGCCTTCGGTCCAATAGGTAATAGTGCACGGTCCAGTCGTCACCCATCAGGCCGCGGGCAAAGAGCGCCGGGAGGCTGGTGACCAGGCGAGCGCGCCGGCTATCCATACCAAGCGGGCATTGTCATCGGCGGTCGGGTCGTTTCGCATCATGTTTTGTTTGCTTCATTGCGCGGCCCTCGAGGAGGGGCTTCTGGATGGGCAGGTGTTTACAGACCCTGAACTCGCCTGATCCGTCGCACGATCCACGCGACACAAATGCCACGGCGCGTTAGAGAGATGACGTCGCCTTGCTTTTGTATGAGATTGGCATTCAGCAAGAGTTGCAATCGATTGTTGGCGAAGGCTACTAAACCTTCGTCGCGAGTATAGGCTTTTACCCATTCGGCTTCCGAAAACGGACCACTATGATCGGCGACTGCACTGAGCATTGTGATTGTGAAGCCAAAGGCTAAAAGGCTCCAGATCACGTACCAGAACACGATCGCGGTCGAGAGCAGAAACGCCCCTGAGACGATGCTCGCGGCAGGTTCTCCCACGACGAAGCAGAAGCCGGCATAAACGCCGGCTGCGACAGCCGCTACCAGAATAAAACGCGTGCCGGGACTAAGCCGGCGGAACAAGCAACAGCAGTATCGGAACTGCCGCCGACATCACTAAGGCGTAAAGTTGGAGATGAGTCGGAATCAGGTTCATTGGGCCGCTTCGTCACTGCACGAGCGACTTGCTGGGACCATAACCGAGATTGGTGTATTTGAATTTACGCTGTTCCACGAACTGTTGCCCGTCTTCAATTCAGGTGTTCCACAGTTCGGATAGTTGAAGTACTCATCGAACAGGATGACCGTGCCGGGACCAATCTGGCTGGAAAGCTCCCGGAAAATATCCACTGTCGAGGAATAGACGTCGCAATCAATGTGCATGAATGCGATCAATCCCGGATTGGCCTCTCTCCATTTCGGGAGAGTGTCGCTGAACCATCCCTTATAGAGCTTGACGTTATTCGGGACGCTCGGCAGTACCCCCTTCACATCGAGAGCACCTTTGCCGAGATCGAAGCCGCCCCATTTCTCGGGAAGGCCTTCGAAGCTATCGAAGCCATGGAGCGTTCGGCCGTCGATACGCTTTGCGGTAAAACGCGCGGTTCCTCCGCGGAAAACGCCAAGTTCGAGCAAGTGGCCTTGTTTCGGGATTTCTTCTCGGAGAACGTGCTCGAAAAGGGCGCGCTGGGTTTTGAAACCCATCGCATCGGGCATCTTCGCCTCGATGTAATCGACCGTTGATTTGAGAGCCCTAAACTCCCGCTCGCGCACAGGATGAATGCGGCCAACGTCGAACAGTTGATAAACGGCCTGCACCGCAGAATAGAGATAGTATTTTACGTTGAAGTTAGTGACCAACATTACATGCGCCTCGCGTTCAGACGAGCTTCGCGACGACGAGCAGGACCGAAATCAGTAGCGTTGTGGCGAACGCCAACAGATATCCCGTGCGCTTCGATCGAAAATGCTCTTGTTTTTCTTCAAGGATTGCTTCGCGCCAGTTCCATTGTCTGTTGGGGACGCGATGTCGAATTCTACCGTGATTTCTGTGCCACTGGCCCTCGCTCGATATTTTTCATTCAGGGAGAGCCTAAGCCAGAGGAATTTCCGCCAATGCTGCCGCAGGGCTGAGCGCGAACAGCACAAGCAAAAATTCAAAGCTTAATGAATGGCTTAAACGTATCGATTGGGTCTTAAGTTTATAGGCACAACGAGTACGAGTAAAGCCCGAGCTCCCAATGATTTGGGCCGCAACCAAGACGCGCCCGAAATCTGGTCAAAGGCTCGCTGGCTCGCGCGGCAATCCGCTGGCACGCCAGCAGCCAAAGTCCGGCTTGAGATGCGGGCGATCGCACGGCGGCCTGAAATCGGCGCGGCAGCGCCGAGGGCGCGCCGTCCGTCAGTTTCATGAGCTCGCCGCAGCCTTCGGTCGTTGATGCAGGTCGGTTGAGCGCCGCACATGGCGTCGGGCCTCGATGGGCGGGCCATTTAGCGCCGTCGAGATACGACATCGGGCAATTTCCGCGCGGCCGCTGCAAGATCCGGTAGAGTTGTGCGGGTGTTGTCTCAGCCGAAAAATGTTTGCGGCGTTCGCCAGGCGCCCGGCCGACGGTGCGTCCCGGCGCTTGGCGTCGTGGGGTTTCAAGTGATATGTAAGCCGATCCGAGGGAGGACACGCATGAGAGTTTTCTGCGCAGCATTGATCATCGCCTCGCTTGCGGGCGCGGCCTACGCTCAGGAAGACGATCACGTCCAGAGATATGGCGAAAAGGCCAAAGAGAAGTCGCAGATGGAAATCAACGCGGACAAGGCGGCCGCGAGGGCTTACGAAAGGTCGTTGAAGAACATTCCCGATCAGGGCCCCGTCGATCCCTGGGGCAATGCGCGCAGCGCGGAAACGTCCAAGACACCGACAACGTCACCTGCAACGACCCTGCCAAGACGGCCGCCAAGCCAGCGACCAGATCCGCCGCCAAATCCGCTGACAAGACGGCACCTGCGAAGCCGGCTAATACGGGCGCGTCTGACTAGCGGCCAGTGGCCGAGACGCGTTACGCGATCTCGGCCGTTGTTTGATTGCCCTGCCGCGCGATCAGTCGCGCGCTGTCAGCGCGCCGGTTCAGACCTCTTTGTTATCGAACATGATCATGTCGGCGCCGCCGGTGGCGAATTTCGCCACATCGGCGCCTGCCGCCTTGCCTTCGGGGCTGCCGAAGCCGGCTTTGACCGCCGCGAGATCGTCGAAATGCAGCGTTGCGATCAAATGGAAGCCAGACGGGCCGCCGGGCGTCCCAACCGTTCCCTTGCTGACTTCATATTTGCGCAAGCCCGGGATCTTCTTGGCGAGCGGAATGTGAATTTCGGAATAGTGCTTGTCGAAAGCGGCAGTATCCTTCGGCGTCTTGTACATCACCAGAACCTGGGCCATTGCAACTCCTCCGGACGGCTCGAATTGGCCGTTGTCGTCAGTTTTTGAAATCAGCCCTGATGCTTGT
Source organism: uncultured Alphaproteobacteria bacterium (assembly GCA_963699465.1). Classification (GTDB taxonomy): domain Bacteria; phylum Pseudomonadota; class Alphaproteobacteria; order Rhizobiales; family Xanthobacteraceae; genus Bradyrhizobium. Next base: position 233,138 of record CAVOTZ010000018.1, read on the forward strand.
CAAGTAACGATCGGCGGCGATCGCGAAACGATGTGATCGTTTCGCGGCGTCGTTACACTCGGCTTTTATTGACGTTGATCATCGCCAGCATTGCTGGCTGCTCCCGCGGCTGAAAGGATCGCCGAAATAATTGCGCAACCAGCCTTGCCCGGCGGCGGTTTCTGCCAATGATGGGGTCCGTTCGCCATCGGGCATGCACCGCCGGTGCATTGCCCCAATAGAGAGGTTTGCCGTCGCCATGAAGGATTTTGCCGGAAAGATTGCCGTGATCACCGGGGGCGGCACCGGCATGGGCCGCGAGTTGGCGCGCCAGCTGGTGGCCGAAGGCTGCAACGTCGCGATGTGCGACGTCTCGGCCGAGGCGATGGCGGAGACCAAGCGGCTGTGCGAGGCCGAGCGGCTGCCGCAGGGCCTGCGCATCACCACCCATATCGCCGACGTCTCGATCGAGGACGCAGCTGCATGCGGTTTCGCGACGAACTGAGCGAGCAGCAGGCGACCGACCGGATCCATCTGTTGTTCAACAATGCCGGCATCGGCGGCGGCGGCAGCCTGTTCACCAACAGCCGCGAGCAGTGGGAGCGGACCTTCAACATCTGCTGGGGCGGGGTCTATCTCGGCGTCCGCACCTTCCTGCCGATGCTGCTGAAGGCCGAAGAGGGCCACATCGTCAACACCTCCAGCGTCAACGGGTTCTGGGCCTCGATCGGGCCCGGGCGTGTCGCACACCGCCTACAGCGCCGCCAAATTCGCGGTGAAGGGATTTACCGAGGCGCTGATCACCGATCTCAGGCTCAACGCGCCGCACATCAAATGCTCGGTGGTGATGCCCGGCCATATCGGCACCTCGATCGTCTCCAATTCGCGCAAGGTGCAGACCGGCATCGATTCCGACCGCCTCGACGCCGACGAGATCGCGCTGGCGCGCCAGCGCCTCGACCGCCGCCGGCATCGATGCGGCAGCGATGTCGGACGAGGACATCCAGACCATCGCGGCCGAGCGCGCCCGCGGCTTTCGCGAGGAGGCGCCGATGACGGCTGCGGCCGCCGCCAAGATCATCCTCGACGGCGTCAAGGCCGAGCGCTGGCGCATCCTGGTCGGCGACGACGCCCATCGCCTCGACGAGCGCGTCCGCGAAACGCCGGAGCGCGCCTATGAGCGCGATTTCTTCCAGAGCTTTGCCGCCGAGGTCGGCTGGCGGTTGAGCTGAGATATGACCCTAGGGTGAGTTGGGCGTAGCCGTAACCCACCATTTCAACGTTTGCGCCGCGGCGGATTACGCTTCGCTAATCCGCCCTACAGCTAGCCGTGCACCACTGATTTTAAGATCATGCAATGGATGCCCTTGGTGCCATTGACGGTCTGCGTCACCCGCAGATCGGCGGCCAGGCTGCACAGCGTATAGGCGTCCTCGCGCGACAGATTGCGCTTTTCGCCGAGCAGCACGATCATGTCGCGCAGCGCCCGCACCACGCATTGGTCGAGGTCGGGATCCATCGCCATCGTCATGTAGTGCGTCGGCGTCTCGGCGCGGGGATAATCCAGCCGCAAATCCCGGCGCAGCGTCAGCCGGAAGCGGCCGCGCAGCGCGGTCTCGATCGCGGTGACGCAGACCTCGCCGTCGCCCTGCACGCCGTGGCCGTCGCCGCAGGAAAACAGCGCGCCGGGCACGAACACCGGCAGATAGAGTTTTGCGCCCGGCGTCAGTTCCTTGTTGTCGAGGTTGCCGCCCATCGCGCGCGGGATCAGCGAGGTGATGCGGCCCCAGGCCGGCGGCGGCGCCACGCCCATCACCCCGAAAAACGGCTTCAACGGCAGATCGAGCCCCCAGGGCATCCGGCCCACCATGCGCTCGCGGTCGAGCGGAATGTTGAGCAGCCGGGTTTCGTGGAAATCGTCGGGCAGGGTGCCGGCCAGCGGGCGGATCAGGTTCCAGCCCCAGTCCTGCCGCAGCTGGACGTCGAGAATTTCGACCTCCAGCACGTCGCCGGGCTGGGCGCCCTCGACCGCAACCGGGCCGGTCAGGATATGGCCGGGCAGCATCCGCTCGCTTCTGGCATGAACCTCGGCGAGCTCGGGCGGCACATGAAACTGGGTGCGGTCCGGCACCGCGTCCGGGCCGCCGCTGATGCGTGTCGATGGTCACCTCGTCGCCGCTGGCAATGGTAAGGACCGGTTTCAGTCCGGCTTCGAAAAAGCCCCAATGGCAGGTTTCGGGGCTGGAATGCAGGTGGTGATGCGTCATGCTACGGCCTCGGCGCGCTATTTTTCTTAAAGACGGATGGCGACGGGCTTCCGGCCCGCGTATGACGCTAGCGATATTTGGGAGCGTTCGCATTGTTCTTTTTTCTGTCCAAGACGGTCGGCTATCTGTTGCTGCCGACCAATTTCCTGATCGGGCTCGGCCTGCTCGGCGTGGTCATGCTGGCGACGCGCTGCGCCGCGCCGGCCGCCGGCTAGTGGTGCTTTCGATCCTGCTGGTCTCGATCGCGGGCTTTTCGCCGCTCGGAAATTGGCTGCTGTATCCGCTGGAGCAGCGGTTTCCGGCCTGGGATGACGCGCACGGCGCGCCCGACGGCATCATCGTGCTCGGCGGCTCCATCGATCCCGATCTGTCGGAGGCCCATGGGCGCGCGGTGGTGCGAAGTGCGGCCGATCGCATCCTCGCCGGCCGTGGCACTGGCGCGCCGTTATCCGGATGCCCGCGTGATCTTTTCCGGCGGCAGCGCCAATCTGATCGGCAACGACGCCAGAGAGGCCGACTATGCCGCCACGCTGTTCGAGAGCCTCGGTATTGCGAAAGCGCGGCTGATGATGGAACGGGGTTCGCGCAACACCCAGGAGAACGCCGAATTCTCGAAAGCGCTGGCAACGCCCAAAAGCGGCGAGCGCTGGCTGCTGGTGACCTCGGCCTTTCACATGCCGCGCGCGATCGGCCTGTTTCGCAAGGCCGGATTTGCCGTCGAAGCCTGTCCGGTGGATTGGCGGATCGGCGGCCGTGCCGACCTGCTGTCGTTCTCCGTCGTTGCCGGCGAGGGACTCGGACGCACCGACCTCGGCCTGCGCGAATGGATCGGGCTTTTGTCCTACTGGCTGACCGGCAAGATCGATCAGCCGTTTCCTGGCCCGTGATCCGTCACATTCGGTAACGCGAGTGGCGTTCCCCGGATGCTGCGCAATGCGCCGTTCTTACGGCGTGTTGCGCTGCTGATCCGGGGTCCACGTTGCACGGGTGGGTCCCGGACCAGCGGAGCGGCACTTCGCGCCGCACCGCATCCGGGACGCGAACAGGTACCCTAGGCTGAGGCGCGCGGTTCTGGCGATGTCCGCCGCCGCCGCATGCTCCAGTGCCTGAAGCGGTCGAGATAGAGATACACCACCGGCGTGGTGTACAGCGTCAGGATCTGGCTCAGCACCAGGCCGCCGATGATGGTGATGCCGAGCGGCTGGCGAAACTCGCTGCCTTCGCCCAGTCCGATGATCAGCGGCACCGCGCCGAGCAGCGAGGCCATGGTGGTCATCATGATCGGCCGGAACCGGAGCAGGCAGGCTTCGTAGATCGCATCCGCCGGCGACAGGCCGCGCAGGCGCTCGGCATCGAGCGCGAAATCGATCATCATGATCGCGTTTTTCTTGACGATGCCGATCAAAAGGATCACCCCGATCATGCCGATAATGTCGAACTGGGTGTGAAACAGCATCAGGGCCAGCACCGCGCCGACGCCGGCCGAGGGCAGGGTGGACAGGATCGTCAGCGGATGCACGAAACTCTCGTAGAGCATGCCGAGCGAGATATAGATGGTCGCGAACGCCGCCAGCACGAGAAACGGCTCACTGGCGAGCGATTCCTGGAAAATCTTGGCGGCGCCCGCGAACGAGCCGCGAATGGTCTTGGGCACCCCGATCCGGCCCATCGCCGTCTCGATCGATGCGACCGCCGCGCTGAGCGAGACGCCCTGCGGCAGGTTGAACGAGATCGTGTTGGCGACCAGGCCATCCTGGTGGTTGACGACCAGCGAGGTGCGGCCTTGCCCGAACGCGGCGACGCTCGACAGCGGAATCATCGTCTCCAGGCTGGTAGAGACCGCCGTGCCGGTCGACGCCGCCCCCTTGCCGGTGGCGCCGATCGAGTTGGTGGCCTGATTGCGCACCGCGCTGGTCGCGACCGAATTGACGGTCGCTGCGTTGGCCGATGACGCGACGGTGCCGGCGACCGCATTGGTAAGCTGCGAGCCCGAGGCGGCGCCGCCGATGGTGCTGACATAGACGTCCTTCAAGGTCTGCGGGTCCTGCCAGTATTCCGGCGCCACTTCCATGATGACGTGGTACTGGTTGCGCGCGACAAAAATCGTCGAGACCTGGCGCTGGCCGAACGCGTCGTACAGCGTGTTGTCGATCTGGGCGACGGTGATGCCGAGGCGGGACGCGGTATCACGGTCGATGGTGACGCCGGCCTGCAGACCCTTGTCCTGCTGATCGCTGCTGACGTCGGTCAGCGTGGCGATGCCCTGCAGCGCCGCCACGATCTTCGGCGTCCATTCGTCCAACTCCTCGAAGGTCGATCCCTGCAGCGTGTACTGGTATTGCGCGTTGCCGGAGCGTCCGCCGGCGCCGAGGTCGCCCACCGACTGCAGGAACAGTGTCGCGCCCGGCACGGCCGTGAGTTCGCCCCGCAACTGGGCGATCACCTGATCGGCGCTCACGCCGCGCTCGCGCAACGGTTTGAGGGACGCGAAGACCGTGCCGGTGTTGGTCGAGCCGCCGCCGGGGCCGAGGCCGCCGCCGGTGTAGCCGACCGCGATATTGACCGCCGGATTTTTCCTGACGATGTCCACGAGTTGCGAAAGCTTCTTCTGCATCAGTTGAAACGAGATGCTTTGATCGGCCTGGATCGAGCCGATCAGCAATCCGGTGTCCTGTTGCGGAACAAACCCCTTCGGTACGGCGGCATAAAGGAAGAAGTTGAGACCGAGCACGGTCGCCAATACCAGCATCACCAGCGCCGGATGGCGCAGCGCCACGGCCAGCGTGCGCCGGTAGAAGCCGAGCCAGGCCTCGAACACCCGCTCGCTGGCGCGATAGATCCGTCCGTGCTGCCGTCCGTGCTCCGAGCGCAGCAGCATGGCGCACATCATCGGCGCCGTCGTCAGCGAAACCACCAGCGAGATCGCGATCGCTACCGCAATGGTCATGGAGAATTCGCGGAACAGCCGGCCGACCAGCCCGCCCATCATCAGGATCGGGACGAACACCGCGATCAGCGACACGCTCATCGACAGCACCGTGAAGCCGACTTCCTTCGATCCCAGCAGCGCGGCTTCCACCCGCGACATGCCGGCGTCGAGATGGCGCGAGATGTTTTCCAGCACCACGATGGTGTCGTCGACCACGAATCCGGTCGCGACCGTCAGCGCCATCAGCGAGAAGATGTTGAGGCTGTAGCCGAGCAGGTACATCACCGCGAAGGTCGCGACCAGCGATACCGATACCGTCACGACGGGTACCAGCGTCGCCCTGGCGCTGCGCAGGAACGCGAACACCACCAGGATCACCAGGATCACGGCGATCACCAGCGTGATCTCGACGTCCAGCAGCGAGGTCTTGATCGTGGTCGAGCGGTCGATCGCCAGATCGAGGTCGACCGCGGGCGAGATCGACGCCAGTAATTGCGGCATCAGCCCCTTGACGCGATCGACCATGCTGATGATGTTGGCGCCCGGCTGCCGATACACCACCATGGTGACCGCGCGCTTGCCGTTGGAGAGGCCGAGCGTGCGCAAATTCTCCACGCCATCGATCACCTGGCCGACGTCGGTCAAGCGCACCGCCGCGCCGTTGCGATAGGCGACCACCAGCGGCTTGTAGTCCGCGGCCCTGGCGGCCTGATCGTTGGAATAGATCTGGTAACGTCGCGGCCCGACGTCGATGCCGCCCTTGGGGCTGTGCGCGTTGGCGCTGGCGAGGGCGGCGCGAACGTCTTCGAGGCCAATGCCGTATTTGTAGAGCGCCTGCGGCGCCAGCTCGACGCGAACGGCGGGCAGCGAGCCGCCGCTGACGGCGACTTCACCGACGCCTTCGACCTGCGACAGCTTTTGCGCCAGCACGGTGGAGGCCGCGTCATAGAGTTCGGCCGGGGACAGGGTGTCCGATGTCAGGGTGTAGATCAGGACCGGCGCCGAGGCGGGGTTGAACTTGCGGTAGGTCGGATTGCTGCGCAGCGAGCTCGGCAAATCGGCGCGCGCGGCGTTGATCGCGGCCTGGACGTCGCGCGCGGCGCCGTTGATGTCGCGGCCGATGGAAAATTGCAGATTGATCCGCGCCGAGCCGAGCGCGCTCAACGACGTCATTTCGCTGACATCGGCGATCTGGCCGAGATGACGTTCCAGCGGACCTGCCACCGTGGTCGCGACGTCGGCCGGGCTGGCGCCCGGCAAGGTCGCCTGCACCGAGATGGTGGGGATGTCGACATCCGGCAGCGGCGACACCGGCAGCTTGAAAAACGCGATGGCGCCCGCGGCGACCAGCCCGAACGTCAGCAGCGTGGTGGCGACCGGCCGCCGGATGAACGGGCTTGAAAGTGACATGCGTGAACGTGACCTCGTCCATCCCATATGGTCTCGTCAAGTGCTCCGTCCAAGCATCGGGATTTGCGGGACAAACTGTCGCAACCGTGACGCAATCGGGCTAGGATTGGGCAACAGCCGGTCAAATCGGCCGCGCCGATCGGGAGCCACGCCATGCAACAGCAAACGCCGCCGGAACAGATCGATTTGGCCGGTCTGGTCGTCGACCTGAACAATCTGCTGCGGCTCAAGACCACCGTGATCGGCATGAAGATGTTTTCCCGGGTCGAGGACATGACCGCGATCCCGAAAATCCGGCGCCCCACCGCGGTCCACACCACCGACCAGATCGTCAGCATGGCCTCGCGGCTGGGCTGGACCGTTGGTATCACGTCAGAAGACCTGGTCGGCGCGCAGTGCCGCGCGGTGATCGGGCTGGCGCCGCAGGACGAGAAATGGCTCGAGGGAAAATCCTATGTCGGGGTCTGGCATGGCACGGCGGAAGATGCGCGCAAGCGCCAGGAGGCGCTGGACGTGGTTCCGTTCGGTCAATACCAGGCGCTGGCGGTGAGCCCATTGTCCAGCGGGCGGCTCAACCCGCCGGACATCTGCCTGGTTTACGCCACGCCGGGCCAGATGATCATCCTGATCAACGGCCTGCAATATACCGGCTACAAGAAGTTCGAATGGGGCGTGGTCGGCGAAACCGCCTGCGCGGATTCCTGGGGAAGGGCGCTGAAGACCGGCGAGCCCTCGCTGTCGCTGCCGTGCTTTGCCGAGCGGCGCTATGGCGGCGTGCCCGACGAGGAGATGCTGATGGCGCTGTCACCGGCCCATCTGGCCAAGGCCGTGGTCGGCATGAAGCAGCTTGCCAAGAACGGCCTGCGCTATCCGATCGCGCCCTACGGTATCCAGAACGACGTGCGCGCCGGCATGGGCGTGTCGTACGCGAAGAAGTAGTGGACACGTCACACAATTGGCGTCATGCCCGGCCTTGCGCCGGGCATCCACGTCTTTAATGGCGGAGCCCGCAGGAAGACGTGGATGGCCGGGACAAGCCCGGCCATGACGGAGAAATTCCGAGCCTAACCCGAGAGTCCAGAATGAAATCTTCGCCGAAATTCGACATCGTTGTCTATGGCGCTACCGGTTTCACCGGCCAGCTCGTCGCCGAATACCTCGCCGCGCAATACGGGAAAGACAAAGAACTGAAATGGGCGATGGCGGGACGCAGCCTCGAAAAACTCAAATCGGTTCGCGATGCGATCGGCGCGCCGGCGGACACGCCGCTGATCCCAGCCGACTCGGCTGATACCGGCGCACTGAAGGCGATGCTCGATCAGACCAGGAGCGTGCTGACGACCGTGGGCCCCTATCAATGGTACGGCAACGAATTGATCGCGGCCTGCGCCGCGTCGGGCACGGATTATCTCGATCTCTGCGGCGAACCGGTCTGGATGCGGCAGATGATCGACAAGCATGAGGCCGAGGCCAAAGCGAGCGGCGCGCGCATCCTGTTTTCCTGCGGCTTCGATTCCGTGCCGTTCGAACTCGGGACATTCTACGTTCAGGAACAGGCCAAGCGCGTGTTCGGCGCGCCGGCCGCGCGGGTCAAGGGCCGCGTGCGCGACATGCGCGGCAGGTTTTCCGGCGGCACCGCGGCCAGCGGACGCGCGACCTTCGAGGCCATCTCCAAGGATCTCAGCCTGGTTGCCATCCTCAACGATCCCTTTGCGCTGACGCCCGGCTTCAAGGGTGCCAAGCAGCCCAAGGGCAACAAATCGGTCTATGAGGAAGACATGCAGTCATGGACCGCGCCGTTCACGATGGCGCTGATCAACACCCGCAACGTCCATCGCTCCAACATGCTGATGGGTTTCCCCTACGGCAAGGAGTTCGTCTACGACGAGATGGTGTTGACCGGCCCCGGCGAGCAGGGTGAGGCCAACGCCAAAACGGTGATGGCCGCCAACGCCGGAAAAACCGGACCGAAGGCGCTCAAGCCGGGCGAGGGGCCCTCGAAGGAGGAACAGGCGAGCGGGTTGTACGATCTGCTCTATGTCGCGGTCGCGCCCGATGGCCGCGAGGTCCGCATCGCCGTGAAAGGCGACCGCGACCCCGGCTACGGCTCGACCTCGAAGATCATCTCGGAATGCGCGATCTGCCTGTCACGCGATGCGCCCGACGTGCCAGCGGGAATCTGGACGCCGGGCGCAGCGATGCAGCAGAAGTTGATCAAGCGGCTTGTCGATCACGCTGGCCTTTCGTTTCAGGTCGAGACGTGACGGCGCTGGGATTGTAGGCGTAGATCCAGTCCATTCCCTTGTGGGTCAGCGGGATCAGCAATTGCAGCATGCGATTGCGGATCCAGGCGCCGGTGGCGCTGAACTCGCCCTTGCTGTTGCCGTTGCGGCGGGCGAGGGCCACGATGCGCTCGGCGCGCGGGCGGCGTTCGTCCTCGAAGGCCTGAAAGATCTCGCTGATCTCCTGATCGCTTCGCATCAGCCGACCCAGCCGCAATGCATCCTCCAGCGCGACCGACGCGCCCTGGCCGGCATGCGGACTGGTGGCATGCGCGGCGTCGCCGATCAAAAGCGAGCGCTTGCGCGACCAGTTCGGCAGGGTCGCGACGTCAAGCGTCGACGTGACCACGATGTCTTTTGCCGCTTCCAGCAGTTGCGGAATGGGGTCGTGCCATCCGGCGTGGAAATTGAGCAGATGCCGCCTGATCGCGTCCTGGCTCATGGCGCGAAACGTCGCGGCGTCGATGCCGTGCGAGGGCTGGGTGCTCCACCACATCGCGCCGTCCTCGGGATAGGGGCTGCAAAAGCCGTAGCCGAAAAAGCCGCTTTGGCCGAACGTGGTCTCGACCCGCTGTCCGATCCCGGTGTGTTCCAACAGCCGCCTCGGCACAAAGCCGCCGAAGCCGATCAGGCCGGTGTCGAACGGTTTTGGGCCAAAGGGCACGACATGGCCGCGCACGGCCGAATGCACGCCGTCGGCGCCGATCAGGAAGTCGCCTTCGGCGCTGGAGCCGTCGGCAAAGTGCGCGATAACAGGCTGGTCGGCGCGATCCTCGATGCTCAGCAGCCGCTTTTCGAAGTGAACGTCGATGTCTTCGGCGGTTGCCTTGGTCAGGATCGCCTCATTGAGGGTGGCGCGGCACATGTTGACGGCGGGCTGATCGAACCGCTGCGCCATGTTGCGGTTGATCGAGGCCAGCTTCTGACCGGATTGCGAACAGAAATCGAAGCTTTCGCAGATCGAGCCTTCGCGGATCATCTGGTCGGCGAGGCCAATATCGGCCAGCACATGCATGCCGTTGGGCGCGATCTGCAGCCCGCCGCCGATGCCGGTCGAATAGGGCCATGCCTCGAACACTTCGGCGTCGATGCCTGCTTTTTTGAGGCAGATGGCGGCAACCGGGCCGGCAATGCCGGCGCCGATGATGAGGGCCTTGCGGGATCGTCGGGTCATGTCTTGCTCCTGATGTCTGGAGGGGGTAAGAAAGTACATCCGCTAATTATCTTATTTACTAAGATATCATCTGGCTAAGATATGAAACCGCCGCTGTCAAGGCCAAAAGCGCGTCAGGCGTTATTGGAGGAACTGGAACACGCGATGCGCCGGGCGTCGGCGCTCGGCACGATTTTCAGCCAAACCGTCGCGCAGCAGGCCGGGCTTTCGAGTTCCGACCACGAATGTCTGGATTTCCTTAACCTCGAGAAGAACGTCACCGCGGGCCGGCTCGCCGAAGTGACAGGCCTGACCACCGGCGCGATCACCGGGGTGGTCGATCGGCTGGAGAAAGCCGGATATGTGCGCCGTGTTCGCGACGACAGCGACCGCCGCAAGGTCTTTATCGAGATCGTGCCGGAGAACGTCGCGAGGATCGGCCAATTCTACGAGCACTTGCAGCGCTCGATGATTGAGCTCTGGTCGAGCTATAGCGATGCTGAGCTCAAGCTGGTGCTGCAGTTCACAACCGAGGGCTACGAGACGATGCTGGGGGCGATCGAGCATCTGAAGACGATGGTGGCGCCGTCGAACGGCGAGGGCGGCGGCGGGCCGCGCAAGGGTCGTGGAAAAGGGCCGAAGGGCTCCTAGTACGCGTGGACAAAATCCACCTCGACCCGCCACTGGATCAAATTTGTCGATGCGGCATAATTCACCTGGTCATCTTGAGCTGGTAGCGTGGCGTTCCACTTGTTCGGCGGGAGGGACGCATATGGGACGCCTTCTTGTATCGATTGTACTGCTGGGGAGTTTTTCTGGCATCGCATTCGGGCAGACCTCGCCCGCTTCAGAAATCGCACCTGATGGAAAGCTGCGCGTCGGCATGATTGCCATCACTGTGCTCGGGGGCGTGGCCGAACCCGTCGCGAGGTTCCTTGGACAGAAGTTGGGCGCCGTCGTCGAACCCGTGATGTATCCGAACCCGGACGCTTACCTGGAAAGCTTCGGCAAGGGTGACTGGGACATCGCCGTCGGCCCGCGTGTCCTTGCCCCCGCCGACAAGGCGGAATTCCACGGCGAACCTTTGGGCCATCAGTCTCCTCTACGTTGCCGCACCGGGAACGGAATTTCCCGATATCGCCTCGGTTGACAGAGCCGGTGCGAAGATTGGCACGATCCGCGGCGCTCCTTCCGACCGTGTGCTGACGCGGGAGATCAAGGCCGCCGAGATCGTCCGTATCCCTCTCAGTCCGACCATTGCGGCTGATGCCGCCGAACTGTTGCGTTCAGGCAAGGCGAATGTCTTTGGCGCAGACTCCGGCGTCGGATATTCGGCCGCCGAGGCGCTGCCTGGCGCTAAAATCGTGCCGGGCGCTTTCGGGACCGTTATCGTCGCAGCCGCGCTGCCGAAAGGTCGGTCTCCCGCGGCGCAGGCTCTCCTCGCGACACTGCTCGACGAAGCAAAACAGACCGGCGTGGTGCAGAAAGCGATCGAGGCGAAGGGTCTCAAGGGTGTGAACGTCGCTACGAAGTAGTGCGCGACTAGCAATCTTGCCCAGGCGCCTGATCGCGTGCCGCCGCTGCCTTGTAAGGCTGCGCGGCGGCGAACATGCCCCACATCGCGCCCAGCATCATCCAGAAATGCCGCCAGTGGTCGGTGTCGATGATAAAACTTTCGCTGACGGTGCCGAGAAACGCCGCGAAGATCGCCAGATAGCTGCGCTGCCAGGGCACGCGCACGAAGACGTAGCGGAACCCGGTGATCACGGTGATGAACACCAAAGCGGGATAGCAGATGCCGGAGATCCAGCCGCCCGACATGAAGGCGTTGAGGTAGGAGTTGTGGGTATCTTCCGGAAAATAATTGTGGAACTGCAGCGGCCCGATGCCGAACGGCAGGTCGAGCGCCATCTGGGCGCCGAGGATGTGGCGGCCGAACCGGCCGAAGCGGCCCTCGTCATAGCTCTGGTCGAAGCTGGCGCGCTGCTGGAACATGTCGCGGACAGAATCGAACGACAGCAGCACGGCCAGCAGCACGGCCACCAGCACCACCGCGGCAATCGCCATCACCACGATGCGCGAGCGCTGCGCCGGCGAGGGGCTCGTCACCACCATCAGCGCCAGCATGAACGCCGCGGTGAGAACAAGCCCGCCCCAGGCCGCGCGCGAAAACGCCAACAGTATCGCCAGCGCCATGATGCCAAACGCCAGCGCGTTGCGGAAGGATTTGCCAAACCGGTCGGAGACCACGCTTTGCAGCACGAACAAAGCCGGCAGGATCAGGAACGCGCCGAGCACGTTGGGGTCCTTGAAGGTGCCGCGCGCGCGATCATACAGCGTCAGCAGGTCATTGCCGCCGGGCACGAGATGAAAGTAGCCGGCGATCGCCGCCAGCGAGGCGATCATCGCGCCAACGATGAGGCCACGGCGCAGCATATCGAGCCGCGCTTCGGTGTCGTCGGCCAGCACCATGGCGAAGAACATCACGGTCACCGCCATGTACCAGGAGGTCGCGATCCAGTTGGCGACGTCGGAATGATCGAGAAACGGTATCGCGCCGATCGAATAGCCGGCGTTGAGCAGGATCAGCAGCAGGAAGATCGGCATGAACACCAGCCGCAGCCGCAGCCCGGTGGCGAAGAAGATCACGATCGAGAGCAGCGTCGACAGCTCGTAGGGGCTGGGCTCGATGAAGACGATCGCGCCGGAGGCGCCGACCAGCCAGACCAGCGCGCGCTGCAACGCGAGCACGCCGGGCGCGGCCGAGACTTGCGGCAGTGAATTCCCGGCTGTCGCCGCATACGCCATCACACACTCGCAAGCTTACGCAACGCTACAAAGCCCGACGCAACACGACTGCCGAATGCCTAGTAGGCGTTCTCGTTCTTCGCATCAACGCCAGCGGCGTTTTCAGAAGAATGTAGAGATCGAACAGCACCGACCAGTTCTCGATGTAATAGAGGTCGAACTCGACGCGCTTCTGGATCTTTTCTTCGTTGTCGATTTCGCCGCGCCAGCCGTTGATCTGGGCCCAGCCGGTGATGCCGGGCTTGACACGATGGCGGGCGAAATAGCCGTCGACCGCTTCATCGAACAATTGGGTCTGCACCTTGCCCTGCACCGCGTGCGGGCGCGGACCGACCAGCGAGAGATTGCTCTTGAACACCACGTTGAACAGCTGCGGCAACTCGTCGAGGCTGGTCTTGCGGATGAAGCGGCCGACCCGGGTGACGCGGCTGTCGTTCTTGGTCACGACCTTGGCGGCCAGTGGATCGGCCTGGTCGTGATAGAGCGAGCGGAACTTGAAGACGTCGATGCGTTCATTGTTGAAGCCGAAGCGCTTCTGGCGAAACAGCACCGGCCCGGGACTGTCGAGTTTGACCGCCAGCGCGACCAGCGCCATCACGCGGTGCGGCCAGCAGCAGCACGACGGCGCCGACCAGATGGTCGAACAGCCATTTCATCACCAGGTCCCAGTCGGTGATCGGTGCCTCGAACACGTCGAGCGTCGGCACCTTGCCGAGATAGGAATAGGCGCGCGGCCGGAAGCGCAGCTTGTTGGTATGGGCCGACAGGCGGATGTCGACCGGCAGCACCCACAGCTTCTTCAGCATGTCCAGGATGCGCGTTTCCGCCGAGATCGGCAGCGCGAACAGCACGAGGTCGACGCGGGTGCGGCGGGCGAATTCGATGATGTCGTCGACCTTGCCGAGTTTTGCGGCGCCGGCGCAGGTATCGAGCGCGCGGCTGTCATTGCGGTCGTCGAACACGCCGAGGATGTCGATGTCGGAATCGTCCTGGATGCTTGCAGCGCCTCGACCAGCTTTTCGCCGTTCTGGTCGGAGCCGACGATGATGGTGCGGCGGTCGAGCCGGCCTTCGCGCGCCCAGCTGCGCACCATCGCGCGCAGCAACAGCCGTTCGGCGATCAAGCGCGGCAAGGCCGACAAAGAAGAATGCCGACAGCCACAGCCGCGATACCTCGCCGCCGAGCTTGGCGAAGAACGAGGCGCCGATGAACAGCAGGAACACGAACGCCCAGGACGAGATCATCCGCGTCATCTGCCGGAGCTGGCCGCGAAACACCTGCACTTCGTAGATGTCGGCGGCCTGGAAGCAGATCACGGCGGTGGCGCTCATGCCGAAAATCGCGGCGACATATTCCCAGCTGAAGCCGTTGAGACGCACCACATAGGCCGAGATAGAGCGCGATGCCGATCACGCTCAGCAGCACGAAATCGGCAAGCCGGACCGCGCCTGCGATCACGATCGGCGAATAGGCCGGGCGGACTTTCTGGTTGGTGACGGCGAGCGCGGCCTGCGACAGCCGGCGCCGGCGTTCGATGCGCGGCTGCGCTCCGGTCGCGGCGGTCGCCGCGGCCGCGGTCGCGGCATCCAGCATCGAGCGTGCGTTGATCGGTTCCACTGTCACTAAGCCCGTTCTTGCGCCTGCATCTGGGGATGCGCGCGGCAAGGCGTAATGCCCCGCTTCACGGCTTAGAGGAGAAATCGGAAGAAACAGTTATCGTTGGTAAAGAACGGTTAACGATTCGCAAACGCGTCGCGATAGCCGGCCAGAACGCCTTCGACCATCGCCTTCTGGGAAAAATGCAGGAAGATTCGCTCGCGCAGTTCCTTGGCGCGCGCCTGCGCCGCGGCCGGGTCCTCCAGCGCGCGCCTCGATCGCGTCCGCCATCGCGCCGACGATGCTCGGTGCGAACAGCGCCTCGGTATGGGAGCCGAAAATCTCCGGGATGCCGCCGACATTGGCCGCCACCATCGGAATTCCGGCCGCCGCCGCCTCGATCACCACATAGGGCATCGAATCGCCGCGCGAGGGAACCACCAGCAGCGAGCCCTTGGAAAAGCCGTAGCGCGCCTTGACGTGGCCGATGAAGCGCACCGCCTCGCCGAGCCCGAGCCGCTGCGATCTGGCGCCTTGATCGCCTCGATTTCCTCGCCGTCACCGGCAAGCGTCAGCGTGACCGGGCTGCCGTCGCTGCGCAGCCGCGCCACCGCATCGACCAGGAGGTCCGCCCCCTTGATGTGGCGGAACTCGCCGACATAGACGATGTCGGTGGCGTCGTCCGCCTTGACGACCGGATCGAATTCGTCGGCCGTCACGCCGTTGAATACGCAGCGCACCAGGCCTTTCGGCGTGCCGATGATGCGCTGATAGGTGTCGCGGGCGAACGCGCTTTCGAACAGGAACAGATCGGTGCGGTTCATCAGCGCGCGTTCGAGGCGGCTGTAGAGCGCGCCCTTCAGCGTATTCAGCGGATAATGCAGCGAGCCGCCATGCGGCGTGTAGACGCGAATGGTCTTGTCCGAGCGCGCCCTTCAGCCGGACGAAGGCGCCGGCCTTGGCGCCGTGGCCATGCAGCACGTCCGGATTGCAGCCGCCGGATCAACCGCGTCAACTGCGCCCATACCAGAGCGTCGGTCGGATGCGGTTCGCGGTGGATGGCGAGCCGGTGAACGCCAAGCTTCAGGCGGGGCGCGATCTCGGCCAGGGCCGCTGTCGGCGCGTTCGCCGCCGGTCAGGCTGTCGGCGATGATGCCGACATGGTGGCCGCGGTCGGCCTGGCCGTTGGCGAGGTCGAGGATATGACGGAAGATGCCGCCGACCGGCGCGCGCACCGCGTGCAGGATACGAAGCGGCTGCTCGGGAATATCCGGCATGATCGATCAGAGCCGGCGGCCGGCCGTCATGGCCGTGCGGATGCAGCCCGACGGGCGGGCGCCGCCAGCAGAGATGAAACAGCGGCGTGCACGCCTCGCATCGGAAAGCCCAGAGGGAATTGTTGATTCCGATTAAGGGCTTTCATGGTTAACAAAGCATGAACGGGGCGCCCGCGGCGGATCCCGGCGGTCAAAGCCGCCGGATTAACCGGGCGGCAACCTTAATGGAGTGTAATCGGCGCAGCGTTAGGTGGAGTCGTGGCGTCTGCGGGAGTGTGCGATGCGTTTAGCGTTCTGGCGTGCGGGCAAGGACAGGGCGTTGGTAAGTGCGGCCGAGGGGGATCTCGCAAGACCCGCGCCGGCCGCCTATGCGCAAGCCGGCCGCGCCATGACAACTGCCAGCCGGCGATCTCGACCTGCGCGTGCTGGGCCAGGCGCTGGTGCGCAAGCGGAGCCTGGATCATCGTTCCGACGCTGCTCGCGGCCGTACTTGTCGATCGCCGCGGTCAACCTGGTCACCCCGCGCTACAAGTCCGAAGCGCGCATCCTGATCGATGGCCGCGAGAACGTCTTCCTGCGGCCGAACGGCGAGCGCAACGAGGAGCGCAGCGCGCTCGATCCCGAGGCCGTGACCAGCCAGGTCCAGCTGTTGCTGTCGCGCGATCTGGCGCGCGATATCATCAGGAAGAACAAGCTCGCCGAGCGGCCGGAATTCGATCCGGTGCTGCGCGGCCTTTCGCCGATGAAATCGCTGCTGGCGCTGTTCGGGATCGGCCGCGATCCGTTCTCGCTGACGCCGGAAGAGCGGGTGCTGGATGCCTATTTCGACCGCTTCACCGCCTATGCGGTCGACAAATCGCGCGTCATCGTCATCGAATTCCAGTCGCGCGATCCGGAACTTGCCGCGCGGGTCGCCAATTCGATCGCCGACGGCTATCTGGTGCTGCAGCAGGCAGCGCGGCAGGAGCAGGCCAAATCCGCCAGCCAGTGGCTGTCGGGCGAAATCGAAAGTCTGCGCAAGAAGGTCGCGGACGCGGAATCCCGGGTCGAGGATTTTCGCTCGAAATCGAGCCTGTTCGTCGGCACCAACAATACCACGCTGTCCAACCAGCAGATGGGCGAGCTGAACACCCAATTGAACAATGCCCGGGCGCTGAAGTCCGACGCGGAATCGAAGGCGCGGCTGATCCGCGAGATGCTGCAGAGCGGCAAGCCGATCGAGGCGTCCGAGGTTCTCAATTCCGAACTGATCCGCCGGCTGTCCGAACAGCGCGTCACGCTGCGTGCGCAACTGGCCGAGCAGTCCTCGACGCTGCTCGACGGCCATCCGCGCATCAAGGAACTGAAGGCGCAGCTTGCGGATGCTCGACAGCCAGATGCGCGAGGAGGCCAGCAAGATCTCGCGCTCGCTGGACAATGACGCGCGCATCGCCGGCGGCAGGGTCGAGGGCCTCAGCGCCAGCCTTGACCAATTGAAGAAGCAGGCGACCTCGACCAACGGCCAGGACGTCCAGCTGCGGGCGCTGGAGCGCGAAGCCAAGGCGCAGCGCGATCTGCTGGAATCCTATCTGGCGAAATACCGCGAGGCCAACACCCGCGAGAACATCGATGCCGCGCCCGCGGACGGCCGCATCATTTCCCGCGCCAGCGTTTCCAATACGCCGGCCTATCCGAAGAAGCTGCCGATCGTGCTGATCGCGACGCTGGCGACCTTGATGCTCAGCGCCGGCGCCATCGTAACCGGCGAACTGCTGCGCATGACCGCGCCGCGGCTGATGGCGCCGCGTGCGGAGCCCGTGGTGGCGTCGGTGCGGCCTGTGACCCGCGCGCCGGCGGTCACCGCTGCGCCACCCGACATCGCCGCGCCGGGGCTCGTTCCCGCCGACAGCGGAGCCATGCCTCCATTAGCTGTGCCTCAGGCCGATCTCGGCGAAATCGAGCAACTCGCCGAAGCGCTTGCGCGGCGCCGGTGAAGCGGCGCGCAAGGTCACGATCCTCGGCACCGCCTCGAGCGAGAGCATTACGCTGACCGCGCTGACGCTGGCGCGGCTGCTCGCGCGTGACGCAAGCGTCGTGGTGGTGGATTTGTCGGCGACCTCGCCGACGATTTCGGCGGTCTCGGTCGATCCCACAGCCCCTGGGCTTGCCGAACTGATGCTGGGCGAGGCTTCGTTCTCGCAGGTAATCACCCGGGACCGGCTGTCGCGCGCCCATCTCGTCAGCGCCGGCCGTCCCGGCTCGGACCGCACGCTGCTGCAATCGCCGCGGCTGACCTTGGCGATCGATGCGCTGCTGCGGGTCTACGATCACGTGCTGCTGGATGCCGGGCTGGCCGCCGATCTGCCGGCCGAGCTTTTGACGCTCGCAGGCCCGCGCCGTGGTGGTGCCGGACAGCTCGATGGCCGCCGAAGCCCGCAACCTGATGTGCGATCAGCTGAAGGGGGTCGGCTTCTCCGATGTCACCATGCTGAGCCAGCCGTCGTTGCCGTCGGACGGGGTCGATCCCGGCCCGCGGGTGGTGGCGGCCTGAAGGCCGAACCGAAGTCGCGCTCGTTCCACGGATGCTGCGCAACATGCCGCTCTTGCGGCATGGTGCGCTGCTGGTCCGGGGTCCATGCTTGTGGCTGGATCCCGGCTTAGCGAAGCAGCACTACGTGCTGCGTCGCATCCGGGACACGGGCAACGCCGAACGTCTGTTTAGCGCAACGCGCTTCGGAGCTTTTGCGCCATCTGAAGCAGCGCCGGATTGTGCTTCACCAGATGCTTGGCGCGGTTGATGCCGGACATCGCGGCGGCGGCGAGTTTGCCGCGCGCGGTGAGCGGGATGAAGCTGTCGAAGATCGGCTCGTCGTCCTTGCAGAACAGCCGCTTGTAATCGTCCGATCCGATGCCGAGATCGAGCGTCCGATAGCCGCGGTCGGCGTAGTGGTCGACGATGTCGCGCATCAGGATCAGGCCCGGGCTGTGGCGCGCGTTCTCCGACATCGTGTAGGTGTTGAACATCATCGAAAAGCGGTGGCCGTCGGCGACGCCGGCGAAGATCGCGATCACCTCGTCGTCGCATTCCAGCGCATGGATGTCGATCGACGTGGCCGCCGCCGGCGAGCGGCGCCATGCAGGCGCCGCGGATGAAATCCTCGACGCCGGGTTCGGCGAATACGTTGGGCAGCTTTTGTTCGGCCATCCGCAGCGGCTTGATGCGGAAGAACGCATCGAGCAGCCGCCTGATCTCGGCGTCGGTCGGACGCCAGGCCATAGCGATAGCCTGATAGCGCCTTCAGCTTGTGTTCCTTGCCTTGCGCAGGCGTCCGCGAAACGAATTGCTGATCCGCGCTGGCGGGCTCGGCGCCGGGCACGATCACCATCAACGGGCAGTCATTGACGGAAGCCTGGTGCGGCAGCATCGCCATCGGGTTGGCCATCTCGCGCCAGCGCAGCGGCTGCTGGTGCAGCGCCAGCACGTCGGCCCCGGATCGCGCGCGGATCGCCGCGATCAGCGCGTCGAGATCGGCGCGGGTCGCGCCGGCCGCAAAATCGCGGTCCCACAGCGCCATGTTGAAGGTCGCGTGCTTGCCGCCCATGAAGCGCGCGGTGCGGACGCCGTGCTCATGCCCCAGCGCAGCGGCAGCAGCAGCAGCGGCCGACGTTCGGTGTCATGGGCGACGACGATGAAGGGCGAAAGGTTTTCGCGCCGCGCCGACCTGCGATTGCCAGGCGCTGAGGAAATCGAACCGCTGATACGGCGTCGAGAAGTGCCTGCGGGTCTTCCAGCGCCCGCCAGATCGTCTCGGCCTGGCCGAGATCGCCGAGAATATCGACGCTCGGCGATGCGGCCCGCTTTCGACCGCGCCGCCGCTTCCGCCGTCCGGCTTTCGATCGCGGCAGCCATGGTCATTGTAAAGCCCGTTTAAAGGGAAATATTTACATTTTTCGCTTGGCCCGACCTTTGCAAAGAAATGTCAACAAAGAGTAATGACAATGCGGTCGCGGCGGGAGCCGGGATTCGGCGCATGGAGGGGCGAGAGGTTGCCGTCCGACATCGGATTTGTGACACGCGCCGAGGCTGGAGCTCGCTTATTTCAGCGGCTACGCCTTGATCATGCAGCGCCGTGCCGGCGGCGCCGGCGTCATCCTGCGCTTCGAGCGGGTCCGGCCGCGCGCGCGGCGAGCGCTTTCCAGCCGCTCAGATCGGCGGAAATCACCCCGCGATTTCTCGACCACGACCATCGGCGCGCTGAAGCGGTGGAAATTCGACATCGTCTCGCTGGACGAGGCCTGCCGGCGGGCGGTGACGCTGGCCTCGCCGCGGCGGTTTGTCTGTCTGACGTTCGACGGCGGCTACAAGGATCTGATGACATCGGCCTATCCGGTGCTGTCGCGGCACGGCGTGCCTTTCGCCGTCTACGTGCCGACCGCGTTTCCGGACGGGCGTCGGCGAGGCCTGGTGGCTGGCGCTTGAAGCGGTGATCGCGCGCGAAAGCCGCCTCAGCCTGGTGATGGACCGCAAGGAGCGGCATTTCGATATCGCCGAGCAGGCGCGAAAAATATCAGCTCTACGATTTTCTCGAGAGCTGGCTGCGCTCGCTTCCGCCGCCGGATCTGTCGGCCGCGATCAACGATCTCTGCAAGCGATATTCGGTCGATCTCGCGGCGCTGTCGCGCGAGGCCTCGCTGGACTGGAGCGATCTGGCGAAGCTCGCCGCCGATCCGCTGGTGACGATCGGAAGCGCCACGGTGAATTATCCGGTGCTGTCGAACCTGAAGGATGCTGCCGCGCTGCGCGAGATGACGATGGGCATGGCGGTGGCGCACGCCGCGTTCCACCGCGACGTCAGGCATTTCGCCTATCCGTTCGGCGATCGCCGCGTCCTGGCGCCGGCAGCATGCCGCGATGGCGGAGGAGGCCGGATTTGCCAGCGCGGCATCGGCGATGCCCGGCGTCATCGAGACCGGCCGGCCGAACCAATCTGTATCGCGCTGCCGCGCATCGCCTGGGACGGACGGCAGCGTTCGCTGCGCGCCATGCGCGTGATATTGTCCGGCGCGATGCTGTCGCGCTCCGCTGTGCCGGCGCTCGGAAGAGGCGAACTCGGGTCCAACGCGGGAGCCGAAGCACTACCGAACGCGCAGTCCGATGCAGCGTTTGAGGATTAGGTGGTATCGGCTCCGGGATAGCGGCGGCGGCGATATCGCGCCCGCTCAGGTGTCCGGCCGCGCCATCCAGCTGATGATCGGCATCGCCGGCAGCACCCAGCCGATCCCGGCGACGACATAGAAGATCGCCTGCAGCAGCCCGGAATTCGCCAGCCACGGCGGTCTGCGCCGCCGTCATTCCCATCAGCGACCACACCACCACCAGCAGCAACAGCGCGATGGTTCCAATGAATTTGCGGGTGCGTATGGTCATGACGGAAATGTGCGGCTGGAGCTTGGAGGGCGCGGCTTGCGCGCGGGAAGGGGCGGACTATAAGGGGCGCGCAAATTCATTCAAGCGCAGCCTTCCAGACAGCGGTTTCCCGGCACAGCTTTCCATGACCCCGTCTTCCGCGCCAAATGTCCAGGCAACGACCGCCGTCCGCTGCTGGTTGTTGTCGGTCGCCGCGCTGATCGCGATCATGGTGCTGGTCGGCGGCGCCACGCGCCTCACCGAATCCGGGCTTTCGATCATCGAATGGAAGCCGGTTACCGGCGCGCTGCCGCCGCTCGGCGAGGCGCAATGGACGCAGGCCTTCGAGGGCTACAAGGCGATTCCGCAATATCGCGAACTCAATGCCGGCATGACGCTGGCCGAGTTCAAGTCGATCTTCTGGTGGGAATGGAGCCACCGGCTGCTTGGGCGCGTGATCGGCATGCTCTACCTGCTGCCGTTCCTCTGGTTCCTGTGGCGCGGCGCGCTGGGCGCGCGAGTCTGAAGCGGCGGTTGTGGGGGATCTTCGGCACTCGGCGGGCTGCAGGGCGTGGTCGGCTGGTGGATGGTGGCCTCGGGCCTGTCGGAGCGGGTCGAGGTCTCGCACTATCGTCTTGCCACCCATCTGGTGCTGGCGCTGTTGATTTTCGCTGCGATCGTCTGGACGCTTGCGCCGGCTTGCGGACCGGCCGGCTGTGATCGCGACCGCGCGGTTGAAGATCACCGGCGCTGGTCCTGCTGGTGCTGACATTCGTGCAGCTTTATCTGGGTGCGCTGGTCGCGGGCCTGCGCGCGGGAAAGATCTACAACACCTGGCCCGACATCGACGGCGGCTTCATTCCCTCCGCGGCACGGCTGTTCTTTGAGGCGCCGTGGTGGCGCAATTTGTTCGACAATACGCTGACCGTGCAGTTCGAGCATCGCATGACCGCCTACGCGCTGTTGGTGCTGGCGATCCTGCACACGCTCGATGCGGTCGGCTCGCGCGCCGGTGCGGCCGTGGTCAGGGGAGCCTTGTGGCTGGCTGGCGGCGATCGCGCTGCAGGCGACGCTCGGCATTTTGACGCTGCTCCATCAGGTGCCGATCGATGCTTGCGCTGGCGCATCAGGCGGTTGCGATCGCGGTCCTGACATCAGCGGTTTTCCAGCTCGAGCGCCTCGCGGCGCGGCAGCCGGATGCGCTGCCGCGGGATCTGGTGCTGCCGCTCGGGCAGCCCGGCTGATTTGAGCAATTCTAACTTTGCAGGGCGGGCCGGCCGGCCCTGTTTTTAAAGGCTTTGGCAGCCTTGCCGGGCCATTGACGAAGTTGTGTCGAACGCCGCCGCTTTACTTGAAAGTTCTGGACGATAAAACGGGCCAAACACGGGGTTCGCTCATGTCGTCTGCCTTCATTCAATCCGCCGTCATCCTGCTTCGCGAGGGCCTCGAGGCCATGCTGGTGATCGCCGCTCTCGCGGGCTATCTGACCAAGGCCGGCGCCGCGCACAGGGTGCAGGCGCTCTATGGCGGTGCGCTCGCCGCGATTGCCGCGAGCCTGGTCGCTGCCTGGCTGTTCGCGGTGCTCAATTCGGGCGAACACTCGCGACATCATGGAAGGCATCATCATCCTGATCGCATCCGGCCTGATGCTTTATGTCAGCGGCTGGCTGATGGTGAAGCAGGACCCGCGCGGCTGGCAGGATTATCTGGCGCAAAAGGCCAGTCACGCGCTGGCGCAGGACACCGTCTGGGCGGTCGGCGCGCTGGCCTTCCTCGCGGTGTTTCGCGAGGGCGCCGAGACCGTGTTGTTCATCAATGCGCTGGCGACCACCGAGGGCGGCTGGAGCGCCGGCCTGTTCGCCGGCCTCGGGGTCGCGACCGTCGGGCTCGCAGTGCTGTTCTATTTCATCAACATGATCGCCCAGCGGATTCCGCTGCGGCCGCTGTTCATCATCACCTCGGCCTTCCTGTTCGCGATGGCCATAAAATTCATCGGCGAAGCGGTGCAGGAATTCCAGGAGCAATCGGTGCTGCCGTTCACCGAGCTGAAGAGCCTCTCCTGGTTCGACGCGATCGGACTGAACCCGACGGTCGAGGCATTGTCGGCGCAGCTTCTGGTGATCCTGTTCGCGCTGGCGACCTATTCGGTGTTCGTGCGCAACAGCCGGCTCGCGCGCGAAGACAAGGCGATGCGCGCGGCAAAGCCGTGAGCGGCTGCCGCGCCACCGAGAACCGTAGCCTGGATTGAGCCAACGGGTCCGGCCTTCGGCCGGCCCGAGGATAAACTCCGCGAAATCCGGGGCACCGCGAGACCAAGATTCCCGGATATCGCTTCGCTCATCCGGGCTACGCCGCTCGCTTCGGGCAACTGGATCTAAACCTAGCAGTAACCATAAACGCCGCAGGCGTAAGGCAGCCTGTTCCAGTAGTCGAGCTTCGGGCTGCCGTAATAAGAGCCTTGATACTCGTAGGAATGGATCGAGCCATAATAGCCCGGAAGCGTCGCCGATCCCGGCATCACCGGGGTGAGGGGCGGAAGGTAGGGCGTAAAGAGTGCGTCCGGCTCTTCCTCGACTTCTACATGTCGGCCATAGGGCGGCGGGGCCTTGCGACGAACCGTCGCGCCGGATCCATCAGGCAGATCGGCGGCGAAGGCGGATCCGGCCGCGAAAGCCGCGATCACCAATGGCATCGTCCAGCGCAACATGGTTTCAGCTCCGAATCACAGGTCCTGCAACGACACTTTACGCCGCAACGACCGTCAACGAGAGGTTCTTCTCAGCGGGGTTGCTTGAGGCGTGAGACGGAGCGGTCAAGCAACGCGATCGCGCACGCATGATCGCACTCCTGATACCGGTCGAAATTGGCGCAGGAGCAGGCGGCCTTCACCGCGGACACCGCGCTGGTCAATCGAGGGTAACCATATCGTAGTTTCGAAACGTGATGAACGTGTAGTTAAAGCGGTTCGCAGCGCCAAAACGCCGGGTGCTGCAATATCAGGGATTTGCGCCATTTCGTCGGCAAAATGCCCGGATGTGGAGATTGGCGCGGATCGAACGCGCGAATCTCGGTTTATGTCTCTTTAACGCATCCTCTCCCAGAGTAACCATGCCTGAAAGGCCTCGGCGCATATCCTGCGCAGTAGAGTTGAGTTCACATCAGAAGGATATGATCCGTGTCCAGTATTGTGCTTTCCGCATCGGTTCGCCAGAACCTGCTCTCGTTGCAATCCACCGCCTCGCTGCTCGCCACCACGCAGAATGACCTCGCCACCGGCAACAAGGTCAACTCCGCGCTGGATGATCCGACCAGCTACTTCACCGCGGCCGCGCTCAACAACCGCGCCAGCGACATCAACAATCTGCTCGACAGCATCGGCAACGGCGTCCAGGTGCTGCAGGCCGCCAACACCGGCATCACCTCGCTGCAGAGCCTGGTTTCCAGCGCCCAGTCGGTCGCCAACCAGGTGTTGCAGACCCCGGTCGGTTACTCGGCCAAGTCCAGTGTCTCGACCACGGCGATTTCCGGCGCCAACGCCAACAACCTGCTCGGCACCGGCACCGGCTACACCGACGCGACCTTCGCGGGTGCGACCGCCACCGGCACCATCACCGCGGCCTTCGTCAACGTCAGCTCCACCGGCGCCGTGGTCAACAACGACGACCTCGCCAGCTCGGTTGCGATCAGCTCCGGTACGCTGCTCGTCGGTACCGCCAGCAGCACCTCGAACGACCTGGCCGCCGGCAGCATCACTGATGGATCCACGCTGGTCGTCAACGGCAAGACCATCACCTTCTCGACCGCGACCACCAGTTCGACCGGTTCGGCGGCTAGTGGCTTCACCATCGGTATCGGCAGCGGCTCGACCGCTTCGGTCGGGACCGTCCTGAGCGATATCGACGCCATCACCGGCTCCGCCACGGCATCGTCGATCACCGGCGGCAAGCTGGTGCTGCAGACCGGCCTCACCAGCAACCTGACGATCACCGGCAGCGGCAACGCGCTGACGGGACTCGGCCTCACCGGCGGCGTCACCGCGGCCCGCACCGGCGGCGCCGTCAGCACCACGGCGCTGGTCGGCACCACGCTGCTGTCGGGCACCAACTCGTCCTCGGTCGGCGCGCTGAGCGCCGGCTTCACCGCCGGCGATACGCTGACGGTTGACGGCACGACGCTGACCTTTGTCACCGGCACCGCTGGCGCCAACCAGATCTCGACCGGTGGCACCGTCGCCAGCCTGCTCGCGGCGATCGATACCGCCACCGGCAGCGGCACGGCCTCCTCGATCAGTGGCGGCGCGATCATACTCCATACCGGTACCAACAACGCCAATCTGACCATCTCCTCAAGCGACTCGGCTGCATTGACGGCGCTCGGCCTCACCGGCGGCGTTACCCAGGCAGCCACCGGCACGTCGCAGACACTGACCGGCAAGACATTGCTGATCGGCGCCACCGGCGGCGGGACGGCAACCAGCATCACCTTCGGCACCGGCGCAGGCCAGGTGTCGTCGCTGAACCAGCTCAACAACGCGCTGGCCAGCAACAATCTGCAGGCGACCATCGACCCGACCGGCGTCATCACCCTGACGACGAGCAACAACGCGGCTTCGTCGACGATCGGTGCGATCACCGGCACCGCCACGGTGGCCGGCCAGGCCTTTACGGGACTGACGGGACTTGCCCCGGTGGCCGATCCGAACGCGCAGGCCACCCGTGCCGGGCTGATTACCCAGTACAACAACATCCTGCATCAGATCGACACCACCTCGCAGGACTCCTCGTTCAACGGCGTCAACCTGCTCGAGGGCGACACGCTGAACCTGACCTTCGACGAAACCGGCAAGTCCACGCTGGCGATCCACGGCGTTACCTTCAACACCGCGGGCCTCGGTCTTTCGACCCTGACCTCCGGTACCGACTTCCTGGACTCGAACTCGGCGAACAGCGTTTTGTCTTCGCTCAGCCAGGTCAACACGACGTTGCGCTCGGAAGCCTCGAACCTCGGTTCGAACCTCTCGATCGTGCAGATCCGTCAGGACTTCTCCAAGAACCTGATCAACGTGCTGCAGACCGGCGCCTCGAACCTGACGCTGGCCGACACCAACGAGGAAGCGGCCAACAGCCAGGCGCTGTCGACCCGCCAGTCGATCGCGGTGTCCGCGCTGGCACTCGCCAACCAGTCGCAGCAGAGCGTGCTGCAGCTGCTCCGCTAATAGCGGCGCGTCATAAAAAAGGAATGGCCGGACCTTTGGTCCGGCCATTCGCGTTATCAACCGTAGCGTTTTCTCAGGCCGTCAGCGCCTGTTCGAGATCGGCGATCAGGTCTTCCTTGTCCTCGATGCCGATCGACAGCCGCACCACGTCGGGAGCGGCGCCGGCCTTGGTCTTTGGCGGCATCGTCGAGCTGGCTGTGGGTGGTCGATGCCGGGTGGATCACCAGCGAGCGGGTGTCGCCGACATTGGCCAGATGCGAGAACAGCTTCAGGTTCGACACCAGGTTGACGCCGGCCTCGTAGCCGCCCTTGAGGCTGAAGGTGAACACCGCGCCGGCGCCCTTCGGCGCATATTTGCGCGCCAGATTGTTGTATTTGTCGCCGGGCAGCCCGGCATAGTTGACCGCAGGCGACCGCGGATGCGCCGGCCAGGAATTCCGCGATCGCCTTGGCGTTCTCGCAATGCTTCTGCATCCGCAGCGGCAGCGTCTCGATGCCGGTCAGAATCAGAAAGGCGTTGAACGGCGACAGCGCCGGACCGAGGTCGCGCAGGCCGAGCACGCGGCAGGCGATCGCAAAGGCGAAATTGCCGAACGTCTCCTGGATCTTGATGCCGTGATATTCCGGGCGCGGCTCGCTCAGCATCGGATATTTGTTGTCCTTCGACCAGTCGAAGGTGCCGGCATCGACGATGATGCCGCCGAGCGAGTTGCCGTGGCCGCCGAGAAACTTGGTCAGCGAATGCACGACGATGTCGGCGCCGTGGTCGATCGGGCGGATCAGATAGGGCGTCGCCAGCGTGTTGTCGACGATCAGCGGCACGCCGGCCTTGCGGGCGACCGCGGAGATCGCCTCGATGTCGGTGACGCTGCCGCCGGGATTGGCGATCGATTCGATGAAGATCGCCTTGGTATGCGGCGTTACCGCGCGCTCGAAGCTGCCGATGTCGTCGGGATCGGCCCACACCACGTTCCAGCCGAAACTCTTGAAGGCGTGGGTGAACTGGTTGATCGAGCCGCCGTAGAGCTTGCGCGCGGCGATGAATTCGTCGCCGGGCATCAGCAGCATGCTGCAACGCCACCACCTGCGCGGCGTGGCCGGAGGCCGTCGCCAGCGCCGCGGTGCCGCCTTCGAGCGCCGCGACGCGCTCTTCCAGCACCGCCGTTGGTCGGATTGCTGATGCGGGTATAGATGTTGCCGAACGCCTGCAGCCCGAACAGCGAGGCGGCATGATCGGCATCGTTGAACACGAATGACGTGGTTTGATAGATCGGCGTCGCCCGTGCGCCGGTGGTCGGATCGGGTTGCGCGCCGGCATGCACGGCGAGGGTGGAAAATCCGGGAAGACGATCGGTCATGTTTGTGTCCTTTATGCCGGCCGCATCCGCAACAGGGCCGAAGGCCGCGTTTCGCTGGATGCGCATAGGGAGGATGGGCACAATCGCGGCAGAGTTAGCCGCCGTCAAGGCGGCGAGATAGCGTCTTCGATGGTTGGGAATATTCCGGTTCGGGCGGTCGGTCTGCCGAAACAAACGTTTCGCAATGCCGTCAAGAAACGTCGTTCTTGTTTTTCGCGGCGCGATCGGATGCCGCGGTCTCGCCGCCGCCGACACTCATACGATTCAGGGAGAGCCGCATGCCCTGGGTCGGCACCGGCGCACGCTTCGAACTCAGCGTCCGCGAATTGACGCCCATCCACGAAATTTCCGAGGACAGCCGGCCATATTCGATCTTGGGGCAGCGATTCATGACGACCTTGAGGCCGGCGGCTTCCGCCTTGGCGGCGGCTGCATCGTCGCGCGCGCCAAGCTGCATCCAGATCACTTTCGGCAGCGGCTCAAGCTTCAGCGCTTCCTCGACCACCGGCATGATGTGGCTCGAATTCCGGAAGATGTCGATCATGTCGACGGGGCGGCCGATATCGGCAAGCGAGGCGACAAAGGGTTTTCCGAGCAGGCTCTTGCCGACATGGCCGGGATTGACCGGGATCATGTCGTAGCCGCGCTGCGCCAGGTATTTGAAGGCAAAATAGCTCGGCCGCACATTGACCGGCGAGGCGCCGACCATCGCGATGGATTTTACGCCGTTGAGGATTTCGCGGATGTACTCGTCGGGATAGGCGTCATGGTTCATGTGATCGGGTTCTTTCCTGCGTCATTGCGAGGAGCGCAGCGACGAAGCAATCCAGTTCTTTCGCGCGGCCCTGGATTGCTTCGCGTCGCTCGCAATGACGGTGGCAAGGCTTCACTGGTCCTGCCATTTCGGCTCGCGCTTCTCGATGAAGGCGCCGATGCCTTCCTCGGCGTCGCGGGCCATCATGTTCTCGGTCATCACCTCTGCCGCATAGCGATAGGCATCCGCAAGGCTCATTTCGGCCTGGCGGTAGAACGCGGCCTTGCCGAGTTTGATGGTGTAGGCGGATTTGAGCGCGACCTTTTGCGCCAGCGCAATCGCCGCATCGCGCTCGGTGCCGGCGGCGACCACGCGGTTGACGAGGCCGATCTCGCGCGCGCGCTCGGGCCGAGACCGGCTCGCCGGTCAGCAGCATTTCCATCGCCTGCTTGCGCGGCACGTTGCGCGACAGCGCCACCATCGGGGTCGAACAGAACAGCCCGATATCGACGCCGGGCGTGGCGAAAGTCGGCGGCCTCCGAGGCCACCGCAAGATCGCAGCTTGCCACCAGCTGGCATCCGGCCGCGGTGGCGATGCCCTGGACCGCGGCGATCACCGGCTTCGGCAGGTTGCACGATGGCCTGCATCATCGCGCTGCAGGCGGTCATGATCTCGGCAAAATAGCCTCGGCCGCGATCGGCATCGCCGCGGCGCGCGGTCAGTTCCTTCATGTCGTGGCCGGCGGAGAAGGCCGCGCCATTGGCCGCGATCACCACCGCGCGGACGCTATGGCGTCGTCGTGAATTTCGTCCAGCGCCGCATGCAGTTCGGCGATCAGTGCCTTCCGACAGGCTGTTGCGGGCCGCCGGGCCGGTTGAGCGTCAGCACGGCGATGCTGCCGATGGTCTCGCTGCACGTTCGCGCTGCAGGATCGGCGATTGCGGCGTCGTGGCGCGGGCGGTCTGACCAGTCATCGACAATATCCGCTTGGGCGAGGTGCGTCATCTTAATGTAACAGAGCGGCGCGAGGCGAGGGCGGGCGGAGCGATATGGCAATTGCGAAAATGAGCGTGGCGGAACTGGAGAGGTTTCTCCATGTCGAATTTCCCCAGGCCTTCAGCGACGGCGATATCTCGATCGAAAGCGCCGACGGCGCATCGTGCCTGCTGCGCCAGCGCTACAGCGACCGGATGCTGCGTCCGGGCGGCACGGTCTCCGGACCGACGCTGATGGCGCTGGCGGATTTCGCCATGTATGTGGTGCTGCTGTCGGCGATCGGCCCGGTCGGGCTCGCGGTCACGACCAATCTCAACATCAATTTTCTGCGCAAGGGCCAGCCGGGGCAGGATGTGCTGGCGGCGGCGCGGCTTTTGAAGCTGGGCAAGCGGCTTGCGGTCGGCGAGGTCAGCCTGCTGTCGGGAACATCGCCCGATCCGATCGCGCACGTGACCTCGACCTATTCCATTCCAAATACTTAGAGTTTTCTGGGGTAATATAGCACCATATTTATAACCCATTGTTTTCACATGCTCTAATTGTCCTCGATGGGCATTGACGTTGACGCCGCGACTATCTAGAAACCCGCGCCAGTTCGGCGCGCTTCGCGCCGATTTCCCTTTTCACGGATTTCCTCACATGAAAACCTTTTCGGCAAAGCCCGCCGAGGTGACGAAGAAGTGGGTGCTGATCGACGCCAAGGGTCTGGTGGTCGGACGGCTCGCTTCCCTGGTCGCGATGCGGCTGCGCGGCAAACACCTCCCGACCTACACGCCCCATGTCGATTGCGGTGACCATGTCATCATCATCAACGCGGCGCACATCGTGCTGACCGGCCGCAAGCGCGAGAACAAGGTCTACTACAATCACACCGGCTTCATCGGCGGCATCAAGGAACGCACCGCGAAGTCGATCCTCGAGGGCCGCTTTCCCGAGCGCGTGGTCGAAAAGGCCATCGAGCGCATGATTCCGCGCGGACCGCTCGGCCGCGTGCAGCTCGGCAATCTGCGGGTTTATCCCGGCGCCGGAGCATCCGCACGAAGCCCAGCAACCCGAAACGGTCGACATCGCATCGATGAATCGCAAGAACATGAGGGCCGCATAAGATGTCCGATACCATGCAGTCGCTCGACCAGTTGTCGTCGCTGAAGCCGGCCACGCCGGAAGCGCCGAAATACGTCAAGAAGGTCGACAAGTTCGGCCGCGCCTATGCCACCGGCAAGCGCAAGGACGCGGTCGCCCGCGTCTGGATCAAGCCGGGTGCCGGCAAGGTCACGGTCAATACCCGTGAGGTCGAGGTCTATTTCGCCCGTCCGGTGTTGCGGATGATGATCCAGCAGCCGCTGGTCGCAGCCGCCCGCGCCGGGCCAGTACGATGTGATCTGCACCGTGGCCGGCGGCGGTCTGTCGGGCCAGGCGGGCGCGGTGCGCCACGGCATGTCCAAGGCGCTGACCTATTTCGAGCCGGATCTGCGCGGCGTGTCTGAAAAAGGGCGGCTTCCTGACCCGCGACTCGCGCGTGGTCGAGCGCAAGAAGTACGGCCGCGCCAAGGCGCGCAAGTCGTTCCAGTTCTCGAAGCGCTAATTGCTTCGCTAAAATTTGCTGCGAACAGCGGCAGTCACGAAACTTCGAAAGGCGCCCTTGGGGGCGCCTTTCTGTTTTTGCGCGTCAGCGTCACGTCGCCGATCAGTGGGAATTCGCCGCGTATTTGACGACGAATCGATGCAATTTTTTCCTGAAAACTTGCAAGCCCGCACAAACGGATTGCCAACTCGGCTCGCCCTACGTTCGTTCACGATGCTGACGCGTTTCGTTAGATTCGCCTCGGTATGTGCGTAAAACTCGGGCTGGGTGGCACATCCATGTGCTTGATACTCGACGCTTTATCTCGTCGCCACAATGGTGGCGGCGATGCTCGGAGCCATGCTGCTGTTTTTCGGCAAGCAGGAAAACATCCCGGCGCTGAAATGGTGGGGAACCGCCTATCTGCTCGGCGCGGCGTCGGTCGCGCTGTGGACGCTGGCCGGAAACCGCTCGCAGGCAGCGCGCTTGGCGGGATGCTGTCACTGGCGCTGACCGCCGTCAGGTTTCGTGGCCTGCGGCATGGTCTGGAACGCCTCGCGGGTGTTTCACGGCCGCAATCCCAATTGGCCGGGGCTGGTGCTAGGCGCGCTGGGCTGGATCGCTACCGTCGTGACGCTGGCGCCGGAGGCGTCGGCGCTGCGCCTGACCATCGGCGCCGGCATTGTTGCGGTCTATGCTGCGCTGACGGCCGTCGGAATTGTGGTCCGAGCGGCGCCGGACGCTGCAGAAGCGCTGGCCCGCGGTCGTGGTACCGGTGCTGCATGGCGCGGTGCTGATGCTGCCGATCGTGCTCGGCGACTTCCTGCGTCCACAGGATGAGGCGTTCGGCAGCAGCATCTGGGTGACGATATTCTCGATCGAACTCGTGCTCTACGCGGTCGGCACCGTGTTCGTCATCTTCATGCTGGTATCGGAGCGCACGGTGACCGCGCACAAGACCGCCGCCTCGATGGATCCGCTGACCGGGATGCTCAATCGCCGCGGCTTTGCCGAGGCGACGTCGCGGGTGATCGAGCGCGAGGCCAATGCCGGCCGGCCGGTGACGGTGCTGATCTTCGACATCGACCATTTCAAGTCGATCAACGATCGCTTCGGCCATCCGGCCGGCGACGAGATCCTCAAACTGTTCTCCGCCGTCGTGGTCAATACGCTGCGGATCACCGACCTCTCGGGCCGCATCGGCGGCGAGGAGTTCGCCGCATTGCTGCCCTGTTCGCTGGAGGAAGGGGTGCTGGCGGCCGAACGCGTGCGCGAGGCGTTTGCAGAGTTCCGGAATTGTGGTCGAGGACGGGCCGGTCGATACCACCGTCAGCATCGGCGTCGCCGGCGGCCCGGCTGGCACCGAACTCGAGGTGTTGCTGGCGGCGGCCGATACCGCGCTCTACCAGGCCAAGCGCGGCGGCCGCAATCGCGTCGAGGCGGCCGAGGAACTGCCGCTGTCGCTGGAAAACTGGCGGCGCAAGACCGCGGGCCTCGGCGGCCACCGCGCAGCAGCGGCCTGGCGAGCCGTCAGCCTCGCCTAGATCATGGCGGCGCCGGCCGCGGTAACCTTCCGTTTACCATTCGATCCATATCATCGGCTGTCATGGAAATCACCGCGCCACGAACAGCCCACGCCGCCTTGATCGTCGCTGGAAGCCGCGGCGGCTTCGGCGCGCGGTGGATTTGCCTGCGTGTTCTCGACTTCGGACGAATATGAGACGGCGCTGATCTCGGAGCGGCGGGCGCAGGGCCGCTACGGTCAGCCGCGCCAGCGCTGGCCGATCGTCATGTTCGTCGGCTGCGCGCTGATGACGGT
This sequence comes from uncultured Alphaproteobacteria bacterium, assembly GCA_963699465.1. GTDB lineage: Bacteria > Pseudomonadota > Alphaproteobacteria > Rhizobiales > Xanthobacteraceae > Bradyrhizobium. Next base: position 265,932 of record CAVOTZ010000018.1, read on the forward strand.
CGGCACCGTGCTGCTGCTGAACTGAGAGCTGCGCCGCCGGCGGATCCGCGAACGACGGGCGCCGCGCGGCGCCTTTTTCGTTGCGCGGGTCGCACGCCGCTTCAATCAGGCGACCAGCCGGGTTAGAAGAATTGCGATATCACACGCGAGAGGCGCAACCCAGATGATCACCGAAATCGCACAAATCGACGTCAAGCCCGGCACCGAGAAGGACTTCGAAGCCGCGGTCGCCAAGGCCCGTCCGCTGTTCCTGCGCGCCAGGGGCGGCAAGGGATTCGAGCTGCACAAGTCGATCGAGAAGCCGTCGCGCTACCGGCTGATGGCGAAATGGGAGACGCTGGAAAACCACACCGTGGATTTCAGGGGTTCGGAAGACTTCACGGCGTGGCGCGGGCTGGTCGGGCAGTATTTTGCGGCGCCGCCCGAGGTCGAGCACACCGAGACGGTGACTGACCTCGAGCGGCCTGAACGCCGGGTCGCAAGGCTGCGCCGGCCTCAGGCCGCCGCCGCGTCGGCCGGGAGTTCCTCGGCCTTGAAATAATCGATCATGACTTTTACGATCGCCATCAGCGGCAGCGCCAGCGCCAATCCCCAGATGCCGAATACCACGCCCAGCAGGATCTGGAACGCGAACAGCGTGGCCGGGGGAATGTCGAGCGCCTGGCGCTGGATGATCGGCGTCAGAATGTAGCTTTCCAGCGCGTGCACGCCGAGGAACAGCGCGAACGCGCTGGCTGCAGCGACCCAGCCCGACGCGAGACTCGCCAGCACCACGATCAGTCCGGCGAGCAGCGCGCCGACCGTCGGGATGAAGGCAAGCAGTCCGGCCTGGATGCCCAGAATGAACGAACTCTGGATGCCGATCAGCGCAAGGCCGATCCAGGTCACCAGGAACACCGCGGACATGGTGACGATCTGCGCGATCAGCCAGCGCTCCAGCGTCTCGCCGATGCGGTCGACGATGACGGTCGCGCGCGCGCGATGCCGGGCCGGCGCCATGAACAACAGCCCGCTGCGATAGACGCCCGGCTGCGCCGCGAAGGTCAGTCCGAGAAACAGCACGATAAAGAAATTTCCGACCGCGCTCACGCGTGCCCAGCAACAGCTTCAGGGTCTGGCTGACGATCGCGCCGCCGCTGGAGGCGAGCGCGCCCGCGCCGGAAAGATTATGCGTCGCCGCGCTACCGGCGCATCGCGCGCGGTCGACGCGCGACGATGCCGCCGCGCCGGGATTGCCGAGCTCGAAATAGCTGGTGTCGATGCCGTTGTCGCTCGAGGAAAGCCTTGACGCCGACCAGTTGCGACTTGATCGTATCGCTCAGCACGTTGGCCTGCTGCGCGATGGTGGAGCCGCCGAGGAAGACCACGCCCGACAGCAGGCCTGCGAGCACCAGGCAGACGATGGTCAGCCGCAGCGCATGCGGCAGCCTGACGACGCGGCCGAGCAAATTGGTCATGGCGTTGAGCGCGACGCCGAGCAGCATGCCGGCGAAGATCAGGAACAGCGTGGTGGCAAAATACCAGGTGAACAGCAGCAGCGCGGCAAATCCGATCGCGCCGATGCCGCCCACCGATATCGCCCATGCCAGATCGTTACGGGCGGAAAGACGATCATCAACCGGCACGGGCACATCGTTTCCTTGTTCGAGGTCAATTCCAGCCCGCACTGTTTCGTCAAACGGGCGCCGGATCAAGCCGGGAAGGGGCCCAGCGCACAAGACTTCTCGGGTCATACTTGTTCCACAGCGGTTTGACGCTGGCGCTGTTGCCGTGGCAAGCGTGCGCCGGGGAGCGCGGCACGGACAAGGGCGGACGGTATGAACACCAAATGGATCGGACCGCTGGCGCTATTGGCATTGCTTGTGGCCGGCGACCAGATTCGCATCAACCGGCCCGGCCATAAATATCGCCTGACGGTCGAGGTCGATACGCCGGATGGCGTAAAATCCGCTTCAGGCGTTGTTGGGGTGTTTCCGGACCGGGGTTACAGCCGTGGCGGCCACACCCGCATCGGCGGCGATGCGGTGTTCGTCGATCTCGCTGGCGGCAAGAATCTGGTCGCGTTGCTGGCGCATCCCGACAAGTCGCTCGATCTCGACGGCATGAACTATCTGGCGCTTCGCGCCTATGGCGCAGCCAGGGGATCGCGGGTGTCGTTCAACCAGATGAGCACGATGACCGGCCCGGTCCCGGTGACCGGCGCGTTGATCCCGCTCCTTGTGACCTTTGCCGATCCCAAAGATCCAGCCTCGGCTCGGCTGGTCGCGCCGGATGATCCGGAAGCCGCGCTGGGCAAGGGATTTCGTCTCCACGGAATCATCGCCGAAGTGGTGCCGAACGGCTGGTGGCCGATCGATTTCGGTGGCCCGCTGGGAGAGCCGGTGACACGCGGGATCGCGGCGAAACTGCCCTGGCTGAACGGGCCCGCCGATGCGGCGGCCGCGGCGTTGGGTGCCGCGGGCATCCAGACCGAGGATGCCGTCCACGCCCGGATGGCTTTTACGCAAAGACCGTAACAGCAGGCTTGCCGCGGGGCGCTTTCCTGGCAGCTCTCATTTACGGCGTTAAGCGAGTTGCGGCCGGGCGTTACGGCATTTTTGCGGAACCGGCGAGAAGCGGCCGTTAGAGAGCGGTTGGCTTGAGAAACGAGCGCCAACCTGTTAGTTCGGGCGGCCGCAATACGGACAGGTTTTGATGATTGAAACTCTCCCTCCGCCGACGACATCGGACGGTCTCAAAACCGGCGCAGGCACCTATTCGAGCGCGATCGCCGACGCGCAGAACTACATGAATTGGGTCATCAGCCAGTTCGAGCCGTATTTGAAGGGGCAGATTGTCGAGATTGGCTTCGGCCACGGGCAGTACAGCGAGGTTCTCAGCAAGTTCGGAGACTATTGCGGGCTGGACCACGATCGCGACAGCGTCGAACAGGCCAAAGCGGCGATGCCTGGCCGGAATTTCGCGGTCTGCGACATCCTGGTTCGCGAACAACTGCGATCGCTGTTTCCCGCCGGCGTGGATACCGTGTTCACCATCAATGTGCTCGAACATATCGAGGATGACGCAACCGCGATCGCCAATCTGGTCGATGTGCTGAAGCCGGGCGGACATCTCCTGATCAGCGTTCCCGCGCTGATGTTGCTCTATAACGACCTCGATCGGCTGGCCGGCCACTGCCGCCGCTATACCACCAGGCGCCTGCAGGATTTGCTGTCGGACCAGCCGGTGGAGATCGTCCGGTTGAGCTATTTCAATCCGATCGGCGGGTTGGGATGGCTTGCCAACCGGCTGAAGCGCTACGACTCGCTCAACGATGCCGCCGTGAACGGACAGATCGCGTTGTTCGACAAATATATCGTTCCGGTGTCGCGGGCGCTTGACCCGCTTTCGCGCGGCTTCTTCGGTCAATCCGTCACCTGCATCGCGCGGCGCCGATGATATCCGTCATTATTCCCGCATTGAATGAGTGCAATGCGATTGTTGACACCATCGGCCGCATCAAGGCTGCGCTAGCCGGCGCCCAGCTCGCGCCATATGAGATCGTCGTCGTCGACGATGGCTCCAACGACGGAACCGGGCGCCTCGCCGAGGAGGCGGGTGCAAGGGTGCTTCGGCATCCACACAACATCGGATATGGCCGGTCGCTGAAGGACGGCATCATGGCCGCGACCTACGACACCATCGTGATCAGCGATGCCGACGGATCGTATCCGCTGGAAGCCATTCCCACCCTGGTCGAACGCTACAATCAGGGTTTCGATATGGTGGTCGGGGCCCGGGGACCGGCGCCAACTATCGCGAGTCGGCGCTGAAATCGCCGCTGCGGGCCGTGTTGAAGACGATCGTCGAATTCACCGCCAACCGGGAAATCCCCGACATCAATTCCGGCTTGCGAGTGTTTCGCAAGCAGGTCGCCGTGAGCTACTTCGACCATGTCAGCAACCTATTCAGCTTTACGACGTCGCTGACGCTCGCCTACATGATGAATTCGAAGTTCGTCGACTATATCAATATTGGCTACAACGAGCGCATTGGCCGTTCCAAGGTTCGCCTGTTCCGCGAACTCGGTACGTACCCTGCAATATGTGCTGGAGGCCTGTACCTATTACAATCCGTTGAAGATATTTGTGCTGCTGGCCGTGCTGTGTCTCGCGCTGGCGATCATTTCGCTGGCCGGCGGCGTTATCTTCCAGGTCGTCAGCGGGTTTGTGCTGGGCGTTGGCGCGATCCTGCTCAGCATTCTCGTCGTTGCGATGGGATTGCTCGCCGTTTTGCTGAAACAGATCATGGACCGGCGGTCATGAACCGCATCGGTTTTTAGCCGCGATGTGCGGGATCGCGGGGCTTTTCGCTCGCGACGGCCGCGCATCCGACCGCGGCGCGCTCGCGGCGATGTCGGCCGCGCTGATCCATCGCGGTCCCGACGGCGACGGGATCTGGCTGGATGGCCCGATCGGCCTTGCCCATCGCCGGCTCGCCATTCGCGATCTGTCGGAAGCCGGCCGGCAGCCGATGCTGGATGCGGCGGAGCGGATCGCCGTCAGCTATAATGGCGAGCTCTATAACGACGGCGAATTGCGCGCCGAGCTGGAGCGGGATTTCGGATTCAGGTTTCGCAGCAGTTGCGACACCGAAATCCTGCCCTATGCCTGGCTGGCATGGGGCGAGGCGATGTTCGAGCGGCTGGAAGGCTTCTTTGCCATTGGCCTGTGGGATCGACAGGCGCGACGCCTGATCCTGGCCAGGGACGGGGTCGGCATCAAGCCGCTGTATTATTTCGAAGACGACAACCTCGTCATGTTCGCGAGCGAGGTGAAGGGAATATTGGCGAGCGGCAAGGTCGAGGCGCAGTTCGATGCGGCTGCGTTGCACACGTTCCTTGCCGCCGGACATCCGGGTACGCGGCAGACGATCTTTCAGGGGATAAAGCAGGTATCCCCGGGGAGCGTGATCAGCTTCTCGGGCAACGACCGGGTCGAGCGGCAGTTCTGGCATCCGGTGCGCGCGCCCGTGATCGACAACCTCGATGAAGCCATCCGGCTGCTGCAGCCAGCGCTCGAGGGCGTCGTGAAAAGCCAGATGGTCAGCGATGTGCCGCTGGCCGTTCTGCAGAGCGGCGGCATCGACAGTTCGCTGATTTCGCTCACCTTGGGACGTCTCGGGCTGAAGCCGCCATTGTTCACGGCGGGTTTTAGCGAGAAGAGCCATGATGAAACCGATCTCGCCCGGCAGATTGCCGCAAATGCTGGTTGCCCTGTCTTGGCTGCTTGAGCTGGTCTTGACGGCCTATATCGGCCTGTGCCGAATATTGCCGCTCCCGATGCGCTCCTACATGCGCGACGTGCTCGCGCATTTCACGCGCCCGGTCCGCCGGCTGACGATCTACGACCAGCTCAATCCGGCTTACGCGAAATACTATACGCGCGCCGAGGCCGAGGCCTTGCTGTCGCAAGGCGGGTTTGCGGATATCCAGCTCTATCACCGGCACGGATATAGCTGGACGGTTTCAGGCGTCAAACCAAAGTGAAGTTGCGGCGAGGCGCCTTTCTCAATAAGCACGGGTTTGCATTGGGGCGGCCGTCGATCAAGTGGCAGAGCGGTAGCGAGACGCAGGAATGAGACGGCTGCTCGACGAGCTGATTTTACGATGGCCAAGGTTCGCCCGGATAGCTGTCGCGCTGGCCTGGATCGTGATCTGGATCGGCGCAATTCGTCTGGCCGCGCTGGTCCATCTCGCCTTTATCGTCGCCTGGCCGGACCATTTTCTTCACGAGGACAGTGCGGCCTATCTCAGCGAGGCGCAGTCGATTCTGACCGGCCACTACCTCGATGATCCCGGCCGCCGGCCCTACGGCGTCGCGTTTTTCCTGGTGCTGCTGTCCAAACTGTTTTCGCCCAGCATCCTGGTATTCGTCACGGCGCAGCACGTGCTGTCGATCGTGGCGGCGCTGCTGGTTGCGGCGGCGGTGCGCCTTTCGGGGGCCCCGCGGCTGTTTTCGCTGCTGGCGTTCCTGCTGGCATCGCTCTATGCGCGCACCGTTCATTTCGACAACACGGTCGGCGCCGAGACCATTTCGGTGTTCCTGACAAGCGTGGCCGTGTTCGTCGCGTCGGGTCTCGTATTCAGGAGATGGCCACCGTTGCTCTCGGCAACGGCAATTGGCCTGAGCCTCGGCGCCGTGATGCTTTGTCGTTCGGCGTCGGTCGGTTCTGCGGTTGTGATCCTGGCGTGGATGGGGCTATCGATGGACGCAGGATGGATCCGCAGGCTGGCTGTTCCGGCTTTGGCCGGCTGCATCGCGGCGGCCCTGTATCTGACGCCGGCTGCCGTCAACTGGGCTATCGGGAAACGTCCGGCCGGCAACAAATCGGTGGCGGTCATGGCGTTCGTCGTCGGTTATTCCGGCGACTTCGATCACGGCGTTCATCTCGACCGCAAGGCGCAGGCGCGGCAATTCGTCGAGCAAAAGCGTGCGGTTTACGGACCGACCGGGTGGGCCGACGGTGGCGAGGCTCAATGGCCGTTCGAGGCGGTAGCCCGGATGGGCAAGTCAGGCGACAGCGAAGCCGATATCGCAAAGATTGTCCGCGACATCTTTATCGAAACGCTGACAACGCCATCGACACTGTGGCATCATCTCAGCGTGAATTTCATTCACGAGATGTATTTTTTGCTGTTCGACGGAAGTATCCCGGCGATGCGGACGCCAAATCCGCAAGCGTACGAATTTTTCGTCAAACGCGATGCGTTCCCGTTCTTCGGAAGTCCAACGGGTCTAAACTACAGAACGCTGATCTAAGATCACTATCGGCAACCCTACCGGCTATCCTGGCTTTTGCCGACGGCGGACGGATTGCAGGTAAAGCTCGACAAACTGCTGACACATGGCTATTCGCCCCGGCCCGATCTGGCTCCTTTTTTTGCTGCGGGCTGATGGTTTCGAGCGAATACGACGACCTGCCTGGACCCATCAGATGGCTGTCGGCCTGCACGCTGGTCCTGCTGGTGCTGCTGTTGGCCGGGGAGGCCGCGGGTTGGGCGGGATGGCTGCCGCGATTGCCGCGGCATCTGGTGGCCGGCGGTTTTCTGATGGTTCTGCTGGCGCTGATCAACGCCGCGTTCCCGGCATTCCTGGTCTACGGCCTCAATCGCTATGCCTATTACGTGACGCCGTTCATGGCCGGCGCGACCGGCCTGCTCGGCGCGGTGCTGTTCGAATGGTTGATAAAGATGCCGGTGATGGCCATTTACTCGAAAATAGCATCGCGACCGCGCGCGATCGTATGTTGATCCCGCACCCCCAGGGGGGCATTATCGCCCCGTGTCGCGGCGGGGAGCCAGGATAGGGAATGAGACGGCCGGTAGTCGGCGTGATCGGAAACGCCCATCGTATTGAAAATCGCTTCGCGACGCAGATGGTCGGTGAGCGGAATCTCCGCGCGGTGGCCGACGTCGCGGGCGCGCTGCCGCTGATGTTCGCCGGCACCCCCGAGATCACCGACATCGGCGCCTTGCTCGATGCCGTCGACGGCATCGTGCTGACCGGCGCGCGCGCCAATGTTCACCCGACCCGCTTCAAGACCGAGCCGCACGAAAAGCACGAGCCCTATGACCTGCATCGTGACGACGTGGCGCTGGCGCTGTCGGAAGCCTGCGTCGCCCGCGGCGTGCCGCTGTTCGGCATCTGCCGCGGCCTGCAGGAAATGAACGTCGCTTTCGGCGGCTCGCTGCATCCGGAAATCCGCGAATTGCCCGGCCGCATGAATCACCGCATGCCGCGGCTCGAGAACGGCGAAATCCATCCCGACCCCAAGGTGATCTTCGCCGACCGCCACGACGTGACGCTGACGCCGGGCGGCGCGTTCGCAAAATTGCTCGGCCGCGAAACCATTCGGGTCAACTCGCTGCACGGGCAGGGCATCCTGCAGCCCGGCGAACGCATCGTGATCGAGGGCGTTGCCGAAGACGGCACCATCGAGGCGATCCGCATCGCGGACGCCCCAGGCTTTGCGCTCGGGGTGCAATGGCATGCGGAATACGATCCGCAGCGCAATCCGATCAACCGCGCGCTGTTCGAAGCGTTCGGCGCCGCGCTGCTGGCGGGCCAGCAAAGATAAAGTTTGTAGGATGGGTTTCGCGGAGCCTGTCGCCGGACGCGCATTCGCGCGACCGGCTGGCTCTACCCATCCTGCGACCGATGGTCATTTCGGTCAGTCTGGGTGAAGATGGTCCACGCATGCAGTACCAACGGGGGAGCCGATCCGATGGAAGAGCGCGAACTTCGAGAACTTATCAACGAGGTAAGGACCGGCCGGTTATCGCGGCGGGCCTTTGTCCAGCAGATGGTCGCGGTCGGACTGACGGCGCCGATGGCCGGGATGATCCTGGGCCATTCCGGGCTGGCCGCGGCGGCAACGGCGTTTCCCTACAAGCCGACCAGAGCCGGCGGCGGCGGCGCGCTGAAGCTTTTGTATTGGCAGGGCGCGACGCTTCTGAACCCGCATTTTGCCCTCGGCACCAAGGATCAGGAGGCCTCCCGGATCTTTTACGAGCCGCTGGCGGGATGGGACAATGACGGCAATCTGGTTCCGGTGCTGGCTGACGGGATTCCGAGCCAGGACGATGGCCTCTCCGAGGACGGGCTCTCCGTCGTCTGGAAGTTGAAACGCGGCGTCAAATGGCATGACGGCGCGCCGTTCACCGCCGACGACGTGGTGTTCAACTGGCAATATGCGCGAACCCCGGAAACCTCGGCCCTGACGATCGGCAGCTACAAGGACATCAAGGTCGAGAAAATCGACGACTTCTCCGTTCGCGTCATCTTTGCGAAGCCGACGCCGTTCTGGGCCGATGCGTTCGTCGGCGCTTTCGGCATGATCATCCCGAAACATCTGTTTGCCGACTACGTCGGCATCAAGTCGCGCGATGCGCCGGCCAATCTGAAACCGGTCGGCACCGGCCCCTATCTGTTCGTCGACTTCAAGCCGGGCGACCTCGTGCTGGCGAAGCGCAATCCGGACTATCACGTCGCCAATCGGCCTTATTTCGATACGCTGGAGGTGAAGGGCGGCGGAGACGCGGTGTCGGCGGCCCGCGCGGTGCTTCAGACCAGCGAATACGACTATGCCTGGAATTTGCAGGTGGAGGCCGAAATCCTGCTCAGGCTCGAGAGCGGCAGCAAGGGCAAGGTCGAGCATCGTGCCGAGCGGCAACCTCGAGTTCATCATGCTCAATGTGACCGATCCGGCGGTCGAGGTCGATGGCGAGCGCGCCAGCATCAGGACCACGCATCCGCTGTTCAGCGATCCGGCGGTGCGTCAGGCGCTCAACCTGCTGATCGATCGCGGCTCGATCGAAAAGTTCATCTACGGTCCGACCGCGATTGCCACCGCCAACTTTCTCAACAACCCGGAGCGCTTCCGCTCCAAAACCACCACTTTCGAATTCAACATCGACAAGGCCAACCAGATCCTGGAAGCCGCCGGCTGGAAAAAGGGCGCCGACGGCATTCGTGCGAAAAGGACGGCAAACGCTGAAATTCGTCTTTCAGACCTCGATCAACGCGCCGCGCCAGAAGACCCAGGCGATCATCAAGCAGGCCTGCCAGAAAGCCGGCATGGACGTCGAACTCAAATCGGTGGTGGGATCGGTGTTCTTCTCGTCCGACACCGGCAACCCCGACACCTATCCGCATTTTTATTGCGACATGCAGATGTACACGACCACCATGCCGCAGCCCGATCCGCAGATCTTCATGAACCAGGGCGTGTCCTGGGAAGTGGCGACCAGGGAAAACAAATGGCAGGGCCGCAACGTCGCCCGCTGGCAGAACAAGGAGTATGACGCGATCTACCGTCAGGCCGAGCGCGAACTCGATCCGGTCAAGCGGGCGGCGATGTATATCAGGCTCAACGAGATTTTGGTCGGCGACAATTACATCCAGCCGATCGCCTACCGGCCGAGGGTCACGGCGCTGAGCGGCAATCTGACCGCGCATCTCAGCGGCTGGGACAACGATCTGTGGCAGCTCGCCAGCTGGTATCGCGAGGGGTGAGATTCAGGTTAAGCCGTAGGATGGGTGGAGCGACCTGTCCGCCGTAGCTCGCAGAGCGAAGGCGGAAGCGATACCCATCAGCTCGGCCTCACTGTATGATCGGGACCGCGACGATATCAGGCGGAGCGATGGGTTTCGCTTCGCTCTACCCATCCTACGGGCTTTTGAGGGGCGCACATGGATGCTGGGCTTGAACGGAAATGGTTAGAGGCGCGCGAGCGAATGCGTCGAAGCGTTGACGCTGTTTTCTGGCAAGAGCTGGCCATATCGTCACCCGAGCGGGAACGGTACGTTGACTGGATCTTGGATCAGATCGTCAGGCAGGAGTATCTGGCTGCTGTCGGTGACGAGTGGACAGTGTGGCGCGAAAATGAAAGCGGAAAGTACGTTCCCGTAGGAGGCAATCTCTCCTATGAACGAGCGCAATCTCTGTTGGAAGAACTTCGTGGGAGTGGAGCCAACGTTCGCTACCTCGGGCGCAGCGTGTCGCGAGAATGCGAAGGTATGTGTGGCGCATCCTTCGAGACGCGCGCAAGGGCGCGCTCCTTCAGGATGAGGCCTCATGGGGATTGCAGCCTGTAGGATGGGTGGAGCGAAGCGATACCCATCATGTCAGGCGCGATGCGGTTCGAATGATCGTCAGCGACGCTTCATCTGGACTGCAACGATATCATGAGGAGCGATGGGTTTCGCTTTGCTCTACCCATCCTACGAACCCGGCGAAAACAAAAAGGGCGCCCCATCAGGAGCGCCCTTTGCCGTGGTTGCCAATTCGCGGGAAAATCCCCGCGAGCCGCTTACAGCGAGTAATACATCTCGAATTCGACCGGATGCGGGGTCATTTCGAAGCGCGCGACTTCGGTCATCTTCAGCTCGATATAGCTGTCGATGAAATCGTCGTCGAACACGCCGCCGTTCTTGAGGAAGCCGCGGTCCTTGTCGAGATTTTCCAGCGCCTCGCGCAGCGAGCCGCACACCGTCGGGATCGCCTTCAGCTCTTCCTTCGGCAGATCGTAGAGGTCCTTGTCCATCGCCGGGCCCGGATCGAGCTTGTTCTTGACGCCGTCGAGGCCGGCCATCAGCATCGCGGCGAAGCCGAGATAGGGATTGGCCATCGGGTCGGGGAAACGCACCTCGACGCGCTTGGCCTTCGGGTTGGAGGTGTAGGGGATGCGGCAGGAGGCCGAGCGGTTGCGCGCGGAGTAGGCGAGCAGCACCGGGGCTTCATAACCCGGGACCAGGCGCTTGTAGGAGTTGGTCGAGGGGTTGGTGAAGGCGTTGATCGCCTTGGCGTGCTTGATGATGCCGGCGATGTAGGACAGGCAGGTCTCCGAGAGGTCGGCATATTTGTTGCCGGCGAACACCGGCTTGCCGTCCTTCCAGATCGACTGGTGGCAGTGCATGCCCGAGCCGTTGTCGCCATAGACCGGCTTCGGCATGAAGGTGGCGGTCTTGCCGTAGATGTGGGCGACCTGATGGATGCAGTATTTGTAGATCTGCATCTGGTCGGCCATCAGCGTCAGGGTGTCGAACTTCATGCCGAGCTCGTGCTGGGCGGAGGCGACTTCGTGGTGATGCTTCTCGACCTTGACGCCCATCTTGGCCATCGCGCCGAGCATTTCCGAGCGCATGTCCTGCACCGAATCCTGCGGCGGCACCGGGAAATAGCCGGCCTTGGTGCGGATGCGGTGGCCGAGGTTGCCGCCCTCATATTCGGTGTCGGAATTGATCGGCAGTTCCGAGGAATCGAGCTTGAAGCCGGTGTTGTAGGGCGTGGTCTGGTAGCGGACGTCGTCGAACACGAAGAATTCGGCCTCCGGGCCGAAGAAAACCGTGTCGCCGACGCCCATCGACTTGACCATGGCTTCGGCCTTCTTGGCCATGCCGCGCGGGTCGCGGTTGTAGGGCTCGCCGGTGGTCGGCTCCAGCACGTCGCAGGTGATGACCATGGTGGTTTCGGCGAAGAACGGATCGATCGTCGCGGTGACGGGATCGGGCATCAGGCACATGTCGGATTCGTTGATCGCCTTCCAGCCGGCGATCGACGAGCCGTCGAACATCGTGCCTTCGGCGAAGATATCTTCGTCGATCATGCTGATGTCGAAGGTCACATGCTGCCACTTGCCGCGCGGATCGGTGAAACGCAGATCGACGTATTTCACGTCGTTGTCCTTGATCGATTTCAGGACGTCTTTGGCGGTCTTCATGAATACCCCTTTTGGCTTGCTGGTCGGTCGGCGATCTGGCCGCGGGCGAGACAGGCCGTCGAGTCAGCGCTCAATACATTTCGTGGGGTGCTCAAGTACAATATCAGAGTGTCGGCACCGCGGATGCACTCGGCTCAGATGGCGTCCAGCCCGGATTCCCCGGTTCGGATGCGGATCGCTTCCTCGATATTGGAGACGAAGATCTTGCCGTCGCCGATCCGGCCGGTCTGGGCCGCGCGCCGGATCGCGTCGATCGCCTTCTCGACCAGATCGTCGCGAGATCACGATCTCGATTTTGACCTTGGGCAGGAAGTCCACGATGTATTCCGCGCCGCGATAGAGTTCGGCATGGCCCTTCTGCCGGCCGAAAGCCCTTGGCTTCGGTGACGGTGATGCCCTGCAGTCCGACTTCCTGAAGCGCTTCTTTCACCTCGTCGAGCTTGAACGGCTTGATGATGGCTTCGATTTTTTTCACTGAACGCCTCCCGGGCATTTCGATATTGCAGAGCGCAGGTTTGTTGCACGTCGCGCGTGCTGCGCAGGTTGTTCGATGCATTTTCCTGGTCGGCTCGCCCGTCTCGCTTCGGCAGGCGGACCAGCACGATTCCGGAGTTGCTTCCAGAGCTGAGCACGACGTTCCAGAGCTGGCTTCCTCAAAAGCAGGGTCTATGCCAAGTTGTTAAAGCGCCTGATTTTGAAATGTTATCAGACTTTTAACAGGCATCCTTGCGGTGGGCTAGCGCGAGGCCCACAATATCGGCAGCCTATCGAAATAGGCAAACAGCTCAATCGGCGTGCATCGACAACGGGGTTGGACGCACGCGGCGCCGGGAATTGCCTCAGGATAAGGCGCTTGTATCGGGAATTTGGCATGGAAGTTCTGAACGTCACGGCTGAGATGGAGCGTGCCGATCGGCTCACCATTGCCGCCGGCACTCCCGGCTTCGCGCTGATGCTGAGCGCCGGCCAGGCGGTCGCCGAGGCCGCGATGGACCTGGTCGAGGAGGGGCCGATCCTGGTGGTCGCCGGGCGCGGCAATAATGGCGGCGACGGCTTTGTGGCGGCGGCCGAACTGGCGGCGCGCGGCCGCGAGGTCTCGGTCATCCTGCTGTGCGAGCGCGACAGCCTGCAGGGCGACGCGGCCTCCGCGGCGCGCGGATGGAAATATCCGGTGCTGCCGTTCAATCCCCAGGCGATCGGCCGGCCGGCGCTGATCATCGATGCGCTGTTCGGCGCCGGCCTCAACCGGCCCGTGAAGGGCGACCCGCGCGAAATGATCGAGGCGATCAACGCCAACGGCGCGCCCGTTCTAGCGTCGATCTGCCGAGCGGCATCAACGGCACAACCGGCGCGGTGATGGGCGTCGCGGTCCGCGCCACCGAAACCGTCACCTTCTTCCGGCGCAAGCCGGCGCATCTGTTGCTGCCGGGCCGGATTCATTGCGGTCGGGTGCGCGTCGCCGACATCGGCATCGACGCCGCCGTGCTCGCGGAAATCGCGCCGCAGACCTTCGAGAACATCCCGCGCGTTCTGGCACGACGCGTTTCCGGTGCCGCAGGTCGACGGCCATAAATATGCCCGCGGCCACGCCGTCGTCGTCTCCGGCGACATCGCGGCGACCGGTGCGGCGCGGATGTCGGCGCGCGGCGCGTTGCGGGCCGGCGCCGGGCTGGTCACGCTGGCCTCGCCGCGGGATGCGCTCGCCGTCAATGCCGCCGCGCTGACCGCGGTGATGGTCCGCGCCGATCGATACGGTGGTCGAGTTTGCCGAATTGCTGGCCGACAAGCGCCTCAACACTTGCGTGATCGGTCCGGGCGCCGGCGTCGGCGAGCGGACCCGCGATTTCGTGCTGACGGCGCTGTCCGCGCAAGCGACATCTGGTGCTCGACGCCGACGCGCTGACCAGTTTTGCCGAGGCGCCCGACCGGCTGTTCGAGGCGATCAAGGCCATCGCCCGATCCGCAGGTGGTTCTGACGCCGCATGAGGGCGAGTTTCCGCGGCTGTTCAGCGATATCAGCAACAAGCATCCGCGGCGCTCGAAACTCGAGCGGGTGCGGGCCGCCGCCGAACGCTCCGGCGCCGTCGTGCTGCTCAAGGGGCCGGACACCGTGGTGGCGTCGCCGGACGGGCGCGCCACCATCGCCGCCAACGCGCCGCCCTGGCTCGCCACCGCCGGCGCCGGCGACGTGCTGTCCGGAATGATCGCGGGCATGCTGGCGCAGGGCGTGCCGGCGTTCGAGGCCGCCTGCATCGGGGTCTGGATGCATGGCGAGGCGGCGCGCGAGGCCGGGCCCGGCCTGATCGCGGAAGATTTGCCCGAGGTGCTGCCGGCGGTGTTCCGGCGTCTCTATGACGAGTTCGGAATCGACTATTGAGCCGACACCCTCGATTTGGCGCTCACTCGACGCTGTACCAGCGCAGGCCCCGCGGCGCCGCCCAGTCGGCCGCCGTCGCCTCCATCAGCCAGCGCCCGGCATGTTCGGCGGCAAAGGCGATCCGCTGGGTCTGTCCGGCTTCGATCGCCAGCGTATCCAGCCAGAACGGCTTCCAGCCGTCGTCGAGCCGGTCCAGCAGCCTGAAATGATGGCCGTGGAGGTGGAACACGGTCGCGGTATCGGCCCGGTTGGTCAGGGCCAGCACCACGATGCGGCCGGCCTTGGCGCGGAAGGCGGGCGGCTGCGACGGCGTGAAGCTCGCAGGCGTCACCCAATCGGCCTGCGGCCCGCCCGAGCGGCAGGTCGACGCGCAGCGCGCCTTCTGAGATCGAGCCGGGCCGGCAGGCCGTTGGAAGGCAGCGGCGGCTGCGGCGGCCAGCGGCGCGTCGCGGAACGGCGGCTCCCTGGAGGCGACCAGCCGGGCGATCGGGCGCGCCTCGGTGCCGTCATGCAGCAGGATGGACGGCATCGGCGCCGGCCGCCACGGTGGCGTCGATAAAGACGTCGGCCCGGCCTCCCGGCGCCAGCACCACGGCGCCGTTGCGCGCCGG
This sequence comes from uncultured Alphaproteobacteria bacterium, assembly GCA_963699465.1. GTDB lineage: Bacteria > Pseudomonadota > Alphaproteobacteria > Rhizobiales > Xanthobacteraceae > Bradyrhizobium. Next base: position 281,182 of record CAVOTZ010000018.1, read on the forward strand.
GAACGGCTCGGCTGGCTGCCCGTCGAGGGCCATCACCCGGACTTCATGGCCTTCGTATTTTTACAGCAATAACATTGCGTTGAAAGCCGTTGACGAAGCGAAGCCTCAGCCGTTCATGGAGTCGGGCTGGGATGTCCAGCGTGGTTCGCCCGTTGACGGTGTAGAGCGGCAGTTGTGCCGTTGGGATCGATGCCGGGCGCGATCGCGGTTCCGTCCGGCCGCAGCCGCCAGTCCTCGATCAGAAACACCTCGTCGCGGTCGACGGCGACGGCCTCGCTCTCCGGCCACGATCAGCGCCCGCGCCGCGCGATGGCCGCGCCTGGCCATCGCCCAACAGCCTGCAGGTCGCACAGCGAAGGTGCCGGCATGGCGCAATGGAATCAGCAAGGTCTGTCCTGCCGCCCGGCGGCGAGCGGTGGCCGCGCCGCCAGCGGCTCGGCGCGCGGCGACGCCGTCGATGCCGTGCCAGTTCGAGCACAGCGGGCACCGGCAGACGTTGCCGAGCGTGATCTGCAAGCGCATCGCCGCGCTTGAAGCGGAGCACCGGCATCGCCTGGCGTCCTGTGCGAGCGACCAGATCGGCGTGTCCGGCTCGCCCGGGCGCAGGCCGAGCGCGTCGGCCTTGGCCTGCAGCGCCAGCGGCGCCGGGCGCCGCCGCGGCAGGCCGCCGAGGCGAGCAGGGCAGCGCCGGGCCAAGGCCAGCAGCGCCCAATCCGGCCACCAGCTTCGCGTCGGTTCAACCGGAAAATGCGCTATCTGCCATGGTCCGATGCGGACCATTTTCCGCTGGATATGTCCAGCTGCCGCGGCTACGTCCGGGCGTGGCTTGGAAACGGCCATTTTTTTGCTGCGAACCGGCGGGCCCATGTTATAAGCCCGCCGCCCGCGGCATCGCGGCCGGACAATGATGCTATCAGCGGGCGTGGCGGAACTGGTAGACGCGCTGGATTTAGGTTCCAGTGACGAAAGTTGTGGGGGTTCGAGTCCCTCCGCCCGCACCAAGCGCCACCAGCGTTTGCGCATGACGATTTCCGGCGGAGCCTGTTTCCTGAAGGGGCGAGCTCCCGGAGGAATGGTCCGCCGAACCACCGGCGCAGGCTTATAAGGCCGACGCGTCGAACCAGATTGACAATGTCCGGGCCGTTCAGGCCGGACCAAGCGGGAAGAAGATTGACGCCATGCAGGTGACAGGAAACCGTCGCCGACGGATTGAAGCACGAATTCCAGATCAGCGTTCCGGCATCGGATCTCGATGCCAAGGCGGATGCCCGTCTCGTCGACCTCAAGGACAAGGTCCGCCTCAACGGTTTTCGTCCGGGCAAGGTGCCGGTCAGCCACCTCAAGAAGGTCTATGGCCGCTCGGTGATGGCGGAGACCGTCGAGCAGACCATCCGCGATACCAATTCGCAGATCTTCACCGAGCGCGGCTTCCGTCTGGCGACCGAGCCCAAGGTCACCATGCCGACGGAGGAGAAAGCCGTCGAGGACATCCTGACCGGCAAATCCGATCTGACCTACACCGTTTCGATCGAGGTCGTGCCGGCGATCCAGCTCGCCGACTTCAAGAGCTTCACGGTCGAGAAGCCGGTGGTCGAGGTCACCGACGCCGATGTCGACGAGGCGATCAAGCGCATCGCCGACCAGAACCGCACCTATGCCGCCAAGGGCGAGGGCGCCAAGGCCGAAACCGGCGACCGGGTCACGATCTCCTTCAAGGGCACCATCGACGGCGTGCCGTTCGACGGCGGCACCGGCGAGGACATCCAGGTGGTGATCGGCGCCGGACAGTTCATTCCCGGCTTCGAGGACCAGCTGATCGGCATCGCGGCGGGCGAAACCCGCACTGCTGAAGGTCTCGTTCCCGAAGAACTATGCCAGCGAGAAGCTGGCCGGCAAGGCCGCCGAGTTCGAAACCACCGCGACCGCTGATCGAAGCGCCCGCAGGAGACCAAGATCGACGACGAGTTCGCCAAGATCGCTCGGCCTGGAATCGCTCGACAAGCTGAAGGAAGCCGCGCGCGAGCGGCTGGCCGCGGAATTCGCCGGCGCCACCCGCCAGCGGGTCAAGCGCATGCTGCTCGACCGGCTCGACGAGACCCATCGCTTCGAGGCGCCGCCGTCGCTGGTCGAGGAAGAATTCAAGCTGATGTGGAACTCGATCAAGGCCGAGATGGAGTCCGGCGGCAAGACCTTCGCCGACGAAGACACCACCGAAGAGGCGGCCCAGGAGGAATACCGCAAGATCGCCGATCGCCGGGTCCGGCTCGGCCTGGTGCTGTCGGAGATCGGCGAAAAGAACAAGATCACGGTGACCGACGACGAAGTCAGCCGCGCGGTGATCGAGCGCGCGCGCCAGATGCCGGGGCGCGAGAAGGAGGTCTGGGACTATCTATCGCAACAATGCCAATGCGCTGGCCCAGCTTCGTGCGCCGATCTATGAGGACAAGGTGGTCGATTTCATCCTCGAACTCGCCAACGTGACCGAGAAGAAGGTCACGCGCGAGGAGCTCTCAAGGACGACGAGGACGAGAAGAGCGCCGGCCTGAAGACCGGCCCGGGCCGCAATCCGCTGCGATTTCGGGGTTAATGTCGGCCACTTCGCGTTAAGGATGAACCGCGAAAGCCGCCTGGCGGCGGCATCCGTCGCTAGGCGCTTGGCGCACGAATCAGCTTCAACTTGGCTCACTGTCTCGACGCCGTTGCCTTGGTCTTGTCGCCGGGGAATTGGTCCATATCTGTGAGCCTGTCTTTTGAAGTCCTGCATCACGGGACGTTCGTCCGCGCCCGGCAATTCGAGCCTTGTTGCCTGCTTGCCGGTGGATGTTCGCGTCCCAACCTTGCCAACCCTCTACCCAACCCTTGGGTGACTAAATGCGCGATCCGGTGGAAACCTACATGAACCTCGTGCCGATGGTGGTCGAGCAGACCAACCGCGGCGAACGCGCCTACGACATTTTTTCGCGCCTGTTGAAGGAGCGCATCATCTTCGTGACCGGTCCGGTCGAGGATGGCATGTCGACGCTGACCGTGGCGCAGCTGTTGTTTCTCGAAGCCGAGAATCCGAAGAAGGAAATCTCGATGTACATCAACTCGCCGGGCGGGGTGGTGACGTCGGGCCTGGCGATCTACGACACCATGCAGTTCATCCGCCCGCCGGTATCGACGCTGTGCACCGGGCAGGCGGCATCGATGGGCTCGCTGCTGCTGGCCGCCGGCCACAAGGACATGCGCTTCTCGCTGCCGAATTCGCGCATCATGGTGCACCAGCCCTCCGGCGGCTTTCAGGGCCAGGCCACCGACATCATGCTGCACGCCCAGGAAATCCTGAATCTCAAGAAGCGGCTCAACGAGATCTACGTCAAGCACACCGGCCAGACCTTCAAGGCGATCGAGGATGCGCTGGAGCGCGACAAGTTCCTCACCGCCGAGATGGCCCGCGACTTCGGTATCGTCGACAAGGTGATCGACAAGCGCTCGGAAGAGCCGACCGCCGAAGAGCCCCGTAATCGGCACGGCGCGTCGGGCTGCCGCGGTCGCGCCGGAGGCTGACGGCGGCCGCGCTACCGGCAATTTATGGCCGTCGGCGGCAGCTTTGCGCCCTCGCGGGGCAGAAAGTTCCGCTTTCGTGCCGGTCTGGCGGCGTGGCAATCGCGCAACGCTTGGCTGATTTCCGCAACTCGCGGCTCGCGTGGTACGGCGCAAATCACGGTATTGTCACGGGTATCGGAGGCCCGGCCGATTAGGGAATTCTTGATAGTCGGGTGTCAGCATGGTTGGCTAGGTCGGATCGGTTATGATCGAGGGGGATTCGAGTTGGCCGCGATTCTGCGGCATCTGAGAGCGTAGGGTCTTTTTTGGTACGGATTTTGCTCTATCTATAGCTCTGTGCCGGTAGGTGCCGGAATAGGGCGCGATCGAGCGGACCGGATCGAACGGCGGACGGAGATAAGAATGAGTAAGGTCGGCACGAGCGACTCCAAGAACACGCTGTATTGCTCGTTCTGCGGCAAGAGCCAGCACGAAGTCCGCAAATTGATCGCGGGCCCCACCGTATTCATCTGCGACGAATGCGTTGAACTGTGCATGGACATCATCCGCGAGGAGAACAAATCCTCGCTGGTGAAGTCGCGCGACGGCATTCCGACGCCGAAGGAAATCTGCAAGGTCCTCGACGACTACGTCATCGGCCAGAGCCATGCCAAGAAGGTGCTGTCGGTCGCCGTCCACAATCACTACAAGCGGCTCAACCACCAGACCAAGCACAACGACGTCGAACTGGCGAAGTCGAACATCCTGCTGATCGGCCCGACCGGCTCGGGCAAGACGCTGCTGGCGCAGACGCTGGCGCGGATTCTCGACGTGCCGTTCACGATGGCGGATGCGACGACGCTGACCGAAGCCGGCTATGTCGGCGAGGACGTCGAGAACATCATCCTGAAGCTGCTGCAGTCGGCCGACTACAATGTCGAGCGCGCGCAGCGCGGCATCGTCTATATCGACGAAATCGACAAGATCAGCCGCAAGTCCGACAATCCCTCGATCACCCGCGACGTGTCGGGCGAGGGCGTGCAGCAGGCGCTGCTCAAGATCATGGAAGGCACCGTTGCCTCGGTGCCGCCGCAGGGCGGCCGCAAGCATCCGCAGCAGGAGTTCCTGCAGGTCGACACCACCAACATCCTGTTCATCTGCGGCGGCGCCTTCTCGGGTCTGGAGAAGATCATCTCCGCGCGCGGACGCTCGACCTCGATCGGCTTCGCCGCCCAGGTTCTGGCGCCGGAAGATCGCCGCACCGGCGAAATCTTCCGCCACGTCGAGCCGGAGGATCTGCTGAAGTACGGCCTGATCCCGGAATTCGTCGGCCGCCTGCCGGTGGTCGCGACGCTGGAGGATCTCGACGAGGCTTCGCTGAAGAAGATCCTGACCGATCCGAAGAACGCGCTGGTCAAGCAGTATCAGCGGCTGTTCGAGATGGAGAACATCGAGCTGACCTTCGCCGACGAAGCGCTTGGCGCGGTTGCCCGCAAGGCGATCGAGCGCAAGACCGGCGCGCGCGGCCTGCGTTCGATCCTGGAGAGCATCCTGCTCGAGACCATGTTCGATCTGCCGGGCCTGGAAGGCGTCGAAGAGGTCGTGATCTCGCGCGAAGTGGTCGAGGGAACCGCGCGCCCGCTCTACATCTACGCCGACCGTTCCGACCGCGCGGTCGAGAGCAGCGCCAGCGCCTGATCGGCGCGCTGGCATGACCGTTCAAGGCTGCGAGGGCTGCCGCGGCCTTTCGGCGGCCGTGATTTCGCAGCAGATACAGCCTCGCGATACGCCGCGTTTAGCCCCGTTTGGCGGGCATTTTCCAACGACTTGACACCCCCATGGCCGATAGCCACCTAATGCTATCGGCGGCGAAAATCTGGCTTGAGATTCGCCGCACCAACGATCCGGAGAAGCGGGCCGAGATGCGGCCATGACGATCCCGGAACATCCCGGCACCTTGTGGCGGTTGCGCAAAATGGCGGACTGCGTGCAAGGGGGCACAACAAAAGGAATAGGCCATGACTACCCCGAAACCCCGGCCAACCATCGTTCACGGCGAAAGCCATTCTTATCCGGTGCTGCCGCTGCGCGACATCGTCGTTTTCCCGCACATGATCGTGCCGCTGTTCGTCGGCCGCGAGAAATCGATCCGCGCGCTCGAAGAGGTCATGAAGAACGACGCCTTGATCATGCTGGCGACGCAGAAGAACGCCTCCGACGACGATCCGAACGCCGGATTCGATCTATGAGACCGGTACGCTTGCCAGCGTCCTGCAGCTGCTCAAATTGCCCGACGGCACCGTCAAGGTGCTGGTCGAGGGGCTCGAGCGCGCGCGCGTGCAGAAATACTCCGACCGGACCGAATATTACGAAGCGACCGCGATCGCGCTCGCCGATACCGACGCCACCTCCGTCGAGGCGGAAGCCCTGGCGCGCTCGGTGGTGTCCGATTTCGAGAGCTACGTGAAGCTCAACAAGAAGATCTCCGCCGAGGTCGTCGGCGTGGTTCAGGCGATCACCGATTTCGCCAAGCTCGGCGACACCGTCGCCTCGCATCTGGCCGTCAAGATCGCCGACCGTCAGGCGATCCTGGAGACGCTGTCGGTCACCGCGCGCCTGGAGAAGGTGCTGGGGTTGATGGAGAGCGAGATCTCGGTGCTTGCAGGTCGAGAAGCGGATCCGCTCGCGCGTCAAGCGCCAGATGGAGAAGACCCAGCGCGAATATTACCTCAACGAGCAGATGAAGGCGATCCAGAAGGAACTCGGCGACGACGAGGGCCGCGACGAGCTCGCCGACCTCGAGGAGAAGATCGCCAAGACCAAGCTCTCCAAGGAAGCCCGCGAGAAGGCGCAGCACGAGCTGAAGAAGCTGCGCCAGATGTCGCCGATGTCCGCGGAAGCGACCGTCGTGCGCAACTATCTCGACTGGCTGCTGTCGATCCCGTGGAACAAGAAGTCCAAGGTCAAGAAGGATCTGGTCGCGGCACAGGCCGTGCTCGACGACGATCACTACGGCCTGGAGAAGGTCAAGGACCGCATCGTCGAGTATCTGGCGGTGCAGTCGCGCGCCAACAAGCTGACCGGCCCGATCCTGTGCCTGGTCGGCCCTCCCGGCGTCGGCAAGACCTCGCTCGGCAAGTCGATCGCGAAGGCGACTGGGCGCGAATTCGTTCGCGTGTCGCTCGGCGGCGTGCGCGACGAGGCCGAGATCCGCGGTCACCGCCGCACCTATATCGGCTCGATGCCCGGCAAGATCATCCAGTCGATGCGCAAGGCCAAGACCTCGAATCCGCTGTTCCTGCTGGACGAGATCGACAAGATGGGCGCCGATTTCCGCGGCGATCCGTCGTCGGCGCTGCTTGAGGTTCTCGACCCCGAGCAGAACTCGACCTTCAACGACCACTATCTCGAGGTCGACTACGACCTCTCCAACGTGATGTTCATCACGACCGCGAATACGCTGAATATTCCGGGGCCGCTGATGGACCGCATGGAGATCATCCGGATCGCCGGCTACACCGAGAACGAGAAGGTCGAGATCGCGCGCAAGCATCTGATCCCGAACGCGATCGCCAAGCATGGCCTCGATTCCAAGGAATGGTCGATCGACGACGATGCGTTGTTGCTGATGATCCGCCGCTACACCCGCGAAGCGGGCGTGCGCAATCTGGAGCGTGAGCTGTCGACACTCGCCCGCAAGGCGGTGAAGGAGCTGATGATCTCCAAGAAGAAGTCGGTCAAGGTCACCGAGAAATCCCTCGAGGAATTTCTCGGCGTTCCGAAATACCGCTACGGCGAGATCGAGAACGAGCCTCAGGTCGGCATCGTGACCGGCCTGGCCTGGACCGATGTCGGCGGCGAGTTGCTCACCATCGAAGGCGTCATGATGCCCGGCAAGGGCAAGATGACGGTCACCGGCAATCTGCGCGACGTGATGAAGGAATCGATTTCGGCGGCGGCGTCCTATGTCCGCTCGCGCGCGATCGTCTTCGGCATCGAGCCGCCGATGTTCGACCGCCGCGACATCCACGTCCACGTGCCCGAGGGGGCGACCCCGAAGGACGGACCGTCGGCGGGCGTCGCGATGGCCACCGCGATCGTCTCGGTCATGACCGGCATTCCGGTCCGCCACGATGTCGCCATGACCGGCGAAATCACGCTGCGCGGCCGGGTGCTTCCGATCGGCGGCCTGAAGGAGAAGCTGTTGGCCGCGGCGCGCGGCGGCATCAAGACGGTCTTGATTCCGGAAGACAACGCCAAGGATCTCACGGAGATTTCCGATGCGATCAAGGGCGGGATGGAGATCATCCCGGTCGCCCGGCTCGACGACGTCGTTGCCAAGGCGCTGGTGCGTCCGCCGGTGCCGATCGTCTGGGAAGAGGACACCAAGGTGCCCGTCAAACCGGACGCCGGCGACGAAGCCGCCGGTGGCCTGACCGCGCACTGACTGCACGCCCTAAGAATGATAAAAACGGCGCCTTCGGGCGCCGTTTTCTTTTGGGAGAGGGACGTGATGAAGATCGACGGGCAATGCCATTGCGGGCAGGTGACCTATCGGGCCGAGATCGACCCGGCGCAGGTGTCGGTCTGTCATTGCACCGATTGCCAAAACCTCACGGGGTCGCCCTATCGGGTAACGGTGATTTGCTCGGCCGAACAAGTCGAGTTGACCGGAGCGAAGCCAAAAATCTACGCCAAGACCGGCGACAATGGCCACACACGCTACCAGCACTTTTGTGGGGAGTGCGGTTCCCCGCTGTTCACCAGCGGCGAGGGCGGCCCGGACGACTGGGGCATCCGCTGGGGCTCGATCCGCCAGCGTGACCGGCTGAAACCGATGCGGCAAATCTGGTGCCGCTCGCAGGTGCCGTGGATCAATGATCTCAAGGGACTGCCGGGCCGGCCGCAGGACTAGGATTAGGCCAGCTTTCGCATCTTGCGCGAACGGGCCACCCAAGGCTAAACACGGCGCGAGGGCGATTAGCTCAGTTGGTAGAGCGCTTCCTTTACACGGAAGATGTCGGCGGTTCGAGTCCGTCATCGCCTACCATCCTTCGCCCCGGGTACAGCCGTGACGATAGGGGATTTAGCTTTACCACCGTATGGGACTGCGGGGCGCCTGCACCACTGGCCTTACTGCACGCTCAAAGCGCTCCCAAGCATCGGAGTTAAATTCGATTTGCCTCCTTTTCAGTGAAGTATTTGCCATGCCGCAACCACTCCCTCATGGGAAGCCTATCAACTTTGATTTTCGCCAAGACGCATGCTTGGAGCGGCCAAATCTTACACGCTACATAGTCGCCATATGCATGAGCTGGAACGAGATCGAATCGCGTCTGGGCATATTTTTGGCAGCGCTCATGGGTGGCGAAGCCAAAACCATCGTGAGCGTCTTCTTGGCGCTTCGCACTGACGGCGGGAAAAAGGCCACGCTCGATACGGTTGCCGAGCTTAAGTTAAGCCCTGACGATCTCAAAGAATTTCAAGATATTCAAGATGAAATCGCGAAGCGATACAAAGACCGAAACAAAGCGGTACACGGGGCTTGGGGAATTAGCCCTGAATATCCAGACGACCTTCTTTGGTACGACCATCGTGAAACGATTGCGATGTTCCCTGATCTTATGCTGCGTCTTAGTTCATCCGCAGCTCGCACAAAACTTCTGGACGAGCAACGAAAGAGCATTCGCGTCTACACCGAGCAAGACCTGGTCGATATAAACTCTCGAATTCAAACCACCTCTAAGAAACTTGAAACCTTTACGGCACGCTGGGTCGGTCCGCTTTTTGAACGCATGAAGGTATAGAACGTCAGACTGGCGCTCTTCGAGGAGGGCTGTCAGCGAAGCAGTTCCTCGAGTTGGTAATGCCTGCGTGCAGTCACACGGCCAAATTTACTACGGGCTTATCCGAGCGGCACCTTTGGAGCCACCGCACCCGCGACTTTAGCTACTTGATCCTGCTCGGCCACCAACAAAACGCCGACCAGAAGATTCGGCCGCTCACTCCTGCTAGTGCCGCGACCGGCCTGATCTCTGCACAAAATAAGGATTGACCAGACACGTCGCGGGTCGACCTGAAGCGGAAGCGGCGCACTGGGCCAGCGACGTGAATACGCAATCCATTCGTTCGCCCTCCAGCTCGCCGAAAACGTGCATGCACACCGGATAGCTCGGATCGTACATTTGCGCGTTGGCGGAACCAGCCGGAAGGGCCGCCGCCAGCACCAGTACCGCCAGAGTCATCCTGATCATCTCGCTCTCCATGGATAGCTTGGTCTAACGCCGCATAAGTTACCGCGTTCCTGCTGCCCCGGGTCGTATTCTCTCGGCGAAATGTACCTTGGGTGCAACACCATTGGTTTTCTGTTTCTGGAACCGCATTTCGCGAGTCCGCATTCCCGATCGCCTGGCTATGGTGCTGATCTGATCGGCGGGACCAGGGGCGCTACGTCGCCTGGAAAGATCGCCCACGGGCGGTCTTTCCAGGTTTTCCTATCAAGTTCTCCTATCAGGTTTTCCTGCCAATTTTTCCCGATACCATCATCTTTCCTCATTTGGAAAAGCGTTTTGTTAAACTTTCGGCCCAAGGTTACGCCGCGACGCGGGGTAGACCGAGTGGTTGGATGAAGCAAAAGGAAGCCAGGCCTCTGGTGGTCGCCGCCTGGGACGCATGGGCGGCAAAAAGGGGCCTCGACAATGCTGACGCAACGGGCCGGGACGCGTTGCAATTCTATTACGAACTGCAGGATGCGAACTCGCCGCTTCTGAAATTTATTTCGCGAGAGCGCGAAAAATGGCAAGTCATCCACGATTGGCTGGTGAGCGAACGGCGGATCGGATTGTGATGCGCGACCCTGGAGCATTATCGGTTCTGATCGAATCAGAACCGAAACTCTGGCTTCTTGTTTTGACGCGTTTGCTTCGCGCGAACCGGTATCCACCCACGGATCAAGTCCGAGGGCATGCTTCGCTAGAAAACGCTCTGCCGAATCACCGGCTCAGATACGGCCCATAAAGAACATCGCCCGATCTGGCGTAAACCTTGCCGAGCTTTCGGGTTGCAGCAACCACGGCGATCCAGAAAGTGACCTCGACAATCATCGGGTGATCCCAAAATTCGAGTGCTCGAAACAACCTGCGTCCGTGGGCGGCAGTGAAAAAGGCCGCACGGCGCTTTCGCGTGCGGCTACCGGGCTTGAAAAAGCAATACCCGGTAAAAAGACTGGCCAAAATCCCACTATCGGAAAAGTTTGCTCCAACCTCGGCTGGCTGGGAAGCAGGAAGTATGGTTCCGGCAAAGAAACACGACGGCCGTTGCCCAATGGATACAGGGTCGGGGATGTGCAGAAGATCTGCTTGCCGAATTCCTTTGTTCGCTCGGGTCTTGCGACGAATGCGAGAGGCCGCCTCGGTTGGCCGCTTCGTCTTTGCCCGCCAGTACCCCGCTTTCGGTACCCGCCTGTTTCGACCGATGGTGGCCCAAGTTGGATTTGGCAGTGGCCAAATTTGAAATGGTGATCTATCTCACACAGCCAATGAGCGGCCCTGAACGACTTGTCATGTCGCTGCGTCCCACCGTGCATGAGGGAATGATCCCTCCTTGAAAACAGGGGAATGACATGAACAACGAAATTCACGAATTGAGCATCAACGACCTGGACACCTTCAGCGGCGGCAGCTTTATGGAAACCGTAAGCTGCGTCGTGGCTGCCATCAGCACGATAAACGACATCCAGGGTGTTCTCGGTAAGGCCGTCGATGGCATCCCGCCCGCGCCTTGCCACCCGAAGTAAGGAAAAAAGTCGGCGCTTTTTGCCCATGGAGGCCGCCCGGTTGGCGGCCTCTTTCATTTGAATGGTCGATCGATCTTGATGTCGCTGCAGCGGGATCGTCATCCCCGGGATGAACGCATTTGCGTTCACCCGTAGGTGCCCGCCGGCTTCGGCGGGCCTCGAAGGATGGGCTGCACGCGTGGCCATCCTTCGAGACGCGCGCTAATGCGCGCTCCTCAGGATGACGGCAACCAGCCGCACAATCCAGGCTTGTTAAGGAAACGTTGCGCCCGCATGGACCGGTCCTTGCTAGAAATAGCCCGCGTCTGTACGCTGCGCCGCAGCAGCGTTAATTTTCCGGGAATGGATCGAGCTGAAATGACCGCAATTCAGGGCGTGATGTCGGCGGAAGGCGCGGACCGGGACATGCCCGCAAAAATGCCCCCGGGCGTGCTTGTCGAAGGCCCGGTGGTCGACGCCAAATTTCTCGATTCCTACATCGCGTTCGGCATCATGGTCCCGGGTTCGATCGCGGCGCTGGTCTGGGCCTTCACGCAAGGCATCGGCTGGGTGGAGATTTCGGTGTTCGCCGGCACGTTCGTGCTGAGCACGATCGGGGTCGGGTTCATGCATCGCTATTTCGTGCACCGCAGCTTCCGCTGCGGTCCTGTGATGCGGGCGTTATTCGCCGCGAACGCCACCATGGCGGTGCAGGGCTCGGTGCTCAAATGGGTCTCCAATCATCGCCGGCACCATCTTCACTCAGACAAACCCGGCGACGTCCACAGCCCTTACTATGACGGCGACGGCAACCGCTTTGTCAGCTTCGCCAAGGGCATGATGCATGCGCAGGGCGGCTGGGTGTGGGACCAGGCGACCACCGACGGCGAATACTACGCCAGGGATATCATGGCCGACCCGATCGCGATGTTCTTCACCAGGACACGCTGGTACTGGTACGCGCTGTCGGCGGTGCTGATTCCGGGCGCCCTTGGCTACGCGCTCGGCGGCGTGCACGCGATGATCGGCTGCGTCTTGTTCTCCGGCCTGTTCCGCAGCTACGTCATGACCATGGCCACCTCGCTGGTCAACTCGGTCTGCCATAGCGACGGCCGCTACGGTTACCGCCGCTATGAACTCGATGACGGAACCACCAACGAGTTGGTGACCACCATCCTCACCTTCGGGGAAGGGCTGCACAACAATCATCACCGGTTTCCGCGCGACGCCTATCTTGCGCACGCCTGGTACGAGATCGACATCAATGGCCTGATTATCCTGGGGCTTGGGAAACTCGGGCTGGTGCACGACATTTTCCAGGGCGGCGCGCGTCAACGGTCCTGAGCGGCTTCCCGGACCACACGCCCGGATTCTTCCGCCGTCGCCATCCAGAACCCATTCGACCGCGCCGCCGAAGACCGGCACGCCGGGGCACGACCGCGAGGCCCGCATGCGCCGCTTGTTTCTTGCCTTGCTTGGAATGCTGATCGGCTATCCGCTGTTCGCGTTCGCCGGTTACTGGGCGATCGAATTGTTTTCCGGCAACCACTTCGACGGCAGTGTCGAGGCCAGCATGACCGCGGCGTTCGTGTTCGGGCCGCTCGGCGCGCTCGCGGGCATCATCGCGGGCGCACTCCTGGGCAGGCCGAAGCGGGCGTCGGCCGGCGTGCCCAACTAGATCTCACGAGAACGGACCAGCAGCGATGGACAACCCAAAAGGCCACGAACAAAACGCCGACCAGATCGCCTACTGGAACGGACCCGGCGGCCAGCGCTGGGCGCGCCGGCAACAGGTGCAGGACATCTTGCTGGCGCCGATCGCCGACATCCTGATCGATCGCGCCAAGCCCAAAGCAGGCGAGCGCATCGTCGATGTCGGCTGCGGCAGCGGCGCCACCACGATGGCGTTCGCGCAAAGAGTTGGGCCGTCGGGTCATGTGCTCGGCGTCGACGTGTCCGGGCCGATGCTGGAGCAGGCGCGCGCTGGGACGCCGGCGAATGCGCCAGTCGATTTCGTGCTGGCGGATGCGACCGTGTACCCATTCGAGCCCGCAAGTGTGGATCTCGTCACCTCGCGGTTCGGCGTGATGTTCTTCGCCGATCCCGCCACATCGTTTGCGAACATGCATGGCGCGTTGCGGCCGTCGGGCCGGCTCGCCTTTGCCTGCTGGCGCGAGCCCCGGGAAAATCCGTGGATGATGGCGCCGCTGCAGGCGGTCTACCAGCACGCGCCAAGACTGCCGCAGCAGGGGCCGGAAGATCCCGGGCCATTCTCGTTTGCCTCGGAGGCGCGCGTGCATCGCATTCTGGACGCGGCCGGATTCAAGGCGATCGCGATGGAGCCGTGCAACCTGGCGCTGGACATCGCGATCGGCGGCGGACTCGATGCCGCGGTGCGCGGCGCGCTCGACATCGGCCCGGCCAGCCGCGCGCTGGAAGACCAGCCGGCGGCGATCCGCGAGGCCGCAACCAACTCGATCCGCGAGGCGCTCGCGCCTCACCTCAAGGGCAACACGGTGCCGCTCGGCGCCTCGATCTGGATCGTGACGGCGCGCGCCAGCTGAAAAAAGCGCTTGCGCGAAAAACCCGATTTCTGCAATGGCTTCAAGCTGATTTGCCCTGTCCAGTGCCGCCGTCAAAAATATTTTGGTTTTGTTCAGGGACAAATCACCGGCTTATGTCCGTCATCCCGTTCCGGTAGAGGGGACGTTGCGCACGTCACGGACGTTGGAGCGGGTTGCGGTGGACGTGTGTGTGTCGCGAGACGTGCGACACGGATGCGTACGGTTAAGTCGTGTGGTCCTGACGCCCGGAATGCTGGCGTCAAGTCCTTGGGAGGCTAACGCCTCCCGGGGGCGATGGTGGCAAGAGGCTCCGATTTACCAGGGAGAGCACGATATAGGCCGTAGAGCCATTGCGCAGGGAAGGCCGGAGTGTTTCCGCTGAACCTGTATGCTCATGTGCGTTTCCTTTTGATGCACATTGCACATGAGACCGCGGGTGCTAAAACCTCGGACAAAGCCTGTCGCGAGAATGCGGACGCATGCCTACTCGTCGTCCCTGCGAACGCACAGGGCATCACACATCTTTTCAGAGTTATCCACCGAATAATAAAAGACGCGAGTTTATCGATGGTCGCCGATCTGCGACGCGCAGACTTCGTGAAAACCGAGGGTCGCCTAAGCGTCGCATCTAGTCCCTTTTCGAGATGTGTATCGACGGGCGAACGCAGTGCTCCTTCGCCACCTCGAGCAAATTCGTCCCCGCTCTGCAAAAGGGCGACGCCGTAACCCCCGACTTTGTCAGCCAAAAGAGCGACAGCGGCGCGCCCAGCCGGCGCCGCGCACGCCTCCTGTTCCTGCCGCCCTACAGCCCCGATCTCAATCCAATCCAGATGGCCTTCGCCAAATTCAAAGAACTATTGCGGCAAGCCCAAGCCAGAACCGTCGACGCTCTCTGGGAACTCATCGGCCGACCCTCGCTTTTCACGAAGATCGTGCGTCATTGCGGTACGATCTGCTTTTATCGCAACACCCTAGTGCGTTCGCAGGGACGACGAGGAGCGGCTGTTTGAAAATTGAATCAGAACTTGTAGTTGACGCCGACGATGCCGGTCTGGACGTTGAGTTTCACGGTCGCGGGCGACGCCGTCAGGCTGCCGGTCGTGTTGGTGATGACCTCGTTGATCGCACCGAAGCCCATATAGTCGTATTCGGCCTTCACCGACCAGTTGCCCCAGAACGCCCATTCGACGCCGGCGCCGGCGAGCCATCCGGTGCGGTCGAAGCTGCCGGAGGCGGTGCCCGGAAGCGGACCGGTCAGATTGGCGTCGGCCCGATCGCGCGTGAACGCCGCGCCACCCTTGCCGTAGATCAGCACCCGGTCGAAAGCATATCCGAGCCGGCCGGCGACGGTTGCGATGTAGTCGTTCTTGGTGACCAGGGTCAGCGTGCCGGCGCCGAGCGGGCCGACCTGGGTGTTGCGGATATCGGCCCAGTCGTAGCTGCCTTCGAGGCCGAGCACGACATTGCCGATCTGGTAGTTGCCGCCGACCTGGCCGCCGGCCACCGCGCCGCTGGCGTTCAGGGAATTGACGCCGGGGATCGTGCCACCCACGCCGGTAAACGTGCTCCAGCCGCCGCCGCCGTTGACGCCGACGTAAAAGCCGGTCCAGTTGTAGACGGCCATGATAGGCGCCGCCATCGGCGCCTTGACCGGCGCCGGCCCGAGATCGGCGGCCAGCGCGGATGCGCCGGTCGTAACTAGCAGGCTCACCGAGAGCAGATAAGTTCGCATTACCCCATTCCCCATCGCGGCCTCCGTTCGAGGCCTTCGAGGATGGATTTTAGCTTAGGGATCAATGCGGCTCTTGGACCAGCGGGCGGAAGGCTTGGACTGACGGGCGCTGTAGGGTGGGTAGAGCGCAGCGAAACCCACCATCCAAAGGTGATGGGTATCGCTTCGCTCCACCCATCCCTGGCACCGAGAACTAGGCCCGTTCCTCCCAGATCATGGCGAGATGGACGATGGTCTGCATCGCCTTTTCCATGTCCTGCACGCTCACCCATTCCAGCCGCGAATGGAAGGCGTGCTCGCCGGCGAAGATGTTGGGGCAGGGCAGGCCCATGAACGACAGCCGCGAACCGTCGGTGCCGCCGCGGATCGAGTCTTTTACCGGCGTGAGGCCCGCGCGGCGGATCGCTTCCATGGCGTTGTCGATGATGCCGGGGTGACGATCGATCACCTGCTTCATGTTGCGGTATTGCTGCTTGATCTCGAGCCGGTAGCTCGAATGCGGATAGTCCTTGATCACGTACCTGGCGATGTCGTCGAGCAGCGCTTCCTTCTCCTGCAATCCCTGGTCGGTGAAATCGCGCACGATAAAACCGATCGTGGCCTGCTCCAGCGCGCCCGAGATCGATATCGGATGCAGAAAGCCCTGCTTGCCTTCGGTGGTTTCGGGCGAGCAGGAATCCTTTGGCAGTCGATCGACGATGGCCGCCGCAATCTTGATCGCGTGCTCCATCTTGCCCTTGGCAAAACCGGGATGGGTCGCAGACGCCCTCGATGGTGATGGTGGCGCCGTCGGCCGAAAAAGTCTCGTCCTCGATATGGCCCGCGGTCTCGCCGTCCATGGTGTAGGCGAAATCGGCGCCGAGCTTTTTCAAATCGGCCTTGTCGACGCCGCGGCCGATCTCCTCGTCGGGCGTGAACAGGATCTTGATGGCGCCGTGCTTGATCTGCGGGATGCGCCATCAGGAACGCGGCGGCGTCCATGATCTCGGCCAGGCCGGCCTTGTTGTCGGCGCCGAGCAGCGTGGTGCCGTCAGTGGTGACGATGTCGTTGCCGATCTGATCGGCGAGCGCAGGATGCTCGGCGGTGCGGATCACCTGGGTGGGGTCGCCCGGCAGCACGATGTCGCCGCCGCGATAGTTTTTGACGATCTGCGGCTTGACGTTGTTGCCGGTGCAATCGGGCGAGGTATCCATGTGCGAGCAGAAGCAGATCACCGGGACGTTGTTCTTGTCCGAGGTCGCGGGGATAGTGGCATAGACGTAGCCGTGCGGGTCGAGATGCGCATCGGAGAGTCCGATCGCCTGCAATTCGCCCGCCAGCAGGCGGCCGAGATCTTTTTGCTTCTCGGTGGACGGGCAGGTCGGCGAGGACGGATCGGACTGGGTGTCGATGACGACATAGCGCAGCAGGCGCTCGGTCACCGTATGCGTGAAATGGAGAGGTGAGGGCACGATCAAAACCGGGCAGGATGGAAGGGTTGGGCGACCGATACCGCAAAAGCGCCATTCCGGGGGCCGCGTGCCCGCCGGAATGGCGCTAAGGCGGCCGGGAGGCGTCGTGTCAGACGGCTTCCTTGAGTTCCTTGGCGGCGCGGAACGCCACCTTCTTGCTGGCCTTGATCTGGATCGCCTCGCCGGTCGCGGGGTTGCGGCCCATGCGGGCGGCGCGCTTGCGGACCTGGAGGATGCCGAGGCCGACAATGCGGATGCGCTCGCCCTTTTTCAGGTGCTTGGTGATGCGGTCGACCAGGTCGCCCAGGATCGCCTCGGCGGCCTTTTTCGACATTTCATGATCTTCCGACAGTCCGGCCGCGAGATGCTTCAGCGTAATCGTCGCTGGGGTCGCTGCTTTCTTCGCCATATTTGGCCCTCCTCGTTGGTGATGGCTTCCGGAAACCTATTGCAGAAACCTAATGCAGAAACCTAGTAATTGCAGGCCTTAAACGATTCGGGTCGGAACTGACCATGCTGTTTCGCCGATAAAACGGGCGTTATTTGCATCGACGTCGCAAAAACGCCCTGTTAGCAGCGGGATTTGCAACTGCCTTGACTAAAAGGGGGCAGGCCTTTAAGTCCTCGGTTCTGCGCGGATCACACGAGATCACGGCATCCGCGGGAGTAGCTCAGTTGGTTAGAGCGCCGCCCTGTCACGGCGGAGGCCGCGGGTTCGAGTCCCGTCTCTCGCGCCAGTTTCTGGCATCATTTCAGTCACTTAAAATCGCATCAGGTCGTCTTTTAACGGCCGTTAAGGTTTTGCGCGTGTTCGGTGGTCGCGCCTGCGCTACTTCACCACGATATCGGCGAGCGTCTTGTCGGTCTTGTGAACCGCCACGAGATTGATTCCGACCTGCATGACCTGGTAGCCGCGCCCCTCCAGCCATTGCGTCAGCTGCGCTCCGTCCGCCTTGATCCTCTCGATCAACAGGATCGGCACGCTGCGATCGATCGTCTGGCGTGCGCCTTCCAGCGCCTCCATTTCCATGCCCTCGATGTCGAGCTTGATGAAATCGACCCGCGGCAGGTTGATTTCATCGATGGTCACCTTTCGGACGATGACGGTGTTATTGGCGTAATCGATCTGCTGGCCGATGAACTCGTTGCCGGCGCGCTGCCGCAGTTCCAGACTGCCGAAGCTGGAGGGAAGGAAGTAGTTGGGATTGGGAATTTGCAGCGTGCCGGATTCGGAGGAAATCGCGGCATTGATTGCCGTCGCGTTGAAGCAGTTGTTGATCGCGACGTTGCCGGCCAGCGCGTAGTAGATGCGCTCCTGCGCCTCGACCGCGAGCACCGATCCCCATCCCGTCATGGCCTTGGCCCATTCGACGGTGTGAACGCCGATATTGGCGCCGCCATCGATCGCGATGACGCCGTCGCCATGATGCTTGCGCCGTATCTGGAGCAACTGCACCGCCATCTTGACTTCTTCGGGATCGAACTGCGCGGTATTGAGAATCTGGAAGCCGACCCCAAAACCCTCGGTTTCATTGATCATCCGATAGTCGAACCGGTTGACGATCATCGTCCCGTGGTCGGACGAAGCAAGTACGAACGCGAGCTTACGTCCCATTGATGTCTCCTGAACGGGTAAGGTTGGGCCGCCATATTGGATCGGCCGGAGCGCGAATCACTGACCGCAGCTTACGTCGGCTTGGCGTGAGCGGCCATCTCGCTGGCGATCAGCGCGCGTAACTCGGTTGCCATGCGATCGAGTACACTGGCGTATTCGCGGGTTTTGCCCTGCCGGAACAGCCGCGCGGTCGGATACCAGGGGCTGTCGTCGCGATCGAGCAGCCAGCGGTAGTCTGGCGTGTAGGGCAGCAGGATCCAGGTCGGGCATCCCAATGCGGCGGCCAGATGGGCGACGCTGGTATCGACCGTGATGACGAGATCGAGGCAGCGGATCAAAGCCGCGGTCTCGACGAAGTCGGTCAGATGCGCGGTCAGATCGATGATGTCACCGCGCTCCTGCAGCACCGCCCGATCGGCGGGGCGCGGGTCCTTCTGCAGGCTGACGAATTTCGCATCGGCGTCGAGGATCGGCAGAAGCATCCGCAGCGGGATAGATCGGTTGTGATCGTTGCCATGTTGCGGATTGCCGGACCAGACCAGACCGACGCGCAATTTGTCGTGCAGCTTATTGTGGCGGCCGAGGCGGGCTTCCCAGGCCTGCGTCAGATGCTGCGGCGGCGCGGGCAAATACGGCACATCGCACGGGATGGTGTCGAGCCGCGTTCCGAACAGCATCGGCAGGCCGGACATAGGGCAATGCATATCGAACGCCGGCAGCCCGCTGGCCGACTTGCGCACGCATTGCGAGACGCCAGGTAAACCCGACAGCAGCGTACGGGCCGATTCCTCGACGGCTAGGATAACGCGCGCGCCGCGGGCGGCGATTTCGGGCACATAGCGCGCGAATTGAATCGTGTCGCCCAACCCTTCATCCGCGCAGACCAGGATGGTCTTGCCCGCGATGTTTTCTTCGCCAAACCATCTGGGTTGCGAAAATTTCGGGTAGCTGCTTTGCCGGTCCGTCTTCCAGTGCACTTCGCGCCCGGCCCAACCGGCTTCGAAATTCCCCATCAATAAATCCAGGAGGGCCAGGTTCCACTCCGCCCCGACGTTGCCGGGATCGATTGCTTTGACGCGGTCATAGGTCGCGCAGGCCTCGTCGAACCGATGGATTCCGCTCAGCGCCACCGCTTTGTTGTTGAGGGCGTCGACAAAATCCGGCCGAAGCCCGATCGCTCGATCGAACCAGGGCAGGGCCTCCTCCTGCCGGTCGAGCAATTGCAGCGCAACGCCGACGCTGTTGCAGGGGTCGGCGTTTTCGGGGTCGAGCGCATGCGCCCGCTGGTTGATGGCGACGACCTCCTCGAACCTTCGAAAACTCAACATGCAGGCGGTACACATCACCAGCGTTGCAAGGTGGTTCGGCCGCAGTTCCAGACATGGTTCGAGATAGCCGAGCGCGTCCTGCAGCTGCCCCAATTCATAGAGCAAGGCGCCACATTGGTGGGCTGCGTCCCAATGCGCGGGTTCGAGCCCGAGCACGTGTCGGAAGGCCAGCAGCGCCTCTTCGCGCCGTCCCTGCTGCCCGAGCGCCGTGCCCAGGCTGAATAGATACTCCGCTTTGACTTCCTGCTTCAGCGCGCGGGCGATCCACTGCACGGCGTGATCGGATTGGCCGGCGTCGAACGATAGCAGCCCCATCAAATGCAGGCTGTCGGCGTGGCCGGCATCGGTTGCGAGCGCTTGCTGGCAGCAAAGCTGTGCGTCGAGCGGGCGCCCGGCGTGCCGGTGGCCGAGGCCGGCTCGATGCAGCGCGGCAGGCGTATCGGCGTCTCGACCGCCGGACTTGGCGCGGGGATTTCGGGCGGCGGCTGCCCGGCGTTCCCTGCGGTTCATCGGCGTGTTCCCCGTCTGGCTGAGATCAACGCCTCGAGCTCGCTTCGTACCCGAACCAGCACGCTGGCGTATTCCCGGGTTTTGCCCTGCCGGAACAGCCGCGCCGTCGGGTACCAGGGGCTGTCGTCGCGATCGAGCAGCCAGCGATAGTCGGGCGCGTAGGGCAACAGGATCCAGGTCGGGCGCCCGAGCGCCGCGGCGAGATGAGCGACGCTGGTATCCACTGATATGACGAGATCGAGGCAGTTTATCAGCGCTGCGGTCTCGACGAAGTCGGTCAGCTCCGCGGTGAGGTCGACGATGTCGTTGCGTTGCTGCAGCACCGCTTGATCCTCGGGCCGCGGGTCCTTCTGCAGGCTGACGAACGTCGCATCGGTGTCGAGGATTGGCAAAAGCATCCGCAGCGGGATTGACCGGTTATGGTCATTGCCGTGCTGCGGATTGCCGGACCAGACCAGGCCGACGCGCAATTTGTCATGCAGTTTTTCGTGGCGGCCGAGGTGGTCTTGCCAAACCTGTACGCGGGCTGCAGGTGGCGCCGGCAAATACGAAATCTCGGACGGAATGGTGTCGAGCCGCGTTCCGAACGCCATTGGCAGGCTCGACAAGGGACAATGCATGTCGAATGGAGGCAGCGCGCCGGCCGAAAATGGCAGGCACTTCCAGACGCCTGATAGTCCTGACAGCAGCGGGCGCACGGCGTCGAGCACCACCAGTATCACCCGGGCACCGCGCCCCGCCACCAGCGGCACATAGCGCGCGAACTGGATGGTATCGCCCAGTCCCTCGTCGACATGGATCAGGATGGTCTTGCCATCGATGTTTTCCTCGCCCTGCCACATCGGTTCGGAGAATTTCGGATAGTCCGCCGACGACCTCATCTTGAATCGCGCCACGTGCCGGGACCAGCCGGCCTCGAAATCTCCCAACAGCAGATGCAGCAGTCCAAGCCCCAATTTGGCCTGGGCGTTGTCGGGATCGAGCGTTTCGACGCGACGATACATGGCGGCGGCCTCGTCGAAGCGGTGAAGCCTGCCGAGCACAAGCGCCCTGTTGTTGAGGGTGTCGATGAAATCCGGCCGAAGCGCCAGCGCCCGGTCGAGCCAGATCAACGCCTCGTCCTCGCGGCCGAGCCGTTCGAGGATGATGCCGATGTTGTCGCAGGCGTCGGCGTTGCCGGAATCGTGGGCGTAGGCGCGCTGGTTCTCGACCAGGGCCTCGTCGAGCCTTTTGAGGCCGAGCAGGCAACGGGTAAGGCTGGTCAATGTTGCCGGGTGGTTCGGCTGCAACTCCATGCACAGCCTGAAATAAGGAAGTGCTTCCTCCGCGCGTCCCAGCACGCAGAGGGCGGCGCCGCATTCCAGTGCGGCGTCCCAATGGCGAGGATTGAGCTTGAGCGCATGCTGGAAGCTCAGCAACGCATCGGCTGGACGTTTCAGGTCGCCGAGAGCGCGTCCGAGGCCGATCCACAATTCGGCACTTTCGGGATTGAATTGCACGGCCTTGTCGAACGCCATCAGCGCGTCTTCAAGCCGTCCTTGCCGACGTAGCGCGGTGCCGAGGCTGTAGAGATATTCCGCCCTCGGGTCTTGCTTCAGCGCGCGCGAAATCCACTCTACGGCGTGATCGAATTGTTCGGACTGCAAGGAGAGCAGCCCCATCAGATGCAGCGTCTCGGCGTGACCGGGATCGATCGCAAGCGCCTGCTGGCAGCAGATTTGCGCGTCGAGATATTGTCCGGTTCGCAGATGGCGAAGGCCGGCCTCATAGGCCGCTGCAGGCGTGTTGGCGCCTGGACTTGGCGGCTTTGCCTGAGAGGCCCGGGCGCCGGCGCGGCGTTCCCTGCGATTCATCAGCGCGTTCCCCGTCTGGCTGAGATCAACGCTTCGAGTTCGCTTCGTACCCGAATCAGCACGTTTTCGTAGTCGCGGGTCTCGTCCTGCCGGAACAGCCGCGCCGTCGGATACCAGGGGCTGTCATCGCGATCGAGCAGCCAGCGGTAGTCGGGCACGTAAGGCAGCAGGATCCAGGTCGGGCGTCCCAAGGCGGCGGAAAGGTGGGCGACGCTGGTGTCCACGGTGATCACGAGATCGAGGCAGCATGCCAGCGCCGCGGTCTCGCTGAAATCGGTGAGGTCGGCCGTGAGATCGACAATATCGGTCCGTTCGCGCAGGACGGCGTGGTCTTCGGGTCGGGGATCCCTCTGCAGGCTGACGAAGGTCGCGTCGGTGTCGAGGATGGGCGTTAGCCGGCGTAACGGCAGCGACCGGTTGCGATCATTGCCGTGGAGCGGATTGCCGGACCAGCAAAGCCCGACCCGCAGCCTGTCATGAGGGCCAAGACGATCTTCCCAGGCCTGCATGCGGGCCGCCGGCGGGCGCGGCAAGTAGGATATCCCGGAGGGAATGCTGTCGAGCCGCGTTGCGAAGGCCAGTGGCAGGCTGCACATCGGGCAGTGCATGTCGAAGGCCGGGAGTGCCGCGATCGGTTTGGCGATGCATTGCGCGACGCCCGAGAGTTCCGACAGCAGGGGAACGGCCGGCGCCTCGACCGCCAGGATGACCCGGGCGCCGCGCGCCGCCAGCATCGGGACGTAGCGCGCCAGCTGAATTGAATCTCCCATGCCTTCGTCGGCATAGACGAGGATGGTCTTGCCCTCGACGGCTTCGTTGCCGAGCCACATCGGCTGGGAAAATTTCGGGTAGGTGCTCGACGGGAGTTTTTGGCGTGCCTCGCGCCCGGCCCAGCCGGCCACGAAATTGCCGGTCAGCAGATGAAGCTGCGCCAGGTCGCATTCGGCGGCGGCGTTGGTGGGATCGAGCGCCAGGATGCGTTGATAGACGGCAACGGCCTCGTCGAAGCGATGAAGCTGCGTCAGCACGAAAGCCTTGTTCTTCAGCGCCTGGATCAGGTCCGGCCGCAGCGCGATCGCGCGGTCAAACCAGTGCAAAGCCTCGGGCTGCCGGCCAAGCGACTGCACCGCATCGCCGAGATTGTTGCAGGTGTCGGCATTGTCAGGGTCGAGCGCGATGGCTTGCTGATTGACATCAAGCGCTTCCTCGAACCGCCCCAAGCCGCGCAGCGAAAGCGCGCGCAGCTGCAGCGCTGGTACGTGGTCCGGCTGCAACTCGTCGCAGCGGTCGAATTGCGCCAGTGCGTGTTCGAACCGCCCCAAGGTATGTAGCAGGAAAAGGGTCTTGTAGGCCGCGTCGCCATCCTGCGGGTCGAGTTTTGACGCGTGCTGCAGGCTCAACAGCGCATCGGCCGGCCGCTGCACTTCCATCAGCGCGCCGCCCAGATGTTTCCACAACCCGGCATCGTCGGGCCTGAGCTGGACGGCTTTGTCGAAGACGTTCAATGCTTCGTCGTGCCGCCCTTGCGCCTGCAGCGCGGTGCCGAGGCTGCAAAGATATTCCGGTTTGGGGTCCTGCCGGATCGCACTGGCAATCCAGTCCATGGCCTGATCGTGTTGTCTCGCATCGAGCGCCAACAAGCCCATCAGATGCAGCGCGTCGGCATGGCCGGGGTCGGCGGCGAGCGCTTGCTCACAACAATGCCGGGCATCGCGATGCCGCCCGGCGCGGCGGTGGCCGAGCCCGGCCTCATGGAATGCCGCCGGCGTTGTCGGAAATGCCTGAGCGGCAGCCAAAGGTTCGGAAATCAGCGTCAGTAACGCGCTTCGCACCCGATCAAGCACTTCGCCGTAGTCGCGGGTTGCGCTCTGCCGGAACAGTCGCGCCGTCGGATACCAGGGGCTGTCGTCGCGATCGAGCAGCCAGCGATAATCGGGCGTGTAAGGCAGCAGGATCCAGGTCGGGCGGCCGAGCGCGGCGGCGAGGTGGGCGACGCTGGTATCGACAGTAATCACGAGATCGAGGCAGCTGACGAGCGCCGCCGTCTCGCTGAAATCCGTGAGGTCGGCGGTGGGGTCGATAACGCCGGGATGTTCCAGCAGCGTTGCCTGATCCTCGGGCCTCGGGTCCTTCTGCAGACTGACGAACGTCGCGTCGATGTCGAGGATACGCGACAGCATGCGCAGCGAGGTCGATCGGTTGTGATCGTTTTTGTGCTCGGGGTTGCCGGCCCAGACCAGGCCGACCCGCAATTTGTCGTGCGGACCGAGGCGATCTTGCCAGGCCTGCACGCGGGCTTGCGGCGGAGGCGGTAAATACGATCGCGGCGACGGAATCGTGTCGAGCCGCGTCCCGAAGGCGAGCGGCAGGCTGGACATCGGGCAGTGCAGGTCGAATGCCGGTCGCGGTGCGGTTGCCGAGAATGGAATGCATTGCGCGACGCCGGGGAGTTTTGCCAATAACGGATACACTGCGGGCAGCACTATCAGGATCACATGCGCGCCGCGTCCCGCCACTTCCGGCACGTAACGGGCGAACTGGATCGCGTCTCCCAGTCCTTCGTCCATGTAGATCAGGATAGTCTTGCCGGCGACATCTTCCTCGCCGCGCCATTTCGGCCCGGGGAATGTCAGGGAGGTTTCCGCCCGTCGCGCGTTCCACCGCGCTTCGCGCCCGGCCCAGCCTTCCCTGAAATTGCCTGTCAGCAGTTGCAGCAGGGACAAATTCCAGTCTGTCTCCGCATCGCCGGGATCGATCGCCTTTGCCTGACGGTAGGTTGCGGCGGCCTCCTCGAAGCGGTGCAGTTGCTGCAGCGAGGCGGCCTTGTTGGTCAACGCGTCGATGAAGTCCGGCCGAAGTACTGCGGCACGGTCGAACCATTGCAGCGCGTCTTCGTCCCGGCCGAGCACTTGCAGCGCGGCGCCGATATTGTTGCAGGTCGCGGCATTGCCTGGATTAAGGGCGTAGGCGCGCTGGTTGTCGGCCAGCGCCTCGTCGAACCTTTTCAGCCTGTGCAGCACCGCGGCGCGCATTTCCAGAATCACGGCCTGGTTCGGCTGCAGCCTGTCGGCCAGATCGAAGTAGACGATGGCCTCCGCGGGCCGTCCAAGTTCGCTAAGCAGAAATCCGCAGCGATAGGCGGCATCCCAGTGGCGCGGGTTCAGCTTCAGCGTTTGCTGGAAACTCGGCACGGCGTCGGCCGGGCGCTTGAGTTCGATCAGGAGGTTGCCGCGATTTTTCCATGCCTCGGCATCGTCGGGCGCCAGCTGCACCGCTCTGTCGAACGCGTTAAGCGCTTCCTCGTGCCGTCCCTGTTGCTGCAGTGCGGCGCCGAGGCTCGACAGATATTCCGGCTTGGGCTTTCGCCCGACGGCACGGGTGATCCACTCCAGCGCATGATCGTAGTTTTTGGCATCAAGCGACAACAGCCCCATCAAATGCAGGGTATCGGCGTGATCAGGATCGATTGCGAGCGCCTGCTGGCAGCACATCTGCGCGTCGAGAGTCCGTCCGGCCTGGCGATGGCTGAGGCCTGCCTGATGCAGCGCAGGGGGCGTGTTGCCTCCCACGCGGGTTGCTTTAGTTGGAGGGCCGAGGCCAGCGGCCCGGCGTTCACGGCGATTCATCGGCGCTTTTCCGCAACCAGCGCCGCCAATTCGTCCCGCACCCGATCAAGCACCTCGGCGTAGTCGCGCGTCGCGCTCTGCCGGAACAGCCGCGCCGTCGGATACCAGGGGCTGTCATCGCGATCGAGCAGCCAGCGATAGTCGGGGACGTAAGGCAGCAGGATCCAGGTCGGGCGCCCCAGCGCCGCCGAGAGATGGGCGACGCTGGTGTCCACCGTAATCACGAGATCGAGGCAACTGACCAGCGCCGCGGTGTCGCTGAAATCGCCGAGCTCGCCGGTGAGGTCGATGATATCAGGGTGTTCGAGCAGCGTGGCCTGGTCGCCGGCCTTCGGGTTCTTCTGCAGACTGACGAAGGTTGCATCGACATCGAGAATGCGTGACAGCTTGCGCAGCGGGATCGAGCGGTTACGATCATTGCCATGCGCCGGATTTCCCGACCACACCAGCCCGACGCGTAATTTGTCGTGTAATTTGTCTTGGGACCCGAGGCGGGCCTCCCAGGCCCGCACGCGGGCTTCGGCGGGAAGAGGCAAATACGATATCGCTGACGGAATGGTGTCGAGCCGGGTCTTGAAAGCGAGCGGCAGGCTGGAAAGCGGGCAGTGCAGGTCGAACGCCGGCAGCGGACCGCCCGGCAATGGAAGGCACTCCGAGACCCCGGGAAGCCCGGACAACAGCGAATGGACAGGCTGCGCTACGACCAGAATGACGCGCGCACCGAGGGCTGCGACATCGGGCACATAGCGCGCGAACTGAATGGAATCCCCGAGGCCCTCGTCGGCATGGATCAGAACCGTCTTGCCCTCGATACTGCCTTCGCCAAGCCACATCTTTTGCTCGAAAAGCGGATAGGTGACCGTCAGCACCGGGGCTTTCCAGCGGGCCTCGCGTCCTCGCCAGCCGGCCTCGAAATTGCCGGTCATCATCTGCAGCAGAGACAGGTTCCAGTCGGTCGAGGGGGTGTTGGTCCCGTCGCGCTGCAGACGCTCGTAAATGGCGAACGCTTCCTCGAACCGGCGCATCTGGCCAAGCAGGAACGCCTTGTTGTTGGTCGCGGCGATGAAATCCGGCCGCAGCGCGACGGCGCGGTCGAACCATGACAACGCTTCTTCGTGGCGGTCCAGCGAGTGCAGGGCATCGCCGATATTGTTGCAGGTGTCGGCGTCATTGGGGGCGACGGCGTAGGCCCGCATGTTGTCCGCCAACGCCTCCTCGAACCGCCTCAGGCCGCGCAGCGAAAGCGCGCGCAATTGCAACGTCGCGACATGATCCGGCTGCTGATCGAGGCACCGGCTGAGATGAGGCAGCGCCTCTTCGAATTTTCCCGCGTTGTAGAGCAGGTGGCCGCATTGGTGGGATGCATGCCAAAGGCCGGGAGCGAGTGTGAGCGCGTGCTGAAAACTGAGAAGCGCGTCGGCCGGCCGCGCCAGGTCGACAAGAATATTGCCGAGGTTTTTCCATAGCTCGGCGACCTCGGGCCTGAGCTGGACTGCCTTGTCGAACGCCTTCAACGCATCCTCGTGGCGTCCCTGCTGCTGCAGCGTGGTGCCGAGGCTGGTCAGATACTCTACCTTCGGCTCCTGGCGGATGGCGCGGGAAATCCACTCCAGCGCGTGATCGTGCTGCTTGGCGTCGAGGCATAACAGGCCCATCAAGTGCAGCGTGTCGGCGTGAGCTGAATCGATCGCAAGCGATTGCTGACAGCAAAGCTGGGCGTCGAGATTGCGCCCGGCGCGGAGATGGCCGAGCCCGGTCTGGTAGAGCGCGGCGGGGGTGTGGGTGTCCGGGCCGCTCGGGATTATTAGCTGTGATTGGCCGGCCGCCCGGCTTTCGGGAGCGGTCATCGGTGGATTTCAAGCTGGGGTTTGGCCGATATCAGCGCTTCCAGCTCGCTGAGCACGCGATCGAGCACGGTGGCGTAATCGCGGGTTTCGGTCTGCCGGAACAGCCGCGCGGTCGGGTACCAGGGGCTGTCGTCGCGGTCGAGCAGCCAGCGGTAATCGGGATCGTAGGGCAGCAGGATCCAGGTCGGCCGCCCCAGCGCCGCGGCGAGATGCGCCACGCTGGTGTCGACCGTGACCACCACGTCAAGGCACGACAATAGCGCTGCGGTCTCGACGAAATCGGTGAGGTCGGCGGTCGGATCGATGACATCAGGGTGTTCGCGCAGCATCGTCTGGTCGCCGGGCCGCGGGTCCTTTTGCAGGCTGACGAAGGTTGCATCGAGATCGAACAGGCGGGTGAAGGTTTGCAACGAAGTCGATCGGTTGTGATCGTTGCTGTGCGCGGGATTGCCGGACCACACCATGCCGACCCGCAATTTGTCGTGCCGGCCGAGGCGATCTTGCCAGGCTTTTACGGGGGCCGCGGGCAATGGCGGCAAATAGCATGCGCCCGGCGGAAATCGTATCGAGGCGCGTCGCAAAGGCCAGCGGCAGGCCGGACATCGGGCAATGCAGGTCGAACGGCGGCAGCACGCCGATGTCCTTTCGAAGGCACTGCGATACGCCCGGCATCCCCGACAGCAGCGCGTGGGCAGGAGGATCGACCACCAAAATCACGCGCGCGCCGAGCGCTGCGACCATGGGCACGTAGCGTGCGAACTGAATGGTGTCGCCCAGGCCTTCGTCGGCGCAGATGACGATGGTCTTGCTCGCAATACCCGGCTCGCCGAACCATCGCGGTTCGGAGAATTTGGGATAGACGCCCGGGTTGGCCTTGTTCCAGCGGGATTCGCGCATCGCCCAGCCGGCCTCGAAATTGCCGGTCAGCATATACAGCAGCGACAGGTTCCACTCGGTCTCGGCATTGCCGGGATCGATCGCCTTGACCTGAAGATAGGTCGCCTCCGCCTCGGCATAGCGATGCGTCTGCATCTGGGAGGCGGCCTTGTTCATCAAGGCCAGCACATGGCCCGGACGCAACGTCACGGCGCGGTCGAACCACGGCAGCGCCTCCTCGTCGCGGCGGAGGAATTGCAGGCTGGCGCCGATGTTGTTGCAGGTGTCGGCATTGCCGGGATTGAGTTTTTGGGCGCGCAGATTGTCCGCCAGCGCTTCGTCGTATCGTTTCAGGCTGTGCAGCACCAAGGCGCGGGTTTCCAGCACCGGGTACTGGTTCGGCATCAACCGGTCGACCAGGTCGAGATAGGGCAGGGCCTCCTGCGGCCGTCCCATTTCGCGCAGCAGGAATCCGCAGCGATAGGCGGCGTCCCAGTGATCCGGCTTGAGCTTGAGCGCATGCTGGAAGCTCAACAGCGCTTCGTCGATACGCCGCAGTTCGGCGAGGCCGCCGCCGAGGTCCTTCCACAACTCGGCGTCGCCGGGCGCAAGCTGCACCGCCTTATCAAAAGCCTTCAGCGCGTCCTCGTGCCGTCCCTGCCGCTGCAACGTGTTGCCGAGGCTCGCCAGATATTCCGGCCTGGGATCCCTGCGGATGGCGCGCGTCAGCCATTCCAGCGCGTGGTCGAATTGCCCGGCATCGAACGCGAGTCGCCCCAGCAGATGCAGCGTGTCGGCGTGATTGGGATCAATCGCCAGCGCCTCCTGGGCGCAGAGCTGGGCGTCGAGCGGCTTTCCGGCTTGTGTGTGGCGCAGGCCGGCCTGATAGAGCGCGGCAGCCGTATCGGCGCCTGCGCTGGCCGGATTGGCTCGGGATTTTTGACCGGCTGCCCGGCGTTCGCGACGACTCATCAGCGCATTCTGGGTGGCCCGGGCTCAGCTAGCCCAACCGCTGATTCGATAGATGATTCCTGCACTTCTGCATAGGATCGGGCGCCGGGTTCACGATAGCGGCGGCAGCGATTCGAATTGCGGACAAAGCGCCGCATTGCGCCCGAGGTTTGCGAAACAATTGGCGACCCTAAGAGCAACTGCGTTGAAGTAGACCGGTGCTCGAAGCAAAACGGCCACCCTCGGGCGGCCGTTTTGCTGCAACGCTAGAACGAAATCGCCTACCGGATCAGCATCGCATCCGAGCTGGTCACGACGACCGGCTTGCCGGCCTTAATGACATGGGTGCTTTGGGCGGTCTGGGTGTAATCAGCGTTGGTGCGGGCCGAGATACCGAGCCCTGCCACCACGATGCCGGCGACGAGAGCAATTACCACGATCTTGAGGTGGGTCGCACGGTCCGCGGAGTGAATTGAGTGGTTCATCTGAGCCTCCAGGCGCCTTTAACCGCCGTTGTTGCAGCAAGGCATAATCCCCGCCGGTTTCAGGATGGTTTCGCGGGTTCCCCGAAATGGTTTCGTCAAACCGGCAAAGCGGTTTCGTGCCGAGTCCTCTGCCAAGTTCCCTGCCAAGTCCCTGCCATGCGCCGCGATGGGTTGCGGTGCGGAGCCATTTCGGCCGAAACTGGCGCTAACCAATTGGGAGAGAAGCAATAATGAAAATGACCCGCAGGCGGGTGCTGGCCACGGCTTCGGCCGGCCTGGCCACCACCGTCCTTGGCAAAAAGGCCAGTGCCGCCGCCGAATTCGAGTTCAAGCTGGGCGTCAACACGCCGGAAACCCACCCCCTGACGATTCGGCTGGTCGAAGCCGCCAAGGCGATCGGATCGCAATCCGGCGGCCGGCTGAACCTCACGGTTTTCCCCAACAGCCAGCTCGGCGGCGACCCCGAAATGCTGTCGCAGGTCCGCGCCGGCGGCATCGAGCTGATGGCGGCGCCGAGCCTGACGCTGTCGATCCTGGTGCCGCTCTCGGGCCTGCCCAGCATCGGCTTTGCCTTTCCGGGCTACGATCAGGTCTGGACCGCGATGGACGGCGGCCTCGGCGATTTCGTCCGCGACGCCATCGGCAAGGCGGGCGTGGTGCCGATGAAGAAGGTTTGGGACAACGGTTTTCGGCAAATCACCTCCGCGTCGAGCCGGCAGATCAACAGCGTCGAGGATCTCAAGAACTTCAAGATCCGCGTTCCCGTGACCGCGCTGTTGACCTCGCTGTTTTCAGGGTCTCGGCGCGCTGCCGGCCAGCATCAGCGTCAGCGAGCTTTACTCGGCGCTGCAGACCCACATCGTGGAAGGGCAGGAAAATCCGCTGGCGCAGATTTCGACCAACAAGTTCTACGAGGTGCAGAAATACTGCGCGCTGTCGAACCATTGCTGGAGCGGCTACTGGATCATCGCCAACCGCCGCGCGCTCGCGAGCCTGCCGCCCGACCTGATCGAACTCGTCAACACCAGTTTCGATGCCGCCGCGCCGAAAGAGCGCGCCGACCTCGTGGAGATGGACGCCAAATTGCAGACCGAGCTGACCGGGCAGGGCATGGTCTTCAACAAACCCGACCCGGTGCAATTCAGGGCGTCGCTGGTGAAAGCCGGCTTTTACGCGCAGTGGCAGAAGACCTATGGCGAGCAGGCCTGGGCGCAACTGGAGAAATATACGGGCAAGCTGACGTAGCAATGCGCGGGCGCGCCGCCGCCCCGATTGAGCTTGGCGAAATCCGGGGCAATGCAATCCGCGGCGTGAAGATTCCGGATTGCACGGATCGCTCGGTCGAATGCCGAGATCATGGTATTCGCCTCGGATGAGCCGCCGAAACTGAAAGCGCACAGATCAATCGCGTGCGCAGCTTCTTGATGCTGCATCAGACGGTTAGCGCAGTGAAATCGCACCAGCGTTCCCGCGAGCGAAGGTTTCCGCATTTTCCTTCAATCCGGTCTACGAAGCTAGCTGTATCAAACCGGCCGTAACGACGTTTGCGAATTCGCACGACGGTCACGCTTCCATCGCCGAAGCGTGATCGATGTATCCCTTCGCGCCGGGAATAGCGCCACTTAACTGTCGTTCGTGTCGTTGAACGGCTGGTGGCAGGAGAATGACGATGATCAGATTTAAATTAGTTGGTGCAGTGCTCGTTGCTTCCGCGATCCAGCTGACGTCGGTGTCGGCGCAGGTCTCGGAGCCGGCTGCGGCCGCGGCCCGTGATCCGAACTTCTCGATTTATTCGAGCGGCGGTGGCGGCTTCGGATCTTCGCCTGCGATGGCGCAGGCACTGCCGGAAGACGCGGTGGGACCGCGGATACCGGTGCGGACGCATCGCGTGCATCACGTGATGAAGCGTTACTGAGCGCTGCCACCACGGCGTTGATCGTACCGGCTCAGGGGCTGGCGGCGGTTGGACGGTCGAACGGGTTCGTCATCGGCGCGATGCGCTAAGCCTGTTTGCCTCTCGACGCAAAATCAATCGGTTGAAGTCGCGGGCAGGATATATCGATCCAGCAGGTCCAGCTCGGGCGTAACCATGTTTTTGGATACCAGGGACGCGTTGAAGACGACAACCATGTCAAGCGCGGGGATGATGAGGGTCTTTTGAGAATTAAAGCCCATCGCCGCGATCCATTGAACCGGATGCTTTTTGCCGGGTGATTGCCCGCGCCACCATTGAAAGCCATAAGAGCGCGGGCCGTCCGCGTTGATTTGCTCTGCGGAGAGCGGGCCGTCGGCCTTGATCTGCTCGGCAGTGGATTGAGCGATCCACGAAGCCGGAACGATCTGCTTACCCTCCCAAACGCCACGGTTGAGTACAAGCTGGCCGATTTTCGCCCAATCGCGAGGTCGCAGCTCCAGCCCGCGAGCCGACATTGGAAGACCGCTGGACGCGTCTTTGTGCCAGTCAATATCGCTGATGCCGAGCGGCGTGAAAATTTCCTTCCGAGCTAACACTTCGACGTTGTTTCCGGTGACCTTGTTCAAGACAGCTCCGACAAGTTCGGTCTCCCTGTTGTTGTAATAGAAGGAAACACCTGGGATTCTGTCGGAGCCCAATCCCGCTGACATCGTCAGGAGATGACGCAGGGTGATGCGATCCTGCCCAGGCGCAAGAAGCTCGGTACCTTCCGGGAAATATGAAATCACCGGAGCGTCGATGTCCTTGATCAGGCCGCGCTCCATGGCGATCCCGACCAGCAGCGAGACGACACTCTTGGTCGTGGAATAACCCTGGTGGCGCGTGGTTGAGTCAAATTCAAATTGATGGGGGCGGTAGACATAGTAACGTTCGTAGACGAGCGCGCCATGGCGAACGACGACAATTGAGTCCACATTGGCGAGTTGGCCGGCAGTTATGCCGTCGCCCATCTGGCAAAGTAGGTTCGGGTTCATCCCCTGTTTTTCCGGCGGCGTGATCGCCCATCCGTCATGGATGTCGATGGGAATGCCGCAGCCGGATGCGGGTTGGGTTGCGAACGCGGTGTGTGCTGCGAAGGGACTGAGAGCGAGGGCACACAAAGCGGCAAGGAAGCTGATGGACGCGCGCATGTCGGGTTCTCCGCAACCGTTCGTCATGACGGCTCGATCCGGAGAAGCTGTGTTGCGTGTGGCTATTTTGCGGCGTCGAGGCTTGCAAGCGGACATGCCGATGCAAGCCCTGCCGCGCTCACCCTCTGGTCTTGGCGACCTTATCCAGCGCCTGTCCCATACGCTCGAATGTATCCTTGAGCTGCGGCGCCGTAATGATCAGCGGTGGACAGAAGCACACGGCTTCGCCGATGTTGCGCGTGATCACTCCGGCCTCGAGCGCCGCGTCGGCAACGGCGAGCGCGGCGTCGCCTGGCTTGGCATCCGGCCACGGCTTGATCTCCAACGCGCCGATCAGGCCGATGCCGCGCGATGAGTGCGCCACCGGATGTTTGGCAAGCTGCGCCAGTCCCGACAGGAACGTGTCTTCGAGGTCCGCGGCGTGACCGACCAGATTGCGCTCCTGGATAATCTTCAGGTTTTCCAGACCGACCGCGGTCGCGACCGGATGACCGGACGCGGTGTAGCCGTGGCCGAACGAGCCGATGCGGGCGGATTCGTCGGCGATCGGTTGATAGAAGCGGTCGTTCATCAGGATCGCCGACAGCGGCATGTAAGACGAGGTGATCTGCTTCGACACGACCAGAACGTCCGGCTTGATGCCGAAGGTCTCGCAGGCGAACATCTTGCCGGTGCGGCCAAATCCGCAAATCACCTCGTCGG
Organism: uncultured Alphaproteobacteria bacterium; assembly: GCA_963699465.1. GTDB lineage: Bacteria > Pseudomonadota > Alphaproteobacteria > Rhizobiales > Xanthobacteraceae > Bradyrhizobium. Next base: position 315,130 of record CAVOTZ010000018.1, read on the forward strand.
CCACCAGCAGGATGTCGTATTTGCCAAGGATGGCCTGAACGCCCGCCCAATAACCGGCCGGCGGCATCAGCACGCCGCCCGCGCCCATCACCGGTTCCCCCCAGAACGCCGCGACCGTTTCCGGACCTTCCTTCAGGATCAGGCTCTCGAGATCCCCGAGCATCCGGGCGGTGAACTCGGCTTCGCTTTCGCCCGCCTTGGCGAAGTGCACATAGGACGGGCAGGAGGTGTGAATCATCCGGTCGAGCGGCAGATCAAAACTCTCATGGTTGCGTGGCAGGCCGGTGATCGAACCTGCGGCGATGGTCACGCCGTGATAGCCCTTGAGGCGGCCGATGATCTTCTTCTTGTCACGTTGGCCGAGCGCGTTGGAGCGGTACCACACCATCTTGGCGGCGAGGTCGTTGGCCTCCGAACCCGACGAGGTGAAATGCACCTTCGACATCGGCACCGGCGCGATCTTGATCAGCATCTCGGCCAGATCGATCGACGGCCCATGCGTCCTGAAACCGAAGGTGTGGTAATAAGGCAGCTTTTCCATCTGCGCCTTCGCGACGGCGGCCAGCCGCTTCTCGCCAAAACCCAGCGCCACCGACCATAGACCGGCCATGGCCTCGATATAACGCTTGCCATTGTTGTCGGTGACGTAGATCCCGTCACCGCTTTCGATCACAAGGCCGCCGGTCTTCTCATAGGCGCGAAGATTGACGTTCGGGTGCATCTGATAGGCGATGTCCCGTCCCTCCACGGAATTCGGCATGATCGTCACGAAAGTTCTCCGTTGTTTCAGGTCGGGCGGCTTGGCCGCATGAATGGAGGCCGGCAAGCTCTATTTTTGTTGTATCACTTCATTCCGCGTTACCCGACTGGCCCAACAGCGCAGCAGCCGTGCGAATTCACCTCGTTCAATCCGGGCTACGAAGCCAGTGGCTTTACGCCGCCCGCGCGATATCCTTGCGGATCGACACCGCCGCCCAGACGAACAACAGCGCGCCGAGCGTGGTCGTGGCGGCGGCCGACAGCAGCGAATAGCGCACGGCCTCGGCGCCGTAGTCGTTCTTCAGGGCATCGTTGATCATGCCGACGGCCAGCGGGCCGACGCCTTGGCCGAAACAGGTCGCGGTCAGCAGGATGATGCGCGGAGGCCAGCGCGCGCATGCTGGGGCGCGCCACCGTCTGCGCGATGGCGAAGATCGGTCCGAGATGAAAGCCGACCAGGAACGAGGTCAGCCGCCAGCGCGGCGACCATGGTGGTGAAGTCGCGGGTCAGCATGCAGACCGCGAATACCGGGCCGGCGAGGCCCGAGGTGATTGCCGGCGCCCACAACTTCCAGCGGTCGTCGCGTCGGCTGATGCGCGCGACCACGACCGCCGCCGGCCAGCGTGCCGGCCATCCCGAACAGGCCCTTGAAGGTGCCGGCATAGGTGCCGATCTCGGCGCTGCTCAGATGATGCACGCGCGCCAGGAACGGCGGGATCCAGGCCGACGGTGGCGTAGTTGGTATAGGTGGTCAGGCAAAAGCCGATCAGCACGATGACGAAGCTCCGCTGCGAGGCGAGGAAGCCGAGCGTTGGCCCGATCGGCTCGGGCGCAAAGGTTTCCGCCATCGCGCCGCGCTCGGTTCGGTCACCGTCAGCCAGAGCACCGCCGCGAGCGCGATGCCGGGCAGGCCGGCGGTGAAGAACGCCATGCGCCAGCCGAAGTGCTGGTTGACATAGCCGCCGATGAAATAGCCGAGGAAGACGCCGAGATAGGTGCCGATGGCGTAGATCCCGAGCGCGCGCGGGCGTTCGTTCTTGTTGAAGAGATCGGCGACCATCGATTGCGATGCCGGCGTGCCGGCGGATTCGCCGATGCCGACGCCGATCCGCGCCAGCGCCAGCGTCGCCACGCTGGGGGCCAGCCGCACAGCGCTGTCATGGCGCTCCAGAACGCGAACGCCAGCGCCACGATGTTGCGCGCGGTTGAGGCGGTCGGCGATGCGCGCAATCGGGATGCCGAGCAGGGAGTAGAACAGCACGAAGCCGAAACCCGCCAACAGGCCCATGGCGGTGTCGCTGAGCGCAAATTCCTTCTTGATCGGCTCGATCAGCACGTTGAAGATCGTCCGGTCGAGGAAGTTGAGCGCATAGATGACGGTCAGCAGCGCCAGCACATAGTAGCGCCGCGTCGCGACGCCGGCGTGTGCGTCGCTTGATGCGGCGACCGCGGTGCCGAGATCGACCATGGTTTCCCCCAAGATCTCCCTTGACGAGCGAGGCGGCGTCTTATGCTTCGCGAATGAAGTTGCCGGCTTCGAAATCGACCGGTGGCGCCGTCCGGATCGAAGGAGACGCCGATCGGGTCGCGCCTGGCTGCGAGCGCGTCGAGCTGATCGCGCAGCATCCGCCGCACCATCAGGATGCCGCGGTCGCTCTGGCCGAAATGCTCCTCCGAATGCAGCGTCACCGGGCCCTGGCCGACCTGGGCCTCGTAGTCGCCGGGAAATTGCTGGTGCTCCTGTTCGGTCATGTCCCACCAGAATTTGCCATTGAATTTCGAGCGCATCCGGCCGATGTCGCCGCTCTGCCTGGACCCGGCCGGCGACATAGATGCGGAACGAGGTGTCGTCGATCGGCAGCGTCCAGCCGATCGATTCGACGCGGGCGAACTGCGCCACCCGCGGGTTCGGCACCACGCGCAGCGTCGGCAGCGCCGCTTCGGTCACCCGATAGAACACCTTGCCGTCGTCCTGGTTGCGGACCGAGCGCACGGTGACGCCGCGCGGCGACGTCTCGAACTTCACCTCGGGCATCGAGGCCATCATGTTGGTGAATTGCGGCCCGCTGAACGAGCCGTGCAGCACCGGCACGTGGTAGGGATCGACCACGTTCTCGAAATGCTGCAGCCAGTTGCAGGGAATGATGGCGGGGCCGCCGCCGCCGAGTCGAGCTGTCGTCGGCCTCGACGAATTCGCCGTCGTCCATCTTTTCCAGGCATTCATAGCGCGGCAGCACCGGCTTCTTGTCCGGCGGCCCCATATAGGCGAAGATCAGACCGTAGCGCTCCTGCGACCGGATACCAGGGCTGACGTACCTTGTCGCTGGAACTGGCCGCCGTCGGGCTCGCAGGGCTGTTCGAGGCAATGGCCCTCGGTGTCGAACTTCCAGCCGTGATAGCAGCAGCGGATGCCGTCTTCCTCGACCTTGCCGTAATAGAGCGTGGTGCCGCGGTGGCAGCAGCGCGCATGGAGCAGGCCGGGCCGGCCATGCGCGGTCGCGGAACAGGATCAGATCCTCGCCCAGCGCGCGGACCTTGCGCGGCGACGTCGCCGGCGTCGCTCGCAAGCCCGATCGGGTGCCAATAGCGCCGCAGCAGCTCCCCCATCGGCGTGCCGCGGCCGACCGCGGTCAGTTCGGTCCGGTGGAGGACGGCTTCATGGCATAGGCGGTGCCGAGATCGCGATCCCGCTGGGTGATGTTCATGGCTGTCCTCCCGCCGCGGCTTGTCGCCTGCGGTCACCTGTTATCCCTGGCCAATGAACCGGAGATCGATGACAATGTCAACGATCTACACCTTGGCATGATCGTGCTTTGTTGGCAGACGTGATTTGTTAGTGGGGGTCGGCGATGGACCAGAAGACGAAAACGGCGTCGAGCACTGGTAGTGGCCGAAGGCGCGGCGATGAACTCGCGCCGATCACGGCGATGATGTCGTCGCGGCTGATGGTGCTGGCCAATCTGCTGAAGCGGGGCGCGATTTTGCGCTACAGGCGGCTGGCCGGGCTGTCCTCGGTCGAATTCGGACTGGTGGCCTCGCTGGGGCGCCGGCCGCCGATGAGCGTGGCGCGGCTGGCGGAGGCGGTCGGCATGGACAAGGGCCAGATCAGCCGGGCGCTGTCCGGACTGGTCGCGCGAAAACTGGTCGCAAGGGCGGTCAACCCGAGGGATAACCGCGAGGTGCTGGTCAGCCTGACCCGGGCGGGGCTGGTGGCCCATGATGCGGTGGTGGCCGGCGCGCAGGAACGAAACCAGCGCCTGCTGCAGGGAATGAGCAGGGAGGAACTGACCCACCTGCTGACGCAAATCGGCGACCTGACCGAGACCGCCGCGCAAATGCTGGCAACCGAGAGGGACCTGAACTGAACTTGAAAGTCCGGACTGCCGCCGGGTACGGAAAATGACTTGTCTTGTACATTCCTGCGGTCGCAAGCCGGTTCGCAAATCCGCATGCTTCTTGAGTTTTCCCGTGGCGTCTGGGGGCGGCTGGTGCCGTCAAGATAGCTTGTCTTGCGCCCCTTGTTGCGCTGCGCTAAGCCTCAGAACAATTCCAATTACGAATCTGCGGCGCGTCAAACCGCGGGAAAAGGCGTCGCCGATGACCGGCATCTTGCAGAATTATCTTCCACTTGTGGTGTTTATCGGGGTGGCGAGCCTGATCGGTCTGGCACTGCTGATCGCCCCGTTCCTGGTCGCCTTCCAGCAGCCCGATCCGGAAAAGCTGTCCGCCTATGAATGCGGATTCAACGCTTTCGACGACGCCCGCATGAAGTTCGACGTCCGCTTCTATCTGGTGGCGATCCTGTTCATCATCTTCGACCTCGAAGTGGCGTTCCTGTTTCCGTGGGCGGTGGCGTTCGGCAAGCTCGGCGCCACCGGCTTCTGGTCGATGATGGTTTTCCTCGCCGTGCTGACCGTCGGCTTTGCCTATGAATGGAAGAAAGGCGCGCTCGAATGGGATTGAGCCCCGCTGCGAGCCACGTCTGCACCGGCGGTCTCCACCGCCGCGACCGGCATCATCGATCCCTCGCACCGGCCGGCCGGTCGGCGCCAACGATCCGTATTTTCGTCGAGGTCAATCACGAACTGTCCGACAAGGGCTTTTTCGTCGCCGCGACCGACGATCTGATCACCTGGGCGCGCACCGGCTCGCTGATGTGGATGACCTTCGGTCTGGCCTGCTGCGCGGTCGAGATGATGCAGGTGTCGATGCCGCGCTACGACGTCGAGCGCTTCGGTTTTGCGCCGCGCGCCTCGCCGCGGCAGTCCGACGTGATGATCGTCGCCGGCACGCTGACCAACAAGATGGCGCCGGCGCTGCGCAAGGTCTACGACCAGATGCCGGAGCCGCGCTACGTGATCTCGATGGGGTCCTGCGCCAATGGCGGCGGCTACTATCATTATTCCTATTCCGTGGTGCGCGGCTGCGACCGCATCGTGCCGATCGACATCTACGTGCCCGGCTGCCCGCCGACGGCGGAGGCGCTGCTCTACGGCGTGCATGCTGCTGCAGAAGAAGATCCGGCGCACCGGAACCATCGAACGCTAAGGGTTTGATGCTATGGACGATGGCAGGCTCGACGCTCTGGGGCAGACGATTGTTGGCGCGCTTCCGGGCGCTGCGACGGGTCATGCGGTCGCCTTCAACCAGCTCACGGTCGACGTCGCGGCCGAAAAGATCGTCGATGTCGTGCGCTTCCTGCGCGACGATCCGCGACTGCCGCTTCGTCAGCTTCATCGACGTCACCGCGGTCGACTATCCCGGCCGCGAAAAGCGCTTCGACGTGGTCTATCATCTGCTGTCGCCGACCCTGAATGCGCGGCATCCGGCTGCGCGCCGAGGCCGGCGAGACCACCCAGGTGCCCTCGATCATCGAGGTGTTTCCCGGCGCCGACTGGTTCGAGCGCGAATGCTACGACCTCTATGGCGTGATCTTTACCGGCCATCCCGACATGCGCCGGCTGCTGACCGATTACGGCTTCGACGGCCATCCGCTGCGCAAGGACTTTCCGCTCACCGGCTTTGTCGAGGTGCGCTACGACGACCAGGAGAAGCGGGTGGTCTACGAGCCGGTGCGGCTCAACCAGGAATTCCGCAAATTCGATTTCCTGTCGCCGTGGGAAGGCGCGGATTATCCGGTTCTGCCGGGCGATGAGAAGGCGGGGCCGAAGGTCTGACCATGAACGAGCAAAACGCTCCGCAATTTCACCATCAATTTCGGGCCGCAGCATCCGGCGGCCCATGGCGTGTTGCGTCTGGTGCTGGAGCTCGACGGCGAAGTCGTCGCGCGGGTCGATCCGCATATCGGCCTGCTTCATCGCGGCACCGAAAAGCTGATCGAGCACAAGACCTATCTGCAGGCGATCCCGTATTTCGACCGGCTCGACTATGTCGCGCCGATGAACCAGGAGCATGCGTTCTGCCTGGCGGCGGAAAAGCTGCTGGGCATCGAGGTGCCGCGGCGCGGCCAGCTGATCCGGGTGCTGTATTGCGAGATCGGCCGCATCCTGTCGCATCTGCTCAACGTCACCACGCAGGCGATGGACGTCGGCGCGCTGACCCCGCCGCTGTGGGGCTTTGAAGAGCGCGAAAAGCTGATGGTGTTTTACGAGCGCGCCTCCGGCTCGCCGCATGCATGCGGCGTTTTTCCGGATCGGCGGCGTGCATCAGGACCTGCCGCCGAAACTGATCGACGATATCGATGCCTGGTGCGAGCCGTTCCTGCAGGTGGTCGCCGATCTCGAGACGCCTGCTGACCGGCAACCGCATCTTCAAGCAGCGCAACGTCGACATCGGCGTGGTGTCGCTGAAGCAGGCCTGGGAATGGGGTTTTTCCGGCGTGATGGTGCGCGGCTCGGGCGCGGCCTGGGATCTGCGCAAGGCGCAGCCTTACGAATGCTACGCCGAAATGGATTTCGATATCCCGATCGGCAAGAACGGCGATTGCTACGACCGCTACTGCATCCGCATGGAAGAGATGCGCCAGTCGGTGCGGATCATGAGGCAGTGCATCGCAAAACTGCGCGCCGCCGACGGGCAGGGGCCGGTCGCGGTCGCAGGACCACAAGATTTTCCCGCCGCGCCGCGGCGAGATGAAGCGCTCGATGGAAGCGCTGATCCATCACTTCAAGCTCTACACCGAGGGTTTCCACGTGCCGGCCGGCGAGGTCTATGCCGCGGTCGAGGCGCCGAAGGGCGAGTTCGGCGTCTATCTGGTCGCCGACGGCACCAACAAGCCCTACAAGTGCAAGATCCGCGCGCCGGGCTTTGCCCATCTGCAGGCGATGGATTTCATCTGCAGCGGCCATCTGCTGGCCGACGTCTCGGCCATCCTGGGTTCGCTCGACATCGTGTTCGGGGAGGTCGACCGGTGATGGCGCAGGCGCCAATCCAGTTTGACCGGGCGACGGGGGTTCTCGAGGGCGCCAACGCTGTGGGAGCGCACTGGCCGCCTTGGCGTTTGCGACCGGCTCGAAGATTTCGTCGCACTTCTCCCATCGCGGCTACAACGGCTGCGCCAATCTGTTGCGCAAGACGCTGCCGGCGCGCAACATCGCGATCAAACTCAATCCCGATGCGACGTTCGAATTTCCCTATGGCGACGGCTACTGGAGCAAGCTGCTCAACCGCTCGTACCGTTACGAGGATGAACTGGAATTGCTGTTTCGCGGATTCCGTCGACGTCGACTACACGCTGCTCGATTGCGGCGCCAATTACGGCTACTGGTCGGTGCTGGTTTCGAGCGCGCCGTATGGGTGCGCACAAGGCGATCGCGATCGAGCCGTCGGCGCAGAATTTTCGCCAAGCTGAAGAACAATGCCGAAATCAACGGCAACCGTTTCGAGGCGATGAAATGCGCGATCGGCGCGGGCAGGGGCACCGCGCGGCTGTCCGGTACCAAGCATGAGGCCTTCAGCATCGCCGGCGCTGCGGCCGATGCCGGCGAGGACGTGCCGGTTATCGCGCTGGACAATCTGATCGACGACGGCAAGGTTGCCGCGGTCGGAAAATACCTGATCAAGCTCGACGTCGAAGGCGTCGAGATCGAGGCCATCAAGGGCGGCGCGCGGCTGCTCGCGAGCGACAGCGTGATCCTGTGCGAGGAGCACGGCAACGATCCCTATGCACACGGTGTCGCGCTACATCCTCGAAAAGACGCCGCTAAAGCTGATCGTCTACGATCCGCGCAGCCAACGCCTCGAAACCGTCAACGAGCTTTCGATCCTCGACCGCATCAAGGTTTCATCCCACGTCGGTTATAACGTATTCGGCACCGCAAGCGCGTTCTGGCTGGACAGGATCGATGCCCTGAACGCGAACGCCGCGCGCCGCTCGCAATGAGAGATTTTTAGACGATGTCCGTCCGCCGTCTCGCACCCAAGGAAAAGCAGCCCGCGAGTTTCGCCTTTACGCCGGAGAATCTGGCTTGGGCGAAAGCCGAAATCGACAAAATATCCCGAAGGCCGCCAGGCCTCGGCGGCGATCGCGATCCTGTGGCGGGCGCAGGAGCAGCATGACGGCTGGGTTTCGGAAGCGGCGATCCGCGCCGTCGCCGACCTGCTCGACATGCCCTACATCCGCATGCTGGAGATCGCGACCTTCTACACCATGTTCCAGCTCGAGCCGGTCGGCAAGAAGGCCCACGTCCAGGTCTGCGGCACCACGCCGTGCCGGCTGCGCGGCGCGGCCGACCTGATCGAGGTGTGCCAGCACCGCATCCATCACGACCCCTTCCATCTGTCGGCCGACGGCAATTTCAGCTGGGAAGAGGTCGAGTGTCTCGGCGCCTGCGTGAATGCCCCGATGGTGCTGATCTGGAAGGACACCTACGAGGATCTCGACAAGGAGAGTTTTGGCAAGGTGCTGGACGGCTTTGCCTCCGGCAATCCGGTAAAGCCGGGGCCGCAGAACGGCCGGCAGTTCTCCGCTCCGATGGGCGGACCGACCACGCTGAAGGAAATCACTTGATGCGCGCTCACGCGCCGTCCGACCGCTGACTTAGGAAGCTTACGTCATGCTCGCCGACAAGGACCGCATCTTCACCAATCTTTACGGCCTCCATGACTGGGGCCTCGAAGGCGCGCGCAAGCGTGGCGCCTGGGACGGCACCAAGGCGATCATCGACAAGGGCCGCGACTGGATCATCAATGAGATGAAGGCCTCGGGCCTGCGCGGGCGCGGCGGGGCGGGTTTCCCGACCGGCCTGAAATGGTCGTTCATGCCGAAGGAATCGACCGACGGCCGGCCGAGCTATCTGGTGGTCAATGCCGACGAATCCGAGCCCGGCACCTGCAAGGACCGCGAGATCATGCGGCACGATCCGCATCTCCTGGTCGAGGGCTGCCTGGTCGCGAGCTTCGCGATGAACGCGCATGCCTGCTACATCTATGTGCGCGGCGAATTCATCCGGGAGCGCGAGCATCTGCAGGCCGCGATCGATCAGGCCTATGAGGCAAAGCTGATCGGCAAGGACAATATCAACGGCTGGCCGTTCGACATCTATGTGGCGCACGGCGCCGGCGCCTATATCTGCGGCGAAGAGACCGCGCTCTTGGAAAGCCTCGAGGGCAAGAAGGGCCAGCCGCGGCTGAAGCCGCCATTCCCGGCCAATGTCGGGCTCTATGGCTGCCCGACCACCGTCAACAATGTCGAGTCGATCGCGGTGGCGCCGACCATCCTGCGGCGCGGCGCGGCGTGGTTCGCCGGCATCGGCCGGCCCAACAATGTCGGCACCAAGCTGTTTTGCATTTCCGGCCATGTCGAACGGCCCTGCAACGTCGAAGAGGCGATGGGGATTCCGTTCCGCGAACTGATCGAGAAGCATTGCGGCGGCATCCGCGGCGGCTGGGACAATCTCAAGGCGGTGATCCCCGGCGGCTCGTCGGTGCGGATGGTGCCGGCCGAGCAGATCATCGACACGCCGATGGATTTCGACAGCCTCGGCAAGCTGCGCTCCGGCCTCGGCACCGCCGCGGTCATCGTGATGGACAAGTCGACCGACCTGATCGGCGCGATCGCGCGGATTTCCTATTTCTACAAGCACGAGAGCTGCGGCCAGTGCACGCCGTGCCGCGAGGGCACCGGGTGGATGTGGCGGGTGCTGACCCGGATGGCCGAAGGCCGCGCCCACAAGCGCGAGATCGACATGCTGCTCGAGGTGACAAAACAGATCGAGGGCCACACCATCTGCGCGCTGGGCGACGCGGCGGCGTGGCCGATCCAGGGCCTGATCGCGCATTTCCGTCACGAGATCGAGGAACGGATCGACGACTATTCGCGCAAGGCCGGCATCGACGATGCCGGCATTCTCGATCCCGCCCACATGGTCGCGGCGGAGTGATGTTGATGACCCGCAGATCGCAGTTACTAGACCGCAAGCCGCAAAAGACTTGAGACCGAAATGACAAAACTCATCGTCGATGGCAAAGAGATCGATGTTCCCGCGGAGTACACGCTGCTGCAGGCGTGCGAGGCCGCGGGCGCTGAAATTCCGCGGTTTTGCTACCATGAGCGGCTGTCGATCGCCGGCAATTGCCGGATGTGCCTGGTCGAGGTGAAGGGCGGCCCGAAGCCGGTGGCAAGCTGCGCCTGGGGCGTGCGCGATTGCCGTCCGGGTCCCAAGGGCGAGCCGCCGGAAATCTCGACCCGTTCGCCGATGGTGCAGCAAGGCGCGCGAAGGCGTGATGGAATTCCTGCTGATCAACCATCCCCTGGATTGCCCGATCTGCGACCAGGGCGGCGAGTGCGACCTGCAGGACCAGGCGATGGGCTATGGCGTCGACTCCAGCCGCTTTGCCGAGAACAAGCGCGCGGTCGAGGACAAATATCTGGGCGCGCTGGTCAAGACCTCGATGAACCGCTGCATCCAGTGCACGCGCTGCGTCCGCTTCTCCGCCGAAGTCTGCGGCGTGCCGGAGATGGGCGCGACCGGCCGCGGCGAGGACATGGAAATCACGACCTATCTGGAATCGGCGCTGACCTCGGAACTGCAGGGCAATCTGGTCGACATCTGCCCGGTCGGCGCGCTGACCTCGAAGCCCTACGCGTTCGCGGCGCGGCCGTGGGAACTCGGCAAGACCCAGTCGATCGACGTGATGGACGGCGTCGGCTCGGCGATCCGGGTCGATACCCGCGGCCGCGAGGTGATGCGGATCCTGCCGCGCGTCAACGAGGCGGTGAACGAGGAGTGGATTTCCGACAAGACCCGCCACGTCGTCGACGGCCTGCGCACGCAGCGGCTCGACCGGCCCTACATCCGGGAGAACGGCCAGCTCCGCGCCGCCTCCTGGCCGGAGGCGTTCGCCGCGATCGCCGCCAAGGCCGGCCGCATCGACGGCAAGCGGATCGGCGCCATCGCCGGCGATCTCGCGGCGGTCGAGGAGATGTTCGCGCTCAAGGAACTGCTGGCGAAATGCGGCTCGGCCAATCTGGCCGTGCAGGGCGGCGACGCCTTCGATCCCAAGGCCGGCCGCGCCTCCTACATCTTCAATCCGACCATCGCCGGCATCGAGCAGGCCGACGCGCTGCTGATCGTCGGCTCGAACCCGCGCAAGGAAGCCGCCGTTCTCAATGCGCGCATCCGCAAGCGCTGGCGCTCCGGCCAGCTCAAGATCGGCGTGATCGGCGCCAAGGCCGACCTGACCTATGCGCTACGACCATCTCGGCGCGGGCACGGATTCGCTCGGCGATCTCGCCGCCGGCAAGCATTCCTTCGCCGATGTGCTCAAGGGCGCCAAGCATCCGATCGTGCTGGTCGGCGCCGGCTGCGCTGGCGCGCCATGACGGCGCGGCGGTGCTGGCGCAGGCGGCGAAGCTCGCGATGGATTTCGGCGCGGTCAAGGACGGCTGGAACGGTTTTGCCGTGCTGCACGATACCGCCTCGCGGGTCGGCGCGCTCGATATCGGCTTTGCGCCGGCGCAGGCGGCCTGAGCGCCGCGCAGATGACGACGTTCGGCACGCTCGACGTGCTGTTCCTGCTCGGCGCCGACGAGATCAAGGTCGGCCGACGGCACCTTCGTGGTCTATATCGGCACCCATGGCGACCGCGGCGCGCATCGCGCCGACGTGATCCTGCCGGGCGCCGCCTACACCGAAAAGCAGGGCCTCTACGTCAACACCGAGGGCCGGGTGCAGATGGCCAACCGCGCCGCGTTCCCGCCCGGGCGAGGCGCGCGAGGACTGGGCGATCATCCGCGCGCTGTCGGACGTGCTGGGCAAGAAGCTGCCGTTACGATTCGCTCGGCGCGCTGCGGCAGGCGATCTTCAAGGCGGTGCCGCATCTGATGCGGGTCGACCAGATCGAAGCCGGCAACGCCGGCCGATCTCAAGACGCTGGCCGGCAAGGGCGGCAGCCTCGAGAAGGCGCCGTTCAAGGCCATCGGTCGAGGACTTTTACCTGACCAACCCGATCGCGCGCGCGTCGGCGGTCATGGCGGAATGCTCCCGCCTGGCGTCCGGGCAAATGCTGACGGCGGCGGAGTGAGCGTGACCTGATGGCTGAATTCTTCGCAAGCGAATTCTGGACCGGCTTCCTGTGGCCGCTGATCGTCATGGTCGCGGAAAGCGTGTTGCTGCTGGTCGTGCTGCTGATCGCGATCGCCTACATCCTGCTCGCCGACCGCAAGATCTGGGCGGCGGTGCAGATCCGGCGCGGCCCCAACGTGGTCGGCCCGTTCGGCCTGTTCCAGTCCTTCGCCGATCTTCTGAAGTTCGTGCTCAAGGAGCTGATCATTCCGGCCGGCGCCAACAAGGGCGTGTTCCTGCTGGCGCCGCTGGTGTCGTGCGTCCTGGCGCTGGCCGCCTGGGCCGTGATCCCGATGAATCTCGGCTGGGTGATCTCCGACATCAATGTCGGCGTGCTCTACATCTTCGCGATCTCGTCGCTGTCGATCTACGGCATCATCATGGCCGGCTGGTCGTCGAACTCGAAATACCCGTTCCTCGCGGCGCTGCGCTCGGCGGCGCAGATGGTGAGCTACGAAGTCTCGATCGGCTTCGTCATCATCACCGTGCTGCTGTGCGCCGGCTCGCTGAATCTGTCGGCGATCGTCGAGGCGCAGGACACTCGGCACCTGATCGGGCTGCCTGGCTGTTCGGACTGGTACTGGCTGCCGCTGTTCCCGATGTTCGTGGTGTTCTACGTCTCGGCGCTGGCCGAGACCAACCGCCCGCCGTTCGACCTGGTGGAGGCCGAATCCGAACTGGTGGCGGGCTTCATGGTCGAATACGGCTCGACGCCGTACCTGCTGTTCATGCTCGGCGAATATGTCGCGATCACCATGATGTGCGCGCTGGCCGCGATCCTGTTCCTGGGCGGCTGGCTGTCGCCGATCGCGTCTGCCGCCGTTCACCTGGGTGCCCGGCATCATCTGGTTCGTGCTCAAGGTATTCTTCATGTTCTTCATGTTTGCGATGGCGAAGGCGATCGTGCCGCGCTACCGCTACGACCAGCTGATGCGGCTGGGCTGGAAGGTGTTCCTGCCGCTGTCGCTGGCGATGGTGGTGATCGTCGCCGGCGTGCTGCAATTCGCGGGGCTCGCGCCGCAATGAGGTCGCCATGAGTGTCAACATCAACGCCACCGCCCGCTCGCTGCTGCTGACCGAATTCGTGTCGGCGTTCTTTCTCGCCATGCGCTATTTCTTCAAGCCGAAGCCGACGCTGAACTATCCGTTCGAGAAGGGCCCGATCTCGCCGCGCTTCCGCGGCGAGCATGCGCTGCGCCGCTATCCCAACGGCGAGGAGCGCTGCATCGCCTGCAAGCTGTGCGAGGCGATCTGCCCGGCGCAGGCCATCACCATCGAGGCCGGCCCGCGCCGCAACGACGGCACCCGCCGCACCGTGCGCTACGACATCGACATGGTGAAATGCATCTATTGCGGCCTGTGCCAGGAAGCCTGCCCGGTGGACGCCATCGTCGAGGGGCCGAATTTCGAATTCGCGACCGAGACGCGCGAGGAACTGTATTATGACAAGGACAAACTGCTCGCCAATGGCGACCGCTGGGAGCGCGAGATTGCGAAATCATCGAACTCGACGCGCCGTACCGGTGAGGTGAGGGCATGATCCTTCCCGCGCTGTTCTTCTATCTGTTCGCCGGCATCTGCGTGGCCTCGGCGGTGATGGTGATTGTGTCGCGCAATCCCGTGCATTCGGTGCTGTTCCTGATCCTGGCCTTCTTCAACGCCTCGGGCCTGTTCGTGCTGCTGGGCGCCGAGTTCCTGGCGATGATCCTGGTCGTGGTCTATGTCGGCGCGGTCGCGGTGCTGTTCCTGTTCGTGATCATGATGCTGGACGTCGATTTCGCCGAACTGCGCGAGGGTTTCAGCCAGTATCTGCCGTTCGGCCTGGTGATCGGCGGCGATCTTCCTCGCCGAACTGCTGCTGGTCGGCGGCGGCTGGGTGATCAATCCCGACGTGGCCAAATCGATCACCGTCGGCGATCCCGACCAATGTCAGCAACACCGAGGCGCTCGGCCTCGTGCTCTACACCGACTACATCAACTACTTCCAGATCGCGGGCATGGTGCTGCTGGTGGCGATGATCGGCGCCATCGTGCTGACGCTGCGCCACAAGGCCAGCGTCAGGCGGCAGGACATCAATGTGCAGAACGCGCGGACGCCGGAACTGGCGATGGCGTGCGCAAGGTCGCGACCGGGCAGGGCCTGCAGGACGCCGACGCGGCGGAGTGGGTGCAATGACGATCGGGCTCGGACATTATCTCGCGGTCGGCGCCATCCTGTTCACGCTCGGGATGCTCGGCATCTTCCTCAACCGCAAGAACATCATCATCATCCTGATGTCGATCGAGCTGATCCTGCTGGCGGTCAACATCAACTGGTGGCGTTCTCGACCTTCCTGGGCGACATCGTCGGCCAGGTGTTCGCGCTGTTGGTGCTGACGGTGGCGGCGGCGGAAGCGGCGATCGGTCTGGCCGTGCTGGTGGTCTACTTCCGCAACCGCGGCTCCATCGCGGTTGAAGACGTCAATCTGATGAAGGGCTAGCGCGTCAAATGATCCAGGCAATCGTTTTTCTGCCGCTGATCGGCGCGGTCCTCGCGGGGCTGATCGCGATCTTCGGCGCGCATGCGCGCAACCCGAGCGGCGACACCGTCGAGCATCATGATGACGCCCATGGCCACGACGCCCACGCCGTCGGCCGTGCACGCACGATCATGCGGCCGACGACCATGGCCACGACGATCATCATGCCGTCGAGCCGCGCGGCCGCGGGCACGCTGGCGGCCGAACTGATCACCACCGGGCTGTTGCTGGTCGGCGGCGCTTGTCGTGGTTTGCCTTCATCGATGTCGGCTTCATGCATCACGATTACAGGATCGCGCTGTTCCCCTGGATTACGTCCGGCGACCTGCAAGTGGCATGGTCGCTGCGGGTCGACACCCTCACCGCCGTGATGCTGGTGGTGGTCAACACGGTGTCGTCGCTGGTGCACCTCTATTCGATCGGCTACATGGACGAGGATCCGAACCGGCCGCGTTTCTTCGCCTATCTGTCGCTGTTCACCTTCGCCATGCTGATGCTGGTGACCGCGGACAATCTGGTGCAGCTGTTCTTCGGCTGGGAAGGCGTCGGCCTGGCGAGCTATCTCCTGATCGGCTTCTGGTACCAGAAGCCGTCGGCCAATGCCGCGGCGATCAAGGCCTTCGTCGTCAACCGGGTCGGCGATTTCGGCTTCGCGCTCGGCATTTTCGCGATCTTCGCGCTGGTCGGCTCGACCGATTTCGAGACCATCTTCGCGGCCGCGCCGGGCCTGACCGGCAAGACCATCGACTTCTTCGGCTGGCACGCCGACGCGCTGACGCGTGACCTGCCTGCTGCTGTTCATGGGCGCGATGGGCAAGTCGGCCCAGTTCCTGCTGCACACCTGGTTGCCGGACGCGATGGAAGGCCCGACCCCGGTCTCGGCGCTGATCCATGCCGCCACCATGGTGACCGCCGGCGTCTTCATGGTGGCGCGGCTGTCGCCGCTGTTCGAACTGGCGCCCGACGCGCAGGCCGTGGTGATGTTCTTCGGCGCCACCACCGCGTTTTTCGCCGCCACCGTCGGCCTGGTGCAGAACGACATCAAGCGCATCATCGCCTATTCGACCTGTTCGCAGCTCGGCTACATGTTCGTGGCGATGGGGGCGGGGGCCTATTCGGTCGGCATCTTCCATCTGTTCACCCACGCCTTCTTCAAGGCGCTGCTGTTCCTGGGCTGCGGGCTCGGTGATCCACGCCATGCATCACGAGCAGGACATCCGCAACATGGGCGGGCTGTGGCGCAAGATTCCCTTCACCTTCTTCGTGATGTGATCGGCACCCTGGCGCTGACCGGCTTTCCGCTCTTCGCCGGCTATTTCTCCAAGGACGCGATCATCGAGGCCGCCTTCGTCGTCGCACAATCCGTTGGCCTTCTACGGCTTCCTGATGACGGTGATCGCGGCCGGGCTGACCGCGTTCTATTCCTGGCGCCTGATCTTCAAGACCTTCTTCGGCGAGCCGCACGACCAGGAGCATTACGAGGCCGCGCATGAAGCGCCGCTGACGATGCTGATCCCGATCGGCGTGCTGGCGGCCGGATCGATCCTGGCCGGCTTCCCGTTCAAGGAACTGTTCGCCGGCGACGGCGTCGAGGAATTCTTCCGCGAGTCGCTTGAAGATGCATCCGCATATCATCGAGGACATGGAAGAGATCCCGGAATGGATCAAGCTGCTGCCGACCGCGATGATGGTGATCGGCTTCTACGTGTCGCTACGTGTTCTATATCCGCAGGCCCTATCTGCCGGTCGAACTCGCCCGCCAGCACCAGATGCTCTACCAGTTCCTGCTCAACAAATGGTATTTCGACGAACTGTACGATCTGATCTTCGTGCGCCCGACGAAGTGGCTCGGCCGCTTCCTGTGGAAGGTCGGCGACGGCAAGATCATCGACGGCTTCGGGCCCGACGGCGTCTCGGCGCGGGTGCTGGACGTCACCCGCAACGTGGTGCGGCTGCAGACCGGCTATCTCTATCACTACGCCTTCGCGATGCTGATCGGCGTCGCCGGGCTGATCACCTGGTTCATGTTCGGCGTGGGAGGCCAGTGATGACAACCTGGCCCATCCTCTCCGTCGTCACCTTCCTGCCGGTGCTCGGCGCGCTGCTGATCTATGTCAGCCGCGGCGACGACGAGGCCGCCGAGCGCAACGCGCGCTGGATCGCGCTGTGGACCACGCTGATCACCTTCGCGGTGTCGCTGATCCTGGTCTGGCGCTTCGATCCCGCGCAGCCGGACTTCCAGTTCGTCGAAAAGGCGCCGTGGCTCGCCAGCGCCATCACCTATCACATGGGCGTCGACGGCATTTCGCTGCCGTTCGTGATCCTGACCACCGCCCTGATGCCGTTCTGCATCCTGGCGAGCTGGAAATCGGTCAAGATGCGCGTGCGCGAATACATGATGGCGTTCCTGGTGCTGGAAACGCTGATGATCGGCACCTTCTCCGCGCTCGATCTGGTGCTGTTCTATCTGTTCTTCGAAGGCGGCCTGATCCCGATGTTCCTGATCATCGGGGTCTGGGGCGGCCCGCGCCGGGTCTATGCCAGCTTCAAGTTCTTCCTCTACACGCTGCTCGGCTCGGTGCTGATGCTGCTGGCGATCATGGCGATGTACTGGAACGCCGGCACCACCGACATTCCGACCCTGATGCACACCGCAGTGCCGCGCTCGCTGCAGACCTGGGCCTGGCTGGCGTTCTTCGCCTCCTTCGCGGTCAAGATGCCGATGTGGCCGGTGCATACCTGGCTGCCGGACGCCCATGTCGAGGCGCCGACCGCGGGCTCGGTGATCCTGGCCGCGATCCTGCTGAAGATGGGCGGCTACGGCTTCCTGCGGTTCTCGCTGCCGATGTTCCCGCTGGCCTCGCATGACTTCGCGCCGCTGGTCTTCACGCTGTCGGTCATCGCCATCATCTACACCTCGCTGGTGGCGCTGATGCAGGAGGACATGAAGAAGCTGATCGCCTATTCCTCGGTGGCCCATATGGGCTTCGTCACCATGGGCATCTTCGCCGGCACCATCCAGGGCGTCGCCGGCGGCATGTTCCAGATGATCTCGCACGGCATCGTGTCGGGCGCGCTGTTCCTCTGCGTCGGCGTGGTCTACGACCGCATGCATACCCGCGAGATCGCCGCCTATGGCGGGCTGGTCAACCGCATGCCGCTCTATGCGCTGGTGTTCATGGTGTTCACCATGGCCAATGTCGGTCTGCCCGGCACCTCCGGCTTCGTCGGCGAATTCATGACCCTGATCGGCACCTTCAAGGTCTCGATGCCGACCGCGATCTTCGCCACCACCGGCGTGATCCTGTCGGCGGCCTATGCGCTGTGGCTCTATCGCAAGGTGGTGTTCGGCGCGCTGGTCAAGCCGTCGCTGGCCAGCATCAAGGATCTCACCTTCCGCGAGAGCCTGATCGCTGGTGCCGCTGGTGGTGCTCACCATCCTGTTCGGCGTCTATCCGAAGCCGGTGCTCGACATGTCGGCGGCGTCGGTGCAGCAACTCGTCACCAATTACAGCCACGCGCTGACCACAGCCAGGCAGCGGCCGCTGTTGCCATGATATCGTCGCGGATCAGGACAAGCGTCATGAGCTTTCAGAGTGCAGGTTATCAGTTGCTGCCGGTGCTGCCGGAGCTGGTGCTGGCCATCGGCGCCATGGTGCTGCTGATGATCGGCGCCTATCGCGGCGACGCAGACGACCGGCCTGGTCACCGGCCTGGCGGTCTGCTCTGCTGGTGGTGGCCGGCGGCGCTGGAACTGATGCTGCCGGCCGGCAAGCTCACGACCTTCGGCGGCAGCTTCATCGTCGACGATTTCGCCCGCTTCCTGAAGATCCTGGCCCTGATCGGTTCGGCGGCGACCCTGATCCTGTCGGCGGAATTTCTCGCCGATCCGTCGCGGCGGATCTTCGAATACGCCATCCTGGTGCTGCTCTCGACGCTGGGCATGATGGTGCTGATCTCGGCCGGCGACCTGATCATGCTCTATCTCGGGCTCGAGCTGATGTCGCCTGGCGCTCTACGTGGTCGCGGCGAGCAACCGCGACAACGCGAAATCGACCGAAGCCGGCCTGAAATATTTCGTGCTGGGCGCGCTGTCGTCGGGCATGCTGCTGTACGGCGCCTCGCTGATCTACGGCTTTACCGGCACCGTCAGCTTTGCCGGCATCGCGGCGGCGGCGAAGACCGGCAGCATCGGCATCGTGTTCGGCCTGGTGTTCCTGCTCGCCGGGCTTTGCTTCAAGGTTTCGGCGGTGCCGTTCCACATGTGGACGCCCGACGTCTATGAGGGCGCGCCGACGCCGGTCACCGCGTTCTTCGCCTCCGCGCCGAAGGTCGCGGCGCTTGCGGTGTTCACCCGCGTGGCGCTGACCGCGTTCCCGGGCATCGTCGCCGCAATGGCAGCAGATCGTGGTGTTCGTGTCGATCGCCTCGATGGCGCTGGGATCGTTCGCCGCGATCGGCCAGAGGAACATCAAGCGCCTGATGGCCTATTCCTCGATCGGCCATATGGGCTTTGCGCTGGTCGGCCTGGCCGCCGGCACCGCCGAGGGCGCGCAGGGCGTGCTGGTCTATATCGCGATCTATGTGGCGATGACGCTGGGCAGCTTCGCGGTGATCCTGACCATGAAGCGCAACGGCCAGCACGTCGAGAACATCAGCGACTTCGCCGGGTTGTCGCGCACCAATCCGCTGCTGGCGTTCTTCTTTGCGATGCTGCTGTTTTCGCTGGCGGGCATTCCGCCGCTGGCGGGCTTCTTCGCCAAATGGTACGTGTTCATGGCGGCGATCAAGGCCGGGCTGTTCACGCTGGCCGTGATCGGCGTGCTGACCAGCGTGGTCGGCGCATTTTACTATCTCACCATCATCAAGGTGATGTATTTCGACGAGCCGCTCGGCCGGCTCGATCCGATGCGCATGGAATTGCGCACGGTGCTGGCGGTCGCGGGTCTGTTCAACATCTTCTTCTTCGTCTATCCCGGGCCGCTGGTGAGTGCCGCGACGGTGGCGGCGAAGTCGCTGTTTAGGACCTGACCGTAAACCGCGCCGCGGCACGGCCGGACCGCACGCCCCGTCCCTGACCGGCTCGTCGGGAGGGGCGGCTTTTGTTGCCGGATTTTCGAACAACGCTCAAACAGGATGGATTGCGTTCAGATGGCATTTTCGCTCGGTCCACGAGCCAGATCGGCGGGCTACCGGCTCGCCGCCTTCGATCAGTATCGGCTCGACCAACGCGGAAGCCCTGTCGCGCGCGCGCGCTGGCGAGCGCGGACCGCTGTGGCTGGTGACCTCGGAGCAGACCGCGGGGCGCGGACGACGGCATCGCCCCTGGATCGCGCCGCGCGGCAATCTCGCCAGCAGCATCCTTGAGACCGTCGACGTATCGCCCGTCGGTCGCGGCGACCCTGGGTTTTGCCGCGGGGCTGGCGCTCGAGGCGGCGCTGCAAAAAGTCAGCATCGAGGCCTCGCTGAGGTCGGCGGGATCGGACCACATGAAGTTTTCGCTGAAATGGCCGAACGACGTGCTGGCGGGGCCGCAAAAGCTGGCCGGCATCCTGCTGGAGGCCGAGGCCGTGGCGGACGGCCGACTGGCCGTCGTGGTCGGTATCGGCACCAATGTGGTCGCCGCGCCGGAGGGCACGCCGACTCCCGCGACCTCGCTGGCAGCGCTCGGGCGTCCATATCGGCGCCGAGGAATTGTTCGCGCACGCTGTCGGACTGCTGGGTGGAATTCCGCGGCATCTGGGACCATGGCCGCGGGCTTTGGCGAGATCCGCAGGCTCTGGCTGCAGCGGGCGGCCGGGCTCGGACAGCCGGTCGCGGTCCAGACCGGCAGCGCCACCGTGGAGGGAATATTCGACACCCTCGATGAGACCGGCTGCATGGTGGTCGGCGACCTCCGACGGCGGGCGGGTGCCGATCTCGGCCGGCGACGTCTATTTCGGCTCGGCGGCGTCGGCAGGGGCAGCATGATGGCGCGACCGGATGAACTGACTTTTGCGCCGCTCGGCGGCGTCGGCGAGATCGGCATGAACCTGTCGATCTACGGACTCGGCAACCGCCACCAGCGCTCCTGGCTCGCCGTCGATCTCGGCGTGTCGTTCGGCGACGAGGAACATCTGCCCGGCATCGATCTGATCATGCCCGATATCCGCTTCCTGCAGAAGGAGCGCAAGAACCTGGTCGGCCTGGTGCTGACCCATGCCCATGAAGACCATTTCGGCGCCATCATCGATCTCTGGCCGAAGCTGAAATGTCCGATCTACGCCACCAAGTTCAGCGCGGCGCTGTTCGAGGCCAAATGCGCCTCCGAGCGCAATCCGCCGAAAATTCCGGTCACGGTGGTGCGCGTCCGGCGGCCGCATCGACCTCGGCCCGTTCAGCGTCGAATTCATTCCGGTGGCGCATTCGATCCCGGAGTCGCACGCGCTGGCGATCCACACCTCCGCCGGCACCGTGCTGCATACCGGCGACTGGAAGATCGACCCGACGCCGATCATCGGCGTGCCGACCGACGAGCGGCGGCTGCGCGAACTCGGCGACGCCGGCGTGCTGGCGCTGATCGGCGATTCCACCAACGCGGTGCGGGAAGGGCGCTCGCCGTCGGAGACGGAGGTCGCCAAGACCATCACCGAACTGGTGAAGGCGGCCAAGGGCCGGGTCGCGGTGACGACGTTTGCCTCCAACGTCGCCCGGCTGCGCGCCGTGGCGGACGCGGCCCGCGCCGCCGGCCGCGAGGTGGTGGTGGTCGGCCGCGCCATGGAGCGCGTGGTGCAGGTGGCGCGCGAGACCGGCCATCTCGACGGCGTGCAGAATTTCCGCGGCGCCGATCTCTACGGCCATTTTCCGCCGGACAAGGTGCTGGCGCTGTGCACCGGAAGCCAGGGCGAGCCGCGCGCGGCGCTGTCGCGCATCGCCAATGACGATCATCCGCAGGTGACGCTGAACAAGGGCGACTGCGTGATCTTTTCCTCGCGCACCATTCCCGGCAACGAGAAGGCGGTCGGCGCCATCATCAACGGCCTGATCAACGCAGGGCATCGAGGTCATCACCGACCGCACCCACCTCGTCCATGTCTCCGGCCATCCGCGCCGCGACGAACTGCGCGACATGATCTCCTGGGTGCGGCCGCAGCTGCTGATCCCGGTTCATGGCGAGGCGCTGCATCTGTTCGAGCACGCCAAGCTGGCGCGCGCCGCCGGCGTGCCCAAGGTGCTGGTCTGCCGCAACGGCGATCTGGTCAGGCTCGGACCGGGCGATCCCGCTGTGATCGAGCAATTGCCGTCGGGGCGGCTGTACAAGGACGGCTCGATCCTGGAGGAGTTCGAAGTCGCGCGCGGTGGTCGAGCGGCGCCGGCTGGCCTTTGCCGGCTGCGCCTTCGTCGGCGATCGCGGTGACCGACAAGGGCGAACTGGCCGACGATCCCGAGGTTGATCTGGTCGGGATCCCCGAGAAGAATACCGCCGGCGAGGTCATCGACGACATCGTGTTCGACGTGGTGGTCTCGACCGTGGAGGGCCTGCCGCGCGCGCGGCGGCGCGATCCCGACGCGCATGGCGGAGTTGGTGCGCCGCGCGGTGCGCGCCAGCGATCAACGAGCATTGGGGCAAGAAGCCGCTGTGCTACGTTCACGTTCTGACCGTGTGAGTTTCTAGCGTAGCGTAAGGCTGGAGGGAACGTCATGCTGGGCCGGCTCAATCACGTGGCGATCGCGGTCAAGGATGCCGAGAAGGCCGCCAGGATCTATGGCGCGGCGTTCGGCGCCGAAATTTCCGCCGCGGTGCCGCTGCCCGAGCACGGCGTCATCACCGTGTTCGTGACGCTGCCCAATACCAAGATCGAGTTCATCCAGCCGCTCGGCGAGGCTTCGCCGATCGGCAAATTTCTCGAGCGCAATGCCGACGGCGGCATCCACCACATCTGCTATGACGTGCCCGACATCATCGCGGCGCGCGACACCCTGATCCAGGCAGGGCGCCCGGGTGCTCGGCGACGGCGTGCCCAAGATCGGCGCCCATGGCAAGCCGGTGCTGTTTCTGCATCCGAAGGATTTTTCCGGCGCGCTCGTCGAAATCGAGCAGGCCTGAAGCCGCGATGGTCTATACAATCTCAACCGCGTTCGCGATCTACTTCGTGATCTGGTGGATCGTGCTGTTCCTGACCCTGCCGTTCGGCGTGCGCAGCCAGCATGAGGACGGCGAGGGCGCTCCGGGGACCGATCCCGGCGCGCCGGTCGCGACCCAGATGGGGCGCAAGCTGATCTGGACCACGGTGATCTCGGCGGTGTTTTTCGCCGTCGCGTGGCTGGCCTATGATGCCGGCTATCTCAACGTCGAGCGGCTGTCCAGGCTGATGGGGATGCCGCTCTGATCGATTGTTTGTATTGGTTGCGGGGAGAGGAAATGACTTTTCAAAGAACCATCGTCAGGACTTTTGATCCTGATCGTCGCCGGCCTTGCCGGCGCCTTCTACATCGAGTGGAAAATGGTCGGTCGCAACTGCGCACCGTGAAGGCGTTCGTCGAAGGCCATGTGTTCGCCGAGGCGGTTGCGGCCTGCGAAAAGGCGCAGAGTTCGACCCCGTTCAAGTGGAACGGCGGGACCAACACCTCGGTCATCGGATTGAATTCGGTCAAGCTCGACAAATACACCGTCATTGCGAGCTATACGCTGTTCGCCGACGGCGTTTATTGCGACTACGACCCGATCAAGAAGAAGGCCGACATCGGCTCGAATTTCCTGGAGCGGGAATAGCTGCTAAGCCATCCAGTTCGCGTGAATAAAACGCGTCCAGAGCCTTATCGGTTCTGATGAATCAGAACCGGGCTCTAGTTTATTGATTTTGACGCGTTTTCTTCACGCGAACCGGTATCCACTTCGCTCGAAAACGCTATGAAAATTACGTGGCGGTGTCCGCGATGATTTTGTCGACGTCCGACAGCAAGCGCTGCCACGCCGCGTCGATCTCCCCGACCAATCGGACGCCAAAATCTCGCGCAGCGTTTCGGCGATCACGCCGAAGAATGCGATGAACAAATGGCGTGGCGTGCCATAGGCATCATGTGACACGACCTCACATTCGATCATACGAAAATGACCGGTGCGGTCGCCAACAAAATCCAGGATCGCATCGATGGTCAGCGCCAGCATCGAACCCTTGACGAGGTCGCTGCCTTCGCTGCGGAACATCGCCTGGGTCTCCGGATGCTGGCGGAACAGGCGTTGATACACCAGTGGCGTCAAATCCCCGCATCGCTCCGCGGCAAGTTCGAAACTGCGTTCGACCGGATGGGCGGACATCACACTTACTTCACATTGCACTTCAGGCTGTAGCGGTCGGCCGCTGCGGCGTCGATGCCACACTTGTCGGCATTCCCTTTGAGGTAGATAATGGATAAAATAACAATCTAAGGAGGGTATCGATGCCGATTACCGTATCGATAGCTATCAATGGCAATGTGGTACGCATGATGGCAAACGTTTCGTGGTCGTCCGGCATGAACGCACAGAATGCGCTCGAACAGGCCTACGCGACAGGCACCGGGTACAATTTTTCCCTGCAATATTTTGGCGTTCCGCTCGGTTACGAGGTGATGTCTTTCGACGGCATTGCCGCGCAGCAGGGCACGGACGCGGGATTTTACTGGGAATTTATCTATAACGGAAATCCCGCGCGACAGGGAATCGACAGCACGCTTCTCAATGATGGCGACACGCTGCTGTTCAGCTACGTCGCCTATAACGAAGCAATTCATTCCCGCAAACGCGTCGGCGCCATCCGCAGCGCGTTGCGCGCGCGCCAGCGCGCGTCTTGAAAACCAACGTCGCGCAAAACAGCAGGACGCAGCTCCCTGCTGGCGAGAAGTACTGCGCCAAAGAAAAAAGAGCAGGGCACGAAGCCCTGCTCTGAAAATTGTGTCGACCCTATTTCCCCGCAAACTTGGATTTGATCTTGATTGACGGGGCGACGCTGCTTGTGCGCGCCAGGGCTCCTCCCGAGACTTGGACCACCAGACTTGGACCACCAGATTTTGGACCTTGCGGCCAGCCTGAGCCCGTACTGGTAGACCATCTTTTTCGCCTTGTCACCAATTTCAGCAACGATTGTTCAAAATTAGTGCAATCTGCGAAACGATTGGAATTTTGTCATCCAGGGTTGCCGGGCGGTACGTGGACAACCCGATGGCCAGCAGGCCGCCGGCTCGCAAAAAACGAGCAATGCGCGGCGCCGCGACGACACCGGAAATGGCCGGTTAATTCCCGAAGGCCCGCAAGATATTGCCGGCCATCCGGCCTCGACTTCGGACTCCGCCGGTGATTAAATCTCCGGATCGAGAAGGGCAGGGGTTTATGCGGCGGCGGTTACGGAAATTTCTTCCGATCGTCATGTTGGCCTTGGTGGTGCAAATTCTGGCACCGATCGCGGCCTGCTGGGCTGCCGGCATCGCGGCGTCCGACCCCCTAGGCGCCGCCGCCATCTGCCATGCCGCGGGCGGCGGGGCCGTCAATCCGGCCGATCTGCCCGGTCAAACGGGTCATCACGCCCATGACGGCGCCTGCGCGCTGTGTTGCCTGGCCCATGCCGGCACGTCACTGGACGTGCCGAACACCGTCGTTGCCGTACCCTACCGGCATTCGTTGCGGGTGGAGTGGCAAGATGTAGCCCCGCGATTGCGGGATTCGCGTGTCTGCGGACACGCCCAAGCGCGCGCACCACCCTTCAATTCCTGACCGAGCAAAGCTTTCGCAATCGGTGCGGCTGCGGCCCGCCGATGAATTGATTTGTCAGATTGGCCACCGCGCCAGCGTCAGGACTATCGGCCATGTATCGTACCTCCGCCCTCGGCGGCGTCAGCGCGTTTGCGCTCCAGATCGCCTTTCTCACCGCGCCCGAACTTGCCCGCGCACAATCGTCCGAAAAGCCACTGCCTCCGGTGACGATCGATGCACCGGGCCAAACCCGTCGTGTCGCAACTCCTGTCGCGGGCAAGAAGTCTGGCGTCAAACGCACCAGCGCGAAGCCGGCCGAGCCCTCTCCGGCAGTCCCGGCAAACGCCCTCGGAACGTATAATCCCGCGCTCGATTTGCCGGGTCTCAAATTCCCACAAGGGACCATCGTGACGACGGCGGGTCCTGTCGATGGCTATCGGGCACTGTCCGCCTTCTCGTCAACCAAGACGGCGACGCCGATCGAACAAATCCCGCAGTCGATCCAGGTCATTCCGAGAAGCGTGATCGTTGACCAGAACAGTATCTCTGTGACCGAAGCTATCCAGAATGCTTCGAACACCCAGGGTCCTAACTACCTCGGCATCGGCACGACGGGCTTGCCGAATCCGCTGACCATTCGGGGGTTTGGCGCTCAGCAATGGCTCGACGGTCTCCCCGTCAATTACGATACCGGTGACCGCGATTCGATTGCGAATGTGGAACGGATCGAGGTCCTGAAAGGTCCGAACGCGATTTTGTACGGCGGGGGAACGGGCGCTCCGACGAGCGGTGCGGTCAATATCATCTCCAAGCTTCCGACCGATAAGCCAAGCGTGGAGACCGGTGTAACATTCGGCACCAACAATTACTGGCGGCCGTATTTCGACGTCAATCAACCGCTCTCGGTGGACAAGACCGTACTGTTCCGCGTCACTGGCGAATACACGGCGTCCGACAGCTTCGTCGATGTGGTGCAACAGGACCGTTATTCATTTAATCCCACGCTGACGTTTACGAACAAGGAAGATACGACGCTGACCATTCAGGGGCGGGTCTCGCGTTTTGAGCAGCAGGGCTATGAAGGGCTGCCGGCGGTTGGAACCGTTGCAGGGAGTTTCCGCCTCAACCCTGACCTTTTCATTGGCCCAACGAATATTCCAAAGAGCATCACCGAGGTGCAAGGCGTTACGGTGACCTTCGATCGCCAGCTTGATCAGTTTTGGTCGTTCAATCTCAAGACGCGCTGGTCAAAGTCGAGCGAAGACCAGAAGTCGCAAACGACCCTATCTGCCGCACCTGATATTGGGCCGACCACCTGGAGCCTGGCCAATATCGACCTCGCGCAGCGGCAGGAAGAGTTCACGATCAATCCCAACCTGCAAGCCAGGTTTCGTCTTGGACCGACGCAGAACATCTGGCTCACCGGAGCGGATTACAGCCGCTTGACGGACAGCGGCTTCATGCACGCAGATTTGGGCGTTCCGCCCGTCGATCTGCTGAACAACCCTGGCTTTCCTACGCCGTACACAGATCCAGACCCCGCGTCGCCGACGTATTTTCCGTTTTTCCAGTTCAACAGCGTTTACGTCACCAAGGGGGCATATACGCAGTTGCAATCGACGATCTACGACCGCCTTCACATTCTGGCCGGCGTGCGATGGGCGAGCATTAACATCGACTATCTCGAAGACTATCCGTCATATTTGGGAGGTGTTTACTCGCCGACGCCCTTTGGCAGCGATAAAACCAAAGCACTGCCCCGGATCGGAGCCGTCCTCGATCTCGTTCCCGGCCTGTCAGTTTACGGCAGCTACAGCGAGGGGATGATGGCAACGCCGTTCACGCAGGCATTGAATACCAACATCGAACCCGAGACTTCAAAGCAACTCGAAGGCGGCTTTAAACTCAATATAAATGACCAACTCACCGGCACCATCGCTGTATTCGATATCCAGCGGCAGAATGTGCCGGTTCAGATCGGCGTCGGAATCGGGGCCGAGATCCGCCGAGGAATCGAAGGGGTACGAGGGCGACCTGATCTGGCAGCCCGACAAGAATTGGAAAGTGCTGGCTAGCTACGGCCATACCGACGTCGTGTTTTCGGATGCGCTAAACCCCGGAATACCCGCAGGCAATCGACCCATGGGCGTCCCGGAAGACTCCGGTCGCTTGTGGGTGAATTACGCGTTTGATGCTGCCGTCCTGAGGGGCTGGAGCATCGGTGCCGGCATTTATGCTGCGTCCTCGCAGTATGTCGACAACTTCGATCAGTACAAGACACCGGGATATTTTACCGTCGATGCCAAGATCGCCTACGAGACCGAACACTTCAGGGCGTCCTTCAACGTCAAGAACCTGACGGGAGAAAAGTACTTCGTGCCTTTCGCCTGGCTCGGCGGCCAGGTGGCGCCCGGCGACGGCCGCACTTTCTACGGCACGCTTGCATACAAGTACTGATACTCTGGAACAGCATCGCGGGAAGTTAAAAATTGAAGGATTGATACATGCTTTCGAAACGAGATTTGCTTCGCGCGTCGGCCGCGGCATTCGCCACAACCGGTCTTCCGGTCATGGATAAAGCTGCGGCCGGGCAGGAGCCAGCCGCGTCGAATTCTGCGATGTCTGCACGTGCCCGCGAACTGGATCGGGACGGAAAAGATCGCGTTCCTGATCTATCCGGAATTCACCGCGCTCGACATGGTTGGGCCGTACCAGATGTTGACGAGCCTGATGGGGGCCACGACGCATGTCGTCGCCAAAACTCGTGACATCGTGAAAACCGACAGCGGTCTGCTGTTTCAGCCGACGGCGTCGTTCGACGAATGCCCGCTGGAGCTTGACGTCATCTGTGTTCCCGGTGGGGCGTCCGGAACTCTTGAGGCCATGCAAGACGACGCAACGATACGCTTTCTCAGGGATCGTGGTTCTCGCGCCAGGTTCGTCACATCGGTCTGCACCGGCGCCTTGGTGCTGGGCGCTGCCGGACTGCTGACGGGTTACAAGGCAACCACGCATTGGGCGGCGACTTCCCTGTTGCCGTATTCGGGGCGATCCCGGCCGAAGGTCGGGTCGTGCGCGACCGCAACCGCATTACCCGGCGCAGGCGTGACGGCCGGGATCGATTTTGGACTGTCTCTCGTTGGACAGTTGCGGGACCGCCAATATGCCGAGTGCGTGCAATTGATGTCGGAATACGCGCCGGAGCCGCCCTATGATGCCGGCACACCAAAAAGGGCTCCCTCTGAAGTTACAAAAATGATGAGCGACATGTTCATTGATTTAACAAGGAGGCCGAAAGGATTGGACCGAGACACCTATTCGAAATATCGCAATGGCTGAAAGAGCGCCAGAGGAGTGCCCAGTGTCTCAAACTCAAAGAAAAGAAATCGCTCCGGCAACACATAATGCGCCACCGACGCATCTGGCGGTGGCGGGCTGGATCGTCGTCGCTATGATTCCGACAGGTGGCAAACCGGACGCCGTTTTCTTTGCCGTGGCCACGCATGCGCCGGAAGAGGCTGAGAAGGCTGTTCATCGCTATCCTGGCATTGTGCCCAGCGATGCTCGGTCCGCCTTACGTCAGCTTTCCGCCCGAAATATCCAAATTAGGATTGAGGCCCGGAGGTGTACGTCCCTTTGACCGGCGCGCTGAACTCCCTGCTCCATCGGCGATTGCCGGATTACCGTAGGCGCAACCGCTAGCGACGGATTCTTTCGACAGGAGACATAGATGGACCGAAGGCGATTCAACACGACGATGGTGCTCGCGTCGTTCGCCGGCTTAATTGCATCGTCGGTTAGCGCGCAACAAACTCCGCGAAAGCGCCCTCGCATCGGCATGTTGGTTTACAGCGATATGATACTGCTCGATCTGGTGGGCCCGCTGACCGTGTTCAACATCATGCAGGCGGACATCCATCTTATCGGCAAAACCTTGCAGCCGGTCATACCCGACGTTGGGCTGCCGATAACTCCCAGCGCGGTTTTCGAGCTTTCGCTGGAAGCGTTCGACGTCCTGTTCGTGCCTGGCGGTCTCAAGGGCACGGTCGAAGCAATGAAAGACGCCGAGACGACGGATTTTCTGAAGGCGCAGGGCGGAAGCGCCGGGATAGTCACGAGCATATGCACGGGGTCGCTTCTGCTTGGCGCTGCCGGCCTGTTAAGAGGCTATCGTGCCACCTCGCATTGGTACGTGCGCGACTTGCTGCCGTTCATGGGCGCGATCGTACAGAAAGACCGCGTCGTCGAAGACCGCAACAGGGTGACGGCCGGCGGAGTGAACCGCCGGAATTGATTCGCGCTGACTATCGCGGCGCGGCTTGCCGACGAGGAGACGGCAAAGCGCATTCAATTGCTGATCGAGTACGATCCGAAGCCGCCGTTCGATGCCGGCTCTCCGGAGAAAGCTGGCGATGCGATCAGCGGCGACATATTGCGGCGGCGCGGAGCGCTAATTCAGGCGGCCGAACGCGCGGCAAAGACTGCGGGCGCGGCCCTGAATCGATGAATGATCAGGCAGCGTGCCGTCAAAGCTACTGGAGAAGGTTTCTACCCCGCAACCGCGATGGCAACGGGCGAGCGTTCAAGGCGCTACAAGGTGCGTTTCCGGTCTTCTCCAGTATCTTCAGATCCGGTGAAAACGCGCAAGCCTTCGGCGGAAAGCCCGGTCAGCAATGACCGGGCTTTTTGTCGGCGGGTGGTCATACGGCTGGCGCCGCAGAGATACGCCGTACCTCCGTGGCGGGATAGGGAGGATCGCGACGTGCCATACGCCGTTGTTAAAACCGTCGCCGGTGATGTCGCCGGGGGCGGCGTCCTTTTTCCAGGCGTACAGCGGTTTGCCCTTGTAGGCCCACATCATCTTGCCGTAG
>CAVOTZ010000019.1:0-192562 GCA_963699465.1 uncultured Alphaproteobacteria bacterium
GGCCGCTCGACCTGCTCATGATCGCCGCGCTGCGCCGGGTGGGCGTGCAGGCGGCGGTGATCGTGCATGACGCAACGCCGCATCCGGGCGACGGCGTGCCGCTGGAGTTCGCCTTGCAGCGCGCGCTGATCCGTCGCAGCGACCCGGTGATCGTGCTGTCGGAGCACGTGGCCGCGGGACTGCGCGCGCAGGGCGTGGTGCGGCCAGGCGTCGCGCTGATCGTCGCAGCACACCCACCGGTCGACTTCAACGTCTCCGCGCCAACCGGCGCGCATGGCGGCCCAACGCTGCTGATCTTCGGCCGGCTGCTGGCCTACAAGGGGCTCGACCTGCTGGTGGGCGCCTTGCAGCTCCTTGGTCCGCGCCCGGACATGACGGTGCGGGTGGTGGGCGAGGGTCCGGAAAGCGCCACGCTGAGCGCGCTGCGCGCCCTGCCCGGTGTCACCGTAGAGAACACCTGGGTGCCCGAGAGCGAGGTCGGTGCGCTTTTGTCGTGGATCGATATCCTGGTGCTGCCCTACCGCGAGGCCAGCCAGAGCGGCGTTGCGGCCGCCGCGATCGCTGCGGGCAGGCGGGTGGTGGCGAATCGGGTCGGCGGACTGGTCGGGCAGTTGGGCAACGAGAAGCGCGCGACGCTATGCGCGCCCGAGGCGGCGGCGCTGGCGGCAGCGATCAGGACGGCGGTGGACCTTGCCGGCGAGGCTGCCGCGCCGCCGGCGAACGCGAACGAAGGCTGGCGGCATTGGCGCAGCTCGTGCTGGAGGCGATGGCGCCCACTTCCTTACCCTCTCCATGGCAGAGGTCGGAGCGCGCCAACGCTCCGGGTGAGGGCCGCGCCGCCACGTCAGGGAAATCAACATCCCCGCGCCTCCCTCCCGGTCATTCTGGCCATACGCAACCCATTCTGCTTAACCGTGCAGCATCCGAATTGGGAGGACGACGCTCATGCCGCTGCTCGCCGCCGCCCTGCTCGGCAGGTCCCGGGGATAGGCAGGCTGATCGCCAGGATCCAGGGCATGGACCACCGGCTGCGGATGCTGGAATCCCGGCCCAACCCAGGTCGTCTCGGCGCCGATGGCGCGGACGTTTCCCCCTGCAGGACTGGTGGACCCGCAGCTTCTGGGAGCCGACGGTCGCGCTGGCCATCCGCGATCATTGCCGCCCCGGCCACGTCGTGTTCGACGTCGGCTGCAATGCCGGCGGCATGGCGTTGATGATGTCCCGCCTGGTCGGTCCGCGCGGTATCGTGCTCGCGTTCGAGGCCAGCCCGCGCATCGTCGACAAGACGCACTACAACCTGGTGAAGGCTGGTTGCCACAACGTGACACTGTTCCACCGCGCCGTGTCGGCATGGCGCGGGTGCGCTGGTGCACATGGCCGCGGGCTCGCATTTGAACGACCGCATCGATGCCGACACAACCGGCATGCCGGTGCGCACAGTGGCGCTCGACGACCTGGCCGAAGCGGGCGATTTCCGTCCCAGCTTCCTCGAGATGGACATCGAGGGCGCCGAGTTTGATGCACTGCGCGGCATGCCCCGGTTGCTGGCCGATGTGCGTCCTGTTCTGGTAATGGAACAATCGCCGGACGATATGCGCTGCCATGCACTGTTGACCGAGGCGGCCTATGCGGCCGTCGACCTGTCCACTTATCGGCGGATCGGACGGGCCGAGGATTTCCGTCGTGACGCTGGCGTTGCCAACGTGCTGTTCGTGCCGGATGAGTGCTTGGCAGGAAATCCGTATTTCGGCGAGGCCACGCCGCAGCCGGTGGCAGAGCTCCTGGCCACGCAGTTCAGGCGCGCGGCCAACGGCGACATCGGCCTGGCCGAGCCGCTTGACCTGCCCGCCGGTCGATATCTGATGAGCGTCGATTTCACCGCCCACGGCACCGAGAATTCCGTGTTTGCCGGTGTGGAATCCGATGGGGAGGTGATCTTCCGGTATCACACCTACACCAGTTTCATGGCGCAGAGCTACGCGGACTGGGTGATCCAGCTCGACCGCCCGGCCAGGGTGGCGCCGTTCCTGCGCTTCCTGGAGGGTGCCGACCCGACGCTGCGGTGGAACGGCGTTCGCGTGGCGCGTTTGCCGGCGTTCGACGGCTGGCTGCGCCGGTCATGGAGTAGGCCTCGTAATGGCGCGAGCGTCGCTTTACGCGCTGTGGGTGAACCACATCGAGCCTCCACCTCGCCACGCATCGTCACGACCGTTCAGATCAAACGGCGGCTGCGCGAACCAGGCATCGAATTGCGGACTGCGGCTGACCCAGGCGGTCGGGAACACAGGCCGCACCCCTCCCGCGCACCAATCAGGTAGGCAGCCAGAATATAGGCCTCGCTCCAATACCAATTGGTGAACATATCCGGATAGTCCCATGGCAAAACGATATCGTGCACGTGGACCGGCACGCCCGGTCGCAGCCGTGGCAGCACATCGATCATGAACACGGTGACGTCGCTGTTCATGAAAACCCGATGCGAACAGTCCAGGAACAGAATGTCTCCCGGTTGTAACTGATCGAACCGGGCCAGGTCACAGGTCTCCAGCCCCTCGCACAACTTCATCGCAAATCAAATCGATTTCCGCGCGCGGCTCCGGATCGATCGAGATAATCCGGGTCGGCAGCGCGTGATCCCGTATGGCGCGCCGGGCGAAGGTGATTGAGCACCGAGCCGATCTAAGATACAGCGACGGGCGATTGATGCTCACCATCGTGTAGAGCGCTGCCAGATCAAACGGCGCGAACGGGGCGCCTTGCCAACCCGGGTCAGGGCGACCGGATTGGAAGTCGCGCGGGATCACCTGAAGTTGCCGTGTCATGCCCTGCATCTGCTGGAGCACTTCGTGGTAGGCGGCATCATGTGCGCCGATCCATTCCGCAAGTGGCGCGATGATTGGATGCGTTGCGCCCCACCGCGGTTGCAACGAGCGTGATGGCTGGTATTCGAGGGGAATCGCATCTGGGGATACTCATTTCCCGGTAAGATTTGATATTTGGAGCCACGCGCTTCAAACTCGGCAAGCTTCCTCAGCGCCGCGTCGCGCTGATCACGAAACCGGGACAGGGGCGGCAACGACATGGCCGCCCGCTTCGCTACGCCCCGGATCAGATTGCTCATATCTCAAACTCCGCTGTCGGCGGTTACTCTGTCGATTGCACGCTGCCGACTACGTGGATCCCCCAACACGCCAGGGCAAGAGAGGGTCAAAAACGTCACGTTCGTCATGCAGTCACCACGGAGGCACCGGCCTTGATGCGGCAACCCTTCGCATCGCGCTCGAGCGCCAGGCGCTCGCGGCAAATCAGGGTTCGGATAAACCACGCAAAAACACAGAGCAGTATCCGCCATCGACCTCAACTGCCCGGCGAGCAGAGCAGCACATGTCCGATGCGCTCGAATGCGTAGTTTGGCAGCAGCGCCCTGACGGCGGCCTCCGTGTTAACGGCACCATCGACGAATGGGTCAGCATGGATGTCAATCGACAGATGCGGTCGATAGTCCCGATCAACTGCTGGGCACCGCGCAGGACATGCGCTTCAAACCCCTCCACGTCGATCTTGATCACCAAAGGGCGGGAACAATGCGGCAAGGCATCATCATCCAACGTGACAACCGGAACGGTATATGCCCGGTGCGATGCGGCAGACATGACGGGCGCCGCGAGCGACGACGCCTCTGGCTGCCAGGGTGTCGACCCCGTCTCGTCCTGCGCATATTCGCGAAATTCGAATTCGCCAGGTGTGTCGGAGACGCCAACCGGGCGGATCGTCACGCTTTCGATCCGGTTCCGGTCCAACGTGGCAATAAGCAAGGCGCGCGCCCGCGACGGCGGGTTCGTAGGCGATGATGGTTACCTTCCGGGCGAATCGGTCGGCAATCGGCAATGCGGTGGCGCCGGTCGCTGCGCCAACATCAAGGAACGTGGCGCCATCGGCAAGTCGGTCCATCATCCAGGCCAGGTGAGGGGTCTCCACCAGAGCGAGATTGTGCCATCCGGTTCCCAATGGGCACAGTGAAACATCGTCTTCGCAGTGTCGCGTGGCAGCCACAATTGGGCGCCATTGACTTGACATGAAGATATGTCTCTGGAGACGCAACACTCAGCACGCGGCGCAGCATTGCGCGCTGTGCCTCGATCCCCGCGTCCCGCAACGCGATCAAACGGCGTATCAGCGGCAGGCGGCACCCACACGACGCGCCGCGCGACGAAACACGACATGCATGACGTCAACGTCTCCAAATCCGGGCCGGCTCACCAGTGCCGCAATGCAGCAGTCCTCATAACGGCCGGCGTCCCGCCATCGTTTTACCTCTCCCTGCGGGAGAGGGTCGGCGCGCGTAGCGCTCCGGGTGAGGGACTTGCCGCTAATCCAATGGTTTGTGCGTCCCCGCACCCTCACCCGCCGCTTCGCGGCGACCTCTCCCCGGGGGAGAGGTGAAGTGGCGACGCGACGTTCGTTGCCGTGCCGTAGTGCCCCGCTCCAGGACCACCAATGTTGTCGTCCGGTTATCGTTGAACACCTCGTAATGTGGCCGAACAGGCAGGTCGAACAGCAAGCGATGACGATCCGCCATCGGGCCCCGCGCGGATTTCACCTGGGCATAGGTGTGCCGTGCGGCGGTCACGCCAAACGGTCCGCCACCGACGGTGCGCGGCAGTTCATCCAGCCGCCGCAGCATGTTCACCGCCTCACCGGTCGCCTGCGCCGCGCGCCGCGACCATTCCGTCGGGACATCCGGACGGTCCAACAGATATCGTGCCAGCGCATCTGCCAGATCGAAATCGCTGCTCAGATGGCCGCAGAACGATTTGCGGTAGTTAAGTGCGGTCCGCAGCAACGCCATCGCGTCCTCCACCGGCCTGGCATCGAACGCATACTGCATGCCCGCACGCGTGCGCCACAGATACCAGGCGCGCAGATCCTCAATCTCCGCGCGCGGATGCGCCGTCGTCCGCGCCTCGGGATAATTGTTGAACACACCCAGCGCCCGCGGCACGTGCAGCGACCGGATGTGCGGCAGGATGCGGTTCTTGAACTCGGTGTCCCCGGCCGCGCGATATGTTTCGTCATAGAAACCAAATCGGTCGTGGATGCTGCGCCGGTAAAGCCCACCGACCCAGGACAGGTAGCAGGTTTCCAGATACACCAGATCCTGGCGGTAGCCGCTGCGATCGTACGGCATGACGTCGCCGACATAGACGCCGTTCGCGTCAACCTCGGTAACGATGCTGTCGGCCATCGCCCAATCGACGTCCGCGTTCAATGACGGTTATGTTCTGCATCTACTGGTTTCAGTTATTCGTATTGCTAACGCGGACATCGATACGGGCGATGGCCCACAGCATCGTTACCGGATCAACGTCAACGGCGTCTATGTCGGCGACGTCATGCCGTAGATCGCAGCGGCTACCACCAGGACCGGGTATATCTGGAAACCTGCTACCTGTCCTGGGTCGGTGGGCTGTACCGGCGCAGCATCAGCCACCATTGGTTTCGATCACGAAACTCTCGCGCGGCCGGGGACACCGAGTTCAAGAACCGCATCCTGCCGCAATCCGGTCGCTGCACGTGCCGCGGGCGCTGGACGTGTTCAACAATTATCCCGAGGCGCGGACGAGGCGCATCCGCGCGCGGAGATTGAGGATCTGCGCGCCTGGTATCTGTGGCGCACGCGGGCGGGAAAGCAATATGCGTTCGATGCCAGGCCGGTGGAGGACGCGATGGCGTTGCTGCGGACCGGACTTGACTACCGCGAATCGTTCTGCGGCCATCTAAGCAGCGATTTCGATCTGGCAGATGCGCTGGCACGATATCTGTTGGAACGTCCGGATGTCCGACGGAATGGTCGCGGCGCGCGGCGCAGGCGACCGGTGAGGCGGTGAACATGCTGCGGCGGCTGGATGAACTGCCGCGCACCGTCGGTGGCGGACCGTTTGGCGTGATCGCCGCGCGGCAGAACTAACCCCAGGTGAAATCCGCGCGGGGCCCGATGGCGGATCGTCATCGCTTGCTGTTCGACCTGCCGGTTCGGCCACATTACAAGGTGTTCAACGACAACCGGTACGACAGCATTGGTGGTCCTGGAGCGGGGCATGACTGCACGGCAACGAACGTCGCGTCGCCATTTCACCTCTCCCTCGGGGAGAGGTCGCCGCGAAGCGGCGGGTGAGGGTGCGCGGCACGCACAAACCATTGGATTAGCGGCAAGTCCCTCACCCGGAGCGCTACGCGCTCCGAGCCTCTCCCGAAGGGAGAGGTAAAACGATGGCGGGACGCTCGCCATAATGAGAACTGCTGCATTGCGGCACTGGTGCCGGCCCGGATT
This sequence comes from uncultured Alphaproteobacteria bacterium, assembly GCA_963699465.1. Taxonomy (GTDB): domain Bacteria; phylum Pseudomonadota; class Alphaproteobacteria; order Rhizobiales; family Xanthobacteraceae; genus Bradyrhizobium. The sequence goes on from CAVOTZ010000019.1 coordinate 6,332, forward strand.
CGGATACGTTGACGTCATGCATGTCGTGTTCGTCGCGCGGCGCGTCGCGTGGGCGCCGCCTGCCGCTGATACGACGTTTGATCGTGTTGCGGGACGCGGGGATCGAGGCAGAGCGCGCAATGCTGCGCCGCGTGCTGAGTGTTGCGTCTCCCGAGACATATCTCATGTAAAGCCGAATGGCGCCCCAATTGGGGCTGTCATGCGACACTGTGAAGACGATGTTTCACTGTGACCATTGGGAACCGGATGGCACAATCTCGCTCTGGGTGGGGACCCCTCACCCTGGGCTGGATGATGGACCGACTGGCCGATGGCGCCACGTTCCTTGATGTTGGCGCAGCGAACCGCGCCACCGCATTGCCGATCGCCGACCAATTCGCCGGAAGGTAACCATCATCGCGTACGAATCCGCCGTCGCGGCGCGCGCCTCGTTATTGCCATGTTGGACCGGAAGCGGATCGAAAGCGTGACGATCGCCCGGTTGGCGTCTCCGACACACCTGGCGAGTTCGAATTTCGCGAAGATGCGCAGGACGAGACTGGGTCGACACCCTGGAGCCAGAGGCGTCGTCGCTCGCGGCGCCCGTCATGTCTGCCGCATCGCACCGGCATATACCGTTCCGGTCGTCACGTTGGATGATGATGCCTTGCCGCATTGTTCCCGCCCTCGGTGATCAAGATCGACGTGGAGGCGGGGTTTGAAGCGATGTCCTGCGCGGTGCCCACAGTCCATCGGGACGTATCGACCGCATCTGTCGATTAACATCCATGCTGACCTGTTCGTCGATGGTGCCGTTAACACGGAGGCCGCCGTCAGGCGCTGTTGTCAAACTACGCATTCGAGCGCATCGGACATGTGCTGCTTGCTCGCGGGCAGTTGGTTCGACGGTGGTCACTGCTCTGTGTCCGCGTGGCTTGATCCGAACCCTGATCCCCGCGAGCGCCCGGCGCTCAACGCGATGCGAAAGGTCTCCGTATCAAGGCCGGTGCCTCCGTGGTGACTGCATGACGAACGTGACGTTCTGACCCTCTCTTGCCTGGCGCGTTGGGGCATCCACGGTAGTCAACAGCTGCAATCGACAGAGTATTCGTCGACAGCGGAGTCGGAGAGATGACAATTTGATCCGGGGCTAGTGAAGCGGCGGCCATGTCGTTGCCGCCCTGTCCCGGTTTCGTGATCAGCGCGACGCGGCGCTGAGGAAGCTGCTGAGTTTGAACGCGTGGCTCCAAGTATGAAATTTTACCGGGAAATCAGTATGCCCAGTATGCAAATTGCCTCGAATACCAGCCATCACGCTAGTTGCAACCGCGGTGGTGCGCGCGACGCATCCAATCATCGCGCCACTTGCGGAATGGATCGGCGCACATGATGCCGCCTACCACGAAGTGCTCCAGCAGATGCAGGGCATGACACGGCAACTTCAGGTGATCCCGCGCGACTTCCGATCCGGTCGCCCTGACCCGGGTTGGCAAGGCGGCCCGTTCGCGCCGTTTGATCTGGCAGCGCTCTACACCATGGTGAGCATCAATCGCCCGTCGCTGTATCTTGAGATCGGCTCGGGTGCCTCAACCACCTTCGCCCGGCGCGCCATACGGGATCACGCGCTGCCGACCCGGATCATCTCGATCGATCCGGAGCCGCGCGCGGAAATCGATCCGATTTGCGATGAAGTTGTGCAAGAGGGCTGGAGACCTGTGACCTGGCCCGGTTCGATCAGTTACAACCGGGAGACATTCTGTTCCTGGACGGTTCGCATCGGGTTTTCATGAACAGCGACGTCACCGTGTTCATGATCGATGTGCTGCCACGGCTGCGACCGGGCGTGCTGGTCCACGTGCACGATATCGTTTTGCCATGGGACTATCCGGATATGTTCACCAATTGGTATTGGAGCGAGGCCTATATTCTGGCTGCCTACCTGATTGGTGCGCGGGAGCGGGTGCGGCCTGTGTTCCCGACCGCCTGGGTCAGCCGCAGTCCGCAATTCGATGCCTGGTTCGCGCAGCCGCCGTTTTATCTGAACGGTCGTGACGATGCGTGGCGAGGTGGAGGCTCGATGTGGTTCACCCGCAGCGCGTAAAGCTGGACGCTCGCGCCATTACGAGGCCTACTCCATGACCGGCGCAGCCCAGCCGTCGAACGCCGGCAAACGCGCCACGCGAACGCCGTTCCACCGCAGCGTCGGGTCGGCACCCTCCAGGAAGCGCAGGAACGGCGCCACCCTTCAGCCGGGCGGTCGAGCTGGATCACCCAGTCCGCGTAGATCTGCGCCATGAAACTGGTGTAGGTGTGATACCGGAAGATCACCTTGCCCATCGGATATCCACACCGGCGAACGCGCGGAATTCTCGGTGCCGTGGGCGGTGAAATCGACGCTCATCAGATATCGACCGGCGGGCAGGTCAAGCGGCTCGGCCAGGCTGATGTCGCCGTTGGCCGCGCGCCTGAACTGCGTGGCCAGGAGCTCTGCCACCGGCTGCGGCGTGGCCTCGCCGAAATACGGGATTTCCTGCAAGGCGCTCATCCGGCACGAACAGCACGTTGGCAACGCCAGCGTCACGACGGAAATCCTCGGCCCGTCCGATCCGCCGATAAGTGGACAGGTCGACGGCCGCATAGGCCGCCTCGGTCAACAGTGCATGGCAGCGCATATCGTCCGGCGAATGTTCCAGGTACCAGAACAGGACGCACATCGGCCAGCAACCGGGGCATGCCGCGCAGTGCATCAAACTCGGCGCCCTCGATGTCCATCTTGATGAAGCTGGGACGGAAATCGCCCGCTTCGGCCAGGTCGTCGAGCGCCACTGTGCGCACCGGCATGCCGGTTGTGTCGGCATCGATGCGGTCGTTCAAATGCGAGCCCGCGGCCATGTGCACCAGCGCACCCGTGCTATGCCACACGGCGCGGTGGAACAGTGTCACGTTGTGGCATACGACCTTCACCAGGTTGTAGTGCGTCTTGTCGACGATGCGCGGGCTGGCCTCGAACGCGAGCACGATACCGCGCGGACCGACCAGGCGGGACATCATCAACGCCATGCCGCCGGCATTGCAGCCGACGTCGAACACGACGTGGCCGGGGCGGCAATGATCGCGGATGGCCAGCGCGACCATCAGCTCCCAGAAGCTGCGGGTCCACCGTCCTGCAGGGGAAGCTGCCGCGCCATCGGCGGCGGACGACCTGGGTTGGGCCGGAACTCCAGCATCCGCAGCCGGTGGTCCATGCCCTTGATCCTGGCGATGAGGCCTGCCTATCCCCGGGACCTGCCTGGAGCAGGGCGGTGGCGAGCAGCGGCATGAGCGTCGTCCTCCCAATTCGGATGCTGCACGGTTAAGCAGAATGGGTTGCGTCTGGCCGGGGGTCAAGCCGGGAGGGAGGCGCGGGGATGTTAATGCCCTGACGTGGCGGCGCGGCCCTCACCCGGAGCGCTTGGCGCGCTCCGACCTCTGCCATGGGGAGAGGTGAGGGAGTGGGTTTCATCACCTCCAGCACGAGCTGCGCCAAATGCCGCCAGCCTTCGTTCGCGTTCGCCGGCGGCGCGGCAGCCTCGCCGGCGAGGTCCACCGCCGTCCTGATCGCTGCCGCCAGCGCCGCCGCCTCGGGCGCGCATGGCAGTCGCGCGCTTCTCGTTGCCCAACTGCCCGACCAGTCCGCCGACCCGTGTTGCCACCACCCGCCTGCCCGCAGCGATCGCGGCGGCCGCAACGCCGCTCTGGGCTGGCCTCGCGGTAGGGCAGCACCAGGATATCGGGACCACGACAAAAGCGCACCGACCTCGCTCTCGGGCACCCAGGCGTTCTCTACGGTGACACCGGGCAGGGCGCGCAGCGCGCTCAGCGTGGCGCTTTCCGGACCCTCGCCCACCACCCGCACCGTCATGTCCGGGCGCGGACCAAGGAGCTGCAAGGCGCCCACCAGCAGGTCGAGCCCCTTGTAGGCCAGCAGCCGGCCGAAGATCAGCAGGCGTCGTGGGGGCCGTCATGCGCGCCGGTCGGCGCGGAGACGTTGAAGTCGACCGGTGGGTGTGCTGCGACGATCAGCGCGACGCCTGGCCGCACCACGCCCTGCGCGCGCAGTCCCGCGGCCACGTGCTCCGACAGCACGATCACCGGGTCGCTGCGACGGATCAGCGCGCGCTGCAAGGCGAACTCCAGCGGCGCGCCGTCGGCCGGATGCGGCGTTGCGTCATGCCGATCACCGCCGCCTGCGCGCCCACCCGGCGCAGCGCGGCGATCATGAGCAGCGTGGAGCGGCCCTGGCTGTGCGCGCACCGCAAGGTCCGGCCGCAAGCGGCGCAACGCCACGGTGAGCCGGTGGATCATCAGCGGCGCCAACAGCGCGGCGATCTGGCCATCGGCGTCGCCGCGACGCCGCTGTGCATCTTGCTTGGTCGACCGTATTGAAGCTGCTGCGCGAGCTCGAAGCCGACATCGACGCGGTGACGATCGACGGCATGGATGTGCCCGTAAAACTCAAGGTGTTCGATTCCCTGTTCGTGCCATTGGCCAAGTGGTCGATGCTGCTGACCGGCAACTACCGCTGCATCACGCTGCACGAACCGAAGGCGATCCGCGAGGCGGTGCACGACGATCTAAAACTGTCGCAATCGATCTACGACCATGTCGATGCCGTCGCCCGCAAGCTGGGCGCCGATCCGACCGACCAGGTGCCGTTCGAGAAATACGCCAAGGCGGCGGAAAGCCTTTTAAAACCGTCGTCGGCAGCACGTGCGGTCGCCAACGGCGCGCCGTTCATCGAACGCGTCGACCTCCTGGTGAAATTGATCTCGGCCCAGATCGGGATGCCCAACGCCGATATCGACCGCACGGTGCAGATCGTCGACCAGCGGCTGAACGAGCGGCTCGAGGCCGGCGAATCCGGCGCGCTTTGACGGGTTCGCATCTGCATTCGAGGGTGGCGCGCCCAATGATGATTGAACGTTTGGAATCGCGGTCGCACACTGATGACTGAAAAACTGGAGTCAACCGGGGATTTTCCTGAAGATTGCGCTGCTATCGTCTGGATGCCATGCGACGGTTGATGAAATTCATGCATACGATGGGAGCGATCGGCTTCATCGGTGCGGTGGCGTGCCTGCTCGTGCTGCTCAGCTTCACTCCGGCGCCGGCCTCGCTGTCCGAATATGCGGTCATGCGCCAGGCCATGGGTGGCGTCGCGACGTGGATATTTCTCCCGTCGATCGGGCTTACCTTGATCGCCGGCTTGCTGGCAATGGCCGTCAACCGCGCCTATCAGAGTGCCGGATGGGCGTGGGCCAAACTGGTTTCGGGCGTCCTGGTTTTCGAATGGGGCTTCGCGGCGATTCAGGGCCCGATGCAGCAGGAGGCGGAACTAAGTGCCCGTGCTTTGGCTCATGAGGTCGATCCCTCTGCTCTCGGAGGATCGCTGGGCGCGGAATGGGGCTCGCTTTGGGTGATGCTGATCGTAGCGACGATGAACGTCATCCTCGGGATATGGCGGCCGCGGCTGACGAGGCTGCCCGACTAGAATTTTTTTGTAGGGTGTCTGTCCGTCGGTTTTGCCTCCAGGAGGCAGACGCCTGGGCGATTAGGCTGATCGGCGCGACGGCAATTTTCCTTTCGCTGATCGCGCGATGACATCGGTGTCGACGACCGGCCATTAGAGCGTTTTCGAGCGAAGTGGAAGCCGGTCGCGTGAAGAAAACGCGTCAAAACAAGAAGCCAGAGCTTCGGCTCTGATTCTATCAGAACCGATAATGCTCTGGCGGAACAGGTTTTTGCCGGATGCGAAACTCCGTTTTCCGCCGTAGCTCGAACGGTGGGTTTTGGTCGAGAAAGACCGAAAATGCCTTATCTCCGCCACGCTACGCTCTCCCCTGTATAAAGCCACCGAAGAATTCCGCGATTTTGCGCTAATGTTTCGCGCAAGCTGTAATTTTTCGGCGTGGGTTCGGAGGAGGGTTCTTCCGCCACCGCTCTGTTCTCCTTTGAATCCCATTGTTCGAAGCGGCGGCAAAAACAACGCTCAGCCGGACTCGATTTCGCGGAATGAGCGGTTATGGAATGACCCCCTGTGGCGCGAAGCGGCCACTCTCGCGACGAAGTTGTCGCTGCCGCCGCCGCGTCGATCAGCAGTTTTGTTACCGTACACTTTTCTTCGGCGTGAGGCACTGCTCGTTGTTTGGCGGGAACAGAAAGCAACGTGGGAGCAGTCGTGGGTGAAGCCCACGGTTCGCCGAATTTCGACGCAAGATCAATAACGCTTGGCGGAAAGTTCTTCCGCCGAGAATCCCTTCACGGCTCAACTGACGAAACGCTCGCGGTTAGAGTGTCGTTTTGGTTCACGCCTAAGAGCGCTCATAACCGCACGTCCGTAGTTGAGTTTCTCGATAAACCGACGAAGCTCCCACGCGGTCTTCCTTGGAACAACGACCAAAGTCAGCGAGGAGCGCTTATGCCCCACGAGGAGCTTGGCCGTGCTCTCGACGCCTTGGCCCTCCACGCCGTTTTGCGCAAACTATCGGTGGAGACTCGGTGCGATCACGACTGCCGCCCGAGATGGCAGTCGTGATCACCGCTAAGGTGCTGGCGCCTTTCGAAATCTACAAACGCCGGTAGTCGTCCTCGATCCGTACGATATCGTCCTCGCCAAGATAGCTGCCCGTTTGAACCTCGATTAGTTCGAGCGGAATCCTCCCGGGATTTTCCAAGCGGTGCACGGCGCCGATCGGGATGTAGATTGATTCGTTCTCGTGAACCGTCTTGAACAGTTCGTCTACGGTGACCTGCGCGGTACCGCGCACGACAATCCAGTGTTCTGAACGATGATGACAGGAATTGAGGCCCACACATTGTGGCTCTGGCCCAGAATGCGATCGTGCGATCAGTACAGCCGGCTACTCTTGGTTTCAGGCGTCATCTTGAAAAAGTCGCCGCAGCGCTCAGCGTCGTTTCTGGTGCGGTGCCGCTTTGGACTTGCGAGGCGCCGCTTGTGGCGCAACCCAGCCCTTCCGGTGAATTCAGCCACTCACGGCTTGCTCATCGCCGGTCCGGTATTTTCGTCTTGCGAGAGGGATTCGACAAAGCCCCCTATCAAGGATCGCAGTTCATCGATGGACGGAATGTCCATCAGCAACGCCACATAGCCACCAATTTGCTTTTGATGAATCTCGAATTTGATATGCAAGAACAACACAAGGGTCGAGGTGGTCGTCTCGAACATGCGTTGCCCGTCGCCGCGGATAACGATTGGAAGCGACATTTTCAGCGCGCTCTTCAGAAGGTTGGCGATCGTCGCAACCCAGCTGTTGAGAATAATATTGCCGGTTTCCGCCAGCGCTTCGTCTTCCAGGTCCACGATGTCTTCCAGCGCCAGTTCTCGGCCCACCACCGCGCGGACTAGTTCGAGACTGTTGGTTTCCGGAAAGATCAAAAGCGCCCGGCCGGAGAACGGACCGGCAAAATCCTGACGCACCGCGACCAGCTGCTGATTATTGGGTTTCGCGACCAGGTGGGCGGCCGCCGCGCTGGTCAGAATATCGACGGAGGGCACAGCCAGCAGAACCTCGTGCTGAATCATCTTGCGCAGGCTGTTGGCAGCCTTGGCCATTGCAATATTTGAGAGTTCCGCAAGGGCATCACGCTCAAGCTCGGTCAACGGCACGAATGGATCGGATGTCATCAAGCGTCTGTTCCCCTGGGGGCCGCCCGACTCCTGCTGCTGTGTCCGTTGGTCGACATTCGTGGCGTCGCGGGTGGCGGTCGGTCGCTCCAGTTTGATACAACCGGGGTTCGATGGGAACCTTTGTTTCGCTTGTATGAGCCCGCGCAGACCGCGTAGTTTGCGGCCAACGACGATTTCCATGCCGAACCTGTTGGCAATCTTTGAGAATACGGATCTTGCAATGCGGAAAAAACCCGGCATGACTGAGCATCTCACGCCAAAACCCCGGCGGCCCGGACCGGCGGGGAAGCCGCCGCAAACCGGCTCGACCGGCTCGAACTCGGAGAGTTCGGCCCCCTTGAAGACGCTCGCGGCGAGCGGTCCAAAATCCCTGATGAAAACGTCGGCGCTCGGCGCGGGAAGGGCTGCGGAGCGACGGGCGAGCGCTCAATCGGCGGCAAGTTCCGTTTCCGTTCCGAACCAGCGCCGCAAACCCGCCCGCGGCGGCATTTCTGGCGCGCGTCAGCAAAAGATCGAAGAACGGATTGCGGCGGCGACCGAGGAGCTTTCGGCCGGGATCACCGAGGCAGCATCGGCTGCCGAGGAACTTCGCCGTTCGATGGAGCAGATCGCCAGCGGCGCCGAGGAAGCCGCCAGCGCGGCTCAAGAGACACTCGGGGTCGCGACCTCGACCGCCGCAACGCTGGTGCAGTCACGCGACCGGTCCGAGGGCGCGCGGCGCCGGACCGACGCGTTGGAGACGCTGCTGATCGAAACCTCGAACCAGATCGGGACGTGGGCCGGCAACATCAAGCACAACGGAGACCGGCAGGCAGGGACCGTCGAAATCATGGCGCAGCTGAGCCAGCAAGCGGCCAGCATCGGCGACGTCACCAAGACCGTCAGCCATGTCTCGGACCAAACCAATCTGCTCGCGCTCAATGCGGCAATCGAGGCTGCGCGAGCCGGCGATCACGGCCGTGGTTTCGCGGTCGTTGCCGATGAGGTGAGAGCACTGGCCGAGACGTCCGAAAAGAGCGCGCGCGACGTGCAGAATCTTGCCGCGCAGATCGAGTCCCAGGTCGGCTCGGTGTCTTCCATTATCAGGACCGCGGCCGAGACGGCCACCAGCGAGGCTCAGAAGAGCCAGACCGTCGTTCTCGCGCTCGGCGAGCTGCGAAAAGAAGTCGGCATTTTGGCAGAGGGAAGCCAGTCGATTGCGCTTGCGACGCTGGAGGCTGAATCGGCCGCGCGTGAGGCGCAGAAGGGTGCCGAGATTATTTCCTCCGCTGCCGAAGAGCAGGCCGCCGCCGCCGCAGAGGCGCTTCGCAGCGTCGAACAGCAGGCCAGTGTGCTCGACGAAAGTCAGGCGGCATCCCGATCCCTGTCGGCGCTCGCCACCGACTTCCAGTCGATTACGACCAGCGATGCCAGCGCAGATCAACTCGCCTCCGCGGCCGAGCAGCTATCGACTGCCGTTCAGGAGATGTCGGGCTCGGCGGCGCAGATCATGAGTGCGGTGGATCAGATCAGCCGCGGTGCCCAACAGCAGGCGGCCGCGACCCAGGAAGCCAGCGCGGCGATGACCCAGGTCGAAACGACCGCGCAATCGTTCCGCGAGAGCGCCGCCAAATCGCTGGAACGAACCAGGCGGATGGACGCGATGCTTGGCGAGTGTCGATTGCAGATCGCCGGCCTGTCGGAAGGCGTGACGCGGTCGATAGGGACGACGCGCCAGAGCCTGGATCTGATCGCAGGTCTCGAAACCATCAGCCGCAACATCGACAAGATTGTCGACAGTATCGGAATCGTTTCGATCCAGACAAATATGCTTGCGGTGAACGGCTCGGTCGAGGCGGCGCGCGCCGGAGAATTCGGCAAGGGCTTCGCCGTGGTGTCCAAGGATATCCGCAGCCTCGCTCGCGATTCCGGCGAGAACGCCGCGCGCATCAAGGACACGGTGCTCGCGATCCAAGGTCAAATCGCTGCGGTTCGCCGCGAACTCGAGCGCGTGATCGCTGGAGCGGAAGCCGAAAACCAGAAGACCGATGCAGTGTTGGCAAGCTTCGATGTCGTGCAAAAGGACGTCGGCCTGATCGCCTCCGTCAACGAGCAGATCGGCGCCAGCGCGGACGCCATTCTTGCCTCTATGAAGGATGTCGCTCGAAGCGCCAAACAGGTCGCTTCGGTCGCTGAGGAGGCCGCCAGCGCATCGGCGCAAGCCGCGGCCGCGGCCAAGCAGCAGGCTCGGGGCGCCGAGGATCTCGCTGCCGCCATCGAGGAAATTGCCTCGCTCGCGGAAACCATTCAGCGTCGCGATGGCCAGTAGACGTCAGCAACCCCGGCAGATGGCCGACCTGCCGGCGGCCGCGGACCCGCCGGTGGCGGGAGCAGGGGAGGCTGCCTCGGAGAATCTGCTGATTTTTCAGCTTGCCGGAGAATCGTTCGCGCTACGGCTTACCTCCATCGCCGAAATCATCCGGCTGCCCGATCTGGTCCATATGCCGCTGGTGCCGCCGAGCCTGCTCGGCCTGGCCAATTTGCGCGGGATTGTCTTGCCAGTCGTCAGCCTGCGGGCACTGCTGCATCTGCCGGATGCGAAAGCCGATGAGCAGACGCGTGTCACCGTCCTGCGCGGAGGCGCTGCGGTCGGCCTTGTTGTCGATCGGGTCGATCGCCTGATGGCGCTTGCCGTGGATCAACTCGAACACGACGATGCCGGTGCCGGTAGCATCGATCCGGCGCTGCTGGACGGCGTGATCAAGGGCGCGGAAGGCCAGAGCACGATCAAGCTGTTGAATCCTTCGCGGCTGCTAAGCGGTCAGTTCACCCGGCTCGGCGTCTCGACTACGGGAGCTACCACCAGGTCGCCGGTCGCCATCGGCGGTCCGGCCGCGACGCAGATCCAGGCGATTTCGCTGCTGAGCTTTCGCCTTGGCGAGCAGGAATATGCGCTTCCGCTCGACCGCGTGCGCGAGATCGTTCCGTTGCCTGACCATATCCCGGCGCTGCCCCGGCCGGAAACGGCTGTGCTGGGGGTCATTACGTTGCGCGACCGCCTGCTGCCATTGGTGTCGCTCCGTGCGCTGCTTGGGATGGCGGCCGACGACGGCAGTGGACCGCGCGGCAAGGTCGTGGTGGTGTCGTTGGGCGATGGTGCGGTCGGCGTAGTGGTGGATGCGACCCGGGAGATATTGCGGGTCGATCCCAACATCATCGAGCCGGCGCCGGCCTTGCTCACCCGCGGCGACGGTGACGCCGAAATCGCCTCTATCTGTCGGCTCGAAGACGGCAAGCGTCTGGTCGCTCTGCTGTCCCCGGACCGGCTTTTCCGGTCCGAACTGGTTCGTCGAATTCTTGCCGAGCAGACCAGTGCAGGGAAGATTGACTCGCAATCGGAAGCAAACGCGATGGCAGACGAGCAGTTCATCATTTTCCGCCTTGGCGATCAGGACTACGGAATTCCGATCGCGGCGGTCGGCGAGATTGCGCGGCCGCCCGATCGTTTCACGCGGCTTCCGAAGGCGCCCGCGTTCATCGACGGCGTGATGAATCTGCGCGGCAGCGTGGTGCCGATCGTCGACCTGCGCCGGCGGTTTGATTTGAGCATGACGGAACATGCCGGCTCGCAGCGCATTCTCATGGTGGCAATCGGCGCCGTTATCGCGGGTTTCCTGGTCGACAGCGTATCGGAGATCATGAAAGTGCAGATCGATGCCATCCAGCCCGCGCCCGAATTGTCGGCGGACCAGATGCGCCTGATCTCCCGGGTCATCAATCTGGAAGCCAGCGGACGAATGGTCCCGCTGGTCGATCCGGCACAATTGCTTGACCAGGTCGAGGCCGATGTTCTGGCCAAATTCCGTCCCACCGAACTCGACGTACCCGTGACGGTCCGGTGATCAGGCTTTTGATCGCCGACAATTCGGCTCTGATGCGCAAGTTACTCGAAGACATTTTCGTCCAGGAAGGTGACTTCGACATTCGTCTGGCCCGCAATGGCAACGAGGCGCTCGACCTGGTGCGATCTTTCGATCCCCAGGTGGTCACGCTCGATGTCCAGATGCCCGGCATGGATGGTCTGACCTGCCTTGGACAGATCATGATCGAGGCGCCGCGTCCGGTGGTGATGATCTCTTCGCTGACCGCCGAAGGCGCCGAGGCGACGCTGGAGGCGATTGAACTTGGCGCCGTCGATTTTATTGCCAAGCCGGGTGGCACCGTTTCGCTGGAGATCGATCGGTTGCGGCCGATGCTGGTAGAGAAGGTTCGGGCCGCGGCCAATGCCCGCATCCGGCGCACGCTGCGATTGGCCGAGCGTGTCCGTCATCAAATCCGCGGCGCTGGCCTTGCGACGCGGGTCCGGCCGGCGGTCGCACCGGCGATCAAGCAGCCCAAGGCCGGCGCAGCTGCGGGCAAGGGAAGCAAGGGCGCTCCGCCGGGCCTGGTGCTGATCGGCACTTCGACCGGCGGTCCGGCCGCGCTCGACATCGTGCTGCCACAGCTGCCGCCGAATTTTCCTTGGCCGGTGCTGGTTGCCCAGCATCTGCCCGCGAGTTTCACCGGCGCTTTTGCCAAAAGGCTTGACCGGGAGTGCCACCTGAATGTGGTCGAGGTGGACCAGCCGATGCTGCTGAAGCCCGGCACCGTCTATGTCGGCAAGGGCGACGCCGATGTCATGGTGGCGCCGCGGGCCGCCGGCCTGATCGCGATGCCGGTGCCGGCGAAGGCCCAGTATTTGTGGCATCCGAGCGTGGAACGCATGGTCACCAGCGCACTTGAACATTTCGAAGCCCCTCACATGATCGGCGTGATGATGACCGGAATGGGAAACGACGGCGCCGAGGCGATGAAGCGGCTGAGGCAAGGCGGCGGCCGCACCATCGCCGAGGCGGAATCGACCGCGATCGTCTGGGGTATGCCGGGCGAACTGGTGAAGAATGGCGGCGCCGAAACTGTGCGGCCGCTGGATGATATCGCCGCAACGATCATCGAGATGGTTAGTGCCCATGCCACTTGTTAAGGGAGGGCCGCCGAAGGGCTCCGGCAACAGCGGAAATATTGCGCCACGACCCACCCTCGCCAGTTCCGACGCAGAAAGCCGATGGACAGCCGCACGCGCGCTGGCCGGGCACGCCGAAGCCGTGCCGGATCTTGCCGCAGCGCTGGATCGCGAGACCGTGCCGCGGGTGCGCGAAGCCATCATGACGGCGCTGATGCGGGTTGGCGATCGCGCCAGCGTGGCGGCGATACTGCCCTGTCTGCGCTCGCAGGATGCGGGGCTTCGCGCGGCTGCGATCGAATCCCTGCAGGCGCTGCCCGATGCCATCGCACCTTTCCTGCCACCCTTGTTCGCCGACGAAGACTCCGATGTGCGCCTGCTTGCGACTGAACTGGCGCGCAACATGAAAGCATCGGAAGCCACCCGGCTGCTCTGCGACCTGATCGAGCGCGAACAGCATCCCAACGTCTGCGCCGCCGCGATCGACGTGCTGACGGAAGTCGGCACGTCGCAGGCTATTCCCGCGCTGGAAAACTGCGCGGCGCGTTTTGCCGATACGCCGTTTCTGCCGTTCGCCGTCTCGGTGGCGATCGCGCGCATATCGGGTTCGGAAGGCTAGAGGAAATGAGCGGCTCAGGGCGCCCAGAGTCGCGATCCGTGCATATCGAGCCGGAGGAAGTCCAGCGTTTCTGCGAATTTCTCTACCGTCGCACCGGCATGTCCTTCACCCAGGGCAAGCGGTATTTTATCGATCGCCGTCTCGAGGACCGCATCGCTGCGACCGGCTCTTTATCGTTTCAGGCCTATTTCTCGCTGCTGCGCGCGGATGCCGATCATGAAATCGAACATCTGATCAATTCGTTTACCGTCAACGAGACCTATTTCTATCGTGAGGATCACCAGCTCCGCTGCATGACCTCCAGCCTGCTCGGCGGCATCGTCGCTCTCAAGCCGCCGGGGAGCACCATCCGAATATGGTCGCTACCCTGCTCGACCGGCGAAGAACCGTATTCGATCGCCCTCTGGCTGATGGAGAACTGGCCCCAGGTCGACAATTACAATATCGAGATTGTCGGATCGGATATCGATACAAGGGCGCTCAAGGCCGCCGCCGAGGGCATCTATGGCGAACGGGCGCTGATGAGGTTGTCGCGCGACATCGTTAGCCGTTATTTCAGGCCGCTCGGCGACGGCAATCATCAGATCGACGAAGGACTGAGGGGCTCCATCGAGTTCACCCGCGCCAACCTGATCGATACGCAGGATATGTTACGGTACCGCGATTTCGACCTGATCTTTTGCCGCAACGTCCTGATATATTTTGACGATGCGTCCCGGCGCCAGGCGGCGGAAAATCTCTATGACTGTCTGCGGCCCGGCGGCTACATTTGCCTTGGACATTCGGAAAGCATGAGTCGGATATCCCCCTTGTTCAGCGTATGTCGGTTTCCCGACGCGATCGTCTATCAAAGGCCGGAGGCGGATCATGGTTGACGTCGGCGCGCCCGCCAGAGCGCGGATCCTGGTCGTCGACGATTCGTCACTGGTGCGGCTCTATTACCGTTCGACCCTGGAGAAGGCCGGTTTCGAGGTCGAGCAGGCGATCAATGGCATCGAGGCAATGGAAAGGGCGCTGTCGCAGCCGTTCGATCTGGTGATTGTCGATGTCAACATGCCGCGAATGGACGGCTTCAGCTTTCTGCGCGCGCTTCGCTGCGGTGCGGGCGAGATGGCGACGCTGCCGGCGCTTATGATTTCAACCGAAGCGGAAACGCGGGATGTCGCCGCTGCCAGAGCGGCCGGCGCCAACTTCTATCTGGTCAAGCCGGTCGCGGAAGCCGAACTGGTTCGATATGTCTGCGCCCTCACAGGAGCCGCATCGTGAGTGCATTGCAGGAGCAATTCGTCACCGAGGCCCGCGAGCTGATCCGTCAGGCCACCGACGACCTTATCGTCCTGGAACGCGACGGCGCCTCGCCTGAGCGGATCGACCGGGTGTTCCGCGCCTTTCACACGCTTAAAGGCTCTGCGGGCGTGGTCGAACTGCCGGCCATGGGCATCATGCTGCACGCCGCGGAAGATCTGCTCGCCAGCGTCCGGCAGGGAGTACTCGGCGGCGGTCCCGATATCATCGATGCCGCACTGGCCTGTCTCGATCAGGTGTCACACTGGGTCGACGATTTTGAGGCGTCCGGTGCATTGTCCGCCCAGGCCGGCGAGGACGGCCGCATCTTGGCACAACGGCTGCGATCATTTTTGCCCGCCGAGGCGAACCGGCAGCCGCCGGGATCGACCGCCTCCAAATCAACGCAAGGGATCGAGGCTCGTCTGCCGGAATGGGCGGCGCGCCTGATCGCGGCCGAGCACGACGCGATCGCTTCCCGGCTACCAAAACAGGCGTCAGCCGCCGTGGCGATTTCCTACCAGCCGATCGCGGGCTGCTTCTATAACGGCGACGATCCGCTGCAGCTGATGCGGCAGGTGCCCAACTTGCTGGCCCTTCGCATCGAACCGCGCGAGGCCTTTGCGCCTCTGGCGGATTTCGATCCTTATGCCTGCAATCTGCGCCTGCAGGCCATTTGCGCCGCCGACCGTGACGAAATTGCCGGTATCTTCCGGCTGGTGCCGGATCAGGTGCATATCGCCAGCGTACCGCTGGATGCGCTTGCGGCTACACCGCCCGACGACGGCGATGCCGGCGTGACCCTGGTCCGTGCGGTCATCGACGCGCAGTGCGAGCTGCTGCGCGTTTCCGGCAGAACCGACGATTTCGCCGGTTGCACCGGCGCTGCCGCACGTGTCGCGGCCAATGCCCTGCATCACGCCGATCGACCGCAATTGGCAGATACGGTAGCGCGCGCCGGCGCCGCGGCGTTGGTTCAGAACGATCCCGGACCGTTGCTGGCGGCGCTCGAACAGGCGCGAGTTGAACTCGCCGGTACACGATCGACAGCCGCGGCGGAGGACGGTCGTGGAGCGGGCGCTGGAGCGGCAAACACCGCGGGACGGCCGGCCGAGCGGGTGCTCCGGGTCAGCGAGGCCAAAATCGACGCCCTGGTCAATCTGGCGGGCGAACTCATTGTTGTGAAGAACGCCCTGGCGCATTCCGCCAAGATCGTTGAACACGAGCTTGCCGGCCATGAGGTCGCCGCGGCAATCCGACGCGATCATGACGCCATCGATCGCCTGTTGGCCGAACTGCATGGCACTGTCCTGCAGTTGCGGATGGTGACGATGACGCAGGTGTTTCGATCGCTTTCCCGGCTGGTCCGGGACGTGTCGCGCCAGCTCGACAAGAATGTCGCCCTGGTGACTCGCGGTGAGACCACGGAAGCCGACAAGACCATCGTGGACCGCCTTTTCGAACCCCTGGTGCATCTGGTTCGCAACGCCGTGGATCACGGCATCGAAAGCCCCGGGCAGCGGGAGGCAGCCGGAAAACCGGAGACGGCAACGATCTCGATCGAGGCATCCCGGATCGGCGACAGGTTCCTGATCGAGGTGACCGATGACGGCCGCGGTATCGACCCGGCGGTGGTGCGGCGGAAGGCCTCCGAGAAGCGCTTGGTGCCGGCCGATGAACTCGCCGTGTTGGCCGACCAGCAGGTCATCGATCTGGTGTTTGCGCCGGGCTTTTCGACCGCGGCCGAAGTCTCGGATATTTCCGGCCGTGGCATCGGAATGGACGTCGTACGCACCGTGATCGAGCAGATCGGCGGCCGGGTTTCGCTGGCAAGCCGGTTAGGAACCGGCACCACGGTGCGGCTCGATCTGCCGATGACCATTGCGATGTCGCGTATCATGGTGGTGGAGGCGGGGGGCCAGTTGTTCGGCATCTCGATGGACGCAGTGACCGAGACGGTGCGTGTCACGCCCGACCGGATCAGCCGGATCAAGAACAACCTCGGCTTTGTGCTGCGCGAGCGCATTGTGCCGGTGGTCTCATTGGCCGAGCTCATGAAACTGCCCGAACGGGCGAAGGAGGCCGCTGCGGCGAGACTTGTCGTCGTCATGGAGGCTGCCGGGAGAATCGCGGCGTTTGAAGTCGACGCCATCCGGGACCGCCTGGATGTCGTGCTGAAGCCGATGCAAGGGCTGCTCGAAAACGCGCGCGGCTATGCCGGGACGACCCTGTTGGGCGACGGTCAGATCCTGCTGGTGCTGGATGTAAAGGAAATATTGCCATGACGGTTCGTTGCGGCGACGATGGCGTGATCGTGCTGGGGGGGGTATGCCCGGTCGAGGATGCCGAGCCGCTGTTGCAGATGCTGCAGACCATGCCGGCTGCGCAGGTCGACTGGCGGCCCTGCCATCAGCTGCACACCGCAGTACTACAGCTCGTCCTGGCGTCGGGCAGGGTCCTGGTCGGGCCATGTGGCGACGCGTGGGTCGCGCAATGGCTGGGACCGAAACTGCCCCAAAACGGGGCTGGCGGATGATGTCGGACAGCGGTCACGCGCATATGGAACAAGTCCGGCAGACGGCCATTTACCCCCTCGCGACAAGGCGTTAGAGCTAAACGGTCAAGCCTTCAAACCGCAGCCGAGCAGGCGCTCTCAGCCACGAGAAACTCCGAATGCCTTACAAAGTTCTGGTCGTCGACGACAGCAAGCTTGCCCGGATGGTGATGGCGAGCGCGTTCCGACGGATCCGGCCGGAATGGAGCCTGGTCGAAACAACCAATGCCGACGAGGCGCTCGCCGCCGTGTCCACGGTGGACATCGCGCTGATCGATTTCAACATGCCGGGAACGGATGGTCTGGAACTGGTCGCAAGAATACGTCAGAGCCATCCAGACATGCCCGTCGCGGTGGTTTCGGCGAATATCCAGGACGAGATCATCGGACGCGCCCGGGGGCTGAACGCCGGGTTCATCCCCAAGCCGTTGACAGATGAGGCCCTGGCCGCGTTTCTTTCAGGCGCCGCGCTTCGCCTGAAGAGGGCGGCGCCATGACGGAAGATGCGGACCAACTCACCGATATTGAGCAGGACGCGCTCGCCGAAATCGCCAATATGGGGGTCAGCCGCGCGGCCCACAGCCTGCGACAAATGGTCGGCGAGGAAGTGGTTCTGTCAGTGCCCGCGGTCAAGATTGTCACGCGCCAGGCCGCGTCGAAGCTGGTGGAGCGCAACAATGCGAAAAAGCTCGTCGCCGTGCAGCAGTCCTTCGAAGGGCCATTTGCGGGCCGGGCGCTGTTGATTTTTCCGGAGGCCCAAAGCCTGGAACTGGTCCGCGCGATTGTCGGCGACGAACATTCCCTGGAGGATGTCATCGATCTGGAGCAGGAAGCGCTGGCCGAGACCGGCAACATCATTCTGAACGGCTGCCTCGCGACGATCGCGAATGTTCTGCACCGGACCATGCGAATGTCGCTGCCTTCCATCGTCCGGGGCGATGGAGCCAGGCTGTTCGAGGTCAATGAGACCAGTTCGGGAGGGCAGTTTGTCCTGTTCCTGTATATCGATTTCAATATCAAGAAGCGCAACGTTCATGGTTTCATCGCGCTCCTCATGGATCTGCCGTCGATCGCCGCCCTCAAGGACATCGTGAACGATTTCGTCAGTGGTATCGAAAAGCAACCCTCAGGCCATGCTGGATAACGCATCCGATCTCGTGGTTGGTCCGGTGTTTGACACGGTCGACATCGGCCTCGTCGTGCTCGATAGCCATTGCTGTATTGTCGGTTGGAATGAATGGATTGCCCGTGTTTCACGCCGGAAGGCTCGGGACGTGCTCGGGAAGACTCTTCTCGAAGTGTTCCCGGAGGTGCAGCACACCCGTCTGACTGAAGTCATCGACAACTCATTTCGTGCCGGCAGTTCGAGCATCCTGACCCACACTCTGAACGAATTGCTGCCGTTGCAGGACGAGAGCGGCGAGCCGCTGCTGCATAATATCGTGGTGCGTCCGGTATCGACCGTGCACGCGAGTTACTGCCTTTTGCAGATCACCGACGTCACAGTGGCGGTGACGCGCGAGCGTGTTTTGCGGGAGCGACAGAACGCGCGCTATCACGCTATCGTCAATTCCGCACCGGACGCGATCGTGACCATCGATGACAATCGCAACATCCAGTGGGTCAATGGCGCGGTCGACGACGTGTTGGGTTACAGCCATGCCGAGTTGCTGGGACAACAAATCGATATCTTGCTCGAGCCCGGCAGTCCTCTGCTGCAGGCGCTTGCGCAGACCTCGGTCGACAGCAAGGCCGAGAACGCGATATCGGTAGTCGGCCGACACAAGCACGGAAAGTCGGGTTATTTTGACGTTTCGCTGGGACATTGGCGGGCCGACCAGCGGAATTTTGTGACTACGATCTGGCGCGATGTGACGGAGCGGATGGAGGCCGATGCCGCCTTGCGTGACGCCCGGGACGCGCTGCAGAAAAGCAACGAAGAGCTGGAAAGCCGCGTGGACGAGCGTACGCGCGAGCGTGAGATCGCGCTCCAGCAGCTGCACGAATCCCAGAAGATGGAGAGCATCGGCCAATTGACCGGCGGCGTCGCGCACGATTTCAATAATCTGTTGGCCGTCATACTTGGCAGCCTAAGCCTGTTGAAAAAGGCGGTTCCCGACAATCCACGGGTTTCCAGATTGCTCGATCGCGCCATCCTGGGCGCCGAGCGTGGCGCGACGTTGACGACGCGCCTGCTCGCCTTCGCGCGGCGGCAGGAATTGAAGGTCGAGTTCGTCGCCCTGCAAAAGCTGATTCCGGAAATGCTCGATTTTCTGCGTCACTCGGTCGGCCCGAATGTCGTCATTCATATCGAGATCCTGCCGGAGGTGTGCGCGGTCGAGGTCGATGCAAATCAGCTTGAACTGGCCCTCATCAATCTTGCGGTGAACGCGCGCGACGCGATGCCGCAAGGCGGGACACTGACGATTGCCTGTCACAACGAGAACCACGGCACGCGGATCGGGCTGCCGCGGGATCCATTCGTCTGCATCACTGTCACCGACACCGGTGAGGGCATGAGTGCGGCGACGCTGGCACGGGCTCAGGAGCCCTTCTTCACCACCAAGGGTGTCGGCAAGGGCACGGGCCTCGGTCTCTCGATGGTGCAGGGATTTACGGCGCAGTCCGGCGGCGCCATGCGGATTGGAAGCGAGCCGGGCAAAGGCACCAAGGTCACGCTGTGGCTACCGCGTGCAAAGGAAAGTTCTGCGGCGGCGAGAGAAGAAACTCGGCCCATCCAGCCGGCCGAGGCGAGAAGTTTACGGGTTTTGCTGGTCGATGACGACATCCTGGTGAGCATGGGCGCAGCCGATATGTTGCTTGATCTCGGGCACTCCGTGACCGAGGCACAATCCGGCTCCCACGCCTTGAAGCTGCTGGAATCCGATGGGCCGTTCGACGTCGTAGTGACCGACTATGCTATGCCGGGAATGAACGGGTTCGAACTCGCGCAACGAATTAAAGCCGGCCATCCACGGCTTCCGATCGTCTTGGCGACGGGATATGCCGAATTGCCGGCAGATCGATCGATCGAATTTGGGCATTTATCCAAGCCTTACACGTCGAAGGATCTGGCGGCTGCGCTGGAAAAGGCTGTCGTGGCCAGGCGCCCATAACGCTCGCCCATTTGAACGGCCGCTTAGGCCAATTTTCCGGTAACCAGGACCGTGGCTCAAACGTACTGGAACGAAAAAACAGCTTGTCCTTCAATGGGATTGACCGACACTCTCTCCGCCAGGCCTCAAAATCCCGCTAAAACGTCTCTCCTGGTCCAAGGTCGCGTCCCCCTGGCGCTTGCACACCGATTTCATTGCCACTTATGATGGTAACGTCATCGTGAGTAGCAAGAATGAAGACCTCCATCAAAGCGATCGTTGTTTTCCTGGGCGTGGCCTTCGCGCTGTCGCTGTCCGCGTCTGAAGCGCGCGGCCCTTACGGCTCCATCACCGTCGGCAATTGGAAGGGTGGGGCCTATACCGACGACAAGAGCGGCGCGTTTTCCAATTGCGCCGCGGTCGCGACCTATCAGAACGGCATCATCTTCCTGGTCTCGGTCGGCCAGGATTACAGCTGGACGCTCGGCTTCGCGCACGAGAGCTGGAAGCTGACGCCCGGTGCGGGCTTTCCGCTGGCGCTGACATTCGACGGCCAGGCCGCGATCAATGTGCAGGGGCTGCCGATCGGGGCCAATCTGGTCAAGGTCAGCATGCCCGCGAACTCCGCGCTGATCGGCCAATTCCGCAAGGCCAAGGTGATGACGGCGTTCGCCCAGGGCCAGCTCATCCAGCTCAATTTGACCCAGACCGGGCAGCTGCTGCCGTCGCTGGCCAATTGCGTTGCCACGATCAAGAAAAACGGCATCGGCAATGCCGGTGAGTTCGCGGTGGCGCTGCCGAAGCCGGCGGCTGCGAGCGCGGAGGCACCGCCGTCGAAGCCGGCCAAAGCCATGATTCAAAGCGGCACCGGCTTTGCCATCAGCGCCGCCGGTCATGTCGTCACCAACGCGCACGTGGTTCGTGGCTGCGTCGGCGACATCGAGGGCAATCTCGGCGGCGAGGCGCCGGTCAAGCTGCGTCTCGTCTCCAGCGATCCGGTCAACGACCTCGCGCTGTTGCAGGCCCCAAACCCGTTCAAGGAGATCGCCACCATCCGCGACAGACCGGTGCATTCCGGCGACAGCGTGGTGGCGATCGGCTATCCGTTTCACGGCATGCTGACCTCCGACTTCACGGTCACCACCGGCATCGTCAGTTCGCTCGGCGGCCTCAGGAACGATACCAGGTTTTTGCAGATCAGCGCCGCCGTGCAGCCCGGCAACAGCGGCGGCCCGCTGCTCGATACCGACGGCCAGATCGTCGGCGTGGTCACGAGCAAACTGGACTGGCTGAGAGTCGCCAAGGCAACCGGCGACCTTCCGGAGAACATCAATTTCGCCATCAAGACCGGAATGCTGCGCGATTTTCTCGACAACAGCGCGATCGCCTATCAGACCGCCGCGGAGACCAAAGGCGACCTCAAGACCACCGACATCGCGAAAAATGCGCGGGGCTATACGCTGCTGATCTCGTGCACGGCGGAGGAAAAGACCGCGAGCGCGAAGAAGGGCGAGGAGTAGGGAAGGCGGCATAAGGCGCTCCGTTTTCGTATCTATAGGACAGCATCGCTGGCTTGATCAGCATCAGCGTTGGTGACAGCACAGATTGTATCGGGACACGTTGACCCGACACACCGGCAACGCATCGGAACGCCTCATTCAATGACGGCGCTGCGTCCGGCGGCTAGCAGGCTAGGCTATGTCCGAGCGGTGCTCGGCGCAGCACACCTCTACGCAAATGCAACGGCATAAGCCGTCGAGGGAAACCTTGGCGGCTTTTGCGTGTGCTCGTCGCGCCCACCCGACGGCGGCGCACGGTACGGGTTATAAATGCTTCTTGGCTTCGGCAGCTCTTTGCTTTTCCTGAGCGGCCAAATAATCGGCTTCTAGCGGTAGGTCGTCAAAATTCGGCTTGTACCCATTTTCATCGTACTTCGAGCGGGGAATAGGGATGCTGACGCCGTCATAATCGACCTGCGCTGAACCGTAATTAGTACGGAATAACCCCGTTGGCATTCTTCATCTCCAGCACGCTCACGTTATGAGTTAGGCCACCCTCACTCTTTGGCGCGCTGCAGGCGCTTATTCTCAGCCTGCGTATTGCGGACGGCCTCGGCCAGCATTTCGCGAAGCTGGTCCTTGGTCTTTGCGGGTTCTCGCTTGGGTGATTGCCATGTTGCCATAGTCACTAGGTGGGGATGCCGGAGCGAGAATTAAAGCCCTTTCAGCGGTGAATTGCCAGACGCGCGGCTCGCAAGGGTCGCCCGCAACAGCTCAATGTTAGTTAAAGCAGCAGCAAACTGGCTTTTGAATTTCGCCTGGTTTCCGTGACCAGGAAAGTAGATGGCCTTGCCGCCATTAAGCAAAGTGACCCGTCTTTCGATAACAAGGGTTCCAATTTCCGGCAGACATTGGCTTTGACTAAAACTACCGGGACGGATCGATCAGGCGATAGGCTGGTGAGGTCGTCGACGAGTTCGGAGCTCGGCTGCATTGGTCACCAACTCATCAACCAGTGTCTTCTGATCTTGTGGGAGTGCGCTCAACCACTCACTGTCAAACAGTTTCTCGATTAGCAAGAAGGTTACGACATGCGCAAAGAGCGCAAGCGAAAACAAATGCCGTTTTGGCGGCAGAGCAAGCTGAACCAGTGACGTTTCGCCAACAAAATCCAGTCCGAATTGTTGGCATTCCAAATACTGATACGTATTAATGTGCCTTCAGCGTTCTTCACGACTTCACGATTGCGGCGAACAACCATCGACCCAGCCTAACTAAACAAAAAACGTTGGTAATTGAGGATCGAGGGTCTCGCAAAGCGGAGTCCACGAAGAAAACAACGAAATAGCGGGCGCTCCGCAAGTCCAGCGAACTGGCCTAGTGCGCATATTCCGACCATGACTAGTTCTTTTATGCCTATAGTTTCGGTCTTTCCGAAATATCTCTTGCTCCCACCCCAAATCACCTGTACAATCTCTGCCGTCCCGTGCCCCGAAGAGGGGCGTATCATGATCGTCGTGAAACGTGGCGTGGGATGCGGTGGACGCGGCAGCGTCGCCACGCGCTTGTGCGCGTGGACGAGCGATGCTGGCGCGTACGGCTAAGTCGTGTGGTCCTGACGCCCGGAAGGCTGGCGTCAAGTTCCCGGGAGGCCAACGCCTCCCGGGGGCGATGGTGGCAAGAGGCTCCGATTCACCAGGGAGAGCACGATACAGGCCGTAGAGCCATCGCGCAGGGAAGGCCGGGCTGCTTCCGCTTCACCTGTATGCTCATGTGCGCTTTCTTTTGATGCACATTGCACATGAGACCTCGGGTGCAGCGCGCACCCGGCCTTCCCCGCGCCCTCTCTTGAGGGTCGCGTGCGCCCTCTTCTTTTTGGGGGCGGAGCGATCTTGCAAACCTCGGGCATAGGCTGTCGCGAGAATGCGGAGGCGCGTGTGTGGCCCATCCTTCGAGACGCGCGCAAGCGCGCGCTCCTCAGGATGAGGTTCGATTGGCTAGCCGCACGTCCATTGAATCGGTAACCTCGGCTGGACCAAGCGAGGTCGGGCGCTCGAACGAAAAAAACTGACAGGGGGAAAAATGATCGCGTTTCGATCCGGGCTGCGTGTCGCTCTGCCGTGTCGGCTGGTCGCCGCCTTGTCTGCCGGCCTGGCGCTGTTCTGCGCAAGCCATCGCGCTTCGGCCGAGGTCGCGGGTTGGGACAATGTCATCATCGCCGCCAAGGCCGAAGGCGGTCTGGTGCTTTACACGGCGCTGTTAGGCGTTCCCTCCACCAAGGCGATCGCCAAAGCGTTCGAGGCGAAATACGTCATTCCGGTTCAGGTACTGGAGGCGCGCGCCAGCGAGTTGCGCGAACGGATCCGCACCGAGCAGGCCGCCGGCCGCTATCTCGGCGACGTCATGTTCAATTCGGAAAACCAGGCGCTCATCATGAGCGCCGAGGACAAGTCGATCGTGCCGCATCAGCCGGTGCCCAATGCGGCCGCCTTGACGGAGCCGTTCCGGGACGATGGCCTCAAATCGCCCGTCATGACCATCAATTATGCGCTGCTGGTCAATAACCGGCTGGTGCCGCCGGGAGAGGAGCCGAAGAGCTGGCGCGACCTGACCGATCCCAGATGGAAGGGCAGGATCTTGTCCGACGACATGCGCGCGGTCGGCGGCGGCTACGTGCTGTTTTACGTCACGGAAGAAAAACTCGGCAAGGCCTATCACGAGGCGTTGGCGACCCAGGACATCCAGTTCACGCGCGAGCAGCGCGAAGCGGCGCGGCGCGTCGCGCGCGGTGAAATGGCGATCTACATGCCGTTCAACCTTGGCGACCTTCAGAGCCTCAAGGGGCTTCCGGTCCGCGCGGTGATGCCGGCGGAAGGCGCGCCCTATGTGCTGTATGCGGCGGCGGCGATGAAGGGCGCGCCGCATCCGAACGCCGCGCGCCTCTATATCGATTTTACGATGTCCGAGCAGGTCCAGAAAATCTTCGCGCAGGATGGATACGGCATCGTGCGTCGTGAAGTTCTCGACCAGGTCACGCCCGAGGCGCGGGCGATTGCCGACGTCAAATTGATGGGCGGCTCCGACCCGGCGAAACAGAATGAAATGCTGGATCTGGCGCGCGGTATCTACAAATGACGCTGTGTGGCCGGGCTCGGCAAATTACAAAATCGTTGATGAAAACAACCTCGATCAGGATTGCTTTTGCGTCAGGACATCGCTGATGATTTCGACCGCGGGACGCCGCGGCGCCAACTCCGCCATTCGCCGCGTTATGTCAGGCGACTGTTGCAGGATGTCGTTCAGCACGCGCGGCAGGTCGGATGCAATGAAATCGGGCTGATGCATCCATCGCGTGACCCCTCTCTTCTCGAAATATTTGCAATTTTCGAGTTGATCGCCGCGGCTGATACTCGCCGGAAGCGGTACCGCCAGATGCGGCGTTCGCGTCAAAATGAGTTCCCAGAGCGAGCTGGATCCCGCCCGGCAGATCGCCATGTCGCTCGACTTCAGGACGTCGATGAAGTCCATGACGTATTCATGCTGCCGGTAGCCCGGCAGATCGGCCAGCGCCGGATCGATATTGCCTTTGCCGCAGACATGGACGATGTCGAACAGCGCCCGCAGATCGTCGAGGTTGCTGCGTACCTTGGTGTTGAAGATCATCGAACCCTGGCTGCCGCCGTAGACCAGCAGCTGCGGCTTTGCCTTGACCGGCTTCGGCGCTGGCTGCAGCAACGCCGCGTCGACGATCGGCCCGGCGAGGAAGGCCTTGTGGCCGCCTCGCTCCGTGACGGTTTGTTCGAAGGTGCAGGACAGCCGGGAGGCAAACGGCAGGCACAGCGTGTTGGCGAGCCCGAGACTGAGATCGCAGGCATGCACCACGATGCGACTGCGGTTGAGACTGCGGGCGGCCACCACGACCGGCACGGTGGCAAATCCGCCGGAGGTAAAAACCGCGTCGGGGGCGGTTTGGCGCAGGATGCGGCGCGCCTGCCAAATTCCCCTGAGATTGGCGATGAACGCGGTAACGAGGCTGAGCTTTCGCGAGCGGTCGAATTTCGCCGTCGTCACCGACTGGAATGGAATGCCGTGATGCGCGCAGAGCGACTCTTCGAGCGAGTTGGCGCTGCCGATGTAGGAGATATCAGCCTGCTGCGCGCGCAGATGCAGAGCGACGCGGATGCTCGGAAGCGCGTGCCCCGCGCTGCCGCCGCCTGCGAAAACATATTTTTTCATATCCGACGAATGTCGCCCATGCGGTTGCAGATATCTCGGAATATCTGCTTAGAATATCCGCCGCGGCAGCGCCAGCCCGTCCGACGGGCCTGGTCGAACAAGATAAGCCTGGCCCCGCTGACGGGCTTGCCTCCGGTTATAACGAGAGACTGTTTTTCCGGGTTCGACCCCCTGCTGCGGGTTGCACGCCCGATCGGTATGTGCCCGGATTCCACTTCGCCGGAAAACACCGAGCAATATCGAAAATGCGTCGAGACAAAAAGCCGGAGCCCGGTTCTGATTCAATCAGAACCGAGAACACGCTCTGGGAAAACACGCTCCGGAATGACCGGCATTCTAGAAGTTGACCGTGGCGCTCTGGAACTTGTTTCCGGCGGGCGCGCCGTTCGGGTACATATCGAAGCCGTAGGTCGCGCCGACGGAATTGGTCGGAAACGTAAAGCTCGCGATTCCCTCGCCTTCATCGCCGGTGGTGATGGTGCCAAGCTGCTTGACGCATTTGAGATAGAAATTATAGGCGGTATTGGGCGAGGCCGTCATGGCCACCTTGACCGTCGTATTGCCGCTGCTGTCGCGGCTCAGCCAGAGGTTTCCGGCGACATTCGGCGAAGTCCCCGCTGGGAACCGTCGTGTTGGTGCAGTCCGACTGGTCTTGCCGGACCAGATAAACCTGGCGATCGTTTGCAGAGGCCGCCACCGGGGACATCACCCTGACAGGCGGCGAGCCGGCCGGCGGCATTTTGGACGGCGCCGCGGTCTGTGCCCATGCGGCAAGCGTTGCAAGGAAAGTGGTTGTGGCGACGGTCGAAATCACTGCGAAGGTTGTTCCACGAGATCGCATTTTTCGTCTCCCAAATGTCAAATGAATCACAAAACCAATTCGTTTGCCCCGGTAGTGTAAAAATTGCAGCAAACCGATCCGGAGTTGTGACGAAATTTTCACAGACGGCAAAAAGCCGCAGGGGCGTCAACTGTAGCGTAGATCGACATCGTATAAACGTTATACCTAGGATTGTAAATCCTGCCGCGCCTCGATAGTCTCGGCGGTGCGAGTTCCATTTCATCGAAGCGCGTTTAAATCGATCCGGAGGATTTCAGATGATCAGATTCCTGTTTCGACTGTGTGCGGCCCTGCTGCTCGTCGTGGTTTTTCAAATGACTCCTGCACAGGCACAAGCACTCCGCACCTGGGTTTCAGGTGTCGGCGACGACGTTAATCCGTGCAGCCGTACCGCCCCTTGCAAGACTTTCGCCGGTGCGATCTCGAAGACCGCGCTCAATGGCGAAATCGACTGCATCGATCCAGGCGGCTTCGGCACGGTTACCATCACAAAATCCATCACCATCGACTGTCATCAAACCATGGGGTCGATTTCGAACGCGGGCACCAACGGCATGACGATTGCCTATGACAGCTTCGCGACGACCGATCTGAGAAAAGCCGTCCGCATCCGCGGATTGGCGTTTCAGGGCGCCGACACCGGCGTGATCGGAATCCGGATCATCGGCGGAACAAACTCCGCCGGCAGCGCGGTCTTCATCGAAGACACTGTGATCGACGGCAATTTCGGCGGCGCCGCCAGGGGCATATCGGATGAGCGAACCGGCGGCGGAGAATTGTATATCGCCAACAGCACCGTGCGAAACACCGGCAATCAAGGCGTCCTGGTCAGTCCCGCGGCGGGATCGGCAACAGGCCTGAAGATTTCCGTCCTGATCAACAACATCAAGATCGAAAATTGCGGCGTGGGTTACTCGGCCGGTAACGCCACGTCCACCCTGATCAGGAATTCGGTATTTTCGGGCAATACCGGAGCGGGCGTACATGGCGAAGGAGCATTGGCGGTTTCCGACATCCTTGTGGCCTCGAGCCTGATCAACGGTAACGGCACCGGTGTTGAGGACATCAACAACGCGTCGACGATCAGACTGTCCGATACGGACATCATATCGAACGGGACCGCGATCAGCGGGGTGTCGTATTCGTATGTGACCAATCGGATCGTGGGTACGACGCTTGGAAGTGCTCCGACGCCGCTCGGATCGCTGTCGCCGACCTCCGGTGAGCAGTAGGATAATCGCGCCGGCCCTTTTCAATCGGGCCGGCGCGCTCAGTAACCGTCGCGGGGTTGCGGCCAAAAGTCGCTGTGCTATCCGCCGCTCCCCGCGGCTTCCAGGATCAGCCTGGCGATTTCGGCGGGGTGGGAGATCAGCGAGAGGTGGCTGGACTTCAATTCGATGGTTTTGGCACCCATCCGTTTGGCCATGAAGCGTTCGAGTTCGGGATTGATGGTGCGGTCTTCGGTCGAAACCGCGTAATAGCTCGGCTTCGAGCGCCAGGCGGCATTCGTGGTCTTGCCGGCGAGCAGGGCCTTGTTGAAGGGCTGCTGGACCGCATAGAGCGCCTTCGCTTTCGCCGCGGGCAGGTCGCCTGCGAAATCGCGCAGGAATGCCTCCTCGTTGAGACGCCCTTCGTCGCCGTCAAAGACCACGCCGGCCGATGCCGGTGGCGTTGGATAGGTTTTCGCCAACGCAGCGTAGTCCTCGCCCGCGTCGGGCGCGCGCGCCGCCACATAGACCAGCGCGGAGACGTTGGGATGGGTGCCGGCCTCGGTGACGATCATCCCCGAAAAGGAATGCCCGACCAGGACCGTCGAGCCATCCTGCCGCGCCAGCACCCGTTCGGCCGACGCGACGGCTTCCGGCAACGTCGTCAATGGGTTTTGCACGGACGTGACGTTGAGCCCGGCCTGCTGCAATCGGGGGATGACCTCCAGCCAGCTTGAGCCGTCCGCGAACAACCCATGCACCAGCACGATGTTGCGGGCCTTGACGGGTGCGGGACTTGCGGCCCGCCCGCGCGTTGAGATCACCGAAGCGGCGGCGCCGGCCGCGAGGCCTGCGGCAAAGACACGTCTGTTCATCATGATGGTCGCTCCAATCGGCAGGATTGTCCCTGATCGGGCCTCAATGGTCGCCGCTTCAGCGGCGGCACTTCATGCGGCCCTCGCGGGTCTTCAGCATTTATCGTTCGGCATTTCGTCGTTCGGGCGTTCGCCGGCAAGGGCCCCGCGGCGAAAAGAAATGATCAGATTTTTGAAAGACAGGCGTGATCATGGCGATGCTGATTGTGACTCCATTGTCCCGCAAAGCAGGTATGTCATGTCGATTTCACCGGAAAGATCGCTATCCCGACGAGGCTTTTGCCTTTGCTGCGCGGGCGGCGCGCTGTTCACGGCAACCGGTGGATGGCTTACGCCCCGCGAAGCTTTTGCGGAAGCGCGAGGTCTGGTCAGTCTGATCAAGGATAGCGCGGCCGTCTCGCCGATCGTCACGCACAATCTGCGAAACGGCGTCAGCGTCCTCGAGGGCTCCGGCGGAAACATTGCGGTCCTGACCGGCCCCGACGGCAAGGTGCTGGTCGACGCCGGCATCGGCGTATCCCGACCCCAGCTCACCAAAGCGCTCGCCGGCCTCGGCGCCGATCCCGTCACCCATTTGATCAACACGCACTGGCATTTCGATCATGCCGACGGCAACACATGGCTCAATTCCGTCGGCGCAAAGATCATTGCCCATGAAAACACCCGCAAGCATCTTTCCAAGGTGCAGCGGGTCGAAGATTGGGATTACAATTTCATCCCGCTGCCGACGGGCGGGATTCCAGGCGAGGTGTTTGCACAAGAAAAGAAACTGAAGCTCAACGGTTCGTCCATCAGCCTGAAGTACTACGGTCCGGCTCACACCGACAGCGACATTTCCGTGACTTTCCATGAAGCGGATGTACTGCATGTGGCCGATACCTATTGGAACGGCATCTATCCGTTCATCGACTATTCGACCGGCGGCAGCATCGACGGCATGATCGCGGCGTCCGACGCCAACCTTGCGGCCACGACGGACAAGACCATCATCATTCCCGGCCACGGCAAGCCCGTCAGCAACAGAGCTGAACTCAAGGAGTTCCGCGACATGCTGGTCGCGATCCGGGAGAACGTTGCCACGCTCAAAAAGCAGGGAAGATCCCGGGACGAGACGGTGGCGGCAAAGCCAACCGCGGCGTTTGATGCCAAATGGGGTAACTTTGTCATCGATCCCGGCTTCTTCACCAGGCTGGTTTACGAAGGCGTGTGATCCGGAGCGCCGCGAGACATTCCCGCCGGCGGGGGTCTATCGCCGGGCGCTATACCGTCAAATCAGGTATTTGGCGTCAGCATCGGCGTCTCGCCCGCATTACCCAACAACCTCAATCACCCCGCTCATGACAGGAATGCATCGGCCGCCGACGTGAGTCGTTGCGACCTGGCCGGCCTTCTTGTCGGCCGAGGCGTCGAGAATGCTGGGCCGTCCCATGTCGAACCCCTGGCCGATGGTTTTGGATAGCACGAGATCGCGCTCGGGCCTGTGATGGGCGAGCAGGCCGATCAAGGCGACCGCGGCGGAGCCGGTCGCGGGGTCTTCGGGGATGCCATGCCCGGGCGCGAACATCCGGGCCTGGATATCGCAGCCCTCGAGCTTGCCTCCGTCAGCCGCCTGAACATAGAGATGCAGGCCGGTGGTGCGGCCGCGCGGAAAGTCGCGCGCGAACACCTCAGGCCGCGCAGCGGCCGCTGCGAGCGCCTCGCGTGAGGCAAGCTCGGCGAACAGGAACGCGGCGCCGCACGAGGCCATGCGAGGCAGGTGGACAGAGGTCCTGAAGTCGGCGGGCTTCAGCGAGCATGCGGCGGCAACGGTCTCGATCGGGACTTCCTCACCGAAGCTGAGCGGTTGCGGCGCGGTCAGGCGGGTCGCAACAACGTGGCCGCTCTCCTTGACGAGGCCGATCTCGACCAGGCCCGCGATCATCTCGAAAGCCAGACGATCGCCGGAAATCTGCCTGCCATAGCTTTCACCGGCGCGCGCCAGCACAAAGGCGGTGCCGATGCTGGGATGGCCGGCGAACGGCATCTCGGCCCTCGGCGTGAAGATGCGGACCTGCGCGGCGTGAGCGGGGTCCTTTGGCGGCAGCACGAAGGTCGTTTCGGCCAGATTGAATTCGGCGGCGATCGCCTGCATACGCTCGGTCGACAGGCCTTCGGCGTTGGTGACGACGGCGAGCGGATTGCCGCCGAATTGCCTGTCGGTGAAGACGTCGACGGTGACGAAATTCAGTTTCATTCGATGTTGCTCCCGATGCCGGCGATCACGCGGCGGTACGCGACGTTTGCCTCAATGTATCCGCGACCAGCCGCAGCGCGATCCGAAGCTCGGACATTGCAAGCAGCCCAAAACCCAGACGAAACACGCGTTGTTCGTCGCCGAACCAGGCGCCGTTTGCGACCCTGACGCCTTTATCGGCCAAGGCGCCGTAAAAACGGTTCACGGCGGCATCGTCATATAAATGAGGTTTCAGGCGAACGCAGCAAAATGCCCCCGCGTCTGGCCGAACCCAATCGACAAAGCCGCTGTTTTGCCGGACCCAGTCCGCCGTCATAGTGAGCCCTTCGGTCCGCAGCCTGCGCCGTTCGCTGACGAAACGATCGCTATTCTCGAACACTTTGAGCGCCAGAGCCTCATCGACCGGAGAACAGGAGATCACGGTATTGAATTTTCCCAGCACCAATTGTCTGCGCAGCGCGGCATCGCGCGTGGTCGCCCATCCCAGCCGCAAGCCCGGCGCGCCGTGGCATTTCGACAGCGAGGCCGTGGAAATCACTTTCGTGCTCAGCGCCATGGCGCTTGCGGCGACATCGGCTTCTTCGCCAAAAGCCGCGGCGCGATAGGTCTCGTCGACCAGCAGGTAAGCGTCGGGGCAGATCTCCTCCATCATATCCAGAAGCTCGCGGAGGCCTTCCCGCGCAATGGCAATTCCGGAAGGATTTTGTGGCGAGGCGAGACTGACCAGCCGCGTCTGCGGCGACAGTAGTCCGCGTAGCTCGGTCAAATCAGGCCGATAGCCACGATCGAACGAGAGCGACAGCACGCGCACCTTGGCGCCGACCGCATCCAGCACGTTGCGCGCCGGTGGAAACAACGGCGAAATCGCGACCGCTTCGCTTCCGCGCTCGCAAAGGATGAAGGCGATCAGGAACAGCGCGTGCATGCTGCCGATGGTGAGGATGACATCATCGGGGCCGACGCCGTGAAGGCGCGCAATTATTTCGCGGAGTTTTGGGTTGCCCTCGGCGCTCGCATAACCGAGTGCCAAACCGCCCAAATCGGAGAAATCGCCTGATAGATCGTGCGACGGATTGCCCGGTGGATCGGACGGCCGCAACAATTCGGCGAGGCGAAGATCCGGCCCGAGGCTTTCGCCCAGATCGTAACGCGGCGCGGCTCCGACCAGGGAGATAATTTCGCTTTCCAGAAATCGCTTCATCCGGCCCTCCGTCGTTTGGCATGGCGTCGGGAATTCCGCGGCGCGGCTGCCTGCATGGTATGGCGCAATCTAGCGCGTGGACCCTGGGCCAGTACAGTTACAGATATTGAAATTGTACCCATAACAGTTATACTCCGCTGAACTGTCCACCAATGGAGCCTGGTCGAACCATGAAGCAAAGCGCGGCCATGCGGCCGGATCCCGGCTACCGGTACGAAGAGCTCGCCAGCTTCATCACCGGCCTCGTCGACGGTGGCACGCTGTCGCCGGGAGCGCGGGCGCCGTCGCTGCGCCAGATCAGCCGGCAGCGGCGGATCAGCCTGTCGACCGCGCTGCAGGCCTATCGCCTGCTCGAAGACCGCGGCGTGCTGGAGGCGAGGCCGCAGTCGGGCTTCTATATCGCCAGGCGCGGCGCGATTTCGCTGCAGACGCCGGCGATTTCGCGGCCGCCGGCCAATGCCACGCGCGTGGCGATCTCCGGCATGGTGGTGAAACTGCTGGAATATGCCGGCGATCCCCGGCTGGTGCCGCTGGGCTGCGCGATTCCAAGCGCCGAGCTTCTGGCGGCCGGCAGACTCGACCGTTTCCTGGCGCGGGCCGCGCGGGTCAAGGGCACGGAATACAATGCCTACACCTCGCCGAGGGGACATCTGCCGCTACGCCAGGAAATCGCGCGGCGCGCGTTGCGCTGGGGGCAGGCGCTCTCGCCCGAGGATGTCGCCATCACCTGCGGCTGCACCGAGGCGCTGACGCTCGCCCTGAAAACCGTCGCCAAGCCCGGCGATACCATTGCGATCGAGTCGCCGACCTATTTTGGTTTGCTGCACGCCCTCGAGGCCCTCGGCCTCAGGGCGCTCGAGCTTCCGACCGGTGCCGCCGACGGCATCGACCTCGCAGCACTCGAAAAAGCCGTCAAAGGCAAGTCGATCGCGGCGTGCCTGTTTTCGTCGAGCTTCAACAATCCGCTGGGCTGCACCATGCCCGACGGGAAAAAGGCAAAAGTGCTGGATCTGCTGGCGAGGCATCAGGTGCCGCTGATCGAGGACGACATTTACGGCGATATCTATTTCGGCAGCGAGCGCCCAAAACCTTTCATGGCGCTCGATCGCCGCGGCAACACGATCTACTGCAGTTCGTTCTCCAAGACGGCGGCGCCGGGCTATCGGCTGGGCTGGATCGCCACCGGCCGTCATATGCAGAAGGTACTGGAACACAAGATGGCGCTGACGCTGTGCAGTCCCGCGCTGCCGCAGGTCGCCTTCGCCGATTTCCTGTCATCGGGCGGCTATGACAGCCATTTGCGCCGGATCAGGCGGGTGTTTTCCGACAATGTCGTTCAGATGATGCGGACCATCGACCGGACGTTTCCAAAGTCGGTCAGGGTCACCCGGCCGGCCGGCGGTTTCGTGCTGTGGCTGGAACTGCCGAAGCATCTGGACAGCCGTGAACTGCTCGATGCCGCGCTCAACAAGGGCATCTGCTTTGCACCGGGCGACGCGTTTTCCGCCAGCGGCCGTTATGCCAACTGCCTGCGGCTCAGCTGCGGTCACGACTGGGGCCCAAGAATTGAAAACGGCGTCAAGACGCTGGGCAAGATCGTCACCGCGGCGCTCGCCGCCCGTTAGGGCAGGCCTTGAGGCCAGGGGCCCTCAGGCCGCCGCGATCTTTTTCGTGCGCAACAGCAACAAAGTGCGAATTTGCTCGACCGGCAGCGGGCGGCTGAACAGGAAGCCCTGCATCTCGGTGCAGCCGAGGTCGCGCAACATTTCACGCTGCGGCTCGGTCTCGATGCCTTCGGCAGTCGTGGTCATGCTCTGGGCGTTGGCGATGTTGATGACCGCCTGCACGATGGCGGAGGCACCGTCGCTCTCGGTGATGCCGTCGACGAAGCAGCGGTCGATCTTGATCTTGTCGAACGGGAAGCGCCTCAGATAACTCAACGAGGAATATCCGGTGCCGAAATCGTCGAGCGCGATCCGCACCCCGATGTTGCGCAGATGCTGCAGCAGGTTAAGTGCCGCGTCGTCGTCGCGGATCAGTACCGCTTCGGTGATCTCGAGCTCGAGCCGGCTGGCCGACAGGCCCGTCGTGGCCAGGACATTGGCTACCTTGAGCGAGAAGGCATGGCTGCGGAACTGCACCGGCGAAACGTTGACCGCAAGGCGGATGTTCGGCGGCCAGTTCATCGCCTCCGCGCACGCGGTCGCCAGCACCCAGTCGCCGATCTCGCAGATCAGGCCGGTTTCTTCCGCGATCGGAATGAAGTCGGCGGGCGAGATCATGCCGCGCTCGGGATGCCGCCAGCGCAGCAGCGCTTCGCAGCCGACCACCTCGTGGTTGCGCAGATTAACCACCGGCTGGTAGTGGATTTCGAAGCCGCCGTCGACGATGGCCTGACGCATATCCAGTTCCAGCGTGCGCCGCGCCTTGACCTTGGCGTCCATCTCCGCCTCGAAGAACCGGTAGGTGCGGCGGCCGTCGGCCTTGGCGCCGTACATCGCAAGGTCGGCGCTTTTCAACAGCTGGTCGAGATCGGCACCGTCATGCGGCGCCAGAGCGATGCCGATACTGGCGTCGCTGGTGACATGGTGCCCGAGGCACTGATAAGGCTCGCGGATCGCATCGTAGATCCGCTTGACCAACTCCATGGCGTCGCTCGGTCCGGTAATGCCGGTCTGCACGACGGCGAATTCGTCGCCGCCGAGCCGGGCCACGAAATCGGTGTCCCGCACGCAGTGGCGCAGGCGGCTCGCGACGGCCTTGAGCAGTTCGTCGCCAACGGGATGGCCGAGCGAATCGTTGACGCTCTTGAACTCGTCGATGTCGATGTAAAGCATCGCGAGCTGCTCGTTGCTCCGCTTGATGCGCTCAAGCTCGCGCTCCAGCTGCTCGCGGAACAACACGCGGTTCGGGAGATCCGTAAGCGCGTCGTAATGCGCCAGATGCGCGATCTGCCGCTCGGCGCGCCGGCGCTCGGTAATGTCTTCCTGGGTCGCGACCCATCCGCCGCTCTTCAACGGCTGGTTGCCGATCTCGATCTCGCGACCGTCCGGCGTTTCGATGATGCTGTGGGTGGCCTTCTTGGCAGCGACATTGCGCAGGGTGCGCTCGCAAAACGCATCGGCGTCGCCCTTGAACGAACCGATCCGCTTGCGGTAGGCGATCAGGTCGCAGAAGTGCACGCCGGGCTTCACCATCTCCCGCGACAGGCCGTACATGTCGAGATAGCGCTGGTTGAACAGCACGATCCGCGCATCCTCGTCGTACAGCAGCAGCCCTTGGGACATGTTGTTGACCGCGGTGTCGAGCCGCTCTTTCTCCAGTGCCAGCCGCTGCTCCGCGTTCTGATGCTGCGCCGACAGCTTGCGCACGATCAGGAACAGGGTCAGCGCAATCACCAGCGCAGAAAGTCCGGCGGCGCCGACCAGCAAGCGAGTCTGCGCGCGCCAGTCGGCCAGTGCGGTCGAAACCTTGACGGTCGCCAGCACAGAAAGCGGAAACTGGCTCAACGTGCGCGCCGACGCCAGCCGGTCTTCGCCATCGACCGGGCTTTGCACGCGGATCGAGCCATGATTTTCCTCGCGCAGCAATTTCTGCATCGGAGCCGTGCTGAAATTCTGTCCAATCATGTGTTCGATATGCGGGTAGCGCGCGATCATCGTGCCGTCGCGATGCAGCATCGAAATTGCGGCGCCGTCACCAAACGCGAGCGATTCGAAAAACGTCTCGAAACTGGCGGGCGACATGCCGCGCGAGATGACGCCAAGGAACGTGCCGTCACGTCCCACGACCTTACGCGCGATCACCGTGGTCCAGCCTCGGGCGAAGCGGCTGTGCACCAGCGAGATAATCACTTCGGGCGACTTCGGATTATTTTTGAAATCCTTGAAGTAGCCGCGGTCGGCGATATTGACCGGCAGAACCGGCCAGGAAAACGACGAATTGATCAGTTGGCCGTCGGCGTCGAAGACGTTGATCCGCGCCGTGCCGGAGGCACCGCTGACCAGCGTTTCCAACGCGACATGAGCATCCTCGCTGGAGACCTGGCGCTGGAACGCTTCGGGCGTGGCGATGCCGGTCAGCTTCATGCGCTGAATGAGATCGCGCTGGGCCAAATCGATATAACCGAGTTCGCGGTCGAAATGCCGGGTTAGCAGCAGCACCGTGTTCTGAAGCTCGCGCTCGCTGTTCAGCATCGCGCGCTGCCGGAAGTTGATAATGGTGAAGGAGGTGCCGACCGCAATCGCGGCAATCAGCAGGATCCCGCCGAGGATCAGCAGGTTCAGCGGGTCGGGCCCGTTGGCTTTTGCAGCGTCGCTGTCGCGGTGGTGTGCCGCTTCGGAGATCGTTTCTTGCATTGCCCCCCTCCTGGGAGGCATAGGACTACAACGCCAGAGTGCATGAACCCTTGGGAATCGGGGTTAACGAAAACTAAATTGCCGAAAAAATGGCGGGCCGGTCCACCGATATCCCCGGAACCATTACGGATTCCGGCGTGGTCTTACCTATCCGGTTAATTATCCACTGAGTCCACCAGTGCGAGTAACTCGCGCCCGTAGCGCTCGAGTTTCTTGTCGCCGATTCCGGGAATGTCGCGGAGCTGTTCTGGTGTCGTCGGGCGTGATGCCGCGATGCCGTCGATGGTTGCATCATGCAGCACGACATAGGCCGGCACGCCGCGTTTGCGCGCCACCTCGGAACGCCATGCCCTGAGGGTGCCGAGCAGATTCGCATTGACCGTGGTGCCGCGACCGGCGGGTTGTGGCGCGAGATCGCCGCGCCTCGACTTGCTCCGGCTGGGGCGATCGCGGCCCGAGGTCTGCTCGCGCAGCATCACCTCGGTTTCGCCTTTCAGCACGCCGCGCGCGCTCTCGGTCAGCTTGAGCGCACCAAACGCCTCGCTGTCGGCCTGCAGATGGCCCATCGCCACCAGCTGGCGCAGCACGGCGCGCCATTGCTTCTCGTTGAGCTCGGCGCCGATGCCGAACACCGACAGCCGGTCGTGGCCGAACTGCTTGACCTTCTCGGTCAGGCGGCCGATCAGCACGTCGATCAGATGCATGGCGCCGAAGCGCTGCCCGGTGCGGTAGGCGCAGGACAATAATTTTTGCGCGATCACCTTGCCGTCGCGCACCAGCGGCGGCGACAGGCAATTGTCGCAATTGCCGCATTTTTCGGCTGCCGGCGTTTCGCCGAAATAGCCGAGCAGGCGGCTTCGCCTGCAGCCGGTGGTTTCGGCGAGGCCGACCAGCGCGTCGAGCTTGCCGACCGATACCCGCTTGAAGGCGTCGGCGCCGGTCAATTCGTCGATCATGCGGCGCTGCTGCACGATATCGGACAGGCCGTAAGCCATCCAGGCGCTGGACGGCTTGCCGTCGCGGCCCGCGCGCCCGGTTTCCTGGTAATAGGCCTCGATGCTTTTCGGCAAATCGAGATGCGCGACAAAACGCACGTCGGGCTTGTCGATGCCCATGCCGAACGCGATCGTGGCGACGATCACGACGCCGTCCTCGTTGATGAAACGGTCCTGATGGCGCGCGCGAACAGAGGCATCAAGCCCGGCATGATAGGGCAGCGCCTCGATGCCGGCCTTGGTCAACGCCGCGGCGGTGTCCTCGACCTTGGCGCGCGACAGGCAATAGACGATGCCGGCGTCGCCGGCGTGGCGTTCCGCGATGAAAGCCTTGAGCTGGGTCTGCGCGTTCTGCTTGTCGACGATTTCATATTTGATGTTCGGGCGATCGAAGCTCGCGACGAATTGCGGGGCATCGGCAAGCCCGAGGCGGGCGACGATCTCCTTCCGCGTCAATTCATCGGCGGTGGCGGTCAGCGCGATGCGCGGCACGTCGGGAAAACGCTCGGCGATGACGGAAAGGCCGATATATTCCGGGCGGAAGTCGTGGCCCCATTGCGACACGCAATGCGCCTCGTCGATCGCGAACAGGGCGATTTTGGCACGGCCGAACAGTGACAGGCAGCGCGGAGTCACGAGCCGTTCCGGTGCGACATAGAGCAGGTCGAGATCGCCGGCCAGCAGCCGGCGCTCGACTTCGGTGGCCTCATCGAAGTTCAGCGTCGAATTCAGCACCGCGGCCTTGACGCCGGCTTCGGTGAGCCCCGCGACCTGGTCACGCATCAGCGCGATCAGCGGCGAGACCACGATGCCGCAGCCCTCACGCAACAAAGACGGCAATTGATAGCACAGCGACTTGCCGCCGCCGGTTGGCATCAGCACCAGGCAATTGCCGCCGTCGGTGACATGGCGGACGATCGCTTGCTGCTCGCCGCGAAAGCCGGGCAGACCGAACACGGCATTGAGCACCGCAAGCGCGTCGGGGGCGGCGTCGGACCGACGGCTGCGCGCCGGGGCGATATTGGAAGCGGGCATGCGGGCTCAATCTGCGGGCAGGATCTGAAGCGCAAAATCTCGAGGGTAGGTCAGCGCTGTGCCAGATTTATCGCAAATTCGCCGGGAAGCCTATCGCTTCCGCATATCAGCCGGCAGCCTTGCAGAGTTCTTGGGTCATTTCTGCCGTGAAAAGGCGATCAGGCGCCGGCGAACCGCAGCGCGTCGGCGACGCTCAGGGCCGGGATTTTCCGGCGCGCAGCTGCCTTCAACGCGTGGCGCAGAAGTTCCGGGGAACAGCCATAGGGGCTCGGCGTGGCCTCGACGTCGTGGCCGTAGAAGATCAGCCAGCCATTGCTGGCGAGCGACTCGTCGAAGACGCGATCGATCCCGTCACGGTCGATCTGATGTTCGATCAGCGGCACCGCGCGCAGATATTGCAGGTCCACCGTGCCGCTATTGACGCCGGGCAGGATACCGCGGGAGGAATGGAAGGCCTTGCCGAGCTGGCGTTTGCGCAGCACCGATCCGGTGCCGTAGGGATAAGCGAAATTCTCGATCACGATCGAGGAATCCAATCCCTGCAGATAGAGACGATTTTCCTCCAGCTCCGCGGCCATCGCAGCCTCGGTCAGATCGGTCGCGCGCGCGTGCGAAAAAGTGTGGCAGGCGATCTCATGGCCGCGGCGGTGAAGGCCGACAATGTGGTCGGCGCTCAGCCCGGTCCAGTTGCCGGACCAGGCGTCCACCAGGCCGCCAGCGATATAGAACGTTGCCCGCGCGCTATATTCCTCGAGCATCGCCGCGCCACGCGTGGCCGCGCTGACCGGCGCATCGTCAAAGGTGAAGCTGACCATCGGCCGGCTGTTGTTCAGCGTGGCCGGGGAGACGCGCAGATGCCGTGCCAGCTTGTCGCCGACGCGCGCTTTCAGATAGGACCACACCGGGCGCATGGGATCAGTGCTTTCACAGCGTTAGACTGCCGACAGCTTGACGCCGTCGGACAGATATTCGAGCCAATTGCCGAAGATTGCCGCTGCCGCGACGCCGGTCGCGAGATCGGAGCGCAGCCCGAGATGCGGAAGTTCCACGCTGAGCGGGATCTGGCGTTCGGCGCTGGCGCGCTTGCGGTAGTTGGCGAGCTTGCGTTCGGTCTCGGTATCGAAATAGCCTTTGGGCACCTCGGGAAAGCTTTCGCGCTGGCGCGCCAGATAGCGGGTGATGTCGCGCAGATATTCCCGCTGCAGCGATTGCACGTCGTATTCGGGGTGACCCTGGAAGAAGACGAAATGGCTGCGCAGCCGCTTGGCGAAAATGTCGACGCCGGCGTCCGGTGCTTCCGTCAGCAATTGGTATCCGTGCGCGGCAAGGTCGGTCTTGCTCAGCGCATTGACGCGCGAATGCACGATCTTGAGCGGCGAACGGATATTCTTCATCAGCCAGTCGTCGGCCACCTTGTGGCAGTCGTAGATGCCGGAGCATTTCTGGTCGAGCCGCTGCCGTTCGATGCCGTCGAGATGCAGCACCGCGGCATGGGCGGCGAGGCACGACCAGATCGCCGAACGGGTATGGGTTTCCGCCCAGTCGATCACGTCGGTGAGGTCTTTCCAGAACGGTTCCTCGGGCAAGGTCGCGGCAATCGGTTCGGCGCCGGTGACGATCAATCCGTCGAGTTTCAAGCGGCCGAGATCGGCGATGTCGGTATAGCGGCCCGCCATCAGCGCCCGGGCCTGCGGCGAGCGTTGCACCGACGGCAGCGAGAAGCAGTGCAGGTGGATGCGACGGTCGCCCGCCGCGGCCTGCAGCAGGCGCGTGAACTGGCGCTCGGTGGCCTGCAGCGCAGGATCCGGCATGTTGTTGACAAGGCCAATGCGCAGCACCGCATCGGGCGCTTGACGGTGTCCGAGCCTGTCGGCTTCACGCGGCTGCGTCGGCGCCAGCGCGGGGCTGACGATTCGCCGGTGTTTGTCGAACGGCACGGTCATGGGATGTCCGGCGGCCTATTCCGCTGCCTGGAGCCGGCGCGAGCTTGCCGCCGCGAGCGCCTGGTCGATGTCTTCGATGATATCCGCGCTGTGCTCGATGCCGATCGAGAGCCGGATGGTCTCCGGCAGGATGCCGGCCATGCGCTGCTGCTCGGGCGACATCTGGCGATGCGTGGTCGATGCCGGATGGCAGGCCAGCGATTTGGCGTCGCCGATATTGACCAGCCGGGTGATCAGTTTCAGCGCGTCGTAGAAATCCTTGCCGGCCTCGTGACCACCCTTGATGCCGAAGGTGAACAGCGAGGAGGCGTTGCCGTTGAGATATTTCTGCACCAAATCGTAGTACGGGCTGTCGGTGAAGCCGGCATAATTGACCCAGGCCACGCGCGGATCGTTGCGGAGGAATTCCGCGACCTTGCGCGCGTTCTCGACGTGGCGCTCGACGCGCAGCGCCACCGTTTCGATGCCCTGCAGCAGCAGGAAGGCGTTGAACGGGGACAACACCGAACCCATGGTGCGCTGATAGACGCTGCGCGCGCGCTGGATGAAGGCGCTGGCGCCGAACTGCTCGGTGTAGACCATGCCGTGATAGGATTCGTCAGGCGTGCTGAATGCCGGGAAGCGCCTGGCGTGGTCGGCCCACGGAAAGCGGCCGCTGTCGACGATCGCGCCGCCGAGCGTGGTGCCGTGGCCGCCGAGAAATTTGGTCAACGAATGCACCGAGATGTCGGCGCCGTACTCGAACGGTTTTAGCAGGATCGGGGTCGCAACCGTGTTGTCGACGATCAACGGCACGCCGTGACGATGCGCGACTTTCGCCAGGGCCTCGATATCGCAGACATTTCCCGCGGGATTGCCGATGGTCTCGGCGAAAACAGCCTTGGTGTTCCCGTCGATCAGCCGCTCGATCGCGTCTGCCTTGTCGCTGTCGGCGAAGCGGCCGGTGATGCCCTGGCGCGGCAGAATGTACGAGAGCAGCGTGTGCGTGGTGCCGTAGAGTTGCGGTACGGAAACGATGTTGCCGCCGCTATCGGCGACGTTGACAAAAGCCATGTGCAGCGCCGACTGTCCGCTCGCGACCGCGAGCGCGCCGACGCCGCCTTCGAGGTCGGTGACGCGCTTTTCAAGTACGGCGGTGGTCGGATTGGCGATCCGGCTGTAGCGATAGCCATCGGCTTCGAGATTGAACAGAGCAGCGCCGTGATCGGCGCTGTCGAACGCATAGGCAACGGTCTGGTAGATCGGGACCGCGACCGATTTGGTCGTGGGATCGGGGTCGTAGCCGGCGTGAATTGCAATGGTTTCGTTGCGCATTGTCCACCTCTGCCTTGGCGGCACGCATTTCATCATGCGTTTTCTTCGCCCCCTCCTGTTTCTAGTTGGGAGGGGTCAACGCAGCAATAATTCGCGAATAGATTGATGAAATAACCCTAATGGAGATCAACCAATTGATTAAAATTTGAATGAAAAATCACCCAAGCAGCTAGCGTGGGGCACGGAGCCGCCGGCAACGAAATCCTCAGCAATTGCGGCGATAGTACCAACGGGATTTTCGCGGACATGGGGCCGCAGTGTGGGTGAGAACGATGGCGCAGACGACAGCACCGGTCAGCTTTTCGGAGACCTGGACCTATTTCGAGGGCGCCTGGCATCAGGGCAACGTGCCGATCATGGGGCCGCGGACGCACGCGGCCTGGCTCGCCTCCACGGTGTTCGATGGCGCACGCGCCTTCGAGGGCGTGGCGCCGGATCTCGATCGGCATTGCGCGCGGATCAATCAATCCGCGATCAATTTCAAGCTCAAGCCGGTTGTCGATAGCGAAACCTGGCTTGCTCTCGCGCGCGAGGGGATTGCCCGCTTCGCGCCGAATTCCGAGCTTTACATCCGGCCGATGTATTGGGCGCAGAACGGCGCCGGTGGCGGCGTGCTGTTCGATGCGGAAACCACCAATTGGTGCCTGTGCATCTATGTCGCGCCGATGCCGCAGCCGACCGGCACCGCGATCACGCTGTCGCCGTTCCGGCGGCCGACCGCGGAGAGCGCGCCGGTGCATGCCAAGGCGGCGTGCCTCTACCCGAACAATTCCCGCGCATTGATCGAGGCGCAGGCGAGAGGATTCGGCAACTGCCTGCTGCTCGATGCGCTCGGCAACGTCGCTGAGTTCGGCAACTCCAATGTCTTCATGGCCAAGGACGGCGTGGTCTACACGCCGGCGCCGAACGGAACCTTCCTCGACGGCATCACGCGGCAGCGGGTGATCGGCCTGTTGCGCGGCGACGGCGTCACGGTGGTCGAGGCCACCCTGAAATATGACGATTTTCTTGGCGCCGACGAGATATTCTCCAGCGGCAATTTCGCCAAGGTGGCGCCGGTGATCCGGATCGACGGTCGCTCGCTGCAACCCGGCCCGTTCTACAGCCGCGCGCGAAAACTGTACTGGGATTTCGCGCACGCGTGAACTCTTGTCCCGGACGCGGTGCAGCGTGCAACGCTGCTCCGCTGAGCCGGGACCCACCTCCACGGCTTGGATCCCGGATCAGCAGCGCACCACGCCGCAAGCGCGGCGCGCTGCGCAGCATCCGGGAAACACACACCAGGTATCCTGAGATGAGTTCTAATTGGTCTACGGACCGTACAGCACCAGTTCGGTGTCGGTCAGGTCGGCCAGCCGTGGCCGCTGCGGGCCTTTGGAATATTTGCGGCCGCGCGCCTTGGAAAACAGGCCGACGAGGCCTTCGACCGGCCCGTTGGCATCCAGCAACACGGAAATCTTGCCGTGGCGCAGCAGCAGCCGGCCGATGGCGCCAGCGCATCGCACATAGTCGGCCACGTCGCGGCAATAGATCAGCTGCATCGCGGGCGGCGCGATCCAGCCGCGGCGGATACGCATCGGCAGCAGGATGAAGGGCAGCGCCTCGCCATTGGCGGTGCGGCACACCACGCTGAGGCAGCCATAGCGCGCATGTCGGGCCAGCATTTCGACGTCGCCGGCGGACAGGCCCAGGATCGATCTGGTATCCGGCGTGACGGTCTCGATCGTCATGCCGGCGGGAACGCGTGATAGCGCGGGCAACGAGAAGAACAGCCCGCTGCAATAGGCGCCAAAGCCCTGAGTCTCGATGATCGGCCAGGTCCAGGTCGCCGGGCTGATATTGATATAGGTGACTTCCTTGTTCTTCTGCGCGATCTTGGTCATCATCGGCGCGTAATTGCGAAACGCGGGTTCGACATACCAGCTCGATAGATTGCAGTAGATCGCAGTCTCCGCACCATCGCTGCGCGAGGTGTAGATTTGCAGCAGCACGCCCGCCGGAACGCCGTTATTGTCGATCATGTAGCCGAAGCGCGGATAACCTGATGGAACCTGGCGTTCCGCCTGACGGCGTAATCCCCGCATCCAGTAATCGCGCGATCGCCAATAAAATCCGCGCGCCAAAAGATCCGCAACCGCATCGAGATCGGTCTCGGTTATCTCACGGCAGCGGATTTTTTGCGCGATGGTCAACCAGCGAGCTCCTCGGCCGCATTGTGCGCGAAGCCCAGCATCTGGCGTACCTTGACCGGCCATTTGGCGATGTCGGTGCCATGGGTGTGGAACATCGCGACCGCGAGGCGATCCATGCCGAACGCCACGCAGCCGGTATGGGCCGGTTCGCCATTGGCGTCGGTGATGCCCCAGGTGGTGCCGAAATGGTCGCGGTGATAGTTGAAGCTCATGCAGGCGGTCGGCTGCTCTTCCGAGCGCAGCGGCACCAGCAGCTCGAATTTCAGCGATTGCTGTTTCTGGCTGACCGCCTTCATCTGGCCGACCCGGCCGAAAAAGGGATCGCTGGCGTAATCAACCTTGAAGGT
Organism: uncultured Alphaproteobacteria bacterium; assembly: GCA_963699465.1. Classification (GTDB taxonomy): domain Bacteria; phylum Pseudomonadota; class Alphaproteobacteria; order Rhizobiales; family Xanthobacteraceae; genus Bradyrhizobium. The sequence continues at coordinate 50,808 of CAVOTZ010000019.1, forward strand.
GAGGCCGAGATCGCGCGCGATTGCTTGCGCGCGCACCATCCAGCGCTCGCGGAAATCGGAGACGTCGTCGGGGCTGCCGATACAGACATATTCGCGCATCCGGAACGATTGCAGCCGGTCGAGATGACGCGACGGCTCGGCGCGGAAGCAGTCGGCGGCGACGTCGAAACGCAGGCCGCCTTCCGGCAGCGGGCCGCGCGCTGCAGCGATCGGATAAACCGGGTAGCAGGCCGCCGGCGACAGCACGAGATCGGCCGGCGACAGCGATGTCGTCCAGTCGCCGCCGGCATCGAAGCGGCTGACGGCCTGATGGATTTCGCGTTCGGTGCCGTGCAGGCCGCAGACGCAGCCGAGCAAATTGGGAAAGCTCTTCAGATAGCCGGATTTCTCCAGCTGGCCGCGGTTCATCACCGGCGGGAAGCGCATGATTTCAGTGCCGGGCTCACGATGGCGCGTGATCAGCGCGACGAGCCGTTCGACCAGATCTTCGTAAAGGCCGGTCCGCGCGTAAACGCCATCGGTGCCCATCTTGTGAAAAAGGATGTCGGCGAGATGATCGAGCGGATCGGTCGCCTGCGGCGCGATCTCGGGCGAGTCGGTCTGGGCAATGGTTTTCATGATCGGGCTTCCAGGTTTTTGTTGTTGCCGGTTCAATCGCGTAACGTCGCCGGCACGCCGCTCATCAGGCTTGCGGTGGCGATGTTGGAGAGGATGCGGTCGTTGTTGATCATCAGCGGCGACGAAAGCACGTCGCGAAGCTGCCGGCCGACGGTGAAGTCTCCGTCATTGCGATATCCCGACAGGCCGCAGGCGCGCATCGCGCTCATCACGGTGGTGACCGCGAGCTCGGAGGCTTCCACCTTGAGCAAATTGATCGACGACTGGAAGTCTAACGAAGACAGCGCGCGTTCGTCGTGCTCGAACGTCGCATAGGTGTCGAGCGTCGAGGTGATCATGGCGCGCAGCTTGGTCAGCGACATCCTGGCCGCGGTGAAATGCGCCGCGCCCGGAGGCATCTGGCCATTCGCGCCGCGCGCCGCCTTGCGGATGAAAGCTTGCGCCCGATCGACCGCCGCGGCCGCGATGCCGGCCCAGACCGACGACCAGCAGAGATGGGCGACCGGCGTCATGGTCTGCGCGTGAATCTTGTCGTAGCCTTCCGGGAAAATCTGTTCCGACGCGCCGGTCGCCTTCAGCTCAAAACCGGCGCTGCAGGTGCCGCGCATGCCGAGCGTTTCCCATTCCAGGCTGCGCGTCAGCGTGTAATTGTCCTTGGTGAAGGCCACCAGCACCTGATCGGAGGATGCGGCGTCGTTGGCGCGGCGGGCAATGGTGACGATGCCGTCGGCCTGCGCACCGTAGGAAATCACGGTGGCGTTGCGCAGCAGCGAGATGCCGGCATCGGTGCATTCGACCGCGGCGGCGCTGGAGCGGATGTTGCCGCCGTTCTGGCCTTCGGTGGTCGACGACGCCAGCAGCAATTGTTCGTTGGCGACGCGGCGCATTAGCGCTTCATGCCAGGCGCTACCAGTGCCGTGCCGGACTAGGCAGGCGACCTTGGTCTGATGCATCGCGAAGATCATCGCGGTGGAAGAGCAGGCCCGGCCCAGCGTGTAACACATCTCGGTGATGTCGAAGATCGAGGCGCCGGAGCCTCCGAGCGCGATCGGGATCTGGGCGCCGAGCAGCTTTTGCCGGCGCGCCGCGTCGATGGCGGCTTTCGGAAACCGCGCGTCGCGATCGACCTCGACCGCTTCCTTGGCGGCGATGGCGGCCACCGCTGCGGTGCGCTGCATGAAGGAGGAGGAGAGCAGCAATTGTTCGCTGATATCGTCGGCGGAGGAATCTCGTGACCTGGCTTCTTGCACGCTCATGCCGGTATGTCTCCAGGGTTCATCGGTGCGAAACAGCTGCGCCAATAGCGCGCCCCGATCGGGCCAAGGCTAAGGATTTAATTCAAATGCGTCGACGAAATTCAGGGTAAACGAGTTTCATTTCAAATTAATCGGTTAATCAACTGTGCCTTGATGTCCATAAATTTCGTCGATGCCGTAAACGCTTGAATAACAGGCGTTAGCGTTAAGCGCAGAATGAAGGTTTGCGTCAAACGAGATTCACTGTTTTCAAAACCGCCCCTGGGTTACATAATGCCCGCGGTTCGGCATGGTCCGATTGATACCACGACAGATGGAACACCCAGATGCAGGCTCTCACCACCGATATTCGCAGCCGGGTCATGGCGCTGGTCAAGGCGATCCTGGAACAGAACGCCATCACCGCGACAGTCGATCCCGACACCCGGCTGGTGGACGTTGGATTGACCTCGATGGACATGGTCAATCTGATGCTCGGCGTCGAAGCCGAGTTCGATTTCACGATCCCGCAACCGGAAATCACGCCGGAGAATTTCCAGTCGGTCAAAAGCCTGGAAGCGATGGTGATCGGCCAGTTGCAGGCGGCGGCCTGATCGGGCGCGGCGCCACATCCAAGCAGTGGGGGCCCTCGCGTTGCTCGACGCTAATCGGTGCGCCCTTAATATTGCGTCGCTTTCAACAAGAAGGCGATCAGGTCGGCGCGGTCGCCCGGAATGATCATGCCGGCATAGGGCATGCGGTTGCCGGGCACCATGGCCTGCGGATCCGTGATGAATTTTTCCAGCGTTTCAGGAGTCCAGACGATACCGCTGCGCTTCATCGCCGGCGAATAGCGGAAATCCACGACCGCGCCGGCCTTGCGCGCTGAAGATACCGTGCAGGCTCGGCCCGACATTGTTGACGCCGGGCTCCAGCCGGTGACAGGCCGCGCAATCCGCAAAACGCGCCTCGCCGCGCACCACCGCGCCATCGTCGGCCCGGGCGGCGCCGGCCAGCGCCATCACGGCGAGCGTTAGCGCCGATAAGACCTCGGCTGCCCGCATCGCGCCGATCATGCCGGCACCAGCGGGCCGGGGTTTTTGACATAGCGGTTCTTGATCGCATCCGCGGTCCAGTAGGCCAGCGCGCCGACCGGCCCGGTCGGGTTGTAGGACGAGTTGTGCGGGAACGCGTTGGCGCCGACCACGAACAGATTGTGGCAATCCCAGCTCTGCAGATATTTGTTGAGCACGCTGTCGCGCGGGTTGCTGCCCATGATGGCGCCGCCGGTATTGTGCGTGCTCTGGTACGGCACCACGGTCCAGGGATCGGTGCGCGCGGCGGCGGGGTTGATTTTCGTCGGGTTCATCGACTTGGCGATGTCGTTGATCACGCCAGCGGCATGGACGCCCATTTTGTGCTCGTTGTCCTTGTAATCGAACGTCATTCGCATCAGGGGTTCGCCGAACGCATTGCGATAGGTCGGATCGAGGTCGAGGCAATTATATCGATTGGCCATCACGCTGCCGCTGGCGTTGATCGTCATCGCGGTCTGATACCATTTCTGCGGTGGCCTGTTTCCATGCGGTGCCCCATTGCGGCGTGCCCGACGGCACCGGGCGGTAGCCGATCGGCAACGCGGTATTGAAGCCGCCGGATACGTTGTAGCCGCCGAGGAAATCATGCGGCGCGCGATCGAACGCCCAATTGGTATTGAAGTCGTCGATGGTGGCGTTGGAGCCGCCGGCGTTCATGAACGGGTTGAAATATTTGCCCTCGAAGAACAGCGTCGCGCCGGCGCCGGTCTGGTAGCAATAGTTCTTGCCGACCACGCCGGTTTGCGCGACCGGATCGTAGGGCGTGCCGATGCCTGATGTCAGCAGCAGATGCACGTTGTTGAGGATGTAGGCGCATAGCAGCACGATTCCCGCGGGCTGCTCGAATTCCTCGCCATTGAGCACGTTGGTGTAGGTCACGCCGGTGACGCGCTTGCCGTCGGAATCCTTGTTGACCCGGGTGGCCCAGGCGTGGGTGCGCAACTCGAAATTCGGGTTGCGCATCGCGATCGGGATCACCGTCATATGCGCGCTGCCCTTGGCGTTGGCCTCGCAGCCGAAGCGCTGGCAATAGCCGCAATACTGGCAGCCGCCGAATTTCGAGCCGTCCGGGTTTGTATAGGGTTGTGAGGCGTTGGCCGATGGCCGCGGGAACGGATGATAGCCGACATTGCGCGCGGCATCGCTGAACATCTCGCTGGCGAGGATCGGGGTCAGCGGTGGCAGCGGATATTCGCGGGCGCGCGGCGCCTCGAACGGATTGCCGCCGGCCTCGATCTTGCCGCCGAGATTGCCCGCCTTGCCGGATACCGCGGCGGTGTATTCGAACTTCTCGTAATAGGGTTCGAGTTCGGCGTAGCTGATGCCCCAATCCTGGATCGTCATGTCGTCGGGGATGAATTTTTTGCCGTAGCGCTCCTCGTAATTGGAGCGGATCTTGAACTCCATATCGGTCCAGCGCCAGGTGTGGCCGCTCCAGTGCACGCCGGCGCCGCCGACCACTTCGCCCGGCAGGAACGATCCGAGCCGGCGCATCGGCAGCGCTTCCTGCTGCGGATTGTTGCGCACGGTCAGCGTATCGCGCGCGGTGTTCTGCATCAGATCGTGGCGCACGACATAGCGCAGCTCGTCGCGGATGTTGGGCAGCGAATAGTCGTTTTCGCTGCTGCGCATGCTGCCGCGCTCCAGCGCCACGACCTTCATGCCGGCCTCGGTCAGTTCCTTGGCGAGAATGCCGCCGGTCCAGCCGAGACCGACGATGACCACATCGACTTCCCTGAGTTTGGTGACCATGGCGAGCCCTCAACTCAGATCGGCGATGCCGAGCGGCTTGCTCGGGAACGGCTTGCCGCGAAAGCTCGCGACATGATCGCGGTGCACCGCAATCGCACCGGGAAAGCCGATGATCGCCCAGCCGGCCTTGTTGCGGTTGCCGCCATAGATCGGATCGGAATACATCCCTTCGATCACGGTCTGGTACAGCGTGGTCCAGAAGGCCCGCACCGGCAGTCCGCTGTCGAACTTGATCTTGCCGGTGGACAGCCCCGCCAACACTTCCTCGCGCTGCGCCGGCTCGATGCGGTCGAACGTCCGGTTATAGGCCTTGCGGCAATGCGCGTTGGTGGCCTCGATGCCGGCGCGATAAAGCTGGGCCGGTGTCAGCGGCAGTTGATAGCCCTGGCTCGGCGCGCCCTGTTTCCAGGGGCCTTGCATATAAAGCCGGTCGCCCTTGCCCCAGCTGCCGGCGAGCGCGCGGTCGATGTAGATGTTGACGCCGAGATCGGTCCCTTTCGGGCTGATCTCGTCGGCCGGGATCATGTGATCCACCAGGGCCTCGACAAAGGCGGCTTCATCGAGATTGAGGAATTCATATCCGGCGGCTTGTGGCGCCGACGGCGTTGCCGGTTCGGCGTGCGCAAAATCGGCGGATGCGATCGGAGCGCTGGCCGCGGCTGCGCCTCCGACCACGGCGCCCTTGATGAAGTCGCGGCGGTCAAGCTCCGGCTTTTTCATGTTGCCCCTCCCTGCCTCCCGGTTTCCAGTTCGGACCGGAGGCACTTATGCTTTTGCCGGCGAGCATGCGGCTTTTGCCTCGACCCGGCAAGGCGTGATTGCAGATGATCAGGATCATCGGCGGCGCATGGCGCGGCAGGTTTGTGCGCTGCAGGAAGTTCTATCCCTTGAAACTCATCAGCCGCCGGATCATCCGGATATTGGCATAGTCCACCATCTTGCCATCGACGTTCACCGCGCCTTGGCCGTTGCGTTCGGCCTCTTCAAAGGCCGCCAGCATACGTTCGGCGCTAGCGAGTTCGGCATCGGAAGGGATGAAGGCATCGCGCGTGGCTTCGATCTGGCTGGGGTGAATGGTCTGCTTGCCGTCATAACCCATCGCGGCTGCCTTCCTCGCGCTCGCCGCGGTCGCAACCGTATCGCGGAAGGCGCCGCACGGCCCGTCGATCGCGCGCAGGCCAAAGGCGCGCGCCGCCACCAATAGCCGCATCATCGGATAGGCGAACAGATCGAGCGGCACTTCCGGGTGGCCATCGGCCGCGCTGCCGACATGGCGATAGCCGGACGGAGAGATCCCGACATCGGAGCCGCGCGCGCCGATCGAGGCTGCAAAATCGCCGACGCCGAGATGCAGCGCGGTGACCAGCGGATCGGCGGCGGCAAGCGCTTCCACATTGATCAGCCCGCGCGCGGTCTCGATCAGCAATTCCATCGCGACCGGCTTTTCGCGGGTTCTCCTGGCCTCGTTGATCCAGCGGCCGATGGTGGTGATTTCGGTGACAGCCTCGGCCTTCGGAATCAGGAAAGCGTCGAGCCGCGCAATGCAGGCGAGGCGTTCGATCTCGCGGCGGATCGACGGCGTCTCGATCGAATTCACCCGCACCGTGACATGCTTGTGGCCCCAATCATGGGAGGTCAGCGCGGTCACGGCGGCATCCAGTGCCGCGCCCTTCTCGGCCGGCGGCACCGCGTCTTCGAGATCGAGGTACACGGCGTCTGCCGCGGATGCTGCGGCGTTTTGCACCATCCGCGCGCGATGAGCCGGTACGGCGAGATAGGTTCGGGTCAAGCGTTGCGCGGTCATGTGCTGGAGGTTTCCTTTAGTCCGAATTCTTCCAAACCAAGTTCGTCGAGGATCGCTTCGGTGTGCGCTCCGACGGCGGGAATGTCGCCCATCACGGGCTGGGTGCCGGGAATGGTGATCGCGGGCAGAAAGCTCATCAGCGGGCCGTTCGGCGAACCGACCTTGCGGACGCGATCGCGCTCGTGCAGCTGCGGATGCCGAAGGAAGTGCTTCCACCGTATTCATGTTGGCGTTGGCGATCGCGGCATCGTCAAGCCGCTGGATCACCTGCTCGGCGGTGAAACTGGCAAAGTGCCGTTCGATCAGCGCTTCCAGGGCATCGCGATTCTGCATGCGCTGCGGATTGTTGCGGAAGCGCGGATCGTCGGCCAGCGCCGCGATTATCCAGCACCTTCGAACACAACGCGATCCATTCGCGCGCATTCTGGATGCCGAAGAACACCACGCCGCCATCGCCTGCTCGGAACGGGCCGTAGGGCGCAATCGTCGCGTGTCGCGTACCGGTGCGAACCAGCGGCTTGCCGGCGCCCTCGGTATAATAGGCGGGATAGCTCATCCATTCGGTCATGGAATCGAACAACGATACCTCGAACGCCATGCCCTTGCCGGTGCGTTCGCGATTGAACAGCGCCATCAGCACGCCGTTGACGACGTACATGCCGGTCGCGGTATCGACCACGGCGATGCCGCATTTCGCCGGTTGTTCCTCGGTGCCGTTGACCGAGAGAAATCCGGCCTCGCATTGCACCAGCAGATCGTAGGCTTTCTTCTGGCTGTACGGACCGCCGCTGCCATAGCCGGAAATATCGCAGGCGATCAGCCGCGGAAAGCGCTTTACCAGCGTCGCGCCATCCAGGCCTAGCCGTTGTGCCGCGCCGGGCGCCAGGTTTTGCAGGAACACGTCGGCCCGCGGCAGCAGCGCATCGAGCGCGCGTTTGCCTTCCGCGCTCTTCACGTCGATCGCGAAACTCTCCTTGGAGCGATTGGTCCAGGCGAACTGGCTCGACATGCCGTTCATGACGTAATCATAATCGCGGCAGAAATCACCCTTGCCGGGACGTTCGATCTTGATCACGCGGGCGCCCCAATCCGCCAGATGGCGGCTCGCCAGCGGCGCGGCGATGGCCTGTTCGAGCGACACCACGGTGATGCCCGACAAGGGCAGCTTTGGCTGGTTATCGGGCGTTTTCACGAGGTTCTCACAGGGCTTTTTCCGGTCATTATTATTCCGATCCTGCTACCGGCCCTGTTCCCAGAGCCGGCGCGCGGTCAAAACGCATGGTTTCGACGCCGAGGTCAAGACGCGGTGATCGGCGGCCTTGTTGCAGCGCGTTGGTCCGCGATATGTGCTAGGTACGCCCAAGCGTTCAACAATCATACAAGGCTCGCAGCGGGAATGACGGCGAGATCGCGCATGATCGCAAGCGTCATCGGCGTTGTTCTGGTCGCCGCAATGGCTGCCGGCTTCGCGGTGGCATGGCGGCCGGCGATCGCCGGCATCGACCCGCCCGCCCCTGGCTCGTTCGATCCGGCACTGGTCAAGCGCGGCCGTGAACTGGCGGCGATCGGCAATTGCAACGATTGCCACACGGTGCGCGGCCGCGCCAGCTTTGCCGGCGGACTGCCGGTGCCGACGCCGTTCGGCACCATCTATTCGTCGAACATCACGCCCGATTCCGGAAACCGGCATCGGGCGCTGGCCGGAAACCGCCTTCCGCCGTGCGATGCGCTCCGGCGTCAACCGCGACGGCCAGCATCTCTACCCGACCTTTCCCTACGATCATTTCACCAATGTTTCCGACGAAGACGACGCGGCGCTCTATGCGTTCCTGATGACGCGGCCCGCGATTCACGCGCCGGCGCGCGAAAATCAGTTGCCGTTCCCGCTCGACCAGCGCGTCGTTGTCGCGGGCTGGAAGCTGCTGTTCCTGCGCCCCGGCAGTTTTCGGCCGGACCCGAGCAAGAGCGCGGAATTCAATCGCGGCGGTTATCTGGTCGAGGGGTTGGCGCATTGCGGCGCCTGCCACACGCCGCGCAACGGCCTCGGCGCGGAGCGCCCCACCGCCGCATTCGCCGGCGGCGATGTCGACAACTGGCAGGCCTATGCGATCAACACGCAATCGCCGGCGCCCGTTCCGTGGACGACTGAGGCGCTGTACGCGTATTTGCGCCAGGGCTGGCAGGCCGATCATGGCACAGCCCGCGGGCCGATGGCGGAAGTGGCCAGCAATCTGTCGTCGGTCAATGAGAGCGACGTACGCGCGATCGCGGTCTATATGGCCGGCGTGTTCGGCGCGCCGTCGCCGGATCGCATCCGGCAAGGCCGAGGCCGTGTTGGCGCAGGCCAAGTCGCCGACAACTGAAACGGCGGCCAACGCTGCCGGCGCGGCGATCTATGCGGCGGCCTGCGCGAACTGCCACGAAACCGGCCGGGCGCTTCCTTACGGTGGGGTTCATCTCGGTCTCTCCACCGCCTTGAGCAGCCCGGATCCGCGCAACGCCGCCAACATCGTGTTGTCGGGCGTTCGCCCGGTGGCGGGCGAACGCAGCCCGATCATGCCGGGCTTTGCCGACAGCATGAACGACGGCCAGGTCACGGCCTTGTTGCAGTTCCTGCGCGCCCGCTTCAGCAACCAACCGCCATGGACCGGCGTTGAAAACACCGTCGCGGAAGCAAGGCGCACCCAGACCGTGTTTCTCCAGACCTCAGCCGGGCCGCACAACGTGCCCGCGGACACGACGCAGCGCGACAAACCATCGAAGGCATTGCCATGATGACATTGAAGGTCAATGGTCGGGATCACCAGATCGAGGCCGATCCGGACACGCCGCTGCTCTATGTGCTGCGTGAGGATCTGAAACTCAACGCCGCGAAATTCGGCTGCGGGCTCGGCCAATGCGGCTCGTGCACCGTGATCGTCGACGGCAAGGCGGTGTTGTCCTGCGTGACGCCGCTGCTGCTGCTCGAAGGCAAGCAGGTCACGACCTTGGAAGGCCTCGGCACCATCGAGGCGCCGGCGCCGATCCAGCGCGCCTTCATGGAAGAGCAAGCCGCGCAATGCGGCTACTGCATCGCCGGCATGATGATGCGGGCGCAGGCGCTGCTGCAGCGCAATCCGAAGCCGACCGACGCGCAAATTCGCGCCGAGATGGAACCCAATCTGTGCCGCTGCGGCACCCATATGCGGATTTTGCGCGCGGTTCATCGCGCGTCGCGGCTGATGGATACCGCCGGATGCGTCGCCTGCTGTTCACGGGAGCGCGCAATGAACGGTCCTGTCATTATCGATCGTCGCCGCATCCTGGCCGGAGGCGGCGCGCTGGTCGTCAGCTTCTCGCTGTCGGGCGCGTTCGCGCAGGACGCTGCGCCCAAGGAAGCTGCGAAGCCGGATGCCGCGCCAAGCCTTCCTCCCAGCCTGAAGGGCTCGCCGTATCTGGATTCCTGGATCCGGATCGACGCCGACGGCACGATCACCGCGTTCACCGGCAAGGCCGAACTCGGCCAGGGTTTTAAAACCGCGTTCCAGCAGATCGCCGCCGAACAGCTCGATGTGCCCTTTGCGTCGCTGACGGTCGTCACCGCCGACACGCAGCGCACCGCCAACGAGGGTTACACCTCGGGCAGCCATTCGATGCAGGACAGCGGCACCGCGATCCTGAACGCGGCGGCACAGGTGCGCGCGTTGCTGGTCGCCGAGGCCGCGCGTCGCCTTGAATTGCCGGAAGACGAATTGCGCACCGAGAACGCCATGGTGATCGCATCCGATGGCCGCAAGCTCAGCTATGGCGAACTGGTCGCTGATGACATGCTGCATGTGCAGGCGCAGCCAATATCGAAGCTGAAGGACCCCGCGACATTCAAGCTGATGGGCCAGCCGGTGCCGCGGGTCGATATTCCGGCAAAAGTCACCGGCGGCGCGGCCTATGTGCAGGACATGCGGCTGCCCGGCATGGTGCATGCGCGCATCGTGCGGCCGCCGAGCTATGGCGCGCAATTGACGGATTGCGATACAGCGGCGACCGAGAAAATGCCTGGCGTGATCAAGATCGTGCGCGACGGCAATTTCCTCAGCGTCGTTGCCAAGGGCGAATTCCAGGCCGTCAAGGCGATGGGCGTGCTGTCGGCCGCCGCGAAATGGAAGGAGACGGCGAGCCTGCCCAAGCAGGATGACCTGCCGCGCGTGCTCGTGAGCTTGCCGTCGCAGGACAAGACCATCTTCCAGCAGGGCACTGCGCCCGCTGCGGTCGCAAAGACGCTGGAGGCGAGCTACACGCGGCCGTACCAGTCGCACGGCTCGATCGGGCCGTCCTGCGCGGTCGCGCAACTGGCCGACGGCACGATGACGGTGTGGACGCACACGCAAGGCGTCTATCCCGACCGCCAGGCCATTGCGGAGATGCTGCGCGTGCCGCTGCCGAGCGTTCGCCTGATCCACGTCGAGGGATCCGGCTGCTATGGCCATAACGGCGCGGACGACGCCGCGGCCGACGCGGCGCTGATCGCGCGCGAAATGCCCGGCGTTCCGGTCCGCGTGCAGTGGATGCGCGAGCAGGAACATGCCTGGGAGCCGTATGGACCTGCGATGGTGACGAAATTGAAAGCCTCGCTCGACGACAGCGGTGCGATTGCGGACTGGAATTTGGAGGTCTGGAGCAATACCCATTCGATGCGGCCCGGCGGCGCCGGCGCGTTGCTGGCGGCGCAGCACCTCGCGCAACCCTTCGCGGTGCCGCCGCCGAAGCCGTTGCCGCTGCCGGAAGGCGGCGGCGACCGCAACGCGATCCCGATCTACAAATTTCCAAGCGCCCATGTCGTGCACCATTTCGTGCCCGATATGCCGCTGCGGATTTCGGCGATGCGGGCGCTCGGCGCCTATCACAACGTGTTCTCGATCGAGAGTTTCATGGATGAACTCGCGATCGCGGCCAACGCCGATCCGGTCGAGTTCAGGCTCAGGCATCTGGAGGATTCGCGCGGGCGCGACGTCATCAACAGGGCGGCGCAGGGCTTTGGCTGGAAGAAAGGACAGAAGGCGCCGCGCGACCATGGTTACGGTTTTGCCTTTGCGCGCTACAAAAACCTCGCCGCCTATTGCGCTGTTGCAACCGAGATCGAGGTCAACGGCGAGACCGGCCATCCGCGGCTGGTGCGCGCGGTCGCCGCCGTCGATGCCGGCCAGACGGTCAATCCGGACGGGCTGACCAACCAGATCGAGGGCGCGATCATGCAATCGATGAGCTGGACGCTGTACGAGAGCGTGACCTTCGACGACACCCGGATCACCAGCATCGACTGGCAGACCTATCCGATCCTGCGTTTCGATTCGGTGCCGGACAGCATCGACGTCCACATCATCAACCGGCCCGGCCTGCCGTTCCTCGGCAGTGGCGAGACCGGGCAGGGCCCCGCCGCCGCCTCGATCGCCAATGCCATCACCAACGCCACCGGAAAACGCCTGCGCGACCTGCCGCTGACCCGCAAGCGCATCAAGGACGCGATCGACGCGTGAATTCATCTACTGATACGTCGCCACGATATCCGACACCGCGCGCTCGAGCTGTTGCGCGGTGGCGCATTGGCGCACCACGGTGCAGAAGGTGGCGTAGCGCGGCATCTCGGAATCGCCAAAGCCCCAGGCCATCCGTCCCTCGGGGTTGAGCCACACCAGCCGCTTCGAACGTTCGGAGACCCGGCGCAGGATATCGGCGCGTGGATCGAGGTTGTTGGATCTCGCGTCGCCAAGCACGATCACAGTGGTCTTTTGCGTGATCGAGTTCATCCATCCGCGCTCGAAATCGTCGAACGAGTTGCCGTAGTCGGATGAACCGAAACCGACCTTGGACATGATCTCGGCCATCGCCTCCTCAGGCGATCTGGATTCCAGGATGTCGCTGACCTCGATCAGGTGCCCGGAAAACGCGAATGAGCGCACGTCGTCGACCACTTCATGCAGGCTGTGGATCAGCAGCAGGAAAAAGTCGGAAACCTTTGCGACCGAGCCCGAGACGTCGCAAATCGCGACGATCTTGGGCCGGTCGCGGCGGCGGCGCTTCCAGGCGGTGAGGAAGGGAATGCCGCCCCAGGCAGCGTTGCGGCGCATGGTGCGGCGCACGTCGAGATGGCCGCGGCGCTGCCGCTTGCGCGGCTTGCTGTAGCGCTCGCGCAGGCGCCGCGCGATCTGCCGGATCAGCCGGCGCATCTGCTCGACCTGGCGCGGCTCGATCCGCGCCAGCGGCGCGTTGCGCAGGATTTCGTTGCGAAGGTTTTCGGTTTCCTCGCGTCCGTACAGCAGCAGCGCCTGCGAGACCGTGTCGCGAACGGTCTCGCGCAGCGCATCCAGCATCGACCCCAGCCGCTCTGCCAGCGCGGGATTCGACACCGCCAGCCCGTCGAGGTCGTCGCGCAGCCGCTGGATGCCCATGGCGTCGAGGATGCGGCCGGAAAAGATGCCGCGCTGGGTGAAGTAGCGGATATCGGACAGCGAGGCCGCGCTCGCGGCACTGGCCAGGGCTGCGGCGATCTCGGTGCGGTCCTGCGCCAGCAGCATTTGCGCCAGCGGACCGAGGCCTTCGGTGGGCGGGGCGACCGGGTTGCCGGCCGCGGGTTGCCCGGGTGCTCCGGATTCGGAAGCCTCCCCTTCGGAAGCCTCGGATTTGCTGTCGTTGTCGTCTTCCGGCTTGGGCGTCGCCGGCTCGGGCTGATCGAAGAACAGATCAAAACATTCGCCGAGCGACTTCTTCTCGTCCTGGGTTTTGGCCAGCGTCAGCAGCAAGGTATCGCGCAGGATATTGCGGTTGGAGAAGCCCACGGACGCGACCGCGCGCATCGCATCGATGCTTTCGGCCGGCGAGACCCGGACGCCCGCTCCCCGCGCCGCGCGAAAAAAGCGATGCAGGTTCTCCCGCATAAAGCCTCAGCCGAAGACGTTGTGGCGCGACGCCTTCGCCACGAAAGTCGAGACCTGGGGCAGTGCGACCACGATATCGGCCTCGTATTTCAGCAGCACGTTGAGCGTGTCCTTGACCATCTCGTGGCCGAGCTCGGTCGCCTGCAGCAGCACCAGCACCCGCGCCCAGTCGATGGTCTCGCTGACCGACGGCTGCTTCTTCAAATCGAGGGTGCGCAGTTCATGGATGAAGCCGACCATCTGCTTGCGCAGCGTCTGCGAAATCCCGGGCACGCGGCTCTCGACAATGCGTTCCTCGAGCTTCTGTTCGGGGAAGCCGATATGCAGATGCAGGCAGCGCCGCTTCAGCGCGTCGCCGAGGTCGCGCTCGCTGTTCGAGGTCAGGATCACGGTCGGCGCCGCCACCGCGACGACGGTGCCAAGTTCCGGAATGGTGACCTGGAAATCGCTGAGGATTTCCAAGAGCAGCGATTCGAATTCGGCATCGGATTTGTCGATTTCGTCGATCAGCAGCACGCAGCCCTTTGGCTGTTCCAGCGCCTGCAGCAGCGGCCGCGGCTCGACGAATTCCTTGGAGAAGAACACGTCGCCGAAATCGTGCAATTGCGCCAGTGCTGCTTCCAGCGTCGGGGCGCCGCCGAGCACTTCGCCGAGCTTGTCCTTCAGGATCTGGGTGTAGAGCAACTGCTTGGCGTATTTCCACTCATAGAGCGCCTTGGCTTCGTCGAGCCCCTCGTAGCATTGCAGGCGGATCATCTTCAGCCCGCGCCACGCCGCGATCGCCTTCGCCAGTTCGGTCTTGCCGACGCCGGCCGGACCCTCGACCAGGATCGGCTTTTCGATCTGCTCGGCGAGATAGACCGCGGTCGCGATCTGCCGGCTCGCGATATAGCCTTGCGCGGCGAGGCCGGTTTCGACGGCCTCGATCGAGGCGGCGGCGCGTTGTTCAGCCACGAATTTTAAGCTCCGGATGGTTGCAATATTCGAACAAGTTCTGCCTGCGTTCCCGGCAAAGGACAAGCCTCGTTCCGGCATGGAAGGGCGGGGAGGTGGCCATGTTCCCGGCTTGGCGAGCGGGCCGGCAGCGGCTAATTCTGCCGCATGAAAATACCATTTCGGATCGTGGCGGCGCTGGCGCTGCTTTTCGCCGCTCCCGCTCATGCGATCGTCGGGGGTGCTGCGCCCGCGACCGAGGGCGTCTTCCGCTCGGTCGTCACCATCGTCGGCTCCCGAGGCAATTCCTGCAGCGGCACCTTGATCGCGCCCGATCTGGTGCTGTCGGTGGCGCATTGCGTCGGGCCCGGGGCCGACTACAAGATCGTCGAGTACGGCAAGGATCGCCAGCCGCAGCTTCGTGGCGTCAAGCGCGTCGCCGCGCATCCCGGCTTTGATATGAAGACCATGTTGGCGCATCGCGCCACCGCCGACGTCGCCTTGTTGCAGCTCGAAGCGCCGAAGAATAATCCGTCCGCGATCGGCGTGCCCCTGACGCCGCTTGTCGCGGGAAATAAATTCAGCATCGCCGGGATCGGCGTCACCGTGCGCGGCGACGGCAAGAGCGCCGGCATCGTGCGCTCCGCCGATCTGGTCGCGACCGGTCATCCCGGCACCTTGCAGATCAGGCTGTTCGATCCCGCGACCAATGGCACCCGCGCCGGGCTTGGCGCCTGCACCGGCGATTCCGGCGGCCCGGTGTTCGAGCAGCAGCAGAGCAAGCCGGTCCTGATCGGCGTCGTCGACTGGTCGACCGGGCCGAACGGCAGCGACGGCTGCGGCGGCCTCACCGGCGTCACGCCGCTGACGCTCTACCGCGACTGGATCGTGCAGACCGCGAAGCAATGGGGCTCGGTGTTGGCTGTGCCGTAGGGCCGATACCGTCATTGCGAGGAGCGCAGCGACGAAGCAATCCAGTGCTCCACTCGCGGCTCTGGATTGCTTCGCTACGCTCGCAATGACGGAAGTAGCCGTCGTCACCCGCGAAAGCGGGTCAACCAGTACGCCGCTGCATCTCGATTCCACCATCAACGCTCTGGAATACTGGCTCGCTCGCTTTCGCGGGCGATGACGACTGGGTATGCGTTCGCGATCTCGCCACACGCGTTTTGTGCGAGTTTTACAATTTCGTTTGCTCCCTCTTCAAACAGAGGGCGCAGGGAAGACCGGGTGCGCGCTGCACCCGCGGTCTCGTGTGCATTGATGCACAAAGAAATGCGCACACGAGCATACAGGTTCAGCGGAAACACTCCGGCCTTCCCTGCGCGATGGCTTTACGGCTTATACGTGCTCTCCCTGGTGAATCGGAGCCTCTTGCCACCATCGCCCCCGGGAGGCGTTAGCCTCCCAAGGACTTGACGCCAGCAATCCGGGCGTCAGGACCACACGACTTCCGCCGTCCGCGAATGCTCCATACGTCGCGCTTTCGCGCCTGAAACACCGCGGCCACCGCAGCCTGCCCCAACGTTCGTGACGTTCGCGAAACGCCCCTCTTGCGGGACAGGATGGCCCCATAAGCAAGTGATTTGGGGTCGGGGTCAAGCCGTGATTCTGTAAATCGGAAGCGATAGAAACGGCGGCGTCATTTCCCCTCCCCCTTGCGGGGAGGGGTTAGGGGTGGGGTACCACAACGGAAGCCGTGCTTGGAGACCCCCACCCCCGACCCCTCCCCGCATCCGCCTTCGCCCGAGGGCGGGCTTCGTCGGACAAGAGGGGGAGGGGAAGCTCACGAATTCCGCCGGCTGGCGCTGGTGGCGATGGCGGCGGCGGCGGTGCGGTTTTCGACGCCGAGCTTGGCGTAGATCTGCTCGAGATGCTTGTCGACCGTGCGCGGGCTGAGGCCCAAAATTTGCGCGATGTCGCGGTTGGTCTTGCCCTTCGACAGCCACGACAGCACTTCGCCCTCGCGGCTGGTCAATCCAAGGTCGCTGCGGAAGCTGGCCGGCGTGTCGCCGCTGGTGTCTTTCGCCAGCCGCAGCAGGAATTCATTGGGGCCGAGCTTGCCCATATATTGCAACTGAAGCTGGGCGTTGTTCGGAAACGATGCCAGTGCCGGCGCTTTCGCGCCGGCGCCGCCGGCCTGCGTCTGCTCCAGCCATTGCAGCATTGTTTCGGGCAATTCCAGTTCGTCCTCCGCCTTGCCGGAAACCCTGGCGGGCAGATTATCCGCCAGCAGTTTTTGCGCCTGCGGCGTCGCCCACATGATCTTGCCCTGCCGGCTTACCGCGAGCAGAAACCGGCCTGAGACGTCGAGCGCCGCGCGCGCGCTCTGGGTCAGCCGCGCATTGGCCAGATGCACCCTGATCCGCGCCAGCATTTCCTCGATCACGATCGGCTTGGTCACATAATCGACGCCGCCGGCCTCCAGCCCGCGCACGATGTGTTCGGTCTCCGCCAGCCCCGTCATGAAGATGACCGGCACGTTGCTCAGGCCGGCGTCGCGCTTGAGCCGCCGGCAGGTCTCGAACCCGTCCATGCCGGGCATCATGGCGTCGAGCAGGATGATGTCGGGCGTGATCTGTTCGACGATCCGCATCGCGGCCGCCCCGTCCATCGCCACCATGACCGTCATGCCGGCGCCGTCGAGCGCGTCGGTCAGAAGCCGCAGCGTCTCCGGCGAGTCATCGACGACGAGCGCGACGTCGCGCTTTTTGGCTTCAGTGGTCATAGCTGTACAGGGTCTTCAGGGTTGCCATGTATTGGTCGAGATCGAAGCGGTCGATCAGCGTGCGCATCTGCGCCACGAAGTCGGCATGTTCGGGTTGATTGGCCGCCATCTCCTCGAGCTTGAGCTGGATCGCGCGGATGTAGCCCATTTGGCCGAGATCAATCAGTTCCTCGACGTCCCTGACCTGTGGCCGCGATCCGGTCTCCGGCTTCCAGTGCGGCGGCGCGACCTGGCCCGATTCATATTGCCATTCGATCTTGAGCAACTGGCGGATCAGTTCAAGCAACCTTGGGATGTCGATCGGTTTCATCAGATAGCCGTCATGGAACGGCTGCGCCAGCGGCGCGCCATGGGCTTCCAGCGCGCTCGCCGAAACCATCAGGATGCGGGCCTGGTGATGGCCGTTGGAACGCAGCGTCTCGGCGACCTTCCAGCCGGTCATGCCGGACATCGAGATGTCGAGCAGGAACAGGTCCGGCCGGCAATGTTGCGCCAGCGCGAGGCAGGCCGGTCCATCCGGCGCGCTGAGCAGGATGAAGCCGAGCGGCGTCAGCACTTCGCGCAACAGATCGCGCTGCACCGGATCGTCATCGGTCACCAGGATGGTCTTGCGCGGGCCGTGATAGCCGAACACCGGGGCATCGACCGGCGCGATCCGGGTCGGATTGGTGACTTCCGACAGCAGCATCTTCACCCGAAAGGTGCTGCCGACGCCGACCGCGCTCTTGACCTGGATGTCGCCGCCCATCACGCCGGCGAGCAGACGGCTGATGGTCAGGCCGAGGCCAGTGCCGGTCTGCGGCTGCGAGACGCCGAGTTCGCCGCGCTCGAACGGTGCGAAAATGCGTTCGAGGTCGCTGGCCTGGATGCCCGGACCGGTATCGGTGACCTCGAATTCGGCGACCGGGCTGCGATAATGCACCGCGAAACGCACGCTGCCGGTCTGGGTGAATTTTATCGCGTTCGACAACAGGTTGATCAGGATCTGGCGCAGCCGCTTTTCGTCGGCATACACCACCACCGGCAGCACCGTCGGCCGCTGGAAGTTGAAGTCGATGCCCTTGGCGGCGGCCTGCAACCGGAACATGCCGACCAGCTGGTCGAGGAAATCGCTGATGCGAACCTCGTCGCGCGACAAATAAAGCCGGCCGGCCTCGATCTTGGAAATATCGAGAATGCCGTCGATCAGGCCCGAGAGATGATCGGCGCTGCGGCGGACCACGCGCACCTGATCCCTTGGCTTGGGCTGCAGGCTGGTATCCTGCTCGAGCAATTGGGCGTAGCCAGAGATGGCGTTGAGCGGCGAGCGCAGTTCGTGGCTCAGGCCGACGACATAGCGGCTCTTGGCGAGGTTGGCGGATTCCGCGACTTCCTTGGCGCGCTGCAATTCGGCGTCGGTGCGCTTGTGGGCGTCGATTTCCTGGATCAGCAGCGTGGTCTGCCGCCTGGTTTCGTCTTCCGCCGCGCGCCGGCTCTGCTGCGCCAGCACGAACAGCCATGCCACCACGCCGATGATGATGGTCAGCGCGAAGAACACTTTCCAGAGCACGCCGGAGAGCTGCAAATTGTCGGCATGGACGGCGGCCGAGGTCTGCAGATAGATCAAGGCGAGCGTCAGCCCGACCAGGCCGGCGGAAACCGCGAACACGCCGAGATAATGCCCGAGCTGCGAATTGATCCGGGCATAGATCGGCTTCGGCAGCAGCGCGCCAAGCGTCTCGGCAAACTGGGCCTGGATCCGCGCATGCGGCTTGCAGAGGTCGTGGCAGCGCGCGTCGAGCGAACAGCACAGCGAGCAGATCGGTCCGGCATAGGCCGGACAGGACGCCATGTCCTCGGGTTCGAACGAATGCTCGCAGATGCAACACTGGATCGCCGGAAGATTCTGCCAACTGCGCTTGGGCTTTCGCGCGATGTAGTATTTTCCATCGGTAGCCCACGCGATCAGCGGCGCCGTGATGAGCGCGACCAGAAGCGCGACGAACGGCGACAGCGCCTTGGCCATCGGTCCGAACAGGTCGTAGAAGGCACTGATCGAGACGACGGTGGCGATCGTCATCGCGCCGACGCCGACCGGGTTGATGTCGTAGAGATGCGCGCGCTTGAATTCCATCTGCCGCGGCCGCAGGCCGAGCGGCCGGTTGATGACGAGATCGGCGACCAGCGCGCCGACCCAGGCGATGGCGACGTTGGAATAAAGCGCCAGCGTCTGCTCCAGCGCCTTGTAGACGCCGATTTCCATCAGCAGCAATGCGACCAGCACGTTGAACACCAGCCAGACCACGCGGCCGGGATGGCTATGGGTGAGGCGGGAAAAGAAATTCGACCAGGCGATCGAACCGGCATAGGCGTTGGTGACGTTGATCTTGACCTGCGACAGGACCACGAAAGTGCCGGTCAACGCCAGCGCCAGCTCCGGCTGCGACAGCACATAGCGAAACGCCTCGAGATACATATGCGCGGGCTCGGCGGCGTGTTCGTAACTGACGCCGTGGCTCAGCGCGAAGAAGGCCAAGAAGGATCCCGCCAGCAGCTTGAGCGCACCGGCGCCGATCCAGCCCGGCCCGGCGCTGATCAGCGCGATCCACCAGGACGTCTTGGAGGTGCGGCGGTCGCGCGGCAGGAAGCGCAGGAAGTCGACCTGCTCGCCGATCTGCGCCACCAGCGCGAACACCACCGAGGCGGCGGTGCCGAACAACAAGAGATCGAGATGGCCCGCGGGGTCGCCGTGCTCGCCGGGAAAGCTCCGCCATTCGGCAAAGGAGTGGGGATTGGCCCAGGCGATCGCCGCAAAGGGCAGCAGGTTGAGAATGATCCAGACCGGCTGCGTCCAGAGCTGGAAGCGGCTGATCAGCGTGATGCCGTAGATCACCAGTGGAATAATGACCACCGCGCTGATCAGGTAACCGATCGGGCGCGGGATGCCGAAACACATCTCCAGTGCGGTCGCCAGGATGACCGCTTCGATGGCGAAAAAGATGAAGGTAAACGAGGCGTAGATCAGCGAGGTGATGGTGGAACCGATGTAGCCGAAGCCGGCGCCGCGGGTCAAAAGGTCGATGTCGATGCCGCATTTGGCGGCATGATAGGCAATCGGCAGCCCGCAGCAGAAAATGATGACGCTGACGACCAGGATGGCCGCGGTGGCGTTGGTGACGCCATAGTTAAGGGTAATGGTTCCGCCGATCGCCTCCAGCGCCAAAAACGAGATGGCGCCAAGCGCGGTATTGGCGACGCGGGCGGCGGACCAACGCCGCGCGCTTTTGGCGGTGAAGCGCAGCGCGTAGTCTTCCAGCGTCTGGTTGGCAACCCATTGATTATATTGGCGCCTGACGCGGTCTATCCGCTGCCGCCCTGCCACTTCTTACTCCTGACCCAAGCCGAAACCCTGCGCAAAAGCCCTGCAAAGCCCGCTTCGAAAATCTACGTCGCTATTTTGCGGTGCAATATACGCGATCTTGCGTATCTGTGCACTGCACAATCCGGGCCAACCTTGCTTGCCAATAACGCGTACTCGAACACTAGGGGTAGACATGTCAGACGAGAACAAACAGGGGCTGCAGTCGGCATTTCGCCGCAAGCTGCTGATGGGAATGGCGGCGCTGCCCGCTCTTACCATGCTTCCGCGCCCGTCTTTTGCGGATGTTCCGGCCACTTCCGCGATCAACACCACAGGTCTTGCGGTTACCGATACTGAAGTAACCTGCGGCATCCTGCATTCGGCCACCGGCACGATGGCGATTTCGGAAACCGGTTCGATCGAGTCGGAAAAGCTCGCGATCGCGCAGATCAACGAAGCCGGCGGCATCCTCGGCCGCAAGATCAAGATCATCCAGGAAGACGGCGCCAGCGATTGGCCGACCTTCGCGGAGAAGGCCAAGAAGCTGCTCGTCAACGACAAGGTCGCGGCGATCATGGGTTGCTGGACCTCCGCCTCGCGCAAGGCGGTGCTGCCGGTGCTCGAACAGTATAACGGCATGCTGTATTACCCGACCTTCTACGAAGGCCTCGAGCAGTCCAAGAACGTGATCTACACCGGCCAGGAAGCCACCCAGCAGATTTTGGCCGGCCTGAACTGGATCAACAAGGAGCACGGTGCGAAGACGTTCTTCTTCATCGGTTCGGACTACATCTGGCCGCGCACCTCGAACAAGATCGCGCGCAAGCACGTCGAACAGCATCTCACGGGCTGCAAGGTCGTCGGCGAGGAATATTATCCGCTCGGCAACACCCAGTTCAACTCGGTCATCAACAAGATCAAGCTGACCAAGCCGGACGTGATCTTCGCCGACGTCGTCGGCGGATCGAACGTCGCGTTCTACAAGCAGCTCAAGGCGGCCGGCATTGACCTGTCCAAGCAGCTGCTGCTGACGATCTCGGTGACCGAGGACGAAATCGACGGCATCGGCGGCGAGAACATCGCGGGCGCCTATGCCTGCATGAAGTACTTCCAGTCGCTCGACAATCCGAACAACAAGCTGTTCGTTCCCGCCTTCAAGAAGATGTGGGGCGAGAAGACCGTGATCGGAGACGTCACCCAGGCTGCCTATCTCGGCCCGTGGTTGTGGAAATTAACCGCCGAGAAGGCCGGCAGCTTCGACGTCGACAAGATCGCGGCGGCTTCGCCCGGTGTCGAGTTCAAGGGTGCGCCCGAAGGTTACGTGCGGATCCATGAAAACCACCATCTGTGGTCGAAGACCCGGGTCGGTCGCGCCAAGCTCGATGGTCAGTTCGAGCTGGTTTACGAGACCAAGGATCTGGTCGAGCCGGATCCGTTCCCGAAGGGTTACCAGTAAGAGCGCTGCGGGAAGAACGCGCGGCCTCTCCGATGCGTTCTTCCCGAGCAAATCTCTCCCTGGCGCGGATTTTGCAATCCGCGCTTTAAGACCCCGCGCCGTGAGAGATCTCGCGGCGCGGGACTTAATCCTGGACGGAGGACATCGATGTTTGGCGACTATTCGATTGGCGATCTCGGCTCCATCTTCGTCATGCAGGGCTTTGCCGGCCTGATCCTGTTTTCCGTTTACGTGCTGATGGCGCTCGGGCTCGCCATCATCTTCGGCCAGATGGGCGTCATCAACATGGCCCATGGCGAGTTCATGATTCTCGGCGCCTACATGACCTGGGGCACCTCGAATTTCTTCCAGACATTCCTGCCCAGTCTGTTCAGCGGCTATTTCTTCGTGGCGATGATCCTGGCCTTTATAGTCTCCGGGGCGCTCGGTATGGCGGTGGAATGGTTGCTGATCAGGCACCTCTACAAGCGTCCGCTGGATACACTGCTCGCGACCTGGGGCCTGAGCCTGATCCTGCAGCAGGCCTATCGCTCGATTTTCGGCGCCCGCGAAGTCGGCGTCGAACTGCCGCAATGGATGCTCGGCTCCCTGCATGTCTCGGACAGCATCGAGATTCCGATCAACGGCGTATTCGTGATGTCGTTGACATTTCTGATCACCATCGTGGTCGGATACGTCATGTACAAGTCGCGCTGGGGCCGTCAGGTTCGCGCCGTGGTGCAAAACCGCGTCATGGCCGGCGCCGTCGGAATCAATACCGAGAAAGTCGACCGCTACACCTTCGGGCTCGGTTGTGGCATCGCCGGAATCGCCGGCAGCGCCTTCACCATGATCGGATCGACCGGGCCGACCTCCGGCCAGCTCTACATCGTCGATACCTTCCTGGTGGTGGTGTTCGGCGGCGCCGCCAGCCTGCTCGGCACCATCGCGTCCGCCTTCAGCATCTCGCAGACGCAATCGACCCTGGAGTTCTTCATGTCGGGATCGATGGCCAAGGTCATCACGCTGCTTGCCGTTGTCGGAATTCTGATGCTGCGGCCGCAGGGTCTGTTTGCCCTCAAGGTCCGCAAATAACAAAAAGGGCTGAAGCCATGTTCACCAATCGCTTTGCCAATCGATCGGAACTCGTGGGGATCGCGGTGCTCGCCGTGCTCCTGGTGGTGATCCTGCCGCTCTGTCTCGACGTTTTCCGGCTCAATCTGGTCGCAAAATATCTCACCTATGCCTTCGTGGCGCTGGGCCTGGTGGTGTGCTGGGGTTATTGCGGCATCCTGAGTCTGGGGCAGGGCGTGTTCTTCGGCCTCGGCGGCTACTGCATGGCGATGTTTCTCAAGCTGGAAGCGTCCAGCCCCGAGAACACCAAGATCCAGTCGACGCCCGGTATCCCTGATTTCATGGACTGGAATCAGATCACCTCGCTGCCGGCGTTCTGGCAACCATTCCACAGCCTCACCCTGACCATCGCCCTCGTCATTCTGGTGCCCGGCATCTTTGCCCTGATCATCGGCGCCGCGATGTTCAAGCGCCGCGTCGGCGGCACCTACTTCGCCATCATCACCCAGGCCGTTGCCGCCATCCTGACCATCCTGATCGTCGGTCAGCAGGGCTACACCGGCGGCATCAACGGCATGACCGACCTGCGCACCCTGAAGGGATGGGACATCCGGCCGGATCACGCCAAGATCGTGCTCTATTTCTTCGAGGTCGGCCTGCTCTTCATCTGCATTTTCATCGCGCAGTTCATCCGCACCTCGAAGCTCGGCCGCATCCTGGTGGCGATGCGCGACAAGGAAGATCGCGTCAGGTTCTCCGGCTACAGCGTCGCCAATTTCAAGATTTTCGCCTTCTGCGTCGCCGCGGTGTTCGCGGCGATCGGCGGCGCGATGTTCGCCCTCAATGTCGGCTTCATGTCGCCGTCCTTTGTCGGCATCGTGCCGTCGATCGAAATGGTGATCTACACCGCGGTCGGCGGCCGGCTCTCGATCCTCGGCGCCATCTACGGCACGCTGCTGGTCAATTTCGCCAAGACCAGCCTGTCGGAAACCTTTCCCGAATTGTGGCTGTTCGGACTCGGCGGCCTGTTCATCGTGGTCGTGCTGGCCTTCCCGGACGGTCTCGCCGGAATCTGGGGCGATTATGTGCAGCCCCGCATCGACCGGATGCTGACGTCGCGCAAGGGAAAGAGCGGCAAGGGCTGGACCGACGGCTCGGTCGCCGACGGCGCACCGGCGGAATAAGGAGGTCATCATGCTCATCGGTCACCAGCCCAAGGAATTCCTGCTCGCGGTCGAGGCGCTCACCGTCTCGTTCGACGGCTTCAAGGCGGTCAACGACCTCTCGTTCTACGTCGAGGAAAACGAGATCCGCGTCATCATCGGCCCCAACGGCGCCGGCAAGACCACGGTGCTCGATCTGATCTGCGGCAAGACCAAAGCCACATCGGGCTCGATCCAGTTCCGCGGCCAGGAGCTGACCAAGCTGAAGGAGAACCAGATCGTGCAGGCCGGTGTCGGCCGCAAGTTCCAGACGCCGTCGATCTATGACGAGCTCACCGTGTTCGAAAACCTGGAGATATCCTTTCCGCGCGGCCGCACCGTGTTCGGCGCGCTGACCTTCACGCGCGACGCCGTCGTGCGCGACCGCGTCGAGGAAGTCGCCGAGATGATCTTCCTGAAGGACAAGCTCAACACGTATGCCGAATTCCTCAGCCACGGCCAGAAGCAGTGGCTCGAGATCGGCATGCTGCTGATCCAGGACCCCGACCTCTTGATGCTCGACGAGCCGGTGGCCGGCATGAGCGTCAGCGAGCGGGTCAAGACCGCCGAGCTGCTCAACCGCATCATCAAGGACCGTTCGGTGTTGGTGATCGAGCACGACATGAAATTCGTCGAGGATATCGCGCACAAGGTGACGGTGTTGCACCAGGGCCAGATTCTGTCCGAGGGCACGATGGAGCACGTCAAGAACGACCCCAAGGTCATCGAAGTCTATCTCGGGCACTAGGGCATGATCCGGAAAAGTGGGTACCGGTTTTCCGACAAGATCACGCGCAAGTAAGACGTAAGAAGGAGCGCTTCCATGCTGGCTATCTCGGATCTGCATGTCGCCTACGGCCAGAGCGAGGTGCTGCACGGCCTCAATGTGTCCGTCGCGACTAACGAGATCGTCGCGATCATGGGCCGCAACGGCATGGGCAAGACCACGCTGATGAAGTCGCTGATGGGGATCGTGCCGACCAAGAGCGGCTCGGTGACCATGGAAGGCGCCGAGCTCTCGACCTTGAAAAGCTATGAGCGCGTCGCCAAGGGGCTGGCTTACGTGCCGCAGGGCCGCATGATTTTTTCCACCATGACGGTGAAGGAGAATATCGAAACCGGCCTGGTCGCCTCGGGCGAAACCGAGGTGCCCGGCGACATCTATGAATTGTTTCCGGTGCTGCTGGAAATGAAGGGACGCCGCGGTGGCAACCTTTCAGGCGGCCAGCAGCAGCAATTGGCGATCGCGCGCGCGCTCGCCACCAAGCCGAAAGTGCTGCTGCTGGACGAGCCGACCGAAGGCATCCAGCCCTCGATCATCCGCGAGATGGCGCGGACGCTGAAGCGGATCCGCGACGAGAGGGGCTTATCGATCGTGGTGTCCGAACAGGTCTTGAGCTTCGCGCTCGACGTCGCCGACCGGGTGCTGGTGATCGAGAACGGCGAGATCGTGCGCGACGATACCCGCGACAATGTCGATGCCGCGCAAATCTCGAAATATTTGTCGGTCTAGTTCCAACGCTAACTTGTAAAACTCTAACTTGTAAAACATGGGGAGCTTTGAATGCCAGATACGCTGATCAAGGTCGATCTCAACCAGTCGGCCTATGAAAACGACAAGATCCACAACCGCTGGCATCCCGACGTTCCGATCGTGGAGTGGGTCAACCCGGGCGACGACTTCATCATCGAGACCGTGGATTGGACCGGCGGCTTCATCAAGAACAACAATTCCGCCGACGACGTCCGCGACATCGACCTCTCGATCGTGCATTTCCTGTCCGGCCCGATCGGGATCAAGGGCGCCGAGCCCGGCGATTTGCTGGTGGTCGACCTGCTCGACGTCGGCCCGCTGAAGGAAAGCCTGTGGGGTTTTAACGGCTTCTTTTCCAAGAAGAATGGCGGCGGCTTCCTGACCGATCATTTCCCGCTGGCGCAGAAATCGATCTGGGACATCAAGGGCCTCTACACCTCGTCGCGTCACATTCCCGGCGTGAATTTTGCCGGCTTGATCCATCCCGGCCTGATCGGCTGTCTGCCCGATCCGAAAATGCTGGCGACCTGGAATGAGCGCGAAGCGGCGCTGATCGCGACCAATCCGACCCGCGTGCCGGGATTGGCCAATCCGCCGTTCGCGCCGACCGCGCATGCCGGCCGCGCCAAGGGCGACGCCAAGGCGAAAATTGGCGCCGAAGGCGCCCGCACCGTGCCGCCGCGCGAGCATGGCGGCAATTGCGACATCAAGGACCTTTCGCGCGGTTCCAAGGTCTACTTCCCGGTCTATGTGCCCGGCGCCGGTCTTTCGATGGGCGACCTGCACTTCAGCCAGGGCGACGGCGAAATTACCTTCTGCGGCGCCATCGAGATGGCCGGCTGGCTGCACATCAAGGTCGATCTGATCAAGGGCGGCGTCGCCAAATACGGCATCAAGAACCCCGTGTTCAAGCCGTCGCCGATCACGCCGAACTACAAGGACTATCTGATCTTCGAAGGCATCTCGGTCGACGAACAGGGCAAGCAGCATTACCTCGACGTGCACATCGCCTATCGGCAGGCCTGCCTGAACGCGATCGAATACCTCAAGAAGTTCGGCTACTCCGGCGCGCAGGCCTATTCGATCCTCGGCACCGCGCCATGCCAGGGCCACATCTCCGGCGTGGTCGACGTGCCCAACGCCTGCGCCACGCTGTGGCTGCCGACGGAAATCTTCGACTTCGACATCATGCCGTGTTCGGCCGGACCGATCAAACACATCGACGGAAAAATCCAGATGCCGCTGTCACAGGACAAGTAGCTCCCTGCGACGGGATGCGGGGCGGTGCGTATTTGCCGCCCCGCATGTCGGTCGCGTGAATAAATTGCGAACAAGAATTCGTTGGGGATTGAAATGCCGGTCTACGATTATCTCTGCAACGATTGCGGCCCGTTCACGGACATGCGGCCGATGGCGGAATGCGACGAGCCGCAGGATTGCCCGCATTGCGCCGGCGTTTCGCCGCGCGCGTTCCTGACCGCGCCGAACTTCTTCTGCATGTCGTCCGACAAGCGCAAGGCGCACGCCACCAACGAACGCAGCGCCAACGCGCCGAAGACGGTCGATCAGTACAAGGCCTCGCACGGACCGGGCTGCGGCTGCTGCTCCGGAAAACCGTCACGGCTGGTGGCCAAGACCAAAAGCGGCGCCAAAAGTTTCCCGACCGCGCGGCCCTGGATGATCAGCCACTGAGGTTAAGGCGTCGCGGGACTAATAACGCGCCGGCCGCATCCGTTCCGGCGCGGCGATGCCGGCCAGCAGCACCGCCAATATGCCGGTGAGGAAAATTCCGTCAAAGGTGCCGGCGCCGCCGATCGAGGCCACCGGCGCGCCGAGGCCGCTGATTTTATCGAGGTTGAGCAGGTCGGCGCCAACAAGCGTGCCCATCGATCCCCCGATATAGGCCAGCGGCGGCGCGTATTCGCGCGACAGCATGAATGCGAGGATCGCGGTGACGATGACGGGCGCGAACACCGGCACTGCGATGCCGATGCCGCGCACCGGCGTCGCCATGGTATGAATGATGAACGCGATCGCGATCACGGCCAGCGCCGCCTTGAACCAGAGCTGATAGCGCATGACGAGATAGGCCGACATCAGCGTCGGGATCACGGCGCCGCCGACATTGACCGCGAGCACCGTGCCGGGCCATCGCACCACCACCGGCACGACATAGCGCATGCCGAAGAAATCGACCACTTCGCCGGACCGCACCGGCGTACCCGGCAGCACCGTGACCGGAATATTGAAATAGCTGCCGATCAGCGAGCCGAACAGCAGCAGCAGCGCGATGCCGGGCCCGACCCCGAGCCGCATATAGGCGTAGCGCAGGATGCGAAGCTGGATCAGCAGGATCAGTCCGGCCACCAGCACCACCAGGATCGAGAACAATCCCGGCGTCATCGGCAGATAATGCACTTCCGAATTCATGCGCGCGGCTCGGTGTCGTTGACGTTGCGCCGAAATATCTCACGGGATCGGGACAATTTGAATAGCGTAATTTAGCGGCCCGATTCAGGCGCGCCTTGCACGAAATTGATCCGATCCGTTCAGGATTTGATCAGGCTGGCGTGCAGCAAATAACGTTCCGGCCCCGAGGTCAGGGCGTCGAACGGCCAGCAGGTCGACAGCACGAGTTCGTAGCCGTCAGCTGAGCGGATCGATCCCGGACGCGTCGAAACGCACCACCGAAGAGCCGTCGGCGCGGTAGCGGAACGTCTTGCCGTCATCGCGGGTGACGTCGATCTCGTCGCCGATCTTGACGTTGCGCAAAAAGGCAAAATGGGTGTCGCGGTGCGCGGAATAGACCGCGACGCCGCGCTCGCCGGCATCGGCCGTCAGCTCGACATGGCCGGGACCGAAGGCCAGCGCCTGGCCGCTGCTGCCGGCCAGCACGATCGCGCTGGCGCCGATCCGCTTCACCTCGATCCGCGCGACCGGCCAGGTGTCCGCCCACGACCATGGCTTTGTCACCTGCCCGGTCGCAATGGTCTGATCGAACGCCCGCTGCAGCAACACCTGCGCCAGCAGCGCCTTGGCGTGGATATAGGCGCCCTGACCGAACAGGATGAGGCCGACAAGGGCGAGCAGGATGGGGGCAAGGGTGCGGCGAGGCATTTTTGTTATCATCGTCCTGTCCTCACCGTCATTGCGAGGAGCGAAGCGACGAAGCAATCCAGCTCTTCTCTTGTGGTTCTGGATTGCTTCGCTTCGCTCGCAATGACGGATTTGCATTGACCCGAGAAAAACTCGCGCGCGCGGCCCGGGGGGACGGGAGGCCGCGCGCGCTTTGCAGGAGGAAGTGGGGAGCCTCCTCCATCGCTTCGGCGTCAGCGCGCAAACCCGCGACGCCGGTTATAGAGCGACAGCAACACGCTCAGCATCAGCAGCATCGAGCCCGTGATCATCCTGATCTCGGCGTCGGTCGCGGTCTTCGGCAGTTTGACCGTGTCGGGCATCGCGGCGGGCTGCGCGTGTCTCGCGGCGGACGGCACGTCGCTCGGCGTCGGCGCGGCGTTCCCTGCGCGGAGCTGGCAATTGCGGGCGGTCGCCGAACACCTTTGCAAAATCCCAGCCGGCCGGCAGGTTGAGCGGCAAATCGGTAAGCTTCAGCGGCGTGCCCTCGGGGCGGCTCGGGGTCTGGTCGACCGCGACCAGGCTGGTCAGCCGGGTGACCAATTGGTGCTGCAGCGCGAGTCGCCAAAATGGTCTTGTCGGCTTCTTCCGGGCGTGACCTGACGCGTGGTGCGCGCCACTTCGGCGTCGCTGATCTTGCGGCGCGCCCACAATTTCGACAGGCCTTTGCCTTCGGCGGCATTGGCCAGCGGCAAGGTCACGCTCCAGGGACGGTCGCCGATATGTCCCTTGATCTCGACCGAGCCGGAAAACCTGTCGAGTTTTGCCGCCAGCACCAGCGGTTCGTCGCGGTAAAGGTCGGGCAGCACGGATGGCGCGATGTCGGCATTGGCATTGGAGAATTTTACCGCGAGCCCGGTCACCGCGGGGTTTTCCAGCTTGGCGAACAGGTCGCGCATGCGCTCCTCGACCTGTTCGACCGAACCGATATGGGTGTAGGCGCCGCGGCCGAGTTCGGCGGCCCGCGTCATCAGGTAGGTGTTCGGCGCGGAGCCGATACCGACCATGAACACCCGCGAGCGGCCGCGCATCGCCGTGATGGTTTCGAACAATTGCTGCTCGTTGCCGATCTCGCCGTCGGTCAGGAACACCACCTGGCGCAGCGTGCCCGCGTCGTCATGCGAATTGTCCGATAGCGCCGCGTGCATCGCCGGAATCATCTCGGTGCCGCCGGAAGCCTGCAACGCATTGACGAAGGAGGTCGCCTCGGCGATATGCGCGGCGTCGGCCGGTACCGAGTCCGTAAACAGCACATCCATGGTGTGGTCGAAGCGGATCACGTTGAAGCGGTCGTTGGGTTGCAGGCGGCTCAGGCCGAAAATCAGGCTGGCCTTGGCCTGGGTGATCGAGGTGCCGCCCATCGAGCCGGAATTGTCGATCACGAAGATCACCTCGCGCGGCAACGGCTTTCGTTCGGCCTGCTCGACCGTCGGCGGGGTGACGAAAGCGAGCAGATAATCGGCATCGCCGACATGTTCGCGGAACAGCCCGACCGACGGCGCCTTTTCGGCCGCCGGCTTCCAGGTCAGTTCGAAATCGCGGTCCGCCGGCACCTGGCCGTCGGCGAGACGGATGACGCGGCTCGCCGCGTCAGGGCTGTCGATCTTGACCGGATGGTGCGGGCTTTTTACTTCGCCGAGCGCAAAGCCCGCGTTGAGGTGCACGGTGATGCTGGTCGGATTGACCGGCCCATGCAACGCGGGGTCCAGCACTTCAGGCGTGATGCGGTCGCGATCCGGTACTGGATCCGAGGAACTCGTGGCCCAGCCACCACCATCGGCGCGCATGTCCACGCTTTGCACGATCGGCGCGGGATTGTAGCGCGGCGCGACCACCATCGGCACCCGCAGCGAGAATTCATTGCCGGACTGATGCACCGGCTCCTGGTATTCGATCTGCACCAGCACGGTTTCGCCGGGACCGATATTGGCGACCGAATTGGTAAAAATGTTCGGCCGCTCCTGTTCGGTCAGCGCCGCCTTGCGCCCGGTGGCGCGGGCCTGCTCGTAGATCGCCCGGGCCTGCTGCCGCTCCTTGATGTCGCCGACGATGACGCGATCACCGACCACCATCTTCAGCGTGTCGACCGCGCCGCCCGAGGGCAGCGGGTAAACATAGGTCGCCTCGACCCAGTCCCGGGTCGGGTTGCGGAAAATCTGGGTGACGCGGGCGCGGATGGTCGGGCCGGATACCGTGAGGTCGACATCGACGCCGAGCCGCGTCGCATCGACATAGCCGTCCTCGGTCTTGAACAGCAGCGAGCCGGAGCGCGCGTCGCCCGGCCGGGTGATGGCGGCCTGGGTATCTTCCGCCGACCACACCGGCTCGAAGCTCAGGAACAGGGCCGCGAATCCGACCAGGATCACGGCCGCGCCCTGGATCGCGAAAAACAGCACGAGCTTTACGATACGCAACAGCAGCAGGGTCGATCGGTGTTTCGATAGGGTCGCTTCGCAGATGGTCATTTGTCGCTCCCGAGGATGGCGTGGTCTCTCCTCGAGTTGTGCGAAACGGCGCATGGTGGCGCGAGCAGAATGATCGGCATAGTTCAGCCGTTAACCAGCCGGGTACGGCCGGCGGAAAGCGGGTTTTTGCTGATTTGTGCGGGGATGTACGTCTGGTAAGGTAACCCGGGCATGATCCCGAAAAGTGGGCACCGGTTTTCGGATCAGATCATGCCTCACTAAGAGACCGAACCAGGGGTGACGATGCCGACGCCGGATCAGCAGCTTTCCACCGAGCAGAGCCGGCAGGTGGCGGAGACCATTCGCGAGGAAATCGCGCGCCGGCGCATCTCGCGGCAATCGCTGGCCGAGCAGGCCAAGCTCAGTCTTTCGACATTGGAAAAGGTGCTGGGCGGCCGTCGTCCGTTTACGCTGGCGACCACGGTGCGGCTGGAGCAGGCGCTCGGCGTCTCCCTGCGCAAGGCCGAGGCAGCCCCGGTTGCCGCCGCAAACCCGGTCAATGGCGACATCGCGCCGGACAGTCTCGGCGCCTATTCGCGCCGCGCGGTGACGTGGCTTGAAGGCGCCTATATCACGCTGCGGCCGTCATTCGGCAACAAGGAGGCGATCTACGCCTATCGCACCGAGATCGCCTGGGATGCAGCCGTATCGTCGCTGGTGTTTCGTGAAGGCGAACGCACCGATGCGGCCTACACCCAGTTCGGTGAAGTCGCGGTGCCTAACCAGTCGGGCTTCATCTATCTCGTCACCAACCGGCACGGCCAGCACCGGCTGATTACGATATCGCGGCCGACCATTTTGGGCGAGATGTACGGCATCCTGACCACGCTGCTTGCCGGACGCGGCTCGCTGCTGACGCCGATCGCGACCCCGATCGCCTATTTGCCGATTGCGATGATTGCGTCGCCGACGCTCGGGCGGATTTCCGCCGATGATCCCAATTACGCGGTGTATCGCGCGCATCTCAAGCGAACCATCGACGAGCCGTTCGCGATGTTCCTGCCGGGGAATTAAAAGAAAAACCATCTCCCCGTCATGCCCGGCCTTGTGCCGGGCATCCACGTCTCCCTCTCGACGACAGCCGCAAGCAAGACGTGGATGGCCGGGACAAGCCCGGCTATGACGAAAAATGAAGAGCGATCCGACCTCTCCCCGCAAAGAGCGGGGAGAGGTTAGAAGACACTAACCGCCGGTTTCGGCGCTGATGACGTCACCGAAGAAATCCCACTTGCCGCCCTTGAACTGCATCATTCTGAGCTGTTCGATCGGGGCAAAGTCGGTGGCGCTGGTGTTGACCTTGACGCCCGGCAGCAGCGTGTCCGGCGTAAAATCCTTTAGGCTGGCGGCCTGCTTCATCACGTTGGCCCGGGTCAGGTCGTCGCCGCACTGCTTCAGCACCTGCACCATGGTCTGTGCCGCGGAGAAGCCGTAGACCAGATTGGCGTCGGAGATGTCGGAGCCCGGCATGTACTTGTCGGCGAACGCCATGAACTTCTTCATACCGGCGTCGTCCTTCCACTGCGGATCGGACGCATCCTTGAGGTAACCGGCGGACAGCACGCCTTCCGACGCATCGAGGCCGGCGGGTTTCATGACCGCGCCGATCGAGATCGAGACGTCGGTCATCAGGTGCATCGGCTTCCATTGCAGCTCGGCCAGCTTCTTGATGGTCTGGGCGGCGAATTTCGGCGTCGAGATGTTGATCAGCACGTCGGCGCCGGTGCCCTTCAGCTTGACGATGTGGGAATCGATCGAAGGCTCGCTGGTCTCGTAGGTTTCCTCGGCGACGATGAGCTTGGAGGCCTTGTCGCCGAACACGTCCTTGACGCCGGCGATGTAATCCTTGCCGAAATCGTCGTTCTGGTAGAACAGCGCGACCTTGGCGTCGGGCTTTTCCTTCATGATGTATTTCGCGAAGATCCGCCCTTCGACGCGGTAGCTCGGCTGATAGCCCATGGTCCAGGGGAAATCTTTCGGATCGTTCCACTTGCTGGCGCCGGTGGCGACGAACAGTTGTGGCACCTTCTTGCTGTTCTGATATTTCTGGACCGCGGATTGGGTCGGCGTGCCCAGCGCGTTGAAGATGAACAGCACCTCGTCGCTTTCGATCAGCTTGCGGACCTGCTCGACCGTCTTCGGCGGGCTGTAGCCGTCGTCATAGCTGACAAAGTTGATCTTGCGACCGTTGATGCCGCCTTCGTCGTTGATCATCTTGAAATAGGCTTCCTCGGTCTTGCCGATGACGCCGTAAGCGGAAGCCGGGCCGCTATAGGCTTCGACATTGCCGATCTTGATTTCGGTGTCGGTCGCGCCGGTATCGTATTTTTTTTGCGCCAGCGCGGCCTGGCTCGCAAGCAGCGTGAGCGCGGTCGCCGCGGCGAGCAAAGTCAGTTTTTTATTATGCATCGAAGGTACCTTTTTTGTTGGGCGGAGATGGAAGTTGGGTGTTCCAGACGGTCGGCTGGCTCGATCATGGGCGATTGAACTGGTGTCCGGTAGCCAAGCGTGCGTTGCGGCGATAGCGGCAAACCAGCAAAAATCCTCCTGTCAGCGGTCTGGCGCCGCTTGTCGAGTACGGCAACATGCCCAACTCCGGGCAGGCTGGCTAGTCGAACTTTTGACACATAAGGTGCCGGTCGTGCGAGCTGTGCGGCCGTCTTGCAAGCAGGGGGCCGGACGTGGCTTGATCCGGCTACCCGCGGCTGCCCCCCGCGCGCAAATTCCGCCAGAAGGGAAAATCCATGATCACGCTCTATCACTGCGATGCGGCTCGCTCGTTCCGGCCGCTCTGGATGCTGGAAGAAATGGGCTTGGCCTATGAGCTGAAAATGCTGCCGTTCCCGCCCAGGGTATTCGCCAAGGAATATCTCGGGATCAATCCGCTCGGCACCATTCCGTTCATGGTCGACGGCGAAACCAGGATGACGGAATCCTCCGGCATCTGCCACTATCTCGGCGCCAAATACGGCCCGACGCCGCTGGTGCTGGGGCCCGAGGAACCCGCCTTCGGCGCGTTCCTGAACTGGATGTATTTCAGCGACGCGACGCTGACTTTTCCGCAGACGCTGGTGCTGCGCTACAGCCAGCTCGAGCCGGAGGAACGGCGCAATCAGCAGGTCGCCGGCGACTACGCCAAATGGTTCC
This sequence comes from uncultured Alphaproteobacteria bacterium, assembly GCA_963699465.1. GTDB lineage: Bacteria > Pseudomonadota > Alphaproteobacteria > Rhizobiales > Xanthobacteraceae > Bradyrhizobium. The sequence continues at coordinate 85,212 of CAVOTZ010000019.1, forward strand.
TGGGCCGGCTGCGCGCGGTCGAGGCCGCGACCGCCAGCGCCGAGACGTTATGTGCGGGGCGCTTCACCGCGGCCGACATCGTGATTGGCTATGCGCTACGGCTGGCCGACAACATCGGGCTAGCAAAAGATTTCGGCCCTAACGTTACAGCCTATTGGCAGCGCCTACAGACGCGCGATGGCTACATGCGCGCCGTCGCAATCGAACAGCGGGCTGGCGTCGAGCAGAACGTCGCGCCGCGAGTGAGAGGATAATCGGGCTAATTTAGGTGATTTTAGATACCTGCATCCCGACAACTAAGGGATGGAAATGATTGCTTGCCGCGGGCAAGGTGTCTTTCCGTCTGGTTTGAGCGCCGGCTAACCGCCGCTGGTTGGTCGCCCAGTGCCCTCATTGAGCCAGCACGCCACCTGATGCTGCGGGCCGCTGTCGGCCAGCGCGGGGCGCTCCACCTTGCAGCGGTCCATCGCGTAGCGGCAGCGAGTGTGGAAGGCGCAGCCGGCGGGCGGGTTGATCGGGCTCGGCACGTCGCCGTCGATCATCGGAGCCAGACGTTTTGCCTTGGGATTGGCGACCGGCACCGAAGCCAGCAAGGCTTGCGTGTAGGGATGGCGCGGATGGGCGAACAGCTCGCGCTTGTCGGCGATCTCGACAATGCGGCCGAGATACATCACCGCGACGCGGTGGCTGATATGGGCGACCACCGCCAGATCATGCGCGATGAACAAATATGAAAAATCGTGCTTGCGTTGCAGGTCGATCAGGAGATTGATCACCTGGGCCTGGATCGAGACGTCGAGCGCCGAGACCGGCTCGTCGCACACGATCAGTTTTGGTCCGAGCGACAGCGCGCGCGCGATGCAGATACGCTGGCGCTGGCCGCCGGAAAACTGGTGCGGATAGTTCTTCATCTGGTCCGCGCGCAGGCCGACCTGCGCGAACAGTTCGGCGACACGCTGTTGCTTTTCGTTACCCGACGCCAACCCGTGCACGCTGAGCGGCTCGCCGACGATATCGCCCGCGGTCATGCGCGGGTTGAGCGAGGCGAACGGGTCCTGGAACACGATCTGCATCGATCGCCGGTGCGGGCGCAAATCCGATTTGCCGAGCCGGGTGATGTCGGTTCCGTCGAGCGTAATGCTGCCGCTGGACGGCTCGACCAGGCGGAGCACGCTGCGCGCCACCGTCGATTTGCCGCAACCGGATTCACCGACCAGCCCCAGCGTTTCGCCGGCCGCCACCGAGAAGCTGACGCCGTCGACCGCATGCACGATGCCGATCCGGCGGCGCAACACGCCGCCGCGCACGGCGTAATGTTTTACCAAATCCTTGACCTGCAGCAACGGGCGGTTTTCCGGCACGATCCCCATCATGGCGGCGTCACCAATTCATCGGCGCGCCAGCAGGCCGCAAGATGGCCATCGAAATCCTGCAGCGGCGGATATTCGGCGCGGCAGCGCTCGATCGCCAACGTACAGCGCGGCGCAAAGGCGCAGCCCGGCGGCAGGTTGGTCAGGGACGGCACCATGCCGGGAATTTCGGTCAGCCGCGCATCGGCCCTGGTACCTTGCGTAATCACCTCCGGCATCGAGGCCATCAGGCCGCGCGTATAGGGATGCCGCGGGTTTTCGAACAGCGCCTCGACGGTGGCTTCCTCGACCTTCCTGCCGGCATACATCACGATCACGCGCTGCGCGGTCTGCGCGACGACGCCGAGATCATGGGTGATCAGGATCAGGCCGGTGCCGAGCCGCTGTTGCAGGTCGACGATCAGCGCCAGGATCTGCGCCTGGATGGTGACGTCGAGCGCGGTGGTCGGCTCGTCCGCGATCAGAAGCGCCGGCCGGCACGCCAGCGCCATCGCGATCATCGCCCGCTGCCGCATGCCGCCCGACATTTGATGCGGATATTCCAGCGCGCGCCGCTCCGGCTCGGGAATCCGCACCAGCCGCAACATGTCGACCGCCTGCTTCCAGGCTTCCCTGGGCTTGATCTCCCGATGCAGCCGGATCACCTCGGCGATCTGGTCGCCGATCCGCATCACCGGGTTGAGCGAGGTCATCGGCTCCTGAAAGATCATCGAGATCCGATTGCCGCGGATCTCGCGCATCTCGGCCTCGTCGAGCTCGAGCAGATCGGTGCCTTCCAGCATGACCGAGCCGCCGACGATCCGGCCCGGCGGATCGGGCACCAGCCGCATCACAGACAAGCGCGGTCACGCTCTTGCCGCAGCCGGATTCACCGACGATCGCCAGCGTTTCGCCGCGGCGGACCGTGAACGAAACGTCGTCGACCGCCCTGAACAGTCCCGAATTGGTGAAGAACACCGTGTGCAGGTTCTTCACCGCGAGAACCGTCTCTCCCGCTCGCGCTTCGCTCATCAGCCGCGCTGCCTCGGATCGAGGATATCGCGCAGCGCATCGCCGAACAGATTGGTGCCGAACACCGCAAGGCTGATCGCGATGCCGGGGAAGATCACCAGCCACGGCGCGGTCCGGACATATTCCGCCGCCGATTCCGACAGCATGCGGCCCCACGACGGATAGGGCTCGGGAATGCCGAGGCCGAGAAACGATAGCGAGGCCTCGGTGAGGATGGTGGAGCCGAGCTGCGCGGTCGCCAGCACGATCAGCGGCGCAAGGGTGTTCGGCAGCACATGGCGCAGCGCGATGCGCGTCTCGCTCATGCCGATCGACTTGGCGGCCTCGACGAACGGCAGCTCGCGCAGCGCCAGCGTGTTGGCGCGGATCACGCGCGCGACCGTCGGGATCAGCGGGATCGCGATCGCGAGGATGGTGTTGGGCAGCGAGGGACCGAGTGCCGCGGTCATCACCAGCGCCAGCACCAGCAGCGGCAGCGCCTGCAGGATGTCGGTAACGCGCTGAAACACCAGATCGACCCAGCCCGACAGATAGCCCGAGGCAAGCCCGATCATGACGCCGATCGAGGAGCCCAGCGCGGTCGAGCCGATGCCGACCGCGAGCGAAATGCGCGCGCCGTGCACGATCCGGCTCCAGACGTCGCGGCCGAACAAATCGGTGCCCAGCCAGTGCAACACGCTGGGCGGCGCCAGCGCGGTGCGCGGAATCGACGCTGAGCGGATCGAACCGGCAGATAAAATCGGCCGATAGCGCGGTCCAGACGAACAGCAGCATGATGGTCAGGCCGGCGGTGCCGAGCACATAGCGTTGCGCGAGAAACGTGATGCGGCGCCAGCCATGCGTCGCATGGGCGCCGGCGCGCCTCAATTCGCTATCGTAATTGACCACGGCCAAATGCGTTCCCCTAATCCGTGTAGCGGATGCGCGGGTCGATCACGGCGTACAGCATGTCGACGGTGAAATTGGCGAGCACCACCACCAGCGCGATCAGCATCACCAGGTTCTGCACGATCGGATAGTCGCGCCAGCGGAGCGCCTCGACCAGGAAGCGGGCGACGCCGGGAATATTGAACACGGTCTCGGTGACGATCAGGCCGCCGATCAGGAACGCCGCCTCGATGCCGATCACGGTGATGACAGGCAGCATGGCGTTCTTCAAGCGCGTGGTGGAAATTGACCGCGGACTCGGAGGCGCCCTTGGCGCGCGCGGTGCGGATGTAATCCTGGCGCAGCACCTCCAGCATCGAGGAGCGCGTGATGCGCATGGTCAGGGCCGCGCTGCGAAAGCCCACCGCCATCGCCGGGACGCAATAGATCGCGATCGCCTCGGACCAGGTCTTCGGATTGGGATTGAAGATCGGCATGGTGCCGAACAGCGATACCGACGCCATCAGGATCAGCAGGCCGAGCCAGAACGAGGGCAGCGACAATCCGCTGAGGCTGACCAGGCGCAGGGCATAATCGAGCCGCGTGCCCTGGCGCACCGCGCTGATCACGCCGAGCGGAATGCCGATCGAGGCGGAGAATGTCAGCGCCAGCGCCGCCAGCCGCGCCGTGATCGGGATCCGCGGCAGGATCTCGTCCAGCGCCGGCTTTTCCGAGACGTAGGAATAGCCGAGGTCGCCGTGCAGCAAGCCCGCAGATCCAGTGCAGATATTGCACGGCGATCGGCTGATCGAGCCCGAGATCGCGCTGCAGATTGGCCTTGTCGGCCGGATCGACATAGCCGGCGGCATCGAACAGGATGTCGACGATGTTGCCGGGCACGATGCGCAGCAGCACGAAGATGATGACCGAGATCCCGAACAGGGTCACGAGCATCAAGGCAAGGCGGCGCACGATATAGGCAAACACTCGGCGATCCCCTTGGCGGTGTCGTTTGGACGGGCCGGCTGGACGCTATTTGTCCAGCCAGACGTCTTCGTAACGATAGCCGTTATAGGAGCTGTTCACCATTACGGTAACGCCCTTGACGTAAGGCTGCCAGCACGTTCCGCCGCGGCCGTGGAAGATGATCGGGCGGGCGACGTCTTCCTGCAACTGCTTGTCGATCTCCCAGACCAGCTTCTTGCGCTTGGCGACGTCGGTCTCGACCGATTGCTGGTCGAACAGCTTCTCGATGTCCTTGTTGCAGTAGTTGGTGTAGTTGCGCTCCGAGCCGCAGGAATAATTCTCGTAGAACGACTGGTCGGGGTCATCGACGGCGTTGCCGGTCAAATTGAGGCCGAGCGCATAGTCCTTGCGGGCGATTTTCGGGAACCATTGCGCGGTATCGACGATTTCGAGCTCGGCATCGATATAGATGCTCTTGAGCTGATCGATCAGGATCACGGCGGGATCGCGATAGACCGCGATATTGCGGGTCGCGACCTTGACCTGCAAATGCTTGTTCGGGACCGTAGCCCGCTTTCTCCATCAGCTTGCGCGCTTCGGCGCGATTGGCTTCGATGTCGGGGCCGTAGCCCGCAATGGTCTCCAGCATTTCCTTGGGCATGCCCCACACCCCGTCGGGTGGCGGAAGCATGGTGCCGCCGATGTCGCCCTGGCCTTCGAACATGATCTGGATGAATGCCTTGCGGTCGAGCGACAGCGCCATGGCGTGGCGGATATCGGCATCGTTGAACGGCGGTGCAGTCGAGTTGACGATGATGTTGGTGGCGACGTTGGTAGGTTCAAAGTCGCAGATCGCCTTTGGGTCCTGCGCCTTGACGTCCTTCATCAACGGCACCGTCACCTCGGTCGGGAACGTCATGTCGAACTTGCCGGCGATAAAGGCCAGCACGGCGGTCGAACGGTCGGGGATGATGGTGAACTCGATGCCGTCGAGATGCGGCAGGCCCTTCTTGAAGTAGTTCTCGTTGCGGACCAGTTTGATGGATTCGTTGATCTTGAACTCGACGAATTTGAACGGGCCGGTGCCGATCGGGTGGGTGCGCATTTCCGCCGGCGAGACGTGGCAGGGATAGATCGGTGAGTAACCGGAGGCGAGCAGCGCCAGCAGCGCCGGCTGCGGCCGCTTCAGGTGGAACGAGGCCTCGTAATCGCCATTGGTGGTGACCTCCTCGACCTGCTCGTACCAGGATTTGCGCGGGTTCTGGCGCAGCTTTTGCGGCGATTTGCCCATCAGCATGTCGAACGTGCATTTGACATCGGCCGAGGTGAACGGCTTGCCGTCATGCCACTGCACGCCCTGATGCAGCTTGAAGGTCAGGGTCTTGTTGTCGGTGCTCCAGGCCCAGCTGTCGGCCAGATCCGGGACGATGTCGTCCATGCTGTTCTGCGGCTTGCTCTGGTCGTAGACGACGAGGTTGTTGAACACCGGCATGAAGGGAATATTGACCGAGTAGGTCGCGCCTTCGTGAATCGAGGCGCTGCCCGGGCTGTCGCGGTGATACATCCGCAAGATGCCGCCCTGCTTCGGCTGCTCGGCCGCGGAGGCGACACTGCAAGCCGATAGCAACGACAACACCGCAACGGCCAGCGCTTTCACGCTCCGCATGGTCTTCCTCCCTTTTGCCTTTTGCATCCCGGCCTCATCGCGGGCCGTTGATGGCAAAAGATACCATGGCGAGGGGGTCAGGCAACCGGCAAGGCCTGCTAGCGGTATTGGCACTTCGGACTAAGCGACCGCGGCCGGACTGCGACATCTTGGCGCTGGCTTTAAGTACCGGGAGAAGCCGGCTTTGCCCGGCTGGAAGCTGTTGTGATCGATCTTAGCGCCAGGTTCCGCATCCGGTTGCAGCGGACCGGACTCGACAAAGCCATGCTTGATCGCGCTGGCGGCAAAGCTACGGTTGCGGCCGAGGTGCTTGGCCTCGTAGAGCGCAAGATCGGCGTCGCCCACCAGCATCGCCTCGTCGAGCGTCGCCTCGGTTTTGGTCGAGACGCCGACGCTGATGGTGACATAGCCGCAGCTCGACGCCGGATTGGGGATGCCGAGCGACCGGATCGTCAGCCGGACCGCTTCGGCGACGCGCATCGCGTCGGCTTCCGCCACGTTGGGGAGAATGATGACAAACTCCTCGCCGCCATAGCGCGCCGACATGCCCGGGGTATTGGAGGTCGCCTCCGCGATCGCCTTGGCGACCGCCTTCAGGCATTCGTCGCCGGCCTGATGGCCATAGCTGTCGTTATAGCCCTTGAAATGGTCGATATCGAACAGCAGCACCGAGAGGGTCGCCCGGGTGGAATATTCGCGGTGCAGGAAACCGTCGAAGGTGCGGCGGTTGGCAAGCCCGGTGAGCCCGTCGGTGGTCGCGAGCTGGGCGAGGCGGGCGTTCAGCGAGTTCAGTTCGTCTTCCATCATCTTGCGCTGGGTGACATCGCGCAGCACGCCGACGAATTTGACCTGTTCCTGCTCGCCGTGCTCCGCCGCCAGCTTGAAGTTGATCTCGATCCAGGCGATCGAGCCATCGGCGCGGGAAATCCGGAACGCGACGGTGTTGGTCGTGTCCGGCGCATCGAGCCGGGACGTGGCGGTCAGTACGCGCTCGCGGTCGTCGGGGTGAACGAGATCGAAGCAGGACCTTCCGACCAGATCGTTGCCGCGCAGGCCGAGCACCGGCTCGACCGACGGCGAGACATAGAGCAGCGTGCCGCGGCCATCGAGCAGGATCACGATGTCGGCGATGTTGTCGGCGAGCAGCCGGTAGCGCGCCTCGCGTTCACGCAGCGCGCGCTCGGTGCTGATGCGGAAGCGGAATTGCGACGACAACAATGCGGCGAGCAGCACGATCATGCTGAGGATGACGCCGCCGACCAGCGCGTCGGTGCGCAACGTTGCCCGCCAGGCGGCCAGCAATTCGTCCTCGGACCGCGCCACCGTCACCACGATCGGGTATTGCGAAGCTTCCTCGTAACCCATGTATTTGACGTCGCCGTCGAACGGCGACGTGATTTTGTAATAGCCGACCGAACTCAGCTTGAGCTGGGTCGTGAACAATTCGGTTTTCGACAGGTCCGCACCGGCACTGGACAGCGGCCAGCGGGTCAGCACGACGCCGTCACTGCGGATCAGGCAGATGGCGCCACGGGAACCGAGCTGCAGCCTGTTGTAGAACGAATTGAAATAATCGCCGTCGATCGCCGCGACCAGCACGCCGCCGAAGCTGCCGTCCTGCCGGGTGATCCGCTTCGACAGGACAACGGTGTCGCGACCGGTCAGACGGGATTGCAGTGGCGCGTTGATCCGCAGCGCCGGCCCGACCGTGTCGCGATGATAGATGAAATAATCGCGGTCGGCGTTGTTGTGACCCGGCGTTTGCGGCAGCGACGAATACAGCCATGAGCCGTCCGGTCCGATGACGCCCATTTCGCGGATCTGCGGCAGGGCTTCGACGGTGTTGGCGAGATAGCCGTTGAAGCGCTCCGCCACCACCGGTGTCTGGTATTTCAGGAATTCGACGATGCCGCTCATGCTGATGTCGGCCGCCTGAATGGTGTGGGCGGCGTGCTCGATCAGCGAATGCGCGAGGTTCTGCGTGGCGGTCTGGCCGCGTTCGAGCGTCGTGGCCTTGGCGTCGAGCGCCTTCCAGATCACGATCCCGAGTACGCAGGCGCTCATCGCCAGCGCGAACAGGATCACGATCACCGACGGTGCGATATGCCGGTTGAGGGATATGCTGGGCGAGGAATTGTGATCCGGCATCTACACGCGCTGAAGGGAAAGGACGGGCGATAGGCTCCGTAACGTACGGGATGATTGAATGGCAGTCGGCCGGCGCCCCAATAGGCCCGAATAAGGTTAACGCCGGGTGAGCAAATCACCGGGAACCGGGCCGTCCGCGGCGGCATTTCAGCATCACACGATCCGCGAAGTCTTGTTGCCCCAATAGCGGTCGCGCAGCAGCCGTTTGTAGAGTTTGCCGGTCGGCAGCCGCGGCAGTTCGGCCTCGAAGTCGATCGAGCGCGGCACCTTCTGGCGCGACAGCGACTGGCTGCAGAACGCGATCAGTTCGTCGGCGAGATCGGCGCACGGTGAGACACCCGGCATCGGCTGCACCACGGCCTTCACTTCCTCGCCGAGATCGGCATTGGGCACGCCGAACACCGCGGCGTCGGCGATCTTGGGATGGGTGATCAAGAGGTTCTCGCATTCCTGCGGGTAGATGTTGACGCCGCCGGAGATGATCATGAAGGTCGCGCGGTCGGTGAGGTAGAGAAAGCCGTCGTCGTCGACATAGCCGACGTCGCCGACCGTGCTCATGCTGCCGTCGGGCGAGCGCGCCTCGCTGGTCTTGTTCGGGTCGTTGAAATATTCGAAGGGCGAAGCGGTCTTGAACCACACCGTGCCCGGCGTCCCCGTCGGGCAGGCTTGCATGTTCTCGTCGAGGATATGCAGATCGCCGAGCAGCACGCGGCCGACCGTGCCGCGATGCGCCAGCCATTCGGCGGTGTTGCAGGCGGTGAAGCCGAGGCCTTCGGTGGCGCCGTAATATTCGTGGATGATCGGTCCCCACCATTTGATCATGTCGTCCTTGACCGCGGCCGGGCAGGGCGCCGCGGCATGGATCGCGATCTCCAGCGACGACAGATCGTAGCGCTTGCGCGCCGCCTCCGGCAGCTTCAGCATGCCGCGAGAACATCGTCGGCACCAGCTGGCTGTGGGTGACGCCCCATTGCTCGACCAGCTCGAGATAACGCTCCGGATCAAAACTTTCCATGATGATCGCGGTGCCGCCGGAGCGGATGGTGAGGTTGACCGCGGCTTGCGGCGCCGAATGATACAGCGGCGCCGGCGACAGATAGATCATGCCTTCGCGATACTGCCAGAGCTTGTGCAGGAAATCGAACAGCGGCATTTGCTGGCTCGGCGGCTGCTCCTGCAGCGGCCGCACGATGCCCTTGGGCCGGCCGGTGGTGCCCGACGAATACAGCATCGCGGTGCCGATGCTCTCGTCCGATATCGGCGTCTTCGGCAGTCCTGCTGGTGGCTTCCTCAAGGCCGATGATGCGTTCGCTCTCGCTCGCGCCGTCGACGACGATGCAGAGGTCGACCTTGGGGCATTCCCTGAGCGCCTCGCGCGCGACCTCGAGTTTTGCCCTTGAAGTGATCAGGATGCGCGAGCTAGCTGTTGTTGACGATGTAGGCGAGTTCGCTCGCGGTCAGATAGGAGTTGACGCAGGTGAAATACAGCCCGGCCCGCTCGCCGGCGCCGCAGCATTCGAGGTAGCGGCTGTTGTTCTCCATGAAGATGGCATAATGGTCGAGCCGCTTCAGGCCGCGCTTGCGAAACAAATGCGCCAGGCGGTTGTTGCGGGCTTCCAGTTCGGCGTAGGTCACGGCCTCGCCGGTACTCGCCATGATGAACGCAGGTTGCAGCGGACGGAGACGGGCGTGCTTGCCGGTGTACATACTCTCTCCAGTGAAGCTATGCCGCGAGGAGCAGGATCTCGCGGACCTGCGCGGGGCCGTCGATCGGGCGCGGATTGCGTTTGATCCAGGGGAAAGGCATCGCTTGTTCGGCGATCCGGTCGAAATGCTCGGGGCCGACATGCACATCCTGCAGGCTGCGCGGCAGGCCGAGGCCGCGGATAAAACCGTCGAGCACGTCGGCGGCGTCCTTGCCGGGCTGGCCCATGGCTTCCGCGACCAGTTTCTGCCGTTCGGCGTTGGCCGGCTTGTTCCAGCGCATCACCGCCGGCAGCATCACGCAGGAGGTATAGCCGTGCGGCACGTTGAACGCCGCGCCGAGCACATAGCCGATGCCATGGCTCGCGCCCATCGGCACGCCGGCGGCGGATGCGCCCATCGAGAGCCAGGTGCCGATCTGGCAATCCATCCGCGCTTCGAGATCGCCGGGGTCGGCTTTGACGCGCGGCAATCCCTGCGCCAGCATCGACAGACCCTTCAGCGCCTGCGCGTCGGCATAGGGATGCGCCTCCAGCGAGCACAGCGCTTCGACGCAATGATCGACCGCGCGAATGCCGGTCGACAAAAACAGCCAGAGCGGCGTGTGCACGGTGATGGCGGGATCGAGAATCACGGCGCGGGGGATCGCCAGTTCATGGCGCACCGCTTCTTTGACGTGGATGCGCGCGTTGGTGACGCCGGCGCCGGCGCTGAAGTCGCCGCCGGCGATGGTGGTGGGAACGCTGATCTGGCGCACCGAGGGCGGCTTCATCGGCGGCACCACGCCCTTGCGCACCCGGATGGTTTCGATGCCGTCGACGGTGCGGATATCGTTGGCGAGGCAAATCTGCACCGCCTTGGCGCCATCGGTGATCGAGCCGCCACCGACGGTGACGATGATATCGGCATTGGCGGCGCGGGCCTGTTCGGTGGCGGTGATCACGCCCTCACGCGGCGTGTGCGGCGGCATTGCGTCGAAGGTACCGACACAACGCGGCCCCAGCGCCTTGCGGATCTTCTCGATCTCGTCGGTCTCGCGGTTCAGCGTGCCGCTGACCATCAGGAACGCGCGCGCCAGTTGCAGGCGATCCATTTGTGCCGGAAGCGCTTCCGCCGCCGGCGTCCCGAACACGACTTCGTCCATGGCGCCGAATACGACGCGACCTCTACGCACGAAACTGTCCTCCCCGGACCAATGGCCTTTGCGGCCTTGAACGCAATCTAGCGGAGTAGATGCGGGGAAGGGAGCCAAAAAATGACCGGCACCGGGCGGTCGCGGCTAATTTTGTTTCGCGCTCACGTCCTCGTCGGCGATGCGCTGCCATAGCGCGCGGATCATCTCTTTCATCGCCAGCGCATCCCGCCAGCGGTCGGACAATTCCGCGCCGTCGGGTCCGGTGATGGCATAGGGCGGCGGACCGAGTTCGCACAGGAAGGTCAGGACCGCGTCGGGACCGGCGCGCTTCCGCCAGGAGCGGATCGCGTATTCCCACCATCCCATGAACAGTTCGACCCAGCCGGTGTGCTGCGGGAAACCGAGCGAAATCTGAATTTGCTCGCGGCTGGCGATCCGGCCGTGGATCGCCCAGCTCTGATCGAGGATGCGATGGATCATCGCGTGATTGACGTCGTCGACCGGCCACGCGAATTCGCGCCCGACCAGATAATGCGACACGTCCGCCGTCAGCCGCAGATCGGGGAAGCAGTCCAGCAATTGCAGGGTGAACAGTAAATCCGTGGTCATGCGGTCGCGGTGGGTTTCGATGTTCACCGCGACGCCGGCCTCGTCGGCCAGCCGCCGCCAGCCCTCGAGCAGCGGAATGCATTGTTCTGTTCGCTGCGGCCGCACATCGGGCTGCAGGTTGACATGGTCGGCGCCTAACTGCGCCACCAGTTCCAGCACCGGCTTCAAACCGTCGACGTCTCGGGGATAGCACTGCGCCTGCCAGATCATGTTGTGCTGACGCAGGAATGAAGTCACTTCAGTGGCAAAAGCCGGATCGATGAAGCGGACCCCGGCGCCGTCAAAACCGGCATCCCGGATCATGCCGAGCTGGGTCTGCAGCGGCCATTCCGGCTCGGTGGCGAGCCGCCGCTCCATCGCCCAGAGCGACTGCAGGACGCGAAGTTGCTGCGCCATGTTCAGACTTGCATCAGACTTGCATCAGGCTTGCATCAGGCTCGCGCCGGCATCGCCGCCGCCGGATGCAACGCGGCATCGGTGGTATTGTCGGTCGCGATGTTTTCCTGGTAGGTCTCGGGTCCGAACCAGATCGCGACGGCGGTGATGGCCGACAACAGCGCCGCATAGCATGCCACCGGCCACCAGCTTCCGGACCACGCCACCAGCGCGGTGGCGACGAACGGCGCCGGACCGCCGGCCAGGATCGATCCGAGTTCGCGCGCAAACGCAAAGCCGGCAAAGCGCCGCTGCGGCGGGAACAGTTCGGCGAAATAGGCCGCCTGCGGTCCGAACATCGCCGCCGTCACCACGGCGCGCGCCAGGACGAAGGCGATCGCGATCCATATCCACTGTTTGGTGCCGACCATCCAGAAGAACGGATAGGCCAGCGCGATGCCCGCCAGCGCGCCGAACATGTAGACCGGCCGCCGGCCGAACCGGTCGGACAGCGCGCCGAAGCCGAGGATCGCGAACAACTCGATCCCGAAGGCCAGCATCAGCGCACTGAGCGCGTCGGCTTTCGGCACGCCCAAGGTGTTGATCACGTAGCTCAGGCCGAACACCGGGAAGAAATAGCCGAGGCCGTTTTCGGCCATCCGCGCCCCCAACACGACAAAGAAATTGCGCGGATGCAGGCGCAGCGCCTGCATCGCCGGATTGCGCTCGACCTTGCCGCGCGCCAGCACGGCTTCGGTGAACACCGGCGTCTCGGCGACCCGCAGCCGCACGAAGATGCCGACCACGATCAGTAGGAAACTCGCCAGGAACGGCAGCCGCCAGCCCCACGACATCAGATCGTCGCGCGGCAACAGCGTCACCAGCGCGAAGGCTGCGGCGGCCAGCAGATTGCCGATGGAAACGCCGAGTGGGGCAAAACCGCCCCAAAAACCGCGTTGGCCAGCGGGCGCGTTCTCGACCAGGAAGATCACCGCGCCGCCATATTCGGCGCCGGCGCCCAGTCCCTGAATCACGCGCATCGAGACCAGCAACAGCGGCGCCCAGTAGCCGACCTGCGCATAGGTCGGCAGCAAGCCGATCGCGGTGGTGCCGATGCCGATCATCAGAGAGCGTCGCCACCAGCACCGGCTTGCGCCCGTAACGGTCGCCCATGATGCCGAACAGGATGCCGCCTAGCGGGCGCACCACGAAGCCGACGCCGAAGGTGAGGAAGGAGAGCAGGGTGCCGACCAGCGGATCGCTTTTCGGGAAAAATAGATCGCCGAACACCAGCGCCGCGGCGGTGCCATACAGGAAGAAGTCGTACCATTCGAGCGCCGACCCGACGCAGGCCGCCAGGATCACGCGCAGGCGCGTCGCCGCCCGGTTACCGGCTGTGTTCTCCATTGTCGCTTCCCCCGTTATGTTTTTTTGTCATTGCTTTTGCTTGTCGTCTTACTTCGAATAACCGGCGCCCGCGCGATGCACGGGCGCCTTCGACGTTACGCGGCGCGCGTAAAATAGGATTTCTTCGCCGCCGACTGGGTTTCGTAGATCGATCCCTGCCGCTTGGCCGGCGGCAGCGGCAGGCGCACGGGAACGTTGGTCATCCGCGGCGCGATCACGGGATCGCCCGACAGCAGCCGACTGTTGAATTCGTCGAAATCCTTCACGCCCATCAGTGGCCAGGCGTCGCTGGCGGCGACTTCATAGAGCAGCAGGTTGCGCGAGCCGGTCCGAGGTGTTGGTGGCGGAGCCGTGCAGCGCGCGGACATGGTGGAACGACATGCTGCCGGCGCGGCCCATGCACGGCACCGCGCGATCGATCTCGCCTTTGACCAGGTCGGGATCGATCAGGCCGGCGAAGTGGCCGTCCTCGCCGTGATGGTTCCAGACTTCGCCTTTGTGCGTGCCGGGCGTCACCAGCATCGGCCCGTTTTCGAGGTCGCAATCGTCGAGCAGCACGCCGATCGCGAGCACGTCGTCATTGGTGTGCGGGTAGAACGCCCAGTCCTGATGCCATTCCACCGGCGAGCCGTAACGCGCCGACTTCATGTTGAGCTTGGAGCCGTGCAGCCGCAGGCCGGGGCCGAGCAGCTTGGTCAGGATGTCGATCACGGCGGGGCTGCGCACGATCTGGTCGAAGATCGCGTGCACCTTGTGCGGCGCCTTGATGCGGCGGACGCGCGGTTGTTCGGCGGTATGGCCCGGCTCGAGGTCATAGATGTCGGTGTGCTCCAGCGTCTTGGCCGATCCCGCCACCAGCTCGGCAATGACGGTGCGGACCTGGGCCAGCGTCTCCTTGCCGAGCACCTCCGGCACCACGATCACGCCGTCGCGCCGGTAGGCCTGCACATCCCGTTCCGAAATCATCGTGAATTCTCCTGATTGCGCTATCATGTCGAATGCTAGCGCTGTCATTCGGCATGTACAAGCCAAATCGTGCATTCCTGCCCTGCATTGGCTAATCATGCCCAATGAGCCCATCCGAGATCGACGAGCCGCATTCCGCGCCGACCCTGTCCGCCGTGGCCAAACTCGCCGGGGTGTCGTCGATCACGGTCAGCCGGGTGGTGCGGCTGCCGAACCTGGTGGCGCCGGAGACCCGGATTCGGGTGGAAGCCGCGATGCGCGAGCTCGGCTACGTGCCGAACCAGTTGGCCGGCGCGCTGGCGAGCGGCGCCCGCACCCGCTCGGTCGGCGTGCTGGTGCCGACGATCGCCAATTCGATCTTCGCCGACACGGTGCAGGGCCTGTCCGATGAACTGGAGCCACTCGGCTACGCGGTGATCCTGGCGCAGTCGCGGTACGACGCGGCGCGCGAGGACCACATGCTGGCGGCATTGCTGTCGCGCCGGCCGGAAGCCATCATCATGGTCGGTTCGCCCGCGACCGAGGATGGCGCGCGGCTGTTGCGCCGCGCCGGCATTCCGATCGTCGAAACCTGGGAGATTCCGGATGCTCCGATCGATGCGGTGGCCGGATTCAACAATTACGAGGCCGGCTGCGCGGTGGCGCGCCATCTGGTCGGGCAGGGCCGGCAAAATCTCGCCTTCATCGGCGGCGACGATCCGCGCGCGATCAGGCGCTGGAACGGATTCAATGACACCGCGCTGCAGGCCGGCGCGAAACCGCCGCGCCGCCTGATCCTGGATCGCAATGCGATCAGGCAGCGTGGTGGCACTGGCGGATCTGCCCGGGGTCGACGCGGTATTCGCGGCCAACGATGCCCACGCGATCGGCTTCATGTCGGGCCTGCGCGCGGCGGGCCTGTTGCGCACCGGTCCGGCATCCGAACAGCCGGTCGCCGTGATCGGCCTCGGCGATCTCGAAATGGGCCGGCTGATCGCGCCGAGCCTCTCCACCATCCGCGTGCACGGCGACGCCATCGGCCGCACCGCGGCCAAACTGATGCTCACGCGTGACGGCCCGCGCCGCGTCGATCTCGGCTTTGAGCTGGTGCTGCGCGACAGCGGCTAGGCAGGCTCGTGCGCCAAAGCGCGTTCCCCGGATGCTGCGAGCACGCCGGCTTCGGCGTGATGTGCTGCTGATCCGGGGTCCAATTACCGTGCGGGAGGGTGGGTCCCGGGGCTGCGGATCAGCGCCGAAGACGCGCTGCACCGCGCCCGGGACACGAAATTTGAATCCCGTTGCTTTAGTTCACGAGCAACCCCGCGACCTCGGCGATCGAAACGCTACGATCGGAAAGTAGAACATCCGCTGCCGCGCGTTCCCATTTGCCATCGGACGGCTGCCAGCGGATCCTGCGCGCTCAGGCGATGGTCGAGGATCGCGCGCGGCATACAGTGCGCGGCGCGCGTCGGCGCCTGGTTGCGCGGCCTCCCAGGCCATCAGGATCGCGCTGGTGACGTGGTAGAGCGCGCTGGCCGCGCGGCGCGCGTTCTCCTCCAGCGCCGGTTCGGCCGCGATCCGTTCGGCGAAGCCCAGCGTGCGGTCGCAGCGTCTGTCGCAGCCGATCGCGGAATGCGGCCGGGAGTCGCGGTCGCCTCATCGAGCAATTTTGTAAGCGCCGCTTGCAACGCGATGTGCGCGCGGCTCTTGCCGACCGCGCGGCTGATGATGTCGATGGCGTTGATGTTGCTGGTGCCTTCCCAGAGCACGCCGATATGGGCGTCGCGCACCAGCCGCGCATTGACCCATTCCTCGATGTAACCGTTGCCGCCGCGCACTTCCATCGCACCGGTCGCGACCGGAATGTTGTCGCGGCAGGCGCGGAATTTCAACAGCGGCGTCAGGATGCGCAGCAGGCTTTCGGCGTCCTTCGAGCCGGCATTGGCGCGGTCCATCGCGCTGGCCGCGAACAGGAACATCGACAGCGCCTGCTCGGTCGGCACCGTGATCTTCATCAGCTGGCGGCGCAGCAGCGGGATAATCGATGATGGTCTTGCCGAACGCCGATGCGCGTCCGTGCGCAGGCCAGCGCCTCGTTGACGCAGCGGCGCATCATCGCCGCCGCGCGCACGCCGTGCGACAGCCGCGACAGGTTGACCTGCTCCATCATCTGCTTGAGGCCGCGCTTCGGCATCGCCGACCAGATAGGCGATCGCGCCCTCGAGCAAGATCTCGCCGCTCGCCATCGAGCGGGTGCCCAAGCTTGTCCTTGAGCCGAACGATGCGGTAGGCGTTGCGGCTGCCGTCCTTCAGCCGCCGCGGCAGCGCGAACAGTGCAAGCCCCGCGGTGCCTTCAGGCGCGCCCTCGGGCCGCGCCAGCATCAGCGCGACGTCGGCGTCGGCATGCGAGCAGAACCATTTGTCGCCATAGAGCCGCCATTCGCCGTCCTCCAGGCGCGCCACCGTCTCGATCGCGCCGACGTCCGAGCCGCCGGCGCGCTCGGTCATGAACTGCGTGCCCTTCCACATCGTGCCGACGTCGCCTGACAGCATTTTCGGCAGCAGATATTGCTGCAATTCGGCGCTGGCGAATTTCCGGATCAGATGGATCGAGGTGTCGGTGACGCTGATCGGGCACATCAGCCCGAACTCGGCCTGCACGAACAGATATTGCAGCGCGTATTTGGCGACCGCCGGCAACGGCCTGTTCATGCCGAGCGCGCCGGCGCGATGGCTCATGGCATGGAACTGGAAATCGCCGAACGCGATGTTCTCCATCTCGCGGTAGGAGGAATGATAGTCGATCCAGTCCTCGTCGCGGCCAAAACGGTCGCGCGGATTGACCACCGGCGGATGCTTGTCGGCGGCGCGCGCCAGTTCATCGAGCCGGCCGCCGGCCAGTTCGCCGAGGCGATGGAAGTGCGGTTCCAGATGCTTGAAATCATCCGGCGCAAGATAGAGCCGGACGAGATCGCGCAGGCCGCGATCGATGGCGTAGAAATTTTCACCGGCGCAGTCGAGGCCCAGATGGTCGGGGCCGTGCGGCCTGGTGTCGCGTGATGGCGGAGCGTGAGGCGCGTGCATGCCTGACCTTCGTTTCAGATTCCTGTGGACCGTGACACGTCGTTGGGAGCATCGCGGCCGTCGCGTTTCGTCCCTAAAGCACCGCAGATCATTATTCTACCAGACCACCGGCAGGTAGCATGAGACAGGTCCAATCAAAATGGCCGACGGTGAGCGGCGTTGCAAATGTAGCGTGAAATACGGTCGCCGGACGCATAAATATTTCGCTTGCTCGCCGTCGGTTCTTGAACAGACTAAGCGGCGGTCTCATCTTGGTCCGGCCGTTTCTGGCGGCGGCCGCGACCGGTTGCGGCGAGAATGCAGGGGAGATGCAGGTGGGCGCGGCGCTGAAATCGGACAAATCGGCTCAAAGGATAGCATTTAAGCGCGCTTTGTCCTGTGGCGCCGGATCGCTGGCCGTTTTTCTCGCGGTCGCACTGTCCGGCTGCAGCGAAGCGCCGGCGCCGCAGGCCGCCGCGGCCGCGCCGCCGGTGACGGTCGCACAACCGGTCAAGCGCACCGTGACGGACTGGGATGAATTCACCGGCCGGTTCGAGGCGGTCGAAGAGGTCCAGGTGCGCGCGCGGGTCGGCGGCTTCGTCACCAATGTCGAGTTCAAGGACGGCGACATGGTTCATGCCGGCGACCTGCTTTATCTGATCGATTCCCGTCCGTTCGAGGCGGTCGCCGAACAGGCCGACGGCCAGCTCGCGGATGCGCGCGCCAAGGTGGAACTCGCCAAGCGCGAACTCGATCGCGGCCTGAACCTGGTCCAGACCAGCGCGGTCTCCGAGCAGGTCGTCGACCAGCGGCGCCAGACCCTGCAGTCGGCGCACGCCGCGGAGTCGGTGGCCGAAGGCGCGCTGAAGGCCGCCCAGCTCAATGTCGAATTTTCTCACGTGCCGGCGCCGATCACCGGCCGCGTCAGCCGCCATCTGGTCAGCGTCGGCAATCTGGTGCAGGGCAGCGACAACGGCGCTTCGACCTTGCTCACCAGCATCGTTTCGCTCGACCCGATCTATGTTTATTTCGACATGGATGAAGCGACCTATGTGCGTAACAGCCGGCTCTGGTTCGAGGGCAAGCGGCCGAGTTCGCGCGACACCGCCAATCCCGTCCAGGTGACGCTGGTCGGAGAGACAAAACCGTCGCATGACGGCCATATGGATTTCGTCGATAACCGGCTCGACGTTTCCACCGGCACGCTGCGCGGCCGCGCGGTGATCGCCAACAAGGACCTTTCGATTCTGCCCGGGCAGTTCGGCCGGGTGCGGCTGATCGGAAGCTCGCCCTATGAGGCGCTGCTGGTGCCGGATACCGCTGTAGCCACCGATCAATCGCGCAAGATCGTGTTCGTGGTGAAGGCCGACGACACCGTCGAGGCCCGCGCGGTCACGCTCGGCCCGCTCGACGACGGGCTTCGCGTGGTCCGCGAAGGCCTCAAGCCGGACGACCGCGTCATCGTCGACGGCCTGCAGCGCGCCCGGGTCGGCGCCAAGGTCAGCCCGCACGAGGCCAAGCCGATACGCCGCGCCTGCCGGTAACAAGACATGAATCTCGGCGCGCTTTCCATCAACCGGCCGATCCTGGCGATGGTGATGTCCATCGTGCTGCTGATCGTGGGCGCGATCGCCTACCGGACGCTGCCGGTCGCCGAATATCCCGAAGTGGTGCCGCCGACGGTGGTCGTCACCGCGCAATATCCGGGCGCATCGGCGCAAACCGTTTCCGATACCGTGGCGGCCCCGATCGAGCAGCAGATCAACGGCGTCGAGGACATGCTGTATCTCTACAGCCAGGCCACCTCGAACGGCCAGCTCACCATCACCGTCACCTTCAAGCTCGGCACCGATCTCGACAAGGCGCAGGTGCTGGTGCAGAACCGCGTCGCGATCGCGCAGCCGCAATTGCCCGATGAAGTGCAGCGCAACGGCGTCGTCACGCAAGAAGAACTCGCCCGACATCCTGATGGTGGTGTTCATGCTGTCGCCGGACGACAGCCTCGACCAGCTCTACATCTCGAACTACGCGCTGCTGCAGGTTCGCGACGAGTTGCTGCGGCTCGACGGCATCGGCGACATCCAGATTTTCGGCGCCCGCGATTATTCGATGCGGCTGTGGCTCGATCCCGACAAGATCGCCAACCTCGGCATGACCTCGGGCGACGTGATCGCGGCGATCCGCGCCCAGAACTTGCAGATCACCGGCGGTCAGCTGGCCGGCCCGCCGATCGCCGACCGCGCGTTCCAGCCGAACCTGACTTTTACCGGCCGG
Source organism: uncultured Alphaproteobacteria bacterium (assembly GCA_963699465.1). Lineage (GTDB taxonomy): Bacteria > Pseudomonadota > Alphaproteobacteria > Rhizobiales > Xanthobacteraceae > Bradyrhizobium. The sequence continues at coordinate 104,752 of CAVOTZ010000019.1, forward strand.
TTGACGGACCCATCCCAGTTCGAGGACATCGTGGTCAAGGCGGGTAGCGACGGCCGCATCGTCCGGCTGCACGACATCGCCCGGATCGAACTCGGCGCGCTGGATTATTCCACCAACAGTTTTGAGCTGCGCAAGACCGCGGTCGCGATGCTGGTGACCCAGCGGCCGGGATCGAATGCGCTTTCGACCGCCAAGGGCATCTCCGACACGATGGTGAAGCTGAAGGCCAGCTTTCCCAAGGGACTGGACTACGACATCGGCTACAATCCGACCGAGTTCATCGCCCAGTCGATCCACGAACTGATCAAGACGATCTATGAGGCGATGATCCTGGTGGTCATCGTGGTGCTGGTGTTCCTGCAGGGCTGGCGTCCGGCAATCATCCCGATCATTGCGATCCCGGTCTCGCTGGTCGGCACCTTCGCGGCGATGGCAGCGCTTGGCTACGCCATCAACAATCTGACGCTGTTCGGCCTGGTGCTCGCGGTCGGCATCGTGGTCGACGACGCCATCGTCGTGGTCGAGAACGTCGAGCGGCATCTCGAGCACGGCATGAGCCGGCGCGAGGCGGCCTTGAAGACCATGGAGGAGGTCGGCGGCGCGCTGGTGTCGATCGCGCTGGTGTTGTGCGCGGTGTTCGTGCCGACCGCGTTCCTGGGCGGAATCTCCGGTCAGTTCTTTCAGCAGTTCGCCGTCACCATCGCGGTCGCGACCGCGATCTCCTGCTTCTGCTCGCTCACTTTGTCGCCGGCGCTCGCCTCGCAGATCCTGCAGATACACGCGGACAAGCGGCCGCCGGCTTCCTGGAATTGGCTGGCCCGCGGCTGGGTATGGTTCACCGGACTGTTCAACAGCGGTTTCAACTGGCTGTCGAATTTCTACGCCGACCTTGCCGGCTTCGTGATCCGTCACCGGGTGGTGATGCTGCTGGTCTATGCCGTACTGATCGGGAGCGCCGGTTGGCTGATTGCCACCACGCCGCAAGGCTATATCCCGGCGCAGGATCGCGGCTACGTGATCATTTCAGCGCAATTGCCGGGCGCGGCCTCGCTGGCGCGCACCACCGAGATCGTTCGCAGGATCGAGAGCATTGCGCTGGATACGCCCGGAATCTCCCATATCGCGGTGTTTGCGGGCCTGTCGGGCGCGACCCGGACCCAGGCGAGCAACTCGGCCGCGCTGTTTCCGGTGTTCGACGAACCTGAAGTGAGGCTGAAGAAGGGTTTGACCGCGACTTCGATCACCGGCGAATTGCGCAAGCGGTTGGCGGCGATCGAGGGCGCGTTCATCATCGTGATTCCGCCGCCGCCGATTCCGGGAATCGGCACCGGTGGCGGCTTCACCATGCGGATCCAGGATCGCCAGGGTCGCGGGCCCGAGCTGCTGGCGGCGGCAACCGATGAGCTTGTCGCCGCCGCGCGCAAGTCGCCGGCGCTGCTCGCCCCCACGGTGTTTTCGCCGTTCTCGGCCAACACGCCGCAGGTGTTCGTCGATATCGATCGCATCAAGGCGCAGAAGCTCGGTGTTCCCATCCAGAACATCACCGACACGATCGAGACCTATTTCGGCTCGACCTATGTCAACGACCTCAATCTGTTCGGCCGCACCTATCACGTCACGGCACAGGCCGATTTGCCGTTCCGCAAGGAGCGCGCCGATCTGTCCCGCCTGCGCACCCGCAACACCAACGGCGATACGGTGCTGCTCGGCAGCGTCGTGGACTTCAAGGACGTCTCCGGACCGGACCGGGTCGCGCGCTACAATCTCTATCCCACGGCCGAACTGCAGGGTGAGGGCAGGCCTGGCACCAGCTCGGCAACCGCCATCGCCGTGATGAAGAAGCTGGCCGAGGACACGCTGCCGAGCGGCTTTTCCTACGAATGGACCGACCTGTCCTACCAGCAGACCACCAGCGGCAACGCCGGCCTGGCGGTTTTCCCGATCTGCGTGCTGTTCGTCTATCTGGTGCTGGCCGCGCAATATGGCAGCTGGACCTTGCCGTTTGCCGTCCTGCTGATCGTGCCGATGTGCCTGTTCGCCGCGACCATCGGCGTGCGGATCATGGGGCAGGACGTCAATATCCTGACCCAGATCGGCTTCGTGGTGCTGGTCGGGTTGGCGGCCAAGAACGCGATCCTGATCGTCGAATTCGCCCGCGACATCGAGAACGAGGGCCGCGAGCGGCTGGAGGCCGTGATCGAGGCCTGCCGGCTGCGGCTGCGCCCGATCCTGATGACGTCGTTTGCGTTTATCCTCGGCGTGCTGCCGCTGGTGGTGTCGACCGGCTCGGGTTCCGAAATGCGCCAGGCGGTCGGCGTCGCGGTGTTCTTCGGGATGCTCGGGGTCACCCTGTTCGGGCTGATCTTCACGCCGATCTTCTACATGGTGGTTCGCGGCATTGCCGACCCGCGGCCCCGGGCCCGTGATACCATTAGCCCCGTTGAATAGACTGGCGGTTGCCGGGTTATGATACATGGCGTTTTCGAGCGAAGTGGTTGCCGGTTCGCGAGAAGAAAACGCGTCAGAATGAGAATCTACCGCGGGCAACAGAATTTCGGGGAGCAACATATGAAATCGATGTGGCTGGCGGCCGCTGCGATCGGCGGCCTTTTGATCGCGGGCCCTGCTTTTGCGCAGGGCGTCAAGATCGGCATTCTCAACGACCAGTCCGGCGTCTACGCGGACTACGGCGGCAAATATTCCGTCGAGGCGGCGCAGGATGGCGATCGAGGATTTCGGCGGCGAGGTGCTCGGCCAGAAGATCGAGATGGTCACCGCCGACCACCAGAACAAGCCGGATCTCGCGGTCAGCATCGCGCGGCGCTGGTACGATACCGACGACGTCGACATGATCACCGAGCTGACGACGTCGTCGGTGGCGCTGGCAGTGCAGCAGCTGTCCAATGAAAAGAAGAAGATCGACATCGTGGTCGGCGCGGCGACCTCGCGCATCACCGGCGATGCCTGCACGCCCTACGGCTTCCACTGGGCGTTCGACACCCACGCGCTCGCGGTCGGCACCGGCGGCGCGCTGGTCAAGGCCGGCGGCGACAGCTGGTTCTTCCTGACCGCCGACTACGCGTTCGGCTATTCGCTGGAAAAGGACACCACCGATATCGTGACCGCCAACGGCGGCAAGGTGCTCGGCTCGGTCCGCGTTCCCCTCAATTCGTCGGACTTCTCCTCGTTCCTGCTGCAGGCGCAGAGTTCGAAAGCCAAGATCATCGGGCTTGCCAATGCCGGGCTCGACACCACCAACTCGATCAAGCAGGCCGCCGAATTCGGCATCGTCAAATCGGCGGCCAGAAGCTGGCCGGCCTCCTGGTGACGCTCGCCGAAGTCAACGGCCTTGGCCTCGAGGCGGCGCAAGGCATCGTGCTGACCGAAGGCTTTTACTGGGACCGCGACGACAAATCCCGCGCCTTCGCCGAACGCTTCTTCAAGCGCACCGACCGGATGCCCAGCATGATCCATGCCGGGACCTATTCGGCGACGCTGCAATATCTCAAGGCGGTCAAGGCCGCCGGCACCAAGGATTCCGATGCGGTGGCGAAAAAGCTGAAAGAACTGCCGGTCGACGATGCCTTTGCGCAAGGGCAAGGTGCTGGAAAACGGCCGCATGGTGCACGACCTCTATCTGTTCGAGGTCAAGAAGCCGTCGGAGTCGAAGAAGCCCTGGGATTACTACAAGGAGCTCGCCGTGGTGCCCGGCGACAAGGCGTTTCCATCCGCCAAGGACAGCGGTTGCCCGCTGACGAAGTAAGGACCTGCTCTCCGTCGTCATTGCGAGCGAAGCGAAGCAATCCAGAGCCTCAAGGTAAGACTGGATTGCTTCGTCGCTAGCGCTCCTCGCAATGACGGAGAGATCACCCTTGAATCATCCGCCACACAATCGCGCCTGTTGCGCCGAGCCAGAGCGCGACGGCGGCCAGCGACTGGACCGCAAATCCGGGGCCGCGCTTCTCGACCGCCTTGGCATAGCCGAGTATGTAGAGGATGCGGCCGACCACCCAGACCGCGCCGATCGCCGCCGCGATGCCGTCGCCGATATAGATCGCAAACAGCCAGAGCGACGGCAGGAAGATCGGCAGCCATTCCAGCGTGTTCATCTGCGCGCGGAACACGCGCTCGAAATCCGGATTGCCCGAGATCGCGGGCAGCTTGACGCCGAACTTGACGCGGGCCCGCGACACCAGAATGGAAGAACCGAAATAAACCGCGATGGCGAGGCAGGTGACGAGTGCGGTGAAGTGATACATCGCGGAACTCCCTTTGGCTCGTCATGGCCGGGCTTGATCCGGCCATCCACGTCTTTGTTGCTCTGCTCAAGACGTGGATGCCCGGCACAAGGCCGGGCATGACGAGAATAACCCTCCGTCCTCAATACCCGGTCATCTCGAGATAACCAACGCCCGTGTGGGTGCCTTCGCAACTGACCGGCCCCTCCCAATAGGGAAACTGCGTCCCCATCCAGCTCTGCGGATTGAGCGCAGTACAGTCGATCGCCAGCCGGTGCGCGGGGATTTCGATGCGCCACGCCGTTGGCAACCGGCGCGTTCCGACTTGCGTGAGCGTACCCGGAATCATCCTGATGCCGGACGGCGCAATCTGTTCGGAGCTGCCGTCGGGCGATATCCAGTTGCCGGTGCTGTAATTGTTGCCGTCGGTCTGCCGGATCCGGTACAGCATCAGCTTCTCGCCGGTCTTCAGGTGCAGCGAAAGCCAGTCCCATCCGCTCTGGCCGGGGGCCAGCGGCTGGCTGCTCCATTCCCGGTCCATCCAGGCCTGGCCGGTGACCTCGACCGGCTTGTCGTCGAGGGTGATGCGGCCGGCCGCCTTGAAGAACGGCTGGCTGTAATAATAGGAGGCCTGGTCGCGATCCGATTTGCGGCTGTAGCCGGCATCGCCCTGCAGCACCAGCGGGAGGTCGGCGTCGAGCCGCAGCGCGTAAGCGAAACCCGGGCCCGATGCTGTCATGTCAAGCGGCGCGAGGGTTTTCGAATCCATGCCGTCGACCCCGCGCAGGTCCCATGCATCGATCCAGGCGTGAAATGGATCGGCATCGACGCCGGCCTGGCCGACGCCGCCGCGCGCAAAGGCCTCGCTGAAACGATGCAGGTCCGCTCCGGTCACCGCCGCATGGCCCATCCAGATCTGCTGGTTGGCCCATCCTTCTTGCTGCGCGCCTGACTTCAGGGCCTGGCGGAACAGGGTCCATTGCGCGCCATAGGCCTTGCCGGAGGCGTCGTGGAGGTTCGCGGTGACGTACCACCACTCGATGCGAAAATCCGGATGCGGGCCGTGATCGGCCGGAAAGGCAAACGTCCGGCCGGGAACCACGGCTGAAAATCCTTCCGGCGAATTGTCGAGGCCGGCAAAGCCTTGCGCCCGCGCTGGCCTGCGCGTGAGGCCGAGCGCAAGTGCTGCGCCGGTAAAGGCGCGGCGGCTGATGATCGATCTATCGCTCATCGGCGAAAATCCGGATCAGGCTGGCCGGCTGCATGCGCGCCAGTTTTATCGCCGGAAGCAGCGCCGCGGCCAGTGCGGCCAGCATCGCCACCCCGACCAGTTCGATCAGCTGCAGCGGGAACACGGCAAACGGCAGCCGCCAGCCGAACGCCTTCACATTGACCACCGCGATCAGGCACCACGCCACCGACAATCCGAGCGGCAGCGCCAGCAAGGTGGTGATCAGCGCCACCGACATGGTTTTCAACAGCTCGATCGCGGCGAGACGCCGCCGGGTGAGGCCGATCGCCCATAGCGGCGCCAGCTGCGGCAGGCGGGAATTGCTCAGGGTCAACAGGCTGGTCAAGAGGGCGATGCCGGCAACCCCGAGGGTGAAGGCATTGAGCGCCGCGGTCACCGCGAAGGTGCGGTTGAAGATCCGCGTCGACTCGGCCTTCAGCGTCGCCTGATCCAGCAGATTGCTGCCATCGAGACCGAATTTTGTCTGTAGCGCCGTCATCAGTGCCGGAATCTTTTCGGGCGCGACGCGCAGGCCCATCCGCGTTTGCGGGGTCGACGGAAAGTAGCGCAGCAGGGCCGCGATGTTGACGGTGAGCTGATTTTTGGGATTGCCGTAGTCGGCATAGATGCCGACGATTTCCAGCGGCCAGTTGCCACCCGGCGCCGGCAGATCAATGTGGTCGCCGAGCCCAAGGTTGAGCCGCCGCGCCAGTTGTTCGCTGACAAAGCCGGCGTCGCCGGGGCGAAGCCGGTCCCAGGCATTGCCGCTCGACTGCAGCACCGGCCAATGGTCCCGGTAGGTCGCGTGATCGGAGAGGCCGACGATCTCGACCGGCGCGCCGTCGAGTTGCGTCTCGGCGCGGCCGCCCGGCAGGATCGCCTCCACCTCGGGACGTTGGCGCAGCCAGGCCTTGATGTCGTCCGCTTGCGCATTATCAGTGGCATTGACGTAGATGTCGGCGGCGAGCCTGCCGTCCAGCCAAATGACAAATGTCCGGCTGAAGGTTTCCACCATGGTGCCGACCCCGACATTGACCGCGAGCGCCAGCAACAACGCCATCAGCGCCAGCGATAATCCCGAAAGTTGCTGGCGGCTGTCGGCCCAGAACCAGATCGCGAGCGCCTGACGCGCGCCGCGCTGGCCGAGCCACAACACCCCTTCCAGCATCGCCGGCAGGATCAGCGCCGCGCCGAGCAATAGCGCGGCCAGCACCGCAAATCCCGATAGCAGCGAATCGCCGAACCGCAAGACGACGCCGGCAACCGCCAGCACGGCGAGCGCGGCGGCGCCTTGCGGGATCAGCCAGCGGTGCTGAGCCTGCTGCCAGGCTTGCGGCTGCGCCGTCGCGAGCACCGGCAGGCGGATCGCTTTCAAAAGGCTTGCGGTCGCAGCAATCAGCGCGCCGATGACGCTGATGGCAAGGCCGGCGAACCACCATTCGGGTTTTAACGTCAGCTCGCCCGGGATTTCCGCGCCATAGAGCCCGCGCAGGCTGGCGGCCACGTCGGGCAACAGCGACGCTGCGATCAGATAGCCGCAGACCAGACCGATCAGGCCGGCGAGCAGCGCCAGCGTCACCAGTTCGAGCACCAGCACGGCATTGAGTTTGCGTGCCGAGACGCCGCAGGCGCGCAGCGTCCGCAGCATCGGCAGGCGCTGCTCGAACGCCAGGCCAATTGCCGAATTGACGATGAACAGGCCGACAAAGAACGACAACAGGCCGAACGCGGTCAAATTGAGATGAAAACTGTCGGTGAGGCGTTCGAGGTCGCTTTCGGAATCGGCGGCGACCAGCCGCAGCCGATCGCCGGCGATGGTTTCAAGCGGCCGGCGCGGGCCCTTGCTGTTGCCGAGCAACAGCCGGGAAATCTGGTCCGGCCGCCGCAGCAAATGTTGCGCGATGCCGATATCGACCACCAGCACGCCCGGCACCATCTGCGGTACCGTGTGCAGCGGCGGCAGCAGCGCGCCGCCGCTCGATTCCGGCGCGGCGCCCTCCGGCAGATCGAGCTCCGCCAATGTCTCGGGCGCGACCAGGGTTTGTCCCGGCGGCGTAATGAAGGAAAGCAAATCGGAGGATTGTAAGCCAGACTTGCCGATCGCGGGCGCGGTGCCGACTTCGATCGGCAGCGTGACCGGCTCGATACCGAGCAGGCGAAACGACCTGCCGCCGACTTGAACCCGGCCTTCGAGCACCGGCGATACCGGCCAGCCGGCGCGGCGCAGCTCGACGAAGGTCTGCTGCGGCAGGCTCAAAGCGTCGCGCGCGACCAGCATCGGCACGCGCGAGCCGCCGAAAGTGGCGGCGGCGCGGTCGTAGCTCGACCGCGCCTGCGCGTTCAGCGCCTGCACGCCGCTCCACAGCGCGGTTGCGGAAATCAGTCCGACCAACAGGGTCGCGAGCTGCATCGGATGCCGCCGCCAATGGCTCAACAAAACCGCGAGGATCCAGCCGGCGCCGGTCATGCGATCAGCCCGGCGCTGAGATTGACATGGCGGTCGAGCGTGGCGGCAAGCCGCGCACTGTGGGTCACCATCAGAAAGCCGCAGCCGGTCCGGGTCACGAGGTCGCGCGCCAGCGCCAGCACCTCGTCGGCGGTGGCTTCGTCGAGATTGCCGGTCGGCTCGTCCGCCAGCACCAGCAGCGGTTTGGCCGCGAGCGCGCGGCCGATCGCAACGCGCTGCTGCTGGCCACCGGACAATTGCTCGGGATAGCGTTTCAATAGTGCGCCCAGGCCTAGCCGCTCGATCAGTTCGCGCTGCCAGGTCGCATCGTAACGGCTGGCGATGCGGGCCTGGAAGGCGAGGTTGTCTTCGCACATTCAGGCTCGGGATCAGGTTGAACTGCTGGAACACCAGGCCGAGCCGGTCGCGCCGCAGCGCCGCCCGGCCGGAATCGTTGAGCCCGCTGACAGATATGCCGTCGAGCCTGATCTCGCCGCTATCGGCGGCGTCGAGGCCCGCGATCAGATGCAACAGCGTGCTCTTGCCGCTGCCGGATTCACCGGTCAGCGCGACGCGCTCGCCGGCGCAGATGTCGAGATTGACGCCGCGCAGCACCGCGACCTCATCGCCGGCGGAGCGATAGGTTTTTGTCAGATTCCGGACGCTCAGTACGATTGGGCCGCCGCTTGTCATGTCAGGCGAGCGCCGCCTCACATCGGCTTCTGGTATTTCAGCACGAATTCGTCGTTCGGGATCGTCGGATGAAACACCGCCGCGTCGCGCGGGTCATTCGGGTTACGCAGGAAGTTGGCGTCGCCTACGAATTTGAAGCCGGCCGCCTCCACCTCCTGGCGCAGCGTGGCTTCCTCGATCCGGTGCAGCGTTTTGCCGACATTGGCGCCGTCGCCCGGTTTCGCCGAATGGTCGGCGATGACGAGATAGCCGCCGGGCTTCAAGGCGGCGAACATCTTCTTGTTCATCTCGGCCCGGTCCACCGGCATATAGGTCGTGTCGTGATAGGCGAAGAAGAACGTGATCAAATCGAGATTGCCGACATCGGGCGGAATCGGGTCGTCGAAATTCCTGACCACATGCACGACATTTTTCATCTCCGGCTTCTGCGCGCGGATATCGAACTTGTCCTTGATGCGCTCCATGACGGCGGCGGAATCCTGGGCGTAGACGGTGCCGCCGGGGGCGACGGCGCGGGCGAGCAGCTCGGTGCTGTAACCGGCGCCGGCCTCCATATCGAATACCTTCATTCCCGGCCGGGCGCCGGTAAAAGCCAGCATCTGGACCGGCGCACGGCGCTGATCGGTCTGGCGGTCGGCATCGCTGCGGTCAGGGGCGGCGACAATGGCGGCATAGTCGGGCGTGTCCGCGGCCTGCACCGGCGCGGTGCCCCCGAGGGAAAATACCGAAAGCGCGGCACAGAGGCCGGCAGCCCAGGCGCGGCGATGGATCGAATTGGTCATTTCGCAAAACCCCTTTTGATTTAACGGCGCAACATACCAAGACGGTAACCGGATATCACGGCTCCAATCGCCACAACGACGCGATCGTGATGGGTTGCGGCGCGTTTTCAATGCACCGTCCGGCGGCATTTTGTCTTGGGAATAGAGGGTAAAGCCCCGCCGAGGCTGTCCTATCCCGCCAAAATGGCGGGTTGCATTGGTCACGGCGGCATGGCTAGCATCTTGTGTGACGGGCTCATGAAGCTCGCCAGGTGCCGCTACCAAAAATCAAATAACGAGTGACAGGTGAGGAGACCAACATGACCGCGCAACCGACCCCGAAGGGCGCCTGGGGGATTACCTTTCTCCTGTTCCTATTCATGCTGGTCAATTTCGCCGACAAGATCGTTGTCGGGCTGGCCGCCGTGCCGATCATGACCGAGTTGAAGCTGCAGCCGGAGCAATTCGGGCTGCTCGGCTCCTCGTTCTTTTTCCTGTTTTCGATCTCGGCCATTGTCGTCGGCTTCATCGTCAACCGCATCGCGACGCGCTGGGTGTTGCTGGCGCTGGCCGTGGTCTGGGCGCTGGCGCAGTTTCCGATGGTCGGCAGCATCAGCCTCACCACGTTTATGATCTGCCGCATCATCCTCGGCGCCGGCGAGGGGCCGGCGTTTTCGGTGGCCGCGCATGCGATCTACAAATGGTTTCCCGATGAAAAGCGCACGTTGCCGACCGCGATCCTGAGCCAGGGCTCCGCATTCGGCGTGGTGCTGGCGGTGCCGGCGCTGAACTGGATCATCGTCCACCACACCTGGCACTATGCGTTCGCGGCGCTGGGTATCGTCGGCCTGATGTGGGTCGCGGCGTGGTTCGTCTGGGGCAAGGAAGGCCCGCTGGTCCAGACCGTGGCGATGGCCGCCGCGGAGCCGCGGATTCCCTATTTCCAACTGCTGACGTCGCGGACTTTTATCGGCTGCGTTGCGGCCACGTTCGGCGCCTATTGGGCGCTGTCGCTGGGGCTGACCTGGTTCACCTCGTTCATCGTCACCGGCCTCGGTTTTACCCAGGAGCAGGCGGGATGGATATCGATCCTGCCCTGGGTGTTTGGCGCCCTCATCGTGATCATCACCGGATGGGTTTCGCAGGTGCTGATGGCGCGCGGCTTCACCACCCGCGGCGCGCGCGGCGTGCTGGGCTCGGTGCCGCTGATCGTCGGCGGATTGATCCTGGCGACGCTGCCTTATGTCGACGGCGCGGGCCTGCGGATCGCATTGCTCGTGTTCGGCTCCGGGCTTTGCGGCGCGATCTATGTGGTCTGCCCGCCGATGCTCGGCGAGTTCACGCCGGTGTCGCAGCGCGGCGCGGTGATCGCGATCTATGGCGCGCTCTATACGCTGGCCGGAATCCTGGCGCCGTCGGTGATGGGCGGCGTGATCCAGCGTTCCGGTGGTATGCTGGAAGGCTACATGACCGGCTTCACCATCAATGCGGTTGTCATGGTGACCGCGGGTGTGCTGGGTCTGTTGCTGCTGTGGCCCAATACCGAACGGGCGCGTTTGGCCAGGCAGGCGGTGCAGCCTGATCTCGTTCCATCGACTGAAGGGGCGCGGTCGAGCTAATTCGCCCGACCTAATTGGCCACCGAGCGGGCCGACCTCTGCAAGCCCGGGTTCGGAGGCAGCGGCGCCTTCCGGTCGTTGGCTTCGGGCGCCGTTGCCTGTGGCGGCAGCGGGACCAGCAACCGGCAGACCAGCCCTTCGGCGCGCCAGTCGAACAGCGCCTGTCCGCCGAGCTGGCTTTCGATGCTGGCGATCACGCTTCTGGTGCCGAAACCCCGCGACGCCGGCTTGTGCACCAGGGGACCGCCGATCTCTTCCCAGATCAGCGTCAGCGCGTCGTCGTGCTGGATTTCCCAATGCACTGACAACCGGCCCGGCACCGCCGAGAGCGCGCCGTATTTGGCCGAATTGGTCACGAGTTCATGAAACGCCAGCGCCAGCGTCTGCGCCGTCGCGGGCAAAAGCTGCAGTTCCGGGCCGGAGACCTTGATCTGGCCCGATACCGCATAGGGCGCGAGCTCCTCGTCGACCAGCCGCGCGATTTCGGCGCCCTGCCAGCTCGACAGCGACAGGATGGTGTGAATCCGCGCCAGCGCGCTGATGCGGCCTTCCACCGCCCGCACATAGGCGTCGATGTCCTGCGCCCGCGTCAGCCGCACGATCGATTGCGCCAGCGCCAGCGCGTTCTTGGCGCGGTGATCGACCTCGCGGGTCAACAGATTCTGGCGCTCTTCGGCGCGCTTGCGCTCGGTGATGTCGACGGTCACGCCAGCTGACGCGGACCACGCGGCCGGCCTTGTCGATGGTCGCGGCCGCCGTGCCGACGCACCAGCGCATCTCGCCGTCCGGCCGGTTGATCGCGGAATTCGGTCTCGTAGGATCGCGCGCCCTTGGCAAAGCGGGCCAAGCGCCTTGCGCAGCTTGTGGGCGTCGTCCGGATGCAGCAGGGCCTGGACGTTCGCCGAGGTCACTTCAAAAGCTTGCGGATCGACGCCGCAGATCTGGTACTGGCCCTCGTCCCACATCCAGTCGCCGTTGACCCAGTCCCAGTCCCACGACCCCATCTTGCCGGCGGCGATCGCCATGCTGCGGCGCTGCTCGCTTTCGACCAGCCGCGCGGTCGATGCTTCCAGCTCCGCGGTGCGGGCCTGACCCGGTGTTCGAGCTCGGCGTTGAGCCGCTCCAGCTGCCGGGTCTTGCGGTAGAGCTCGGCAGAACACCCGTGATCTTGGCGCGCAGCACTTCCGGCACCACCGGCACCGGAACATAGTCGACGCGCGCCCATCTCATAGCCGCGCAGCCGGTCGATATCGCTGACCTGGATCGCGGAAATGAAGATCATCGCGGTCTTCTGGAACCGGGGATGCTCGCGGATCATGGCGGCGAGCTCGAAACCGTCCAGCTCCGGCATGCAGACGTCGACCAGGATGACGGCGACTTCGTTCTTGAGCAGATATTCCAGCGCTTCGCGCCCCGAGGCGGCCAGGACCAGATTTTCGCCGAGCTCCTTCAGGATGACCTCGATAGGCGAGCAGCTTCGCCGGCTGATCGTCGACCAGCAGGATATTGACCTTGTTCGTGGTCCATCATCGAATGTACCGGTCAGCGGTGAAGCCACATGCGGATGGCGAGAAGCAGTTGCTCGGTGTTGACGGGTTTGGCCAGATAGTCGGAGGCGCCGGCCTCCAGGCATTTCTCGCGGTCGCCCTTCATCGCCTTGGCGGTCAGCGCGATGATCGGCAGCCGGCTGAACGACGGGTTTTGCGCGGATCACGCCCATGGTCTGGTAGCCGTCCATCTGCGGCATCATGATATCCATCAGGACGATCGCGATCTCCGGGCTCGACTCGACCAGCGGCGATCGCCTCGCTGCCGGTCGTCGCGGTCAGCACCTTCATGCCGCGCCGCTCCAGCACGCTGGACTGAGCGCGAAGATGTTGCGGGCGTCGTCGTCGACCAGCAGCGCGGTCCGGCCGATCAGATCCTCGTCGGAACTGTTCAGCTTCTCCAGCATGCGCTGCTTCTCGATCGGCAATTCCGTGATCACACGATGCAGGAACAGCGACGTTTCGTCGAGCAGCCGTTCCGGCGATTCCACGCCCTTGACCACGATGCTGCGCGCCATGGTGTGAAGCTCGGCATCCTCCTCGGCCGACAGTTCCCGGCCGGTGAACACCACGACCGGCACGTTGGACAGCGCGTCATCGTCGCGGATCCGGTCGAGCACCTCGAAACCGCTCATGTCGGGCAGCCGCAGGTCCAGCACGACGCAATCGCAGGGATCGTTCGCGCAAGCGTCGACAGCGCCTCGGCGCCGGTGCCGGTGGTGACGATCTCGATATCGTTGTGATCCAGCAGTTCCCGGATGCTCAGCTGTTCGGCCGCGTTGTCCTCCACGATCAGCAGCCGCTTGCGGCGCGGCTTGGCGTATTCCTTGATCTGCGACAGCGCGGCGCTGACGCCTTCGGTCGTGGTCGGCTTGTTGACGAAGGAGAACGCGCCGCGCGCCAGCGCGTGCTGGCGGTCCTCGTCCAGCGTGATGATCTGCACCGGAATGTGCCGGGTCAGCGGGATTGTGCTTGAGCTGGCTCAGCACCGTCCAGCCCAGCATGTCGGGCAGGAAGACGTCGAGCGAGACCGCGGTGGGCTGGAACTGCTTGGCGAGATCCAGCGCCTCCGCGCCCCGCGCCGGCGACCAGCACCTTGAAGCCCTTGTCGCGCGCGAGATCGATCAGCACCCGCGCATAATGCGGGTCGTCTTCGACGATCAGGAGAATAGTGTCGCCGGGCTCGAGATTGAGCCGGTCGTCCGGCAAGCTGTTCGACGACCGCGCTCCTGGGCCGCGACCTGCAGCGCCGGCGTCGCGCCGTGAGGCGACGACTGCGTGGACGCGCGGCGCCACCGTCGGGCCGGAATATTTCAGCGGCAGATACAGCGTGAAGGTGCTGCCCTTGCCGGGCGTGCTGCGCAGATGGATTTCGCCGCCGAGCAGGCTGGCAAGCTCGCGGCTGATGGCGAGACCCAGGCCGGTGCCGCCATATTTGCGGCTGGTGCCGGCGTCGGCCTGCTGGAACGCCTCGAAGATCAGCTTCTGCTTCTCCAGCGGGAATGCCGATGCCGGTGTCGGACACCTCGAAGGCGATCACCGCCGGCGGCATGATTGAGCACCGGATGTTCGGCGCTCCAGCCGCCCAGCGCGGCCGACACGGTCAGCCGCACGCCGCCCTCGGCGGTGAACTTGAACGCGTTCGACAGCAGGTTCTTCAGCACCTGCTGCAGCCGCTTGGAATCCGTGACCATGCTGCGGCCGAGATTGGGGTCGACCTCGATGTCGAACGACAGCCGGCGGTTTTCCGCTTCGTGCCGGAACGGCCGCCCCACGGTGTCCAGCAGGTTGGAGGTCAGGATTTCCTCGGCATCGACCGTCACGGTGCCGGATTCGATCTTCGACAGGTCGAGAATGTCGCTGATCAGATTGAGCAGGTCGGTGCCGGCGCCGTGGATGGTGCGGGCGAATTCGACCTGCTTGGCGCGACAGATTGCCGTCGGGGTTTTCGGTCAGCTGCTGGCCGAGGATCAGGATGCTGTTGAGCGGCGTGCGCAGCTCGTGCGACATGTTGGCGAGGAACTCCGACTTGTACTTCGAGGTCAGCGAAAGTTCGGTGGCCTTTTCCTCCAGCGCGCGGCGCGCCTGTTCGATTTCCTGGTTCTTGCGTTCCACCTCGACGTTGCGCTCGGCGAGCTGCTGCGCCTTCTGCTCGAGCTGTTCGTTGGTCTGCTGCAGTTCCTTCTGCTGGGTCTGCAATTCGCCGGCGAGCTGCTGCGATTGCTTCAGCAGGCCTTCGGTCTGCATCGTCGCCTCGATCGTGTTGAGCACGATGCCGATCGAGTCGGTGAGCTGTTCGAGGAAGGTCATCTGCGAGGTCGTGAACGAGCTGACCGAGGACGAGTTCGATCACCGCCTTGACCTGGTTCTCGAACAGCACCGGCAGCACCACGAGGTTCTTCGGGCATGCACCCGCAGCAGCGCCGAATTGATCGGCACCGCGTCGGTCGGGATGTCCGACACCAGCCGCTGCCGCTTGTCGCATCGCGCATTGTCCGATCAGGCCTTCGCCGAACTGCACGATCTGCGGATGCGGGCTGTTGCCGTCGCCGGCATAGGCCGACAGCAGCCGCAGCTGCGGATTGTCCTCGTTCTCGACCTGGTAGATCACGCCCATATGGGCGTTCACCAGCGGCGTCAGCTCGGTCAGCAGCAGCCGTCCGACCGTGGTCGAGGTCGCGCTGGCCCTGCAGCATGTTGGTGAATTTGGCCAGGTTGGTCTTCAGCCAGTCCTGTTCGGTGTTGACGTCGGTGGTCAGCCGCAGATTGCCGATCATGGTGTTGATGTTGTCTTTCAGCTCGGCGACTTCGCCGCGCGCGTCGACCTGGATCGAGCGGGTCAAATCGCCCTTGGTCACCGCGGTCGCCACTTCGGCGATCGCGCGCACCTGGGAGGTCAGATTGGCGGCGAGCAGATTGACGTTGCCGGTGAGGTCCTTCCAGGTGCCGGCGGCGCCGGGCACGTTGGCCTGACCGCCGAGCCGGCCTTCGACGCCGACCTCGCGCGCCACGCTGGTGACCTGATCGGCGAAGGTCGCCAGCGTCTCGGTCATGTTGTTGATGGTGTCGGCGAGCGCCGCGACCTCGCCCTTCGATTTCACGGTCAGATTCTGCTTGAGGTCGCCGTTGGCGACCGCGGTCACCACCTTGACGATGCCGCGCACCTGTTCGGTCAGGTTGGCGGCCATGAAGTTGACGGTGTCGGTGAGGTCCTTCCAGGTGCCGGCGACGCCGGGCACCTGCGCCTGGCCGCCGAGCTTGCCCTCGGTGCCGACCTCGCGCGCGACGCGCGTGACTTCGCCGGCGAAGGCGTTGAGCTGATCGACCATGGTGTTGATGGTGTTCTTCAGTTCGAGGATTTCGCCCTTCACGTCGACGGTGATCTTGCGCGACAGGTCGCCGCGCGCCACCGCGGTGGTGACTTCGGCGATGTTGCGGACCTGGGTCGGTCAGGTTCGCCGCCAGCAGGTTGACGTTGTCGGTGAGATCCTTCCAGGTGCCGCCGACGCCGGGCACCACGGCCTGGCCGCCGAGCCGGCCCTCGGTGCCGACTTCGCGCGCCACGCGCGTCACTTCGGCCGCGAACGAGCGCAGCTGCTCCACCATGGTGTTCAGGGTGTCCTTGAGCAGCAGGATCTCGCCGCGGACGTCGACCGTGATCTTCTTCGACAGATCGCCGCCGGCGATCGCGGTCGCGACCTCGGCGATGTTGCGGACCTGCGCGGTCAGATTCGAGGCCATGAAGTTGACGTTGTCGGTGAGGTCCTTCCAGGTGCCGGCGACTTCCGGCACCTCGGCCTGGCCGCCGAGCTTGCCTTCGGTGCCGACCTCGCGCGCCACGCGCGTGACTTCCGAGGCGAAGGCGTTGAGCTGGTCCACCATGGTGTTGATGGTGTTCTTCAGTTCGAGGATTTCGCCCTTCACGTCGACGGTGATCTTGCGCGACAGGTCGCCGCGCGCCACCGCCGTGGTGACTTCGGCGATGTTGCGGACCTGGGCGGTCAGGTTGCCGGCCATGGAGTTGACGTTGTCGGTCAGATCCTTCCAGGTGCCGGCGACGCCGGGCACGTTGGCCTGGCCGCCGAGCCGGCCTTCGGTGCCGACTTCGCGCGCCACGCGCGTCACTTCGCCGGCGAACCGGTTGAGCTGGTCGACCATGGTATTGAGCGTTTCCTTGAGCTGAAGGATTTCGCCGCGCACGTCGACCGTGATCTTGCGCGACAGGTCGCCGCCGGCGATCGCGGTGGCGACTTCGGCGATGTTGCGCACCTGCGCCGTCAGGTTGCCGGCCATCGAGTTGACCGAGTCGGTGAGGTCCTTCCAGGTGCCGGCGACGCCGGGCACCTCGGCCTGGCCGCCGAGCTTGCCGTCGGTGCCGACTTCGCGCGCCACGCGCGTCACTTCGCCGGCGAAGGCGTTGAGCTGGTCGACCATGGTGTTGAGCGTTTCCTTCAGCTGCAGGATTTCGCCCGACACGTTCACCGTGATCTTCTTCGACAGGTCGCCCTTGGCCACCGCGGTGGCCACTTCGGCGATGTTGCGGACCTGGCCGGTCAGGTTGGCCGCCATGGAGTTGACGTTGTCGGTGAGGTCCTTCCAGGTGCCGGCGACGCCGCGCACCTTCGCCTGGCCGCCGAGCTTGCCTTCGGTGCCGACTTCGCGCGCCACGCGCGTCACTTCGCCGGCGAAGGCGTTGAGCTGGTCCACCATGGTGTTGATGGTGTCCTTCAGCTCGAGGATTTCGCCGCGCACGTCGACCGTGATCTTCTTCGACAGGTCGCCGTTGGCGACCGCGGTGGTCACGTCGGCGATGTTGCGGACCTGCGCGGTCAGATTGCCGGCCATCGAGTTGACGCTGTCGGTCAGGTCCTTCCAGGTGCCGGCGACGCCGGGCACGTTGGCCTGGCCGCCGAGCCTGCCTTCGGTGCCGACTTCGCGCGCCACGCGCGTGACTTCGCCGGCGAAGGCGTTGAGCTGGTCGACCATGGTGTTGAGCGTTTCCTTCAATTGCAGGATTTCGCCCGACACGTTCACGGTGATCTTCTTCGACAGGTCGCCGCCGGCGATGGCGGTGGCGACGTCGGCGATGTTGCGGACCTGCGCCGTCAGGTTGGAGGCCATGAAGTTGACGTTGTCGGTGAGGTCCTTCCAGGTGCCGGCGACGCCGGGCACCTGGGCCTGGCCGCCGAGCTTGCCTTCGGTGCCGACCTCGCGCGCCACGCGCGTCACTTCCGAGGCGAACGAGTTGAGCTGGTCCACCATCGTGTTGATGGTGTCCTTCAGTTCGAGGATTTCGCCGCGCACGTCGACCGTGATCTTGCGCGACAGGTCGCCGCGCGCCACCGCGGTGGTGACGTTGGCGATGTTGCGGACCTGCGCGGTGAGGTTGCCGCACATCGCGTTGACGGAGTCGGTGAGATCCTTCCAGGTGCCGGCGACGCCGGGCACGATGGCCTGGCCGCCGAGCTTGCCGTCGGTGCCGACTTCGCGCGCCACGCGCGTCACTTCGGAGGCGAACGAGCGCAGCTGGTCCACCATGGTGTTGATGGCTTCCTTGAGCTGCAGGATCTCGCCGCGGACGTCGACCGTGATCTTCTTCGACAGGTCGCCATTGGCGACCGCGATGGTGACTTCGGCGATGTTGCGGACCTGGCCGGTGAGGTTGTTGGCCATCGAGTTGACGCTCTCGGTCAGGTCCTTCCAGACGCCGGTCACTTCCGGCACCTGGGCCTGGCCGCCGAGCTTGCCCTCGGTGCCGACCTCGCGCGCCACGCGCGTCACCTCGGAGGTGAACACGCTGAGCTGCTTGATCATGGTGTTGACGATGTTGGCCGACTGCAGGAATTCGCCGCCCAGCGGGCGGCCGTCGACATCCAGTTGCACGGTCTGCAGCAGGTCGCCCTGGGCCACGGCGGCGACGGCGCGCGTCACTTCGCGGGTCGGCCACAACAGGTCGTCGATCAGGGTGTTGACGGAACCTTCCATGTCGGCCCAGGAGCCGCTGGCGAGGTCGAACTTGACGCGCTGCCGGGTCTTGCCCTCGCGGCCGACGACCTGGCCGACCCGCTCGAGCTGCTGCGCCATGCGCTGGTTGGCGGCGACGATTTCGTTGAAGGTGTCGGCGATCTTGCCTTCGATGCCGAGATGGTCGCCGGTCATGCGGACCGAGAAATCGCCTGATCGCATCGCTTGCAGCGCGTGCAGCAGGTCTTGCTGGGGATCGGATTTTCCGTTCGAAGCGGGCTTGCGTTTGGCGCCGCGCCGGGCGGCCGAGGGGCCGCTGGTGACCAGGTCGCTCATGCACTTTCCTCCGGGGATGCGCGGACGAATCTCGATACGCGCAGCGGTTTGGCGCCATCAAGGGCACCGCCAAACCACCAACGCAAGCGGGAAAATTCGACGGGTTCCCGAACCGGGTTCCATCGAAAAATCAGCCCAAACGGCTTAATTTGCAGGCCGCAGAATAGTTCCGGGTTTTTTGAAAATATTTTGGCCCCGGTTCCGATCGCAGCCGAACGGCTGTTGGCCGGCGGTTTGCGCGGGTGCCGGGCGCGCGGAGCCGCCCCTCAAACAAATCAAATAAAAATGTCCGCTTCGGCGAGGAAGCGGACATTAAACGGTACCGGCAGGCTTAACGATCAGGCCAGGCCCGGCAATCCGGCTGGCCACGGACTGCCCTATTGCAGGCTGCCTTGTACGCCGCGCACCAGCCGGCCCGGATGCGATCCGGTCGAGACGCCGCCGCGCTGCGTCACCACGCCGGAGACGATGGTGGCGTCGTAGCCGTCGACCTGTTGCAGCAGCCGGCGTCCGCCGACCGGTAGGTCGTAATGAACCTTTGGCGGATGCAAATGCAGTTTGTCGTAATCGATCACATTGATGTCGGCCTTAAAACCCGGCGCGATCACGCCGCGGTCGTACAGCCCGACCGACAGCGCGGTTTTCCGCGACTGCACCGCGACCACGAACGGGATCGACAGCTTCTCGCCGCGCGAACGGTCGCGGGTCCAGTGCGTCAGCAGATAGGTCGGGAAGCTGGCATCGCAGATGATGCCGCAATGCGCGCCGCCGTCGCTCAAGCCCGGCACCGAGCAGGGATCGCTCAGCATCGCGCGCGTCGCGTCGAGATTGCCGTCGGCATAATTGAGGAACGGCACGTAGAGCATGCCGCGGCCTTCGTCGGTGAGCATGGCGTCATAGGCCAGCGCTTCCGGCTGCCGGCCCTGGCGCTGGGCCTGCGCGCCCAATGCGTTTTCCGGCGGCTGTTCATAGTCGGGCGGATTGCCGAGCAGGTACATCTTGTCGTAGTTCGGCCGGAAGAACAGCGGATCGTCGGTCGCGGTGGCGTGTTCGCTCAGGATCGCGGCGCGCACGTCGGGTTGATGCAGCCGCGCCAGCCGCTCCTTCAGCGGCAGGTGGGCGATCGCCTGGTAGCTCGGATGGGTCTGGAACGGGTTGCGCGACAATTCCAGCCCGAGCATCAGCCCCACGGGGCGGGCGGCGATCTGCGCCGTGATCGACAGGCCTTTTGCGCTGGCTTCGTTGATGATGTCGAGCGTCTTGCGCCAGCGTTGCGGCGCCTTGTCGTGCTGGGTGATCGAGAACGACACCGGGATCTTGGTGTTCTCGGCGATCCGCAGCATCATCGGCAGATCTTCGTTGATGGTGGACAGATCGAGCACGAACTGAAACACGCTGCGGCCGGTGCCATGCATCGCGCTGGCGATCGCGGTCAGCTCGTCCTCGCCGGCCTTCAGGGTCGGGGTGTAATCGCCGGTCGAGGTGCGGTGGTTCAGGGTGCGCGAGGTCGAAAAGCCGAGCGCGCCGGCGCGGACGGCATCGCGGGCCAGCGCCGCCATCGCCTTGTTGTCCTCGGCGGTCGAGGGATCGCGCCGCGCGCCGCGCTCGCCCATCACGAAGACGCGCAGCGCCGCGTGCGGCAGTTGCGCGCCGATGTCGATGTCGAAATGCCGCTTCGACAGCCACTCCATGTAGTCGGGAAAGCTTTCCCAGGCCCACGGGATGCCGGCGCTCAGCACCGGCTCCGGAATATCCTCGACGCCTTCCATCAGCTCGATCAGGCGCTTGTGGTCGCTGGGGCGGCAGGGCGCGAAGCCGACGCCGCAATTGCCCATGATCGCGGTGGTGACGCCGTTCTGCGACGACGGCGTGATGTCCTGGCTCCAGGTGACCTGGCCGTCATAATGGGTGTGGACGTCGACAAAGCCCGGCGCGACCAGTCTGCCCTTGGCGTCGATCTCTTGCTTGCCTTTGCCCTGGACCTTGCCGACCTCGGTGATGCGGCCGTTCGAGACGGCGACGTCGGCCTCGAACAGCTCGCCGCCGCGGCCGTCGGCGATAGTGCCGCCGCGAATGACGAGGTCTGGTTGGTTGGCCATGATGTTTCCCCGGGTTTTGAAAATTGTTGGCCGGCATCATGGGTGATGCCCCCGGCCTGTCAACCGCCCGGGGCGGGGTTCAGGAATGCATCAGAGCGTTTTCGAACGAAGCAAACCCTCGGACTTGATCCGGGGGTGGATACCGGTTCGCGCAATGTGGGCGCTCTGGTGACTTTCGTTGGAACGTTGCCCGTAATCGCGCGGCCTGACTCGAATGGTTCGTGCCTCAGGCGAAATGCTGCGCGATGCCAAAAATCGCCACGAGGCTAAAGATCAGGGCCGAAATTCCGCCAGCTATGCAACGGGTCAAACGAGCGCGCGTCAAATTCCGGCTCATGGGATCAAGCCTCTATTGTGGTCTAGTTCCGCTGATCGATAACCGACGATGTGGCCAATTGGTTCCCTGTCAGGCCCGCGCCGGATGCCGCAGCGGCTGCGGGCTCGCTTGCGGCCCGCGGTCGGTGACCAGCGAGAGCACGACGGTCATCAGCATGAAGATGACCGAGGTGCCGAACACCCAATGCGGCATGTTCTGGTCCATGATCCAGCCGAACAACAGGGGGCTGATGATGCCGCCGATATTGAAGCCGGTGGAGACGATGCCGAACGCCCGGCCGGCCGCGCCCGGGGGCGCCGCGTTACGCACCAGCATGTCCCGCGAGGGCGCGATCACGCCGCCGAGGAAGCCCGCGAGCCCCATGACCAGCGATCAGCAGAACGGGCGGCAGCGCAACCAAGGCGATGACCAGGACCAGCACGGCGTTGATGCCGAAACAGGCGGCGGCGACCTGGCCATGGCGCTGGGTGCGGTCGGCGAGGAAGCCGCCCGCCAGCACGCCGGCGGCGCTGGCGCCGAGGAACGCGGTCAGCGCGATGTTGGCGGACGAGAACGAGGTGCCGTAGCCGCTCATCAGCGCCACCACGCCGAAATTGCTGATCCCGGCATTGGACAGGCTGAGCAGCATGAAAAACACCGTCAGCACGATCAAGGCCGGCGTGACGACGCTCGGTCTCGAGGCCCGCGCGCCGTCGGGGCCGCGCGCGGCGGCATGCGCGTCGGGAACGTTGAAGGCCATCAGCAGCAGCGCGACGGCGGGGCCGACCGCGCCGCAGACGATCAGCGCGCCATGGCCGCCGATGGTCGCGACCAGGGCCGCGACGGTGGCCGGCGCGACCGCGCCGCCGACGAAGCCGGCAAAGGTGTGGATCGAAAACGCGCGGCCCATCCGCTGCTCATCCATATGGGCGGAGAGGATGGCGTAATCGGCCGGATGATAGACGCTGTTGGCGAGCCCCAGCAGCACGGCGCTCGCGATCAGCCAGGGATAGCTCAAATGCAGCCCGAGCATGATCAGCGCGCAGCCGCCGAGCGTCAGGCCCATCAGCAGGATTTTGCGGGAGCCGATATGGTCGGCGAGATAACCGATCGGCGCTTGGGTGACGCCGGACACCACGGCGAAAGTGGTCAGCGCCAGGCCGAGCTCGATATAGCCGACGCCGAGCTGGGCTTTGAGGAAAGGGAACAGCATCGGCAGCACGAACAGATGGAAATGGCTGACCCAATGCGCCGTCGAGATCAGGGTCAGCGTGCGCGCCGGCGAAGAGGCTTTTGCGCCGGCTTTTGCGTGTTGCGGTGCGGCGAGAATGTCGACCATCGCGACTTGATACCCTGTTGCAGTGCGGCCCGGCAGGGCAGGGCGAAACTATCGCCAGGAGCGGCTATTTGTCCATGAATGCGGTTGCATGGGGTGTCTGCAAACCGGGGCGGAACGGGCGTCGGCGGGATGACGAGGACATGTCTGCCTTGGGCCATAGCGATCAGCCGCGAAAGGCAACGTCCGCCTCGACTAAGCGACCGCAGCCTTGATCCGTTGTTGGCTCTCAATCACATGGGCGCGTCACATCTTGACCATTTCGGTGCGATATTTCGGCAGCAGGGCCGCGATCAGTTTTCCCTTCTCTGTCATCTCTTCCGGGCTTGGCTTCGGCGGTGGCGATGTGCGGCCCTGGACGGGAAATCCGACCGCCAGAAAGAATTCATCCTGTCCCGCCGGCGTACACATGCAGAGCATGCGAGCCGTCTTGCCGGACACGTTCTTAAACGCGTGCGCGGCGTTGGCCGGAACGTTGACGGTCGATCCCGCGCTTACGATGTGCGATTTTCCGCGAAAGGTGAACTCGAGTTCGCCTTCGAGCAGCGAAAACATTTCCTCGAAGTCGTGGCGATGCGGCGGTGGTCCACCGCCGGCGGGCACCAGCATGTCGACCAGGCAATAGCGTCCCGCGGTCTGCGCGCCAGACACCAGGACTGTGTATGTGCCGCCGGCCACCGAGATATGCGGCACATCGGCGCCATCTGGGTCGGCTATCGTCAGGACACGACGCGGATCGTCGGCGGGGATCAGGGAAGCAGACGGAGAATTCGCAGGAGGTGTGTCGGTCATCTCGGACCTCGTATCCATGGTTTGAGAATACTGAGAGGGCACCCTACCATGACAAGGAGTGCATTTTTGGGGCCGGACGTCCTTTCCGGGTCAAAAGGCTTCATCGGCCCGCGCGGCCACGACATTGGCCAAGACCAAATCCCGATAAAATCCCAAGACAACAACGCCCGGCGCAGCAATGATGCCACTCATGGCCGAGATCGCGCATGCCCCAAAACCGCTGCGGGTGCTGGTGTCCGAGGGCAACAGCACCTCGGCGCGGGAGGCGATCACGATCCTGGGGCTGTCGGGCCATCGGATCGAGGTCTGCGATCCCAGTCCTTATTGCCTGGCGCGGTTCTCGCGATTCGTCCGGAAATTTCATCGTTGCCCGCCGCTGCGGGACGATCCGGCCGGCTATCTCCGGTTCATCGAAAGCTTGCTCGCTACCGAATCGTTCGACGTGCTGCTGCCGACCCATGAGCAGGGCTTTGTGTTCGCCCGCGCCGGCAAGCGCCTGTCGGGCCGCGTGGGGCTCGCGCTGCCCGGTTTCGAAAATTACCGCATGGTGCACAACAAGGCCGGGTTCAGCCGGCTGCTGCATCAATTGCGATTGCCGCAACCGCGGACATTTATCGCAAGGTCGGAAGCCCAGCTTCACGCCGCGGTGCGGTTTCCCTGTGTGGTCAAGACCTCCGTGGGCACCGCCAGCCGCGGCATCTGGTTTGTGCGCAGCGCCTATGATCTGGAAACCGCGCTGCGGGATCTGCACGCCTCGGGCTTGAACGCCAACGGCGCGTTCGCCGACGAAATATTGCTGCAGGATTTTGTTGCGGGTACGACCTGCAAGGCGCAGGCGGTGTTTTGCCACGGCCAATTGCTGGGCTTTCACGGCTACCGGCAGATCGCGGCCGGCGCCGGTGGCGGCGAGGCGATCAAGCAAAGTGACAGTCGCGCCGATATCCGCGCGCATCTCGCCGCGATCGGCGAACATCTGAACTGGCACGGCGCGTTGTCGGTCGATTATGTGCTGGCCGATGAGGCGACGCCGTTGTTGATCGATTGCAATCCGCGACTGGTCGAGCCGATGAGCGCCTGGCTTGCCGGAACCGATCTGGTCGGACTGTTGCTCGCGGTATCGCTCGGCGAGATGCCGGAAGCGTTGCCGCCCGGCCGCAACGGCGTACGCACCCATCTGGCGGTGCAGGCGCTGCTCGGCTGCGCCGCGTCTGGCTGCAGCCGTCGCGATCTGGTGCGGGAGGGTTTTTGCCTTGCGACCGGTGGCGGCGTCTATGCCGGCAGCACCGAGGAACTGACGCCGCTGCGGCACGACTGGGGCAGCCTCGCGCCGCTGGCGATGCTGACGATGGCGTTATTGGCAAAACCGAAGCTCGCCGCGACGATGGCGAAAAAAGGCTGGGGCGCGCATCTGCTCGATGTCGGGAGTATTCGCGTGATCGAGCGCGCGGATTTTTTTCACCCTCCCCTGGAGGGGGAGGGTCGCTCGCTCTAGGCGAGCGGGGTGGGGTGGAGGTGAGTTGAAGTGGGGCGCTGCGTATTGTTGCTTCACCCCGCCCCGTCTCGCATCTGGCGATGCGAGCCGACCCTCCCCCTCAAGGGGAGGGTGAATTAGGAAGTGCCGTCTCGAACCATGGGCCGCGAGTACACCTTCACAACGGCTCGTCGTCGTTCCCGGTGCGGTCGCGCTTTGGGGTGGCGATGTCGCCATCCTCGGTGTCGTCATCCTCGGTCGGCGCGGGCGGGGGCACCGGCTTGCCGGGCTTGCCGATCTCGGCCGCAGGAGGGTTGGTCTTAACAGGGTAGGTCTTAACAGGGGAAGTCTTGGGACCGGTTCCACCCATGGTGTGCCTTTTTGTCCGGATGGTTGATGCGCGCGGTATCAGATCAGCAGTTCCAGACCTCAATCTGACCGCCTTTGACGACCATATTATCCACTATCAGCAAATCTTTCCTGCCTTTTTCCCTCGTATTGTGTAAACGGAGGCCGCAACATGGAGCCCCTGATGAAGAAGCCTAAACTCGAATTGGAAGAGCAGACGCCACGCAAGATCGTTCGCGCCGACAAGGCGCCGACTGACGGTTACTCGCTGGTGGTGGACGGCCATTTCAAGTCGCACCATGCCACCGTCGAAGCGGCCGAGGAGGCCGGCATGGCGTTGAAGAATCAATTCCAGATGCTTCAGGTGCAGGTGTACGACGCCGCGACCAAGACGCGTTCGATGATCGACTGGCCCGCGCCGGCATAACGCGTCGAACTAACAACCAGAGCTTCGGTTCTAATTTGATCAGAACCGATAATGCTCTAGGTCCGGCGTCCGCCGCTTTGCTGTCCGGCCAGCCAATCGCCTAGCGCAGGCGGCTTCTCTCCAGTCTTGCTGACCTTGGCGCGCGCCTTCTTCGGCGCCGCGATCGGCTGCGGCGGTGCGGCGGCTTCTCGCGCGAGCCGCAAGGCCTTCAGCCGCGCCATGTTGTCGAGCGTCGCCTTGGTGGTGGCATCGCGATCGACCATGGTGGTCTTGCCGTAGCCGCCGGCCTTGCCGGCGCGCGTATCTGTGCGGTCGCGATCTGATTTTGTCATGAGACCTTTTTCTTCTTTTTGACTTTGGCTTTCGGCTCCGGCGGGTTGTCGCGCGCGGCGGCTTCCCTGGCCAGACGCTCGGCGCGCAAATCCGCGGTCCGCTTGCGGATCGCGATATCGGCCGCCGCGATGTCCGCCATCGCCTTGATGCCTTCGGCATCCTGGGCGATCTTGCGGTTGAGCCGGATTTCCTTCATTTCGGCGGGGCTTTTCGGTTCGTCGTCCATATCTGCCTCGATCTTTGGGCGCGCCCGCATCCGGGCGGCTGCCTGCGGGTCCGATCCTATCACGCCCGGGGTCGCACGGGGGCCCGATTAGGTCAAATCAGGCGAAAAACCTCGATTTCGCAACCAGATCGCAATCGTGGTGAACGCGGGGGCGAGGCGGTTCCGGGGCTGGCACGGCCTCATGGTGAGGAGCGCGTCTTCGCGCGTCTCGAACCACGGCCTCACGCTCAACCCTTGCGGCCATCCTTCGAGACGGCGCTGGCGCGCCTCCTCAGGATGAGGGTTCAGCCCGTCAGCACCGGGCCGCCGGCCTTCTTCCAGGCGTCGATGCCGCCGGCGATATGGGCGGTGTTGGCGAGTCCGGCTTCCTTGGCGGCGGCCACCGCCATTGCCGAGCGTTCGCCGAACGCGCAGAAGAACACGATGCGCCGGCCGGTCGCGGCCGCGACTTCGCGCAGCATGCCGCCCGGACGCAGGCTTTCGCCGACGCTAGGATAAGGTGCATGCAGCGCGCCCGACAACGTGCCGTGCCGGGTGCGCTCGCCGTTCTCGCGCAGATCGACCAGCAGCACTTCGGGCCGGCCGAGGCTCTCGATCGCATCACGTGCGGAAAGCGCCAGACCCTGTTTCTCCAGGTCCTCCTGATGCAGCCCAACATGCATGTTGGCGGGGACCGCGACGTCCATCATCTTCGGATTGGGTAGCTTGAGGTTGCCCATCAGTGCGACATATTCGTCGATGGAACGCACCTGCAGCCGTGGATTGTAGCGCTTCTCCTCGCCGATGGTGGAGACGGTGTCGCCCTTGTAGTCATGGGCGGGGAATACCATGGTCTCTTCGGGCAGCTTCAATAACCGGTTGAAGATCGAATCATATTGCGCGCGCGCGCTGCCGTTCTGGAAATCGGTGCGGCCGGTGCCGCGGATCAACAGCGTGTCGCCGGTGAAGACGCGGTCGCCCATCAGATAACTGTAGGAATCGTCGGTGTGGCCGGGCGTGTACATCACGTCGAGGCAAAGGCCTTCGATCGTCACCTTGTCGCCATCGGCGACCCGCATCGCCACCACGTCGGCCTTGCTCTGCTCGCCCATGATGGTGACGCAATGGGTGCGGTCGCGCAGTTCGCCGAGCCCGGTGACATGGTCGGCGTGCAGATGGGTGTCGACGGCCTTGACCAGTTTCAGGTCGAGTTCGCGCAGCAACTGGCAATAGCGATCGACCTTCTCCAGCACGGGATCGAGGATCAGCGCCTCGCCGCCGGGCCGGCTGGCGAGCACATAGCTGTAGGTCCCGGAAACACTGTCGAAAAGCTGGCGAAAGATCATGGCTGCTGGCTACTGGTGTGCCAGTAGATATTAACTGATTTTCGGCAGCCGGGCAGTAAAGATTTTCTACACGGTGCAAATTCCTCAGAAATCGATCCTGTCCCGGATCGCATCCAGCCCGGCCTTGGCGCAGGCCTCGTCCTTGTCGCCGCCCGGCGCGCCGGAGACGCCGATGCCGCCCAAAAGGGTACCGCCGGCCTCGATCACCAGCCCACCGGCCAGCATGGCGACGTGGGGCAACCGCGCCAGGCCCGGATCCATCGTGCCCGTTTTGATCGATTTGGCGAGATCGCTGGTCGCGGCGTGAAAGCTCAGCGCGGTATAGGCCTTGCTGGTCGCGGTATCGGCGGCGGGCAATCCGGCATAGCGGTCGCGCAGCATCACCTGCGGCTGGCCGAACCGATCGACCACCGCAACCGCGACCTGAAAGCCGTCCGCGCGGCATTGCTTGAGGGCGGCCTGGGCCGCCTCGAGCGCCACTTCCGGCGACAGCGATTTATAGGTGACGGTCGCGCTGTCGTCGGCGAATGCCGCCGGCGCGCCCAGCGCCAGCGCGGCCGCGATGATGATCGTCCGCGTGGTCAGCTTGATCGTCACGGCTTCAGGTAACTCCAGCCCTGTTCCTGCAACTCGCTGAGGTGCACCGCGCCGGAAGGAACGATGGTCGCCTCCGGCAACATCGAAATCGCGTGGCCTTCGGTCTTCTCCATGTTCTGCTTGGTGTTGTTGCAGGCGGAGAACTGGATCTTGCCCGGGAAAACCATGTCCTTCATCCGCTTGATGCGGTCCGCGACCGGCGAGGTATCGGCGCGCAGCATGTGCAGGCCGGGACCATAGGCGGTGATGTCGATATCGACCTCCTCGTTCCTGGCCCGGTAATATTCGATCACGTTGGTGGCGTTGCCGAGCACCAGGTTCATCACCTGCGGATCGTTCTGATCGACCTGGATTGCGATATGGTGCAGTTTTGCGTCGGCGGCCAAGGCCGGCGAGGCGAGGGCGATCGACAGGATGGCGGCGGTGAAGAGGCGGCGCATGTGAAACTCCTTGTGTATTTCCCGTCATTGCGAGGAGCGAAGCGACGAAGCAATCCAGTCTTTCCTTTTGACTCTGGATTGCTTCGCGGAGCTTGTCATCGGGCGGGCGTTCGCCCGACCCGTTGGCTCGCAATGACGTGACGACTGTTACGTTCCTAAGGCCTGACCAGTGTATATCCGTTTTCGGTGAGCGCGAGGATCTGCCCGACCCCGACCTGAACCGGGGTCGCGGCCGGGATGTATTGCGGCCGCTTGCCGGTGTCGCGCTCGACCGTATCCACGGTATTGAGGCAGATGTCGAATTTCACGCCTTGCGCGACCAGGCTCTCGACCAGCTTGCGGTTGGGATTGTCGGGAAACAAGAGTTCGATGCCCGGTCCGAACGCCACCACCTCGATCGCGACCTTGTCGGGATCGTAGAGTTTCAACAGATTATAGGCGACGCTGATCACGAGCCCCTGCTTCTTCGCATCATTGTCCGAGAGTTGCAGCACCACGCGATGCTCGGCGAACGGCTTTTCAGGCAGCGGGGCCGGTTCGGCCGCGCGCGCACGAGGCGCGAGCATCGCCAAAGCCAGCGCGCCGCCAACGATCGATCGCCGATGGAGTTGCAAACGCTTCATCCCTCGCTGGTCAGGCCTGGATTGTCGTCGACGCCTTTCAGCGTGACATCGATATGGTTATTCGCCGGCTTGTTGGCGCGCAGGTGCTTGGCAAAAACGTCCCACACCGGCGGGCCCTTCTGTTCGTTGACGGAAGCCCAGCCCGCCACCTTGTAGCTCTTGCCGGCCTCGATGCCGCGGCCATTGTCGAGTTTCAGCGCGGAAATCCGTTTGCCGACGCCGTCATTGGGCGAACAGACATACGACATGCCGCCGACCCGGACCATGTCGCCGCCCTGCTGGTAATAGGGGTCGGCGTTGAACAAATTGTCGCAGACGTCTTCGAGGATGTCCTTGAGCTGGCCGCCGGTCATGTTTTGCACATAGGTTTCCGGATAGGTGATCGCGGTCTCGGCCAGCACGTCTTCCATCGTCACCGGCTGGCCCGGCATCACCGTGGTGCCCCAGCGAAAACCCGGCGACAGCGCGATCTCGGCATCGAGCTCGCCGCGCAGCGCATCGCAGATCAGGCGATCCATGGTGCCGCTGAAATTGCCGCGGCGGTACAGCACCCGGTCGGCGGTCGCGATCTTCTCGGCATCGGGCGTCGCAAACGGCTCGCGCGATCTTGTCGATCAACGCCTGCATCGCCGGATCGGGTTTTAGCAGTTCGGAAAACACCGGCAGCAGCCGATAGCGCACATCGTTGACTTTTCCGCGTGCAAGGTTGAGGTCGAGCACGCCCAGAAATTTTCCGTTCGAGCCGGCGTTGGTGACCAGCGTGACGCCGCCCGGATTATTGACCGCGATCGGCTGCGGAACGGCGTCGTGGGTGTGGCCGCCGAGAATGACGTCGATGCCGCTGACCTTGCTCGCAAGCTTGAGGTCGACGTCCATGCCGTTGTGCGACAGCAGCACCACGGCGTCGACCTTGTCGTTGTTGCGCAAGCCATCGACCAGCTTCTGCAATTCGTCGTCGCGAATGCCAAACGTCCAGTCCGGCGTGAAGCGTTTTGGGTGCGCGATCGGCACATAGGGAAACGCCTGCCCGATCACCGCGATGCGATGGCTGCCGATTTCCTTGATGGTCGCCGGCTTGAACACCCGGCCCGAGGCGGAATCGAACGCCTTGGCGTCGTTGAACGCGGCCTCCTCGGTCAGGAACACGTTCTGCGCCAGGAATTCGCCCTTGAAGCGCTCGAGATTGGCGCGCAGCGCCTTTTCGCCATAGGTGAATTCCCAGTGCCCGGTCATCGCCTCGATGCCGAGCAGGTTGGCGGCGTCGACCATGTCGGCGCCCTGGGTGGCGTTGGCCTGTCCAGTGCCCTGCCACAAATCGCCGCCGTCGAGCAGCAGCGCGCGGCCGGATCCCGCTTCACTGCGCAGCCGGTCGATCAGCGTCTTCAGATGCGCAAAGCCGCCGAGCCTGCCAAAGCGGACGGCGGCCTTTTCGTAGTCGAGGCAGGTAAAAGCGTACGCATCGGCGCTGTCGGGCTTGATCCCAAAACGGTCGAGCAAGGCGCGGCCGACCAGATGCGGCGGCTTGCCCTGCATGGTGCCGATCCCGAGATTGACGCTCGGCTCGCGAAAATAGATCGGTTTCAGCTGCGCATGGGTATCGGTCATGTGCAGGATGCGGGCGTTGCCGAAACGCTCGAGGTCGTAGACGCTTGGGGCGTCGGCGCCGCGCGCGAGCCGCGGCACTCCGCCCGCCAACGTGATGAGACCCGTTGCCTTCAAAAAATCCCGGCGGCGGATGGTCATGCGATTTCTCCGCGCCTCTCGCGCAACACGCCTAGCGGATCACTTCGGCCTTCCAGGCCTCTTTCTCGCTCTTGGCCTGGAATATTGATGCCTTGGCCAGCGCTTCGGCTTCCCTGGCGGCTGCGATCGCCTTGTCGAAATCGCCGGCATCGGCGGCTTTCTTCGCCTCCGTCAGCGCGGTCGCGGTGACGGTCCACTGGTTGCGCAAGGCAAAAGCTTCCTTGTTGGCGGCGTCGGCCGCGGCATAGGCCGCCTTGAAATCGGCATCGGTCGCCGCCAGCACTGGGGTCGCTATAGCGATCAGCGATAACGCCAGAAATCATCGCGCGCGAAAACGTCGTCATGGCCGCGCTCCCGGGCCGGAGATCGGCAGCCCGTTGCTGACATAGGACAGATAATATTCGAGATCGCGGTATTCGTCGGATTGCGGATCGAGCGGCACGCCACGGGTCTGCGTGTTGCAGGTAACGAAGCGGCGGCTGATGGTGCCCATGCCGCCCCATTCGGAGCGATAGATCGGCATCGCGTTGAGGATGCCGAGCGCCGGCGCGAGAATCTCGGCGCGAATCCGTTCGCCGGGATTCTGCACATGGCAGCTGGCGCAGGAGAAATTGAGCTGGCCGCGCCGCGTGTAGAAATATTCGCGGCCGTTCTCGAACGCGGCCAGCGCGCGCGGATCGTTGGGGATCTTGATGTCGAACGGTTTTCCGCGCGAGGTGAATGCCATGTAAGCGGTCAGCGCGGCCATATCGTCCTTGACATAGGAGAACGGCGCCTCGCCATTGGCCTCGCGGCAGCGGTTCAGCGCCAGCTCCAGCGTGACCACCTTGCCTTCCTTCTCGTCGAAGGTGGGAAAATTCTGGCGAACGCCGATGCCCTTGTCGGCAAAGCAATCCGCATAGCTCTTGCCGTTCTTGAACGGTTTTTCGAACATCTCCTTGCCGGCGTCGAGCGAGAATTGGTAAGGCGGGAATTCTTCCTTCTCGACCCACTGCCGGTGCATGTCCTCGTTCAGCGAGTACGGCCCGTTGACGAAATCCGAAAGCTTCAGCTTGGGGA
Organism: uncultured Alphaproteobacteria bacterium; assembly: GCA_963699465.1. Classification (GTDB taxonomy): domain Bacteria; phylum Pseudomonadota; class Alphaproteobacteria; order Rhizobiales; family Xanthobacteraceae; genus Bradyrhizobium. The sequence goes on from CAVOTZ010000019.1 coordinate 136,721, forward strand.
ATTTGTCGGTGAAATATTTCTGGAACGCCTTTGCGTCCGCCGCCGGATCGACGCTGTCGGCCGCCTTCGCGGGCGCGCCTGACGCCACGGTGACCAGCGCGAGCGCCGTTAAAATGATCTGGATCGCGGCTCGCAATGCTATGCCCTCACGCAATCTTGGCCGTCGTGGTGTCGCGTTTCGCCCTTGTTGTCGACCCAGCTAATCCTAAGGTCGTCGCCCTTGTTGCCGCCCTTGAAGCTGAATTTGACGTAAGGGTCCTTGGAAACCGCGGTGCCCCAGTCGGCGACGAACACAGCCTTGCCGTTCACTTCGAACGTCACCTGCTGGATGAAATGCGGCGGAATCAGATCGCCCTTGGCGTCCTTGACGAAGCCGGAATCCATCGGGTGCTGGATCAGCGCCTGCACCTCTGTGGTGTCGCCGTTGGCGGTGGCGCGCACGCGAATGGTTGATGCCATTTTATATTCCTTCCCAGTGATCGCGCGTCAGCCGCCGCAGCCGCCGACGGTGACTTTGACTTCCTTGGTGGCGCTGTAGAGCTTGCCGCCGGCTTCGACGATCGCGGTGACGTTGCTGGTCTTGGCCATCTTGATGCGATTGGCGACGCTCGGTATCGTGCCGGCCGGAATGATGTAGGACGCGGCCAGCGCGTTGGGATTGTCGGCGACCAAAAACGAGATCGAGGTCACGTCGGTCAAGGTCGTGGTGACCGAAATCGGTACCACCGCGCCGTTCTCGGCGATCTCGGGCGCATCGAGTTTCACCTTGTCGGAGATTTCAGCGGTCTTGCCGTACAGCGCCTTGATGGCTTCGGCCTCGCCCTTTTGCTTGAACGCCTCTTCCGGCCATTTGTCGTTGGCGGCGGCGAGGGCCGGCAGCGCGCCGAAGCGCAGCACGCCGAGCCCGGCCAGCGCGATCACGCCACAGCCTTTCAGCACCAGCCGCCGCGTTGCCGAGAATTGATGATCGATGGGGGTCATTCGCGAAAACTCCAAATCTCGTCCGCCATCGGGCGGACGCCGTCACAAGGTCTGCAAAAAATCCACCACCGCGTTGATCTCCTGTTCGGTCAAGATCCGGTTTCGTCCGAACGGAGGCATCACGGTCTGCGGGTTGCGTTTGGTTTCGTCGTTGAGGATCGCGACCAGATCAGCGCGATCGGGGTATTTGCTTTTGATGTCCTTTAGCTCCGGCCCGATGCTGCCGGGAAGGTCGCCGCCCTTGATCACATGGCAGGTCAGGCAATTGCCCTTGCTGCGATCGAACGCGATCTTTTGGCCCTCGGCGGCGGATTGCGCGTGCGCGGCCGACACACTCGGGCCGCTGAGCAGCAGGGTCAATGCCAGTGCCGGGATCATACGCGTTGCAAGGGCCCGTTCCGAACGGCGAGGCTTTGGAAGAACGGGCTCTGAAAAAGTGGGGTTCAAGGCGTTTCCCGCAGGGTTTTTCGTATTGCCTCGATTATAGGCTGCCGAACGCGCAAATGCCAACGCCTGACCAGCAGACAATGTGATCGCGCGATCTAGATAAAACGGTTAATTGTGGCGGAATAAACCGGAGCGTTGCGGTGGCGGAATTTGTGGTCGAATTCGGCAGGGATGGCCAACCGGTCGAAGCGGACGGCCGGCTCGATGCCGCGGCGTTTCATCGCAATCATGAGGCGATCTGGGCGGTGTTGCAGCCGTTTCTTGCAGGCCGAACCGGAGATGTGGTCGAGGCCGGCAGCGGCACGGGTCAGCATGTGGTGCATTTCGCGCGCCACACCCCTGACATCATCTGGTGGCCGAGCGATCTGAACGAAAAACATTTGCGCAGCATCGAGGCGTGGCGCGTGCATTCCGGCCTGCCGAATATCAGGCCGCCGCTGCGGATCGATCTGTCGGATGCGGCGTGGTGCGATGCGATGCACGACCATAGCGGTCCTCAAAACTTGCTGGCGGTGTTTTGCGCCAACGTGATCCACATCGCGCCGTGGCGCGTCGCCGAGGGCCTGTTCGAAGGCGCTGGGCGCTATTTGTGCGCGGACGGGCGGCTGTTTCTGTATGGACCATTCAAGCGCAGCGGCAAGCATACCGCGCTCAGCAATGCGGTGTTCGATACCTCCTTGCGCGAACGCGACCCCGAATGGGGCGTTCGCGACGTCGAGGCGCTCGAACGATTGGCGGCCGATGCCGGCCTTGCGCTGGCCGTAACAGCCGAAATGCCCGCCAACAACCTCATTCTGGCGTTCGAACGATCAAACAAGGGTGACCGCGGCGCATAGCGCGGCCCCGTTTGCGTCGGTTGATCGGCCCCGCGCATCTCTTCATAGTGCACAAACGGCGAGTCCTTAGGATTCGGCGGGCCAAAATCCGGCGGGTGGAATCGGCGATGACGAGCGTGACGGCAAGCGGAGAGACCATCGACGACGCCCGCGCGCGCTCCAACGTGGTTCGCCTGGCCGCGGCGCAGGCGCTGACCGGGGCCAATTCGGCCGTCATCTTCGCCACCGGCTCGATCGTCGGCGCGACCTTGGCGCCCGATATCTCGCTGGCGACGGTGCCGCTGTCGATGTACGTGCTCGGGCTCGCGGCAGGCACGCTGCCGACCGGCGCGATCTCGCGGCGCTACGGACGTCGCACAGCCTTCATCATCGGCACCGGCTGCGGCGTGATCACCGGTCTGCTCGGCGCGTTCGCGATCCTGCACGCTTCGTTCTGGCTGTTTTGCGCCGCGACCTTCCTCGGCGGCCTCTATGGCGCGGTGTCGCAATCCTATCGCTTTGCCGCCGCCGACGGCGCCAGCGCGCAATACCGGCCGAAAGCCGTGTCCTGGGTGATGGCCGGCGGCGTGTTCGCCGGCGTGCTCGGTCCGCAACTCGTGCAATGGACCATGAACATCTGGCCGCCTTATCTGTTCGCCTTCAGTTTTGTCGTGCAGGCGGTGGTGGCTTTGGTGGCGATGGCGGTCTTGGCGGGCATCGATGCGCCGCGGCCGGCGGCCGCGGACCTGCACGGCGGCCGGCCGCTGCTGGAAATCGTGCGGCAGCCGCGTTTCATCGCGGCGGCGCTGTGCGGCATCATCGCCTATCCCATGATGAATCTGGTGATGACCTCGGCGCCGCTGGCGATGAAAATGTGCGGGCTTTCCGTCAGCGATTCCAATTTCGGCATCCAGTGGCACATCGTGGCGATGTACGGCCCGAGCTTCTTCACGGGATCGCTGATCGCGCGGTTCGGCGCGCAGCGCATCGTCGCGACCGGGTTGCTGCTGGAGGCGGTGGCCGCGACGATCGGTCTTTCAGGCATCACCGCGATGCATTTCTGGGCCACGCTGATCGTGCTGGGCGTGGGCTGGAATTTCGGCTTTGTCGGCGCCTCGGCTCTGGTGCTGGAAACGCATCGGCCGCAGGAACGAAACAAGGTGCAGGCCTTCAACGATTTCCTGGTGTTCGGGATGATGGCGGTGGGGTCATTCTCGTCCGGCCAGCTGCTGGCGAATTTCGGCTGGTCGGCGGTCAATCTGGTGGTGTACCCGCCGGTGCTGCTCGGCCTTGCGGTTTTGATGTTCGCCTCGTTCGCGCGGCGGCGGGCGCGGCTGCAAACCCTGGACGAAATTCCCGATCCCAGTCTTTGATCGTTTCGTACTATCAGGCAACGCGTTTTCGAGCGAGTCGGTTGAGTTGGCGCTGAGAAAGCGCGCCGAACAACAACCCGGAGCCCTCGATGCCGACACGCGCCCGTCTCGACGAATTCATTGCAATGGTGGTATCCGGCGATCACGCCGGCGCCATCGAGCGCTATTACACCGAGGATGCCAGCATGCAGGAGAACGCAAACCCGCCGCGCGTCGGCAGGGATGTGCTGGTCGCCCACGAGCATGCATTTCTCGCGACGCTGTCGCGCATCGATTCCACGCCGGTAACGTCGGTGGTCGAAGGCGACCATGTCGCCATCCACTGGATTTTTGATCTCACCGACAAATCCGGCAAGGTGCGCCGCGCCGACGAAGTCGCCTTGCAGGAATGGCGCGGCGACAAGATCTTTCGTGAGCGGTTCTTCTACGATCCGTCCGCGCGGAAATGACAGTTCGACAGCCGCCGAAGCTTCGGGCTAGCGCAGTCTGCTAAATGTCCAACTGAGCCGTCATGGCCGGGCAAAAGCGCGAAGCGCGTCTTCGCGCAAGATGTCCCGGCCATCCACGTTCTCAATGTATGCTGTCATCCCCGGGATGAACGCTATTGCGTTCACCCGTAGGTGCGCGCCCTTGCGCGCCTCGAAGGATGGGCTACGAGCACTGCGCTGAACACCATCCTTCGAGGCGAGCCGAAGTCGGCTCGCACCTCAGGATGACGGCTACTCTGTGGTACTCCCCGCGATGCCTGGGACAAGCCGAGTCACGAAGAAAAAGAAAAGCAAACGAGAAAATCCTTGGACGCCACGAACCATATCCCGATCGACGAAACCTCGATCCGCTATGAAGGCTGGCGGATCGTCGCGGTCTGCTTTCTGGTGGCGACGTTCGGCTGGGGTCTCGGCTTCTACGGCCAAAGCGTCTATGTCGCCGAACTGCACCGGCTGCGCGGCTGGCCGGCGTCGCTGATCTCGGCCGGCACCACCTTCTTCTATCTGTTCGGCGCGCTGCTGGTGGTGTTCGTGAGCGAGGCGATCCGCGGTTTTGGGCCGCGCAACTGCCTGCTGGCGGGAATTTTCGCGATGGCGGCCGCGTCCGTCGCGATCGGCTACGCCACCGAACCGTGGCAGCTCTATTTGGCGGATGCGATGCTCGCCTTCGGCTGGGCCGGCACCAGCCTCGGCATGATCACCAATACGCTCGGCCTGTGGTTCGACCATAAGCGCGGCATGGCGATCAGCCTGGCGCTGAACGGCGCCAGTTTTGGCGGCATTATCGGCGTGCCGCTACTGGTCGCCGCGATCGGCGCGTTCGGGTTTTCCGGCGCGCTGCTGGCGGCCGCGATCGTGATGGTCGTGCTGATGGTGCCGGTGATTTGGGTCCTTGTCGGTCAACCGCCGCTTCGCACCGTGACGTTAAGGGCCGGAGCGGAAGCGCCGTCCTCGAGGCGAATCCGCGCGCAGGCGTTTCGCGACATCGCGTTTCTTTCCCTATCGATCGCGTTCGCGCTGGTGCTGTTCGCGCAGGTCGGCTTCATCGTGCATCTGATCGCGTTTCTCGATCCGGTGATCGGCCGCTCCGGCGCGGCGGCCGCGGTGGCGCTGCTGACGGCGATGGCGGTAGCCGGGCGGCTGTTGTTCTCCACCGTGATCGACCGGCTCAATCAGCGGCTGGCGTCGGCGGTCTCGTTTGCGAGCCAGGCGGTCGCGCTCGCCATCATCATCAACGCGCATAATCAGATTGTGCTGATCGCAGCTTGCGGCCTGTTCGGCTTTTCGGTCGGCAATCTAATCACGCTGCCGTCGCTGATCGTGCAGCGCGAATTCGACTCCCGCGCCTTCGGCGTGCTGGTCAGCCTGCTCACCGCGATCAACCAGATCACCTACGCCTTCGGCCCCGGCGCGATCGGCCTGCTGCGCGATATCTCCGGCAGCTACGCCCTGCCGTTCTACGGCTGCATCGGGCTGGAGCTGGTGGCGGCCGTGCTGATCATGGTGCGGGGGCACAAGAAGAAACCCTCATCCTGAGGAGGCGCGTCAGCGCCGTCTCGAAGGATGGCCGCATCTGGGGCCCATGGTTCGAGACGCGCGAAGACGCGCTCCTCACCATGAGGCAGTAATCGGGCGAAGCGCTTCCTTCCCCTCCCCGCAAGGGGGAGGGGAGCGCGCTTCTCGTCGTTGCGAAAAACGCTTGACACCAATTTGCTGATTTGCCCGTCGTGCCAAAATGTCGCACTTTTTTCTTGTTGAACGCCGCGGCAAATCACCGGCTTTTAGTGTGCATCCCGTGCCCGCAAGAGGGGCGTGTCGACCGTCACGAAACGTTGGGCGCGGGGAGCGATGGGCGCGTCGTGTCACAAGGCGAGTGATATGGCGCGCACGGCGAAAGCGTGTGGTCCTGACGCCCGGAATGCTGGCGTCAAGTCCCTGAGAGGCCAACGCCTCTCGGGGGCGATGGTGGCAAGAGGCTCCGATTCACCAGGGAGAGCACGTATAAGTCGTAAAGCCATTGCGCAGGGAAGGCCGGAGTGTTTCCGCTGAACCTGTATGCTCGTGTGCGCATTTCCTTGTGCATCAATGCACACGAGACCGCGGGTGCAGCGCGCACCCGGTCTTCCCTGTGCCCTCTGTTTTGAAGAGGGAGCAAACGATTTAGCAAACCTCGGACAAAACCATGTCGCGAGAATGAGAGGGTGTGTTCGTGACCGTAACTTCCGACATGCCGCCGCTACGCCGACGCGGCCAAAAGCTCCGTCGTGTGGGTCGTCAGCGCGATGCGCAGCATGCTGGCGAGGTCGGATCGCCGGTAGGGCTTTTTCAGCAGTTGAACGCCATGGTCGAGCCGACCGTCATGGTCGATCGCGTTTTCGGTATAGCCCGAGGTGAACAGCACCTTCAGCCCGGGCCGAAGTTTCGAGGCCTCGATCGACAGCTCGCGGCCGTTGATCGAGCCGGGCATGATGACGTCAGTGAACAGCAGGTCGATCTGTTCCGAACCGCGCAGCACCGCGAGCGCCTCCAGGCCGTTGCTGGCCGCAAGGGTGCGATAGCCAAGGCTGCGAATCTGGGTCAGCACATAGCTGCGCACCAGCGGATCGTCTTCCACGACCAGGATGGTCTCGTGACCCTGCTCGGCCCGTTCAGGCACCCGCGTCTTCACCACCGGCGTTGCCTCGGCATCGGCCCGGGGAAGGCAGATCAGAACATTGGTGCCGCGACCCTTCTCGCTCTGGATGGTGATATGGCCCTTGGACTGCTTGACGAAGCCATAGACCATGCTCAGTCCGAGGCCGGTCCCCTTGCCGACTTCCTTGGTGGTGTAGAACGGCTCGAACACCTTGTTGAGTTCGCCGGCGGCGATGCCGTGTCCGGTGTCGCTGATCGAGATCATCACATACTGGCCGGCGGCGGGGCCGTCATAGGCCTGAACGCGGTTGTCCTGCAGCTCGACATTGGTGGTCTCGATCCGCAGCTGGCCGCCGTTCGGCATCGCGTCGCGCGCGTTCAGCGCAAGATTGAGGATCGCGGTGGCAAGCTGGCTTGCATCGACCAGCGCGGGTGCGACGTCCTCGCCGGGCACGAGATCGATGCTGACGCGTTCGCCGATGGTGGGCTGCAGCAGCTTTACCGTATCGACCATCAGTGTGTTGATGTCGACGCTGGTCGGCTGCAGCGGCTGCTTGCGCGCGAACGCCAGCAGATGCTGCGTCAGGGCGGCGCCCCGCGAGGCGGCCTGCTCGATCAGCCGCGCGATCTGCGCGAGCTGCGGACGATCGGCGACCGCCTCGCCGAGGATTTCGATGGTGCCGGTGATCACCGTGAGGATGTTGTTGAAGTCATGCGCGATGCCGCCGGTGAGCTGGCCGACCGCTTCCATCTTCTGCGCCTGCCGGATCTGGGTCTCGGTCGCCTCGGTTTCGCGAAAGCGTTGCAGCAGCGTTTCGGCGCCGCGCCGCTGCTTGCCTTCTTCCTCGAGCGCGACATAGGCCTGGCGAAGCTGGGCCGAGGAGGGAATCGCGATGATCTTCGGAATCAGCGGCCACAGGATTACCGCCGTGATGATCGAGGCGACCGCGGTGAGCGCCTTGACGATGCCCTCGATGCCGTAGATCGGCACCCACAGCGTGATGATCGAGAAGATGTGGGTCAGTCCGCACGCCATGATGAAGGCCGCGAACGACCATCCGATCCAGCCGAACTGGAAGTCGCGCCGCTTCGAGACGATGATCGCCAGCGCGAACGGAATCGAAAAATAGGCGGCGGCGATCACGGCGTCGGAAAACACGTGAAGCCAGATCAGCTCCGGTTCCCACAGCAGGCAGATGCCGTGCGGAGAGAACATCGAGGAATCCAGAAGGCGTTCGAGAGCGGACCACATGATGGCTTATCCCGGGAGTTAGATGGTTTGGCTGAACGCGGTACGCCTGCGGATCGCTTGTGCGGATTGCCGTGCCGCAAGATGGCCTTGCGCCGGCATCGCTGCAAAGTTCGGGGGTGGCGATCCTTGCCAACCCGGGATCGCAAATCCAGCCACGCTTCGAATCTTAACTTTTTCGAGTCGCAACGCAATCGAAATGCAACCACCCGTAGTTTTACGGATAGATCGCGTTACCTTCGGAGCTGCCTGGACGATCCCGAAAACCAATCAGAGCATCTCGAAACGATCCAATAACGTCGAATCCTCGGGCTTTTGCGTCGGTAATGGAAGTGCTTTGCAACAAGCGGCCGGCTATATTTACGGTGTCGCGCGCACGCGTCGATGCTGGCCTGAGCGGATTGAAGGGACTGCGACCCCATGGACATGCTGGTCAAACTGTACGATCTGCCGGATTCCCGGGCCGTTTTCGCCAGGCCGCGCGAGGCCGGGATCGACCTGCGGCGGGCGCTGGCGCCCGAGAAGCACAAGGTCATCGCCTGGGTGCGCAAGAACTTCAGCGAGGCATGGGCGAGCGAGGCCGAGGTGGCGTTCGGCCGTCAACCGCTGTCCTGCTTCATTGCGATCGAGCGCGGCAAGATCCTGGGCTTCGCCTGCCACGACGCGACCTGTCGGAATTTCTTCGGCCCGACCGGGGTGGAGGCCGCGGCACGCAACAAGGGAATTGGCGCGGCGCTGCTGTTGGCGTGCCTCGAGGACATGCGGCAGGCGGGATACGGCTACGCCATCATCGGCGGCGTCGGCCCGCGCGAGTTTTATACGAAGACCGTCGGCGCGGTTGCGATCGAAGGATCCGAGCCGGGGATTTATCGAGGGCTGCTTTAACCGTGAGATTCCGCCAAAACCGGGTGGCGGCCGGACTGGCGATCAGGCGCCGGCTCTGCTATGGAATCGCCAAGCGCCCGCCTTTGCCTCGCGGGCTCTTCGGTCCCGTAGCTCAGCCGGATAGAGCGACGGTTTCCTAAACCGTAGGTCGCATGTTCGAGTCATGCCGGGATCGCCAGTCTTTTGAAAAACACATTTGGATCAATACGACGACTCCGAAACGAGAGCGACCCGCGAGCACTGTTAAGTTGAGAGCGTGCGTGACGGGAGAATGGCAGGACCGCCCGGCGAATGGGTCCGCCGGGCTCTGTTTGTCAGGTTATTTATTCTAGAGCTTCGGTTCTGATAGAATCAGAACCGAAGCTCTGGATTCTTGTTTTGACGCGCTTTCTTCACGCGAACCGGTATCCACTTCGCTCGAAAACGCTCTAGATTTTTCGGAAGAACTTGTTGCAGCATGCCGACTGCCCGCCGTGAGAAATGCAGGCGTTTATCGCGGTGTCCCTGGCCACTTCGAACGTCGGACCGCTGCCGATCCCCGAGGCATGCGTCATCGGGCACCACGATTTCACTTTTATTTCCTTCGCCTGTAATCCTGTGATGAACATGCAAGAAAACAGCATAGCGAACGCGACGAGCCTCTTCATGAATCCTCCCCTTCGCAGATGGAAATTGATAGCAGCTCACAGTTGCACGGCGAGCAAAATGGGTCAATATATCGCGGGTCTCGGATGCTGCCTTGTCGCGTTGGGCAGCGCGTTCATTACGCATGCGGCGAATGCCGAAGATCGGCCGGCGCTGGAAAACGGCGGCGTCTCCATTCAGGTGCAGAGACTGAACGACCGCGTTTCCTTTTGCGTCAGTGCGGATCAGCACCACAAGGTCTCATCGGAATTCGGGGTCGAGTTCAGTCTTGAAAAGGGCAGCGCTTCGGCCTGGAAGGAAAGATTGCCCAAGGTGATCACCGGGCCCGGCTATTATTTCGACCTGCCGGCGAGATTTGACCTGCGAACGCGCGCCAATGCCGAAGGGCAGAGCATCCACGTCGCGCTCGGCGCCTGCTCGAAAGAAGCCGATATGTGCGACAAGCTTGAATTTGTCGCCACTGTCCCGGCGGAGATCGAGCAGAACTCCGATGCGATGCGGCAAATGAGCTGGGGAGCTGACTTCACTGCTTCTCGATCTTGAATTCGATCTGTTCCCTCGCCAGTTTCTCCGACGTCGTCTTCATGTCGTCGGTGAATTTTTCGTAACTCGTCTTCAGCGGCTCCATCGAGATGGTCTTCAGCGCCTCGGCGAACTCGGGGGTCGCGACGACGTCGGCAAAGACGGCACGCAATTTGTCGATGATGGGCTTTGGCGTATCGGAGCGTGCGAACAGCACGAACCAGCTTTTCTCGGTGATGTCGGGAAAGCCCAATTCCCTGAAGGTCGGGACGTCAGGCAGAAACGCCGAGCGCTCCTCGCTGCTGATCGCGATTTCCCGGATCGCCGGCGATTGCGATTGGGCTTGCGCCAGCGACACCGTGACGAAATAGCCGGAGACCTGGCCGCTGAGGATGCCCTGCACGCCTTCGATGCCGCCGCGGTAAGGCACCTCGTTCCAGTCGAACTTGCCGTCGACCTTGAGGTGTTCGGCGAGCAGATGTTGCCGCGTGCCATGGCCGAGCGAGGCAAAATTCAGCGTGCCGTTCTTCGACCGCGCGTAGTCGATGAACTCGCGCAAATTCCGGGCCGGCAGGTTCGACGGGATGATCAGCACATAGCCGGTTTGCCCGAGCAACCCGACCACGGAGAAATCCTCCATGCGGTAGCCGGGGTCCTTAAGCGTGTGCAAATTGTTGAGGAAGTTGGTGACCTGAAACAGGATGGTATAGCCGTCGGGCTCAGCGCTTTTCACAAGCCGCGTGCCGAGCAGGGTGCCGGCGCCGGGGCGGCTTTCGATCACGAAAGTATAGCCGTATTTCCTCGACGTTACGTCGGCGGCGGCGCGCGCCAACAGATCGGTGGAGGCGCCGGGGCCGTACGGCACGACGATGTGGATCGGACGGGAGCCCGGATAATCCTCCGCGACGCAACGCCACGTCAAGGAAGTGCAGGCGGCCAGCGCGACCGTCAACACCGACAGTGCTGTCCTCAGGCGAGCGGTGAGCGTCATCGAACCTCCCGAAGTTCAACTTTATTAGGCCGCCGGTCTGCGCCGGCTCGCTTGGTGTTGATGGTCAGGGTATCGCAGGATCGTATTGCGGCAAGTGGCTATCGTCCTCGGGAATCAAGCGGGTCCATGCCAAATCTGCATTTGACTTGCTACGAGCGCGCCCGCTTAACTTGCAAAAAAGTTCGGACTGCGATGAGCGTCATCAACACCCAACAACTCACGATCGAAACCGGCAGCGCCGGATCCGTCTCCGCGCTTCTCACCCGGCCGGCGCGCGCCAGCGCGTGCTTCGTGTTTGCCCATGGCGCGGGCGCCGGAATGAATCACCCGTTCATGGCGGCGGTGGCCGAGGGTCTGGCCGGGCGCGGCGTCGCGACCTTGCGCTATCAATTTCCCTACATGGAGAAAGGCAGCAAGCGGCCCGACGCGCCGGCGGTGGCGCATGCCGCGGTACGCGCCGCGGCGGCGGAAGCCGCGCGATGCTGCCCCGGGCTGCCGCTGATCGCCGGTGGCAAATCATTCGGCGGGCGGATGACATCGCAGGCACAGGCGGCGGCTCCGCTCGATGGGGTGCGCGGTCTGGCGTTTTTTGGCTTTCCCCTGCATCCGGCCGGCAAACCATCGAGCGACCGGGCGAAACATCTCGGCGATATCAAGATCCCGATGCTGTTCCTGCAGGGCAGCCGCGACAGCCTCGCGGAATTGGGCCTGCTCGAACCCGTCGTCAAAAGCCTGAAGCGCAGGGCAGCGCTGCATGTCGTGAAAGACGCCGATCATTCCTTCCATGTGCCGGCGCGTTCGGGCCGCAACGACGGTGAAGTGATGGACGAAATCCTCGATGCGTTCGTAGCCTGGGTCGGCGGGATCGAAACCCCGTGAAAGCCGGCCAAAGCGTTTTCGAGCGAAGTGCACACCGGTTCGCGTGAAGAAAACGCGTCAAGACAATAAACTTGGAGCCCGGATCTGATCAATCATACCGATAAGGCTCTAAGGCGCGAGATATTGCAGCAACCTCGGGTCGTCGCGAACTTGCTGCGCCGATCCCGCCAGTGCGACCCTGCCGCGATCGAGCACGTAGGCGCGGCTCGCAACCCGCAGCGCCAGATCGAGATGCTGTTCGACGATCACGACGGCAATCTGTTCGGCGAGCAGGATCAGCCGTTCGGTGATTTCCTCGATCACGCCGATCCAGACGCCTTCGGTCGGCTCGTCGAGCAGCAACACCCGCGGGTCCGACAGCATGGCACGGCCGATCGCCAGCATCTTGCGTTCGCCTCCGGACAACGTACCGGCGACCTGATCCATCCGCTGGCCGAGTTTCGGGAAGATTTCCAGCACGCGATTGACTGCCTGGCTGTCGCGATTGGTCAGCGCGCCAACGGCAAGATTGTCGCGGACCGAAAGCCGTCCGAACACCGAGTGTTCCTGCGGGACGTAGCCGAGGCCCAGGCGAATCCGTTGCTCGGTCGGCAATTGTCCGATACTTCGCTTGTCGAGACCGACCGAGCCGCCAAGCAGCGGCAATTCACCGACGATGGCTTTCATCAACGTGGTCTTGCCGGCACCGTTGCGGCCCAGGATCGCGACACCGCCGCGCCATGGCACGCTGACGCTGACATCGAACAGCACCTGGCTGCGGCCATAGCCGGCATCGATATTGCTGATATCGAGATATTTGTCGTCGTCAGGCACGGCGGAGATAAACCTCCTGGACCTTGGCGCTGGACTGGATCTGCGCGACCGTGCCGCAATCGAGCACGCTGCCCTGGTCGAGCACGGTGAGCCGGTCGCAGATGTCGCGAATGAAATCGAGATCGTGCTCGACGATGACAAGCGAACAACGCGCCTTGATCGGCTGCAGCAGCTCGCCGGTGACCCGTCGTTCTTCCAGGCTCATGCCGCCGGTCGGCTCGTCGAGCAGCAACAGTTTCGGCTCCGGCGCCAGCGCCATCGCGATCTCGAGCCATTGCTGCTGGCCGTGCGACAGCGCCGAGGCGGGGTCGGAGGCGCGATCCACCAGGCGGAACTGTTCGAGCATGGCCATGACGCGGTCGTGCAGGACGCCGCGGGTCCGGGAAAATACCAGCTTCGGAAGCGATGTCCGGGCCTGCAGCGCCAGCAGGATGTTGTCGTACAGCGTCAATGTCGGCAGCACGCTGGTGATCTGGAACTTGATGCTCATGCCGGCGCGGGCCCGCTCGGCGGGCGTCGCCTGCGTGATATCGCGGCCGCCGAACGCGACCGTGCCGGAGGTCGGCGTCTCGGCGCCGGCGACGCATTTCATCAGCGTGCTCTTGCCGGATCCGTTCGGTCCGATCAGGCCGTGAAATTCGTTGTCCGCGACGGTCAGCTCCGCGCCGTTCAACGCCGTCAGCTTGCCGAATATCTTGACGATGCCGCGCGCCTCAAGAAGAGCCATGTTCGCCCTCCTTCGGCGGCCGGCCGAAACTGCCGACACGCTCGCGCTCGCTGACGATCATGCTGATCAGGCCCGCGGGGCGAAACAGGATCACCAGCAGCAGCAGCACGCCGAGGATGATCGGCCAGATGTCCTGATAGTTGTTCGACAACCAGAAACTGACCGCCTCGATCGCGATGGTGCCGATCACCGCGCCGATCAGCGTTCCGGCGCCGCCGAACAGGACGTAGAGCACCACCTGGGTCGACATCACCACGCCCAGCATGTTGGGCCAGACGAAGCCTTCATGAAACGCGTAGAGACTGCCGGCGAGCCCGGCGATGGCGCCGGCGAAGGAGAAGATGATGGCCTTGAGGCGCTGCACCTGGTAGCCGAAAAAGGCGATGCGCTGTTCGTTCTCGCGCAAGCCCGCCAGCGCCAGGCCGAATTGCGATCGCACCAGGAAGCGGCACAACAGATAGACCAGCACCAGGATGCCAAGCGCCAGATAGTAATAGACCGGCCCTTCGTCGATATCGTAGCTGCCGAGCGACATCGACGGGATCGAGGGAATGCCGTTCTGGCCGCCGAGATAATACCAGCCCCGCGCTACCCGATCCGCGGCGTAGGAGCCGGTGAGCGTGCCGAGCGAAACGAAGATCACGCTCGACGGATGGCGTCCGAGCAACAGGAAGCCGCCAAGCAGCAGAGAGAAGGTGAGGCCGATCAAGAGGCCCGCGGGCAACACGATCAGGATCGAGGTGATGCCGAGATCGCGGGCGATCAGCGCCACGCCATAGCCGGCGGTGCCGAAGAACACCGCCTGCCCGAAACTCATGATGCCGGCGTAGCCCCACACCAGGTCGAACGACAGCGCGAACAGGCACAGGATCAGGACCCGCGTGGCATAGACGGTCAGATAATCCTTCAGCACCAGCGGCAGCAGGGCGGCGATCACCAGCATCACGATTTCGGTGATCGGGAGCACTTGCCATCGGCGCGAGCGGGCGGCGACGGGCAGCCGGAGGACGTCGTCGGAGTTATTTCGGTCATCAAGCCGCCAGCACATCCGCTTTACGAGTTCGCGGCGGCGAATGGCCGCCGCCGCGATAGGCTCAAGCTTACCCTACTCAGCACTCCTTGGGATCGACCAGCCCGGCGCTGCGCGCGACGATCTCGTAATTGCCGCCCTTGGCGACCGCGGTATACATCTTCATCTTGCAATGCCGCTTGCCGGGGACCATTTCGGCAGGGCCGCCGGGACCCTCGGCGATCTTGGCATGATCGAGCGCTGCCGCGACCGCATCGCGATCGACCTTGCCCGCCTCCTTGACCGCGGCTTCCCACAATTTGAGGCCGCGATAGGTGCCGGTCGCGGCACTTCCCGCCGCGAACAGGAAGGTGCCCGGGAAACTGCTTGTCGTACTCGGCCTGCAGCTTGGCGCTGAACGGATCTTCCGGCGTCAGCGCCTTGAAGTAGTCGAGGCAGCTCGCGAGGCCCTCGATTTCCGCCGCCTGGTTGATGTTGAGCGTGTTCTCGTCATAGTAGACGCACGACAGCCGGCCGCCGTTCTTGAGGAAGCCGGCTTCGTAGAGTTGCTTGAAGAACGGTCCAACCCCCGGCGGGATCACGGTGTTGAACACCACGTCGACCTTGTTGGAGATGATCTTGTTCACGGTGGCGCTGAAATCGATCTGGTCGAGCGGGTAATATTCCTCGAACACGACTTCGCCGCCATTCGCCTCGATCACCTTGCGGGCATAGATGTTCAGGGTATGCGGCCAGACGTAATTGGCGCTGGGCAGCGCGAATTTCTTGCCGCCGTTCTTGATCAGCCAGGGAATGAATTCGTCGCACTGCTGGGCCGGCGTCGGGCCGGTGCAGAACAGATACGGCGTGCATTCCTTGCCCTCATAGAGCTGCGGGTAGATATAGAGCGTCTTGCCGCGCGCGACGATCACGTCCTTGATGGCGTTGCGCATCGAACTGGTGATGCCGCCCAGCACGAGGTCGACCTTGTCGCGCTGGATCAGCTTGCGGACGTTGCCGACCGCCACCGATTTGTTCGACGCGGTATCCTCGATGTACAATTCGAGCGGCCGGCCGAGTATGCCGCCGCCGTCGTTGATCTGCTTCACCACCATCTTGGCGACATTGGCGTCGGCGTTGCCGGCGTAGCCGATCGGGCCGGTCAAATCCGTCGCGATGCCGACCTTGATCGGATCCGCTGCCGCGTTGGCCCATTCGGGACGGATCACCCAGCTGCCGACGCCGGTGGCGAGCGCGGTGGAGGCAAAGGCGAAGTTGGAGAGAAAGCGGCGGCGGCTGAGATCGCTTCGGTTGTCAAACTTGGAGCTGGGAGACTTGGAGTTGAAAGACTTGGAGCTGGAAGATTTGGAACTGGAAGACATGGAACTAGACCCCTTTTCCTGAAATCAGGCCTTGCGGCCGAAACTTGATGAAGATGATAGCGAGAACGAACACGAGGACGTCGGCGATAACAGGAGGAATGACCCATGGCAGCGCCGCGGACAGCGTTCCGATGACGCCCGCGCCGGCGACCGGGCCCGCGAAGGAGCCGACCCCGCCGACCATGACGGCAACAAAACCCTGGATCAGGAAGCGCAGGCCGAGATCGGCGAACAGCGAGAACACCGGCACGATCAGCGCGCCGGCAAGGCCTGCCAGCGCGGCGCCGAACGCGAAGGTCGCGCCGTAGATCGCATTGGTCGAGATGCCGGAGGCGCGCGCCAGCGCGGGATTTTCCAGCGAGGCCCGAATCCGCAACCCGAACGCGGTGTACGCCAGCAGCAGATAGCTGCCGACCATCACCAGCGCGGTGATCAGGATGATGACCAGCCGCCACGCCGAGAAGTGCATCGTGCCAATGGCGAGCGAGCCCCCGATCGGCTCGGGTATCGAGATGTACAGCCCGCCGATCAGGCCACGGACGATTTCGCGGATGATCAGCCCGAGCGCGTAAGTGCCCAGCATGGCCACGATCGGCGCGGCGTAAAATCGCCGGACGATCAGCCGCTCCAGCACAAATCCAAGCGCGCCGACCGCGAACGGCGCGATCACCATTCCGAGCCAGACCGGCAAGCCTGAACTGTGCACGATGTAGGTCACGTAGGCGCCGAGCAGCACGAACTCGCCCTGGGCGAAGTTGAAGATGCCCATCATGCTGGCGATGATGCCGAGCCCCAGCACGACCAGAACGACGATCGCGCCGAAACTGGCGATCTCGAACAGGGCCATGAAGGTATTATCCATGCGGCATCACCAGCGTCGTTGCGGCGTTCGGCCGCTACATTTTCTTCCAGTCGCCGGCCTGCTCGAAAGCGTGCGCGGCGCGATAGATGGTCGGCTCGTCGAAATGCCGGCCGATCAGCATCAGGCCTACCGGAAGTCCGTCGACCATGCCGCAAGGCACCGACATCGCCGGGTGGTGCGTGATGTCGAACGGCGCGGTATTGCTGATCATCTCGAAGGCGCGCTGCACCACTTCCTCGCGGGACGCGCGGGGCGCCGGTAACGGCGTTGCCTTCATCGGCGTCGTCGGCATCAGCAGCAGATCATAATTCGCCAGCGCCTTGTCATAGGCGGCGGTCAGGCGGCGCGAGATATTGACGGCCTTGCCGTAGAAGCGCGGCCCGAAATTGTTGTTGATGTAGGTGCCGAGCATCAGGAACAGTTTTGTGGTTTCCGACAGCGAGTTCGGCCTGGCCGCGCCAGCCGCGATGCGCGTCCATCAGCGAGGTCGAGTAGAGATCCGAGCGGCTCAGGCCATAACCGTCGCCGAACATCATGGTCTGGGCGATACCCTCGGCGCCGATCGGCGTCCAGATCGCCGGCGCCACCAGATGCATCGGAATCGAGATTTCCTCGACCGAGGCGCCCAGCGAGGCGAGCCGCTTGGCGGCTTCCTTGACGCATTCGTTCACCGCGGCTTCGGCACCGGCCTGCTCGTAGCCTTCCTTGACGACGGCGATCTTCATCCCCTTGACGCCCTGGCCGAGCGCCTTGGTGTATGGCTTCACTTCGGGCGACTTGATGCGCGGGATCATAACCATCGTCGCCGGCAAGCACTTCGAGCAGCAGCGCATTGTCGGCGACATTGGCGGTCATCGGCCCGGTATGGTCGACGAAAATCTCGATCGGCATTATGCCGGTATAGGGAACGAGGCCCCAGGTCGGTTTCATGCCGTAGGTGCCGCTGAACGACGACGGCATCCGGATCGATCCGCCCTGGTCGCCGCCGATCGCCATGTCGACCTCGCCGAGCGCCACCACGACCGCGCTGCCGGAAGACGATCCGCCGGCGGAAAATCCCATCTTGTGCGGGTTATGCACCGCGCCGGTCGAATTGGTGTGGCTGCCGCCGGAGATGCAGAACGACTCGCAATGGGCCTTGCCGGCAATCTCGGCGCCGGCGTCCAGCATGCGCGTGACAATGGTGGCGTCGAAATCGGGCACATAACCCTCGAGCGTCGAGGAACCGTTCATCATGGGCACGCCGGCCAGCATGATGTTGTCCTTCAGCGCTACGACCTTGCCCTTCAGCTTGCCGCTGTCGGCGCCCTTGACGGTCGCCTTGCGGTACCAGGCGTTGCGTGGATTTTCTTCCGGTCCCGGCCGATAACCCGGCGTCCGCGCGATACTTCACGACCGGAACTTCGTCGGGCATCGCGGCCACGACATTGTAGGCATCGACCGAGCCCTGCAGCAATCCACGGAACGACGCGACGTCCTCGTCGGTCAATGCCAGGCCGCATTGCTCGGCCACGGCGCGCAGTTGATCGGGGGTCGGAAGCGCTACGGTCACGATGTTCTCCTGTTTCTGGCCTGCATGCAAACAAGGTGCTGCCGGACAAGCAGCTTCCTTCGCCGCACTAGAAACGGAAATATTTTCCTTTTCAAGTATTATTTTGCGCCTTCGCTTCGCAGTTCATCGAACAGCCGCGCGTCAGAAGGTCTTTCTCAGGCGGAAGTCGAGGCCGTCGGCCTCGGCGAGATAGATCGGCATGCAGGCGGAACCCCGGCGAATGCCGACCGTGCCCCGTGCGCCCTGGTAGTCCACATTGGCGGCGGCCGCGAGCAGCGGTTTCATCGCCAGCGATTCCGCGCGCGCGGCAATCGCTTCCAGAAATCGCAATCCCTCGTAGTTCGACTGCCCGACCGAGCCGGGCGGCGGCGCATTGCGGCCAAACGATGCCTCGTACTGGCAAAGAAAATCATCGTTCGCGCGAGAAGGCATGTCGATGAAATAGCCGGACGCGCAGTACAAATTCTCGGAATTGTCGGCGCCAATTCCGAGCAGCACGGTTTCGTCCATGGCGCCGGCGAGGCGGAGCATGTTCGATCCCAAGCCTCGCTCGGCAAAGGCCCTGTTGAAAACGATGCTGTCCATTCCGATCAGCGATATCAGGACCACGTCAGGCTTGGCGGCCCGGATACGCGCCAGATGCCCGTTGTGATCCTGCTGCCCGATCGGCACGAATTCCTCGCCGACGACGCGCCCGCCGGAATCCGCGATGTATTTTTTGATCGATCGGTGGGACAACCACGGCCAGACATAGTCGCTGCCGATCAGGTACCATCGCGATGCATGCTTGGCGTTCGCCAGCCACTCGATCGCCGGCCGCCATTGCGTCCGCGGCGTCTCGCCGATCGCCATCACGCCGGGCGTCCGCTCGCCGCCCTCGTATAGCGGCGTGTAGATGTAGGGAATGTGCCCGGCGACGACCTTGCGCAGCGCCACCCTGACCGCACTGATGTGCGAGCCCATGATGATATCGGCGTCGTCGGCCGCGACGATATCGGCCGCCGCTTCCGTCACGTCGTCGATGTCGCCACCGCTGTCATGGAAGACGATTTCGACTTCGCGGCCGAGAATGCCGCCGCGCCGGTTGATTTCGGAAGCCGCCAGCAGAATGCTGTTGGTGCTGGAAGGGCCCCGAACTCCCGCCGGACCCGACAAGGCAATGAAATTGGCGATCCGGAGTTTCTTGCGGTCACGATGCGCGCGAAACAGCCGCGGCGCTTGCTCCGATGCCCCGCCGCCCGGCGGCGGGAATCCCTTCAGCAGCCATTCCACCGGCATGGCCCGTGGGCCGAACTTTCCAACTGGCGATAGCGAGAGCAATTCGCTCTCCTTTTCGGGCTTCATCGTCCGGCGGCAACCAGATTACCATCGGAAAAGTGATCGGCAACCAAATTATGGTAGCGGAAAATATTGAATATTCAACGATTCGCATGCATAGAGAACCGGCACGTCCGCTCAATATTCATCCAAAACCCCGTCGCAAAGTTTCAAACCCTTGGCCAAATCGCCCAGCAAACCCATTACCGAACATCTCGCTTACCTGCTCGCGCAGGCCAACCGGGAGATCAATCGCCAGCTTGATGCGCGGTTCCGCAAGGAAGGCGTGCCGGTCGAGCAATGGCGAATTCTGAAGGTGCTGTCGGACGGCAAGGGCCATTCGATGGGCGAACTCGCCGAAGCGGTGCTGCTCAATCATCCGACCTTGACCAAGATGGTCGACCGGATGGTGTCCGACTCGCTGGTGTACCGGGTGCAGGACGCCGACGACCGGCGCAAGGTGCTGATGTTCTCCTCCGACCGTGGCAAGACGCTGACCCAGCGCCTCAACTCGCTGGCGCTCAGCCAGGAAGACCATATCGCCGAGAGCTACGGCAACAAGGCGACGGCCGAACTTGAAGCGCCTGCTGGAAAGCCTGATCGAGAAGGCCAACTAAAGCATTTCTATCGCTTCAGTTGCAGTGATGATCCACGCATCCTCGACGCGCTGCCGGAGCCGGCCCGGTCTGTGCTGAAATGACGCGCGCCTTCGCCCGGCGGCGTTGGCGATAGCCGGCCGATGAGGCAGGATGCCGGTCAAACCAACCAAGACCGGGAAGGAAACCGCCGTGAGCTTTGACGCTATCAAGAACAACATAAAAGTCTGCATGTTCGACCAGTACGGCACGGTCGTCGACATGCAGGGCGGCCTGACAGAGATCGCCGCGCCGTTCCTGAAGTCGAAAGGGTTGGAGCGGCGATCCGAATTCGTTCGTGACCTGGTGGCGGCGTACGCATTTCGAGAATTCGATGATCGACGCGCTGCTGCATCACGAGCACACGCCTTATCGCGAGATCGGCCACCGCTCGGTGGCGTATCGTGATGGACCGCGCCGGCATTCCGCATACAAAGGAAGAGGTCCGCTGTCTCGTCGCGCGAAATCGAAAAGCTGCGACTGTTTCCGGAGGTGCCGGCAGCGCTCGCCCGGCTGCGCACGCAAATACAAGCTCGTAGTGCTCTCCAACGGCGATCCCGACATGCTGGAGACCGCAAAGCAATATCACAAGGTTCCGTTCGACAAGCGTCATCTCGGTGGCCGAAGCGAATTCGTTCAAGCCGCATGTCGCGACCTATACCAAGGCCGCGGAACTCTTGGTGTTAAGACGGACGCAGATACTGTTCGTCGCCAACCACGCCTTCGACTGCATCGGCGCCAAATCGGCCGGCATGCAGACCGCCTTCATCGACCGCCGCAGCCGTCCGTTCGGCGAGACGCCTTATCAGCCGGACATATTGGTGCCCACCATGCAGGATCTGGCCGACGCGATTGTGTGAGGGGGGTTCTTCTCCCTCGCCCCGCAAGAGCGGGGCGAGGTTGAAAACAAGAAGCCCGCTTATCGAACTCAATCACCCCGCCTGCGGTGCGCCATACACCTTGTCGCGCAGCCGGCGCATACCGGCCAGCCAGCGGTCGCGGTTGGAGGCTTTGCGCAGCACATATTCCTGCGACGGTCGGATGCGACAAAATCAGAAAGCGCTCCTCTGCCATCGCCGCGATGACGATGCGCGCCACTTCCTCCGGCTGCATCACGCCGTCGACCCGCGCGGCGCTGGGGCCGGGCATGGTCATGCCGGTCTGCACCGATTGCGGGCACAGCACGGAGACGCGGATGCCGCGGTCGCCATATTGGATGGCGAGATGCTCGGCGAGCGCGATCGCCGCGTTTTTCGTCACGCCATAAGGCATCGAGTTCAGCGACGCCAACAGGCCCGCGGCGGAGGCGGTGTTCAGGAGATAGCCCGAGCCGCGCGCGAGCATGCCTGGCACCACCGCGCGGGCCGCGAATACGTGGCTCATGACATGAACCCGCCAGCTGACGTCCCAATCGGCGTCGGACGCGGTCTCCTGTCCCTTGCGCGACAGGCCGGCGTTGGAGAAAAAGATATCGATCGGGCCGAATTTGTCCTCCGCCGCCGCGACCAGCGCCTTGATATCGGCTTCCTCGCCGACGTCGCAGGTGACGGCGAGCCCGTCGATGTCGCCCGCGACTCTTGCCAGCCGCTCGCGCGAGTTCTTGAGGTCGGCAACGACGACGCCGCGCGCGCCGGCCTCGGCATAGGCGCGCGCCACCGCCTCGCCAATGCCGCTCGCCGCTCCCGTGACGACGCAGACCTTGTCCTTGATGTGCATGGTTTAGATTTCCTGCTTCTCCTTCTTCCTTCTCCCCTTGCGGGAGAAGGTGCCTTCGCGACAGCGAAGGCGGATGAGGGGTTCTCTGACTCTCGTTCTGCGGCACCCCTCACCCGTCTCGCATCTTCGATGCGAGCCACCCTCTCCCACAAGGGGAGAGGGGAAGGGCTCCGCGTCCTGTTACTACGCTTGATACAGCCCCTTGTCCCTTGCCTGCCGGATCGCCAGCGCCGCGATCATGTCGAGCATCGGTGTCGACAATCCGGCGGCGCGGGCGAACGCGGCGGGCGCCTTGCACCAGCACGTCGATCTCCATGGCGCGGCCGAGTTCGTAATCCTGCAGGATCGACGGCTTGTGGTCGGGCGCCGGGCCGCTGCGGGTGACGCGCTTGACCTCGGGGTAGCAGCTCTGCGCGATGCTGTTGGCCTCGTCGAGCAGGCGCGGGATCACATCCTGCAACGCCGGATCGTCCCTGACCCCGCGCGCGGTTTGCCCGGTCAGCGAGCACAGCACCGACATCGACATGTTGGTCAGGAGCTTGGACCAGATCGTCTCCCTGATCTTGGCGACCGGTGCCGACGCAATCGATGCCGCGACGAGCGCGGCACGCAGCCTGCCGATCCGCTCGCTGGCGCGATCGTCGCATTCGCCGACCAGCAGCATGTTGCGCTCCGGCGAGAGATTGGCGACCACGCCGGGCGCGACCACCTCGTTGGACGAAAAGATCACGCCGCCGATGATGCGCCGCATCGGCACCGCCGCGCGCAATTTGCCGCCCGCATCGAGAAAGCCGAGATCGGGCGGCGGCGGATGATCCGGGGCGAGGCCGAGATCGTACCACCAGGGAATGCCGTTCTGGGCAAAGACGATGGCGGTGTCTCGTCGCATCAGCGGCGGCAGGCCGGTCACCAGACTGCCCAGGGCGGTCGCCTTCAGCGTGCTGATGACGAAATCCTGCGGTCCAAGTGTTGCCGGATCGTCCGATGCATTGACCCTGGCGTTGAAGTCGGCGCCGCCCGAGCGCAGCGTCAGGCCGTTGGCCTTGACGGCAGCGAGATGCGGCCCGCGCATCACGCAGGACACCTGATGGCCCGCCAGCGCCAGCCGCACCGCAAAATGGCCGCCAACCGCGCCCGCGCCGAAAACGCATATCCGCATGGTGTATCCTCTGGGAGGCCATCAACCGTGAGGCCAGTTTCCATGGACCCGATGCGGAGCGCAACCGCGGATGCCGCATGCCGATGCATGGCGGGATAACCTTGCCGTCCCTGCCGAAATGCCGCATCCTCGCCGCAAAAGTTCAACCGCGGAGGAATTTTCCATGATCACAGCCATTCTCGACGCGGCGGAATAGCAGCGATGTCCACCAGTCCGGTTTTGTCGGAGCTCGACGCCCGCGGCGTTGCCACCGTCACGCTCAATCGCCCGGAAGTGTACAACGCCTACGACGCCGGCCTGATCAACGGCGTGCTGGCGGCGATGGCGGAATTGGCCACAAAACCCAACCTCCGCGTCGTGGTGCTGAAAGGCAATGGCAAGCATTTCCAGGCCGGCGCCGACCTGAGATGGATCAACGCGGTGCGGCCGGGCTCCGCGGCGGAGAACGAGGCGGTGTCGCGCGCCACCTTCGAGGCGGTGCAGCGGCTCAACACGCTGCCGATCCCGACGGTGGCGCTGGTGCAGGGCGGCTGCTTCGGCGGCGGCACCGGCATCATCTCGGCCTGCGATGTGGTGATCGCCGCCGACAACGCGCTGTTCTCGATCACCGAAGTGCGCTGGGGGCTGACCGCCGCGATCATCATCCCGCAACTCTGCAATTCCATCGGGGTCAGGCAAGTTCGCCGTTACGCGCTGACCGGCGAGCGCTTTGGCGCGGCGGATGCCCGCCGCATCGGCCTGGTGCACGAAGTGGTGCCGCTGGCCGAGCTCGAATCCGCCGGCGCGAAAGTCGTCGAGCAATTGCTCGCCAACGGCCCGGAGGCGCTCGCCGAGACCAAGGCGCTCGCGCTGGAAAGCTCGTTCGGCGGCATGAGCGTCGACGACGAGGCCTATGCGCGGCTGGTACGAATGCATTCGGCGAAGCGGCAAACCAGCGAAGCATCCGAAGGATTGGCCTCGTTTGCCGAGAAGCGCGCGGCAAAATGGCAGACAGGATGAACTCTGTTACGCAGGCTCCTTGGGCTTGATCACCTCGGAACTATCGCCCGACAGCACCAATTGCGGCACCTGCGCAAAGCTCCAGTCGCTCGATGCGCCCACGCGGTCGAATACCCAGACGAGGTCGAACCGCGCCCCCGGCCATTTCTGCGGAACGGTGGTTTTGTTGCCGAGGATGACGTTGCCGATATCGGGAATCGCCTCGTGCTCCCAGGCGATCAGCACCGGTCCGTCGGCGGCAATCGCATCCTTGACGAGCTTGTCTTCCTCACCCTTGCCGCGATCCAGAATCAACTCGAGCGTTAGCAGCGTTGCCAACTCGAGCACCGTGTGCTGCGGCCGTAGGCTCTTGCCGTCCTTGTCCACCTTGGAAGCGAAGATCGTGCGGGGTTGAGCAAGCAGCGGGCTGGCGAATCCGTTGCGTGGCGCGAACAAGCGCGCCAGCGCCCCCGAGCGCTGCCAGCCGCGAACGATCAGTTCGTGCTTGTCATTCGCTCCGTTGGCGGTCACGCCGAGAATCGCCCCATCGTCGCTTGGCTTCTCGGCGTGGCGGATCACCATGATCTTGTTGGCCGGCATGATCGCCTCCGTTAGACCAGCTTGTTGGTGTTGAGGTTGATGGTGCAGACATCGTCCGGCGCGTTGCTGGCCGGTTTGACGCTGCGATATTCGAACCGCAGCGTGGGATCGCCCCTGGCCGGGGCGGTCAGGGTGGCGCGGACATAGCCGGATTCGAACCGCTTGAAGCCGAGGCGCGAGCCGCTACTGGCGATCTTGGCCATGTAGGATTTGCCGACCTCCTCGCCAGGCGTCACCGCATAGCCGCCGGCGCCGGTCAGGACATAGGGAATGTCCTGTCCGGTGTCCTGCCGCACCACCCGCTGATAGAGATGGGCGTGGCCGCAGGCCACCGCGTCCGGCCAGAAGCCGGCCTTCTTGCAGGCCGCGTCGATCGCGGCGCTGGTCGGATCGATCGGCTTTTGATCGGGAAACCAGCGCGGAAAATGGTGGATGGCGAGGATCACCGCCGGCAGGCCGTTCTTGCGCAATCCCTTCAACCGCACCAGCTCGTTGTAGAGAAACGTCAATTGGTCGTCGTTGAGCCAGCCGAACGATTCGCCGCAATTGGAGTAGAGCCCGATGATCGACACCAGCGGCGCGTTGAGCGTGAAATAAACCCCGGGCTGCGTCATCGAGGTGCGCAGCAGGCCGCCGGAGCCGATCCAGCGCGCCGGCGTCGGCGCGCAGAATGCCTTCTGGAACGAGTCCAGCGAGATCATGCTGTCGTTATAGGTGATGCCGTCGTGATTTCCCGGGATCGCGAAGATCGGCGCCGGATAGGCTTTGAACGGTTCGTAGAACTGGCCGTAGTAGTAATTCTCCTCGCCGTAGAAATAGACGACGTCGCCGACATGGAACAGGAACGCCGGCGGCGACGCGGTGGCGTCGCGCGTGATCAGGTCGGTGACTTTGGATTCATATTCCGCGAAATGCTGTGCAGACGGTGCACCGCTGTCGCCGATCAGGTCGAAGGCGATGCTCTTGCCGCCGCTGCTGCTGACATAACCGGGCGGGTTGGCGCCCAGGATGTCAGACAGCTCAAGCGTCGGATAGACGCGCGGCGTCGGCACCGGGCCGCGCGTCTTGCCCGACGATCGCATCATCACATAGGGGGTCTTGTAGGTGTTGTCGTCATTGTCCGGAATGTACTGGCCGGAGGCGTCGGCGGGATTGACGTCGGCGAACACGTAGCCGCCGGCGTTGGCGCTGGCCGGCGGATTGGTCTTGCCGCCTGCCGCGGCCGCCGGCGGCGGCGTCATGCGGGCCACGGCGGGAAGGGTGGCGTTCGCGCTGCTCAAGGTGGTGCGGTGGGTCCGCCGCGCCGCCATCCTGCTCGGATAGGTTTTCGGCATGATCGCGTTGCGGATCGCCGGAGAAACCTTGTCGATTTCCGCAATGCCGGTCTCGGCGGGGTTGCCGTCCTCGTAGGTGTTGGTGGTCTGCGAAGCGAATTTGACGAAGAAGCCTCGGGCACCGCCCGGCAGCAGGAAGATGATGCCGCCGTCCTGGTCGGGGTCGTTTTCGAGATAATGCGGTTTGCTGTTGATGAGGTTTTTGGTGCCCTGGTTCATGTGGATGTTTTCGATGCCGGTGAAACCGGTGGGCAGCGCCATGCCGGTTTGCGGATCGACCGGAGAGCCGGAGCCGAACACGGCGACCAGCGCCTTCGCCTTCATGGTTTCGGCGACGGCTTTCTTGAATTCGGTCTCCAGCGCTTTCACGCCGGGGCGCAGGTCGACGAATTTTTTTGGATTGAGGAAGCCGCCGCGGACGAAATCCAGCCGCGGGAGCGCCGGATCGGATTCGGCGACGACGAAGCTTTCGCTGATGCCGAGCGCGGTCAGCTTCTTGATCAACGCGGTGCCCTTCGGCGTGGGGCGGCGGCCGAACTCGACGATCTGGTATTGCAGCTCGGGCTTGTGCTTGCTCTTGGTGGTTTGCAGATTGACCGCCACGCGATAGGGCGGGTGGTTGGGATCGTCGGGCTGCACGAACAAAAGCCAATGCGGGCTTGCCGGCCGCTTCGGCCGTGACGCGGTGATCTTTCCGATCAGCAAGCCATACGAATTGAGTTTGGTTTCCGGTCCTTTCAGTAACATGTCCGGTCCTCCTAATAAAATGTGGCGCCTGTTGCGCCCGCAAAGATGAGATGTACGGTTGCCGTTCGAAATCTTTGGAAATATTCGTCGCCCGTTTCTGCGCCGGGCGATGCTGATGCGCGGTCCATTAAAGGTTGCATCATTCCACAAACTCACCCCTGATGGGAAGGGCCGTGCTTGCTTGCCTGCTGCCGCCGGTCGCGATTTGTTTACCGGGTGTGGGGGGCATCGGAGGGTGGGCACGGCGCGAAGAGCGCTTGCCGGACGTGTGCTAGTCCTTTGGCGCGATGGCTAAAATTCCCCGACCGGGGCATGATGCGGGCCCACAATCCGGAAAGCCCGCCTTGGCCACCAAAACCATCGAAGAACCCGCGCGGAAAGTCCCGCTCTACGGCGAATATCAAGTCACGGTGCTCGGCGGCGGCCCGGCGGGAATAGCGGCGGCGGTCGCCGCGGCGCGCGCGGGCAAGCGCACGCTGTTGATCGAGCGCTACGGTTTTCTCGGCGGCATGGGCACGGCGGCGGGGGTGACGAACTTTTGCGGGCTGCATGCCAATGTCCATGGCGAGATGCACCGGGTGGTGCAGGGCATCGCCTCCGACCTGCTGGCGCGGATCGACCGGCTCGGCGGGCTCAATGCGCCACATCTCATTCTCGGCAAGATCTTGGCCCAGGCCTACGACACCGCCGCCTACAAGATCGCCGCCGACGACCTGCTCGCGGCCAACAAGGTCGATATCCTGTTCCACGCGCTCGGCGCCGGCGTGGTGATGCAGGACGACGAGCGCATCCATGCGCTGATGGTCGAGACCAAAGCCGGCCGCCAGGCGGTGCGATCGGAACTCTTCATCGATTGTTCCGGCGACGGCGATCTCGCGGCCTGGGCCGGCGCGCGTTTCGAGGTCGGCGATAACGCCGGCAGCATGCTTTATCCTTCCATGATGTTCCGGCTCAACGGCATCGATCCCGCCAAGGCCGGCGACGCCTGGCGCAGCATTCCGCAACTGATGGAGCAGGCCGCGGCCGCCGGCACGCATCGCTTTCCCCGCAAGGGCGCGATCGTGCGGCCGCAGAAATCCGGCATCGAATGGCGGGTGAACTTTACCCAGTTGGCGCGCCCCGACGGCACCGCGATCAACGGGCTGGAGCCCGACGACCTCACCCGCGGCGAGATCGACGGCCGCCGCCAGGCGGTCGAGGCCTTCAACTTCCTGCGCACGGTGCCGGGCTTTGAAAAATCCTACATCGTCGATCTGCCGCCGCAACTCGGCATCCGCGAGACGCGGCGCGTGGTCGGCGGCTATATGCTCAGCGGCGAAGACGTGCTCGGCTGCGCCTCGTTCGAGGATTCCATCGGCGTCAACGGCTGGCCGATGGAATCGCATGTCGCGGGCGATGTGGTCTTCACCTTCCCCCCGATCCCGGAGTCGCGCGGCTTCAATGAATTGCCCTATCGCATGCTGACGCCCGAGGGCCTCGACAATCTGCTGGTCGCCGGCCGCTGCGCCTCGATGACCCATGACGGCCAGTCGGCGGCGCGGGTCTCCGGCGCCTGTTTCGCGATGGGCGAAGCGGCGGGGACCGCCGCGGCGCTGGCGCTGGATGGCAACGCCATGCCGCGTGACATCGCGGTCGAAAAGCTACAACAGACGTTGCAAGCGCAGGGCGCGTTTATCGGGCGGGACCAGAGAGTCCCCGCAAGGCCTGTAAGAGAGGAAACGAATGAAGTTTTGCCAGAATGCGCGACGCGGATACGCGTTGCTTTGCGCAGGCCTGTTGTTGTTGGTGCTGGCTGGCCACGCCCGCGCCGATGAACTCCTGAAGGCAAAAGTCGGCGTGCTCAGGCTGTCGTCCTCGGCGCCGGTGTTCATCGCGCAGGACAAGGGTTATTTCCGCGACGCCGGCCTCGATGTCGAGCTGAAATTCTTCGATGCCGCGCAGCCGATCGCGGTTGCGACCGCATCGGGCGACGTCGATTTCGGCGTCACGGCATTCACGGCAGGCCTCTACAATCTCGCCGGCAAGGGCACCTTGAAATTGATCGGCGGCATGAGCCGCGAGCGGGCGGGCTTTCCGCTGATCGGCTATTTCGCCAGCAACAACGCCTATGCCGCGGGGCTGAAGACGCCAAAGGATCTTGCCGGCAAGCGCGTGGCGGTGACCCAGGTCGGCTCCAGCTTTCATTATTCGCTGGGACTGTTGGCCGATAAATACGGCTTCAAGCTCTCGGACGTGAAAGTGCTGCCGCTGCAGTCGCTGTCGAATGCGGCCGCCGCGCTGAAGGGCGAAACCGTCGACGCCGCGCTGCTGCCGGTCTCGACCGCGCGCAAGCTGATGGACGACAATGGCGCCAAGTTGCTGGGCTGGGTCGGTGACGAAACGCCGTGGCAGCTGGGCGCGGTGTTCGCCTCGCCCAAGGCGCTCGCCAACAAGGCGCTGGTGACCAAACTGCTCGGCGCGCTGGAACGCGCCGACCGCGAATATCACGATGTGATCCTGTCCGCCATCAAGAACGGCAACGCGCCGATCGACGAACGCACAAAACCGCTGCTGGAGATCATCGCCAAATACACCAATTTGCCGGTCGAGCAGGTGGTCGGCAATTGCGCCTATGTCGATCCCGACGGCAAGCTCGACGTCAGCAATGTCGCCAACCAGATCGAATGGCTGCAGGCGCAGGGCTTTGTCGACAAGGGCTTTGGGGTGGACGCGATCGTCTCAAAGGATTTCGTGAAGCCGGATTGATCGCTTTCGTCATGTCCGGGCTTGACCCGGCCGTCCATCATTCTTCACAAGGCTCCTGATGAAAGATGGATTGATGCTACAACGCCCTCATCCTGAGGAGGCCGCGGAGCGGCCGTCTCGAAGGATGGCAACCGGCAGGGCGTGCGGCCATCCTTCGAGACGCGCGCAAGAGCGCGCTCCTCAGGATGAGGTTGGAGAAGCGGAACGCCAATGGACCTGATCGCCGACCATATCAGCCACCGCTTCGGCGCGCTCGCCGTGCTGGACGATGTGTCGTTCACGGTCTCGTCCGGCGAGGTGGTCGCGGTTGTCGGTCCCTCCGGCTGCGGCAAGAGCACGCTGCTGTCGATCCTCGGCGGCCTGCTGCAGCCGGGCGCGGGGCGGGCGGAATTGCGTGGCGCGCCGCCGCCGGGAAGTTTTAATCCTCTGACCTTTGTCTTCCAGGATTTTGCCTTGCTGCCGTGGTGCACGGTCGAGGAGAATGTCGCCTTCCCGCTGTTGCATATCGGCCTGAGCATTGCCGCGCGTAACGCGATCGTCGACGATGCCCTGCGCCGCACCAGCCTGTCGGATTTCCGCGGCGCATACCCCAAGCAACTGTCCGGCGGCATGCGCCAGCGGGTCGGCATCGCCCGCGCACTCACCGTGCGACCGGCGATCCTGTTGATGGACGAGCCGCTGTCGGCGCTGGATTCGCAGACCCGCGAATTGCTGATGGAGGATTTTATTCGTTTGCTCGCCGACGGCACGATGGGCGCGGTCTATGTCACGCATAATCTCGAGGAAGCCGTCCGGCTCGCCGACCGCATCGTGGTGCTGTCGCGGCGGCCCGGCCGTATCCGGGAAATCGTCAGCATTCCGCTGACCCGGGCCGAGCGCGGCGAAATCGATGCCCGCGGCCGGCTGCTAAAGCTGCAAGACGAATTGTGGTCGCTGATCCGCGAGGAGGCGATCGACGCCGAGCGGGAGGTGCAGGGTGCTTGACCGCTCCGAGCCATCAGGCGCTCCCAAAACCGATCCCGCCGATCGAACGCGGCCGGTCGCGTTTCGTGGCGCGGGCTTTGCGCCGAAACTGGATCGCCGCGCCGGCTGGATCGCGATGGTGCTGGTGATCGCGCTCTGGCAATTGGCTGGTAGCCTGCGATGGGTCAATCCGCTGTTCCTGCCGGCGCCGATGGCGATCGCGCGCGCGATCTGGCAGCTCGCGGCCAGCGGCGCGCTGTGGCAGCATCTGTCCTGGTCGATCATGCGGATCGGCACTGGCTGGCTGCTCGGCACCGTCGGCCGGCGTGATCGCGGGTTTTGCGATCGGGCTATCGAGCCTGGCGCGCGGCGTCGGCATCACTTTCATCTCGGCGCTGTTTCCGATTCCGAAAATCGCGCTGCTGCCGCTATTGATCCTGTGGCTCGGCATCGGCGAAGAGCCCAAGATCGCGACTATCGCGCTCGGCGTGTTCTTCTCTACCGCGATTTCGGTCTATAGCGGCGTCGACGCGGTGCCGCGCAATCTGATCCGGATGGCGCAGAGCTTTGACGTGCCGTTCCACAGCCATCGTGCGCCGGGTGATCTGGCCCGGCGCGCTGCCGTCGATCCTGGCGGGATTCCGCATCACCGCCTCGGTGGCGCTGTTGCTGGTGGTCAGCGCCGAGATGATCGGCGCCGAATTCGGCATCGGCGCTTTCGTGCTGCAGGCCGGCAATTTGATGCAGACCGACCAGTTACTCGCCGGCGTCGTCATCCTGTCGCTGTTCGGGCTCGCGGTCGGGAAATTGATCAGCGTGCTGGAAGCGCGGCTGCTGCATTGGCGGTGATGGTCGCAGAATTTGCCACAGCGAAAGCGCGCTCCCTCTCCCATGGGGAGGGGCTGGGGTGAGGGGGTACGCCCTATCGTTAGGCCGTAACCCCTCACCCGGTTCGCTACGCGATCCGACCTCTCCCGATGGGAGAGGTGAAGTGAAGCAGCCGTTTTACCGAGATTAAGTTTACTTCCCCGGCTGGCCCGCCTCGACATAGGCCTTGGTCGCCAGCGCGCATTCGCCGAGCACGGTGAGGAAACGCTGCACCGTATCCTCGCCGACCACGAACGGGTTGGGCTCGCCCTTCTTGCGCTCCTTCAGCGCGGCCATCTTGGCGATCGCCGCGTCGAACGAGACATGGTTGGACAGGAAGATGTCGGCCTTTTCCTGTTTCATGATGCCGCGATATTTTTCGGTGGTGTCGGCATAGATCTGCAGCCGGTCGGGCAGCGGGCCGAAATTATAGGCGGTGCCGCCCCAGGCGACGGCGCGGTGCGCCTCGCCGTGGTCGTGCACGGTGAACACCGTGGCGAGCGTACCCAGCGTATGGCCGGGGACGATATAGAGTTTGATGGTGGTGTCGCCGAGCGTGATGGTATCGCCGTCATTCACCGCCATGTCGCGCTTCGGCGGCGGGTCGAACAGCGGAATGCGCTTCGGATTGAAAGTCGGATCCTCGAACACCTTCCAGTCGATCTCGCTCATCACGATGCGCGGATTGAATTTCTCTTTCAGATATTCCGCGCCGCCGTAATGGTCGCCATGGGCATGGCTGACCACGACGTATTTGATATCGGCGGGATTGAGGCCGACCGTGCGCAGGCCGTCTTCGATATATTGCTTGGCTTCCGCGGCGTTATCCAGCGCGTCGATGATGATGAGGCCGGCCGAAGTCTTGATCGCCCAGGCGCTGGTCCAGTAATTGCCGAGAAAATACAGCTCGTCCATCACCTGCATCGGCGGCAGCGGTGGCAATTTCTGCATGGCGTTGTAGCTCGCCATGAAGTCGGGGCCATTTTCCGGCGTCGCGGTCTTGCACAGCCCGAGCGGTCCGAGCAGGTCGGTCTTCGCCGCTTTGGTGGCGATCGCCATGTGCTCGGTCACAGCAGGCGCGTCGGGGGCTTGGGCGTGGGAGGCCGGGACGCTGAAGGCGAGGGCGGCGAGCGCAATCCGGAAAGAGGGCAAGGATGTCATGATGGGTCCTCCGATGACTGGTTCTTTTTATTTTTCGTCATTGCGAGGAGCGAAGCGACGAAGCAATCCGGAGGCCGCAAGAAAAGACTGGATTGCTTCGCTTCGCTCGCAATGACGGTCTATTCACCGTAGCCGTCGATTGCGACGAAGCGTCGATACCTCACGCGTTGCCGCGATCCTCGCGGAACAGGTCGAGTTTCTGCTGCACCGGGCGGTCCGAGAAGCTGAACAGCACGGAATCCTCGCTGGCCTCGTGGGTGACCCAGCGCCAGCTCGGCACCACGAACAAATCGCGCGGGCCCCACTCAAAAGTTTCGTCGCCGACCCGGGTGCGGCCGTGGCCCTCGATCGCGGCGAACACGGTGGCGTCGGTCGAGCGATAGCGCGCGGTTTTAAAACCTTTCGGCAGCAACTGGATGAAGGTGCCGATGGTCGGCATTGCGAAATCGCCGGTCTCGGGATTGGAGAATTTCAATTTCAAGCCGTGGCAAGCATCCCACTCGCCGCTCTTGCGGGCCTGCTCCAGCGCCTCGCGGGTGTAGCTGTAGGGATAGTTGAAGATCGGCGACGTTTTGGAGGCGCGCTTCTGGTCGACCGGCAGAAGGTTGTGGCCGAAACGCGCAAAACTGTCGCCGGCGGGTTTGGTGATCCGCTGCTGGTCTTCGTTCGATCCTTCCGCAAACGAGGCATCGAAGAACTGCACCATCGGGATGTCGAGGCCGTCGAGCCAGAACATCGGCTCGGCGGTTTCGTTGGAGTGATCGTGCCAGGTCATCGACGGCGTAATGACAAAATCGCCGGGCTCCATCGCGGTGCGCTCGCCGTCGACGGCGGTGAAGGCGCCCTTGCCCTCGAGGATGAAGCGCAGCGCCGACTGGCTGTGCCGGTGCGCCGGGGCGATGTCGCCGGGCACCACCATCTGCACGCCGGCAAACAGCGAGGTCGTGATCTTGGACTGGCCGCGCAATCCCGGATTTTCCAGCACCAGCACCCGCCGCTCGGCTTCCTTGGCGGTGATCAGCTTGCCGGCTTCGGTCATGTAATCGCGGATCGCGTCGAACTTCCACAGATGCGGACGGCAGGCGCTCTTCGGCTCCGGCGTGATCAGGTCGCCCATCACGTTCCACAGCGCCGAGAGATTTTCGCCGTCGATCTTCTTGTAGAACGCCTCGCGCTCCGGGGTCTTCGCTACGGCTTCCATCGCGGCCTCCCAAATTCTTATGTCGGTTAATTGACAGCATACTTACAATATGGCTAGCGTCAATGCTGCAACCAGAACAAACAGGCAAGCCAGACCGGCTAAAAAGCCGTCAGGGAGGTTCCGATGAAGCTGCACGGCTATTTCCGCAGCAGCGCGTCCTACCGGGTCAGGATCGCGTTGAACCTGAAGGGGCTCGGCGCCGAGCATCTGCCGCATCATCTGCGCAAGGGCGAGCAATGTGCGCCGGCTTTTCTCGCCATCAACCCGCAGGGGCTGGTGCCTGCGCTAGAGGCCGAAGATGCCGTACTGACCCAGTCGCTCGCCATCATCGAATGGCTGGACGAGACCCATCCCGAGCCGCCGCTGCTGCCAAAAGATCCGCTGCGCCGCGCCAAGGTGCGGGCGTTTGCGATGGCGCTGGCCTGCGATACCCATCCGGTGCAAAATCTCAAAGTATTGGCGCGGCTGCGCCAGCTTGGGCTGCCCGAGGAACAGGTGACGGAGTGGGCGGCCTGGGCCAACCGCGAGGGGCTTGGCGCCTGCGAAACCCTAATCGCCGCCGAGCCAGGTCCGTTCTGTTTTGGCGAAGCGCCAACGCTGGCCGATCTCTGTCTGGTACCGCAGCTCGCCAATGCAAGGCGATTTGGCGTCGACGTGTCGGCCTATCCGCGGCTGCTCAAGGCGGAGACCGCCGCCAAAGGCGTAAAAGCTTTCGCGGATGCGGCGCCCGACAAGCAGCCGGATGCCGAATAGACCCCCGATGAGCAAGACCGACACCGACGCCATCACGATGGACGCGGTCTACACCGCGCCCGGCTATCTGTTCCGACGGATGCAGCAGATCGCGGTCGCGATCTTTGTCGAGGAGTGCAAGTCGCACGATCTGACGCCGGTGCAATATGCCGCGCTGGTCGCGATCCGCACCCATCCCGGCATCGACGCGACACGGCTTTCGGCGGTGATCGCCTTCGACCGCTCGACGCTGGGTAGCGTGATCGAGCGGCTGGAGGCCAAGGCCTATATCGAGCGCAAGCCGGGGCGCGAGGACAAGCGGGTCAAGCTATTGCACCTGACCAAGGCCGGCGCCGCGCTGCTGCGCGAGATCATCCCGTCGGTCGACCGGGCGCAGGCGCGGATGCTGCAACCGTTAAAACTCGCCGATCGCAAGACCTTGATGGCGTTGATGACGCAACTGGTCGATCTCAACAATGAGGCCTCGCGGGTGCCGCTGCGCGCCGAAGACGCGCTGGAACATTTCAGGAAATCGAGCTGATGGGCGCGGGTCTTGGCGCACGACCGGTATTGATCGCCGGCGGTGGCATCGGCGGCCTCGCCGCCGCGCTCGGCCTCGCGCAAAAGGGCATTCGCTCGGTCCTTTTGGAAAAGGCTTCCGCGCTCGGCGAAATCGGCGCCGGCATCCAGCTCGGGCCCAACGCGTTCCACGCCTTCGACTATCTCGGCGTCGGCGAGGCGGCACGAAGCATGGCGGTTTATATCGACCAGTTGAGATTGATGGATGCGCTGACCGCCGAGGAGATCACCCATGTCGATTTGCGCGAGGCGTTTCGCGCCCGCTTCGGCAATCCCTATGCGGTGGTGCATCGCGGCGATTTGCACGGCGTGTTCCTGAAGGCCTGCCAGGCCCACGAATTGATCGAGTTGCGCGTCAGCAGCGAAGTGGTCGGCTATGAGCAGGACGGCTCGTCGGTGACGGCGAAACTCGCCTCCGGCGAACGCGTCACTGGCTCACTCCTGATCGGCGCCGACGGGCTGTGGTCGAATATTCGAAAACAGGTCGCGGCCGACGGGCCGCCGCGGGTCTCCGGGCACACCACGTATCGCTCGGTGATTCCGACCGAAGAGATGCCGGAAGATCTGCGCTGGAACGCCGCGACGCTGTGGGCCGGCCCGAAATGCCACATCGTGCATTACCCGCTGTCGGGTTGGAAGGTGTTCAACCTGGTCGTGACCTATCACAACGACGCGCCGGAGCCGGTGGCGGGCAAGCCGGTCTCCGACGCCGAGGTGCTGCAGGGCTTTTCCCATGTGCACGAGCGCGCGCAGGCCATCATCCGCCACGGCAGGAACTGGCGGCTGTGGGTGCTGTGCGATCGCGATCCGATCGAACGCTGGGTCGACGGCCGCGTCGCGCTGCTTGGCGATGCCGCGCATCCGATGATGCAATATTTTGCCCAGGGCGCCTGCCAGGCGATGGAGGACGCGGTGTGCCTGTCGCATATGCTCGGTGCGCATCCCGACGATCACGCCAAGGCGCTGGAAAACTATCGCGCGCAACGTTTTCCGCGCACCGCGCGGGTGCAATTGCTGTCGCGCGCGATCGGCGAGCACATCTATCATCCGGACGGCGAACACGCCCGGCTGCGCAACGCCATCATGGGTGCGAAGACCTCGGAGGATTACTATCGCGATCTGGCGTGGCTGTATGGCGGGACGGGGCTGGGAAATTAAAAGCTTCTTGTCGTCCCCGCGAACGCGGGGACCCATCACCCCTGGCGTCGGCGATTTAAATTCGGACGTGGCAACGCTTCACTTCGACAATAAACGACACGGCGTATGGGTCCCGCGTTCGCGGGGACGACCTGCGTTGGGTAAACCTCTCAGACCCGCATCACCGCCTGGCGGTCGATCTTGCCCGTGCCGGTCTTCGGCAATTCGTCGATGAAGGCAATCTCGCGCGGGTATTTATAGGGCAGCAGT
Source organism: uncultured Alphaproteobacteria bacterium (assembly GCA_963699465.1). Lineage (GTDB taxonomy): Bacteria > Pseudomonadota > Alphaproteobacteria > Rhizobiales > Xanthobacteraceae > Bradyrhizobium. The sequence goes on from CAVOTZ010000019.1 coordinate 173,116, forward strand.
TTTGCCTTCACAAAATCCTGCAACGCTTTTGTCACCTCCGCCGCGTCGAAGCCGCGGTCGTTCATCACCACGACTGCCTTCAGCGTCATGCGCCGGTCAGGCAGTTCGGCGGCGAACACCGCGCATTCCCGGATATCGGGATGTTCGGCGAGGCACAGCTCGACTTCGAGCGGATAGACCCATTGGCCCGAGATTTTGATCAAGTCATCGGCGCGGCCGCGGAAGAAATGGAAGCCGTCGCTGTCGCGGACGAAGCGGTCGCCGGTGTAGATCCAGCCGCCGTCGCGGATGGTCTCGGCGGATTTGTCCGGCCGGTTCCAGTACAGCGGCGTGTTGGAATCGCCGCGCACCCACAAAATGCCTTCCTCGTTGTCGGCGACGTCGCGGCCGTCCTTGTCGCGCAGCGCGGACATCATAGCCGGGCACGCGCAGGCCCGCGGCGCCGAGCTTTTTCCGCTCCGGGCGGTTGGAGAGATAGATGTGCAGCGCCTCGGTCGAGCCCAGCCCCTCGACGATTTCGAGGCCGGTCAGGTTCTTCCAGCCGTTGAATACGTCGGCCGAGAGCACCTCGGCGGCCGACAGCGCCATCCGCAGCGAGGAGAAATCGGTCGCCGCCGCGCCCTCGGCCTTGGTCAGCGAAGTATAGAGCGTCGGCAATCCGAAGAACACGCTGGGTCGAAAGCGCTCGATCGCCTCGAAAATCGCCGACGGCTTTGGCTGGCCCGGCAGCAGCAGGGTCGCCGCGCCGACCGAGAACGGGAAGGTGATCGAATTGCCAAACCCGTAGGCGAAGAAGATTTTCGGCACCGAGAAGCAGATGTCGCCGGCTTCCAGCTTGCAGCACATTGCGGGCGAACGCGGCTTCGCTATAGGCCATGTCGTGCTGCAGATGCACGATGCCCTTGGGCCGTCCGGTCGAGCCCGACGAATACATCCAGAACGCCATCTCGTTGCGATGGGTGTCGGCTTCCGCAAGCTCGGCGGCGAAATCCGTGCAGCCATCGGCTCTGCCTCGAGCGCATTCGGCGCGGCATGATCGCCCGCCGCGCCGTTGACCACGATCAGCGTGCGCAACTGCGTATCCGCGCAGGCGACGTTGTCGAAGCGCGAGCAAAAGTCGGCATCGGCCACGGCGACGCGTCGCGCCGGAATCCGACAGATAAAATTGCAGCAGATCGGGCGGCGTCAGCGTGTTGATCAGCAGCGGCACAAAGCCCGCGCGCACCGCGCCGAAGAACGCCGCCGGATAGGCCGGGGTATCGTCGAGGAACATCAGGATGCGGTCGCCGCGCTTCAGGCCAAGCGACGACAAAACCGTGTGCCCCAGCGCGCAGGCCTCGGCGCACAGTTCGGCATAGCTGCGCGTCCCGGCCGGACCGGTCAGCGCCGGCCGGTCGCCATGACCCGTTCGCGAGATTGTCGAACAGGATGCGGCTGGCGTTGTAGCGCTCGCGGAATCGCAAAGCCGATCTCGCGCGCGCCGGCGCAGTCGTGCGGCACCTGATCCGATGATTTCGAGGCGTCATTGGCCGGCTCGCGCGGCCTTTCGACGCCTCGTAGCGCGCCATGAATTGCGGCGACATCGCGCGCAGCCGCGCATCGTCGATCCGGCCCGAACGGGTGATGTAGCTATAGGCAAAATCCATCAGGTCGAGCTTCATGTGGTCGGGGAATTTTTCGTACCAGTCGGCGCTGGTGCGCGCCGCCGTCACCAGCTTCTTCACGATCGGCTTGCGCTCGCTCTGATAGCGGGCCAGCGCCGCGGCAATATCGGTTTCCGCTTCCAGCGCCTTGGTCAGCGCGATCGCGTCCTCGATCGCGAGCCGCGTGCCCGAGCCGATGGAAAAATGCGCCGAATGCAGTGCGTCGCCGATCAGCACCCTGTTGCCATGGCTCCAGCGCTCGTTCCAGATCCAGGGAAAATTGCGCCACACCGATTTGTTCGACATCAGTTGGTGGCCGTCCAGCGTGTCGGCGAACACGTGCTCGCAAATCGCCTGCGACTGCTCGACCGTCTTGTCGGCAAAGCCGTAGGCCTGCCAGGTCGCATCGGTCGCATTCGACCAGGAACGTGCTCATGTCAGGCGCGTAGCGGTAATGATGGGCGTTGAAGCTGCCGAGATCGGTCGCGACAAAGGTCTGCGACAGCGTCTCGAACCGCTTTGTGGTGCCGTACCAGGCGAATTTGTTGGGGGAGTGCGACACCGATGCGCCGAATCCGCTCTCAAAGCTGCGGCGCACCAGCGAGTTGAGGCCATCGGCCGCGACAATCAGGTCGTAGCCGGTCAACTGGTCGACCGACTGGATCATGGTGTCGTATCGCGGGCTGACGCCGACCGCTGCGAGCGCGCCGCTGCAGGATACTCAACAGCTCGAGCCGGCCGATCGAGGAGAAGCCGACGCCGTCGAGCGTCGACGCTTTCGCCGCGCAGATATGAGCGTGATGTTGTTCCAGCTCTCCATCCGCGGCGCGATGGCGTCGACGGTATCGGGATCATCGGCGCGCAGGAATTCCAGCGCCTGCTCGGAAAACACCACGCCAAAGCCCCAGGTGGCGCCGGCGGGATTTTGTTCGAACAGGTCGATATCGGCTTCCGGATGCCGCTTTTTCCAGAGATAGGCGAAATAGAGCCCTCCGGGTCCTCCGCCGATCACGGCGATACGCACGATCCTTCTCCCTTATGACCGGTCTGCCAACAGGTCATAGTCGAAACACCCGCCGTCACGCAAACCGCCCTGAAGGAGACCGAAGGGCTATTGCGCGAACGGCGATAGCGCGTCCGAGCATGCCGGCGACAGCGAAGCCGGTTGCGACGCCAGGCATTGCAGGATGCGGCCGCCGCCGGGCGGCACGCCCGCGCACAGCGCACGTGCATCGATGGCGCAGCCGGAGCGCAGCACGAACAGGGCTTCGCGCGGCAGCATCGGCCGCAGCACCATCGGCGCGGCGGCAGGGGCTGCGCCGGGCGCAGCCGTCGCCGCGTCTGCGGGGGCGCCCGCCGCGGCCGGCGCGCCGCCGCCGCCGATCGCGTTGACGGCCTGCTGGCATTTGGCCGAGAGGCTTGCCTCGTGCTGCTTCAGGCATTTCAGCGCCGCGGCGCCGCCGGGCGTCACGCTCGAGCAATTGGCCATGTAGTCGTTGCGGCAGGCGGAGCGGATCGCGCTGCGCTGGGCGTCGGTCGGCTTTTTGGCTGGCGTCGCCGCAGGCGCGGCTTCGGGAGCCGCAGCAGCTTTGGGCTCGGGCTTTGTCGGAGTCTCGGCGGCCGGTTTCTCGGCCGGGGCTGCGGTTGCGGCAGCGGGCGCCTCCGGTTTCGCTTCGGGCTTTTCTTCCGGCTTGGCCTCGGCCTTGGGCTCGGCAGGCGGCTCGATCGCGCGCACGGCGCTCTGGCAACCCGACGACAGGCTCGACATGTTCTTTTGCAGGCATTGCAGCGCCTCCCTGCCGCCCGGCTGCACGCTGGAGCAATGCGCGATAAAATCGGAGCGGCAGGCGGAGCGGATCGCGCTGCGCTGCGCGTCGGTCGGGGCCTGCGCGAATGCCGATATGGTGGCGGCGAATGTCACGGCTATGCTCAGCGCCGCAAATGTCGGCGCACGTCCTAACGTCCTGATCATCTGACAAAGTCCCTTGTGGTTGTCGCTGGAGCCGCCGCTTCAACCGAATTGAATCCAAAAAGCCCGGCAGAAAAATCAGGCAATATCATTTTAGTTTTTGGGTTCCGCCGCAAGCAAATTATTGCGCGCGGCGGATGCAATTAAAAATCGCGCCGAGGCTGCGATGTCACACCTTGATCATGCGCTTGCCGCGATTTTCGCCCGCCAGCAATCCGATCAAGGCCTTCGGCGTATTTTCGAGCCCGTTGATGACGTCCTCCTGGACTTTCAGCTTGCCGGAGCTGACCCATGATTGCAGGTCGGACAGCGCGTCGTCGCGCTGGTCCATGAAATCCATCACGATAAAACCCTGCATGATGAGCCGCTTCACCACGATCAGGCCGGGCACGCCGCGCGGGCCGGTGGCCGACGGCACGCCGTCATATTGCGAGATCGCACCGCAGCAGGCGATGCGGCCGCGATTGTTCATCTGCGCCAGGCACGCTTCGAGAATGTCGCCGCCGACATTGTCGAAATAGACGTCGATGCCCTTCGGCGCCGCGGCGCGCAGCGCCTTGAAGGTCGCGCCGTCCTTGTAATCGACCGCGGCGTCGAAGCCCAACTTCGAGGTCAGCCAATCGCATTTGTCCTTGCCGCCGGCGATGCCGACCACATGGCATCCCTTGATCTTGGCGATCTGGCCGACGATCGATCCGACCGAGCCCGCCGCGGCGGAGACCACCACGGTCTCGCCGGCCTTGGGCTTGCCGATATCGAGCAGCCCGAAATAAGCCGTGAGGCCGGCGATGCCGTAGACGCTGAGCAGATGCGTCATCGGTTCGACCTTCGGCATTTTGGTCAGGTGTTTTGCAGGGACAGCCGCGTAGTCCTGCCAGCCGGTGTCGCCGAACACGAGATCACCCGGCGCCAGATCGGGTGACTTCGACGAAACCACTTCGGCGATGCCGCCGCCGGCCATCACCGTGTTGGCCTCGACCGCGGCGCGATAGGTGGCGCCGTGCATCCAGGCGCGGTTGGCGGCATCGAGCGAAATATAGCGTACCCGCAGCAAGGCCTCGCCGTCCTTGGGCTCCGGCATGGCCGCGTTCGACATCTTGAAATGCTCGGGACCCAGTTTTCCGGTCGGCTTTTCGACCAGCAGAACCTGACGATTGACCGTGGCGTTCATGGCGTTTCCCCTCGTAAATGTCGCTCTTTGATGCAGGCGGCGCACAACCGCCGCTCAACTTGCACACATTGTGCGCTGCGACCGACGCTAGTCCGCGAGGTACTGTTGCACAACGGGAACATTTGCGGTCGCTCTGGCATGCCAGCTTCGTTGACACAGACATGAAGCCGGTTGCGCGGGTTTAAAAATCTGCCACACTCGCTGCCGCTGGGAACTTACGGGGGTAAGAATATGTCCAACAGGTTTACGCAATACATTCTGTTCGCGATGGCGCTGGGCATCGTGATGGGCGCGCTGATCTTCAATTATCTTCCCGATATCAGGGGAGATATCGCGGCCGACGTAAACCTGATCGCGATGCTGTTCCTGCGCCTGATCAAGATGATCATCGCGCCTCTGGTGTTCGCCACCCTGGTCGGCGGCATCGCCCATATGGGCAGCGGCGCGCGGCTCGGACGGATCTTCGCAAAGACCATGGGCTGGTTCGTCAGCGCCTCGTTCGTGTCGCTGCTGCTCGGCCTCGTGATGGTCAATCTGCTGCAGCCCGGCGCCAATTTCCCCGGCACCCTGCCGGACAAGGCGGCCTCGACCGGCCTGCCGGTGTCGGCGTTCTCGATCGAGAAATTCCTGACCCATCTGATTCCGACCTCGATCGCGGATGCGATGGCGCAGAACGAGATCCTGCAGATCGTGGTGTTCGCGGTGTTCTTCTCGGTCGCGCTCGGCGCGGCGCCGGAGCGCTCGAAGCCGATCCTGTCGCTGATCGATGACCTCGGCCACATCATGCTGAAGGTGACCAGCTACGTCATGCTGTTCGCGCCGCTGGCGGTGTGGGCGGCGATCACCGCGACGGTCGCCAAGAACGGCCTCTTGGTGCTGTGGAAGCTCGTCGTGTTCATGGGCGGCTTCTATCTGTCGCTGATGATCCTGTGGGGCATCCTGGTCATCGTCGGCTTCGTCGTGATCGGGCCGCGCTACAGTCATCTGCTGCGGCTGATCCGCGAGCCGCTGATGATCGCGTTCTCGACCGCCAGTTCGGAAGCCGCCTATCCCAAGACGCTGGAAGGCCTCAACCGCTTCGGCGCCTCGTCGCGGATCTCGTCCTTCGTGCTGCCGCTCGGCTATTCCTTCAATCTCGACGGCACGATGATGTACTGCACCTTCGCCAGTATCTTCATCGCCCAGACCTACCACATCGAGATGTCGCTCGGCACCCAGTTCGCGATGCTGGCGACGTTGATGATCACCTCCAAGGGCGTCGCCGGCGTTCCCCGCGCCTCGCTGGTGGTGATCGCCTCGACGCTCGGCCAGTTCGGCATCCCCGAGGCCGGCCTGTTGATGATCATGGGCATCGACACCTTCCTCGACATGGGCCGCAGCGCCACCAACGTGATCGGCAACTCGCTGGCCACGTCGGTGGTGGCGAAGTGGGAGGGCGAACTCGCGCCGGAGCACGCGCTCGGTCCCGACGACGTGGTGCCGCCGAACATGATTCCCGGTGAAGTCCCCGCGATGGCCGGCCATTGAGGGGGACGATGCATGCGTCACATCTTGAGGAGATCGCTCCTCTCCGGCGGCCTGTCGCTGGCAGCGTGTCTGCTGGCAACGGCCGCGGGGGCCCAGAGCGGCGGCAGTGAAGGGCTGAGCTCGACGCTGGCCGGCGATCAAGGCCTCGCATGTCGTGCATCTCGGCTATCGCGAGAGTTCGCCGCCGTTCTCGTTTCTCGATCCGTCCAACCGGCCGATCGGCTACAGCCTCGAGCTCTGCGAGGCCGTGGTCGACGAGATCGGCGCCGAGGTCGACGATCCCGATCTGAAGATCGAATATGTCAAGGTGACCTCGGACGACCGCATCCCGGCGGTGCTGCAGAACAAGATCGACCTCGAATGCGGCTCGACCACCGCGAACGCCGAACGCGCCAAGCAGGTGGCGTTCTCGCCGCTGATGTTCGTCGCCGGCACCAAGCTGATGGTGGCGAAATCGTCGCCGATATCGGCGGCGGCGGATCTCAAGGGCAAGACCGTGGTGGTGACCAAAGGCACCACCAACGAGCAGGCGATGCACGCGATCGACAAGAAGCTCGGGCTCGGCCTCAACATCGTGGTGGCGGGCGACCACGAGCAATCCTACCAGATGCTGGCGGACGGCAAGGCCGACGCGTTCGCGACCGACGATATCCTGCTCTACGGCCTGATCGCGCGGCACAAGTCGCAGGACAAGTTCCACGTCACCGGCGATTATCTGTCCTACGACCCCTACGGCATCATGTTCCGCAAGGGCGAGCCGCAACTGACCGCCGTGGTGGAGCGGGCGTTCCGCAAGCTCGGCAGCAACCACGATCTCATTCCGCTCTACAACAAGTGGTTCCTGTCGCGGCTGCCGACCGGCGAAAAGCTGAACGTCGCGATCTCGCCGCAGCTCGAGGACGCTTTTAAAGTGCTCGACGACAGCCCGCAGGGCGCGAACTAGAGCCTTTTCCGTTCCGATGGAATCGGAACGGGGCTCTAGATTCTTCGTTTTGACGCGTTTTCTTCACGCGAACCGGTATCCACCCCCGGATCAAGTCCCAGGGCATGCTTCGCTCGAAAACGCTTTAGCGCAACGCCCGCAGCGGGCCGATTTACCCTTGGTTAACCATAAAGTCCTAACCAGAAAGGGCAAATCGGCTTCCGCTTCGGGGACGACATCATGACCGCATCGGCTGTCGGTAGCTCCAGCGCATTGGCTGCGTCGCAGTCGCAGGCGCATGCGAAGGCGCCGTCGTCATCGAAGACGACCAACGCGGCGACCGCATTCCAGCAATCGTTGCAGAAATTCCTGCAGAACACGACCAGCGGCGCGGGCGGCGCGACCGGCGCCAATCCGACGCAAACGCTCAGCAGCGGGCTGATGTCGTCGCTGCTGCAAATGCAGGGCTGACGGCCTCGACGTTCCACTCCACCAACTACTCGTATCGGCCTCATCCTGAGGAGCGGGCTCTTCGCCGCGTCTCGAAGGATGGCGACAGCACTCGCGGCCCATGGTTCGAGACGCGCGAAGACGCGCTCCTCACCATGAGGTCGGTTGTGTGTACCTCGAGCCCGCGAAGCAGCGCGCGGCTATTTGATGTTGAGCGCGGATTTGGCGAGGTTGATCGGCGCGGTGACCGCCTTGGTGAGGGCCGCCTGGGTCTGGCCGGTCAAGGTCGTCGTCTCGTAGGTCGGGCCGGCGGTAAAGCCTGCCTTGGGTTTGAGGCCGACCGTGGTCTGCACCCGGTTCAGCGCCGTGGCAAAACTGTTCTTGGTGTCGGTCGCGGCGTTGCCGATCTTGGCGGTCTGGTTGGCGACAAAGTTGCTGGCGGACGAGAGGAAGGTGGGGGACAGGTCGGTCATGCAAGGCTCCCTGGCATGCGCGACCATCGGCTCGGTATGGTTAACGAGCCGTTAACGCAGGCGTCGCGTCAGATGATGGCTTTATAGCGTTTTTGAGCGAAGTGGATACCGGTTCGCGTGAAGAAAACGCGTCAAAACAAGAATTTAGAGCTTCGGTTCTGATTTTATCAGAACCGAAAAGGCTCTAGAAAAATTTCAAATCCTCGGGCCGTCCGCCGCCGGCAACTGTTGCGTATTCGATCGCGAGGAACAGTCCGCCGGCGACATATATCTTCATATGCCGCGATGTCGCGAGCGTACGGCTGAGACCGACCGCGTTCTCGATGGTCTCGGCGACGTGGATGACCGCATCCGGATTGGCCCGGCGCACCGAGGCCGCGATGATCAGCGCATCCGCGCCCTTGTGATGTGCCGCCGTGCAAATGATGGTCGCGAATGACGGCGCCAGCGCGCCGACGATCTCGTCCGCCTTCTTGTCGGCGGAAACCCCGATCACCAGGATCCAGCCGTCATCGGCGTCCCGGGCGCCATGGACCGCTTGCAGGCCGGCGAGCGATTGCTTGATCCCATCGGGCGTGTGGCCGACATCCACGACGGTGAGCGGGTGCGTGTCGATCACCTCCAGCCGGCCGGGCCAGCGCGTCTCGCGCAGGCCGGATCGAATGGCGGCTTCGATTGGCGCGGCCTTCATTTGCGGCTGCGTCTCGCGCAGCCACAGCAGGAACAGCGTGATCGCGATCGCGGCGTTGTTGAACTGAAAGCCGCCCGCCAGACCAACCTCGAGGCCGCGAAAATCATCCTGCCCGAAACGGTAGTCGAACCGCTGGCCGGAGGCCGAGGCGGTTTCGCCGCCGATCTCGATCTGGTCGCGCACGAACAGCGCGGCGATATCGCGATGGCGGTTATATTCGAGCAGGTGCGGTTTTAGATTCAGGCAGTTCTCGCCATAGACGATGCGCCCGCCGGCGGCGCAGGCGTCGCTCTTGTCGGAGACGATCAGTTCCAGCGTATGGCCGAGCAGTTCGACATGCTCGTAATCGACTGAGGTGACGCAGGTGAAGCGCGCGCCGACCAGCCGCACCGGATCGTAGCGGCCGCCGATGCCGGCTTCGAACACCGCGAAATCGCATCGGCTCTCCTGAAAATAAAGGCAGGCCAGCGCGAACATGGCTTCGAACGCGCCGAAGCGCTGGCTCAGGCGCGCCGACACGTCGGCGATGCCGGCTTCGACCCGAGCCGCGAGGCGCGCCAATTCATCGTCGCCGATCGCCGCGCCATCGACCTGAAATCGCTCGTTGACGCGATAGAGATGCGGCGAGGTAAACATGCCGGTCCGCAGGCCATAGGCCTTGCCGATACCGGCGCAGAACGCCGCCGTGCTGCCCTTGCCGTTCGATCCCGTCACTACGACCGAATGGCGCTGCAGCCGTCCGCGGTCGACCGCGAGGGCATCGAGCAACGCGGCCATCCGCGCCAGGCAAACGCCGTCGCCATATTTCGGCAGGTCGAACACTAAAGCAGTCCCGTCGCGGAAAAACTGTGATGCCATATCCTGAGGATCAGATCGGCCCGGCCCGAATTCTCCAACAGCCGGATCGATGGGTTGGAATTCACCTCGATCACGGCCGTCGCATCCGGGTTGCCGGAAATGTTCGTGAACAGATCGACGGCGGCGACGCGAAGGCCAAGCGCGCGGGCGGCGTTCCTTGCCGCGGTGGACAGCGCCTGCGAAGGCGCCGCCTCGAGCACCATCTTTCCTCCCGCGCTCAGGTTCATCCGTCCCGGCAGCTCCCAGCGCTCGCCGTTCGGCAGAATGCGATCGAGGCCATCGTCGCGCTCCGTCCCCATGGCAGCCGCCGAAAGCCCGCGCATTTGCAGGGCCGCATTGTGCGCGATCAGAAGTTCGCGGATCGAGCGTTTGCCATCGCCGAGCAGAAAAGGCGGATGTTTGCGCGCCGCATACAGCACTTCGTCGTCGAGCAGGAAAATCCGGTATTCGTCGCCGGAGACCAAAGGCTGCATCAGGATCGAATCGTAATAACGCGAGACTTCGGCAATGTAGGTTTTCAGCGCGGCCTCGTCGTAAACGGCCTGCGCGAAATCGCCGCGCGATCCGGTCAGGGGTTTGACGAACGCGGTTGTACCGAGGCTTGCAAAATATTTGAGCGCGTCCTCGATCTCGTGGCCATCAGGGCGATGGGCGCGATGGCGGTCGTGCAGGAAGAAATAATCGCCGCCGAGCGTCGCCACGCCGGCGCGTTCCAGAATGACGTTGGTGAAATATTTGTCCGATGCCAGCGTCGCCGCGGTGGCGTTGTTTTGCGGATACCAGGCGCATCGCCCGGCGCCGAAATGAATGCGCTTCGTTTGGGAAGCTGCGCTGAAAACCAGTCCCGTTCCGCCGTCGATATCCTCGAACACGAGCCCGAATTCGGCGCAGGCATATTCCGCATAGACCGACTGGTCCGGATAGGCGGCCGGCTTGCCCGATCGAAATTTTGCCAGATCCTGCATGCGCTATCCGGTGGTCTGCCATTCGGCCCGGGCTGCTATCCCGGAGGGTTAACGGGAGCGAAAAATTTATTGCTGTTCCGGGCGCTAATTCAGCAAGTTTATTGCGTTCCGGCCCGGCTTTGTCGAACCATTTTGCATCGCCGGACGACTGCCATTTTGAGCCCTCAATTACGCGTCAACGCCGGTTGACTATCTCCGATATCGGCGTACGTCACACGCTAAATAACAAGACATTTCAGGGAGTTTTGGCCGGCCCGAGGGGCCGGGGTAACGCGATTTGTTTCTACATCAAGACGCAAGGAAAAACCAAAACCCATGAGCGCGTTTTATCGAGAGAGAGTTCTTTCCGTCCGGCATTGGACCGACACGCTTTTCAGCTTCACCGCCACCCGCGATTCCGGTTTTCGCTTCCTCAACGGGCAATTTGCAATGATCGGCCTCGAGGTCGATGGCCGTCCGCTGTTGCGCGCCTACAGCATGGCGAGCGCCAACCATGAGGAAGAACTCGAGTTCTTCAGCATCAAGGTCGCCGACGGCCCGCTGACCTCGCGGCTGCAGAAGATCCGCGAAGGCGACACCATCCTGGTCGGCCGCAAGGCGACCGGCACGCTGATTTCAGACAATTTGATTCCGGGCAAGCGCCTGCTGCTGCTGTCGACCGGCACCGGGCTGGCGCCGTTCGCGAGCCTGATCAAGGACCCTGATGTCTACGAACGGTTCGAAACCATCGTGCTGGTGCATGGCTGCCGCCAGGTCTCCGAACTCGCTTATGGCGAAGAGCTGGTAGCGCGGCTGCGCGACGACGAATTGTTCGGACCGCTGCTCGGCGAAAAGCTGCTGTATTATCCGACCGTCACCCGCGAGCCGTTCCGCAACCGCGGCCGCATCACCGACCTGATCACGTCGGAGCAATTGTTCAACGACATCCATCAGCCGCCGCTCGACATCGCGACCGACCGCATCATGATGTGCGGCAGCCCCGGCATGCTGGAAGAGTTACGCCAGATGTTCGAGGGCCGCGGCTTCCTCGAAGGCAGCGGCAACGAGCCCGGCCACTTTGTCATCGAAAAGGCGTTCGTCGAGCGGTGAGCGGTTCGTGTCCCGGACGCGGCGCAGCGCCATAAGCGCGTTTACGCGCGTCTTCGACACGCTATGCGGTGCGCCGCAGAGCCGGGACCCATCCGTTTTGGCCATATGGACCCCGGCATCGGCAACGCACCACGCCGTAAGCACGGCGCGCTGCGTTGCATCCGGGGAACGCGGCCGACTTCCCCCTCCTTCGTTGATGGTGCAGGACGGCCCACCGCTGCTATAACGCTGGCGAACGTCGCGCGGCCGGTTGCCGACGCGACGCCGGGGGGAGCAGGCGTTGTCAATAACCGATCAGGCCGGGCGGCCGAAAACCGCCTTTGTGTTTGCGGGCGGCGGGAGTTTCGGCGCCATCCAGGTGGGCATGCTGCAGTCGCTTACCGCGCACGGAATCACCGCGGATATGGTGGTCGGCTCCAGCGTCGGTGCCCTGAATGGCGCCTTTTATGCCGGCGATCCGACGCCTGATGGCGTGGAGCGGCTGGCGACGATCTGGCGCGGGCTGACCCGGCGCGAGGTGTTTCCGGTGACATGGAGGACGATGGTCGGATTCCTGTGGCGCCGCGATTTCCTGATTCCGCATGACGGCATCCGCAAGCTGATCGACGATCACATCCCCTATCGCAATCTGCAGGACGCAAGCCTGCCGCTGCACATTGTCGCGACCGATATCATCACCGGCGACAGCGTGGTGTTGTCGGAAGGCTCTGCCGCGGAAGCGATCGTCGCCTCGACGGCGATCCCCGGCGCTTTCACCCCGGTGTATTACCGCGATCATTATCTGGCCGATGGCGCCATCTCCAGCAACACGCCGGTCCGGGTCGCGGTGCAGAAAGGCGCCCGGCGGCTGATCGTGCTGCCGACCGGACACGCCTGCGCGAACGACGCGCCGCCGGTCGGCGCGGTGGCCAATGTGCTGCATGCGCTGACCCTGCTGATCTCGCGGCAACTGGTCAGTGAGCTCGAAGGCCTCGGCCCCGACATCGAATATTTCGTGGTCCCGCCGCTCTGCCCGCTGGTCGGATCGCCCTACGATTTCGCGCGGACCGCTGAACACATCGATCGTGCGATCCAGGCCACCGATGCCTGGATCGAGCAGAACGGCTTGCAGGCGGGCAATATTCCCCGCGAGATGCGGCCACATAGCCACTGAGCGGCCGGAAATCCGGTCATTACGCTGCACTGCAAACCGGCCGAGCCGAATAGCTTCGCGGCAGGAAGGTTCTATCGCCCTGCCGGGCGATCGCTGTCATATCCGTGACCGGCGCGCCGGATATCGTGTACAGACTAGCGGACGGTTGCAGTAGGCTCACCGCCAGCAAAGAATTTATAGTCCCGCAGAATCCGCCTCAAGGGGTCCCATGGAAACGTTGATGCTTCCGTTCTCTCCGCGCTTTATCGTTCTGACGATCTGCAGCGTCGTCACGGCATTGCTGCTCGGCATCGGGATCGTCGATCACAAGGTGCTCAAGCTGGTCGCAATTCCGATCGTGATCTTCGGCGCGCTGGCGCTGCTCGGCTTTCGCGACCTGACGCAGAAGAGCCATGCGGTGCTGCGCAATTACCCGATCTCGGCGCATCTGCGCTTCCTGCTGGAAGAGATCCGGCCCGAGATGCGGCAGTATTTCTTCGAGAGCGAGAAGGACGGCATGCCGTTCTCCCGCGACACCCGTGCGGTGATCTATCAGCGCGCCAAGATGGTGCTCGACAAACGTCCGTTCGGCACCCAGGAGGACGTTTACCGCGAGGGTTACGAGTGGATGCACCATTCGATGGCTCCCAAACCCCATGCCGAGGAAAAATTCCGTATCACCATCGGCGGCCCCGATTGCAAGAAGCCGTATTCGGCGTCCGTGTTCAACATATCCGCGATGAGTTTTGGCGCGCTCAGCCCCAATGCGGTGCGGGCGCTGAACGCCGGCGCCAGGAAGGGCGGCTTCGCCCATGATACCGGCGAGGGCGGCCTCAGCCCCTATCATCGCGAAAATGGCGGCGACATCATCTGGGAAATCGGCTCCGGCTATTTCGGCTGCCGTAACCGCGACGGCTCATTCAATCCGGAAGAATTCGCGCGCGTCGCCACCGACGACCAGATCAAGATGGTCGAGCTCAAGGTCAGCCAGGGCGCCAAGCCCGGCCACGGCGGCGTGCTGCCGGCGGCCAAGGTGTCCGAGGAAATTTCCAGGATCAGGGGCGTCTCGATGGGCGAGGATTGCATCTCGCCGGCCTATCACCGGGCGTTCTCGACGCCGCTGGAGATGATGGCGTTCATCGGCGAGATGCGGCGGCTGTCCGGCGGCAAGCCGGCCGGTTTCAAGCTCTGCATCGGCCATCCCTGGGAGTTTCTGGCGATCTGCAAGGCGATGCTGCAGACCGGCATCTATCCTGACTTCATCGTGGTCGACGGCAACGAAGGCGGCACCGGCGCCGCGCCGCTGGAGTTCATGGACCATCTGGGCATGCCGATGCGCGAGGGCATCAGTTTCGTCCACAACGCGCTGGTCGGCATCAACGCCCGCGACCGCATCAGGATCGGCGCCTCCGGCAAGATCGCGACCGCCTTCGACATGGCGCGCGCGATGGCGATCGGCGCCGACTGGTGCAATTCGGCGCGCGGCTTCATGTTCTCGCTCGGCTGCATCCAGTCGCTGAGCTGCCACACCGATCGCTGCCCGACCGGCGTGACCACGCAGGACCCCTCACGCAACCGTGCGCTGGTGGTGCCGGACAAGATCGAGCGGGTGTACAACTATCATCATTCGACCTTGCACGCGCTGACCGAGCTGATCGCAGCCGCGGGCCTCGAGCATCCGCAGGAAATCCGCCCGATCCATTTCTCGCAACGGACGTCCACCACCGAAGTCAAGTCGTTCGCGCAGCTCTATCCGTCGCTGCGGCCGGGCGAATTGATCGACGGCACCAGCGACGCCCGTTACCGCGAAGCCTGGGCAATGGCGCGCGCGGACTCGTTCTCGCCGGCGGGGTGATTTTCGTCGTCCCTGCGAACGCACTAAGGCATGCACACATCTCTGAGGCTCCATCCTGCTGCGGCGGCGTGGAAGTATTCGAGGCCGTGCTTCATGGTGATGGGGCCTGGCGGCTTGGACGATGGGTAACCGTCCCAGCCGCCGAGCCGGCCGATGATCCAGGCGGCCCATGCAAGGCTGTCGGGCGGATGCGGGTTTCTGAGCCGTTTGCTTTGGGCTTCGAGATTGCGATTGAAGGCCGCGAGCGTAACGACCTCCTTGGCGTCGAAGGCAATCCGGGCGGGCTGGTGATCACGGCCATCGCGTGCCTGCACGAGTTGCAGGGTGATAACCGCCGCCTTGGCCGCGATCACGACCAGCTTGAGAAGCCGCTCGGCAGTCTCAAGCTGGCTGTCTTCGAGCTTGAAGCCTTGCGTCTTGAGGATGCGGAAGAACTGCTCGATCAGCCAGCGTCGCTTGTACCATTCGACGATGCGCCAGGCGGCTTCTGCCGTCGTCACCGGATGCGTCGTGAGCAGCCGCCAGTGCAGTGGCTCGATACCGGCCTGAGGTTCGATCTCACGCACATCGACCAGGTTAAGCGACAGGCTTTTCGGCAAATGGCGCAGGAACTTGGTTTACGGCCTGGCCAGCTTCACGGCACCGAAGCGCAGACCAAGAAGCGCGGCTCGCTCAGCCCGCGGTGCCCGCGCAGGCAGCACGATAGCTCGCTGTTCGATGATGGCCATGGCCTCGCTGGCCGCATACAGGCCGGAAGCATCGGCCAGCTTGCGGTCGTGCATGCTGCGAGCAATGACATGGAACGGCTCTGCCGCGGCGCTGGCATAGAGAGCGAAGATGTCGCTCTCGCGGTCGCCCAGCATGGTCACCATGGCGGCTTTGGCCAGCAGTGGCTTGGCCGCCAAGGCGGTCGCGATCCAGCGCTGAGATTCCTTGTCCGAGAGATCGCGCAGGTCGTGCGAGACGGTGCGGCGGCCCTTGCGGGTCCACACCCGACCGCTCAACAAACCAAGACAGCTGCCGCTTTCGGCATCCACCGCCAGCATCGGGTGCAGCAACACCCCCCGGCCATTGCCGCGGCCGATCTCGCCGAGGCCCCGCCGGCGTTTGGCGGTGGTGGCAAAATTAATTTCGCTGGTGTCCTGGATCGCCAGTACATGGCGGCCTTCTGCCGCCACCGCCGTGCCCTCGCTCCAGCTTTCGATCACGCGAGCGACCGTCACCCTGGCATTGCCGAGAAACCGGTTGAACCGCACTTCCCGGGCGCGGACGCCTTTTGCCAGCCGCCGCAGGCAAACATCCTTGCCCGCGACCATGCATTCGACGAGCGCCGCCCCCCTTTATCGAGACGACGATCCCCGAACCGACCCAATGACCAGTCAATTTGCACCAACATGCGACACCTCTGCCAAAGCCGAAGTGCCGCTATATGAATCACACAAAATACCGATTCGGGAATCCCCGACATTGCGAACGCAGGGACCCATCACCCCTGGCGCTCGTTGTGGCGGGTGGTATGCGCCAACGTGCAACAACGGGATTCCACGCCGTATGGGTCCCTGCGTTCGCAGGGACGACAATTAATGCGGGTTTTCCAGGCTGAACAATTCCGCCTGTTCGTCATAGGCGAACAGCTCGGCGTAGCGGCCCCATGACACGATCGTCTTCAGGGTCTCGTCGGCATAGTCTTCCGACATGTAGTCTTCGAGTTCGTTGCGGAAGCGCGCGGCGGGCGCGGTGTGCGCCGGCCGTTCGTCGAGCACGCGGCGGATCAGGCCGATGATCGGCACATAGTTGACGAGATGCTCGGCGAACAGTTTCTTGCGGGCGTCGGTTTCCAGATGCGCGAAGCGCTCGTCCTGATTCCGTCAGCATCAGGTCGCCCTCGCTGAGCTGGGCAAAGCGCAGCAGTTGCAGGGCTTCGCCGAGATGGAAGATCTCGTCGGCCTCGAGCTGCAGGCTGCCGGCCAGCACCGGCAGATCGGCATGGCCGTTATAGGGCGGCCCGGCCAGCGTCTCGATCAGGCCGGACAGCACGTTGGAGGAAACATGGTTGAGCACCATGCCGACGCCGGTGCCGTGAATGCCTTCGATCGCGACCGGCCGCGGCTCGGCGCGCTGGGTCATGCGGGCATAGATGCTGTCGACCAGCTGCCGGAAGGTCGGGTCGAGCCGGTTGCGCGGATGCGGCAGGTCGACCTTGATCTCGGCCGCGACGCGGCCCGGGATTGGACGAGAACACCAGGATGCGGTCGCACATCAACACCGCTTCCTCGATGTTGTGGGTCACGATCAGCACCGACTTGATCGGCAGCCGGCCTTCGATCCACAGATCGATCATATCGGTGCGCAGCGTCTCGGCGGTCAGCACGTCGAGCGCGGAGAACGGCTCGTCCATCAGCAACAGATCGGGATGCACGACCAGCGCGCGGGCAAAGCCGACGCGCTGGCGCATGCCGCCGGACAGTTCCTTCGGGTAGGCGGATTCGAAACCGTCGAGGCCGATCAGGTCGATCGCGGCGAGCGCGCGGTTGCGGCGCTCCGCGCTGTCGATGCCGAGCGCTTCGAGCCCGAGTTCGACGTTCTGCAGCACGGTGAGCCAGGGAAACAGCGCGAAGGACTGGAACACCATGGCGACGCCGTTCGGCGGCCCCTTGATAACCTCGCCCCGGCATTTGGCTTCGCCCGAGGAGGGCGCGATCAGGCCGGCGATGATGCGCAGCAGGGTCGACTTGCCCGAGCCGGAGCGGCCGAGCAGGCCGACGATCTCGCCGGAGTGGATGGTGAGATCGACGTTTTCCAGCACCAGCAGGTCTTCGCCGCTGCCCTTCGGAAACGAGCGGCAGACGCCGCGGATATCGAGCAGGCTGGTCTGTTTGACTTGATCGAGCATGATTTTCCCTTGCTCTTGAATTAACCGAGGCGAAGGCGGCGCTCGCCGAAGGCGTAGAGCGGCCGCCAGAGCAGCCGGTTGAACAGCGTCACCAGAATGCACATCACGGCGATGCCGAGCACGACGCGCGGGAAGTCGCCGCTCTCGGTCGCCTTGGCGATATAGGCGCCGAGCCCGCTGGCGACGAGGTGGGTGTCGCCCCAGCTTGCCACCTCGGCGACGATCGAGGCGTTCCACGAGCCGCCGGAGGCGGTGATCGCGCCGGTGATGTAATAGGGAAAGATGCCGGGCAGGACGACCTTGGCCCACCAGCGCCAGCCCTTGAGATGGAAGCTCGCCGGCGGCCTCGCGCAGATCGGTCGGGAAGGCGCTGGCGCCCGGCGATGACGTTGAACAGGATGTACCACTGGGTGCCCAGGATCATCAGCGGGCTGAGCCAGATATTGGCATTGAGGCCGAAGCGCACGATCACCACCACGAAGACCGGAAAAGCGAGATTGGCCGGAAACGCCGCCAGAAACTGCGCCAGCGGCTGGATCCGTTCGGCAAGCTTCGGCCGCAGCCCGATCCAGACCCCGATCGGCACCCAGATCAGGGTGGCGAGCGCGATCAGCACGATGACGCGGGCCAGCGTGATCAGGCCAAAGCCGAACGCGCCGAGCACGTCCGAGGGGCTGAGCGTGGCCGAGAGATATCGGTAGATCACCCAGGCGGCATAGCCGGTGCTGGCGACGATCAGCGCAAGCCAGAGCCCGTCGACGATGCGCGACGGCGGGCCGGTCGTTTCGCCGCCAGCTTCCGGCGGCTGCGGCACCGCGATATGCAGGTTCGAGATCATCTTGTTCAGGGCGGAGAACGGGCATCGACAGCGCCCGCAGCGCGCGGGTGCGGCGGAACAGGTCCAGCATCCAGGAGGTCGGCGCGTTGCCGGAGGAAGTCTGTTCGAAGCGGAACTTGTCGGCCCAGGCCACCACCGGGCGAAACAGCAACTGGTCGTAGGCGATGATCACCAGGAGCATGGTCAGGATCGCATAGCCGACCGCGGGCAGATTGCGCTGCGAGATCGCCAGCGCGACATAGGAGCCGATGCCGGGCAGGGTGACGGTGGTGTTGCCGACCGTGATGGCTTCCGAGGCCACCACGAAGAACCAGCCGCCGGACATCGACATCATCGTGTTCCAGATCAGGCCCGGCATGGCGAACGGCACGTCGAGCCGCCAGAACCGCTGCCAGCCGCTGAGGTGGAAGCTTTGCGAGGCTTCCTCCAGGTCCTTCGGCACGTTGCGCAGCGACTGGTACATGCTGAAGGTCATGTTCCAGGCCTGGCTGGTGAAGATCGCGAACACGCAGGCCAGTTCGGCGCCGAGCACGCGGCCGGGAAACAGGTTCATGAAGAACACGACGGTGAAGGTCAAAAAGCCCAGGATCGGCACCGACTGCAGGATGTCGAGCAGCGGGATCAGCACCATCTCGGCGCGCCGGCTCTTGGCGGCCAGCGCCGCGTAGATGAAGGTGAAGATGATCGAGCAGACGATCGCCAGCAGCATCCGCATCGTGGTGCGCAACGCATAGAGCGGCAGATTGATTGGGTCGAGCGTCACCGGCGCAATGTCGAGCGCCGACAGCGGCGCCGTGGTCTGCTCGCCGCCATAGACGATCAGCACCATCGCGCCGGTCACCAGGATCAGCGCGACGATGTCCCAGATGTTGGGCTGCAACGCCTGCCTCAGCGCCGGTGATGAGAATTCCCGGAGGTTCATGCGTTGATCTCAAATATGCGATGAAGCAGCGGAGGGCGGGCCGGTGTGT